>CAWHEU010000029.1:0-90824 GCA_963828465.1 uncultured Acidobacteriota bacterium | reverse complement strand
GAACTCCCGTTCTGACCGCTCGATCCCCCGGTACCCTCATCTCATTCGATGAGCCGCATCTATCTGTCCCCACCTGACACCGGACTGACCGACCAGGCTGCCCTCAATCGTGCCTTCGAAGGGGGTTGGATCGCCCCGCTCGGGCCCGAGGTCGACGCCTTCGAGGCCGAGTTGGCGACCGTTACCAATCGGTCCCACGGCGTTGCCCTCTCCAGCGGCACGGCCGCCCTTCATCTCGCCATGCTCCTGCTCGGTGTCGGGGAGGGCGATCGGGTTCTGGTCTCCAGCCTGACCTTCTCGGCCACCCTCAATGCGATCCGCTATGTCGGGGCGAGGCCGGTCCTTGATCGACAGCACCCCGGAGAGCTGGAACATGGATCCGGATTTGCTGGCCGAGGCTCTCGGACTCCGGCGACTACGCGGTTTGCATCCCGGTCGACATCTACGGGCAGTGCGCCGACTACTCCGCCATCGTGCCGCTTCTCGCCAGACACGGGGTGCCGCTGGTCTCCGACGCCGCCGAGGCGCTCGGGGCCACCCACAAAGGAGAGCCTGCCGGCAGCTTCGGGGCGATGGCGGCCCTCTCCTTCAATGGGAACAAGATCATCACCACCAGTGGGGGTGGGGCGATGGTCACCGACGACGCGGAATGGGCGGACAAGGCGCGCTGGCTATCGACCCAGGCCCGGGACCCGGCACCCCACTACCAACACTCGAGCATCGGCTACAACTACCGGCTCTCCAATCTTCTCGCCGCTCTGGGCCGGTCCCAGCTCTCCGATCTGAAGCGACGGGTCGACATCAGGCGAGCGCACAACAACTTCTACAGGGAGGCGCTCGGCGACCTACCTGGAATCGAGTTCATGCCGGAGGCTGCCGGCAACCGGTCCACGTTCTGGCTCACGACCTTCACCATCGATCCGGCGCTCGCCGGCGTCGATCGGGAGGCGGTGAGGCTCCATCTCGAGTCGCTCGACATCGAGGCAAGGCCGGTGTGGAAGCCGATGCACCTCCAGCCGGTCTTCGCCGATTGCGAGGTCTTTGGAGGCGCCGTCTCGCAACGGCTCTTCGAGCATGGCTTGTGCATACCCAGCGGCTCGTCCCTGACGGAATCGCAGAGGGATCGGGTCGTGACCGAGATCAGGTCAGTGTTCGGCCGGCCCTGAGATGCGGATCATCGGTCTCGGGGTCGATCTCGCCGATGTGGACCGGGTCGAGCGCGTCCTCGGCAAATACCCCCGGTTCGCCGAGCGATGCTTTACCGACCACGAGAGGGAGTACGCCTTCCGCTTCGCCAGTCCGGCCCGGCGATTCGCCGCCCGGTTTGCCGGCAAGGAGGCCGTGATGAAGTCGATGGGGACCGGATGGCGCCGCATCCGCTGGACGGACATCGAGATCACGGGCGGAGGTAAGCCCACCGTCCGGATGTCTGGCAATGCGCTGCGTCGGGCAGAGACACTCGGCGTCACCGAGGTCATGGTCACGATCACCCACACCGATACCAGCGCCCTGGTGATGGCGATCGCTGTGGGGGAGCACGACTGATGAGCTTCACAGGTCCTGTCGCCTACGACCGGTTCATGGGCCGGTACTCGGCGTTACTCAGCCCGCAGCTGGCAAACCTGGCCGGGGTGGAGCCCGGACAGCGGGCGCTCGATGTCGGTTGTGGCCCCGGTGCGCTCACCGAGGAGCTGGTCAACCGGCTCGGAGCCGAATCGGTGGCCGCCGTCGACCCCTCCGAGCCATTCATCGGCGCGGTCACCGAGCGTTACCCCGGGGTCGACGCCCGGACCTCGTCGGCTGACGATCTGCCGTTCGACAACGATGAGTTCGATGTCACCCTCGCTCAGCTCGTCGTCCACTTCATGCCGGACCCGGTGGCGGGACTAGCCGAGATGGCCCGGGTGACACGTGATGGCGGAGCAGTGGTCGCATGTGTGTGGGACCACGGAGGGGGCCAGGGCCCGCTCCGGTCGTTCTGGAAGGCTGCGCGCGAGATCGACCCCGGTGTGGACGACGAGTCACATCTCCCGGGCGTACGCCAAGGTGAGCTGGGTGAGATATTCCGTGAGGCGGGGCTTCAGCAGGTCGAAGAGTCTTCGCTCACTGTTTCGCTACAACACCCTTCATTCGACGAGTGGTGGGAGCCCTTCACCCTGGGGGTAGGTCCGGCGGGAGACTTTGCCGCCACCCTCGATCCGACCGCCAGAGCGCGGCTGAGGGAACTCTGTCGCAAGTTTCTGCCCCCGCCTCCCTTCGTGGTATCCGGCAAGGCATGGGCGGCGAGGGGCATCGTCTAGGCGGATGTAGCCTCGACGACCATGAAGCCGATCCTCACCGCTGAGGAGTACCGGAGGGTCGACCAGGCCTACGCCGGCGACATGGATCAGGCGATGGATCGGGCCGGATTCGCCGTCGCGCTGGCTGCCGTCCGTCTCGGCGCCGGGTACGGCAAGCGGGTGGTAGTGCTGGCCGGCCCGGGCAACAACGGCGGGGACGGTTACGTCGCTGCCCGGTATCTCAGGCGGCGCGGTGCAGCAGTCGAAGTCCATGCCCTGACCGCGGCCCGTGCTCCCGAGGCAATGCGGGCGGCGGCCTTGGCACTGGACCGTGGTGTGCCGATTCGAGACCTGGCTGCCGTGTCACAGGCGGACCTCGTCATCGATGCTTTGTTCGGCGGTGGAGTCCGGGGCGGGCTCCCACACGAGGTGGTTGCATGGATGTCCACCACGGCGCCGGTTCTGGCAGTCGACTACCCGACGGGGCTCGACCCGAGCACGGGCGATGTCGACCGGGCGTTTCGGGCAATCGAGACGGTCACGTTCGGGGCCCTCAAGACGGGCCATGTCCGTGGCCAGGGACCCGATCACTGCGGCCGGGTGACCGTGGCCGATATCGGCATCGAAGGGGGGGTGGCCTCGATGTGGCTGGCCGAGGAAGATGATGCCCCCCGCCCGCCCCGCGCCCGTAGGGCACACAAGTGGTCCGCTGGGGCGGTCCTCGTGGCGGGGGGCTCCACCGGGATGGTCGGGGCCGGCGTTCTCGCCGCCAGGTCGGCGCTCCATTTCGGCGCAGGCTCGGTGGCGGTGGCATCACCACGTGCAGATCTGGTCAGCGCTGCCGCTCCCGAGCTCCTGACCATGTCGTTCGAGGAGGCGGAGGAACGGCTCGACCGATTCGATGTGGTCATCGTCGGTCCCGGGCTGGGCGAGAATGATCGTGATGCGGTAATTCCGATCCTGGGCAAAGCTTCCCGAGTCCTCCTCGACGCTGGTGGCATCGATGCCTCGATGCTCGATGCCGCCGCCGAAGGACCCACCGAGGTGGTTGTGACGCCGCACGCTGCCGAGTTCCAACGCTTGGCAGGGGTCGGGGGTGGAGCCTTCTCGGTACGGGCTCATGCCCACCGGAAGGGCGTGGTCGTCTTGTTGAAGGGGAACCCGACTCTGATCAGCGACGGGTCAGAGCCGATCCTCGTGCGGACCGGTGGTCCGGAGCTGGCCACCATCGGTACTGGTGATGTCCTGTCCGGGATGATCGGTGCTCTGTGGGCTCGTGGACTCGACGCCCGCTCTGCGGCCGTGTCCGCCACCTACTGGCACGGAGTGGCCGGGGCTGATCTCGCTACATCGACCACCGTCACCGCCGATGCGCTGGCCCGGCACGTGGGCCGGTTCGCCTGGTGAGGCCGACCTACGCAGAGATCGACCTGGGCGCTATCGGTCACAATGTTGCCGCCTTTCAAGAGCTGGTCGCCCCCAGCGAGTTGTGCGTAGTGGTCAAGGCCGACGCCTACGGCCATGGCGATGCCCCGGTGGCCGAAGCCGCGATCGATGCGGGCGCCGGCTGGCTGGCGGTGGCCCTCCTCGAGGAGGGGATTCGTCTCCGTGAGGCCGAGATCGAGGCCCCGATCCTGGTCCTGTCCGAGCCTGACCCCAGCGACGCGATCGAGGTCGCCAAGTGGGGTCTGACCCCGACGGTCTATTCGCAGGCGTTCGTCGAGGCTCTGGGCGAGACCGGTGTCGGATTCGACCTCCACGTCAAGATCGACACCGGGATGCATCGTGTGGGCGTTGGCCCGGCTCAGCTCGACGGACTGATGGCCGCCGTCGCCGCGAGTCCGATCCTCGAGGTTGCCGCGCTGTGGAGCCACTTTCCCGTCGCCGACGAGGACTCCGAATACACCATGCGACAGATCGAGAGATTCGATGAGGTGGTCAGTGGCTACGACGTCCCGATGGTCCACCTGGCCAACACGGCAGGCGCGGTCCTGTTTCCTGACGCCCGGCGTTCCCTCGTCCGGGTCGGCCTGGGCACCTACGGTCTTCATCCCTGTGAGGAGACCCGGCACCTGATCGACCTGAGTCCGGCGATGCGCATCGTCAGCCACGTCTCCCACGTTCAGCGACTCGAGGCCGGTGCCCGCCCCAGCTATGGGCGGATCCGGCCACTCGCCGCAGCGTCGACGGTGGCGACGGTGCCGATCGGCTATGCCGACGGGTTTCCCCGCCGGCTGTCGGCAGAGGGCCATGTCTTGATCGGCGGAGAAGAGCGTCCACTCGCCGGGACGGTGACCATGGATCAGATCGTCGTCGATGTTGGTGACGCGGACGTCGGGATCGGTGACGAGGTGGTGCTGATGGGTCGTCAGGGTGACGCAGAGGTCACCGCTGACGACTGGGCCCGTGCCCTCGACACCATTTCGTATGAGGTCGTCTGCGAGATCGGTCCCCGCGTCCCAAGGAGGTATGTCGAGTGAACGACACGATCACCGCGATCACCGGGGTCGAGGTCGGCCACTGGTCTGACCCCGACGCCGGCACCGGATGCACCGTGGTCGTGTTCCCCGAGCCGAATGTCGCCTCAGCAGAAGTGCGCGGCGCCGCACCAGGATCAAGGGAGACGGCTCTGCTCGAGCACGGAATGCGGGTGGAGCAGATCCAGGCCATCCTCCTCACCGGCGGCAGCGCATTCGGGCTGGCCGCGGCCGATGGTGTGGTCAGGGCGCTCGAAGCCGACGGGCGGGGCCACTTGACCCCGGTGGCTCGTGTGCCGATCGTCCCTGCAGCAGTGGTGTTCGACCTCAATCCAGCATCGGGCGGAGTGCGCCCTGGTCCCGATCAGGGGGAGGCCGCCTACCGGGCCGTCACTTCCGATCCGGTGGTTTCGGGTCGGTTTGGGGTGGGGACAGGCACCACCGTGGCCAAATGGCGCGGGTTCGAGCACATGCGGCCGGGCGGGCTCGGATCGGCCCTCCGTCCCGCTGCCGACGCGAAAGTGGGCGCCCTGGTCGCTCTCAATGCCGTCGGCGACGTCTTCAGCATCACCGGCGAGCCGCTGACCGGGGGGAACCACGAGCCAGGCCCGCCGGCCCCCTTCCCCGAGACGATCGCCAACACGACTCTCGTCGTGATCGCCACCGACGCTGCGATGACCCGCTCCACTCTGAGCCGGTTGGCGGTGCGGGCCCACGACGCAATGGCCGTGTGCATCCGCCCTGTTCACACCAGGTTCGACGGTGACATCGTTTTTGCCGTCTCCTGCGGCGAGATCGAAGCCGATGTCGAGACCCTCGCCGAGGCCGCGTTCGGCGCAACAGCGGCGGCGATAGAGAGGGCGGTTAGGGCTTCGGCCGGCTGATCGCTTTGGCACAATGGGTGGTGGTGAGCGACAGCATCCAGATCCTCGAGGAACTGAAGGCGCGCGCCCTCGTCTGCACCCAATGCGGGCTGGCGGATACCCGGACGCAGGTGGTCTTCGGCGTCGGTGACCCTCAGGCCCGGCTCATGTTCGTCGGCGAGGCGCCAGGTCAGAACGAGGACCTTCAGGGCGAGCCCTTCGTCGGAGCTGCCGGCAAACTGCTCGACACCCTGCTTGGTGAGATCGGGATGCAGCGCTCTGAGGTGTACATAGCCAACGTGCTCAAGTGCCGTCCCCTGGCAATCGCGATCCCCAACCCAACGAGATCGACGCTTGCAAGGGCTATCTGCGGGAGCAGATCAGGTTGATCGCCCCGGAGGTAGTCATGACGTTGGGCAACTTCGCCACCAAGTTGCTGCTCGACACCGAGACCGGCATCACCCGGCTTCGGGGCAGGCCCCACGAGTGGTGGCTCGGGGCGCTCCTCATCCCGACGTTCCACCCGGCAGCGGCGCTTCGCGGTGGCGATCGCGTCACCGACCAGATGCGGGAGGACTTCGCCGTGGTTCGCTCGATCCTCGACGCGCCCGCCCAGTCGGAGCAGGAAGTTGCGGAACCCGAACCCGACCCTGCTCAAATGGAGCTGTTCGGATGATCGAGATCCCCTGTCCCACCGAGGCCGATACCCGCGCAGTTGCCCGCAAGCTGGCCGCCACGCTGCGACCCGGGGACATAATCCTCCTCGCCGGCGGCCTTGGCGTCGGCAAGACTTTGTTCACCACCGGGCTCGCTGCCGGCTTGGGCATCGAGGAGCAGGTGCTCAGCCCTTCCTTCGTCCTCATCCGCCAGTATCGGAGTGGCTTCCTGCCGCTGATCCATGTCGACGTTTACCGGCTCGGGTCGGTGAACGAGTTCGAGGACCTCGAGGCACTGGACATGGCCGCCGACGGTGTCCTCGTCATCGAGTGGGGTGATGCCCTGGAAGACGAGATCCCCGAGGATCATCTCCGCATCGATTTCGTGGTGGGCGAAGACGGGTCCCGAACTCTTCGCCTCGAGCCCAGTGGCAAATGGGCAGAACGCGACCTCGGGCTGGTGGCATGAGGCTGCTCGCCATCGAGACCTCAACCCCAGGAGCTTCCGTTGCCCTGGTCGAGGACGCCACAACCTTGGCAGCCGCCTCCCGGATCGACCCGGTTGGCCATGCCACCTTCCTCGTTCCTGCCATCGACTTCTGCTTCGACCAGGTCGGCTGGTCGCCATCCGCCCTCGATGCAGTGGCCGTCGACATCGGGCCCGGGCTGTACACGGGCATCCGGGTGGGCGTGGCCACCGCTCAGGGTCTCGCCGCTGCCTTCGGCATCCCGATCATTCCCGCCGTGTCCACCGACGCCATCGCGTTGGAGGCACGAACAGGGCACCGGCTGATATGGGCGGTGGTCGACGTCCGTCGCGGAGAGCTTGCCGTGGCTCGTTACCAGCCGGTTCCCGGCGGCGTGGTCAGGGCGACTGACCCGGAGATGGTCAAGCCGGAGGTGTTGAGGGCACAGCTCGACTCCGCTCCCGAGGACAGCCTGGTCGTAGGGGACACCGGTGCCTTGCCCAAAGGGCTTCTACGCGGGTTGCACCGGGTCAAGATGGGCCGACCCCGCTACCCGTATGCCGTCGCCCTGGCCGAAGTGGCTAGAGGCAAGTACGAAAAGAACGAGTTCCCCCCATCGACCGAGATCCGCCCCATGTACCTCCGCGAGCCCGACGTCACGATCAACTGGGCCAAGTTGCGTCAGGAGGGCCCGTGGGCGGGGACTTGAAGACAATGGTCATACGACCCCTCACCATCGACGATCTAGGCGCGTTAGTGGCGTTGGAGGCGGCCAACGCGCCCGCCCCGTGGTCCGAGGGTGTGTTCCGGAACGAATTGGCGGCAGAGAACCGGATATATCTGGCAGCCGACGAGAGCGGAGTGGTGGGGTTCGCCGGGATGATGTTGGTCGCCGACGAGGCGCACGTCACGAACCTGCTCGTGGATCCGGCGTGGCGGCGGCGAGGCATCGGCTTCGACTTGATGAGGTCACTCATCGAGGCGGCAGTCGAGGCCGGCGCCCGGCACCTGACATTGGAGGTGAGGTCGCGAAACGAGGCGGCTCGCGCACTTTATGCCCGAGTCGGACTGGCCCCGGTGGGTGTGCGACAGGGCTACTACGGCGACGATGACGCCCTGATCCTCTGGGCGCACGACATCGACGGCGCTGAATACCTGGCGAGGCTGCGGTGAAACCGCTCATCCTCGCCTTCGAGACATCCTGTGACGAGACGGCGGTAGCGGTGGTCCAGGGGACGGAAGCGCTATCGAATGTCCTGGCCTCTCAGGTCGATCTCCATGCCCGGTTCGGGGGCGTGGTTCCCGAGGTGGCGGCCCGTGCCCACGTCGAGGCCATCAGGTCCCTCACCCATCAGGCCCTCAACGAAGCCGGGATCCATCCCGCCGATCTCGACGGTGTGGGAGCGACCGCCGGCCCCGGCCTCGTCGGGGCCCTCCTGGTGGGCCACTCGTTCGCCAAAGCCACGGCCTGGGCTCGTCAGCTCCCCTTCGTCGGCATCGACCACATGGAGGGCCACTTGATGGCGCCGCTTCTCCAATTCGAGGAGTTCCAGCCGCCGGTGGTTTCGTTGCTCGCCTCCGGCGGCCACTCGCAGATCGTGCACGTGGGCGAGTGGGGTGAATACCGGGTAATGGGCTCGACCATCGACGACGCCGCGGGGGAGGCGTTCGACAAACTGGCTCGGGTGATGGGTCTCGGCTTTCCCGGCGGTCCCGCCCTCGACATCGCTTCGGAGGGTGGGGACCCGGCGGCTGTGGCTTTCCCCAGGGCGCTTCCCGATCGACCGTTCGACTTCTCGTTCTCAGGCCTGAAGACGTCGGTCGTGACCTACATCGAAAAGGCCCGGGCCGGTGGCGACCTGCCCCCACTGGCCGATGTCGCCGCCTCGGTCCAGGAGGCGATAGTCGACGTTCTGGTCGACAAGACTTTCAATGCGGTGGATGAGACCGGCGCCCGGGTGGTCGGTGGCGGGGGTGGAGTTCTGGCCAACCGGCGTCTGCGTCATCGGTTCGCCGAGGAGGCGGACAAGCGGGAAGTGACATTGGCCATCCCCGACCCGATCCTCTGCACCGATAACGCAGCCATGATCGGTGTCGCCGCAGCCCATTGGCTCTCTATCGGCCGCATCACCGACTGGGCCGAGAACGTGAACCCGGGTCTGGTCCTCGGCCAGCCGCTTATCTGAGGTACGCGGAGACTTCCCGTGCTTTCCCGAAACCTGAGTGGTGTCGACTCAGGTTTCGATTAGCAGTCATCGAGAGTGAGTGCTAGCATTTCCCTAGCACTCAACCCATACGAGTGCTAATGCTTGGGTGTGCGCCCTTCGGGTGGGCACCCGGGCGCAAGCACTAACCGAGGTTCAAGGAGGAGCCAGAGTATGAAGCTTCAGCCGCTCGGTGATCGAGTGGTGGTAAAGGCCACGGAGGATGCGGAGTCCCGCACTCCATCCGGTCTTGTCATCCCCGACACCGCCAAGGAGAAGCCGCAGATCGGTGAGGTCATCGCTGTAGGGCCCGGCGCCCGAGACGATGACGGCGACCGAATCCCGATGGACGTGTCCGTCGGCGACAAGGTCCTCTATTCCAAGTTCGCAGGAACCGAGGTCAAGCTCGACGCCGACGAGTATCTCGTCCTGTCAGAGCGCGACCTTCTAGCCGTCGTCAACTGAGGAGCTGATAAACAATGGCAGCGAAGGAACTTCGCTTCAACGAGGAGGCCCGGAAGGGGCTCCAGGCGGGTGTAGACAAGCTCGCCGACACGGTAAAGGTGACGCTCGGTCCCAAGGGCCGCAACGTCGTTCTCGAGAAGAAGTGGGGCTCACCCACGATCACCAATGACGGTGTGACCATCGCCAAGGAGATCGAGCTCGACGACCCGTACGAGAACATGGGCGCCAAGCTCGCCTACGAGGTAGCGAACAAGACCGACAACGTCGCCGGCGACGGGACCACCACGGCCACCGTGCTGGCCCAGGCAATGGTGCGGGAGGGCCTACGTCAGGTGGCCGCAGGCGCCAACCCGATGGAGCTCAAGCGTGGCATCGAGTCCGCGGTCGAGATCGCCGTCAAGTCAATCGGCGAGCAGGCTCGTGATATCGAGACCAGCGAGGAGATCGCCCATGTGGCTTCGATCTCGGCCAACAACGACCCCTCGATCGGCCAGACCATCGCAGACGCGATGGACCGGGTCGGCAAGGACGGCGTGATCACCGTCGAAGAGGGTCAGACGTTCGGTCTCGAGCTCGAGTTCACCGAGGGGATGCAGTTCGACAAGGGCTTCATCAACTTCTACTTCATCACCGATGCCGATCGGCAGGAGGCGGTGCTCGAGGATCCCTACATCCTCATCGCCAACCAGAAGATCAGCTCGGTCAACGATCTCGTGCCCGTGCTCGAGAAGGTGATGCAGTCCGGCAAGAGCGTGCTGGTGATCGCCGAGGATGTCGAGGGTGAGGCCCTCGCCACACTGGTGGTCAACAAGATCCGCGGGACGTTCTCCTCGGTCGCCGTCAAGGCGCCCGGGTTCGGTGAGCGTCGCAAGGCCATGCTTCAGGACATCGCCATCCTCACCGGTGGCACCGTGATCTCCGAGGAGGTCGGCCTGAAGTTGGAGAACGTCACCCTCGACATGCTGGGCCGTGCCCGCAAGGTCGTCGTGGCGAAGGACAACACCACCGTCATCGACGGGGACGGCACCGAGTCCGATGTCAAGGCTCGCATCAAGCAGATCGAGCGTGAGATCGAGAACACCGACTCCGACTGGGACAAGGAGAAGCTCCAGGAGCGTCTCGCCAAGTTGTCCGGCGGTGTCGTCGTGATCAAGGCGGGCGCGGCCACCGAGGTCGAGCTCAAGGAGAAGAAGCACCGCATCGAGGACGCCGTTCAGGCGGCACGTGCTGCCGTCGAAGAGGGCGTGGTCCCCGGTGGTGGCGTTGCTCTGCTCCGTGCCCAGACCGCGGTCGACAAGATCCGCGGCGGTACCGACGACGAGAAGGCCGGTCGTTCCATCGTCCGCAAGGCGATGGAGGAGCCGCTCCGTCAGATCGCGGTGAACGCCGGATTCGAAGGTGGAGTCGTCGTCGAGCGTGTCCGTGCTGCCTCTGGCAGCGAGGGGTTCAACGCGGCGACCGGCGAGTATGGCGACCTGGTCGCCGACGGAGTGATCGACCCGGCCAAGGTCACCCGCTCGACCCTGCAGAACGCGGCGTCGATCGCGGCCCTGCTCCTCACCACCGAGGCCCTCGTGGCCGAGGAGAAGGAGCTCACCCCGGCCATGCCGGGCGGCGGCCATGGCCACGACGGCGGCGGTGGGATGGACTTCTAAGTCCAACCAACCCGATTCGAGAAGGGGCCCCCGAAAGGGGCCCCTTCTTCTATGCCAGTGGCAACGTCAGGCCGGTGCCTACGGCTTCTGCCGTCTGGTCGAAGCGATGGCTGAGATGATCGGGCCTACCTCCCTTGCGTCGCCGGCCCAGCCGTCTGCGCCCAGTCTTTGGGCACTTTGCTCGTCCCTGACGGCCGCCCCCCCTGCCAGCACCGGAACCGCGCCGATGGATCGTCGGACCGCCTCGATCAAGGAAGCGGCCGTGGTGAGACTCTCACCGTTGACCACACTCAAGGCAAGTGCCGAGAGGTCGTCCACCTCGCGCAGTGCGGCGACCAGGGCAGGCGCGGGCGTGTCGGCCCCGAGGTTGAGGACGCGGTAGCCATCCGAGCGCAGGATGTCACCCAGCATGGCCAGGCCGAGGTCGTGCCGCTCACCGGCCGGCATCGCCATCACCACGGGCGTATGACCACGCGCAGGTTCTGGCCCCGACGCCGCGGTCACCCCGCCTCACCTACGGCATGATTTCAGGTGAGCCCCACTCCTCCGGCTAACCGTTCGAGATAACTCACCGTCTCGTCGGGGCCGAGGGAGCGAACGTTGAAGATGATGTGGTCGACACCGGCCTCGATCAAGATGTCGACGTGATCGGGCTTCGCCCCGTAGGCGATGATCTCGAACGACGCAGGATCACGTCCCGCATCGGCCACGGCCTCTCGCACCCGCCCCACTTCACCGACGATGTCCATCCTCGTCGCCAGCGGCATCCATCCATCGCAGAACTCGACCATGTCGGCGATGGTCTTTGGCCCTGCTGCGGCACCCATGATGATTGGCGGGTGGGGGCGCTGATCCGGCTTTGGCCATGCCCACGACGGCTCGAGCCCGACGAGCTCGCCCTCGAACGATGCCTCGTCCTCGGTCCACAGTGCCTTCATCAGCAGCACCTTCTCCCGCAGCAGTTGGCGGCGCCGTGAGTACTCGACGCCGTGTTGGGCCATCTCCTCCTTGTTCCACCCGTACCCGATTCCGAGGATCAGACGGCCGCCGGACAGCGAATCGAGAGATGCCACTTCCTTCGCGGTCCAGATCGGGTCCCGCTGGGCGACGAGGGTCACACCGGTTCCGAGCCGGAGCTTGGTGGTGACCGCCGCCGCATAGGCGAGGGCGATGAAGGCGTCGTGAGACCGCCAGTAATGGTCGGGGAGCGGTGGCGCTCCCTCAACCCCGCCCCAGGGGGTGGTCCGCGACGAAGGGATGTGAGAGTGCTCGGGGATCCACAACGAGTCGAATCCCCTCGCTTCGACCTCCCGCCCGAGGTCGTCGGGGCGAATTGCCGTATCCGTGGGAAACATGAACACTCCGAATTTCATCCTGGGGAAGCTAGGCGATGACCCTCCAGCAGAGAATCCGACGAGACATCGAGGCCACGGGCCCGATCCCGTTCGAGGTGTTCATGCAGCTCGCCCTCTACGACCCCGACGGCGGGTTCTTCGCTACGGGCAAGCTTCGCTCGGAGCGGGGTGGCGACTTTCTGACCTCACCCGAAGTCAGCGCATTGTTCGGTGAGACCCTGGCCCGATTTGTGGAACAGGAGCGGGAGCGGATCGGCCAACCATTCGAAGTCGTCGAGGTAGCTGCTGGCTCGGGTTCGCTGGTCGGGTCTCTGAAGAGGGCAATCGATGTCGAGGCGTGGGCGGTCGAGGCATCGCCCGCCGCTCGTGAGGCATTGAGTGCCCTCCTCGGTCCCGATCGGGTTAGCAGCGAACTTCCCGACCGGATCCGTGGTGTTGTCATCGCCAACGAGCTCATCGACAACCTGCCGATGGCGCTGGCGCAAAGAGTCGAGGGTGGCTGGCGGGAGCGCTGGGTCGGGGTCGACGGTGAGGGGCTGGCGATGGTCGATACCGCCGCCCGTTCCGAGGTGATCGAATGGCTCGCCGCCTATGCCGGTGAGGTGCCCGACGGTGGGTGGGTCGAAGTGCAGCTCGCCGCGGGAGCCTGGCTGCGGGATGTGCTTCACCGCCTCGAGGCAGGCTCGGTCGTGATCTTCGACTACGGGGACACTTCCGAGAACCTGATCCCTCGGCGCCAGGACGGGACTCTCCGTACCTACCGGGCACACCATCTCGGCCCGCACCCGCTCGACGAGCCGGGGGAGACCGATATCACCGCCGATGTCAACTTCACCGCCTTGGTCGCACGTTGCCGAGGAGGCGGGTGCGGAGGTCGAGCTCCACCGACAGGACGATTTCCTGACAGAGCTCGGGCTGGGGGATCGTCTATCCGATCTCCGTCACGCCGAATTGGAGGCAGCGAGATCGGGAGACGAGATGGAGCGATTGCGTCTCCGCACATTGAAGACCGAGGCCGAGACACTCCTGCACCCGAGGGGACTCGGCGATTTCCGGGTGCTGATCGCACGCAAGTAGAGAAGGGAGCCCTCTCGGGCTCCCTTCTCTGTACTCGTAGAGCCGCATGGCCCGCGCACCTTCAGGTACGCATCAGGGCGTGTTGTCTACCTCGACCAGGGTGTAGCCGAGGAGGGTGTCGCTGGTATGGGATACGGCGCCCAGGTAGTCCCCTGGTGTCAGACCCGACCAGCCGATGTCGACAGACCCCACCGTTCCCTGTGTCGCCGAACTTGGCGCCGCGTTGATCACCAGTGATCCACCGCCGGGCGCCGCCGGCACCTGCCAGGTGTGGAGGTTGTAGCCCACCGTGGCACCGGTGGTCTGCCAGCCGTGCACATACAGCGTGTATGTGTCGTTCAGCGGCAAGCCCGGCTCGGCTTGCAGCTCAATGATCTCGTCGGTGCCACCAGCGACCGAAAATGCGACTTCCTCACCCGCCGAGTTGTAGAGGTAGAGGTCGATGTCGATGGCCGCATTGGGCGGGGTCAAGTCCGCCGTATCGAGCGTGATTCTCAGATGAGCTGCGTCAGTGACCGGGATCGGGTGAGCGGTCGTCCCGGTGGGATCGGCCGGATCGAAGGTCTGGTCCGGATCCTGGGCCACACTGCCCGTGATGGGCGTATCCGCGGCCAGCCCGTGCGCTCCGGCGGTATAGGCGCCGGTGTAACCGAAGGCGACGGGGATGCTGACGGTGCCGGCGGCGCCGGTCCCGCCAACCGAGTCGGGGAACTCGATGGCAGCGGCCTTCACCGCGATCGGGCTCCTCACCCGGTTGCGACCGTCCACCCACGAGAGTGAGCCGAACCGCCATTCACCTATCGGGGCGTTCACGTTCGTGAAGGCGACCTCGAATGTTGCCGTGTCCCCGGGTGCCAACGTGATCCGATTCGGTGTGACTGTGACGTCGTAGCCCCGTGGCTCGTCGACACGGGCACGATACGTATTTGCCTCGTCTGAGACATTGGTGACGGTGCGGGTCACGGTCTTTGCCCCGGGGACCTCGCTGACGCCGATCGAGGGAATGTTGAGATTGGTAGCCAGCGTCTGCAACCCGGCCCCGGCCAGATCCTCACAGGTGAGACCCGTGAGCAACGGGACCGCGAAGGCGCCGCTCGTATCACATAGGAAAGCGACGTAATCGATCGCTCGGGCGTGGTAGGCCAGTCCTGGGTTGAAAACCGATCCGTCGGAGGCAGCCCGTCCTGATGGATCGACATGACCGGCACCGAAGTCGAAGGGATCGGCCCGAGTCGAACCGTCCTCCTTGCGGACATCCTGGCGGGCAGTTGTCATCAGGGCCGACTTGGCCATGGCAGACGACCAGTCAGGATGCGCCTGCTTGAGCAAGACCAGCAGCCCGGCCACGTGGGGTGACGACATCGATGTGCCCGAGATGGATTGGAACAACTCACCGGGAGCACCCAGGGTGGGGGTCAACGAGTTGCCGGCCAGGATCTGGACGCCGGGTGCGGTGAGATCCGGCTTGATGATGTCGGCAGAGGCAGGGGCTCCAACAGGTCCGCGAGACGAGAAGGCTGCCATGGTGTTGCCGCGCTGACGTTCCCGTTCACCCTCCGTGATCTCCGCGGTGGCATCAGCACCGTTCTCGGCGATGTATTCCTTCATCGCCACTCCGTCGGAGAAGCTCACGTTGACCGATGGGACGAAGTGATTGTCGGTCAGCAAGTCCTGCACGTCATCGACGTTGTAAAGCACCATGCCCAGGCCACCTGCCTCGAACACGGCCCGGCTCTTCTCGACCCGGGCCGGTCCGCCGCGGAGGCACAGCACCACCGCACCCGACACATCACCAGTGAAGGCCACATCGGGGTCGCAAAGCTCATTGCCGTGATTCGCCGCGTCGACGAAGGGCAGCCGGCCGTCGGTGCCCGGCGTGATGGAAGCGCCCTCGTAGACTCCCTGGTCCCGCTTGAACCAGCGTGACCAGCGGCTCATCTCGGATTCACCCGTCCGCACCTCGGCCACGTAGGTCTTCTTCTGCGTGCTGGCCCCGACGGTGGTCACCCACGGGACCGAGGCGGGATCGCCCACGGTGCCGGCACCTGGGCCGGCATTTCCGGCCGAAGTCGCCACGAAGACACCTGCGTTGGCGGCAAAGAGGAAAGCGATGTCGTCAGGGCCGAGGAGACCCGGGGTGTCGCTTCCTATCGAGAAGTTAATGACGTCCACGCCATCGGCGACCGCCTGGTCGATAGCACTGGCGGTGTCGCCACCGAAACAGCCCAAGTTGCCGCAGGCGCTGTAGGCGACGATCTGGGCATCGGGGGCGATCCCGGAAACCTCGCCGAACTCACGACCAAAGATCGATGCTTCTATGTCGGGATTGCCCGCCGCTGTGCTGGCCGTGTGGGAACCATGACCGTCGTAATCACGAGCGGTGGCGTAGGTCTCGGAGCCGATGAACGTCTCGTAGAGAAAACGCATGTCCCGGGCGCCGATCAGCTTGTTGTTGCATTCGAATGGCGCATCGTCGGGGTTGTGGGCTGTGTCCCCGAAGTCGCACCCGGTGCTGAGGAGCTCCGCCGTTGGATCGGGGTCCAAATCGATCGTCTCGAGCGTCAGTGCCGCCGGTCCGAGGTCGGGACGAGCTGCAAAGGACGGGTGCTCGGGCCAGATCCCGGTGTCGATAACACCGATCACGACGTCCTGGCCGGTGAACCCGCTGTCCCATGCCCCGCGACGGTCGTCGAGACCGAGGAACTCAGGGGAGTGCGACGTATGGAGCTGGCGTAGCTGATCCCGCTGGACCGATAGCACGCCCTTTTGAGCGGCCAGACTCTCGGCCTCGGCCGGGGTAAGCGCGGCACTGAAGCCGTTGGCGGCATACTCGAAGCTGGCCACCAACGCGCCCTGGTCGATTCCGGCGGCGTCGAGAGCCTCGACCTTTTCGGTCTCCAGTTCGGCGGTATAGGCCTCGACCGCGGGACTCCCCGGGTCTGGCGCCTCCCCCTCCGAGACAAGCTCGTCGTTTCCAAGGACCGGAGCAGCCTCCATCACCACCACATAGGGGGCTTCCGTGTTGTCGGTCTGGGCGGCGATTTCTACCGGGCCGGCTCCAGCCGGGATGGCGGTGGCAAGAGCCGTGGCCAGGGCAGCCAGGGCAATCAGCAGCTTGCGGCTCACGCAGGGTCTCCTCCAGGTTGTCCAATTTGCACCGTCATGGACGATGCGCCCTCCTTGAATTGGATAGCCCCGAGTACCAAGTCCGACGACCATACACGACTCTCTGGAAATGCGACAAGAGGGCGGGGGAACCGGCACAGCCCTGCCGGCGTCCTATCTTTGATGACGAGAACCATGCGATTCAGAACTGGTCTCGCCGCCCTTGCCACCGTGCTGGCGGCATGCGCCTCCGGCAGCGATTTGCCGACGGCGGCCGAGACCACCACGCCGGCAACGGCGACAACGACGACAGGGAACGAGACCACCACTATGCCCACCAGTGAGCAGCAACAGCTTCCGATCGTCAACCCGGCCCGAGCCGATCTCGCCCGGCGTCTTGGGGTCGAGCCCGACGACCTGGAAGTCATATCCGCCGAAGAGGTCACCTGGCCTGACGGCAGTTTGGGTTGCCCGGAGCCGGGGATGTCATACACACAAGCCCTTGTTGACGGCTCCAAGGTCGTGCTCGGCCACGATGACCGGGTTTACGTCTATCACGCCGGTGATGACGGCGAGCCTTTCCTCTGCCCCTCCGAAGACAAGGACGGCGGCCACGAGATGGTCCCTCCTCCCGGATTCAACGAGTGAGTAGTGGAGGGGCGTCTCGAGACGCCCCTCCACGCCCATTGCAAGGGCAGTAGTTAGCCGGTGCTGACCTCGACCAGGGTGAGATCGAACAGACCCATCACCATCGTTGTGACCGACCGCGCCCAGGTAGTTGGTCCCAGGCTCCAAACCTGACCATTCAGCCACGATGGTCTCGGTCGCACCGAGGACTGCGTCGGGCGGCTCAGTCACGATGCTGAGCGATCCTGCATCGGCAGCCAAAGGGACATCCCAGGTGTGGATCTGATAGCCGACGGGCACACCGGTGGTTTGCCAACCGTGCACGAAGAGGGTGTAGGTGCCGTCCTCGGGCTGGGTCAGCTCGATCTGCTCGACCGTGCTGCCCGCCGTCGAGCTGGCTACCAACTCCCCGTCCTTGTACAGGTACAGGTCGATGTCGATGGCCTCGTCCGGTGGCGTCAGGTCTTCAGTGTTGAGGGTGAGCCTGAAGAAGGCCGTGTTGCTCAATGTGAAGTCGTGAGCAGTCGTCCCGGTGGCGTCACTCGGGTCGAAGACCTGGTCCGGGTCCTGGTCGACCGACCCGACAATCGGCACATCGGCCGCCAACCCATGAGCGGTTGCGTCGTACTCACCTTCATAACCGAAGGTGATGTCGAAAGAGGCCGTGCCTTCGACACCCGTTCCGGTCACGGCTTCGGGTGAGTCCAACTGTGAGGCGGCCACCGCGATCGGGCTCCGGGCGGAGAAGCCCTGGCCTTCCCAGGTCAAGGATCCGAACCGGAACTCTCCGACCGGGCCACTCACGTTGTCGAAAGTGACTTCGAAGGTGCGGCTCTGTCCCGCCGGGATCGTCAGACGCGCCGGGCTGACCGTCACGTCATAACCGCTCGGCTCCTCGACCACGGCATTCAGCCGCAGTCTCCCGCCGGACACGTTGGTGACGGTACGTTCCACGGTGAGCGTCCCCGGCACTCCGGACGCTCCGATTGATGGGTAGTTGAGGTTCTCCGCCTCGATCGGGATCCCAGCCGCATCGAGAGAGGCACAGGTAGCCGTGGGATTTGCGAACACTTCCGGCGCCGCGTCGCACAGGAAACCCAGATACTCGTTGAAGCCGGCGTCGTACACGATGCCGGGGTTGAACATCGAGTTGGCTGCGTCTGCCGGGCCACTCGGATCGACGTGCCCCGCTCCCATGTCGAACGGATCGGCAGGCGTGGTTGCGTCCTCCTTGGTGACATCCTGTCTGGCCGTGGTCATCATCGCCGACTTGGCCGCGGCCGCCGACCAGTCAGGGTGGGCCTGCTTGAGCAAGGCGAACAAGCCGGCCCCGTGAGGGCTCGACATCGACGTGCCCTGTATCGCCTGGAACAGCTCCCCGCCAACATCGAACCCCTCGGCCGGCGAGTTCCCCGCCAGGATCTGTTGACCTGGCGCGGTTACGTCCGGCTTGATGATGTCGGGAGAGGCGGGCAACCCGACTGGACCACGTGACGAGAAGTACGCCATGAACGATCCTTGCCTGGTTGCGGTGACCCCGCCGATGATCTCCGCCTCTGGATCCTGATTGGGAGGGGTGGAATCGATGTACGCCTTGATGGCGAGCCCGTCGGCGTTGCTGACGTGCACCGTGGGCACGAAGTGGTTGTCAGAGGGCAGCGTCTGGTTCGGGAAGTCGTTGTAGAGGATCATCCCTACCCCGCCCGCGTCGAGCACGGCGTGGCTCTTCGCCGCCCTTCCAGTTGCGCCCTTGCAGAGAACGATCTGGTCTCTCGGGGCCGGTCTGAACCTGACTGCGGGATCACAGGCCTCGTTCCGTAGATCGGCTGCATCGACAATTTCGGCTGTACCCACCCCGGGCGTCACCGAGGCGCCGAAGAATTCCGAGCCATCACCCAAAACCACGGTTCCCTGGAAGGCCCGGTCGTGGTGGCTGGCTCCCACCGACGTGACCCACGGCACCGAGGCCGGGGCGCCGACCGTGGATGGGTCGGGACCGGCGTTCCCGGCCGAAGTTGCCACGTGAACCCCGGCATCGGCCGCGAACAGGAAGGCGATGTCGTCTGCGCCGGTCAGACCAGGTGTGTCGCTTCCGATCGAGTAATTGATCACGTCGACACCGTCGGCAACGGCTTGGTCGATGGCATCTGCAGTGTCACCCGTGAAGCAACCCTGATCGCCGCATGCCTTGTAGGAGGCGATATGGGACCGGTGCGCGAGCCCGGAGATGATGCCGCGGTCTATGCCGAAGATCTGCGCGGGGACATCGGCGTTGCCTCCCGCGGTGCTTGCCGTGTGAGTGCCGTGACCATCGGGATCCCGAGCCGAGTTGTACAGCTCCGGGCCGATGAACTCGTTGTACAGCGTGCGCATGTCGCGGGCGCCAATCAACTTGTTGTTGCAGTCGAATGCGAGGTCATCCGGATTGTGGGCGGTGTCACCGAAATCGCACCCAGGAAGGATGACCTCGTTAGCAGGGTCGGGATCGACGTCGATGTCGTCGATGGAGATCGGTGGTGCCGCATACGAACCGTCGTCGGCAAAAGAGGGATGCTCTGGCCAAATACCGGTGTCGATGACACCGATCACGACGCCCTCTCCCGTTATACCCGAGTCCCAGGCGCCGCCGCCATCGGTCAAGCCCAAGAAGTCCGGTGAGGTGTCGGTGTGAAGTTGGCGTAGCTCATCGGGGACGACGGAGATGACATCCTTTTGTGCAGCCAGCTTCTCGGCTTCGGCAGGAGTGAGTGCTGCAGCAAACCCGTTCAGAGCGAACTCATAGTCGATCAGGATCGCCGACGAAGAGACACCGGCGCCTGCGACCGCTTCGACGTGCTGAGTGTGCAGGTGGCTCTGGTATGCCCTGACTGCCGCCGAGTTGCGGTTCACCTTCTCGCCGGCTGGGGGTGCGGTGCCGGCGAGTCCGGGCACTCCGCCCTCGTAAGCGATCACCGGCTCACCGGCCATGAGCACTATGTAGGGAGCCCGATCAGCCGACGTTTGATTGGTACCCGATGAGAGTGGACCGGCTCCCACCGGGAGGACGGTCGCGAACAGTGCGGCCAGGGCGACCGCGACGACGAGAAGTCTCTTTCTCAACTTCTCTCCTCCTTGACTTGTTACGCCTCCCTGGCGAACTAGCCCAAAAGGCAGGACCCCACGATCAGGGACCCTACACCACCATGCGTGGGCAATGCCACTGGCCAGTCCATACCCCGGAATGGCTCGCGGCTATCACATCGGGGGGCGTAAAATCGGGGCCATGAACAATCTGAAGACGGTCGGCTTGCTCGCCTTCATGACAACCCTGTTGTGGTTGGTTGCCTACGCCCTCTTCCCCGAAGGTGGCTTCGTCATAGGGCTGTTGATCGCGGTCGGTTTCAACCTGCTCGCCTACTTCTTCTCGGACAAGCTCGCTCTGGCCGCGAGCCGGGCACGCCCAGTGACCGAGGAGGAGCTGCCTCAGGTCTACGCAATCGTCAGGCGTCTGGCGCTGCAGAAGAACATGCCGGAGCCCCGCATCTACATCATCGATTCACCGCAGCCAAACGCCTTCGCCACCGGCCGGTCGCCGAAGAAGGCGGCGGTCGCGGTCACCACGGGAATCCTCGAGATCCTCACGGTCGACGAGTTGGAGGGGGTGCTGGCCCATGAGCTGGCCCATGTCAGCAACCGTGACATCCTGATCAGCTCGATCGCGGCGATGATCGCCGCCGCCCTCACCATGCTGGCCCGTATGGCCTTCTGGTTCGGAGGTGGCGACAACCGGGAGAGCCCCCTCGGGGCAATCGGCGCCATTCTCTCCCTGATCGTTGCCCCTATCGCGGCGATGCTGATCCGTATGGCCATCTCCCGGACGCGGGAGTTCCAGGCCGACGCCACCGGTGCGGAGACAACCGGGCGCCCGATGATGCTGGCCAGCGCCCTCGAGAAGATCTCTGCCGGGACCGCACGGATCCCGATGAACGTCAACCCGGCCACTGCCCAGCTCTTCATCGACAACCCGATGAAGGCGGTTCGTGGTGGCGGGATGATGAAGCTGCTGAGCACCCACCCGCCCACCGAGGAGCGGATCGAGCGGCTCACGATGATGGCTCAGGGCGTCCGATAACCGGCAGGTTGGTAGAGGGCCTGAGCGCCTTGTAACATTGCACATCCCGAACCGAGCGTCTTTCGGCGTGCGGTTCTGGCATGCCGGGATGCCCGAGCGGCCAAAGGGAGCAGACTGTAAATCTGCCGGCTGACGCCTACGGAGGTTCGAATCCTTCTCCCGGCACGGGCGCCAGGCGCCTGACAACTCAACGCCCCCTTAGCTCAGTTGGTAGAGCACTTCCATGGTAAGGAAGGGGTCTTCGGTTCAAATCCGGAAGGGGGCTCTGAGCGAGCGGAGGAACCGCTCGCACCGAGGCGGCGTAGCTCAGTTGGTGAGAGCGCTCGACTCATAATCGAGAGGTCGGCAGTTCGAGTCTGCCCGCCGCTACATCCAGGGCCGTGGCGTAGGCTGCGGCGGCCGAAGAACCGAGAAGAGGACAGGAGCCACCCGATGGCGAAGGCGAAGTTTGAGCGTACGAAGCCGCATGTGAATGTGGGGACGATGGGTCATATTGATCATGGGAAGACGACGTTGACGGCTGCGATTACGAAGGTTTTGTCGGAGCGGGTGGGTGGTTCGAATCAGATGACGTCGTTTGACATGATTGATAAGGCGCCTGAGGAGCGTGAGCGGGGGATCACGATTCAGATTGCTCATGTGGAGTATGAGACTGAGGCTCGTCATTATGCGCATGTGGATATGCCGGGTCATGCTGATTACATCAAGAACATGATTACGGGTGCGGCGCAGGTGGATGGGGCGATTCTGGTGGTTTCTGCGGCTGATGGTCCGATGCCTCAGACCCGGGAGCATGTGTTGTTGGCCCGTCAGGTGGGGGTGCCTTCGATTGTCGTGTTTTTGAACAAGGTGGACATGGTTGATGATGAGGAGCTGTTGGACCTGGTCGAACTGGAGGTTCGGGATCTGTTGACTGAATATGAGTTTCCGGGGGATGAGGTTCCTGTCGTCCGGGGGTCTGCGTTGAAGGCGTTGGATGGGGATGAGGCGTCTTCTGATCAGATCATGGAGTTGATGACTGCTGTTGATGATTATGTGCCGGAGCCGGATCGGGATACTGAAAAGCCGTTTCTGATGTCGATCGAGGATGTGTTCTCGATTACGGGTCGGGGGACGGTGGTGACTGGTCGGGTGGAGCAGGGGATTTTGAAGGTGAATGAGGAAGTGGAGATCGTGGGGATCCGTCCTACTCATAAGACGGTGGCGACCGGGATCGAAATGTTCCGCAAACTGCTCGATGAGGGTCGGGCGGGCGACAATGTGGGTGTTCTTCTTCGTGGGGTGGGTAAGGATGATGTGGAGCGGGGTCAGGTCCTGGCCAAACCAGGGTCGATTACTCCTCATACCGATTTCGAAGCTCAGGTCTATGTCCTGACCAAGGAGGAGGGGGGCAGGCATAACCCGTTCTTCCCCGGGTATCGACCCCAGTTCTATTTCCGGACTACCGATGTGACCGGTGCCATCCAACTGCCGGAGGGGACTCAGATGGTCATGCCCGGAGACAATACGGAGATGACCGTGGAACTGATCGCACCCATCGCCATGGACGAAGGACTCCGATTTGCTATCAGAGAAGGTGGCCGCACCGTCGGCGCCGGCCGAGTCGTAAAGATCGTCAAGTAAGGCCAACCGATGCCAAGCGATAAGAGACCGCCGTTGACGCTCGCCTGCACCGAGTGCAAGCGTCGCAACTACGTCACCACCAAGAACAAGACCAATACGCCCGACCGTCTCGAGATGAAGAAATACTGCCGGTGGTGTCGTCAGCACACCGTGCATCGCGAAACCCGCTGAACGAAGAGAAAAGGCCCCGATCCGGGGCCTTTTCTCACTCTTGTCTAACCCGTCTATGCAGCTGGGGCTTGCTCCTCGGGCCTGAAGTTGCCTTTGCTCTTCTCGCCGTTGATCAACTCGGTGCTCATCGCAAAGCTCAATGTCGCATAGGCGATGGCATCGGAGTTGGTGTCGAGGGCGAACAAGTTCACATTGCCGAAGGTGTCGCAGACCAGGTGGTAGCAGGGGTCGTACTGCTGACCGGCGGTCCCTCCCCAATCGGGTTCCGCTGCCTGCGCCGCGGTCTTGATCCCCTCGGCGCCCGTGAACAACCCACCTGCCGGGATTCCGGTTGCGATGAACGGCCCGTAGTCGGACCGGCCGTCGAAGTCGGTGCCCAAAGTGGCGATGTCACGAGAGGCGAAGAACTCCTCGAATTTGTCCTCGATCTGGGCGGATCCCATCGGGCCGGCAGGAGCCCCAACGCCGTCCGAGTTGTCACCGTCGTAGATGAAGAACACATGGTTCGGCGAGCCGACCATGTCGAAGTTCAAGTACGCGGCTATTTCGTCGAGCTCAGCCTGCGCCAACCCGGCCACGTAGGCAGTAGACCCGACCAGACCCGACTCCTCCGCTCCCCACCAGGCGAACCTGAGTGTGTTCTGCGGTTTGACCTTGGCCATTTGCTCCGCCACTTCGAGGAGAGCTGCCGATCCCGACCCGTTGTCATTGATCCCGGGACCTGCCTGCACGCTGTCGAGATGGGCTCCGGCCATCACCACGTTGGAGTCGTTCTTGCCGGTCTTCTCGGCGAGGACGTTCACCTGGGTCGTTTGGATCGGAGGGTCGACGTCGACGAGGGCGGTCGAGCCCGCCTGTGCCAGGGCGGCCCCATCGGCGAACGAAGCGCCGACGACAGGGATCGTCAGGTTGCTCGGGTCACCATTGGGCAGAAACGCCGCAGTGCCGACGATCAACGCTTCACGTTGTGGCGTGTTGCCCTGGTTGAAGATGATCACCGCCTCGGCTCCGGCTGTCTGTGCGTTCACCGCCTTCTCTGCAAAGGTGCAAGTGCCCCGCTGAATTAGTGCGATGTCCGCCGACCCGCCGAAACCGGTGAAGTCGGACGCCTCACATCCACTCGTGACCGGATCGTGTGGCGGTGTCAGATTGAGGTCGACCGGGATCACGTTCCCGGCGACGGTCCCGAACCCACTTCCGGTGAAAACTCCGGTCTCGTAGGTTGCCGTGATCGGTGCCGTCTGCTGTAGGGTCGGGGGCGGGAAGAAGGTGAAGGGGAACTCGTCCAAGGTGACCGTGTAGCCGGCCGCCTCCATCCTCTCCACCACATAATCCACCGAAGCTTCGTAGCCCGGTGTGCCCGCCGCACGGGTGCCGCCGTTGGCATCGGCGATCGCCTGGAATGCCGCCTGGTGATCCCGGACGCCTTCGACGTCCACACACTCGAGGAGCTTGGCAATTGTGTTGTTGTTCCTGTTCTCGCATGCTGCCGGGGCGGCCGATGCCACCGGTACCGTCGCTCCGAGCAGGGCGAAGATGCTTGCCAGAACGACAAGCCTTCGGAGAGAGCGTCTCATAGACCTCCAGTCACGCTCTCCCAACCCGAGTCCCGTCGCCGTGCATACCCCGTCCCCGTTACCGTGAAACACTTGAACCCGTCCGACCTCGTCGACCAGCCCATCGGCCCCCATCACTTCCGGGTATGTGTCGAGAACGTCAACGATTTCGTACGGGCAACCGGTGACGATCCCGACCGGTGGGAGGACGCTGCGCCTCCGGGCTTCATGGCCACACTCTTGTTTGTCGTGGCTTCCGACCTGCTCCGCCAACTGGCCGACCGGTCGGTGATACATGGCGAGCAGACCTTCACCTGGCATCGGCGGATCGGCGTCGAGTCCGAGATGGATGTAACCGGCAAGGTGAGCCGGGTTCGAGAACGTGGTGGGGTGGCATTTGTCGACTTCGATGTCGAGGTCGTCGACAACATCGGCCCGGTGGCCAACGCCACCTCTCTGTTCCTGGTCTCGGACATCGCCGATCCAGCTGACGTCGCCGAGCGGGCAGAGCCGGCGCCGGAGGACAATGGGAGCCCGGGCAACGGCCAGGTGAGCGTCTCGAGAGCCGGCCTGGTCAGATATGCCGCAGCCACACGGGACTGGAACCCTATCCATTGGGACCACGACGCCGCCGTGGCTGCCGGGCTTCCCGGGGTGGTCTCCCACGGGCTCCTCCAAGCCGCATGGGCCCTGGCTGCGGCGTCGAGACTTCGCCCCGGCGACGCGCCACTCCGCTCGGCGAAGGTCCGATTCCGCAATCCGTTGGCACCGGCGCGACCGGTGTCGGTGGGAGTCGAGGAGATTGGGGACACGGCGGTTGTTGCGGTCAGCGACTCCGAAGCCGAGTATGTGAGTGCTCGAATCGAGTTGACGGGGCAGTAACCACATGGACATGGCCAGGGTCGAACGCGACAAGGAGAAAGAGCTCATTGCCCGGGCGCAGGCCGGCGACCGAGCCGCCTTTGGCGCACTGGTCCGTGAGCATGGAGACGAGGTCTACACCTTGGCGCGGAGACTTGTTGGCGACCCACATCTCGCGGCCGATATCGCCCAAGAGGCCTTGATCCGGGCGTGGAAGGCGTTGCCCAACTTCAGAGGGGATGCGGCACTATCTACTTGGCTGCATCGCATCACGGTGAACACGGCGTGGACCCAGCGCAGACGCGCCCGCAGGCACAGTGGGCCACCGCTGGACGACTTCATCGATGTCGCAGCCCCCATGGGCGCCGATCACCCGGAGATGGCCGGCGAGATGCTCGAGCTCCGCGGACGGCTGCGCCGCGCCCTTGACACCCTGCCGGAGCCACAACGCCAGGTGGTGGTGCTGAAGGATGTCTACGACTGGTCCCACGCCGAGATCGCGGAAGCCATGGGGATATCGGTCTCAGCAGCCAAGGTGAGGCTGCATCGGGCACGAGCGCGACTCGCCCGGCAGCTGGAGCAGTCGGCGTGAACGTCCTCTGCGAGGTGGCGGCCCCGTTCGTTGCCAACAGCGCCGTGGAAGGCACCCCGGTGGCCCGGCCCTTCCGGGCCCACGCCGATGAGTGCCTCAAGTGCCAGGCCAGGCACGCGGCGATGGCCCGCACCGCCCGAGAGCTGGCCGCCATGTCGAATGAGAAATTCGATGCACCGCTCGACCTCGAATGGCGTGTCATGTCGGCGTTAGAAGGGGACCTGGCGGTTGCCCGTTCCTGGCGCACTCCGGTCGCCGTGACAGCCGCTGTCCTCTCCATGGCTGCGGCGGTCCTCATCTGGCGTCTCCGCCCCCGGACACAGACCTGATCACCACGTGAGCGATCATCGAGGGTGCCTACCCTTTCCGCATGGCGCGACTCATCGACCTCTCCCATGACATAGAGGCAGGGATGATCACCTATCCCGGTCTGCCCGGCCCGGTGATCTCGGATCATCTCTCCCGCATCGACTCCAGGGCGAACTATGCGCCCGGCACCGAGTTCCTCATCGGGCGAATCGACATGGTCGGGAACACGGGCACCTATCTCGACACCCCGTTCCATCGATTCGAAGGCGGCTCCGATCTCTCCGGTCTTGCCCTCGATGACGTCGCCGACCTGTCCGGGCTATGTATCGATGCTCCTGGCCCCGAGATCGGCCCGGAGGCGGTGAGCGGTCTGGATCTAACCGGTAAGGCGGTCCTGTTCGCCACCGGGTGGGACCGGCACTGGGGCACCGATTCTTACGGTGACCCCAGCCATTCCTTCGTTTCCACCGGTCTCGTCGATGCCCTGGTCGATGGAGGGCGCGGTGCTCGTCGGTATCGACTCGGTCAACATCGACGACACACGTGGCGGGGAACGGGCCGCCCACACCGGCCTTCTCGCCGCCGGGATCCAGGTGGTAGAGCACCTCACCAATCTCGACCAGCTGGTCGGGCGCGAGTTCCGGTTCTTCGCGGTCCCACCCAAGGTGAGCGGATTCGGGACCTTTCCGGTCAGGGCGTTTGCCGCGGTCGTCTGAGGACGGCCGGTTGGAGACCGCGATCAATGATCGCTGGATGACGGTTCGAGGATCACTACCGCAGTCTCCCGGGAACGCAGAGCTGCGAAATCGTCCAATCTCGAATCGATCTCCCGCCATCGATCCCACAAGCGCGACCGATCTTCCCCTTCTGCGGCTTTACCTCTCACCGTTCGCTGGCCGTCGCCCAGGTCGAGACCGGCCACAGGATTCGCTTGGAGATTGAGCCACCAGGCCGGCTCGGCATCGGCCCAGCCGTTCATTGCAATAGTGACCACGTTCGGGCCGTCCTCGATGTACCCGAGTATCACTGGCCGCTTTTGACCGGTACGGCGTCCGGTGGTCGTCAGACGCATGGTGCCCCATTTGTCGGGCTTGGGACGCCAGAGCCCGACCCGGCCGCCACTGACCCGGTACAAGCCACGATGAATCGACCAGGCGACGCGGACGAACCAACGAGGGGGGATCCTGATGGGTTGGGTGGGTTGATCCGTCATGCGTGACTACGCGCTTGTCTGACCGGCCGCCACCCGCCAGTCATGGTCGGTACTGCTGTCGGCGCTCATAGCGGCGAGTGACTGTTGCTCGGTGAGATCGTGAACCAAGCAGAACTCGTTGCCGAAGGGGTCCTGCATCACCGCCCAATCGATGAGGGGCCGCTGTCCCTCGTGAGCGCCGGGCCGTGGATAGAGACTCGGCGGCTTCTTGACCCTGCCCCCGAGAGCAACGATCTCCTCTACCGCCCGGTCGATCCCGTTTGACGGCGTGATGTCGATATGGACAGCGTTCGTTCGGTGATGAGATGGCCTGGCAACCTCGACCGGAGCACCGTCGGTGCGTTGCAGGATGATCTCGTGCTTCCAGGGATCCCGGGTGCCCAGGTAACCGAGCCAACCGTGCCAACCGTCGGGTGATCCGATGATCTCCAGTCCTGTGACTGCAGACCAGAACTCGTAGGCGAGGGGAAGGTCGGTGACGTTGATGACCACACAGCGCAGTTCGCCGATCGACATGATCGGCAATCTAGAGAGGGAGTCGATCGGCTGGCAGGTCGCCCACGACCATGTTCACTCAAGCGGGCCAAGGAGGTCCCACCTGTTTCCGCAGACGTCGACGAACACGGCGACCTGCCCGTAGTCCTCGCCGCGTGGTTCGGTGACGAATTCCACACCAGCCCTCTTCATCCGGTCGTGAGCTGCATCGAAGTCGTCGACCCGGAGGAAGAAGCCGACGCGTCCGGCAACCTGGTTTCCGACGACAGGTCGTTGATGCTCGCCGTCGGCGCGGGCCAGCAGGATTCCGGTCTCTGCTCCACGAGGTCGCACGACGACCCACCGCTTTGGTCGACCGTCGTTGGTGAGCGAAGGTGAGTCTTCCACCAATTCGAATTCGAGGACTTTCACAAAGAACTCGATGGCCGGGTCATAATCGTCGACGACGATCGTGACCAGCTCCAGGACCGGCATCGAAGGAGTCTGACATTCCAACCCCGGAGTTTCCACACCAGCGCCCTTCCCTTATACTTGGTCATCCCGCGAACCCCCTAGGGGTGTAGCTCGAATTGGTAGAGCGCCGGTCTCCAAAACCGGAGGTTGGGGGTTCGAGTCCCTCCGCCCCTGCCAGCCTTGTCTGTGGATACGATCTGGAAGAACTGATGAACCGAGAAATGCGCAGGATGCAGGAACGCGAGGAGCGCCTGCAGAAGAAGAACGAGACTGGCCGTGACAAGGCCAGTCGCCGCGCCGCTTCCATCCAGGGCAAGCCGGCTGCCACCGAGCGCAAGTCGCTGTGGGCCCGCCTCCGTGAGTATCTGCACGAGGTCCGTCAGGAGCTGCGCAAGGTGACTTGGCCCACCCGCGAGCAGATGGTCGCATTCTCCGCCGTGACCGTCATCACCTCGACCGTCTTGACCGGGGTGATCTTCGGGCTGGACATCGTCATGAAGGAGTTCGTCTTCTGGCTGGTCGCAAGGTCCTGATGCCCGACGTGGAGACCGCCGAGATGGAGAACCCGGACGTAGAGGCCCCAGGGGAAGACACCGACGAGGTCACCGACGACGTCGGGACCCCCGAGCCCGAGGTCGAGATCGACACGACCGAAGTCGACACTGTCGAGATCGAGCCGGTTGACGTGGATGGGACCGTCGTCGAGGAGGCCGTCGCCGACGAAGGGGTCGAAGCGTCCGATGAGAGCGACGTCGAGGGCGAAGAGGCCGCGCCGCAGATTTCGGCTAGCCCCTACGACATGCCCGGTGACTGGTATGTCATCCACTCCTACTCGGGCTATGAGAACAAGGTCAAGGCCAACCTCGAGACCCGGATCCAGTCGATGCACATGGAGGACCGGATCTTCGAGGTCCACATCCCGATGGAGGACATGGTCGAGTTCAAGGGTGGAAAGAAGCAGACCGTCTCTAAGAAGGTATTCCCGGGTTACATCCTCGTGCGGATGACCCTCGACGACGACTCCTGGTACGCGGTCCGCAACACTCCCGGCGTAACCGGGTTTGTCGCCGGCAACGCGCAGAAGCCAACGCCCCTCTCCCGCAGGGAGGTCGAGCGGTTCCTCGGCGTCCAGGAGGAAGAGGAGAAGGCCAAGCCACGCTTCAAACCCGAGTGGGAGGTTGGAGAGCAGGTCCGGGTAGTCACCGGCCCGTTCGCCGACTTCAACGGCGTCATCGAGGACATGAACATCGATCAGCAGAAGATCGTGGTCCTCGTCAACATCTTCGGCCGGGATACTCCTGTCGAGCTCGGTTTCGAGGACATCCAGAAGAGTTAGTGCCACAACGGCACGGAGAGAATCATGGGACGCAGACGACTTGTAACCACGCTGAAATTGCAGCTGCCCGCCGGGCAGGCCACCCCTGCCCCTCCGGTAGGCACCGCCTTGGGCCCGCACGGAGTCAACTTGATGGACTTCGTGAAGGCCTATAACGACGCCACCGCCAGCCAGCGAGGGCAGATCATCCCGGTCGAAATCTCGATCTACGAGGACCGGTCGTTCGACTTCGTGATGAAGACACCACCCGCTGCCGCCCTGCTCCGTCAGGCCGCCAGGGTGGACAAGGGCTCGGGTGAGCCGAACAAGGTGAAGGTCGGCAAGGTGACCAGGGCTCAGGTCAAGGAGATAGCCGAGACGAAAATGCCCGATCTGAATGCCGTCGATATCGAGGGCGCCATGAAGATCGTCGAGGGCACCGCCCGATCCATGGGCATCACTGTCAGCGACTGACCTCGCTGACCCGGAAGTGGGAGGCTGCAAGGCCGCCTGGACCACAAGGAGAGAACATGGCCAGACATGGCAAGAAGTACCGCGAGGCCGCAATGCGGTACGACAAGCAGACCCCTTACGGGCCGGAAGAGGCCCTCGAGCTGGTGAAGACGCTGGCTCCCGCCAAATTCGACGAGACGGTCGAAGCGGTGTTCGGGCTGGGGATCGATCCCAAGAAGGCAGACCAACTCGTCCGTGGCACGGTCTCGCTACCCTCACGGGACAGGCAAGGATGTGAGGGTGGCGGTCTTCGCCCCGTCGGACCGCGAAAAAGAGGCTACCGAGGCTGGGGCCGACATCGTCGGGGGCAAAGAGCTCGTGGAGAAGCTCCAGGCCGGCGGTGAGCTCGATTTCGATGTCGCCATCGCTACCCCAGACATGATGGCCGAGGTCGGCAAGCTGGGGAAGATCCTCGGACCGCGGGGTCTCATGCCCAACCCGAAGGCCGGGACGGTCACGCCGGATGTGTCCAAGGCCGTTTCCGAGTTCAAAGCAGGTCGCATCGAGTATCGCAACGACCGCTACGGGAATGTCCATGTCCCGGTGGGCAAGGTCTCGTTTGGCGTCGACCAGTTGACGTCCAACCTCGCCGCCCTCTCCTCAGAGTTGCTCAGAGCCAAGCCGGCGGCATCCAAGGGTCGGTACCTCAAGCAGATGACGCTGTCGTCGACCATGGGCCCTGGGGTCAAGGTCGATGTGGGAAGCCTCGAGGACTTTGCGAAAGCGGCCGGTTGAGCCACCACGCACAACCCACCACTCATAAGAAAGGCCCCCGCTTGAGCGGGGGCCTTTCTTATCAAACAGGGGGGATCTCCGCGCTTCGGGATCCCGTGGGCTTAGAGGGCTTCGGCTGCCAGGTCCACCGTCCGCACGCTTCCGACGACTCGTCTGTGGACCAGGGTAGGGGCTGGTCTCAACTGTCGGTTACGCGACCCTCAGTTATTTGGGGTCCGAAGAGCGGGTGGGGGCGGTCAGGGAACCCACCCGGTCACACGGAGACCCCCTGTTCTCAATGTCAATAGTGTCGCGCGACCCGTTGGGGGTGTCCAGGGAGAATCTGGAAGGTGGGGGCGTACTTCGGGTTTGTGGCGCCATTCATGGCCGCGATCAGACAGAGAGGCCCTGTAGGAAGCCGACCAGGGCGCGGTTGAACTCCTCCGGCTGCTCCATGCTCGGCAGATGCGCGGCGCGGGGAACCACGATCGGATCATGATCACTGAGGGCATTGGCCAGCAGCTCTGCCGATTGACGGCAATTTGGCAGATCGTGCTCGCCGACCATGACCAATGTCGGAGTCGCGATCTCGTTCCACCTCTCGGCCCGGGGCGGGTCGAGAGGGATGAGTAGCTCGTCCCGGCGATCCTCCATGGGGAGGATCACCAGGTCCATCTCGATCATCGTGTCCATGACGTCCGGGTCGACCTCGTCCCGGCTCCGCCCATACCCGATGACCCAGATCTCCGCGTCCAACTCCGCAACGCGGGCCATGTCGCCGGCCTCGTACGCCTTCAGCACCTCGGGCCACTGTGGAGACTCGTATTCGTCGACGTCGAAACCGGGCGCGCCGGTTCCGATCACCACGAGACCGGAGACCCGATCGGGAGCGACCAGGGCGACGTCGAAGGCAGTCCCTCCGCCCATCGAACACCCGACTACCACCGCGCTGTCGATGTCGAGATGGTCCATCACCGCCAGGACGTCCTCGTGGTTGGAGAATCGCGCCTCGGTGAGGGCCGTGGCCCCGTGGCCTCGGAGATCGAGGCTCACATAACGGAAGCCTGGCGGGACCTCGGTGAGCTGAGAACGCCACATCCTCCGGTCGGCGATGCCCGCATGGATGAAGAGGACCGGCTGTCCTTCCCCGGCCGTCTCGTAGGCGATGCGAGCATCCCCGGACGGGGCGTAGCCACTCGTTGAATCGGGCATCGGGCCACCCTACCCACCGATCGGCTCCCGGCCGCCTGTCACAAACCTCGGAGTTGCCGAGCGCCGGTCGCCCGGTACAATTCGCCCCGCAACTCCAATACCTCGGCCCCAGACCGTCGGTGCCCTCGGGCTCAATGGGATTCTCCCGCCAACGCAGGTCGCTCCTCGTGAGCCCCTCGTCTGATACCGAGGGGTTTTGTTGTCTACCGACCGGAGGAGCGAATGCCAAGACCAGAAAAGGTCCAGGCTGTTGCCGAAATCAAAGAGAGCCTCGAGGGATCCGAAGCGGTCTTCCTGACCGAGTACCGCGGCCTGTCCGTGAAAGCGGTCCAGGAATTGCGGGCGAGCCTGCGTGCCAGTGGCGCCGAGTACAAGGTCGTGAAGATGACTTTGGCCAGGCTTGCCGCTGACGACGCAGGGATCACCGGTCTCGACGAGCATCTGCTCGGGCCGACTGCGCTCGCATTCGCCAAGAGCGACCCTGTGGCCACGGCGAAGGCCCTCAAGGACTTCTCGAGGTCGCATGAGGTCTTCATCCTGAAGGCTGGCGTGCTCTCGGGGTCCATCCTCGGCCCGGAGGAAGTCTCGCGGCTGGCCGAGATCGAGCCCCGCGAGATCTTGCTGGCGAAGATCGCAGGCGCCGCCAAGGCCCCGCTCATACAGGCGGCCGGGTTGTTTGCGTCATTCAATCGAAGCGCCGCAACGATGTTCCAACAGCTTCTGGAGAAGAAAGAGTCGGGCGAGCTCGCACCGGCAGGAGGCGAATCGACTGCCACCCTGCCCGCGGATGAGCCCGTTGAAACCGAAACGGCCGTCTCGGCCGAGGAGGAGTGAGAAATGGCCACCAAGACCAAGCTCAGCACCGATGAGCTGATCGCAACCTTCGAGGGCATGACCGTCCTCGAGCTCAAGGAGTTCCTCGATGCCTTCGAGGAGAAGTTCGAAGTGACTGCCGCCGCCCCGGTTGCGGTTGCTGCCGCCCCCGCCGCAGGTGGCGACGGTGGTGCGGCTGTCGCCGCCGAAGAACAGGACGAGTTCGACGTCGTCCTCACCGCCGCCGGCGCTCAGAAGATCCAGGTCATCAAAGAGGTTCGTAGCCTGACCAGTCTCGGTCTCAAGGAGGCCAAGGATCTCGTCGACGGCGCCCCGGCCAATGTGCTCGAGGCCGTCGACAAGGAGACCGCGGACAAGGCCAAGGAGGTCCTCGAGGCCGCCGGCGCCAGTGTCGAGCTGAAGTAGTCAGCGGTTTGACGTTCTGCGAAAGGGTCCCGGCCTAGCCGGGGCCTCTTTCATATGTCAGTTGGTGGAGGAGTCTGGGCGAGCAGAGCGGCCAACTTGTCGAGGCACTGGTCCATGCCTGCCCGCGACAGCTCGACCACGTCGGGAGAGGTGTATCCGTATTCGGTCACGGTGAAGTCGGTCCTGCCGTCCGATCTCGATGCGAAGGTCAAGACGTGGGGCACTTCTATCGGAATGCCAGGAGGGATGCCGACCGAAGCGGGATCGATCGCGTTCCCGTCCTGGTCTGCGAATCGCGACGTGAACTCCAAACGTTCCTCCGGCGCGACCTTCTGGTAACTCCAGGTGTTGAAATGCTCGAACCCACCCATCTCGTCGGGAGCTCGCATCGCCACCAAAGACGCCCCTCCCTCGCGCACGTCCATCTCGGCGACCGGAGCGGTGAACCCACTCGGTCCCCACCACTCGCGGATGTAGTCGCCTTCTGTCCATGCCTTCCACACCTCGCCCACGGGCGCGTCGAAGGTGCGTGTCAGGACCATGTCGAAGGTCTCGGTGTTCCCAGGTGTGCCGCCGGGTGTCATGACGTACTCCGTTTCGCCGTTCAGTTCTTGGACTGGCGCGGCCGCCCAGACTCATCGGTCAGCGAAGCCGTGCGCTCGTTTGTCAGGAAGTTGGTGTATCCCGGAAGTACTCGGTGACCACTGGAGTCTCCCGTTCGCGGAGTAGGACATTGGTGTCGAGGAGCTCGAGATTCTGGGTGAGGAAGCGGGCAGCCTCGGGGATGGGGTGCTCGGCGAAGAAGCTTTTCACGTCGGCTGCGACCTCTGGCTGGGAGAGGGCGGGTAGACCCTCCACCACCCGTCTCCTGGTCATGCCTGGCATCACCCCCAGCACCTCGTCCCACCGGCTCCGGGCGTCTTGCCACACGGTGGGCCCGGCTTCGCCCGACAGGAGGCGGGCGAAGACCCAGAACCCGTCCTGGGTCCTGATGTCGCCGCTGACGATCTTCTCCATGGTCGACAGCGCCAGTTCCTCCACCTCGACCCCGGCAACGGAGCGGAGATAACGGACCTTCTCGGCCGGGGCGTTGGTCTTGTGATAGGCGGCCCATAGCGCCTCGTATTCCTCGGCCCCTCCGTGGTGCGAGTAGACCGACAGGGCGGCGGTGCACACTTCGGGATCGAATTGGGCGCCCTCGAGGACGTCGCCGGCGAGCTCCCGCGCCTTTTCGACGGTGGAGGGCTCGTCACCCAGGATGCCCAGGGCTGCGATCAGGTCGCCCCGCAGCTTCCGGGTGAGGTCGCTCTCGTCGCCTGACCCCTCCCAACCGAGACGGTCGAGGACGGGTCCGACCAGATCGCGGACGAACGTCTCGAACGCGGGACGGGTCTGCTCTTCCAGAGCGTGATGCTCCAGTGACCGGAGCCCGCCGATGATCACCGACCACACGGCGTGCTCGGTCTCCTGGCCAAACTTGCCGACCAGGTCGAGGAAGGCGGACGCCGGCACTTGAGCCGAACGAACCATTGCCCACGTATCCGAGACGAGGCTGTGTCGTTCGATATCGCCGAGAGTGTCGAGGTGGCCAAGGAGTCCGGTGAACAGCTCGTCGGAGTAACGGGTCCGGTAGAACCCATGACCACCGGCGTTGGCGACCACGAAGTCGAACGGGCCCTCGATCGGGACCACCGTCTCGTCGTCGGTGAGGAGGACCTTCGTCTCGAAGGGCTCACCGTCTACGACACCGCGCAGTTGGATGGGGACGTCCCAGATCGTCATGTCGGTCTCGTCCGGTATGGCCAGGAAGCGGCGCTGGCTGAGATGGATTCCCTCCGGCACGACCCTGACATCGATCTGAGGGAAACCCTTCTGGTTGACCCAGGTGTCCATGATCTCGCCGACCGGCCAGTCGGCTGCGCCGTCCAGCCCTTCCCAGAGGTCGCTTGTGACCGTGTTGGCGTACTCGTGCTTGCGCAGATAGTTGCCAACCCCGGTGCGGAACTCCTCTTCGCCGATGAATTGCTCGATCATCCTCAAGACGGCCGAGCCCTTGCCATAGGTGATGGAGTCGAACATCTCGTCGACTTCGGCCGGCGAGTTGACCTCGAACTCGATGGGCCGGGTCGTCGCCAGCTGGTCGGTGCCCATCGCCCATGGCACCTCGAGGTTGGCAAAGGCCAGCCACCGCTTCCAGTCCGGCTTCCTGGAATCCGTGGCCTTCAGCTCCATGAAGCTGGCGAACGCCTCGTTGAGCCAGGCGCCCTCCCACCACCGCATGGTGACCAGGTTGCCGAACCACTGATGGGCGATCTCGTGCCCGATCACGTCGAGGCAGGCCTGAAGCTCACTCTGGCTCGCCTTCGCCTCGTCGAGCATGAGATAGGCGTCCCGATACGTGATCAGCCCGACGTTCTCCATGGCACCGGCGGCGAAGTCGGGGATGGCGATGTGGTCCAGCTTCTGCTCCGGGTATGGGATCCCGTAGTAATCGGAGAGGTACTCGAAACAGAAGACGGCGTTCTCCAGGGCGAGAGCGGTGAGGTGGAGGTTTCCTTTGGGAACGATGATCCGTATCGCCGTGTCCTTGCTCGAAACAGGGTCGGTCGCCTCGAAGGGACCCACGATGAAGGCCAGCAAGTAGGTGGACATCTTCATCGTCTCGGTGAACTCGAAGCGGACCTTGCCGTCGTCGAGAGTGGTCCTGGAGATCTCGGCGCCATTCGAGAAGGCCTCCATCCCCTCCGCGACGACCATCGTGGTCTTGAACGTTGCCTTCAAGTCCGGCTCGTCCCAGCATGGGAGAACGCGGCGGGCGTCGGTGGCCTGGCACTGCGAAGTGGCGATGACGTGCTCGGTCCCGTCCTCGTCGCGGTAGATCGACCGATAGAGCCCACGGAGCTGGTCGTTGATGATCCCTGTGTAGGTGATGCCGAGGGTGTATGTGCCGGGGGCCACGGGGTGCTCCAGCGTCAACGTGGCCCTGGAGTACTCGTTGTCGTAAGTGACCCCGGTGACCGCGGTCTCTCCGTCCTCTCCACTGAGCGTCGTGGTCTTGATGTCGATCTCGGCGACATTGAGGACTATCTCATTGAGGGTCTCCGTGATGCCGATCCGAATAGAGACCTCTCCGTCGAAGGTGAAGGTGCCCAGATCCGGCTCGAGGCGGAGGTCGTAGTGGACAGGGATCGCGGTCCGGGGCAACCGGAACGGGTACTCAGACAATTGGAAGCCTCCCCATGAACTGTGGACGCGGCCGATGGTAACGGCCTGACATTGTGCAAGGCATCGAGGCCTTTACCCTGAGGGCCTGTGACTGAACACTCGACGATCCTTGTCGCGGTCCATGGACCAGATGGGCCGGGGATCTCGGCCGGTCTGATGGCGGTGCTGGCCGAGGCCGAGGTCGAGATCTATGACGTCGAGCAGATAGTGGTCCGTGGCCGGCTCACCCTGAACGTGCTGATCGGTGTCTCCGGCGAGCGGGCCACGATCAGAGACCTTCTCTTCTTCGGTTGGGAGCGTGGGCTCAATGTCGAGTTCGAGAAGGTCGACGACACCCCGACCCCCACCCGCCCGATGTCGGTGGTGACAGTGATCGGCATGGGAGTGGGCCCGGAAGACTTCGGATCGGTGGCGGCGGCAATCGCCGACGCCGGAGGGAACATCGACCGCATCTACCGACTGTCCCGCTACCCGGTGGTGAGCTATGAGCTCCTCGTCGGCAACGGGAACCTGGACCGGATGAGGGAGAACCTGGTTCGAGCGGCCGCCGAGCGCCCAATCGACATCGCGATCCAGCGCGACGGTCTGGAGCGTCGCGGCAAGCGGATGGTGATCATGGACGTCGACTCGACGCTGATCCAGGAGGAAGTCATCAATCTCCTCGCCAGGGAGGCGGGGGCCGAGGAGCGGTGCGCCGACCTCACCAGTCTCGCCCTGAACGGGTCGATCGACTTCGAGGAGTCGTTGCGCGAGCGGGTCGGCCTGCTCAAAGGCCTCGACCAGACGGCCATCACCAGGGTCCACGAGAACATCACTCTCACCAGCGGGGCGCGGACCTTCATCCGCACTCTGAAGCGGCTCGGCTTGGTCACGGCCATCGTTTCGGCCGGCTTCACGCGGTTCACCGATGTCCTCGCCTCCGATCTCGGCATCGATTACTCGCTCTCCAACACCCTCGAGATGAAGGACGGGTTCCTCACCGGCCAGCTCGCCGGGGAGATCGTCGATGGCCCGCGCAAGGCCGCCTTTCTCAAGACAATCGCCGAGGCTGAAGGCATCCCCCTGTCACAGGTTGTGGCGGTGGGCGACGGCGCCAACGACCTCGACATGTTGGCCACGGCGGGGCTTGGTATCGCCTTCAATGCGAAGCCCGTCGTCAAGGAGAAAGCGGACACGGCGATCACGGTCCCCTACCTGGACGCGATCCTGTTCACCATGGGGATCCGGCGCCAACACGTCGAAGAAGCCGACGAAGCCGATCCGGGTTTCGACACCGGAGAGCGAATCGCAGTACCCGGAACCCCGCCGCTTTAATTGCCGGCCGATTTTGGCCGAGGCCAACCCTCACGGCCGCGAATTCGACTACCACGCGTCTTCGCAGCCTCGGCCAAACAGACGCCGGTCGGCCGGGGCTGCCGCCGCCCTACCAGTTGTGGTGGAAGAACTCGCCTCTGGGGCTATCCGAGCGTTCGAAGGTGTGAGCCCCGAAGAAGTCCCTCTGCGCCTGAATCAGGTTGGCCGGTAGACGCTCCGACCTCATCCCGTCGAAGTAGGACAAGGCGCTGGAGTAAGCAGGAGCCGGGATGCCAGACATCGCCGCACCGGCCACCACCCCGCGCCATGACGCTCCGGCATGCTCGAGGGCACCCGAGAAGAAGTCGTCCTCGATCATGTCGGGAAGTGATGGATCGCGCAGGAAGGCAGCGGTGATGTCCTCAAGGAACACCGCCCGGATGATGCATCCCGCCCGCCAGATCGAGGCGATCGTCGCCAGGTCGAGATCCCAGCCGTATTCGTCGGAGGCCGCTCGCATCAGTCGGAACCCCTGGGCATAGGAGATGATCTTCGAGGCGTAGAGGGCGCTCTCAACATCGTCGGGCGTCACTGCTCCGAGCGCGCCGAGGCCATTGGCATAGATGGCGGCTGCCCGTTTGCGGGCGTCGGGGTCGGAGCTGACGATCCGGGCGTAGACCGCCTCGGCCACGAGTGTCGTCGGCTGGCCGAGGTCCAACGATGAGATGACCGTCCATTTGCCGGTGCCCTTCTGCCCCGCGGCATCGAGGATCACGTCGACGATCGGCTGACCGTCCAGCTCTGTGGCCAGGATGTCGCTGGTGATCTCGATGAGGTAGGAGCGAAGCCGGCCTTCGTCCCAACGGGCGAAGACCTTGGACATCTCGGCAGGGCTCATTCCCAAGCCCCGTCGCATCAGGTCGTAGGCCTCCGCGATGACCTGCATGTCACCGTATTCGATGCCGTTGTGGACCATTTTGACGAAATGGCCGGCCCCACCGGTGCCGATCCACTCACAGCACGGCTTGCCGTCGGGAGCTTTGGCGGCGATCGACTTGAGCATGGGCTCGACGTGTTCCCATGCCTTCCTGCTCCCCCCAGGCATGATCGACGGCCCGTGACGCGCACCTTCCTCACCACCGGACACGCCTATCCCGAGGTAGAGGAGGCCCCGTGATTCGACAAAGGCCTGGCGTCGGTCGGTATCGGAGTACAGCGAGTTCCCACCGTCGATGATGATGTCGCCATCTTCCAGGTGATCGAGAAGGCTGTCGATCACCGCGTCGACCGGCTTGCCCGCCGTGACCATGATGAGGACCACGCGCGGCCGGCTCAACATCCCCACCATCTCTTCTATCGAGGTTGCTGGGAGAACGCCCAGATCCCTGGCCTCGCCTGCCATGAACTCGTCGGTGACCGAGGTGGTCCGGTTGTAGGCGGCGACCAGGTGTCCCTTGTCGGCCAGATTCAGGGCGAGGTTTGCTCCCATCACCCCGAGACCCGCTACCGCGATATCGGCCTGGCCACTCATCGGAATCCGAGAGTAATGGTTCGATTTGGCACCCCACTAGTCTCGCCCGCCGTGACAACCAGGATCGGCGTCGACGTAGGTGGGTCCGGCGTGAAGGCCGGGGTGGTCGACGTGGAGGCCGGTGAGCTCGTGAGTGGCCGCCTTCGGGTGGACACCCCCGAGCCGTCCACGCCGAACGCCGTTGCTGCCGCGGTCAAAGAGCTGGTGGACCAACTAGACGCCCCCGGGCGCCTCGGTCTCGGCTTTCCCTCGGTGATTCGTCAGGGTTGGGTGGCCACCGCCAACAACATCGACAAGTCGTGGATCGGTGTGAACGCACTGGAGCTCTTCGAGACAACCATCGGGCGGGATATCATCATGATCAACGACGCCGATGCCGCAGGCCTGGCCGAAGTTCGATACGGAGCTGCCAAGGGCGTGAACGGGAAGGTCCTCGTGCTCACCTTCGGGACGGGGATCGGAAGTGCCCTGATCGTCGACGGGAAGGTCCTGCCCAACATCGAGTTGGGCCAGCTCGAGCTAGCCGGGGTGCGGCCTGCGGAGCAGCGCTACTCGGCGAAATCGAGGCGGGCGGAAGGTCTGAGCTGGGACGAATGGGGTGAGCGAGCCCGCGAGTTCATAATCCTGGCCAATGAGGTGTTCACCCCTGACCTGATCGTCATCGGAGGGGGAATCTCCAAGTTCTGGGATGAGTTCGCCTCGCACGTCACCTTCGACGACGTCAAGACGACCAAAGCGGCTCTGGCCAACAACGCCGGGATCGTCGGCGCCGCTGCCCTCGCCTTCAGCGACTGAATATCAACGACTGAAGGGTGCGAATTGAGCGCGTGCTGTCTCGGGGACCCGCACCTCGAGGATCATGCCGTTGTCGTCGTGCTTTTCCTCGATCACCTCTCCCACCCGATGGACGGCGGCCACCAGATCACCCCGGGCGTAGGGGATCTCGAGGGTGAGGGTGACCGTGGCCCGCTCAACCAGTGAGCCGATCCGTTCCAGCAACTCCTCGAGCCCGACCCCCTTTAGGGCCGAGATGAACACGGCATCCGGATAGAGATTGGTCAGGCGGTTCAGTGCTTGCTCACCCATCATGTCGCTCTTGTTGATGACCGTCAGCTCCGGGATCTCGGCCGCTCCGATCTCCAGCAACACCTCGCGAACCGCCGCGATCTGTCCGGCGGGGTCCGGATCGGTTCCATCCACCACGTGGAGCAGGAGGTCGGCCTCGGCCACCTCGGACAGGGTCGACCGGAATGCCTCGACCAGGTGATGAGGGAGACGCCGCACGAAGCCAACCGTGTCGGCCAAGAGCACGGTCTGCTGGTCGGTCAGCTCGAGCCTCCGCACGGTGGGGTCGAGGGTGGCGAAGAGCCTGTCCTCGACCAGCACGTCGGCGTTGGTGACAGCATTGAGAAGGGTGGATTTACCGGCGTTGGTGTATCCGACGATGGATATCTGGGCGATATCGGATCTCTTCCTCGCCTTGCGCTGGGTAGCCCGATGCTTCACCGTCTCCTTCAACTCGCGTTCGAGCTTCGAGTTGCGCTCGAGGATTCGCCGTCGATCCGTCTCGAGCTTCGTCTCGCCGGGACCGCGGGCGAGCACCCCGGCACCCTGTTGGGAGAGACTTGTTCCTCGACCTCGAAGTCGGGGCAGGTTGTACCGGTTCATCGCCAGCTCCACCTGGAGGGCACCGACCTTGGTGTGGGCGTGCTGGGCGAAGATGTCGAGGATGAGGCCTTCCCGATCCACCACGTCGCAGCCGAAGAGCTTCTGGAGATTGCGCTGTTGCGCCGGGGTCAGCTGGTTGTCGAACACGACCACATCGATGTCGAGAGCGTTGGTAAGAGTGGCGATCTCCTCGGCCTTGCCAGACCCGATGTAGGTGGCGGGGTCGATCCGTGTGCGGCGCACCAGTTCCTGATCCACCGGCTCGGATCCGGCGGTGTCGGTGAGCAAGGCGAGCTCCTCCAGGCTGCGCTCGGAATCGACGGTGGTCATTCCGGGCAGCTCGACGCCGACCAGGAAGGCCCGCTGTATGGCGACTTCGAGATCGGTGATCGTCGCGGTGAGGCGACGACGGCGTCTGGAGGCGTGTTCTTGGGTCATGATGCTCGGAGAGCAGGATGTTCGCGGGTTGGACCGCGCGATGGCGGGGGATTAACGCCGCTCAGAGGTACTGACCCTCATCTCCGACATGATCGACTTCCTCCTCGGCGATGATCTGGGACTCACGCACCGCGATGACCGGCTTCCCCGTGGCCGGCCAGATGAACCGCCATGCTCCGGTAGGCACCGCCCAGAAGCGCTGGCCCGTCCTCACGTCGACGAGGGTGAGTGCGTCGTTTCCGTCCTTCGTGCCGATAGGAACGAGGAGCCCCGAGCGGGTGGTGGACTCCTCCGGGGCGTGACCCACCCTCCAGCCGGCCATGACCTTGTAGCCGTTGTCGTGGTAGATAGGAAGGTTCGAAGTCATCATCTCTCCCTGCAATTCTCGCATGTGCAGGGGTCAAGGGGAACTCCCGGCCCATGGGCGGCTGTGTCGCCGATCCCTCCTGGCAGATAGGCTCGGGGCTCAGATGGCCCGCAAACCCACTTTCTCCGAGGCCCTGGAGTACCACGAGAAGCCCACCCCGGGCAAGACGGCAATCCGGTCGACCAAGCCCACGGCGACCCAGGCCGATCTGAGCCTCGCCTACACGCCAGGCGTGGCCGAGCCCTGCCTCGTCATCGCCGAGGATGCTGATGCCGCGTTTCGGTTCACCAACAGGGGAAACCTGGTCGCTGTGGTGTCCAACGGGACTGCGGTGCTCGGTCTGGGCAACATCGGTCCACTGGCCAGCAAGCCGGTGATGGAAGGCAAAAGCGTGTTGTTCAAGCGCTTCGCCGATATCGACGTGTTCGACCTGGAGATCGACGCCACCGAGCCGGAAGACGTGATCAGATTCTGCGAGATGCTGGCCCCAACGGTCGGCGGCATCAATCTCGAGGACATCAAAGCGCCGGAGTGCTTCGAAATCGAGCAGACCCTGCGTGATCGGCTCGACATCCCCGTGTTCCACGACGACCAGCACGGGACCGCCATCATCGGTGGGGCGGCCTTCCTCAACGCTCTCGAGCTGACGGGGCGGGACATCTCCCGTGTGAAGGTGGTCTTCGCCGGGGCGGGAGCCGCCGGCATCGCTTCAGCGAGGTTCTTCATCGAGCTCGGCATGAGCCCGGAGAACATCCTCATGGTCGACTCGATCGGCGTTATCCACAACGGACGCGACGACCTCAACGACATCAAGAGAGAATTCGCGGTAGAGACGAGTGCCCGAACGCTCGAGGATGCCCTCGTCGGCGCAGATGCGTTCATCGGAGTCTCCATCGCCGGGACCGTGACCAAGGAGATGGTCCAGACGATGGCCGAGCGGCCGATCGTCTTCGCGCTGGCCAACCCCGATCCCGAGATCAGCTACGCGGACGCATTGGCGGCAAGGCCGGATGTGGTGATGGCCACCGGGCGCAGTGACTACCCGAACCAGGTGAACAACGTCCTCGGCTTTCCCTTCATCTTCCGGGGCGCTCTCGACGTGAGGGCACGGGGCGTCTCGGAGGGGATGAAGATTGCCGCAGTGCGTGCCCTCGCCGAGCTGGCCAAGGAGCCCGTGCCCGATTCGGTGCTTCGCGCCTACGACTTGGACCGGCTCCAGTTCGGCCCTGAGTACCTCATCCCCAAGCCGTTCGACCCTCGAGTGCTTTGGCGGGTCGCGCCGGCGGTGGCCAAGGCGGCCATGGAGGAGGGTCTGGCCCGGGCGCCGATCGAAGATTTCGACGAGTACATCTCCCAGCTCCAGACCAGGTTCAACGCCTCCCACGGGTTGATCAACGCCATCACCACCAGGGCGATGGAGCAGCCGAAGAAGATCGTCTACCCGCATGCCGAAGATGTGCGCATGATCCGGGCGGCCCGGAGGGTGACTGATGAGGGGATCGGCAACGTCGTGCTCCTCGGTGATGCCGGGCGGATCAATGGCATGGCGGAGGAGGCGGGCATCTCCATCGATGGGATCGACGTGATCGATTACCTACGGGAAGAGGGGGAGCGGGATCGGTATGCGCTCACCCTCGAACAGCTTCGCCGGCACAAGGGCCTGTCACTCCAGGATGCGAGGAGGCAGACCGAGGACCCCGCCATGTACGCGTGCCTCATGGTGCGGGAAGGGGCGGCCGATGCAGTCATCGGCGGGCTCAGCAGTTATTACCCCGAAACGATAAGGCCCGCTCTGCAGGTGCTCCAGGTGGAGGAGGGTCGGTCCATCGTCAGCTCCGTGTATCTCGTCGTGGTCAGGGGGACTGCCTACTTCTTCACGGATTGTGCGGTAAATATCGAGCCGACCGCCGAGCAGCTGGCCGAGATCGCACTCGCTGCAACCACGACGGCCGAAGAGGACTTCGCCCGGAGCCCCCGTGTCGCATTCATCAGTTACTCCGACTTCGGGTCGGCCGGTGGCAGCGAGCCGGCCCGGGTCCGCCGTGCGGTGGAGCTCTTCCGCTTGGCCCGACCGGACATCCCCGTCGACGGCGAGATGCAGGCGGACACCGCGGTGATACCTGAGCTCTTGGCCGATAGACGTCCCAGAGGGGCCTTGAGCCGGGCGGCCAACGTCCTCGTGTTCCCAAACCTGACCGCCGCCAACGCCTCCTACAAGCTGCTCAACAGGCTCGGCGACGCCGAGGTGATCGGGCCCATCCTCAGCGGGCTGTCCAAGACGGTCCACGTCATGCAGCGCGACGCCTCCGTCAACGACGTCGTCAACATGACCGCCATCGCCGTAGCCGAGGCCCAGCGCCGGGAGCGGGCCGGGTCGTAGCGACGCTCAGGAGACCGCGGTCTTGACGAGTGTCACGAGCTTCTTCTCGACCGCCGGCGTCCATTCGACGATGGCAAACACGATCGGCCACATCGAGCCGTCGTCGAGCGCGGCCTCATCTTCGAATCCCAACATCGCGTAGCGGCCGTCGAACTTGGACGCGGCCTTGAAGAAGCAGACGAGCTTGCCGTCTTCCTTCGCGTATGCAGGCATCCCGTACCAGGTCCTGGGGAGAAGAGCCGGTGCGTTCGCGCCGACCAGTGCGTGGATGCGTTCTGCGAGCGTTCGGTCGGCATCAGGCATATCGGCGATCGTGTCGAGCACGGCCTGTTCGTTGTCAGCCTTCTTCTGACCGCTGCGGCCCTGCGCTTTCAGTTCCTGGGCGCGCGCCTTCATGGCTGCACGCTCCGCCTCCGAGAAACCTCCCGAACCCGACTTCGTCGTGGTACTCATCGCTTGACCTCCTGTATGAGTCACTGTTGAAACTACGGGCGATGCGCCGCAGGCGCTTCTCGAATCCTGCTCGATCCCGCGGCCGGTGCGTCTCAGCGGTCGCTCCGGACGCCTCCTGGTGGTATACGCCTTCGTCGCTAGGTGGAGCCCATGAAGGTAGGAGGCAAGGGAAACCCCGCTCCCGTGGTGGCCCACCTTCCGATACAAAGAGCAACCGTTCGTGGTCATTCGGCATTGCATGGCGAGAAAGGCGCTCCACACCAACTCTGTTGTTGCGGACCTTAGGTGAAGACGCTAACGCCGCCCGGCCCAACTATCAGACCAACCACGATTAGCACGATCCCCCACAAAACTTGACCCCGAAAGATGGCCGCGATGCCCGCGATCACCAAGATCACCGCCAGAATCCAAAGGATTGTCGCCATTGGTTTTGTCCTCCCAATTTGGTGGCCACCTCTACCCAGGATGTAGGGCTGACAAACCGAGACCTGCCGCTCGGCGACTTTTACGAGCTGAGTGACCTCCTCCAAAACCAGGGGGATTCGTCGTTCTTTGTGAGGAGCACTCGCACTCCTTGGGAGCCGCACTCCTTCAATTGGGACCACTATCCCCGGGCTTTGCCGCCCCCAACCGGAGCGCGAAATTTTTCCTGGCGACCACGTTGTGCCCTGGTGGAAGCGCTCAGCAGTGGAGTCGTCCTCCGGGAAGGCGCTCGACTTTCCTGCTGCAGACCAATCGTGCCGTTTCCCGTTTGCCAGCCACGGGTAGATATTCGCTGTCCAAAGGTTCTATGGCTTCGTCTTGGACTTCGAGAGCGGACCAAGCCACAGAAGCCGCGGACGACCAACGAGTCACGAAGGAGAGAAAATGAATAGGAATGTCAGGTTCGGAGGTTCCCTCTTCCTCATCGCAGTGGGTGCCGTTTTGGCTTTCGCCGTGTCGGTGGAAGCGGAAGGTTTCAATCTCAATACGATCGGATACATCTTGATGGTGGTTGGCGCATTAGGAGTGGTGTTGACCTTGGTGACGGCCACCGCTACCACCAAAGAGGAGCACACCGAATACGTCAAGAAGGACGTCGACCTCGATTCGCACGATCACTGATGCGTTAGGCAGATAGCTGTCGGGACGTGGCGCTCTCCGCCCAACTGGAATCGAACCCCGCTCCCGGCAGATGGAACGCACGCCCTCCGTCACCGCAACGCCTCAGCGCTCCGTCCAATACTCCTCGTAGTGAACGTTGCCCCGGTCCTTGCGGTGATCGATGGAGAAGCCCTTCTCGGAGAGTTGTTGGCAGACGCCCAGCGTTTCGGGGAAGACCACCGCTTCGTCGGTCCACTTCGGCAGCCCGATCATCGCCGGGTTCCCGCATAGGAAGACGTGGGTCTGGGCGGGGTCTAGGGGGGCGCCCAACTCCTCCTCTATCCGACCTGAGGCAATCAGATCCTGGATGTAGACCTTCTTCCCCTCGTTCTCCGGCTCCCTGGTGGTGATCGTGACGTATCGGTATGACGGATAGCGGTCGACGAGGACCGCGTGCTGCTCGGTGTAGGCGAGGTCGGACCAATAGCGGACGCACACGACATCGAGGATGCGGCCCGTGTGCTCCCGACGTAGCAATTCGGCGATCATCGCATTCTGCGGTGCCTCGCCCGTGCCGGTGCTGAGAAACACGATGTTGTCATCGGGCTTCACTCCCTCGAGGGTGTAGTGCCCCGTGAACTTGCGGCCCATGTAGAGACGGTCGCCCTCGCCCTTGAGGAACAGGCGGGGAGTGAGGGCGGGAATCTCCTCCTGGCCGGGCTTGACCTTCACGATGTAGAACTCGACATCCGGGATGTGGGGCGGGAGGAGCTCGCCCGCCTCGTCGATCATCGAGCTCGAGACCGAATATGACCGGCGCGCCATCTTCTGGTCCTGATCGGGCTTCAGATTGTCGTGGGCCTCGTCGGCCCTCGGCTCCCAGTAACCCAGGGCCAGCGTCGTGTACTGACCGGGGAGAAACGGGTCGATCGGCTCGTCGGGGGTGACCCGCATCACCCACAGGTCCTCGTTGTGGGCCCTGATGTGGCTCAGAGTCGCGTTGTAGTTGGCGACTCTGAGCGCCTCGAACTCGTCGGCCTCTGCGCGGCCGGGCAGCGTGACGTAGTGGATGAAGAGATTGGCGATTATCTTTGAGGCCCGGCCTATCGCCTCGTCGTCCCAGTTCTCGCGTCGCCGGACCGAGACGGTGTTGGAGAGGACATGGACGTGATCGATGAGTTGATCGGCGTCGAAGAGGCGTCGGGCGAGCTCATGGGGCGGGTCAGCACCGTCCAGGGCCCCAGGTGAGAATCTCGACCCCGTCCTGGCCGGTCAGCGAGCGATCGGTGGAGAACAGGGCGACCGTGCCCATCGGACTGGCCTCGACCTCGATCAGTTGGCCCATGTGTGACGCAAGCTACCGCCCGGGAACAAGGCGGACCGCGTCCGGGTTGGTGCGGGCAATGGACACCGCGGTCAGGGAAGCTCTCGAGCGAGGTGGCACTGTGGACATCACGACGATCGGTCGGAAGTCCGGATTGCCCCGCCGAATCGAGATCTATTTCCACCAGTTCGACGGGAAGTTCTATCTGACCGGCCGACCCGGCTTCAAGCGCGATTGGGTCGCCAACATCGTGGCCAACCCGGAGTTCACCCTCCACCTAAGACATGGAGTCGCATGCCGACATCTCGGTTCGCGGTGAGCCAGAGCCCGATCCCGACGAGCGTGGCCGGATTCTCTATCGGGCACTGACCGAGAGCTGGGGCTCGGACCCGGAGCGGTCGAGAGCGGCCCTCGATCGGTGGGTCGAGACCGCTCCCTTCATCCGCTTCGAGCTGGTTGATCAGACCTGAGCTGGTGGCTCGGTGGTCCGCTCCGCCACATCCCGGATGCCCAGTCCGATCAGGATGAACACAACGCCCATTCCGACGCCTATGGCGGCGACACCGAAGGCCACGATCGAGGTAAAGAGCGATGACTGGAGGAATGCCGAGTTCATCGCCACCTCTCGCAGCGGGTCCTCCCTGTCCAATTCGGCATAGGTCAGGCCACCGGTGGTCTCCAATGTGTGCTTCTGGATGACAGCGGCCTGGCAATAGGCGGTGAATGGGTCTTGCACGGTTCGCCCGGGGAGACAGGCGTCATCGGAGGTGACGATCTTCTGCTCGGCGAGTGTGTTGCTCACGACCACCCAGGTGCCGATACCTCCTATCACCAGAAGGACACCGAGGACGATCGAGGCGATGGATGCGGTCTTTCTCATGGTTTGACACCTTCCTAGGCGGATTGAGACAAACCTACTGCTGTGGGTGCCCCGAGTGAGGGCCGAAAGTCACTTGTCTCCGGGAAACGGGTCAGTGACCGCCCTCGACGAGCATCGTTGCTGTTGCCACGGTGCCGAGGGCACCATCTGCCCGATAGACGATGCGCAAGCTTGTCGCTGCGGGCAGTCTGATCTCAAAACGCCGAAGGGGCTCGAGGGCGGCGCCTTTCGCCCAAGGGCCATGATCCGTGACGATCCGCTCGTCCACCCACAGACCCGGTATGGCCGTGACGGCGTCATTGATCGACGCCCCCCGGGGGAAGCCCGGGGAAAGCACATCGGCGCGGACGATCACCGCCTTGCCCGGGCCTTCGTTCCACAGCTCGAATGTGTCCGGATGACCGGCGACTCGCTCGGCTCGCACCTTCGGCTTGGCCTGGTTGAGGACGATTCCGGCGAACACGATCCCGATCGCCGCAAGGGCGATTATCGCGATCTCCATGGGAGAAAGGCTAAGTCGAGCATCATTTCGATCAATGGTTCTATCGACCCGGGCCGGGCGGAGAATCCCCCTCCGGCCCTTCGGGCCACCTCCCCTGCAGGGGAGGTAGGTGGCGGAGGCGGACGGGAATCGAACCCGCCAGGGGCCGTTCAGACCCCTCGCCGGTTTTGAAGACCGGGGGACCCACCAGGCGTCCGGACGCCTCCACGGTGGCCGAACGAGCATAGGACTTCCGGCATTCCGATCATCCGGGGTTGACTCCCCTTCGAGCAAATGGCGTGTGCCGGTACTATTCGAGCCGGGATGCCTGAGCGCTCATTTGGAAGAACAGTGCGCTACCGCCGCACCAAGATCGGCCTGAGCCAGGCTCAGCTGGGAGAGTTGGTCGGTCGATCTGCCAGCTCGATCAGGAGCTGGGAACGCGACGTGGCGACACCCACCGATCCGTCGGTGCTCACTGCACTGTCCGCGATCCTCGACATCGACGGACGCGCGTTGTTCGATAAGGCCGGGGTCGAGACTCCGGCCGGAGAGACACATCCGACCGTCGAGGAGTCACTGGCCAGCCTGGCCCCGCTCCCACTCGAGGAGCCGATCGAGGAGAGGATCGACCCGGATCCGGTGATTGCCGCTGGGGCTGCAGCCTCGGTCCTCGCGCCTGATCTCGATGCCGATTTCGAACTCGAGGCGGAGGTCAAGGAGCACGTTCCACCGGAGCCGGAGCCCGAGGTCATCGAGCACCCGGAGCCGGCGATTGATACATTCTCCCTGCCGCCGGACTCGGTGGCGAAGTCCGAAACGGTGGGAGCAGCCCAGATGACAACTTCCAACGAGCCTGCTTATGTCAGCCCGCCCGAGCCCTATTTGATCACCTCCCCCACACCTCCGGTCGTCGAGCCGTCCTACATGGAGGACGACAGCCAGCGACAGATGTACCGGGTTCGTAACCTGGCCACGGTGGTCCTTGTTGTCGCTCTCGCCATCCTCCTCCTCTGGTCGTTGAGCAATGCGGTCGAGGCGGTCGGCTCGTGGTGGGAGGACTTCACCAACACTCTGCGTCTTTAACGGCGCCCTAGCGTTGGCCCGACAGCCAACATGAGCATCGAAAAGGGCGTCGCCATCGTCGGTGGGGGACCGGCAGGTCTCTATTTGTCGATCCTCCTCAAACAGGCGCGCTCGGAGCTCGATGTCTCGGTCTATGAGCGAAATACGTCCCAGGACGCGTACGGATTCGGGGTCGTTTTCAGTGACGAGACCCTGGACAACTTCGAGATGGCAGACCCGATCTCGCATCGGGCGATGACACAGGAGTTCCGGCACTGGGGGGAGATAAAGACCCACCATCCCGAAGGTGCCGCCGTCATCTCTGGCGGTCACGGGTTTGCAGCAATAAGCCGTCGCGCCCTCCTCGAGACGTTGACCGAACGTGCCCGCCGGCTCGACGTCGAACTTCACTTCTCGACCGAAGTCAAGAGCCTGTCGGACTTCGAATCGGTCGGGGTGATCGTTGGGGCCGACGGTGCCAACAGCATCGTGCGGCGGGAGCTGGAGTCTCACCTGAGGCCGTCGCTGGAGCCCGCTCGCAACAAGTACATCTGGTTCGGCACCCCCAAGGTTTTCGACGAATTCAACTTCATCTTCGAAGACACGCCCTCGGGGATGGTGTGGGCCCACATCTACCCGTACAGCGACGACGGCAGCACCTTCATCGTGGAGATGCGTCCAGAGACCTGGTCGGCGCTCGGCTTCGACAAGACCGAGGATGAAGTGTTCCCGCCGGGTGTGAGCGACGACTACGCCCTCCAGCGAAGTGAGGAAATCTTCGCCCCTCATCTCGACGGGCTCGGTCTTCTCGGCAACAACTCCCGCTGGCTCCAGTTCCCCACGATCAGTTGTGAGCGCTGGCACCACGGCAATGTCGTGCTGCATCGGCGACGCCATCCACACTGCGCATTTCTCGGTGGGCTCAGGCACCAAGCTGGCCATGGAGGACGCCATCGCTCTCGCCGGGCTGCTCCTCGCCGGCCACCCATTGGACAAGCCTTCGACCGCTACGAGCAGATGCGCCGGCCCGAGGTCGAGAGTCTGCAACGGGCCGCGAAGGCGAGCCGGAACTGGTTCGAGGGCGCCGATCGCTACCGGAACCTCGACCCTGAGCAGTTCGTGTTCAGCATGCTGACCCGAAGCCAGCGGATCACCTACGACAATCTGCGGGTCCGTGACCCCGGGTACATGGCTCGGGTCGACGCCTGGTACGCAGCCTCAGAGCACTCATGCCCCACATCTGTCGGGCCCGACGTGCCTCCCATGTTCCATCCATTCCGGGTGCGCGGTCTCGAGTTGGCCAACCGCATCGTGGTGTCGCCGATGGACCAGTACAGCGCCATCGAGGGGGTGCCCAATGAATGGCACCTGGTCCATCTGGGCAGCCGGGCTGTAGGTGGTGCTGGTTTGGTGATGACCGAGATGACCTGTGTGTCTCCCGAGGGCAGGATCAGCCCTCGGTGCACCGGTCTTTGGAACCGGGAGCAGACGGATGCCTTCACGCGGATCGTCGACTTCGTCCACATCCACACCGAAGCCCGCATCGGTCTCCAGATCGGGCACTCGGGGCGCAAGGGATCGACCAAGTTGATGTGGGAAGGGGACAGCGAGCCCCTGGACGAGGGCAATTGGGAGATCATGGCACCTTCCCCGATCCGCTATCGGCCCGATAGCCAGGTGCCCCGGGAGATGACCCGGGCCGATATGGACCGCGTCCGGGACCAGCATGTCGCCTCGGCCCGGTTCGGGAGCGACGCCGGGTTCGATCTCCTCGAGCTCCACTACGCCCATGGATATCTGCTGTCCAGCTTCCTCACCCCTCTGGCCAATCAGAGGAGTGACCAATACGGGGGCTCGGCCGAGAACAGGATGCGATATCCACTCGAGGTATTCGAAGCGGTGCGCGAGGTATGGCCCGACGAGAAGCCGATCTCGGTGCGGATCTCGGCGACAGATTGGGTCGACGGAGGGTTCGATGGTGACGATGCGGTGGCGTTCGCGGCGAAGCTGAAAGAGCGGGGCTGTGACCTGATCGACGTGTCAACCGGTCAGACCACGGTCGATGCCGACCCCGAGTACGGGCGGCTCTATCAGACCCCTTATTCGGATCGGATTCGCAACGAGGTTGGGATCGCCACCATGACGGTGGGAGCCGTCTCCAGCATCGACGACGTTCACAACATCCTGGTCGCCGGGCGGGCGGATCTTTGCCTGTTGGCGCGTCCCCACATCGTCGACCCCTACTGGACTCTCAACGCGGCCATCGACCTCGGGTATGACGGCCACACGTTCCCCAACCAGTATCTGGCCGGTCTGGGGACGAGGCGTCGGGATCAGGACGCGATCCCCCCGGATGTCTTCCGGCGGCCTACGTGATCGGGCCCTGGCCTCGTCTGAAAACCCCTCACCAATTCGCCCGAGTTGTGGCAGACTGTCTCCACCAGAGAAAGGAGGTGGTCCTAGGTTGTATGAAAGTCTTTGGACTCTGGAGGTGGTCGAGCGCTGAGCGGCGCTGACCGCAGCCGCCGCTCGTCCCTCGGGACAGGTGGCGACTCCAAACTCGGACCACCCGGCTCTGGATACCGCGAACCTCGTCCATTCGTGGCGGCGTAACTCGCCGAAGCAATGCCATAGCTGATCTTCAAACGAAGGGCCCTCGATCCGTCGAGGGCCCTTCTGTTTCAGGTGTCGAAGCCCCGCTCCGCCATCCAATCTTCGTTGAAGATCTTGGAGAGATAGCCCCGCCCCGAATCGGGCAGGATCACCACCACCAACGCCTCCGGGTCCTCCTCGGCCACCTGCTGGGCTCCGTGCGCCGCCATGCCGCAGGACCCACCGACCAAGATGCCCTCCTCCCGTGCCAACCTCTTCGTCATGGTGAACGAGTCGGCATCATTCACCTTGATCCAGCGGTCGATCAGATCCAGGTCCACGGTCTTGGGGTAGAAGTCCTCACCGACACCTTCCACCGAGTACTGGTGGACCTCGTTCTCGTTGTCCGCGGTGAAAATGGAGCCTTCAGGATCGACGCCGACCACTTGGACCGTCGGCTTCTGCTCCTTGAGGTAGCGGCCGGCGCCACTGATGGTGCCTCCTGTACCCACTCCGACGACGAGCACGTCGACTTCTCCCTCGGTCTGCTGCCATATCTCCGGGCCGGTCGTGTCGTAGTGGGCCTGAGGATTGGCCGGGTTCGAGTATTGGTCGGGGTGAAAGGCGCCTTCGATTTCCTCGGTCAGTCTCCGCGCCACCCCGTAGTAGGAATCCGGGTGCTCGGGGAGGAGATCGGTAGGAGTCACCACGACTTCGACTCCATAGGCCCGTAGGAGATCCTGTTTCTCCTTGGAGACCTTGTCTGGAACCGTGCAGATGACCCGATAGCCGCGAACGGCGCCGACAAGCGCAAGTCCTACACCTGTATTGCCGGAGGTCGGCTCGATGATGGTGCCGCCTGGCCGCAGGAGCCCTTCTTTCTCGGCCGCATCGATCATCGCCACGGCGATTCGCTCCTTGACCGAGCCTCCCGGGTTCATGTGCTCGACCTTGGCCACGAGGTTGCCCTGAGGGCGGATCCTCGACAGCCTGATCAGGGGCGTGTTGCCTATGGCGGCGAGGACGTCGGGATGGATCTCCATGGGCGGCGCGAGGCTATCGCACCGGACCGTGGTCATCCCAAGGACTTCTAACCTTCCCGCCGTGACCCGGATTGCCCGATATGCGTGGTTCACCCTCGTGTTCAACGTCGGGGTGATCCTCCTGGGTGCCCTGGTCCGGGCTACCGGTTCGGGTGCAGGGTGCGGCCAATCGTGGCCGACCTGTCAGGGCGTGGTGATCCCCGAGCTGTCCGGCGCGACCGCAATCGAGTTCATGCATCGCGCTGCGAGCGGGGCCGCCCTGTTGCTCGTGGCGATCCTCGTCGTCTGGGTGTGGCGCGGCCTGCCCGCCGGCGAGCCGGCACGGACAGGCGCCGCGCTGTCACTGGCGGCCATCATTGCGGAGGCGTTGATCGGGGCGATGATCGTCCTTGCCGAGTGGGTGGCCGAAGACGCCTCGCTGGCTCGGGTGGTGGCGGTCCCGTTACATCTCGTCAACACCCTGTTTCTACTGGCCGCGTTATCGATTACGGCCTTCTGGTTATCGGGAGGTCGGCGGCTGTCGACCAAATCGCACCAAGAGGTGTGGCGGTGGATATTGCTCGGGGGTGTGGCAATCGTCCTGCTCGCTGCCACCGGGGCCGTGACTGCCCTCGCCGACACGTTGTTCCCCAAGACGGGGACGGGTGGCGGGGAATCGGGTGAGGCACATTTCCTCACCGACCTCCGCATCGTCCATCCCGTGCTTGCCGTGGTCGCCGCTTCGATCGGGTGGTGGGCCTCGGGCCGGCTCGAGGCGCCGAGATCGAGGGCCGGCAAGGCGCTCCCGCTCTTGGTGGGGCTCATGCTCATATCCGGCGCGCTCAATGTCGCCCTCGGGGTTCCTATCTGGATCCAACTCGTCCATCTGCTCCTTGCCGACGCCCTGTGGATCGCCTATGTCCTTGCCTCCGCCGAGGCATTGCAAGTCCCTGTTGAAGTCGATCAGACGGTCTGATGTTCGAAGAGCTCGCCGACGGAGTATTCCGGAGGCGCTATGAATCGCTCGACCTGAACGTCGGCGTGGTGCTCGGAGAGCAAGGGATCCTGGTGGTCGACACCCGTGCTTCCCATGTCGAGGCCGACGAGATGAGGGAGGAGTTGCGCACTCTCACCACGCTCCCGGTCCGATGGGTGGTCGACACCCACTGGCACTGGGACCACACGTTTGGCAATGCCCGGTTCCCCGAAGCGGAGATTTGGGGGCATGAGCTCTGCCGGAAGACCATGGTCGAGCTGGGCGACTCGATGAAGGAGGATGCCGCGGCCTGGCTCCCCGATCGCCTGGAGGAGTTCGCCGAAGTCGTGATCACCCCTCCGAGCAGTGTCTTCGACACCGCTGCCCGTATCGACCTCGGCCGAGTGGTGGTCGAAATGACCTATCACGGTCTGGGTCACACCGACTCCGACATCGTGGTGACCGTAGGCGAGGTGAGCTTCATGGGAGACCTGCTGGAAGAAGGGGCCCCGCCTGTGTTCGACGACGGCTTTCCGATGAGATGGCCGGTCACTCTCGAGTCGGCCGGCGACATCGGCTCGTCGATCATCGTCCCCGGGCATGGTGACACCCTCGACCGGGCCGGCGCCGCCGCCCAACTCGAGGAAATCCGGGCGGTGGCAGACCTGGCTCACCGTTGCCTCGAAGAGGGCTTTCCCGTAGCCGAGGCAGCCCTCCTCGGTCCGTATCCACCCGACGTGATGACTTCCGCCTTGGAGCGTGCCCTAGCCGTCGGGCGATAACTGGCCGGCGAGGTCGTCTAGGTCAGACGTAGGCAAGGCGCAGACGTGGTTCTGGCACACATAGGCCAGGGTCGCACCAGGCTTCGATCTCCCCTCTAGGAGGGGAATCGGCTCTTCACCCGTGGACGACGGTGCAAGAACGACGTTGGGCCGGTACGAGGACCAGTAGACACCCGCCAGATCGGCCCAATCTGATCCAACGACTGCGAGCTCGCGACTCTCCAGGTAGGAGTGGAGAACACCGAGATGGTGCCCCACCATGGAGGGGTAACGCTCCATGAGCATTCCGGCACTCCGCAGGGTGGAGGCTGCCGCCTCGCGCAGAGCGGCATCGCCTGTGTAGGCCGAGAGGATGAGCAGTGCCTCGGCGGCCATGCCGCTGCCAGAGGGCAGAGGGTTGTCCGCCATGCTTTTTGGCCGCTTGATCAAGCTCTCCCCATCGTCCGGCGTGTCGAAGAACCCACCTTCGGGATCGGCAAAGCGCTCCGGGATGGCGACAGTCAGTTCGACGCCAGCCTCGTACCACTCGTATTCGCCGGTAGCGGAATACAGCGCAAACAGACCGAGAGCTACCGCCGCATTGTCTTCGAGAAAGCCCGGTCCACCGGCTTGGCCCTCCCGCCAGGAGCGCCGGAGGACGCCGTCGACCACCATGTGGTCGATTACGAAGCGCGCCGTCACTCGGGCGGCCTCCAGGTAGCCGGCATCAGTCAAGGTCGCACCGGCCTCTGCCAGGGCCTTGATCGCCAACCCGTTCCACGAAGCCACGACCTTGTCATCGAGACCGGGACGGGTCCGGGTGGCCCGGTGCTCCATCAGACGGGCCTTGAGCGACTCGATCCGGCTGGTCCACGGTTCGGCGGTGGGCCGGTAGAGGATGTTCGAGCCTTCGAAGTTGCCATGTGGGGACGCCCCGAAGAACCGGGCTGCCTCGGCCGCATCATCGGGTCCCAGGGCTCGTTCCAGCTCCTGGGTAGTCCATACGTAGAACTTGCCCTCCACCCCTTCGGAGTCGGCGTCCTCGGCAGAGAAGAACCCGCCTTCGGGATGGCGAAGGTCATCAAGGATGTATCCCAATGTGGACCTGGCAACATCGACGAAGCGCGGCTCATCTTGCTCGATCCCGGCCCACAGATAGATGCGTGCCAATTGGGCGTTGTCGTAGAGCATCTTCTCGAAATGGGGCACCAGCCACTGGGCGTCTACGGAGTACCGGGCGAAGCCACCACCGATTTGATCGTGTATCCCGCCGTCTGCCATCTCGGAGAGCGTCACCTTCAGCATGTGGTCGGCCTGCTCCGCCCAGGTCTCCCTGCGCACGCGCAGCAAGAAGTCGAGCTCCGGCTCTTGGGGGAACTTGGGGGCGCCGCCGAACCCCCCGTTGATCGGGTCGAAGGACGCGGCCAAGGATTCGTACGCCCGTGTCAGTTCATCCCTTCCAGGCTCGTTCTCCGAGCTTGGAATGCGTCGGCTGATCGCTTCGGTGAGCCGGGCCGATTGCCCGAGCACCTCGTCGCGCCTGTTGTCCCACGCGTCCGACACCGCCCGCATGACCGTGCGAAACGAGGGCATTCCGTGCCGGTCGGTGTTTGGGAAATAGGTGCCGGCGTAGAAAGGCCGTCCGTCGGGAGTCAGCCACACCGTCATTGGCCAGCCCCCCTGGCCGGTCATTGTCTGCACGGCCTCCATGTAGATGCTGTCGACATCCGGGCGTTCTTCCCTGTCGACCTTGACATTGACGTAAAGACGATTCATCTCCGTTGCGGTCTCCTCGTCCTCGAACGACTCATGTGCCATCACGTGGCACCAGTGGCAGGCGGCATAGCCAACGCTCAGGAGGACGGGCACTTCTCGCCGGCGTGATTCGGCGAAGGCTTCTTCACCCCACTCATGCCAATCCACCGGGTTGTCCTTGTGCTGCAGGAGATACGGCGACGTGGCATCGGCAAGACGGTTCGGCATCGATGTCGAAGGTACACCCGATTAGGGTCGCCAAACGCGGCGAATCGACGGAGGGAACGTGACCGAACAGGACATCCAGGCGCTCTATTTGTCCGCAGAGCAGCGCTGGATGCAAGGTTGGCTCGCCGGCCCCACCATCGAGGGCAACCCCCTGCACCGGGGCGATGTTGCCCCGGCCGTGGACGTGGTCGATGAGCATGGAGTGTCCGTGTCGCTCGCCTCGGTCTGGGAGAGCCAACCCGGCCTCGTACTCCTTTGGAGGCATCTCGGATGCGGTTGCGGCCTGGAGCGGGGGGAGCGGCTGAAAGAAGAGCACCAGACGTACGTCGATTCCGGTCTCAATGTCGTGATCGTTGCCCCAGCCGATCTGGAGCGGGTAGCCCGTTACAAGGAGTTGTACGAGATCCCGGTGACGATGTATTCCGATCCCGGGTACAGCGCGCACAAGGCCTTCGGTCTCGGCCACTGGGCCCTCGAGCAGGCTCTCTATGACGCACCGGACGAGTACTGCGAGTTGGGGGAGGAGACGGGTCGTCGGTTCCAGGAGGATCGGCGCTCACAAGGAAGGCCACTCGTCGACGATCCTTGGATGCAGTCCGGCGAGTTCGTTGTGGCCCCCGATGGGAGGATCCGAGTCGCCTATCTGTACAACTACTGCGCCGACTACCCCGACCCACGGGTCTTCACCACCGCCGGCCGCCTTCTCGGGTAGGACACTGTTCAATGAAGACGCTTCTGCTGATGCGTCACGCCAAGTCGGATTGGGATGCCGACTACGAGTCCGATCACGATCGCCCTCTCAACGATCGCGGGCTGAAGAGCGCCCGGCTCATGGGTCGGGTCCTGGCGGACGAGGGTCTCGTGCCGGATCTGATCGTCAGCTCCACGGCGTTGCGAGCCAGGACCACCGCAGAGCTGGCTCGGGAAACCGGGAAATGGGACAGTGAGCTCGTTCTCGACCGGTCGCTATACGACGAGGGCCCGAAAGGGGTGCTCGAACGAGGAGCGTGGGCACCGAATGTGAACAAGCTCATGCTTGTGGGCCATCAGCCAACGTGGTCGATGCTGGTGTCGGCCCTGACCGGGGGGCGTGCCGAGATGAAGACCGCAACCGTGGCCGTCATCGAGCTGGATATCGAATCGTGGGCCGATCTGCCCGGCGCCTCCGGCACCTTGACCCGGGTGCTCGAGCCCAGGTCTCATGACCGGGGTTTGTGAGCCATCGATTAGACCGCGTCGGTCTCCGCCATCCGGGCCTTGACCAATGTCTCGACCAGGGTGGCCGGTAGCGGCGAGTCTGCCTGGAACCTCACCGTGCCCTTGGCCGTGTCGTAATCGGCGAGCTCGTCGTGGTGTGCTTCCATCACCGCCGGGCTCTGCACATAGAAGGCGCAATGGTTCTTCCCGGCGGCATACGAGACGAGGGGCCGCTTCTTGTAGTAGAAGGCGGGCACCCCGTAACCGATCCGTTCCTCGGCCTCCGGGGCGGCGAGTCTGATCGTCTCTCGAAGCTTCTGCAGCGCCGCGCCCTCATCGCCCGGCAGCTTGGCCAGGAACTCGTCGACCTCTGGAGCCGTGCTCGGCATCTCGTTCCTTTCGTTAGATCAGGGGAACAATGGGGTAGGGGAGGGTGTTGTGATGTCGGCAACCGTGAATTTCGTCATGGACTACCTCTATGGCCACGGTACAATGTGGGTCTCCCCGATCATGCGAAACGGCGCGTGTGTCGTGCAAAAGAGGGGGGTTCACAAACCACCCTGCATGTGTCATAGTTGGGCGTCCGGGAGATTCTCTGCCCCGACGGGCTCAGGAGGACTTGATTTAGATGCCAGCCGCTGAAACGCGTACTGATAAGACCGAGAAACCGCGCATCCGGCTTCACTCGAAGCTGACGGATGAGCGCGGGCGTCTCACCACAGACCTCGTTTCCCAGTACCTGACGGCTATTGGCGAGTACGACCTTCTCACCGCCGAGCAGGAGGTCGAGCTGGCCCAGAAGATCGAGGCCGGCGAAGAGGCCGCCGAGAGGCTGGAGAAAGGCGAGTACAGCGGCAAGCGGGAGGAAATGGAGCTACGCCGGATGGCCCGGCGCGGGGCTCAGGCCAAGGACGATTTCCTCACCGCCAACCTTCGTCTCGTCGTCGCCAACGCCCGTCGCTACGCCAACACCTCCGGGATCGACTTCCTCGACCTGATCCAGGAGGGCAACCTCGGTCTCATCCGCGCCGTCGAAAAATTCGACTGGCGCAAGGGTTTCAAGTTCTCGACGTATGCCACGTGGTGGATCCGTCAGGCCATTACCCGGGCCATCGCCGACAAGTCCCGAACGGTTCGCATCCCCGTCCATCTTCACGACACGCTGGCCGCGGTCCGCGCTGCGCAGGCCTCACTCAAGGCCGAGTTGGGGCGTGATCCCAGGCCCGAGGAGATCGCCGAGGAGGCTGGCGTCACAGCCGACAAGGTCGAACTCGCCCTGAGTGTCGCCGACACCGTCTCATTGGAGCAGCCGATCGGTGAGGACGGGGCCCAGTTGGGTGACTTCATCGAGGACGAGGACGCCGCCGACCCGGTGCAGATGACCGAGGAGATGGACGTGGCCAATTCCCTCCGCGTCTCCATCGAGCGTCTCCCTGAGCGCGAGGGCAGGATCCTCGCCCTCCGCTACGGCTTTTATGACGGTGTCCCCCGCACGCTCGAGGAGATCGGCGACGAGTTCAACCTGACGCGGGAGCGGATTCGCCAGCTGGAGAAGCTGGCCCTCTGCCGTCTCCGCCATCCTTCCTTCGGCATCCGCGAAGCAGACCTCGTCTAAGACGTCACCTAACGTGACACCCGATGCGTCTGGGTGATCTCGTCAGCAATGCTCCTCATGTTTGTGGTCCGGACACGACCCTGCTCGAGGCCGCGGTTGCGATGGAGGGATCCGACATCGGCTCTCTGGCGGTGGTCGAGGGACGGGAGCTGGTGGGGCTGATCACCGAGCGCGACATCAGACGCACGGTCGCCGAGGGCATCGACCCCGGTACCACGGTCTCATCGATCATGAGCGGCGAGCCTGACACCTTTGACCCCGATCTCGACGTCTGGGATGCCGCGGCGTGGATAGCCGAGTCGGGTTATCGCCACCTGCCGGTGATGGATGACGACGGGTCTTTGCTTGGTGTGGTCTCGATCCGGGACCTGCTCAAGGCCCTCGTCGACACGGTGTAGTTGGCGGTCTATCCAACGGTTGACCGACCCGGCGTCAGACCTCGGGTGGTGGGATGTAGCGGGCCGTGGTGAACTTGCCACCGTCCACCTCCACGACCCAGATCGATCCCTTGGAGCAATAGAAACGGGACTCGAGACTGAGGCCGGCCCACATCATCCGGTTGATCAAAGCCGGGATCAAATCGCCGTGTGAGCAGACGACCGCGTTGTAGCCGACCACGCTGTCGACGAGGGCATAGGCGGCGTCGATGTCAGGTTCCTCGGCCAGAAGTGGCGATGTCTCTATCGGGGCCTTGAGCAGTTTGGCCATTGGCTTGACCGACTGCACACACCGCTCGTACGGGCTGGAGAGAATCCGCTCGATACCGGCGTCAGCCAAGGTCTCGGCGATCGCGTCTGCCTCACGCCATCCTTTCTTGGTGAGCGAGCGATCCTCGTCTCTGCCTCTCCACCTCGATCGATCGCCTGCGGTGGTGTGGCGGAGCAGGTAGAGGGTCCCGGTCTGCGCCAGCTTCTTCAGATCGGTTCCCGCGATTAGCTCCCGATCCTGGTCGTAGCTGAGCTCGTCCAGCGCCCTGCGGGGAGATAGCCATTTCACTCCGTCGACCTCGGAGTTCTTCGTGAAGCCAGGACTGTCAGGGAGGGGCCTCATGGCATACCAATGCACTTCTTTCACGCCACCTTGGACTCGATAGCGGGTCGCCCCGAGCGTGGCCACGATTCGGCAGCGGTAGCCGGTTTCTTCGAGCACTTCGCGGATCGCCGTCTCTTCCGGCGCTTCACCTTCCTCGGCCTTGCCCTTGGGAGGTGTCCAGTCGTCGTACTGCGGACGATGGACGACGAGGACCCGGATCTTGCCTTTGGACGTCTTGCGGAAGACGACTCCCCCAGCCGCACGAATGAGTCGTGTCACGGCGGGGACTCTAGATCCGAGTACCCCTAGCTCTCCAAGCGATTGGTTGCCACCGAGCTATCGACGGAGACCGGTTCGCGGAGATCGATGGTCACGGATCCACAGGAGAGACACACCTGGCGCAGGATCCCACCACCCACATGCCGCGGCGATCCATAACGATGAAGGCCTCGTCGACACGAGGACCTGCGGCGTACGGAGGCGTCGGCGGGGCGGAGATGCGTCATCGGCGGTCATCAGGCTCACGCACGGCATCTGAAAGTCAAGACACCTCCCCAGGCAAGGTCGATATGACTAGTCAGACAGCCGGGTCAGGATCCGCTCGACACCCTCATCGACACTGTCGGTCCAGACCACATCGTCCTCGAGGGCGCCATTCATGTCGACCAGGGCCCGGGCCAGCGCCTTCCAGCCTGGCCCGACGGCCACACTGATCCTCTGCTCGGCACCGGTCCGGCGCAGTATGTGGTTCGTGTTCCAGGAGATGAGGAGCTCAGCGGCGGTGCCGATGGACCCGGGCAACGCCAGGGTCGCCCTGGATCGCTGCATCATGATGTCGATCCGATTGGCCAGACTGGACGCCTCGATCAACTCGTGCACGAACGGGTTGGCCGCCGAGCGGTCAGGAAAGAGAACCGGCGCGGTGACACCGATCACGTGGCCTCCGGCGGCGGCCGCCCCGCTCGACACTGCTTCCATCGTCCCGCCGTAGCCGCCGGTGATCACGGCGTATCCCGCCTCGCCGAGACGGGTGCCAGCCCGACGAGCTTCCTCCCACTCGAGCGACCCCGGTTCGGTCTGAGACGACCCGAAGACAGCGACAGCTTCGGCGGCGGTCACCCGGCCATCGCCTCGTCTATGCCCGAAACCACCCGGTCCACATCGATCAGAGCATGGGTCTCGATAGCGAACTGGGGCCAGGGGACATCGAAGCCGGTAACACGTACGACTGGGCCCTGGAGGTCGTACAGCGCCCTTTCGGCGACCACTGCTGCGACCTCGGCGGCCACACCCGCCGATCCCTGTGGCTCCTGCACGAGGAGGAGCCGGCCCGTCTTCTTCACCGAGTCGAGCACGGTCTCCCGGTCCCAGGGAAAGAGGGTCCGGAGATCGATGACCTCGACCGACGTTTCGACCCTGTTGGCGGCTTCGAGGGCAACGGGGACCATCCCCCCGTATGTGACAAGGGTGAGGTCGGCACCCTCCCTCCTGACCCGCGCCCGGCCAATGGGGAGGGTGTAGTGCTCGACCGGAACATCCTCTCGACCAGCCCGATACAGCACCTTGGGCTCGAGGAAGATCACCGGATCATGACCGACGAGAGCGGAAGCAAGCAGGCCCTTGGCATCGATCGGGGTGGACGGGCAGACGACCACGAGCCCCGGGGCGTGGACGAAATACGCCTCAGGAGAATCACAATGGTGCTCGTGGGCGCCGATGCCGGCTCCGTTGGGGAAGCGCACGACGACCGGGACCTCGGAATTGCCACGCGTGCGGAATCGGTATCTCCCCAGATGACTGACTATCTGGTCGAAAGCCGGATACACGAAGCCGTCGAACTGGATCTCGGCAACCGGCCTGGCACCTGCCAGAGCCATTCCCACGGCAGACCCCACGATGCCCGACTCGTTGAGCGGTGTGTCGATGACCCGGTCCTCCCCAAAACTCTGTTGGAGGCCTTCGGTCACCCTGAAGACCCCTCCGGTCAGGCCGACATCCTCACCGAGCACGATGACGCCCGGGTCCCGTTCCATCGATTCGTGGAGCGCGGCGTTGATCGCCTCCGCCATCGTCATCGACCGGGACGGCCCTCCGGGGATGGCGTCCTGGCCAATGGACCAAATCTCGTCCGGGTCGATATGAGTCGGTGGTTCGCTGTGGGACCGTTGCATGTCGTGGAGTTGCTCCACGACATGGGCCGGAATCCGGTGAAAGCCGTGTCGTATGGCGTCGTCCCGCTCCGGTAATGGCTGCGCTTCGATTTCGGTGATCGCGGCGGCGACCTGGTCGGAGGTCTCCATCGTCACCTTTTCCTCCACGGCGTCGTCCCATTCGCCGCGTTGCTCGAGAAACCGGCGCACTCTTTCGATCGGATCGCGCTGACGCCACGACTCCTCCTCCTCCCGGGAGCGGTAGAGAGTGGGATCGTCGGCGGTGGCGTGGGGGCCGTAGCGATATGTCATCGCCTCGATCAGGGTCGGACCATCTCCGTTGCGGGCACGGGCAACGGCTTGCTGCGTCGCCAGGAACATGGCAACGGCGTCCATCCCGTCCACCCGGACCCCCTCGAAGCCATACGCATCGGCCTTCTGAGCGATGGTCTTGGCGGCGGTCTGCTTCTCGTAGGGCACCGAGATCGCATAGAGGTTGTTGGCGCAGATGAACACGGTCGGCGTCTTCCAGACCCCGGCGAAGTTCATGCCCGAGTGGAAATCGACTTCCGAGGTCGCTCCGTCCCCGAAATAGACGGCGGTGACGGTGTTCTCGCCCCTCAGCTTGGTGACGTATGAGTACCCGACGGCATGAGGTAGCTGACTGGCGATTGGGACGGAGACGATGGCCGTGCGGTACTTCTCCATGTCCCAGCGGCCATTGGGCAAGCCTTTCCAGTAAGCGAGGAGCACCTCGATGGGGAGCCCGCGTGTGACCTGGACGCCGTGCTCCCGATATGAGGGGAACACGAAGTCGTCGGGATCGAGCGCCAGTGCCGATCCGATCTGGACGGCTTCTTGCCCCTCAAGCATGGCGTAGGTCCCGATCCGGCCCTGGCGCTGCAGGGCGAGCATGCGCCGGTCAAGCTCACGGGAAAGGACCATGTTGCGATACATCCGCTGATAGAGCTCGGCGTCGAGCCCGGGGTCCTCGCCGACCAATCGGCCCTGCGGGTCGATTACCTGAAGTGTCGTCTCCAATTCTGACCCACCATACTTTCGGGCCGGAGCCCACCACCCGCCACTCACCACCCATTACCTTTGCCTCATGCCAAGGATCCGGCCGGACGTCGCCGCCATCAGCCCGTACGTTCCCGGCCGATCGATCGAGGAGGTCGCCTCCGAGATCGGCATGACCCCGGACGAGATCGTCAAGCTGGCCTCGAACGAGAGCCCGGACGGCCCCTTCCCCGGCGTTGTCGAGGCCGCCGCCAAGGCCCTGGCCGAGTCGAATCGCTACCCCGACGACGATCTGCGCGAGCTGACTGTGGCGCTGTCGGCCTACCTCGAGGTCCCTGGCGATCATCTCTGGTTCGGGAATGGGAGCGTGGGCTTGATCACTCACATCGCGGCCGCCACCGGTGGCCCCGGTACGAGTGCCGTCTACGCCTGGCCATCGTTCGTGATGTATCGCATCGCCTCCCGGTGGGCGATGACCGAGATGATCGAGGTGCCGCTCGACCACGAGCACGTACACGACCTCGATGCCATGACCGACGCAATGCGTGACGACACGACGATCGTTTACCTTTGCAACCCCAACAACCCGACCGGGACAATCGTCACGTCAGATGCGATGTCCTCGTTTCTCGATTCGGTGCCGGAATCGACCCTGGTCGTGATAGACGAGGCCTATCACGACTTCGTGACTGACGCGAGGTACGCGACCGCGATCCCCGAGGCCTTGCGCCGTCCGAATGTCCTGGTGCTCCGGACCTTCTCCAAAGTATTCGCCCTCGCCGCACATCGGGTCGGTTACGCGGTCGGTCAGCCCGAAACCATCAAGGAATTGCGCAAGGCACAGCCCCCGTTCACCGTCGCTCAGGTGGCCCAGGTGGCAGCAGCCGCTTCGCTTCGGGAACCGGGCGAGCTGGAGCGGAGGGCCACGGCGAATTCGGCGGCACGTCATCAGCTGCTCGGCGTCCTGGCCGAGAGATCGCTCCTACACACGAGGAGCGAGGCGAATTTCGTCTATTTCGCATTGGGGATCCCGGCCGAGGAGGCGGCCGAGCTCTTCACCAAGCACGGCGTGATCGTCCGCCCGATGAGTGGTGAGTGGCTGAGAGTGACCATCGGGGCCGATCACGAGAACAGACGGTTTGTCGATGCATTGGACAGCATCCTCAGCGCGATCGGAGCGGAGCGGCCTAAATAGGCCGAACGACTACTGGTGTCGGCTGCCCGATCGGAGAAAATGTCCCCGGGGAGGGCAGTGGGTCCCCCATGGGAGACGGAGGGCTCCGGGCGGGATGGATCTTCATCGAATCGGTCACGAGGCGGCGCGGTTGCTGCCGCTCGCCCAAGAGGTGCTCGAGCAGTACCCCTTCCGGGTCAGGGAAGTAGAACACCTGGCCACACATTCCAATGTGATGTACCGCGTGATCACATCCGACGGTTTCCAGTGCGTTCTGCGTGTGGGGAGCCCGGGCGCCAACTCCCGGGCCAACATCGACTACGAGGTTGCCTGGTTGTCCGCGTTGAACCGGGACACGGACCTGGAAATCGTCACCCCGATCAAGACCGGGTACGGGACAATGATCGTCGATGCCGCGGAGCCCGGCTCGGACAAGACGAGACCATGTGTGCTCTTCAGTTGGATTCCCGGTGCCCCGCTTGCCGATGGGGCCGGGAGCTTTGGATATCGCCTTCTGGGCAGGATCAGCGCCTCGCTCCAAGAGCACGGGCGAACCTGGCCGGTTCCCAACCCGGACGGGATGAGACGCTGGGACCGGATCTTCTATTACGACGCCGAACTCGATCCCGTGATCATCCAGAGCCCGAGGTTCGACCATCTCTTCGACACTCATCGCCGCCAGACGATCAGCAAGGCAGGGGAGCTGTCAGAGCGGATCATCAAGGACGCTTGGGCGACCGGATTCCCCCACGTCGTCCACGGAGATCTCCACGAGTGGAACGTCCATCTGATCCGGTCCCGGCTCCACGCTTTCGACTTCGAGGACGTCATGGTGGCGACGCCGGGCCAGGATGTCTCGGTGTGTCTCTACTCGTCACGGGCCAGCGAGCGACGGGAGGAGATCAGGTCGGCCTACCGTCAGGGATACGAGGAGATCGCACCCTGGCCCATCGAGGACATGGAGCAACTGGACGGCTTCCATGCCGCCCGCCAGATAATGCTCATGAATTACGCGGCGAGGACCCTGCCAATGGGGGAGGCCGAGGAGTACCTGGCCCAGGTCATGCCCTGGTTACACCGTTACGTGGACTACTACGGCTGAGCCGATGAGGTTCGCCGACCGCCGCGAGGCGGGGGTGAGCCTCGGTCGGGCGGTTGCCGCTCACCACCCATCGGAACCGCTGGTCACCGCCCTCCCCCGTGGAGGCGTCCCGGTCGGATTCGAGGTCGCCGAGACGCTGGGCTGCGAGCTCGATGTGCTGGTCGTTCGAAAGGTGGGGGTGCCGTTTCATCCAGAGCTCGCCATGGGAGCAGTCGCCGAAGGCGACGTCGTCATCAGGAACGACGAGATCATCGACAGAGTGGGGATTGACGACAAGACCTTCGACGCTCGGGCCGAATCGGAGAAGTCCGAGTTGGAGTCGAGGCTGGCTCGATACCGGGAGGCGGTCCCGGCCATCGACCCGGCCGGTCGCACGGTGATCGTGGTCGACGACGGTCTCGCAACAGGGTCGACCGCGCTTGCCGCGATGAAGGTGTTGCGCGCCCGTGATGCGCTCGGCGTCTGGCTGGCGGTCCCGGTCGCGCCAGCCGATTCGGTCCCAGTGATGGAGGGGGTAGCCGATCGGGTGATCGTGATCGAGCATCCAAGAAGGTTCATGGCTGTCGGGGCCTGGTACCGGGACTTCAGCCCGACTCCGGATGCCGAGGTCGTCGAGCTACTCCGACGCTCCCGCAACTAGCGTTCAGAGTCCCGACCCAGGAGCCCGACCAAATGCCTTCATTGGAGTTGTTTTGCACGATCAAGGCCGAGATGGGGAGGAAAATCGTCGGCAACACTCCAGCCGGGATGCGCATCGACTTTCCGTTCGAGGGCACAGCCACGGGACCTCACTGGGAAGGTGAGCGGCCGGTTAGTGGCATCGACTATGTGACGCTTCGCTCCGATGGGAACATGGACCTCGACATTCATGCCACCGTTGGCGAGAAGCGGGAAACGGTGGCCTACCGGGGGAGCGGGGTTTCCATCGTCAACCCGGACCAATCGGCCGAGCCGCGTGAGTTGTTGACCTTCCAGACCGGCAACGAAGACCTCGCCTGGCTGAACAACGAGATCGGTGTGGCGTTCGGCAGGGGCGAGGCCGGGAACCTGGCTGTCGAGGTGTTTCTGGTCAAGCCCTGAAGTCGGGCTTCCTCTTGTCCATGAACGCCATGACGCCTTCGCGATGCTCTGGCGTCTTGCCAAGGCGGCCCTGTTCTGCCTGCTCGGCGCGTATGGCGTCTTCGAGCGAGATGCTCGAGGCTTCCCGAATCAGACGCCTGGTCGTGACCAGTGAATCCGGGACGAGGTCCGCCATCTGCTCCGCCACCGAACGGGCTCGACCGAGGAGCTGGTCACCGGGCACCACATCGATGCATAGTCCCAGCTCACGGACCTCTTCCGCCCCGACCCGTCGATTGGTGAATGCGATCTCCAAGGCGCGGGAGACCCCGAGGTGGTGCGAGAGCCACCAGGTCGTGCCCGAGTCCGGAACCAGCCCGATGGCCGTGAAGGCCGAGGTGAGAAATGCGTCCTCTGCCATCACCCGAATATCGCAGGCGAGGGCCAGGCCAAGACCTGCCCCGGCCGCCACGCCGTTGATCGCCCCGACGACCGGCACCTTGCATTCGAGAAGGGCGTGGAGCGCGGGATGGAACACATCATCGAGCAAACGCGCCAAGTCCGGGCCCTCGCCGCTCTCATAGTCCGCCATCAGATCGTTCAGGTCTGCGCCGGAGCAGAACGCCTTGCCCGCCCCGGTGAGGACGAGAGCCCGTGCCTCTTCTCCGGCCCGCTTTGCTGCCTCGATCAGACCGTCGCTGAGGGTGGCCTCGATGGCGTTGTATCGGTCGGGCCGATTGAGGGTGACGATGGCCAGATCATCCTCGAGGACGTAGTCGACGCTCATTCTCCTCCTGCGCGAAGAAGGCTAATGGGCCGGAAAGCCAAGCAATGCTGGGTTTTTCGCCTATGGTTACTCGAACGTCACCAGATACACGGTGCCGATCGTCGACCCACAAGGAGGGGCCGTGAACAAATCCGAGATGGCGGACAAACTCGCCGACAGGGCGGATATCTCCAAAGGCAAGGCCTCGGAGATCATCGACCACATCTTTTCCACGAAGGCGGGCGAGGGAATCATCGCCGTGGAACTCGATGCGGGCCGCAAAGTGAACATCACCGGGTTCGGCAATTTTGCCACCAAGCATCGCTCTGCACGTCAGGGCAGAAACCCGGCCACCGGGGAGACCATCACGATCGCAGCGAAGAGGTATGCCCACTTCTCCGCCTCGAAGGGCCTGAAGGACCGAGTCGCCGAGTAAGCGCCCACAACCGGGATTCAATGGGCCCCGTCATCAGACGGGGCCCATTACTTTGCTCAGTATGAGCCTCGACTTCTGGCGCCCACCAGTTGCCATCGCCCATAGGGGCAGCCGCCTCCTCTGGCCAGAGAACACGATGGAGGCGTTCGCGGGTGCTGTCGGGCTCGGCTATCGCCATCTGGAGACGGATTTGAGGGTCACGCGTGACGGTGTCCTGGTCTGTCTCCATGACCCCACGGTGGACCGCACCACTGACGGTTCAGGTCCAGTGACAGAGCTCAGTTTCGACGAGCTTTCGTCTCTTGACGCCGGCTATCGCCACGTGGGGGTCGAGGGTCGAACCTTCCGGGACCGGGGGATCCGGGTGCCCACCCTCGAGGAGGCCGTGCTCGCTTATCCGGAGGTCTCCTTTGTCGTGGATCTGAAGACGGAAAACCTCGTGAAACCACTGCACGATTTGATCGAGCGCCTCGGGCTGCACGAGCGACTCATCGTCGGCTCCTTCTCCGATCGGCGGCTCCAGGAGTTCCGGGAGGCGTCGGCCGGCCGGGTCGCCACCTCCACGGGTGCAACCCTGGCTAGGTCGTGGCTCGTGGCATCGAGAGTCGGGCGGGGAGTTGTGGGCGAGGCGTCGGCCCTTCAGCTTCCCCGTCATTCCAGAGGGCTTCGTGTCATCGATCGAAAGTTGATCGAGTCGGCGCACGCCCACGGTCTTCAGGTGCACGTCTGGACCGTCAACAACCGATCTGAGATGGCCGAGCTGCTCGATCTCGGAGTCGACGGGATCATCACCGACCGACCCGACGTCCTCAAGGAGTTGCTGGAGGACCGGGGACAATGGGGTTGAGGCGGAGAAGGGTGATGCCGCACAGTGGCAGGTACCATCGCAACTCATGATCAGACTGGCCGCCGGCCTCCTGTTCGCGGTTGAGGTGGGGTCCGGTTTCGGCATTGCCTCTGCCTCCGTCGTCTCGATGACAGACGAGTCCATGATCATCGACGTTCGAGTCGAGGTGGAAACTTCGGCCGATTCGGTGGTGGTCCACCTAGCTTTGCCCGACGAGGACCCGATCACTCTGCCGATGCTCGAGCGTGATGATGGGGCATACGGCGTGACCACAGAGGTCAAGCCGGCCAACTACATCGTCATGTTCGAAGCGATCGGCGACCCGGGTGCCGAGTCGGACCAGGTCTCTCTCACCGAGCTCGGAGTCGACTTGAGCTCGACCTCGGGCACGACCACGACCACCGAGAGCGAGGAGTTGAGCGCCGGTACTCAGCAGTGGCTATGGCTTGGCGTGGCCCTCGGGGCAGCATCGCTGTCGGCTCTGGCCTTCTGGGTCCTCGGTGGGCGTGACCGGGATGAAGGGTCAGACGAGCCGGAAGAAGAAGCGCAATCGGATCAGCCCGAATCGGCCCCACCCGGAGAGGAGCCGTCCCACGTTCCCTGAGCGGGCCGACGAACAGGTGATACGTGATGCCCTGCCGTCCGACGCCGCTGGTGTGGCGAGGGTCAACGTCTCCAGCTGGCGGCAGGCATACCGGGGGCTCATCGACCAGGCATTCCTCGACTCGTTGGATGTCGAAGGCCGGACCGAGATCTGGAACCGGATCCTTCGACAGACCAGGGGGCGCGTCCTGGTGGTCGAGGACGATGGCGTGGTCGATGGTTTCTGTGCGGTCGGCCCCTCCACCGAAGAGGACTGGGGCGAGGTTTATGCCATCTACCTCGACCCTGAGTGTTGGGGCAAGGGGGCGGGCCGCGATCTTCTCGCCGCTGGAGAGAGGGCCTTGTTCGACGACGGCTACTGGCAGGCCTTGCTCTGGGTTCTCGACGGGAACACCCGGGCCCGAGCCTTCTACGAACGTCAGGGATGGGCGCTAGGCAAACCGATCCGCATCGAGAACATCGGGGGCGCCGACGTCAACGAGGTTCGATACGAGAAGTCTCTAGGCCCGGCCTGACGAGATTCAAGTCACCGGGAACCGTCACTTTCAGATTGTCAGACTCCCCGGGGACGCCCTCGATGTCGACGTCAGCGAAGCGTCGGGCGATCGCTGCGGTGTCCTGGGCTTCAAACCCGACGACTGAGGCTGCGGCGTAGGCAGCCAGGAGTGGCTCGGCCCGGAACACCTGGGGTGTTTGGGCGATGACCGCGTTTTCGACCGGAACGAGGTCAGATTGCCCGACGATCGGGCCCGACGCCGGCACGACCGGGACGGCACCGCCGACCCGGGCAGCAGTCTCGAAAAGCGTCTCGATCAAATCGGCCGTGACCATCGGGCGCGCGCCGTCGTGGATGCCGACGAGTTTGGCGGGTTCGCCGATGGCCTCGAGCCCGGCCAGTTCAGACGCCGTCCGGCTCGGGCCTCCCGCGACCAGGTCGGCGCCCGGGACTAGGGGGGCCAGGACTGGCATTTGGTCGGTCCGGCATACGAGGATGCAGCGATCGACGTGGTCGATGACGGCTGCCACGGTGTGGGCTACCAACGGACGGCCTGCAACCACCGTCAGCATCTTGTCCTCTCCGAATCGGACACTGCTCCCGGCGGCGACAACGATCATCACTCGATCGATCACGGCTCAAGGGTACTTTTCGCCGGTGATCGACCTTCAAACGATGCGTCGGATGGCGGCGGCTCAGCCGGTGGTCGTTGTGGATCACAACGGCGAGCCGATGGACCGTCTCGGGCTTCCCGACGAGCTTCCCGTTCCGGGCCTCCTGGTCTCAATGGTGAACGAGGCGGTCAAGCAAGTCGACGAGGGGAGGCTGATCGCAGATCTCGACCGTGATTCTCTTTGGGCTGTGGCGGGGTTCGTCCTCGACATCACCGTTCTCGACGCCCTGGGCGAGGGCGCGTATTCCGCCCCGGACCTGATCGGGGCGGTGACCGCGGCGGGCTTCGGCTGGAAGGCAACCATCTTGTAGGGCGTCACGGCGCGATATACGTTCGAGGTCATGGTGGGGATGGGGAGATCTTCGGGCCGGCTCGGCGTACTCGCGGTGGCTTCGCCGGATCCGGTGCTGTCGTTGCTTTCGGCCCTCGGCCTGGCTCAGGTGGCAGGGAGCGCCCTTGTCATCGACATGTGCCGCGATCTGACGCTTCAAAGCGGACGGACCCTCTCGGATATCGCCGCGGACGGCCCTTCTTTATCCGAGCTCGGCCCGGGCCGGTCTGGCGTGGCCCTGTTGTCGTCCGGTCCGATCGAGCCAGTCGATGCGTTGCCCCTCATCGACACTCTGGCTCAGGGGTGGCCAGCGGTAGTGATTCGGTGCGCAAGCGGGGGATGGTCCGGTCCAACTGTCCCGGTCCGACCTCTCTTTCCCGGCCTTCTCAGATCGGTCGAGGAAAGCCCGGCCGTATGGCAGCCGACGGCAGCAGGAGCAAGACCGAGCGGCCCGGGTCCGGTGCTCCCCCATCTCAGCGGATCTCTGGCCCGGCGCCTTCTTTCGGGGAAGTCGGCGACCAGGGCCCGTTGGGTGCGTGCCTGGGAGCGGGTTTGGGAGATGCCGTGGGCGTGATCGACAAGGTCATCAGCGACATCGCAACCGGGACGGTTCCGTTACGCCGTTCCGAGGTGACCGCCGAGGCGGAGCGTCTGCTCTCTGTCGCTTCCCCCCACCTCGCCAATCGCCTGGCGGGGAGCATTGCCGATCGGGTCTTGGGCCTCGGGCCTCTGGAACCGCTGCTGGCGGACCCGAACGTGACCGACATCCTGGTCAACGGGCCTGATGACATCTGGGTGGACCGCGGCGGACTGTTGACCCGAGTCGATGGTCGGTTCGCGGGAGAAGCCGACCTATATGCCGCGGTGGAGCGGGTCATTGCCCCGCTGGGGTTGAGGGTCGATAGGTCCTCGCCAATGGTGGACGGGCGTCTGAGCGATGGGAGCCGGATCCATGTCGTGGTGCCGCCGGCCGCCGTCGACGGCCCCATCGTCGCCATCCGGCGCTTTACCCAGGCGGTGAGTTCGCTCGGAGAGCTGGTGACGGCGGGAACGGCGACACGGGAGCAGGTCGAGTTGCTCTCGAAGGCCGTGGCTGAAAGACAGACCGTGATCGTGTCCGGTGGAACGGGCGCAGGCAAGACCACGCTCCTCGATCTCCTCGCCGGCCTGATCCCAGCCACCGAGAGAGTGGTGACGATCGAAGATGCTGCCGAGCTCCGCATCCCCGGCCACCGGGTGCGTCTCGAAGCCCACCCACCAAACCCGGAGGGGATCGGGCGAAATCACGATCCGCAACCTGTTGCGATCTGCACTCCGACTCCGCCCAGACCGCATCATCGTCGGAGAGGTGCGGGGCCCTGAAGCTCTCGACCTCATTTGGGCGCTCAACACCGGTCATCGCGGCTCGATGTCGACGCTGCACGCCAACAGCCCGGAGGAGGCGCTATGGAGGCTGGAGACGCTCGCCCTGTCCGCCGGTGACACCTCGGAGCTCGCGGTCCGACGCCAGCTCCACGCCGCGATCGACCTCGTAGTGCAGATGCAGCGGGGCGATGGCGGCCGCGTCATCACCGACCTCGCGTGCGTCGGGCATGACGGGATCGAGGGCAAACTTTGACCTGGGCACTCATCGCCGTCGCTGTAGGTGCCGGGGTCGACTGGCGGCGTCTATCGCTTCTCTCGCTGGCCGTCGTGGCCCCGCTCCCGATGGCCGTTGTCGTAGCCATCCACTGGTGGCGGGCGCGTCCTGGCCTCTCGATGCGGGCGACTCGGTTCTGCGAGGCGGTGTCGGGCGAACTCCGTGCCGGTGCCTCCCTTCGTGCATCGGTGGAGACGGCCGCCGCTTCGGTGGAAGCGGCAGGGCTGGCCCGCTGCTGCCGGATGGGCGCACCGATGGATCAGGTCGCCCGGGTGGCGCAGGAGGAGTTCAGCGAGATCGGTCCCGAGCTCGGGACGCTGCTGGCTCGGGTCGACGGGCTCGGCGTTTCGCCAGCGACCTTGTTCGACGAGATCGGCGCCCTCGCCCTGGCCCAGGTGGAGGTGGCCCATGAGGTTTCTGTCGCATCGGCACCAGCGAGGGCGACGGGCGCCGTGCTGCTCGTGGCTCCCATCCTCGGCCTTGGCTGGGCAGTTACGCAGGGCGGTCTCGAAAGTCTCCTGCGCCATCCGGCTCAGCGGGTCGCTGCCGTCGTGGGCATGGCCCTCGTGGTCGCAGGCGTCACCCTGTCGGTGCTCATCGTGCGGAGAGCACGATGACAGCTGTTGTGTCGGGCTCGATCGGGCTGGCGGTGGCCGGCTTGCCTGGCGCTGTCCTCGGCATTTGCGTGTCTGCCGGTTTCGCCCTCCGGCATCGGGTCAGGAAAAGACCAGCTCTCCTCCGACCGGTCTTGATCGTCCTCCTCATCGAGCTGCGATCGGGCCGCTCGGTCCTCGGGGCTCTCCAAACAGTCGGAGCCGCGTTTCCGGCTCGAGCCGAGCTGACGCTGGCGGCCCGGGTCGCCACGATCTCCGGCCTGAGTCAGGCGGCCCTGTTGATGACCGGCGAGATCAAGGGAGTCTTGTCCCAGTTGGCGCGTGCCCAGAAGTCTGGCGCCGCCCTGGGGGACACAGTTCGGTCCATGATCGAGGCAGACATTGCCGCCGAGAAGGCGAGTCGTGTGGCCCGATCCCGCTCTCTGCCGGTGCGACTGCTGCTTCCCATCACCCTGTTGCTCCTGCCAGGTCTCGTCCTCCTTCTCTATGCGCCTTCCATGCTCCGTCTTTTCGAGGACCTGTCGGGGCCACTGACATGAGATCCGCACTTCTCCCCGCACCGGTCGGAAACCGGACGACAAGGAGAGGAAATGGCACGGATGTTGACTTGGCTTGCGACGCACGACGAGCGTGGGCAGGGGACGGTCGAGTATTTCTTGGTGATCCTCGCCGCCACCGCACTGGCCGTCATCGCCCTGAAATGGCTGCAGTCGGGGAGCGGGGGCGGTCTGTTGGGGAGCCTGTTCGGAAAGGTGATCGATTGGGTGGCAGGAAGATTCTGAGAGAAGAGCGCGGCTCGGTGACTGTCGAGCTGTTCCTCGTCCTCCCTATTGCCATTCTCGTCCTGGTGGCATCGATCCAGCTGATCGGTGTGGCCAGGGCGAGGATTGAGCTGCAGGGAGCGGTGCGGGAGGGGGCTCGTGTGGCTGCCACGACACCTGACCCTGCTCGGGCCGTCGAGGCGGTGCTGGCGGCCTTGACGCCGCAGATGCGTGAGCTTGCCAGGGTCTCGGTGGAGCGACCGTCCAGAGTTGGCGCGGTGGCCACCGTCACCATCTCGATGCGGCACGTGCTCGGCCAGCCCTTCCCCAAAAGCCTCGGGGTGGACCTCTCGGCGAGAGCGACGATGCGAATCGAGAGATGAGGGGCGAGCGGGGCGCCGGGACGATCCTGATGATCGGCCTTTGCGCCCTGATCGCCATTATTGGAATCGGCACGACGGCGCTGGGCATCCTGTTCGACGCACGCGAGAAGGCAGCCACCGCCGCCGAGGCCGCCGCCCTCGCCGCCGCAGTCGCCACCTATCCGCCGGCCGGAGCCGAGGCTCCCGACGATCTCGCAGCCGAACTGGCGTCCCGTAACGGGACGCGGATGGTGAGCTGCTGGTGCCCGGTCGACCCCACTCTTAGATCGCGTGTGGTCGCGGTCACCGTGGTAATGAGGGCAAATGTGCCGCTGTTCGGCGAGGTTCTCGTGGGTAAGACTGCTCGGGCGGAGTTCGAGCCGCGGGCCTGGCTTGGCCGATGAATCGCGTATTTCGTTAGGTTCGCCCCTGGCATGTCCACCAACCTGCAAAGGGTCAATCTCTTCATCGAGACTCTCGAAGCCCGTGACTGGGAGGGCTGGGCCGCCCTCCTTCATCCGGAAGTCGTATACGAGATCCCCCAGTCGAGGGAGCGGATCAGGGGGCGTGACCGCTACCTCCAGTTCAATCAGGAGTATCCCGGTGACTGGCATCTCCGCCTCAAGGTCGCCATAGCCGACAACGAACACGGCGTCGCGTGGTTCGGTTGGGAGGTAGCGGGCGCCGAGCCCGCCGACGGGATGGCCTTTTTCGCCTTTTCAGGTGGGCTGATCACCTCGATCACCGACTTCTGGCCCGAGCCCTATGAGCCGCCACCAGGACGCGAACATCTCGTCGAGCGTTGGTGACGATGGCAGGCGCCACCAGGGCGACTGTCGCCCTCGACGAAGCCGCCGCCGCATATCGGGTTCTTCGGTACGACGTCTCCGAGAAGGTGGGCCAGGGATACGGGGAGGCGGTGGCAGCGGCGATCGGGATGGGCTCGGCGAGAGTCTTCAAGACTCTCGTAGCCGTGGTGGACGATGAGCCGGTGATTGCTCTGATACCGGTTGATCGACGTCTCTCCACGAAGAGACTGGCCAGAGCCATTGGCGGCAAGCATGGCTCGCTGGCTCCACCGGCGGTGGCCGAGAGAGAAACCGGCTACGTGACCGGCGGGATCAGCCCCTTCGGGCAGCGGAAGCGGCATCGGCTGATCCTCGATTCCTCGGCGCTGGAGCACGACACGATTGCTGTGTCTGGTGGGCGGCGAGGGCTTCAACTCGAGGTATCTCCGACCACCATCCTCGACCTGGCACACGGGTCTGTTGCTGGCATCGTCGACGGCTGAGGGCGGGATCTAGGCTCCGCCGTGTGGCCACACGTCTCGAAGTCCTGCGAATGCTGGCCGAGCTGGCCAAGCTCACGGCGCTGGACGAGGGCAGCCCTCAGGCGTTCCGGGTCCGGGCTTATGAGAACGCGCTACATGGGATCGAGGGATATCAGGGCGAGCTGACCGGTCTCAGCAAGAAGGAGCTCACCGAGATCAAGGGAGTCGGCGGCTCGACGGCAGACAAGATCCTCGAGTTCATGTCTACCGGCTCGGTAGCAAAGCTGGTCGCCCTTCGGGAGAAATATCCCCCGGCGTTCGTCGAGCTCACCAAGATCCCCGGTCTCGGCCCCAAGACGCTGAAAGTGATCCGGTCCGAGCTCGGCGTCGAGGACATCGAAGGCCTGCGCAATGCCATCACCGCCGAGCAGTTGCGTGACCTCCCCGGTCTGGGCAAGACCTCGGAGGAGAAGATCGGCAAAGCGATCGAGCGCTTGGGTCTGCATGGAAAGGACCGGCGGACTCCGTTGGTCGAAGCGCTGCCACTGGCCCGGTCACTCGCTGCGCGGATCGCCACCGTTGCAGGCGTCGATACAGCCGTGCCGTGCGGCTCGATCCGCCGCTTCTCGGACACCGTTGGGGACATCGACATCGTTGTCGCAACCACCGACCCCACAGCCGTCTCCGAGTTCGTCGTCGGCCTGCCCGAGGCGGCCGAGGTGATCGGGTCCGGTGGGACCAAGACCTCGTTTCTGACCAGAGAGGGCATGCAGGTCGATGTCCGGACCGTAGAGCCCGGTCAGCTGGGCTCCGCTCTTCTCTATTTCACGGGCTCCAAGTCTCACAACATCGCTCTGCGTCAGCGAGCCATCGATCGGGGCTGGCTGCTCAGCGAGTACGGGCTCTTCGAGGATGGGAAGCTGATCGCTGCCGAGAGCGAAGATGACCTCTACAAAGCTCTTGAGATGGCGCCTGTCCCGCCACCGATGCGGGAGGGAACCGGCGAGGTAGAAGCCGCGGCAGACGGCACATTGCCCGAGCTCATCGACCTTTCACAAATCCGGGGCGACCTTCACTATCACTCCGATCGATCGGGGGATGGCCGCTCCACCCTCGAGGAGATGATCGAGGCGGCGATCGCCCGCGGCTACGAGTACGTGGCGTTCACTGATCATGGCGAGGATCTGGCGATCAATGGGTCGTCCCCGGAGGCGATGATCGAGCACCGCGATCGCATCCGTGAGCTTCAAGACCGAATACCCCGACATTCGCCTTCTATTTGGCTGCGAGCTCAACATTGGCCCGGATGGGGATCTCGACTACGACCCCGCGTTTCGCCTCGAATTCGACTATTGCGTCGCCTCGATCCATTCCCATTTCGACCTTTCACAGGATCGTCAGACAGCCCGGATCCTCGGCGCCCTCCACGATCCGGCGGTCAACGCCATCGGTCATCTCAGCGGCCGTTACGTGGGCCGCCGCCCGGGCGTCGAGCTGGACATCGACGTGGTCTTGGAGGCACTCGAAGTGACCGGGGTGGCACTGGAGATCAACGGAGCGCTCGATCGCCTCGATGCCACCGCCGAGGTGGCGCGCCGGGCGATGTCCCGCGGTGTGGACTTTGTCATCGATACTGACTCGCATCACACCAGTGACCTGGTTCGGATGGGCTATGGAGTCACCTACGCCCAACGAGGATGGGTGACGACCGACCGGGTGGTCAACGCCAAGCCCTTGAAGGATTTTCTCGAGTGGGTCACCCGGAGACGTTGACGCGTAGGTTCCCGGCGATGGCCAAGAAATACGAAGTCACCCGAAACGTGAATCGGCTCATGTCGTGGGCCGCCCGCCGGGGTATGGGGAAGACACAGCTGATGACCACCACTGGACGAAGGAGCGGAGAGAGGCGCGAAGTCCCGGTCAGCCCGCTGGAACTCGATGGCGCCGAGTACGTCGTCTCGCCGTATGGCGAGGTGTCCTGGGTGCACAACGTCAGGGCCAACGCATCCGTGACCCTTCGACACGGATCCAAGGAGCGCGAGGTCCGCCTCGAGGAGATCACCGGCCCGACCGCGGTCTCGGCTGCAGCCGCCTACTACGAGAGGGAGAGCTTCGCCCGGCCCTACATGGACGTTCCGGAGAATCCGACTGAGGCCGACTTCGCTGCGAAGGCGGCGATGTTCCCGGTGTTCAGGGTCGACCTCTGAGCCCACCGCACCGGCGATCCTTGTAATTCACCGCCAGGAGCGGGAAGCTGTGCTCCTTGGCGACGACCGCTGAACAGACCGAACGAGTGTCCACCTACGTACTCGACACCTGTGTGCTCCTCGCCGACCCCCAGTCCCCGCTCCGATTCGATGAACATGACGTGGTTCTGCCACTCGTTGTGGTCGAGGAGCTGGATCGGAAGAAAACCCGAATGGACGAAGTGGGAAGTAACGCCAGGGCTGCCATCCGTCTGCTCGAAGAGCTGGGGGCTTCCCGGTCCGGCGGCTTGCGGGAGGCCGTTGAGCTTCCCGGAGGCGGCTCGCTCAGGATCGAGCTCAACGGCGTCGTCTCCGAGCGTCTGCCCGCCGTATTCGACCCGCACACCCCGGATCACCGGATCCTCGCCACCTGCCTGAACCTCCACGAGCAGTCGCCGGCGGTGCTCGTCACCAAGGACGCTTCCCTGCGCATCAAGGGAGCGCAGCTCGGCGTCCCGGTTCAGGACTACCGCGCCGACACCGTGCCGGTGGAACAGCTCCAGTCGGGACTTGTGGAGCACCCCACCGACGGAGACACCATCGATCGGCTGTTTGACGAGGGGAAGATCACCCTCGATGACATCGAGGCGATGGTCAACCAGTTCGTGCTGCTCAGGTCCGGGGCTTCGCGCTCCGCCCTCGCCCGGGTCATCCAGGCCGAGCCCACAGTCGTCGTGGAGCGAGTTCCCACTCACGTGCGAGCCTTCGGTGTGGAGCCCAAGAACGTGCGGCAGACGGTGGCGCTTCATCAGCTGCTCGATCCCGACATCCCTGCCGTGTCGCTGATGGGCATGGCGGGCACCGGGAAGACATTCCTGGCCCTGGCTGCTGCGCTCGAGCAGGTGATCGAGCAGGGCAGGTACAGGCGAGTCTCGGTTTACCGTCCCCTGGTCGCGGTGGGCCGCCAGGAAGTGGGGTACCTGCCCGGGGACCTCAACGAGAAGCTGGCGCCATGGATGGCTGCTGTACACGACAACCTCTTTGCCCTCTTCTCCGACGCCGGGGCCGACGGCGCGAAGCACGCCATCGAGGAGCTGGTCGACCGGGGTGAGCTGGAGATGGCTGCGGTCACCTATCTCCGAGGGCGCTCGATCACCGGCGAGTTCGTCATCATCGACGAGGCGCAGAACCTGGAGCTGCCGACCCTCAAGGTGATCCTGACCCGGATGTCGCGCGACTCGAAGGTGGTCTTCTGCGGCGACTTGACCCAGGTGGACAACCCATACATCTCGCCATTCGGGGGGATGGCCGCACTCATCGAGAAGTTCAAGGGGTCGGCCCTGTTCGGCCATGTCACCCTGGAGAAGACGGTGCGGTCCCCGCTGGCCGAGATGGCCGCCACCGTGCTCTGACCGATGTCGCCGAAAGCCATCCTGCGACGGGGCAGGGCGGTGCTGCGGACTCTCCCGTATCGCGGTTTCGGGAGATGGTGCCCGGTATGCGGACGGTCATCACGCCAGTTCCGTCCCTACGGGAATCCACCCCGCGATGAGGCTCAATGCATCCACTGTGGGTCGCTCGAGCGCCATCGATTCGTTTGGCTTCTCTTGAACAATGAAACCGACCTCTTCGATGACGGGGGGAAGCGCGTCTTGCACTTTGCGCCGGAGCCCTGTCTCGAGCCTCGCTTTCGCCAGCGCCTGGGAGCCGGTTATCGAACCGCTGACCTCGACCGAGAGGACGTCGACCTGCGACTGGATGTGTCCGACCTCGAGCTCTCGGACGAGTCTTTCGACGTCATCATCTGCAGCCATGTCCTCGAGCATGTACCCGACGATCGCCGGGCGATGGAGGAGCTCCACCGAATCCTTGCGGCCGATGGTTGGGCACTAGTGATCGTGCCTGTGACCAGACCTAGGACCTTCGAAGATCCGAGCATCGCTGATCCCGATGACAGGCTCCGTGTCTTCGGTCAACGGGACCATGTCAGGAGGTACGGGCCTGACATCGCAGATCGCCTGACGAGCGTGGGCTTCATCGTGACCACCCACCGAGCCTCCGATTTCCACACCGATGGCGACATCTCGAGGATGGGGCTGAGGCCGGCCTCTAGACCGGTGTTCACCATCGCCAAGTGAGGCGAGGCGGAGCAGGTCGATTGTCAGCCCGGAGATGACAGTGACTAGTCAGGTCAGACCATTCTGGGGGGTCCATTCGTTCTAAGCAGATTTCGCCCCCTACGGTCAGCCATGGCTGGCTCAGTCGGCCGGGGGGAGGCGTGTGGTGTCTGCACGCCGGGGTAGGGGGATTCTTCTTTCCTGCAGTTACGCCTCTTCCTGTTGATCGACGAGCGCTGACATGCGCCGAGAACTGGCACCTGTGGGGCGGTGAGACGGACATGTCGGGACCAGTGGGGTATCGAACAATGGGAGGTGGCACAACGTGCCAATCATGAAGAAGGGGCGCCACGCGTGCCATGAGATCAAAGCGGCGAGGCCCCGATGGCTCACGCTGCTGGTGGCGTTGGGGCTGTTCGCGGCCTTGATGCCGATGAGTGCGGCGTTCGCTGAGGGGCAGCACAGCCCAGCGGAATGTGATGCCTTGGAGACGACCGACGCCGATGTAGCAACGGCACCGGACGGATACATCATCGACGCCATCTGTATCAAGAGTGGAGACGATGCGTTCGACGAGTACGCGTCTCTTGAGGGTCCGAAGCACTCGATTCTGATCACGGCTGACGGTACCTATGACGGGTATGACGTCTCTGGGATCGGGACGAGTCAGGTGACAGTCGATGACTCTGGTGCCGCACATGGCCTCAGCCACATCGACTATCGCTTGGTCGAGGATGACCAACTGGAGCTCCAGGTCGACAAGGTATGGGCAGGAGACGAGATCGACCTTGCGGGCGTGACCGTCGACTTCACCATCAAGGTGGGCAACGGAGCAGCCGTTCCAGGCGCGGGCCCGGTTGATGTCGAGGAAGGTGACACGGTGGTGATCACCGAGGAGGCCAGCGGGCTTCCTGATAACTGCACCTATGAGTCCAACCTCGATGATGTCTCCCCGTACATAGTGGATGCCGAGGATGCCGTAGATGGCCTGATCACTCGGACCGTGACCAACACGGTCGATTGTGTGAATGTGCCACAGGGACTGCTTACAGTCGACAAGACCGCAGAAGCGACGTTCGACCGTGATCACGACTGGTCGATCTTGAAGTCGGTCGACCCGGCTGTGGTGAACCTGTTCACAGATGGCTCAGGCGATGCGACCGTGACTTGGGACATCGATGTGACCTACGACGGTTTCGCCGACACCGGTCATGAAGTCACCGGCACCATCACCATCACCAATGATGAGCCATTGTTCGATGCTCGCATCGACTCGGTGATCGATGATCTGGGTGGTGAGGTCGATTGTGACTTCCCGGATCCGGTTACTGACCTGCCGGTCACACTGGATGCGGATGGTGGGGAGCTGGTCTGTGATTACAGCCTGACGGGAGTTACCGAGGACGGCACCAACACGGTGTCTGTCACCGGAGAGCTCATCGACGTCGAGGACGCGGACAACGTGTACCCGATCGATAAGACGGACTCAGCGGAATTCTCTTTCGTTCTGGATGAGGAGACCGACGAGACCGTCGTGGTGAGTGACCTCAGCGATCTCGGTGATTTGCTGAGCGATGCTTACACCGTGGACCAGCTGACTCTCGATGCTGCCGACTACGTGGCCGGTGACGTCGAGCCCTTCAACTACTCCATGGACTTCGCTTATGAGACCTGGCAGGAGGTGTGTGGGGAATACACCTACGACAACACCGCCACGATCACGGATGATGGGGTAGCGGAAGAGTCCTCTGCGTCGGTGGATGTCAACGTGCAGTGCCTTATCTTCGATGGTGAAACTGCGACCGGCGAGGGCCTTCCGTGGAAGGCCACCAAGAGGGCACCCAACAACTGGTTCATGTATACCACTTGGACCGACATCGCCGATGGTGGGGCCGACATCATCGCTGGGCAGTTCTATGACGTGGGTGACGTGACTGGTAGCCAAAACGGCACCACCACGCTTACGTTCGAGTTGGATAGTGACTGGGAGTTGGCTGACACTGTCGGCAACGTCAAGATCAATCCGATGTCCTGCACCACCAACCAGAACTACAAGCAGCCCGGTCAGTTCGCTAACTCGTTCACTGTGGACCCCGACGATTCGGGATCATTCAGTGTGACTGTGCCGAACAACGAGTGTTACGGCATTCACCTGAGTGTCGGCCAGTGGATTCCTGACCCGAACTTCCCGCCAGATGCGGCGTAGTTGAGGCAACCTCGGCAACTGAGCCGAACCTGATTGAGAGGGGCCCGGTCTACCGGGCCCCTCTCTACGTTCAGTGAGGACGGACCTACTTCCCGACCCGGTCTCGACGGGCCGCCAGCAGCTCGGCCGCCCGCTCGATGTCGATGGTCTCGGGGGAGTCGCCCTGACGCAATGAGGCATTGACCTCGCCGTCCGTGACATAAGGGCCGTAGCGCCCGTTTCTGACCGTCACCGGCTTACCGCTGACCGGGTCGGGTCCAAGCTCCTTCAGTGGCACTGCCGCCTGTTGACCCCTCCGGCGCGGCGGCTCGGCGAGTAGGACGAGAGCCTCGTCGACGGTGAGGGTGAACAGCTGTTCCTCACTCTCCAGACTGCGCCGATCGGACCCTCGCTGGATGTAGGGCCCGTACCGCCCGTTGAGGGCGACGATGTCGACGCCCTCGGGGTCGGGGCCGACGGTGCGGGGCAGGGCGAGGAGTCGAAGAGCCGTGTCCATCGAAAGCTCGTCCATGGTCATGGTCCTGAACAGTGAGGCCCGCTTCGGCTCTTGCTTCCCTCCTCGGTCTCACCGAGCTGGATGTAGGGACCGAACCGACCGGTCTTGCCATATACGGTCAGCCCGGATTCAGGGTCGGTGCCGAAGATCTTGTCGCCCGACGTTCTGAGACTGCACCAGCTCGAGAGCCTTCTCCACGGTCAGCTCGTCCGGCGCCAGATCATCGGGGATGGAGGCCCTCTCCTCGCCGATCTCCACGTAAGGGCCGTAACGCCCGATCCGGGCCACGACTGCCGTGCCCGCTTCGTCGACACCGATCGGAATCGAGCCCGACGGCCCGTGGGTCGATCTCATCGAGACGGGTCGCCACCTTGTGCTTCAGCCCGTCGTCGCCGAAATAGAACTGAGTGAGCCAGGGGACCGACTCCTCTTCACCGGCGGCAATCCGGTCGAGATCGTCTTCCATCGACGCCGTGAAGCTGTAATCGACGAGCTGGGAGAAATGCTTCTCGAGAAGCCCGACGACGCCAAACGCGACAAAGCTCGGGACGAGGGCCGTGCCCTTCTTCCACACGTATCCGCGATCCTGGATCGTGGTCATGATCGAGGCATATGTGGAGGGACGCCCCACGCCCAGCTCCTCGAGGCGTTGAACCAGAGAGGCTTCGGTGTACCTGGCTGGTGGCCTGGTCTCGTGTCCGGTTGGCTCCAGACGCTGCACGGCGAGAGCGTCGCCCGTGGCCAGCTTGGGCAGGACCTTCTCCTTGTCGTCCGGGTCGGACTCCGGGTCATCCGAGCCCTGCACGTAGACCCGGAGGAACCCGGGGAAGGTGATGGTTCGCCCGCTCGTGCTGAACACGGCTTCGCGGCCGTCGGTCGCCTGCGCCCCGAGGCGAGCCGACACGGTGAAGCCCACGGCATCGGCCATCTGCGATGCGATGGTCCGCTTCCAGATGAGGTCGTAGAGCCGACCCTCATCGGGACCGACGAGTGTGGCCACCTGTTCCGGTGTCTGGAAATGTTCGTCTCCCGAGGGCCGGATGGCCTCGTGTGCCTCCTGGGCTCCCTTCACCTTCGAAGCGAATGTTCGCGGCTTGGGTGAGAGGTACTCCTGCCCGTAGAGCTTGGTGATTTGGGCCCGAGCCGAGGCCACGGCGGAGTCGGCCAATGAGGTCGAGTCGGTCCGCATATAGGTGATGTACCCGTTCTCATAGAGACGCTGGGCCACCGACATGGTTCGTGATGACGAGAAACGAAGCTTCCGGGCAGCCTCCTGCTGCAGGGTCGACGTCCGAAACGGCGGATAGGGCGACCGCTTGTACGGCTTTTCCTCGACCGAGCGGACCTCGAATCGGGAGGCGAGCAGCCCTTCGGCGAGTGCGGTCGCCAGCGCCTGGTCCAACACGAGGGTTCCGGGCTTTGGCTGGCCGTCTGCGCCGAACTCCTTGCCGGTGGCCACCCTGGCCTCGTCCACCTGGAGCAGCGTTGCCTCGAAGGTCCTGTTCAGGTCGTCGACCGGGGCAAAGGTGCCTTCGACGCTCCAGTATTCAGCCGAGGTGAACGCCATCCGCTCCCGTTCGCGTTCGACCACTATTCGGACCGCCACGCTCTGGACGCGCCCGGCAGAAAGCCCTTGCTGGACCTTGCGCCACAGGACCGGGGACACTTCGAACCCGTAGAGACGGTCGAGGATGCGGCGAGCCTCCTGCGCTTGGACCAGGCGAAGGTCGAGATCACGTGGGTTGGCGAAGGCGTCCTCGATTGCATGTTGGGTGATCTCGTGGAACACCATGCGATGAACCGGCACCTTGGGCTTGAGAATCTCGGTCAGGTGCCAGGCGATGGACTCGCCTTCGCGATCCTCGTCTGTCGCCAGGTAGAGCTGGTCGACCCCGGCCAGCATCTCCTTGAGCTTCTTGACCCGGTCTTTTCGCTCTTTGGGCACCACGTAGAGGGGCTCGAACTCGTTGTCCACGTCGACCCCGAGGCGCGCCCAATCGTTGCCCTTTGCGCTGGCCGGGATCTCGGCAGCCGACCGCGGCAGGTCGCGAATGTGCCCCATCGAAGACTCGACGACCACGTCCGGACCGAGGAATCCGGAGATGGTCCGAGCCTTCGTCGGGGACTCGACGATGACGAGGCTCTTAGGCATTAGGTGGGGTGAGTTGACTTCATTTGACCGCCTTATGTCAATACGACTCGTGTCACGGGAGACCATTACCGTCATTCACAGTGACAGGTGAAACGCCCCGTAACCACCGATATATTGCGCTGGAAGGTGGCGATGGCAGCGGCAAGACCACACTGTCGGCCGCCCTGGCCGCCAGGCTCCGCTCTCTTGGCGACGATGTCGTGGAGGTGCGGGAGCCCGGTGGGACCCCGCTAGGGGAGACCGTTCGTGAGCTCGTGTTGGACTCCGATCGTGTCGATCGCTGGGCGGAAGTGTTTCTTTTTGCGGCACAAAGGGCCCAACTCGCCCGGGACGTAGTTGGGCCTGCACTCGAGAGAGGAGCCTGGGTCATCAGCGATCGCACCTACTACTCGTCGATCGCCTATCAGGGTCGAGCCCGTGGAATGGGAGAGAGCCGGGTGCGCGAGATCAACGAGATCGGCCTGGAGGGCGTGGAGCCGGGGCGGGTGTTCGTGATCGATGTCGACCCGGGCAAAGCCCTTGGACGTCAGGGTCGGCCCGATCGGATCGGCAGCGAGAGCATGGCCTTCCAGGAGGCGGTGACAGCGGCCTATCGGGACCTGGCCGTGGCCGAGCCTGGACGCGTGGTGCTTCTGGACGGCTCGGGCTCGATCGAGCAGTTGGTCGATCAGGTGATGATGGAGCTGGGCACATGATCGACTCTTTCGATGGGGTGATCGGTCACGAGAGGGTTGTCGACTTGCTACGTCGTGAGGTGTCCGCGCCCGCTCAGGCTTACCTCTTCACCGGGCCTGACTCCGTCGGGAAGGCGACGCTCGCCGTCCGGTTCGCCGCAGCCCTGCTCTGCGCCGAGCGGGGGCAACACGATGTGGAATGTCGGTCGTGCCGCTTGGTGCGTGAGGGAGTTCACCCCGATGTGACCGTGGTCGAGCCGGAGGGCGCGACCAGTCTCGGCGTCGATCAGGCCCGGGAGGTGGTTACCCGGTCGTCTTTGCGCCCGGTCGAATCGGACCGGTCCCTGTTCCTGTTCCCGGAGGCAGGGACAATGACGGAGCAGGCCGCCAACGCCTTGCTCAAGACATTGGAGGAGCCGACCGCATCGGTCGTGTTCCTCCTCGTGGCGGAGTCCGAAGACGACTTTCCCGCAACCGTTGCCTCACGTTGTCGCACCATTCACGTCGGCCGTGTGCCCCAGGCGACGATGGTGGCGGCGCTCGAAGGCCGGGGACTGGAGCACTCCGCAGCCGAGGGAGTGGCAGTCGTCTCCGGTGGCCGGCCCGGTCTGGCCCTGGCATTGATGGACCGCCCCGAGGTGTCCCGGTTCCGCGATCTGTGGCTGGCGATACCCGGGCAGGTGACACCCCATCCGGGCGACGGCCAGCGGCTGGCGTCCAATGTGCTGTCCGAGATTGCCCCGTTGGTGGATCAGTCGGTCTCTGAGGAAATGACCAAGGAGCGAGAACAACGGGCCAGGCGGCGCGCCGAGCAATCACTGTTGGTCAACGGTCTGGAGATCCTGGCCTCGTGGTACACCGACTCAGCCTCGTTACAGATGGGTGGGCCGGTACGGAACAGCGATCTGCCCCTCGGTACCTTCACCGATGTGAGCCCACGGAAGGCCGTGACCTCGGCCGAGAAGATCCTCGATGCCGTGGTTGACATTCAGGCCAATCTGCGGCGAGAGCTGGTCCTGGCCAATCTCTTCGCCGGCCTCGGGTCAGAGACCTGACGGCCAGTTCCGTGGGGTTTGCCGCCCGACGCTCGTCGAGCGCGCCGCACAGGGGTGCCTTTACAGCGACGTGATACAGCGCAGACGACGGACCGTCTGGTGCTCATCGGCCGCGCTGCACAGGGTTGACTTCAGTGCGGCGTAATGCAGCGAAGAGCGCCTATCCACTCAGGCATCCAAGGCGCCGGCGCCGCGGTCATGCCCGTCGGGCTCGCGGTGGGAGTGTCGTCTGGCTCAGCCTCGCTGCTCCCTTTACCATTGGGTCTCCCGCCGGAGTAGCTCAGTGGTAGAGCAACGCACTCGTAATGCGTAGGCCAGGGGTTCGACTCCCCTCTCCGGCTCTGATCCTCCTCGCCATTCCGTCGACTTAGATCTTTCAGCGACCGCCCTGTACCGTCCCGGCTCATGGCTGACCAGGCCAACTTCGAACAAGATGCCATGCAGTACGCCCGGCAGCTGTACAGCGCCGCCATGCGCATGACCCGAAATCCGTCCGATGCCGAAGACCTGGTCCAGGAGACCTTTCTCAAGGCGTACCGGGCTTATCACACCTTCGAGGAAGGGACCAATCTCAAGGCGTGGCTCTACCGCATCCTGACCAATACATACATCAACAAGTACCGCAAGGATTCGCGCCGTCCCTCCGAGGTTGACCTCGGTTCCGTGGAGGACCTCTACCTGTATCGAAACATCGGATCCGAGGAGTCGGCGGAGGCCGCCCGAACCACCGAGGACAGGGTCCTCGACGGGTTGGTCGAGTCGGACATCAAGAAAGCGGTCGAGGATCTGCCGGAGAACTTCAGGCTCCCCGTCCTGCTCGCCGACCTCGAGGGTTTCTCATACAAAGAGATCTCCGACATCCTTGACATTCCGATCGGTACCGTCATGTCGCGGCTCCACCGGGGAAGAAAGGCGATGCAGAAATCGTTGTGGGAATACGCAGTCAAAAGAGGCCTAGTGCCTGAAGGCGCGGAGCGACCATGAGCGGCCACGAGTGCGACGACGCACTGACCAATCTCTATCAGTATCTCGACAGGGAAATCGAAGCCTCCACATCTGAGGTGATCCGCGCTCATCTCGAAGACTGCTCCGGTTGTCTCAAGAGCTTCGATTTCGAAGCGAGGCTCCAGATCGTGGTCCGAGAACGCCTTGCGGAAGACGTCCCCGACGAGTTCCTGCAAAGACTCCGCGACGCAATCGCCCGTGAGGCGGCGTCTTCCTAGTTCCCCACTACCCTGCTGACCAGATGAAGCGATTCAGCCGCGTCGCAACACTCGTCGCCCTCCTCACCGCCCACGCCGCGTTCATGATCATGCCGGCAATGGCGACCGAGGGGACCGAGGGGGAGACCTCGACCACGGTCTCAGAGGAGCCCGCCCCGACCTCGGGCATCGAGCCGGCGGTCCCGGTGACTACCCCGGAGTCGACCGAGGCGCTCCCCGACTGGACATACCGCTACATGATCCCGACCGGGATCGTTCTCGCCGTCTTGGTCATTGTGATGACGACGATCCAGTATTTCACGAGGGTTGTTCGCAAGCGGTACCGAGTCGTCAAGGAGTGACTTCTAGCCGGTCCGGGTCGGGCCGTCTCGCCGGAAGGATCGCAGGGAGCTATCCCTTGGCCGAGACCTACCACAGCTCTGCCCTCGAGGCAGACATGACCCGACTCACCGAGCAGGTCTCGAGTCTCGTGACCGCGGCTACCGGGCTCGACCTCCCCGGTGACCCGACAACGATCGTCATCGGGCGAGAGGAATGGATCGAGCGCAATGTGGCCAGCTTCAGCCACTTGATGAAGCCCTTGCAGCGCCAGCTCACCGAGAAGATGGAGGAGTCGGGCCCGGGGGGACGGGGTGTCGCCACTTTCGCCAATCGGATGGTCCAGGCCGAGCTGACGGCCGTCCTTGGAGTGATCGCTCGCCGGGTGCTCGGTCAATACGAGTTGGTCCTTCCCACCGGCGAAGACGCTGATGTGGTCGCATTCGTTGGTCCCAACATCTTGCAGCTCGAGCGCGCCCACCAGTTCCGACCGGAGGAGTTCAGATTCTGGGTGGCGCTCCACGAGTTGACGCACCGCGCCCAGTTCCAGGGTGTTCCCTGGCTCCGTGAATACTTCATGAGCCTGGTCACCGAGTTGGTCGAACACTCCCGGCCAGAGCCGGGCCGGATGAATCGAATCATCGATGAGGTCACCCGGCGTCGCGGCCAGGGAAATCCGATCATCGACGATCGGGGCCTGCTCGGGCTTTTCGCCTCATCCGAGCAGACGGTCGTGATCGACAAGGTGCAGGCGCTGATGTCGCTCCTCGAAGGTCACGGTCATGTGGTCATGGACCGGCTTGGCCGGGAACACCTGCGCACGCAGGAGCGGATGAGCAACGTCCTCAAGGCGCGGCGGAAGGACAAGCGAACGGCGGCGTTCTTCAGACTCACCGGGATGGAGATGAAGATGAACCAATACCGGATGGGGGAGCAATTCATCGAGGTCGTCGAACGTGAGGTCGGCTGGGATGCCGTCGGTCTGGCCTTCCGGGGTGCGGGGAGCCTGCCCACACTCGAGGAGATCGAGAGCCCCGAGCGATGGTTGAGACGCGTCGCCTGATAGAGCTGAGAGGGAGATCGGGCGATCTCCTTCGGCTTCCCACCGGGGATCTGGTTGTCGCCCTGTCCGGGGGCGCCGACTCCGCCGCGTTGGCATACCTGATTCGTCACCTTGGGCGGGACCTCAGGGCAGTTCATGCCCACCACGGGCTCCCCGCGTCCGATCGATTGGAGGAGGCGGCTCGAGCCGTGGCGGCTGCAGCCGGGGTCGGACTGGAAGTGATTCGGATCGAGATTCCACCGGGCGCGTCGATCGAGGGCCAGGCGCGCAAGATGAGATACGCCGCGCTCTTGGCGGCGTTGCGACCTGGTGAGACTCTGCTCACGGCACACACCCTCGACGACCAGGCCGAGACCGTGTTGATGAGCCTTATGAGAGGCGCTGGTCCGACCGGGCTTGCCGGCATCCCGCCCCGTACCGGGTCTGTGGCACGCCCCATGCTGGCGGTCAGCCGGTCCCACACGAGGGAGCTGGCGGGCCTGGCCGGCCTTCCTTTCTACGACGACCCGTCGAACCTCGATCGCAGCCACCGCCGGAACGCGCTCGAGGCTCGAAGTCCTCCCCGATCTGGCGGCGCGGTTCAACCCAAGGTTGGCCGAGTCGCTGGCCAGGTCGGCGGCCCTGCTCCGTTCCGATGAGTTCTATTTGCAGGACGAGGCGGCCGGCGTCCCCCTCGTCGAGGCCGCCACCTCGTTGTCGATTCCCCTCGGAGCGCTGTTTGCCGTCCCGCGGCCCGTAGCGGATCGCGCCCTCAGACGATGTCTCAGCCGGATGCGACCGCCGTACGGCGGGACCGCCGACGAGATGGAAGGCATCTGGTCCGTGGCCAGTCGTGCCCGCCCCTCCGTCATCCTGGGTGGAGGGTTGGAGGTCACCCTCGATGGCCCGATGCTCGTGTTTCGCCCGGTGGAGGTCGCGTCGCCGGCCGGGACCAAGGTCGACCTGGAGGTCGGTGCCAACAACGTCGGCACCTTCCGGATCGATGTCGAGCGCGTCGATCGTGTGTGCCGGGTGGCGCCCATCGGCGCATGGTCGGCCGTCTTTCCCCCCGACGTGGT
>CAWHEU010000028.1:0-54592 GCA_963828465.1 uncultured Acidobacteriota bacterium | reverse complement strand
TCATGCAGCTGGGATGGAAGCGGCTGATCCCCGGTGCGCTCGCCTGGCTGGTCCTCTCCGCCTTCGTCATATCGTTCCGCCAGTTCGGCGCTCCCTGGAGTCAGTGATGGGCATCATCAAAGAGCTGATCAAGGGTCTCCGCGTCACCGGCGGGACGATGGTCCGAACCATCGCCGGTGATGAGCTGGTCACCACCGAGTACCCCCACGAGATGAGGGTCAAGCCGCAACGTTTCCACGGGCGTCATGTGCTGAACCGCTATCCCGACGGGATGGAGAAGTGCATCGGCTGTCAGTTGTGCGCCGGCGCCTGCCCGGCGCAGTGCATCTATGTGCGGGGGATGGACAACGATCCGGAGGACCCGACTTCCCCCGGCGAGCGGTTCGGTTACGTGTACGAGATCAACATGCTCCGCTGCATCTTCTGCGGTCTCTGCGTCGAGGCCTGCCCCACGGAAGCGATCACGATGACCAGCCTCTTCGAGATCTCCACCACCACGCGTGAGGACGCCATCTACACCAAAGAGACCCTCCTGATGGACCGGCGGGGGAACGTCCCGCACATGTTCCCCGACGATGAATTGGCCGATCTCGACGAGCTGGACACTGCCGATGGCTGGTTGCGAGCGACGGCGCCGGCCGGTGTGGCCGCATACGAAGGCGTGCAGATGTGGCAGGGCACCCCTGGCCCCGCCGACTGGTCACCCGAGCCCTCGCAGGAGGAGCGGGACCGCAGGACAGGCGAAGGGGAAGAGGATGGTTGAAACAGTCATCTTCGTGATCGCAGCCCTCGCCGCCCTTGCCGGGGCGGTGACCGTGGTGCTGGCCCGCAACCCGATCTATTCGGCGGTAGGGCTGCTGGGCACGCTGTTCTCGGTCGCGATTCTCTACGTCGTGCAGCTCGCTCACCTGGTGGCGGCGGTCCAGGTGATCGTCTACGCCGGTGCGGTCATGACCCTGTTCCTGTTCGTGATCATGCTGATCGGGGTGGACAAGGAGGAGAAGCGGGTCGAGCCACTTCCCCGGCAGCGGCTCTGGGTCGGGATCCTCGCCGGTGCCGTGATCTTGTTCGCCGCGGGCATGGCTCTGTTCGGGGAATTCGTCTGGGTTCCGGCCGCGGCCACTTCGATCGATCCGGAGGCCACCAACGGGACAATCCAGGCCGTTGCCGAGCCGCTGTTCACCGATTGGGTGCTCGCTTTCGAGGCCACCGCGCTCCTTTTGACGATCGGCGCTGCGGGTGCGGTGGTCCTGGCCCAGTTCAAGAGAAAGCGGGCGTGATGGTCCCCGTTGGGTGGTACATGGCTCTGGCTGCGGCGCTGTTCCTGATCGGGGCCCTGGGCATGCTCCTGCGCCGCAATGCACTGGTCATGTTCATGTGCATCGAGCTGATGCTCAACGCGGTCAACCTGACGCTGATCTCGGCGGGTCGGGCCATGAACGACCTCAACGGCCAGGTTGCGGTGTTCTTCATCCTCGTGGTCGCGGCGGCGGAGGTGGTGGTGGGGCTGGCGATCATCGTCGCCATCTTCCGACGACGGGCTACCGCGTCCGTTGACGAGTTGAGCGAGCTCCGTGGCTGACTTCGTCTGGCTCGTCATCGCCCTTCCCCTGGCCGGGGCCGTGTTCCTCCATTTCTTCGGGAGATACGTCAAGGAGCCTCTGAGCGGCTGGATGGCCTCAGCCGCGATCGGCGGGGCATTCGTCGTGGCCGCCATCGCCGCGGTGCCTTTCATCCAGGGCGGGGCTGAGCCGGTGACGATCTCTCTCTGGGAGTGGATGCCGGCGATCGGGGCCAGCTTCGAGCTGCTCTGGGATCCGCTCGCCGCGTTGATGGCGCTGATCGTCACCGGTGTCGGCACGTTGATCCATGTCTTCGCCATCGGCTACATGCATGGTGACGAGCGCTTCCACCGGTTCTTCACCAATCTCAACCTCTTCGCCGCCTCGATGCTCACGCTGGTGCTCGCCGGCAACTACGCCATGTTGTTCCTGGGGTGGGAGTTGGTCGGGCTGTGCTCGTATCTGCTGATCGGGTTCTGGTACACCCGGACGACGGCCTCGGCCGCCGCCAAGAAAGCGTTCATCGTCAACCGCATCGGCGACTTCGGGTTCATGATCGGCCTGATGCTGGTCTTCACCGTCTTCGGCACCCTCTCGTTTGCAGGTGTCTTCGAGCGGGCCGGTGAGGAGCTCACAGGGGGCATGGCCACCGCCATCGGGTTGCTCTTCCTGGTCGGCGCCGCCGGCAAGTCGGCGCAGATCCCGCTGTATGTCTGGCTTCCCGATGCCATGGAGGGCCCGACCCCGGTCTCCGCCCTGATCCATGCCGCGACGATGGTGACGGCCGGTGTGTATGTCATCGCCCGTTCCGCCCCGATCTACGAGTTCACACCGGTTGCTTCGACAGTGGTCGCATCCGTGGGTGCGCTGACTGCGATCTGGGCCGCCTCGATCGCCTTGGCCCAACGTGACATCAAGAAGGTTCTCGCCTACTCGACGATCTCTCAACTCGGCTTCATGTTCCTCGCTGTCGGGGCGAGGGCATACGTCGCCGGGGTCTTCCATCTGATGACCCACGCCTTCTTCAAGGCATTGCTCTTCCTTGGCGCCGGCTCGGTGATCCATGCCATGAGCGACGAACAGGACATGCACCGGATGGGCGGCCTCATGCGGAAGATGCCGCTGACCGCCACGACCATGGCCATCGGCGCACTGGCGTTGGCCGGAATCCCACCTCTGGCCGGCTTCTGGTCCAAGGACGAGATACTGGCTGCGGACTTCGCCAGGGGCGGGTGGTTCTACGTCCTGTGGATCATCGGGCTGGTCACTGCGCTGCTCACGGCTTTCTACATCGCCCGGCTCTGGGTCCTGGTCTTCTACGGGGAGCCGCGGTGGCAGGAGGATGCACACCCGCACGAGTCGCCGCGGGTGATGACACTGCCTCTCATCGCCCTGGCTTTCCTCTCCGTGGTCGGGGGCCTGGTCAACACACCGTTCCGGCTCGGTCTCGAGCATTTCCTGGAGCCCAGTTTCGAAGGCGTCCATATCCAGGAGGCACCGACCGACTGGCTGACGCTAGGGATACTGGCCGCTCTGTCCATCCTGGCCGCGGTCGTCGGCGTCGGGGCAGGAGTTCTCGCCTACAGGCGTCCTCCCGAGAGATGGCGTCGGTTCGAGGAGTCGTTCGAACCGCTGTGGGGGACCTGGGAGCTGGCCTACGGGGTCGACGATCTCTATGGGAGGACTCTCGTCCTCCCGGGTCGGAGACTGGCCGAGGCGGCCGCCTTCTCGGTCGATGCCAAGGTGGTCGATGGCGCGGTCAACGGTGTGGGTCGGTTGGTTCGTGGCGCCGGCGACTGGGCCCGGCCGCTCCAGACCGGTTTCGTTCGCAACTACGGCGTGCTGTTCCTTGGCGGTGCTCTGGTAGTCGTGGTCTGGCTGGTGGCAGGGGCATGAGATGCTGACCGCCCTCATCCTTCTCCCGGTGGCGGCCGCCATCGTCGTGGCGCTGATCCCGGGGCGCCGGAGAGAGATCCATCTTCCCCTCGGCATCGCCCTCTCGGTGATGCCGTTGGCCCTGGCCGGATATCTGTTCTGGGTCTTTGAGCCGGCTGCTGGGTTTCAGTACGTCGTCGACGTGCCCTGGTACGAGCCGTGGGGAATCGCCTGGAATCTCGGCGTCGACGGGATCTCGCTGCCGATGGTTGTCCTCACCACGCTGCTGGTCCCGATTGCCCTGGCTGCATCGACGACGATCACGAACCGGACCAAGGAGTTCGTGATGTACACGCTGCTCCTCGAGGCCGGCATGATCGGCGCCTTCCTGGCCCTCGACCTCTTCCTCTTCTTCGTCTTCTTCGAGGCGATGTTGATCCCGATGTACTTCATCATCGGCATCTGGGGAACCGAGCGGCGGATCTACGCCGCGGTCAAGTTCTTCATCTACACCGCTTTCGGCTCGGCGTTGATGTTGGCGGCGATCATTGGCCTCGCCCTCACCTACGCATCCCAGGAAGGATCTGCATCGTTCGCCCTCTCCGATCTGGCCGGGCTGGAGCTCTCCGTCGGGTCCGAGCGGATGTTCTTCGCCGCCTTCGCCATCGCGTTCGCCATCAAGGTCCCTCTCTTCCCGTTCCACACATGGCTACCCGACGCCCATGTCGAAGCGCCCACCGCAGGTTCGGTGCTGCTCGCGGCCGTCCTCCTGAAGCTGGGCACCTACGGTCTTCTCCGGTTCAATCTCTCACTGTTCCCCGATGCGTCGGTCGATGCGATCCCGATCATGGCGATCCTGGCCGTCGTCGGGATCATCTACGGAGCGGTGGTGGCGATCGTCCAACCCGATCTGAAGAAACTCGTCGCCTATTCGTCGGTGAGCCACCTTGGTTTCATCGTGCTCGGCACCTTCGCCCTGACCTCGGGCGGGTTGCAGGGGGCAGTGATCCAAAACGTGAACCACGGCCTGACCACCGGCGCGTTGTTCCTCCTGGTCGGGATGATTTACGACCGGAGGCACACCAAGAAGATCGCCGACTTCGGTGGCTTGCAGAAGTCGGTTCCCCTTCTCGCCGGGTTCTTCTTGTTCATGACCTTCGCCTCGATCGGGCTTCCAGGCCTCAACGGCTTTGTCGGTGAGTTTCTGGTGCTGATCGGCAGCTATCCCGCCCTCCCCAGCTTCACTGTCATCGCGGCGTTGGGGGTGGTGCTCGCCGCCATCTACCTGCTGTGGGCCTACGAACGAGTGTTCACGGGCGTCCCCGACAAGGAGGAGAACTCGGTGTTGTCCGACCTGTCGGGACGTGAGATCGCACTGCTCGTTCCGATCACGGTCCTGATCGTGGTGATCGGGCTCTACCCCAAGCTGCTCCTGGACAAGATCACTCCGTCGACGGAGGCGGTCCTCGACCGCATCGTGGAGCAGACCGACTACACGATGCCGGAGCCAGGCCGGATCGGCGACGTGTTCGTAGCGGGTGGTGAGTGATGATCACGCCGCCGGAGATCTCGTGGATCGCCATCGCCCCCGATCTGGCACTGGCCATCGGCGCAGCCCTGGTGCTGCTCGTCGACGTCCAGTGGAAGCCTGCGCCTCGCGTGCTCGGATGGTTGGTCGGGGCGATCCTGGCCGTTGCCGCCGGGTTGACCATCCTGCAGTGGGGGCAGGGTGCCGATGCTCTGGCCTCGGGTGACACCGAGAGCCTGGTGGCGTTCTCCGGGTTGATCACAATGGACGGATTCGCCATTTTCTCTCGCTTCGTCCTGATCGCAGCCACAGGCCTCGGCCTGGCTGCCGGATGGCGTTTTGTCGTGAGCCTGGGTCGGCGGGGCGCCGAGGCCATCGCCCTCGTCCTTCTGGCCACGGCTGGCTTCTCGCTGATGGTCGCTGCCAACAACCTGGTGATGCTGTTCCTCGGGCTCGAGGTCGGCTCCATCGCCCTGTACGTTCTGGCCGGGCTAGCCCGGGAGAGACGCGAGTCGGAAGAGGCCGCCATCAAGTATTTCCTGCTCGGCTCATTCGCGTCGGCGGTGTTCATCTATGGCGTCGCCCTCATCTACGCCGGGACGGGCTCGTTCGAGATCCTCGGCATCCGACAACACCTGAATGACTTCGTCATCGCCAGCCCGGCTGTGATCTACATCGGGATTGGCCTCGTGGTGGCGGGTCTTGGGTTCAAGGTGTCCGCTGCCCCGTTCCATACCTGGGCGCCGGACGTGTACCAGGGAGCGCCGGCCGGTCTGGTGGGCTACATGGCAGCGGTGGCCAAGGTCGCCGGATTCGCAGCCATTGCCCGCGTCCTGCTGACTGCGTTCTCCGATCTCGCCGACACCTGGCTGCCGGTCGTGGCCGGCATTTCGGTGCTGTCCATGGTTCTCGGGTCGGTGCTCGCCCTCGTCCAGGGAGATGTGCGCCGTCTGCTCGCCTACTCGGGGGTGGCTCATGCCGGGTTCATCATGACGGGGGTGGTCGGTGGCGCCGACCGATGGTGTCCTGTTCTACCTGGCCATATATGCCATCCAGCTCGTCGGTGCGTTCGCGGTGGTCGCGGTGGTGAGCGGGCCCGACGGAGCCGGCTCCAGCCTGGACGAGTACCGCGGTCTGGGCCGTCGAAGCCCGCTGCTGGCCGGCGCCTTCACGATCCTCCTGCTCGGGATGGGCGGTCTGCCCATCACATCCGGTTTCGTGGCCAAGTTCGGGGTCTTCACCGACGCATGGGCCCAGGGCTACCAGTGGCTGGTGATCGTGGCCGTGATCGCCTCGGTGGTGGCGTTTGCGTTCTACATCCGCGTAATCGTCGTCATGTACATGGACGACGCCGGCGACGAGCAGCCTCTGCGTGTCGGTCCTGAGCGATGGGTGTTGGCGTTGGCTGTCGGAGCGACGATTCTCTGGGGCATATTCCCGTCGTCGCTTCTCGATCTGGCAGCTGATGCACTACCTATCTAGGTCGGCGCTCTGCGCCGGAATCGCGGGCATCTTCATCCTCGCCGGGACCAGCCCGGCCCTCGCCGCGGAGACAGCCGCATCCGAGATCGTCATCATCCCGGAGGGGGACACCGTCACCGAAGATCTCTACGCCGTCGGTTCCCGGGTCGTGGTGGAGGGGACTATCGAAGGCGATCTGATCGCATTCGCCGCCGAAGAGGTTGTCATCTCGGGCCAGGTCACGGGCAATGTGCAGGCAGTGGCACCGACGGTGACGATCGGTGGGGAGGTGGCCGGGTCGGTCCGTTTCACTGCCAACAGACTCACCATCTCCGGCTCGATAGGCGGAGACCTGGTCGGCGCCTCCGTCCGGGCCGAGCTGAGCCCAGAATCCATGATCGATGGCGACGTCGTGGTGTGGGCGTTCAGGCTGGTGGCAGCAGGAACGATCGGGACCGATCTCGAAGGCACACAACGGACCCTCGAGCTCGCAGGGAGCGTCGGGGGAGATGTCGACGTGAGTGCGAATCGCCTCATCGTCACCGGACCTCTCGAGGTCGCAGGCGATTTGGGCTATCGCTCTCCATCCGAGGCCGAAGGGATGGACCAGGCCACGGTGGGGGGTGTTGTCGCTCACAAAACGCCACTGCCCCCCAACATTCGCGTGCGTGCCCTTGGGTGGCTGGCCCGATTCCTGGTGGTCCTGGGTCTGACATGCGCCGCCCTCTTGGTCGCCTGGGGCTGGCCGGGTAGGACCGAATCCGCCGGCGAGAGAGCGAGGAGCAACCCGTGGCGAGCCTTGGGGCGAGGCGCTCTCGTCATTCTCTCCCCGTTCATCGTGGCCGGGATCGCAGCTCTGATCGCGGGCCTCGTCCCTGCTTCGGCCAGCCTGCCATTGCTCGCTGTCTTCGTGCCCCTGATCCTTGCTCTCGCCGGTCTCGTGTTGGTGCTCTCAATGGTGGCCGGCGTGCCTGCCATCCTCGCCCTCGGCAGAGCGTTGCCTGGCGAGCGGGGCCTCTACGGCTCGGTCCTCGCCGGATCGATCGTGGCCGGGATCTTGTGGCTGATCCCCTACGTGGGCTGGCTGGTGCCTTTGCTCGTCTTGCCCATCGGGATGGGCTCGTGGATGTTGAGCTTTCAGGGAAGAGAGGACACAGCCGACGACCCATCAAACTCCTTGACGACCGGCCCTCCTTCCGGATCCGGCACGACAGCGAAGGACCCGGCCACCTGAAGATCGGCCGACGAGGTCCCCACCAGCACCTCGATCGACCCGGGCTCGACCACATAATTCATGTCACGGTCATAGAACCCGAGCTGTCCGACCGGCAGGTGAAAGGTCACCTGACAGGAGTCTCCGGCGGGGAGACCGACCCGCGCAAAACCCTTGAGCTCGAGGACGGGCCGGGTCACACTTGCCACAGGGTCCCTCACGTACAGCTGGACGACCTCGTCACCTTCCCTTTTCCCGGTGTTGGAGACGTCGGCCGTGACCGTCACCTCTTGGTTCCAGCCGGCCTCGTCCGGTGTAAGCGAGAGGTTCGAGATCCGGAACGTCGTGTAGCCGAGACCATGGCCGAATGGATAGAGCGGACTGGCCCCTCCGTCCACGTAATCGCCTTTCCAATGCGATCTGCCGCCCGACACCTTGTGCCCGTAATACACGGGTATTTGCCCTGCAGATCGAGGATGCGAGAGAGGCAGTTTTCCGCCCGGGTTGAAGACGCCGGTGAGGACGTCGACGATGGCCTCGGCCCCCTCCTCTCCGGGCATCCAGGCCTGCACCACTGCGGCACTGTGCTCGTGTGCCCAGACGCTGCCGCAAGGTCGACCGGAGACCAGGACCAGGATCACCGGAGTGCCGGTCGCGGCCACCGCTCGCACCAGGTCGTCCTGAACCCCGGGAAGGTCGAGGGAGAGACGATCCCGGCCTTCGCCAGAGGTGCAGTCGGTGGTCAGCCCTGCTTTGTCCCCCATCACCATGACCGCGAGCGCGGATCGGCGGGCGAGGGCGACGGCCTCGTCGAAACCCTCGCGCAAGGAAGTGTTGACATCACATCCTCTGGCGAATTCGACGTTCTCGCCGAACCGCTCTCGCATGACGTCCAGAACAGTGCTGGCCTGTTTCATCGAGCCTTCAGCCGATACCTCCCCGGTGAAGGGCACACCAAACACGTTGTCGCCATGCTGCATCTCGGCCAGGGCTTCGATGTGGGCCGGGTAGGTGTAGTCGCCGAACAGGTTTCGTGAGTCGTCGGCGTTTGGACCAATCACCGCGATCGGCCCGGTGTCGGGGGCGATGGGCAGGGCACCGTTATTGGCGAGCAGGACGATGCTCTTCTCCGCGATTCGCCGTGCCAACCCTTGCTCGAGTCGAAGGTCGGTCTGGGCCGCGTCCGGGTCGACAAAAGAGGATTCGAAGAGACCGAGCTCGAACTTGGACCGGAGCACCCGCCTCACCGAGATGTTGACGAGGTCGAGGTCGATGTCCCCGCTGTGGATGCCTTCGATGAGCGGCTCGCCATAACAGTCGGTGCCGGGAAGCTCGACATCGATCCCGGCTTCGAGAGCAATTCCGGCCGCCCCTATCCCGTCCTCGGCGAGATGGTGGTAGCTGGCGAGCTGGCGGACGGCGAAGTAGTCCGACACTACGGTCCCCTCGAATCCCCACTCGTCTCGAAGGATGTCGGTGAGGAGCTCACGATGGGCGCCGCAGGGGATCCCGTCCAGCTCGTGATAGGCGTTCATGACCGACTGGGCCCCGCCGCGGACCACTGCCTCGAACGGATGGAGGTACACCTCCCTCAGTTCGCGGTCCGGCAGATGGGGCGGCGCCCAGTTGAGGCCGCCCTCTGAGGCGCTGTACCCGACGAAATGCTTGGCGGTGGCGACAACGCCCTGGGTCAGGTCGGCGCCCTGCAATCCCTCGACGAAGGCAGTTCCCATCCGGGCGACCAGGTACGGGTCTTCCCCATAGGTCTCCTCGGTACGGCCCCATCGCGGGTCCCTCGCCACATCGAGCACGGGTGACAGCCCGTGATGTGCCCCCACGGCCCTCATCTGGCGGCGGATGACGTCTGCCATCTCGCGGGCGAGGTCCGGGTCCCAGGTCGCGGCCACGCCGATTGCCTGGGGATAGACCATGGCGTCCTTGGCCATCAGTCCGGAGCAGATCTCCTCATGGACGATGGCCGGTATGCCGAGCCGGGTCTCCTCGAGGAGGTAGCGCTGGATTTCGTTGGCGAGTCGGGCCGCTTCCCGGGGTGTCAGGTCGCTGGCGCCTGAGATCCGGGTGACGTGCCCCAGACCCTGCCGGAGCAGTGGCCCGGCCTTGTCCCGGGAGAATTGCCCCTTTTCGGTCAGCTGGAAGACCCAGGCGCTCCCCAATTGGGCGACCTTCTCTTCGAGAGTCATCATCTCCAGAAGGCTCTCGACGCGCTCGTTCACCGGGAGGCCAGGATCGCGGTAGGCCGGCTGCTGCCCGTCGACGGTGACCGCAGTCATCCCTTTACCCCACCGGTGGTCAGCCCGGTCACGATCTGCTTCTGGGCGATGAAGTAGAAGATCAGGGCCGGGATCATGGCCAGCGTGGTGTAGGCCAGGATCATCGCGGTGTCCGTCACGTACTGGGCCGAGATGTTGTTGATGCCGAGTGGCAGCGTCCACTGCCCCGGTTGGATCAACACCAGCAACGGGAGCAGGAATGCGTTCCAGCTGCCAACCACGGTGAGCACCGCGATCGTGCTCAACACGGGGCGGGACAGGGGGAGCATGACCGACCAGTAGAAGCGAAGCGGGCCACAGCCGTCGATAGCGGCTGCGTCTTCCAAGTCACGTGGGATGCTGCGGAAAAAGGGGCGAAGGATCACGATCGAGAGCGGGAGCCCGAACGCCGCCTGGGGGAGGGCGATGCCGAGAGGGCTGTTGAGGAGACCAGTCTGCCGGAGGGTGATGAACAGGGGAAGGATGGCCACCGCTACGGGAAACAGAAGGCCAAGAGTGAACAGGGCGAACACGAACTCGCGTCCCCGGAACCTGTATCGCGCTATCACGAAGGCAGCCAGGGAAGCGGCGGGGAGGACGAGGGCAGTGGTGATCAGTGCGATCAGCACACTGTTCCTCACCCACCCATAGAAACTGGGGTCGGTCAACGCGGTCTGGTAGTTGGTCCACACCCAAGGATCGGGTAGGCCGACGGGATCGGCTGCAAGCTGCGAGTTGCTCCGGAACCCACCGATGATCGAGAAGCTCAAGGGGACGATGATCACCAGCAGCACCAGAACGGCGATCAGGTATAGAAGGCCACGGCCGAAGTCGAATTTCTGGGAGGGGCCCTTGGTTGGGACGGTGGTCGCGGTCACGCCGTCAGCGCTCCTTCCAGATCGCGGCGCAGCACGAATCGCTGATACAGGAGGGCCACGATCAAGGAGAGACTGAAGACGATCACGGAGACCGCGCTCGCAAAGCCGAACTGGCCCCGTCTGAAGCCCCAATCGACGAGATAGGTGGCCATGGTTGCGGTGGAGTTCACCGGCCCGCCCTTCGTGGTGACCCAGACCAGGTCGAACAATTGCAGGGCGCCGATGATGGAGAGGAACATAGAGACCCTGATCGTGGGTCCTAGCAGCGGGAGGGTCACGTATCGGAAACCCTTCCAGAAGGAGGCGCCGTCGATGGCCGAGGCCTCCTCGAGCTCGGTCGGGATGAGCTGGAGACCGGCCAGGATCAACACCATGTGGAACCCGAAGTATTTCCAGGAGATGACGAAGAACAGGCTGTAGAGAGCGATCTCGGGGTCTGCCAGCCACTCTCTGGTGACATCCCCGGCGCCGGCCGAGGCGAGTATCTGGTCGAAGAGGCCGTCGGGCCGATAGATCTGGCGCCACACCACCCCGGTGACCACCTCGGACAAGATGAAAGGGGCGAAGTACATCGTCCGGAAGACCCCTCGCCCCTTCAGGTTGCGAGTGAGGAGCACGGCGAGGGTGACAGCGAAAGGAATCTGGAGAAGTAGCGAGAGCCCGATGATGATCCCGTTGTGAGTTATCGCTTCTATGAACAACGGGTCAGCGAAAGCGTCTCTGAAGTTCTGGAGCCCGACCCAGTCGGTGAGAGGTGTCAGGCCGTTCCAGTCGTACCCGCTGTAGCGGATGCTCTGGGTGATCGGGTAGAGGACAAAGAGGCCGTAAAGGGCCAGGGCGGGCAGCAGGAAGGCAAGAATGACCGGCCAGGGTGCAGTCCCTGGCGCGCGTCGAACTACTCGACCGGGGGGCGTCACCTTGACTTGTGGATCGCTGGTCACAATCCGTTGCTCGATAGGTGGAGGGCCGCCGGACCGGCGGCCCTCCACGACTTTGCTCACGATACGACTGGTGGCTATCCGGCCGCCGCCGTAATGGACTCGGTGACTTCCTCGGGGGTGGCGGTCCCAGCAAACAGGGTGGCCACCGCGTCGTTGACCGCGGCACCAAGCTCAGGGGTGAAGTACTGGTCCAGATAGAGCTGGACGAAGCTCGCCTGGCCCAACCCTTCCAGCACTGCCTGCTGCAGCGGATCGGTCACGGACACCTCGGCGCCCGCGGTGACCGGAAGGGTGGTCCCTGTCTCGCCGGTCCGAATCGCCTGCTCGACGGCAGTGATGTATTCCAGGAACTGAACTGCCTCTGGTGGTGCATCCTTGCCGACAGCAAACCCGTCGCCGCCACCGAAACCGTCGGTCGCAGCGCCGGCACCACCTTCGACAGCCGGGAACGGGAACCAGCCGAACTCAGCGGGGAGCCGCTCCTCGATCGGGTCCTCAGGGGTCCCGATGCCCGACTGGTTGGCATAGGCGCCCGGTCCCCATTGCCCCATCAGGCTGATCGCGGCCGCTCCGGTGCCGATCGTCCCCGACTCACCGTCGGGAGCATCCCACGGCGCGGCCAGGAAGCCCGGCTGGAAGGGCTCCATGTCGATGAGACGCTGCAATTGATTGCCCGCCTCGATGAACTCGGGCGTGTTGAAGTCGAGCGTCTCCGTCACGGTCGCCATCGCCGCCTCGCCACCCTCTCGGATCATCAGATACGAGTAGTAGAAGTGAGCGGGCCACTTGTCTCCGGCACCGACCGCGATCGGCGTGATCCCGGCGTCCTTCAGGGCCTGGACATCCTCGAGGAACTCGTCCCAGGTAGCCGGTGGGCCATCGATCCCCGCCTGGGCGAACAGGTCCTTGTTGTACCAGAACCCGACCATGCCCAGGTTGAACGGTACGCCATATTGGACATCATCCACGTTGTAGAGCCCGACCGCGCCCTCGTTCAAGTTGCCGATGAACCCGGAGGAAGCGTCGGTGATGTCTTGCACCAGGCCGGCGTCCACCTGCTCACGCAGGCCACCGCCACCCCAGGATTGGAAGAGGTCCGGCACGTCACCGGCCTGGAGATTGGTTTGAAGCGCCGCCTTGAACGCCTCGTTCTCCATCACTGTGATGTTGATCTGGACGTTGGGATTGGCCTCCATGAACTCGTCGGCCATGTCCTGCCACAACGTCATCATCGGGTCTGTGTTCTGAATATGCCACCATTCGATGGTGACCTCCTCCGCCGGCTCCTCGGCTGCGGCGGTTGTGGTCGCCGCCTCGGCCGCCGTCGTCTCGGTCACCGCGCCGCCGGTAGTGGTGGTCGCGTCCTCGCCGGTCCCTCCACCGCCACAGGCGGCCAGGACCAGGGCCAGGATGGCGAGGATCGCCATGGATCGTCTCACCGGTTCCACATGTTCCTCCTTCGCTTGCCTCCGTGTCATCGAGCTTGGGTTGTAATCGTTTTCAATCAGGGTGTGGGCTTGTTCTTCCTCCTCGGATTCGGTCTAAACGGGCACGGCCCGGCATGACTGCCGGACCACCAACTCAGTGGGAAGGGTCAGGTGGGCCGGTTCCTGGTCCGGCTCATCGATGAGCTCGACGAGGAGTCGCGTCGCCTCGTAGCCCATCTCTTGGATCGACTGGTCGATCGTGGTCAGCGAAGGCGAGGAAAGGGCCGACTCGAGGATGTTGTCGAAGCCGATCACCGACAGATCGTCCGGCACCGAGAGCCCGAGGGACTGCGCGACATCCATCGTGGCGATGGCCGACACGTCGTTGGCGGCGAAGATCGCAGTCGGGGGATCGTTCAGCTCGAGCAGTTCATGGGCCGGGCCCTCCGTTGCTTCTCGGGTGTACTCGCCGACACGGACCAGTCCTGGGTCGAACTCGATCCCCGACCGCTCCAGAGCCTTGAGGTAGCCCTGCTCGCGAAGACGGGCCGACTCCAGGTCGGGACGGCCGGCGATGAACCCGATCCGACGATGGCCCAGCCCAATCAAGTAGTCAGTTGCCGTCATCGCTCCCTCCAGGTTCTGGGATGCGACAGTTGGCAGGGGAGAGGCGCCTGCGTGGGGGTCGACGACGACTACCGGCGCGTTGCGAGCGACGTCGACCACGGTGGGGGTCACGAGCAGGGTTCCATCAGCCAGGGTGCCGTTGAGCCGGGAGAGGTAGCGTCGCTCCCAACCCACTTGTGCGCCGACATGTCCATCACCGGCGCAAACGATCAGCTCATAGCCGGTGGAGTGGATCGCCCGAGCGGCGCCCTTGAGCAGCTCGGTGCTGAACGGCTCGAGATCGGGGACGATGATCCCGATGACGCTGGTGCGATGGCTGCGCAGGCTCCTCGCCACCAGGCTCGACTCGTAACCCAAGTCGTCGATGACAGCCTGGACTCGGGAGGAGGTGTCGGGAGCCACGCCGTAGCGGCCGTTGACCACCCGTGACACGGTGGCAATCGACACTCCGGCCTCGGCGGCGACATCCCCGATGGTGATCCGATCCTGGGCTTTTCTCATCCCACCTGTAAACGTTCTTGATAACGATGTCGAAAACGTTTACAAGATACGCACACAGACACACGTCATGCGGCGTAGAACGGGGATTTCTTTGTAGAGGCCGTTTCGTCAGTTGAGGAAAATGGCCACCACCAAGGCAGTGAACCCACCGATCTGAGCGATCAGCATCCGATCGAATCGCTCGTTGAACCGATCATTCAGCCGATCAAAACGGTCCTCTATCCGATCGAACCGCTCGTTCATCTCCGATCTGAGCAGGTGAAGCGCATCAGGTGTCGGGAGTAGGTGTGACATCAGCGTCGCAGTCGGGTTGGGCCCCAACACGGGCATGAGCGCATTGTACAACTCGTTTCGGGCCGACTCCGAGAGCCCCGTGTCTCCAAGATGCCGGATCGTGGGACGTGGAGCAAGCCTTCTGCTCGCTCGTTTGCAAGACCGCTCCAATAACCTTGGCCCGGATGAGTGCCCTCGTCGATCGGTTTCAACGCCCGGTTCGTGACCTCCGCATCTCGGTCACCGACCGATGCAACTTCCGATGCACCTACTGCATGCCCAAGGAGCTGTTCGGCAAGGACCACGAGTTCTTGCCCCGCGACCAGTTGCTGAGCTTCGAGGAGATCGGGCATCTGGTCGGGCTCTTCGTCGACCGAGGCGTGACCAAGGTGAGAATCACGGGGGGCGAGCCACTGCTCCGGAAGGACCTGGAGAAACTAATCGGCATGCTCGAGGCGATCGATGGAGTTGACGACCTCACGCTGACCACCAATGCTTCACTCTTGACCCGGAAGGCGCGGTCCCTGGCGGCTGCCGGTCTGGACCGGGTCACCGTGAGCCTCGATGCGCTGGACGATCCGACCTTTCAACGCATGAACGATGTCGGTTTCCCCGTCTCCTCGGTCCTCGAAGGCATCGAGGCGGCGGCCGAGGCCGGGCTCGGGCCGATAAAGGTGAACGCGGTCGTCCAGCGAGGGGTGAACGAGCACGCCGTTGTCGACATGGCCAGGCACTTCAAGGCCACCGGTCACATCGTGCGCTTCATCGAGTACATGGATGTGGGGAACACCAACGGCTGGCGCCTGGACGATGTCGTGCCCGCCGAAGAGATGATCTCGGCCATCAATCAGGTCTTCCCACTCGAGCCAATACCGCCCAACTACCCCGGTGAGGTGGCCAACCGGTTCCGCTACCTCGACGGTGAGGGGGAGGTGGGGGTGATCGCCTCGGTTACCAGGCCCTTCTGCGGTTCCTGCACCCGGGCCCGGCTCTCCGCCGAGGGGGTCCTGTACACATGTCTCTTCGCCTCCGCCGGATCGAACCTGCGTGACGCGATCAGGGCCGGTGAGGATGTCGGTCCGATCATCGACCGCATATGGTCGAACAGGGAAGACCGGTACTCGGAGATCAGGTCGGCGCAGACGGTGAGCATCGGGTCACGCGTCGAGATGAGCTACATCGGGGGCTGAGCATCATGCAGGCCTCGGCGGAGGAGGCTCGGCCGACCTCTGCCGCTCGACCATCGGCTGGACGAAGTCCAACGGCGAAGATGCACCGCGCTCGAGAAGAAGGGCGCCGCCGCCCTTGTCGAAGCCAACCACAGCCCCCGCACCCGGATCGGCCATATCGACCGAGTAGCCACAGGTGACGAGTGTGCTCACGAACTCATCCCACGTGGCCTGGCCGGCCGGCGACAGCGCCGAGGGGAGCTCTCCAAACGACAGTTCGCGTGACAGGCCGTCCCAATCCTGGGAGAGCCAGGAGAAGGTGGCGCGGCGTGTGATCCCGAGCAGCCTGCGGAGTCGTCCTGACATAGCAACCGATGGTTCAGGCGACGGAGGATGCTCGCGGAGCGGCGGCGAAAGGAGATAGAGCCGGCGCTCCAACCCGAGCTCCAGCACACGCCGCAGTTCCCATGCGGTATTGGGCGACGCACTGGTAGCAGCAACGATGCAGGGGGCCTCGACGGCGAGTCTTTCGACCGCCAATTGCCACTCATCATCCTCGTAGTACTGCCGCTCGGCTCCATCTGGCGCGATCCTGTCTGTCGGGTTGCCGAGGGCGATCAGCGGCCCGATTTGCTCGGCGATCTCGTCCCCCAAGAACTCGTCGAGTGTCTGAGATCCGGCGAACAAACGATGCTCCTCCTGGAAAGGTCGAAGGTAGAGCACCCGTCGTGTGCCGTTGGTCGAGTTCTCCAGCGAGGGTTGGAGTCGCTTCTCGAGCAAGGACGCTTTCCGTTGGGCTCGTCTCACGTAGAAGTAGAGGAAGACAACGAATACTGGGAGGACCACGAGCGCCAGGTACTCAATTCGCCCGAGGGGTCCGAAGTCACCAGCGATCAGCTGCACCAGGGCGCTGAGGGTGACCACGGCGAACAGGAGGACGCCGACGCCCAAGAGGACCTTCACCCCGATCGTGAGACCCGCGAGCAGGCTGTTCGCTCGTCGGTTTGGTCCCGTCCGCCGTCGTTGCGGGAGGACGCGAACCGCGGTTCTGGTGGCGAATGAAATTGCGAACGCCAGGAGCAGAGCGATGACACCGGAGAGTGCGATGTCGATCGCTCCCGCTCCCGCATCGATGCCGAGCGGAATATCCAGCCAGCGGCAGACTGCTGTCGTGATTACGAGATTCAGCACGGACAGGCCGCCAGACAGAAGGTTGACCGTGCTGCGACCCTGGAGTCGACCGGTTCGTTCCACTGCTCGACTCAGCCGCACGGCAAATGCGTGTGTCACGAGGATCGCCGGTGCGAGCGCTACCAGGTAGACGTAGTTCCTCGGATCCAAATCCGTCTCTTGAGTCATGTCGCCCCCCGCTCGCCATACCAATCAGAGTTGCATGAACGTCGCGTGATACTCGTCTGATCAAAGCCATCGAGCTCGTGGAACCGACGCCCAACGTTGCGTTCGCGTAGGTTTTTGGTCAACAAAGAGGGGGGGTCATGGCCATCGATTCGACAAAGCCCGTCGTCTTCATCAGTCACAAGCACTCGGACAGCCCGATTGCTGAAACAATCGCCAAGTTCGTCAAGAACAAGAGCGCGGGGAATGCGCGCGTGCACCTCTCCTCGAGCCCTGATTTCGAGGGGCCACGCTTTGGGCAGCCAATCAATACCGAGTTGAAGCATGCCCTCGGCGAATCTGATCTCGTCATCTTGGTGTACACCGACGAGCGTGAGGATTGGTCATGGTGCATGTGGGAATGCGGCGTGGCGGTGGATCCGACGGAGCAGCATGTGACAGCGGTGGTCGTCGTGCAGTGCACCGCAGACGTACCGAAGCCATTTGCTGATCAGCTGCGTGTGGATGCCCGGGATCTCGACTCTGTTCAGGGTTTCGTCAAGGCTCTCTTGTCCTCCACCCAATTCTTCGCTCGACGCGACGAGCCGATGACCGGGTTCGCCCCCGAGGGGAGTGAGTTGAAGGATTTCGCTTCCGAGCTTCATGGCGCCCTCGCCGACGTCATTCCCACAGGGAACGCGGCCGAACGCAGCACGCCTACATCCCCGTTCCTAAGGGTCCGTCTCACCGGCCAAGCCGCCGACGAAATCAAAGCCAATTACCTCGCCGGGGCACGGGAGGGGAACGAGAAGATCGTCGAATCCGGGGCGTTGATAGTGGAGGAAGAGGGGGCAGGGGCTTTGTTCGGCATGCTGCTCGGGCCCTCCTCGACTTTGGGCGACGTGCTGGCGGACTGGAAAATGGAGGACATCAATTCCGGCCAGGAAGCACGGTGGTTTGTCTCCTTGACGGACCAGATCGAGGCGGCACTCGTCGGCAAGATGCGCCCGGTTACTTGGGCCGCCTACAGGACGGTGAAAGGACAGACTGACGTGCCCTTCGTAGCTGGCTCGATTCAGAGGTCGGACGGCGTGGAGTTCGACGTGTACATGGTGCCAATCTCTCCCCGACCGGTCCCGGTGCGGGAACGAATGCTGCCGATCGAACAGACCTATTACAAGAACGCGGCCCAAGAGCCGCTGCAAGAAATCCTGTTGGCGTCGCTGGTCAAGGAGATGGGCTCAAAAAATGTGACCCGGCTTCCAATCCTCGACGGGAAGAGCGCCAAGTCGATCGTGCACCGGGCGACGATCAACGAGTACCTGGCGGATCGTGCCATCAACGCAGGATCGGTCGAAAAATGCACCCTCGCAGACCTTCTGGCTGAGGACGCTGATGCCCTCGACAAGTCCTATGTCGCCGTTCCGCCGGACGCCACCATCGAGGAAGCCATGGCCTTGATGAATGGTGAGGCAGGTGCTCAGGACGTGTTTGTCATTGACAACGGGTTGGTGGTTGGGTGGATCACCAACATCATGTTCATCGAGGGATGAGTCGGCAGATGTGCTCAGCGGATCAGCGAATCGACGCGTTCCAAGTGGGCTAGATCGGCGGATGGTCATCTTCTCTCACGGGACCAGGAGGGCTTGATGTCAGCAGCCCCTCTCTTCCGGACCATCGAGGGACCGACCGAACTGGAGCGATTCCTCGACCTCCCGTACAGCCTCAACCCCGAGCTCGCCGATGATCTTCGCGAGGGGCGACGGAGAGCCGAGTGGATGTGGATAGCGCTGATCGATGACCGCGTCGTCGCGCGAGTGGCGTGGTGGGGCAACCCCGGAGACAACGAGCCTTCTCTGTTGGACATTTTCGACATCGCCAACCCCGACGACCCGGTGCATCGCCTCGCCGCCCGAAACCTGATGGAGACGGCTACCCGCCGGGTGATCGGTAGCCGAGCAGAGCAGCCCGGGTACCTCCGCTATGTGCCGCCTGATTGGCGAGACAACCAAGCCTCCCGTCGCCACGTGGAGGTGCTCATCGACATTGCCGAGCAAACCGGCGCCCGAGTGTTCGTCGAGCGCCTGCGATTTGAATGGCGCAAGGGCACACCCATCGCACCACCCAGCGGGCGGCTCGAATTCCGTCAACCCCACGACGATGACGAGATCTTCGACCTGATGACAGCGGTGGTGCCAGGCTCGCTCGACGCCCATACCGTCCTCGACCTGAAGACCATGACGCCGAGAGAAGCCGCCCACACGCACTTCTCCGGTGAGCTCGCCCAACAGCTCAGCAGCCGCGACAATTGGCGAGTCGCAACCGACCACACCGGCGCCTCAGTCGGCTTCGTGACTCCCGGCCACAACCACTACCACCCCGTCATCGGTTATCTCGCCGTACTGCCCGAGCATCGGGGCAACGGCTACATCCACGACATCCTCACCACGGGCACCCGAATCCTCGCCGACCAGGGTGTCGACCACATCCGCGCCGCTACCGACCTCACCAACCTGCCGATGGCCGCGGCGTTCGAGCGCGGCGGATGGATCAACTTCGAACGATCCATCAACATGACGTGGACGCCCGGTTGACAGGGTCGCCCCAGCGTTCCCGGCCAGCCTGTCGGCGACCACCGCGTTGAGCACTTCGACCGCCGCCTTCAGGTGCTCGATCGACTTCGCGAGATCATGCCTGGGATCCATTCGTGCAGAGATTCCCTGTCCCTTCGTCGGCACGGCGAAGGTATGGACACGTGATGAACCCAAGGCCGCGTGACGTTTACAACCGGGTGAACCTCAGGCGTCATTCAATGATCGGCCAGGGCGGTTTCGGCTCGGGTCGTGGCGCCTCGCCCGCCCGATGCCACCCGGTAGCCGGCCCAGATCAGGGTCACAGCCACCAGCAGAGATAGGGCGAAAGCGCTCGATTCGCCGAGGGCGAGACCGGTGCCCCCCGATGCCGCAGCCAGCGTCCCGCCGAGGATGAGCAAGTTGCCCCAGACGATCCGGCGGTTCTTCTTCCAGAATCGGACGATCGACACGACGGACAAGACGGCGAGGATCGTTGCGCCCAGTGCCCCACCAATGATGGCGAACAGCCTGGGACCGAAACCCGAGGCGAACACATCATGCGGCACCCCGGTCTCCGGCAGGGGATTGGCGAATGGCACGGTGGCGGTCAGGGTGGTGGAAATGGCGGTGAGGGCGCCGAGCGCGATGGCCATGACGTGGCCAGACCTCTTCCCGACGACCAAGAACATCGAGCCCAGGGCCAGGAACGGGATGTTGAGGATGGCCCCGAATAGATAGAAGATTCGGTACATCGGCCCCGTCCAGCCGATGGTGATGCCCAGGAAGAAGGCCCACGTGGCGATGGCGAACATGGTCATGCCAGTCCCGTAGGCGGCAATGTGGGGCCGGGGCCTTCTTCGGTAGTCGAGCCAGAGATCGGCGGCGAAGAAAGAAGCGGCCAACGCCGCGATAAGGGCCAGAGCCGAGTCCACCTCGAAAGGCTAGGACGTCAGCCTCGCGCGAATATGCGGGCGTCGGTGGCCCGCACCCGGGCCGGTTGGCCGACCCGGTAGATGGGACGGGGGCCGATCCTGGCCCGAACGCGGGTTCCCTCGTGCAAGGCGAGGGTCACCAGCTGGTCATGACCGAAGAACTCGGACCCCGCCACCACGGCGTTCGGGGTCTCGCCGAGGGAGATCTGCACATTCTCCGGCCGGACGACGACCGACACGGTTCCTTGGAGGTCGGTGTCGAAAGCACCGACCGCCGTATCGACCCGCCCCGCGCTCGCCACCGACTCGAGGACGTCGGCGTCGCCGAGGAACTCGGCCACCCATCGGTCGGCCGGATTGGAGTAGAGATGCCCCGGCGTGTCGGCCTGCAGGACCCGGCCGTCCTTCATCACGGCCACGATGTCGGACGTGGCCAGGGCTTCTTCCTGGTCATGAGTGACGAAGACAGCCGTGGTGCGGGCTTCTGTCAGGATGCTTCGCAACTCTCGCCGCACCCGATCACGAAGACTGGCGTCGAGGTTGCTGAATGGCTCGTCGAGCAGGATCACCTCCGGCTTAGGGGCGAGGGCTCGGGCAAGGGCGACGCGCTGTTGTTGGCCTCCCGAGAGCTCGTTCGGCATCCGCCCCTCCAATCCGGTCAACCCGACCAGTTCGAGGACTTCGCCTACCCGAGGAGCCCGATCACCCCTAGGCAACCCGTAGGCGACATTCCCGGCAACGGTCATATGCGGGAACAGCGCGTAGTCCTGGAACACCATCCCCACCCTTCGCCGCTCCGGACGGGTGAAGACTCCCGGAGCGAGCACGGTGCGGCCATGGATCTCGACCGTCCCACCGGCGTTCTCGAACCCGGCGATCACCCGCAGCGCCGTGGTCTTGCCACACCCCGACGGGCCGAGAATGGTCACCACGCCGCCTTCCCACACGTCGAGGCTGAAATGGTCTAGAGCGACTGCCTCGCCGAACGACCTCGTCAGGTCCCGAGCACGGATGGCGAGGCGGTCAGTCGCTGAGCTCACGTGACATCACGAGAAAGAGTGGCACGATCGAGACGGCGAGGAGAACGAGCCCGGCGGCAGAGGCCCTTGTGATGAATCCTTCCGCGGTCGAGCTCCAGATCCTGATGGCCAGCGTCTCGAACCCGTTGGGGCGGAGGAGCAGCGTTGCCGGCAGCTCCTTCATGACGCTTAGAAAGACCAGTGCAGCTCCGGCTACCAACCCCGGCCAGGCCAGGGGAAGCGTCACCCGCATCAGCGTCGCCATTGGTCCCCGACCCAGGCCACGGGACGCGTCTTCGAGGTCCGGGCTGGCACGAACCAGGGAGTCCTGAGTCGCGCCCGCCGCTTGGGGCAGGAATATGGCGCCGTAGATGATCACCAGATAGATCAGTGTCTGATAGAGAGACCTGGCCGTGCTGAGGGCGAAACCCACCGCGGCCACCCCGACGGTGATGTGGGGAAGGGAGTAAGCGCCCCACATCGCCGACTCCACCCAGCCCGACAGACGGCCGGGCCGGCGGGTGGTGACCATGGCCACCGGGAAGGCGAGAACCACGGTCACCAGGGCTGCAATGATCGCGACTCCCAGCGACCGGACCGCCTCCGGGCCGAGGGAGCCAACGATCTGCTCGGAATCGAGCCCGCGAGCGACGCTCACCGACATGACGACGAGCGGGAGACCCAGGGAGACGAGGATGTAGAGAGTCAGCGACGCGGTCGAGGCAGCGCGTGGCCAGCCCGACAGTGCAAGCAGAGGGCGGGACCTGCGTGGCCGTCGGGAGTGAAGGGGCACTCTGGCGCGATACCGGCGCTCGATGAGGAGGATCACGATGGCCAGGGCCATCAGGATCAGCGACAGGGTTGCGGCGGGGCGCCGGTCGATCTGGCCCCGATAGAGGGTGTATATGGCGCGGGTGAACGTGTCGTAGCGAAGCAATGACACAGCGCCGAAGTCGGAGATCGTGTAGAGCCCGACCAGGAGACCGGACGAGACCAGCGCCGGCTTCAATTGGGGGAGCGTCACAGTCGCGAAGACCCGCCACCGACTCGCCCCGAGCCCTGTCGCTGCCTCCTCTGTCGCTGGATCGATTGTCCGCAACCCCGGGATGAGGGTGAGATGGGCCAATGGCGCGGTGAATATCGAGAGCACGAGCCATGAGCCGACGAATCCGTAAGGCGTCGGGGTCTCCACGATGACTCCCGAGGGCCCGGTTGCGGCGATGAGGCTGAGCGCCGCCACATAGGAGGGGACGACAAGGGGCAGCGCAGCCAGCGTCATCCATCCTTTGCGAAATGGAAGTGCCACCCTGGTCGTGGTCCACGCCGTGGCCAGACCGATGGCGACTGCCGTGATGGTGACCGCCACCGTGAGCAGTGCGGTGTTCAGCATCAGCTCGGCGAGACGTCCCGGCGGGACGGCCAGCGTCGTCCCGGTCCCGATGACCTGGAACAACAAGCTGACCGGGGGGATGAGCGCGGGTAGTAGCGCCACGCCGGCGGCGACCCACCATCCCCAGCCGCCACGACGTCGAATCTGCCCGACTTCGGGCCTGTGCGCCGTCAGCGGCCTGGCAGTCAACTCACACCAGGCCGGCCTCGGCTACCAGACGCGTGGCCTGGTCGAGCACGCCAGCGAGGTCGCTCAGGTCGATGTCGGGGGCGTCGATCTCGGAGAGGGGTGGGACTCCGTCGGGCTGGGGGACGCCCTCGATCAGAGGGAACTCGAAGGTCTCCGTGGCAAAGAAGGTCTGGGCTTCCTCACCGAGAAGGAAATCGACGAACTCCTGGGCTGCCTCCGGACTGTCGGTGTTCGCCATGACGCCGGCGCCAGCGGGCATCACCAACGATCCGACATCGCCGGCCGGGATGAAGTAGTTCTCCGTGTTGTTGCCCTGACCCTCGGCCCGCAGGCGGAGCAGGTAGTAGTGATTCACCAGCCCACCGCCCAGCTCACCGGTGTCGGTGGCCTCGACGATGGGCGCGTTGCCGTCGAACTCGACGGGCTCGTTTGCGGCCAGCGCTTCCAGCCACTCACGTGTCGCGTCCTCGCCGCGTTCGAGGATCATGGCCGACACGAACGCCAGGAAAGAGCCGTTGGTGGGCGCCACCCCCATCTGACCGGCCCAGGCCGGGTCTGTGGCGTCATCGATCGTCTCGGGGAGCGGTAATTCGGTATCGGTGTTGTGGACGACCACCCTCACCCGGCCGGAAGTCCCGACCCACCGGCCGTCACGATCCTGAAACCGCCCGTCGACCAGGTCCAGTGTCTCTTCGGGAAGCGGGGCCATAAGCCCGGCGGCGGCGCCCAACGAAGCGGGGTCTTGGGCGAAGAACACATCGGCCGCGGTCTGCTCTCCCTCGGCAATGAGGGTGGCGGCAAGCTCGCTCGAGTCGGCGTACCTGATGTCCAGTTCGATACCCGATTCGGCTTCGAATTCCTCCAGGAGCGGCCCTACCAGCTCCTCGGCTCGGCCGGAGTACACGACCAAGGGGCCTTCGCCCGCCGATTCGCCCGCCCCTCCGCATGCAACGGAAGCGATCGTCACGAGGAGAGCCGCCGCTACCAGTTTTCTCAACGTCTGCCTCCAGATCGTTAGCTACCGAACAATCTGCGAATCTAATTAACACTATGGCCGTAGTGCAAATGGTTTTCGGCCCAGGAGGGGCGCTACGGATGGTCAGCTGGCCCGGACAACCGCTGGCTAGTTCCCGTCCCTCAGGATCGCAGACGGTGGCTCTCGAGGTGCCGGCCGCGCGGGGGCGCCGCCGACCGACTGCTTCGGTCCCGACCATCCACCCACACGGAGAGCGCTTCGAGCGGCGACAGACCTTGGTCGTGCTCCCACATCACCCGTTCGCTGGGTGACCGAGGGCCAGGCTTGGTCCGGGCGGTGAACAGGGTCGGCTCGTGACGACCCATGACGGACTCGGCGAGTCTTGCCTTGCGGGGCTCGCCGGCCTCGACCTCGATGGTCAGACCGCCGCCAGGATGGGCGAGGAGGTCCTCCCGGCGGGGCGGATGAGCAGTGGCAGACATGGCGCTGCCGATCCATCCGGTCAGGGCGCCGACGAGGAATCCCAGACCGGCGTACACCAACCAGTGCCGCCCGTCGAGCCAGATCACGGAGGCGAGGGCGGTGATCGTTCCGAGAGCGAGAGCACCGGTCGCGGCGGTGATCAACGAGTGCTCGAAGAACTTGCTCCCCGGATCGGGGAGGGCGGAAAGTGTCCAGGGACCGAGCGGTTCGATCACCGTGGGGCGCAGACCGGCTCTTTCGAGGTCGTCGACGACGGCGCCGGCAATGGATGGGTCGGGATAAGCGGCGCTGAACGTGCTGGTCTGCTCGTCATCCGGTTCTGCGGATTTGACGGTCGGAAAGGACAGGTTGAAGGACATGTTGGATCCTGATTAGAGGTTGTGATTACCCCTGATCCGACCCGTCGAAACCCCGACGGACGGCCGCATGTCCCCGAACCCGACTCAGACCACGATGGGCCCAGGCTCGACTCGGATGTTCTTCTTCCGGGGGGAACGCACCGCGCAGCGTCACAGTCCCCTGGTCGATGTCGATGTTAACGGTAGCCATCGGTAGCTCCCACTCACTGGATTTGGGGCTGTGCCGTGAACCGAACTCACCCCCCGGCCTGAGAGCGTCGATCGTGCTGGAGACCTGTCGGGCGAGGCGATTGCGCCGTCGCTTCCCCTGCGCTGGATCGAATAGATAGACGGCAGCAGCCCCGATCGCCGCTCCACCGATGAGACTCAGTCGCTTCACGATTGGTCGATGGCGGGAGCACGGACGCGGCTTGCCTGGCATACCGCGTGGTCACATCCGCAAAAGCCGCCGAACATGGTTCCCACCTCGCAGCTCTCGCTACAAAAACCACCTTCTTCCATCACCAGGCAGGTGCACGACTCGTGTGCGCATTCCATCGAATACCTCCGGGTTGTCTGGTGTGAGGGTCTTTCCCCTCCGCCCCGTCCTCAAAACCGAAATAGAGGCTCAGGGCTTCCAGACCGAGCTTGCATCCAGGTCAGGGAACCCGGCCGGCTCGATAGTGGCCAGCGGGGTCATCGTCACGAAGTTCTTGGCGCACAATGCGGTGTCTGTCGCCGGGTCGGTGCCGGCCGATGACGACCCCACAACGAATTGCAGCTTCCTGTACTCGACGTCGGCATTGGCCACACGGAAGTAACCGAACTCGTCCAGGTCTGCCCAGTGGATCCCGTTGACTTCCGAGAGCGGAACCCCTGGCACGTTCACGTTGAGCACATACGGGCTCCCGGTGCGGCCGAGGAGCCAGCGCGCGGCCGAGACTCCGACCTCGACTGCCGTCTCCCATTGCCACGGATCGGACTGGGCCAGGCTGATTGCGATGCCGCGACTGCGGAAAGTCCGGGCGGTGAGCGCCGCCCCCACTGTGCCCGAATGAATGATCGAGTGGCCGGTGTTCATGCCGGCGTTGATTCCGGACACCACGAGGTCGGGGAAACGGCCAAATGCACCGAGCGCCGCCGCCATCACGGCCAGACCGGGTGGTCCGGCGATTGTGTATGCCGTGATTCCTCCCATGTCCACCGTGGTCATGTCGACTCCTTTCACCGGGTCGAATCCGCCGATACCCGTGCCGCTGCCGGACATGTCACTGGCCGGGGCGGCCACAACGACATCGAACTCGTCGGCCAGCGCGGCGGCGAGCATTCGGAGGCCAGGGGAATCGATCCCGTCGTCGTTGGTGACGATGACTCTGGGAAGATCGCTCATCGCGGGAGGGGGGTCAGAGCCTCGATCACGACCCGCTCGGCTAGACGGGGGATGAGGTCGTCGGACGCGCTGCCCAGCCCGTGGCGTGTCACGTTGGCCGCACCTGCGCCCGAGCCGAGACGTAGCAATTCCTCGGCCCCGAGGCCGCGTCGGAGCCCGGCAGCCAGGCCCGCGGTCATGGAATCGCCGGCGCCGCGATAGTCCGCCGGCTCCAGGTCCGGACCGGTGACCCGGTAGGTGACGCCCTCGATCAGGGCCAGAGCCGGTCGCGGGCCCCGAGAGATGACCACGCGTTTGGCACCCGACTCTCGAAGACGATGGAGCTGGTCCAGCGCCATGTCCTCATCTTCCCCCTCGAGCCTCCCGTCCTCGATCAGGTCCTCGTCGCTGATCTTGAGGAGATCGAGCTGACCGCCCTCCAGGAACGCCTCCAGCTCGTTGCCGTGGAGGTCTCCCACCACCGGCACCTCAGCGGACGCCAGATCGTGACCGAGGCGCCGGTAAGTGTCGACGGGGACGATCTCAGATCGCTGGCCGGTGATCACGACGACCTCTGAGCTCAGAGCATGGTCGAGGACCCTGCCATATGCGTCATCGAGCTCGTGTCGGCTCAGGCCGGGCGCCGGAGCCTCGGCGATGGAAGCACGGTCACCCGATCTACGATCCTGGACGATGGCGGGCGAGCTCTTTTGCACCTCGAACGGGCTCAGTTCGATGCCCCATTGGCTGATGAGGCTCCGCAGGACGCCACCGGACTCACCTCCGACCGGGCCGCACAAGAGCGGCTTCTCTTTGAGGTGCCGAAGCATGCGCGCCACCCAGAACCCCTGACCCCCGGGATGGATGTGGATGTCGTCGGGTCCATCCTCCCGACCTGTCTCGATGGTCACTGTGAGAGTGAGGTGAGGCGCGAAGATGGCGATGGTGTGGTCTTCGCGAGCCATGTGCTCAGCCCTCCCCAGAGCCCTCGGGCCCGACCCGATTGAAGCTCCACTCACCCAGACGCCACATGTCGTGGCCGCCGTGCTCTTCGAGAATCTTCGCGACCTGAGCGGCTTGCTCTTCATCGTCTTCGACGTCCACCGACACCACCGATCGACCGTTCTCGAGGGCCTTGTCGAGCCGGTCCACGATGCGCACCTCATCGCCGAAGGCGAGCGCGATCTTCTTGGCAACGGCGGCCAGACCCTTTTCGTCCTCTTCGGTCAGATGTGTCCTTCCCTCTTCGCCATGGAGTAGCTCTGCCGTGAACTGCTCTTGGGCCAGCGCGGCGACAGCGGCCCGCCCCTCCTCGGCGTCATCGATGATGGCCACGACTGTCCCGGTCAGATCATGCATGAGGTTTTTACCTACCCCCCGGCTTGGCGGGGCAAACCGGCGTGGCTCAGCCGACGAGGAGGGGAATCTCGATTTCATCAACGGCGAGACCACCGTGATAGGCGTGGAGACGCTTGTCGAACCCGGGAGGTAGGAGCACTTTGCCCGGTGGTGCCAGGAGGAGTGCCTCTCCCGCTCTGGCGCGGGCCGCCGGACCAGGCTCAGGCCCGAGTAGAGCAAGCGGATCGCTGATCTCGGCTCCGGTCTGCTCGGCCAATAGGTCCACCAACGCTCCGCTACCCCAAACATGGACACCCCTCGGATCGCCTGAGTACCTCAGCGATTGGAAGGCTTTGTCACGAATCAGGATCTTGTCCTCATCGGCGTAACCAATGAGCCCATGATCGGCCGTCCCGACGATGGTGACGTTGGGCGGCGCCCTCGAGACGATCTCCTCCCAGAGATTGGTCGCCAGCCGGAGAGCCTCGGCGAACTCGTCCGAGTCGAGCCCGTGAACGTGCCCGGCGTAGTCGACCGGCCAGTAATAGGTGAAGATCAGACGGTTCGGCTCGGCGGCGAGTTGAACCGTCGCCTCTGCAAGGTCGTGGTCGTCCCAGGTCCGCTCGAAGCGGGCTCCCCGGTAGGTCAGCCGGGACAGCGGGCTCCCCACGAATGGCTCCGGCTGGACGGTGATCGGCTCGACGCCGGCACGTCGGAGACGCTCCCAGAGGTTGGGCCCCGGGAGGAACGAGCCATAGTCGTGGTGGACCGGCTGACCGGCGACGTCCACCCACTTCAGCGTGTTGACGACGCTGCCAGTCTCCTCGAGCCAGCAGAGATGGGAGATCAGCCCGTGCTGAGACGGGGCCAGGCCGGTTGCAACGGTGGCCAGGGCGACGCTAGTGGTACTCGGGAAAGGAGCGTGCAGGGTCGTCTGCAGCGATTCGCGCAGAGATCGCGCCATTTCGTGGTCGAGTTGGGCGATACCGAGGCCATCGAACATGACGACGACATACGTGGCTCCATCGGGTATCGACTCGCCGATCATCGGGTCGAGCCGCGGGGAAGGTGAGCTTCCGATCAACCTCGACTCGACTTCCGCGACGAGGTTCACCAGACCTCGGGAGTCATAGGAGGGGGGGTCCGCCATCGATGCAGGCTAGGGCCTGCCTGACCGTTTTTGCCCATACCAGTTGGAGTTTCCAAACTTCGACGTGAAACGACCCGTGCGTATACTCGCCCGCGGTGGTGTCCTTCGACCCTCACAGAGCATGAGCCCTTACTTTGAGAGCTATCTGACGGTCGGCGCTTTCGCCGTGCTGGGCGCCATCCTCGTGATGGTGATGCTCGGTGTGGCCGCGGTGCTCCGACCCACCAATCCCACCACCACCAAACGCCTGACCTACGAATGCGGGGTGGACCCGGTCGGCTCAGGATGGAGCCAGAGCTATGTCCGCTATTACGTGTACGGCCTCCTCTTTGTCATCTTCGACGTCGAGGCCGTCTTCATCTTCCCCTGGGCGATCGTCCTCGAGCAGCTCGGCACATTCGGGCTGGTCGAGATGTTCATCTTCATCGCCATCCTCATCCTGGGACTGGTCTACGCCGTCCGCAAGGGAGTGCTCCGGTGGGAGTAGTCCAGAAGTTCGGGGCCCCGAAGCCGGTGAGCTGGCTTCTCAACTGGTCCCGGAAATACTCTCTCTGGCTGTTCCAGTTCGGTCTGGCCTGTTGTGCCATCGAGTTGATGGCGGCGTCGGGCCCACGCTACGACTTCATGCGATTCGGGATCATCCCGTTGCCGGCCTCACCGCGCCAGGCCGACCTCATGGTGGTGGCGGGCACCGTGACCGACAAGATGGCTCCGGCCATCCGCCGTCTCTACGACCAGATGCCCGATCCGAAGTACGTCATCTCGATGGGCTCGTGCGCCAACTGCGGCGGCCCCTATTGGGACTCGTATTCGGTGACGAAGGGCGTGGATCAGGTGATACCGGTCGACGTCTATGTGCCGGGTTGCCCGCCACGCCCTGAGGCCCTCATGGATGGGATCGTCTTGCTTCAGAAGAAGATCCAGGGGGAGGACATCAAAGAGAAGTGGAGCCGGCGTGACCTCGAGCCCGTCTGACACCGACACAGCCAACGAGGCCGTCGAGACCCCGACGGTGCATCCACTCCAGGAGTACGCCGATCGGGTGGCAGAGGCAGTAGAAGGGACAGCCACGATCACCTTCGACACGGTGAAAGTCGAGGTGCCCGCGGATCGATGGGTTCCTGCCCTCACCACGGCGAGAGACGACCTCGGCCTCATCTTTTTCTCCTGGCTGTCCGCCGTCGACTGGGCGTCCGAGGTCGAGGTAGGCGACCCCTTCCCCGGTGAGGTCGACGATCGCTTCGAGGTATTGGCCACGTTGAGTGATATCAGCGAGGGCCGTCGGGTCACCTTCTCCACCACACTGTCCAAGGATTCGCCGTCGATCGCGAGCCTCGTCGAGGTGTTTGCCGGGGCCAACTGGCACGAGCGTGAGGCCTACGAGATGTTCGGCATCGACTTCGACGGGCATCCCAACCTGATCCACCTCTACCTTCCCGACGCCTTTCAGGGCAACCCGCTCCGCAAGAGCTTCCCGCTGCTCAGCCGTGAGGTGAAGCCCTGGCCAGGAACGGTCGACGTCGAGGCAATGCCCGGCAGTGGCGACGAGGAAGAACCCGCCGATGGCCCCTCGGAAGAGAACCCGGAGGCCTGACATGGTGCTGGATCAGGACCTGGTGCGCCACCTCTCCGAGTCATCGGTATCAGTGGAGCTGGAGACCGAAGAGATGACTCTCAACATCGGGCCCCAGCATCCATCGACCCATGGGGTGCTCCGGCTTGTCGCCCGGGTGGACGGCGAGCGTGCCTTCGATGTCCAGCCGGTGATCGGCTACATGCACCGCGGTTACGAGAAGCTCGCCGAAGTCAGGACCTACCCGCAGATCACCACCCTGGTCAACCGCATCGACTGGGTGTCCGGCTATGCCAACGAGGTCCCTTTCATCGTGGCCGCCGAGAAGCTGCTTGGCATCGAGGTCCCGGAGAGGGCTCAGTTCATAAGGCTGATCCTCACCGAGATGGCTCGCATCTCCTCCCATCTCATCTTCATGGCCTCCTATCCCCTCGAGTTGGGCGCCGCCACGCCGCTCTTCTTCGCCCTCAGAGAGCGGGAGCGGGTGCTCGACCTCCTAGAGGGGGTGACCGGCGGCCGGTTCCACCCCAACTTCAACCGGATCGGCGGTGTCAAGCCCGCCTACGGGTCTGGCTCCAGCACCCGCAAAGTCATCCAGGACCTGCCTGCCGGGTTCCTGGCCGAGACCCGGGATGCGATGGACAAGGTCCTGGAGGCTGTCGACGAGCTGGAGGAACTGGTCGCGGACAACGAGATCATCCTGGCCCGCACCAAAGGGATCGGGATCCTCCCGCCTGAGGTGGCGGCCTCGTACGGGGTTTCGGGGCCAAATCTCCGTGCCTCGGGAGTGAAGTTCGACCTTCGCAAGATCGAGGACTATCTGCCGTATCACCTCTTCGATTTCGAGATCCCGGTTGGAGAGAGCGGGGATTGCTGGGACCGGTGGCACGTCCGTCTCCTCGAGATCCGGCAGTCGGTCCGCATCGTGCAGCAAGCCATCGACGGCATCCCCTCCGGCCCCCTCCAGGCCAAGGTTCCCAAGGTGATCAAGGTCCCGCAAGGGGAGACATACGTCAGGGCGGAAAACCCGAAGGGGGAGATGGGCTACTACCTCGTCTCGAATGGCAATCAGGGGCCCTATCGGCTCAAGATCCGCTCGGCCAGCTTCTCCAACATCTCGATCCTCCCCTGGATCCTCGAAGGCGTGCTGGTCCCCGACATCATCGCCATCATGGGGAGTCTCGATTTCGTGCTGGGAGACGTGGACCGATGACCCAGTTCGTCACCGACCTCTTCTCCAACTTCTGGGTATCCCTCACCGGCAAGCTCTTGCTGGTTGCCCTCATGATCCCGCTGATCGGCATGGTCATCGGGTACGCCGAGATGAAGCTGTCGGCCAAGATGCAAGCCAGGGTCGGCCCCTACTTCGCCGGTGGCCGGTGGGGTTGGGCACAGCTCATCGCCGACGGAGTCAAGTTCTTCCAGAAAGAGGATCTGGTCCCTGACGAGGCCGACCGCCCCGTGTTCAAGATCGCCCCGGTTCTGGTGCTGGTCAGCACGGTCGCCGTGCTGGTCATCATCCCGTTCGGGCCTGGGCTGATCTTTCGCGACCTCGAGGTCGGGATCTTCTACGCCCTCGCCATCTCCTCCCTGAGCACGGTCGGGGTCCTGATGGCGGGATGGTCGTCGGGTAACAAGTACTCCCTGATGGGCGGGCTCAGGGCGGCCGGCCAGCTCATCGCCTACGAGCTGCCTCTGGTCCTTGCAGTGATCGGGTCGGTCATGTTGGCGGGCACCATGAGCATGAGCGGGATCGTCGAGGCCCAGATCTCGGCCGGGTACCCATACGTGATCCTGCAGTTCATCGGCTTCGGGATCTTCATGATCGCCGCGCTCGCCGAGTTGAGCCGGATCCCCTTCGACATGCCGATCGCCGAATCCGAGTTGGTGATGGGCTATCTCACCGAGTACTCCGGGTTCCGGTTCTTGTTCTTCTTCCTGGCCGAGTTCGCCAACATGTTCTCTCTGTCTGCGATCGCGGTGACCCTCTTCCTCGGTGGTTACTGGCTGCCCGGGATACCCGAGGACGTGCTTGCCTACGCCGGGCCGGTGATCCTCATCGGCAAGACCTCCCTCCTCGTCTTCACCATGATCTGGTTCCGTTGGACCTTCCCCCGGTTCCGCGAGGACCAGCTCCAGAACCTGGCCTGGAAGGTGCTCATTCCGTTGGCGCTGGCCAACATTCTCTTGACCGGGGCATTCAAGGTGTATCTGTGACCACGACTACGCCCACCAAGCGACGGGTGTTCCCGGGCATGGGGATGGTCAAAGGCCTATGGGTCACCATTTACACGATGTTCCGAACCATCTTCCGCCCCGGGAAGTACCTGGCCACCGTCAACTATCCCAAGGTCAAGGAGACCCCGGTGCCCCGGGCGCGGGGTGTCATCGCCCTGGACCAGGAGGCGTGCACGGTCTGCATGCTCTGCGCTCGCAACTGCCCGGACTGGTGCATCTACATCGAGGGGCACAAGGAGGAGCAGGCGCCGTCCACCCCGGGTGGGCGGGTGAAGGTTCGGGCCACCCTCGATCGCTTCGACATCGATTACGCACTGTGCATGTACTGCGGGATCTGTGTCGAGGTCTGCCCGTTCGACGCCTTGTTCTGGTCGCCCGAGTACGAGTACTCCGAGACCCAGATGGGAGAGATGCTCCACGACATGGACCGTCTTCAGGACTGGCTCGAGACGGTGCCGCCAGACCCGGAGTTGGAGAAGTGAGCTTCGCTGACTGGATCGGCGCACCCGTCAACTGGGTGTTCCTGGTCGTCGGATTCTTGACGTTGCTTTCGGCGCTGAAAGTGGTGACTGCCAAGAACGTGGTGCACGCCGCCTTGTTCCTCGTCGCGGCCCTGGGTGGTACCGCCGTCCTTTTCCTGATGCTGTCTGCCGAGTTCGTCGCCTGGGTGGTGGTCCTGGTCTACATCGGGGCGGTCCTTGTCCTCTTCCTCTTCGGGATCATGATCACCCGGGCCCCGACCGGGAAAGATGTGGGGCTCGACTCGTCGAACAAGCTGTGGCCCGCCATTCTCTCCGGCGCCACCTTCCTGCTCCTCGGCTGGGCGTCTCTCGATGCTTTCGGAACCACCGAGATTGCGGACCTGGGTGAGGCGACCTCGACCGAGGTCCTCGGACTGGCCCTGCTGGGCCGGTTCGTCATCCCCTTCGAGGTGGTCTCCTTCATCCTCCTGGCCGCCCTGATCGGAGGGGTCACCATCGCCCGCCGAGACCTGAGCCCTCTCGAGGAAGAACAGCGGGGAGCCGTCTGATGCTCCTGAATCAGTTCCTGATCCTGGCCGCCGCGATGTTCTCGCTGGGCATCTACGGCTTGCTGGTGCGGCGCAACATCGTCCTGATCCTGCTCTCGGTCGAGCTGATGCTGGCCGCGGTCAACATCAACCTCATCGCCTTCGAAGCGGTGCTCAGGACCTCCGAGGCCATCGGCCAGGTCTTCGCCGTGTTCGTGATCACCGTCGCCGCCGCCGAAGTGGGAATCGGCCTCGCCATCGTCTTGATGATCTTCCGCAACCGGAAGTCGGCCAATGTCGACGAACTCCATCTGATGCGGTGGTAGGGATGACCTGGGTAGTAGCCACCGAGGCCGAGCACGCGGTAGAGGCAGGTGTCACCGGGGGGTTCTGGGTCGACACGGCCGGAATCATGCTGGTCCTCCCGCTGGCCGCCTTCCTGCTCATTCTCGCTGTCGGTAAGAGGATGAAGTTTCACGGAGCCGAGATCGCCATCGCCGCCCTGGCCATCAACAGCCTCTGGGCGACGGTGCTGTTCGTGATGAACATGACCGAGGGCGTGCTCGCACAGAAGACCTTCGAGATCGCCCGGATCGGGAGCGATCTCGTCTTCGAGCTGGGATGGGCGGTCGACGGCCTGTCGATCATGATGTATTTCCTCGTCAACGTGGTGGGCCTGATCGTGTTCATCTACGCGGTTGGCTACATGAAGGACGACATCAGGGTCGACTGGTTCTTCGCTGCTTTCTCCCTCTTTGCCGGCTCGATGCTCATCCTGGTGGGCGCCCCCAACCTCATCCAGCTGATCATCGGGTGGGAGGGCGTGGGCCTGGCCTCCTACTTCCTGATCGGCTTCTACTGGGAGGACATGGCCAACGTGAACGCCGGCAACAAGGCGTTCATGGTCAACAAGGTCGCCGACGTCGGGCTGATCCTCGGGGCGATCATCCTCGGCCTGGCCATTGGCACGTTCGATTTCTTCGACATGAGCACGGCTGCTTTCGACCAATCCGAGCCCCTGGGGGCCGTCGCAGTCGTCGGTGGGGCGCTCCTCTTCTTCGGAGCGATGGGAAAGAGCGCCCAATTCCCGCTTCACATCTGGTTGCCGGATGCGATGGCAGGGCCTACCCCAGTGTCGGCTCTGATGCACGCGGCCACGATGGTCACGGCCGGCGTCTACTTGATGGGACGCGTGTTCCCACTATTCGAGTATCTCGCCTCGGACATCCGGCCCTGGATGGTGGCTATCGGGGCGATCACTCTCTTCGCCATCGGTCTGCTTGCTCTGGTCGCTGACGACATCAAGAAGGTTCTCGCCTACTCGACGGTGTCCCAGCTCGGGTACATGATGACTGCGGTGGCAGCCGGCGGGTACACGGCCGGGCTCTTCCACCTCTTCACGCACGCCTTCTTCAAGGCACTCCTCTTCCTCGGTGCCGGTTCAGTGATCCACGCCGTGCACTCCAACAACATGAGCGACATGGGCGGGCTCCGCAAGGCGATGCCGAGGACCTATTGGACCTTTGTCGTGGGCTCCCTCTCGCTGGCGGGGATCCTGCCGCTCGCCGGGTTCTGGTCGAAGGACGAGATCTTGGTTGCCCTCGGTCACGAGGGCTACGTCGCCGTGATGTGGATCGCCATCGCCGGCGCCTTCGTCACCGCTTTCTACATGACCCGGGCGGTGGCCCTCACCTTCCATGGTGAGTACAAGGGACACGGCCATCCGCACGAATCCCCGGCAATCATGACCGTGCCGTTGGTGGCCCTTGCCATCCCGTCGATTCTCTTCGGCTTCTTCAATGTTCCTGGCTGGGAGATCCCGGGCATCGGAAACTTCAGCGAGTGGCTGGCTGTGCGGGTCGTCCCGATGGGCGACGAGCACGCCGAGGCGATCGATCTCGTGCTGGCCGGGAGCGGCTTGTTCGCCGCATTGCTCGGAATCGCCTTGGGCTGGATGGTCTGGGGTAAGGACCGGGCGACCCAGGCGGAGCGCGACCGATTCGAGGTCCCGGCCCTCTATCCGCTCTTGCGGAACAAGTACTACGTGGATGACCTGGCGGACGGCATCACCGCGGGGACGATGGGCCCGGTGGCCCGGTTCGTCAACTGGGTCAACGACTACGTGATCGACTCGATCGTCAACGGTGCGGCATTCCTGACCAAGAGCCTCGGCTCGTTCGTGTACGGAGTGGTGGACCAGCGGGGGGTGGACGGAGTGGTCCATGGTTTGGGTGCCGGAGCAGATGGGGCCGGGTCGGCGCTGCGCAAGATGCAGACCGGCCGGATCCAGCAATATGCGGCCGGTTTCGTCGGGGGTGCCCTGGCCCTGATCGTCTTGTTCGTATTCGTGATATAGGAGAGCTGAGAGCAAATGGAACTGTTCGAAACCTGGGCCCTCACCCTCATCGTGTTCTTGCCGCTGGCCGGAGCGCTCCTCATCGGCATCATCCCGAAGACGAACGAGATGGCCCTGAAAGGGGCGGGGTTGCTGGTCGCTGTGGCCGCGTTTGTCGTTTCCGTCGGGGTGATCGCACAGTTCGATTTCTCTGGACTTCCCTACAACACCTATCAATTTGAGGTCGACCTGCCCTGGATCGGGGCGATCAACGCCAACTATCACCTCGGCGTCGACGGGATCAGCCTGCCCCTTCTCGTTCTCTCGACCTTCGTGATGGTCCTGGCGGTCATATACAGCTGGAACCACTGGGAGGAGCCGCACAACCCCAAGGGCTTCTTGATCCTGATGCTGATCCTGGCCACCGGGCTCAACGGCACGTTTCTCGCCCTCGACCTGGTCCTCTTCTTCATCTTCTTCGAGGTGGTCCTGCTCCCGATGTACTTCATGATCGGGATCTGGGGTGATCGGTCCCCCCGGAAGATCCCCGGATACGGACGCGAGGTGCAGACCCGTCTCTATGCCGCGATCAAGTTCTTCCTATTCACCCTCTTCGGGTCGGCCTTCATGCTGCTGGGATTCCTCGCCCTCTACTTCCAATCGGGTGAATCGGGTGAGCGCACCTTCTCTATCCCGCAGCTGACCGAGTTGGGAGCCTCAGGGGCGTTCACCGGGCGGTTTGCCTTCCTCGTCTTCCTGGCCATGTTCCTCGGCTTCGCGGTGAAGGTCCCGATGTGGCCGCTCCACACCTGGCTGCCCGACGCTCACACCGCCGCCCCTACCGTCGGCTCGGTCCTCCTCGCCGCAATCATGCTGAAACTCGGGTCCTACGGCTTCATCAGGATCTCCCTGCCCATCCTCCCCGAGGAGGCAGCCAGTTGGGCCCCGGCCATAGCGATCCTGGCCGTGATCGGAATCATCTACGGCTCTCTGGCATGTCTCGCCCAGACCGACATGAAACGTCTGATCGCCTTCTCGTCGGTCGGTCACATGGGGTTCGTGATGCTCGGAATCGCCACCATGACCGATGTCGGCATCAACGCCGCGATCATCGGGATGGTGGCCCACGGCCTGATCACCGGGCTCCTCTTCTTCCTCGCCGGGTCGATGTCGCACCGCTACCACACCAGGGAGATGTCGCGTCTCGGAGGCAACATGAAGCTGATGCCGGTGATGGGAGGCATCCTCGCCTTCACCGCGATGGCGTCGCTCGGCTTGCCCGGGCTGGCCGGGTTCTGGGGCGAGTTCATGTCCCTGATCGGGGCTTACAACCCGCTCGAGGGGCTCTCGCTCGGCGTGTTCCGCACCGCGATGGTGCTCGGCGCCATTGGCACCGTGTTGACCGCCGCCTACATGCTCTACCTGCTCCAGCAGGTGAATCTCGGTGAGCCCGGGGAGGAGTGGCAGGGCCACGAGTTCCGTGATGTCGATCGGTTCGAGATGACCGCCTGGGTGCCACTCATCGTCCTGATCGTGGTGATCGGCTTCTATCCGAAGGTGATCTTCAACGCCACCACCGACAGTGTGGTCTCGCTCGTCGACATGATCTTCAATTCGGAGACTGTGGCCTCGTTGGGATCTGGGGGCTGACGCTTGCCGTTCGAGATCGACTATTTCGCGCTTGCCCCCGAGTTGGTGGTGGTCGCCACCATGCTCGGGGTCTTCGCTCTCGATCTCATCCTGCCCCGCGCCCGAAAGTTCTGGATCGCGACCGTGGCAGTCGCCGGCACTGCCCTCGCCGCCGTGCCCCTCGTCATGCTCGCCGCCGACGGGACAGTCAGATCGATGTTCGACGGCTCATATGTGGTCGACGAGTTCGCCGTCATCCTCAAGGGCCTGTTCATCGTGTCGGCCTACATCGTCCTGCTCATGTCCCATCACTACATCGAGTCCGAGCGCTACTACCAGGGCGAGTACTACTTCCTCCTCCTCGCCTCGGTGCTCGGGTCGCTCGTGATGGCCTCGTCCCGGGACCTGATCATTCTCTTCATCGGGCTCGAGCTCACCACCGGTCCTCTCTATCTCCTGGCCGGCTGGCGAAAAGGCGATGCCAAGTCGAACGAGGCCTCGATGAAATACTTCATCCTCGGGATCCTCTCCACCGCGATCATGCTCTACGGGATGTCGCTGCTGTTCGGGCTCACCGGTGAGGTCACGTTCGCAGGTCTGGCCCAAGCCACTGCGGGTCTCGCCGACGAGCCGATCATGGTGGTCGCCCTGTTCGGGCTCATCGTCGGGTTTGGTTTCAAGATCTCTGCCGTCCCGTTCCACTTCTGGGCACCTGACACCTACGAAGGGGCGCCTACTCCGGTTACCGCCTACCTGTCGGTCAATTCCAAGGCAGCCGGCTTCGTCGCCTTCCTCCTGGTCATGTACCAGGCCCTGCCCGACATCTCCGAGGTGTGGGCTCCGGCGCTGTGGATCCTGGCCGTGCTGTCGATGACGGTGGGAAACCTCGCCGCCCTCCGCCAGACCAACATCGTCCGGCTTCTCGCCTACTCCTCGATCGCCCAGGCCGGGTTCATGCTCGTGCCCTTTGCCGCAGCGGCCGTGGCGGGTGCAGACCTGGCCGAGGCTTTCTCGGCGACGCTGGTCTATCTCGTGATCTACGCCGTGATGAACCTCGGGGCATTCGCAGTCGTCATTGCGGGGGCCAGGAAGACCCGATCCGGTGAGATCAGGGCCTGGTCGGGACTCTCCCAGGTGGACGTCCGGCTGGCGGTGCTCGTGGCCGTCTTCTTCTTCAGTCTGGCCGGCATCCCGCCCTTGGCCGGGTGGTTCGCCAAGTTCGCCATGTTCCGCTCGGTGATCATTGCCGGCGGCACCGCGACGGTCACCCTCGCCGCCATCGCAGCCGTCAATTCGGTGATCGCCTTCTACTACTACGCCCGGGTGGTCAAAGCTGTCTGGCTCGACGACCCGGTGGGCGAGTTCGCCCCCGATGTCGAGGCCGCACCCGCCGGATCGCTACGTCTTGCGCTGCTGGTTTCGCTCGTGATCACCGTCGCCATCGGGTTCTTCCCGGCCATCGCCACCTTCATCGGCGAGGCCAGCCGCGTCATCGCAACCGGGGGCTGACGACACGGGCCCGGCCCATAGGATGCGGAGATGCTTCACCTCCGCCTGATCGTCCCGCCCGATCTGGTGCCACCGGTGATGGAGATCCTCGAGGAGGCGCCGGAGGTGACCAACCTGTGGCGACTCGCGGGGGCGGCCGCCAAGCCTGCAGGTGATCTCGTCTCCTGTGATGTCGCCAGGGAGGACGCAACTCGGCTGCTCGGGGAACTGCGTGCTCTCGGCGTGGAGGAGAGGGGGTCGATTGCGGCCGAGTATGTCGACGTCTCGCTCTCGAGGGGCGCCCGGGATGCCGAGCTGGCCGCGGAAGGCTCCCCGGCCGATGCGGTGGTGTGGGAGGACGTAGAGCGTCGGGTGCTGGAGAGCTCCACTCTCTCCATCTCATTCCTGGTCCTCATGGTCATTGCAACGATGATGGGCGCGATCGGGATCCTCACCGACTCGATCATCCTCCTCATCGGGGCCATGCTGGTGGGGCCCGAGTACGGGCCTCTTGCCGGCATCAGCGTGGCGCTCGTCGAGGGCCGCCCCCGACAGGCGGCGACGTCGCTGAAAGCGATCCTGGTCGGGTTCCCGCTTGGAATCGTGTCCGCCGCCGCGCTCACCTCGTTGCTTCGTCTGATCGGGATCGCCCCCAGCGTTTTGCTGCCCGAGGAACACGAGCTGACCCTTTTCATCTCCGATCCGAATTGGTATTCGGTGATCGTGGCCGTTCTCGCCGGTGTCGTCGGCGTGCTCGCCCTGGTCGGAGCCAAGTCAACCGTCCTCGTCGGGGTGCTGATATCGGTGACCACCATCCCGGCGGCGGCCAATGTCGGCGTAGCGGCGGTTTACGGAGACTGGGAGAGCGTGCAAGGAGCAGCAACCCAGTTGGTCATCAATGTGTTGGCCATCGTCCTGAGCGGTGTGGCCGTCCTGTGGGTTATCAGGCGAAAGCGAATCCGACAATCTGAAAAGGGTTCCGTTCCGACTCTTCGGGATCGGGTCTGAGGGAAGGACCCGTCAATCTCGGGGGTCGTGGAGACCGAGATCGGCGGCGATCGTCTGGGCGACGGGCCACGATCCCTGGTCCTGGTTGCATAGGACTGTCACAGTGATCCCAGCGCTCACATAGTGCGAGACGACCGCAGTGACACCGGGATCGAGGCCGCTGTGCCCGTAGATGATCACCGAGTCGTCATCCACCACGAGCTCCATGCCGTAGCCATAGGACTCCTCCTCGTCGGAGCCATGCACGGTGAGCATCGAGTCGAAGGTCTCCTTCGAGAGGACTTTTCCATCGCGCAGGGCTTCCATGAAGCGGTCCAGGTCGTGAGCGGTGGTGGTCATACCTCCGTCGGGCATCGCGCTCGCCGTGAGGCCATAGGTGTTCGACCGCCAAGTTTCGGCTGGCTCGTCGGACACCACGTAACCCATGGCATAGTCGTCTGGCTCCAGGTCCAGCTCGAAGAACCCGGAACGGGTCATCCCGGCCGGGTCCAGCACTTTGTCCCGGGCCACCTCGTTGAAGGGCCGGCCGGACACCCATTCGATGAGGATGCCGGCCAGAACATAGTTGGCATCGCAATAGCGGAACTCGCCGAAGTCGTCGACGGCGGGGAGGTCGGCGAACAAGGGAAGGACATCGAGAGGACCTCGAGCCCTGCTGGCGGGGATCCTGTCCAGGGCACCCATGAACGAGGCCCAGGTCTCATCTTCGTCGTCGTGATAGTTGGGCAGCCCCGAGGTGTGGGAGAGGAGATGATGAAGCGTGTGCCGTTCGTCGAGGCTGGCCGGGCGTTGATCGGGCGGTAGGTAGCCGATCAAGGGCCGATCGAGGCTCAGGGCGCCTTCCTCGACCATCTTGAGGGCGGTGGCCGCCGTGATCATCTTCGTGACAGAGGCCACCTGGAATCGGGTCTCGATGGTGACGGGCACTCGGTGCCCGCGGTGGGCCAGACCGGCGGCGTGCTCGAACATCGTTTCGCCCCCCGCCCGGACGAGGGCCACTCCGCTGAACAGATGCTGGGCATTCTGTTCGTCGATCCAGTTCCGGAGAGATTCGGTATCGAGCCGGCTCATCGGCTCCCGCGCATCTCGCCACGGCGGATGGCCCTGAACTCGCGGTCGAGCAGGGACCAGAGGGAGTGATCGACCCAATTCCCTCGGATCAGGAGCTCTTCGCGGAGCACGCCCTCCCGGGTGAACCCGAGCTTCTCCGCCACACGATCCGAGGCGTGGTTACCGACTGCGATGCGAAGGGTGACCTTGTGATATCCGAGTGAGTTGAAGGCCTCCTCGAGCAGGCGATCGACCGCCTCGGTGCAGATCCCCTTCGAGTGCTCGTCGGTGCGGACCCAGTAGCCGAACTCGGCGATCTTTCCCAGCTTGGACACGGTCCAAAGGGAGACGCTTCCGACATGTCGATCCGGGTCGTCCTTGACTCTGATCGAGTAGTCCCAGGCCCGGTCTTCCTTCCAGGCCTGCATCGATTCGCGGATGAAAGCGGTCGTGTCGCCATGCTCGTAGTCGAGCCGGGCCCAGGGGAGCCATTGATTCAGCTCGGGCAGCGACGCCCTCGCCGCCTCGTCATACGTGGTGTGATCGCGTCGGCTGAATCGCTGCAGCCTGATGCGGTCGGTCTCGAGCGTGGACTTCGGCACGGGGTCAGATTATCGGCGGGCTTAACCTGAGGCTCGATGTGGGATCGGCTGCATTTGGTCCAGGACCTCCCTCTGGGGGAGGGCCTCCATCTCGCCGCCGTTCTGGCCCCGCTCTACGAGGACGACGAGGGCGAGGTCAGAGTGGTCCTGACCAAACGCCCCGAGACGATGCCGACTCACGCCGGCCATATCTCGTTCCCGGGTGGAAGGGCCCACCCGGAGGACTCGGGTCCGATCGACACCGCGTTGCGCGAGGCCTACGAGGAGGTCGGCATCGAGCGGGACAGGGTGGAGGTGCTCGGCTTTCTTCCCCCGATCGACACTGTCGAGTTCAAGCCCTGGGTGGTGCCGGTGGTGGGTCGTGTCGCTACGCCACTGAACCTGATACCCAGTGAGCGGGAGGTCGCCCGCATTCACACCCCGAGATTGCACGATCTGGCCGACGGGGATCGTTGGTGGCATGTCCCGTGGGACGGTCGCCAGGTCTGGTATTACGACCTGGAGGGGGACACGCTCTGGGGGGCGACGGCCCACATGGTCCGATCACTTCTCGGACTTCCCGAGTATGTGAACAACTAACCTGGTCCCTTCCCCAGATTCGTCCACCATCTGGTGTCTTAGAATGGGCGATGCCGGGTATCTGTAAGCCAACCTGTGAAAAAACGACTGATCATTGGCGGCGCGATCGCTCTTGGGCTGCTCCTCGTTGTGGGAGCAGTCTTTACCATGTCGACCTGGGGAGACGTCAACCGGGTGACCATCGACCGGGAGGACCCGGTAGCGGAGCTACCCGCCGAGGAGACTCCGGAGGAAGAGCCGGAGACGGATTCCGGTCAAGCAGTTGGCATACCGGAAGGCATGGAGGTATTCCTCCTCGTCGGCTCAGACTCCCGGGATGAGCTCGAGGACGACGCAGGATTCGGTGACTTCGTGGGTCAGCGAGCAGACGTTGTCATGGTGTTCATACGTCCCTCGGACGGATCCAGAGCGGCATTGCTCTCGCTTCCGCGCGCGACCTGCTGGTCGACGACGTGTGCAATGACGGCAACGAGCACCGACTGAACGATTCACTACAGGGGTGCGCCGCATACAACGGACCTACGGCCCTCACCCGGACGGTCGAATCGGTGATCGGCCAGCAGATCGATCATTTCGCCCTGATCGATCTGGCCGGCTTCCAGGAGGCCGTCGATGCGGTTGGTGGCTACGAGATTTGTTTGGAGCGCGCCGTGCGAGATCAGAGGGCGAAACTGGAGCTGCCGGCGGGCTGCACCCAGGCCACCGGGGCCCAGACCCTGGCCTGGCTGAGGTCTCGCAACACCCAAGAGCTGACTGATGAAGGCTGGCGTGTCATGCCTGGCGTCAACGACCTGACCCGAAACGAGCGGCAGAGGGCGTTCCTGCTGGCCATGATGGGCCACCTGTCCGACTTCAGCAGCCCGACCGCTATCGCCGACACCGCCCAGGTGATAGCTCCCTTCGTCACCGTCGACTCAGAGCTTTCGTTCATCGACGCTGTAGACCTGGGCTGGAGCCTGCGTGGGCTCAGCCGGGGCAACATCGACGAGTTGGAGATACCCGTCTCCGATGCCACGACGGCATCAGGGGCGGCGGTCCTGGTGGCCGGTGTCGACATCGCCGACCTGGTCGACGACTATCTGGCACCGGAGATGGCGGAAGACCCGAGCGGCGCCTTCGCCGGTTGAATTCCCAAGCCCTTCCGCGGTGTTGAACACCCCCACCCTCCCACTGCGTTGAATTCCCCCACCACCCTCCCCCCGGGCCAAATCGAGACCAAGCGCTTCCCCATGGTCGGCGAGCGCGTCCCGTCGGCCGATCTCACCGATCCCTCAGCCTGGCAGGTAGAGGTGACCGGGCTGGTCCGGAACCCGTTCATCCTCGACCTCGACACCTTCCTGTCCCGGGCTGATCGAGAACTGACCTTCGACATCCACTGTGTCACCAGTTGGACCCGGTTCGGCTCGACCTGGACCGGTCTGCCGCTCCGCATCCTCCTCGCCGAGGCTGAGCCGCTTCCCGGGGCCGCCTTCGTCTCATTCGAGGCCTATTCCGAGCGGGATCATCACACTTCGTTGCCAATCGATGTGGCGAGAGACGACAGCTGGTTGGTCCACTCGTTCGACGGTGAGCCGCTGGAGATCGGGCACGGTGGGCCGGTTCGAGTCGTCACCCCGAGCCGATACTTCTACAAGTCCCTCAAATGGGTGCGACGCGTCGTGGTCCTCGCCGAGGACCGGCTCGGCTGGTGGGAGGAGGGCTCGTATTACCACAACAACGCCGACCCCTGGGCGGGAGACGAACGATTCACCAGCGGCTCGATCCGCCCCGAGCAACTGGAGCGGTTCATCGGTGCCACCGGGTACGACAAGTACCGGAGCCGGGTGATGATGGGGCTGGATCTGCGTGGCTGGGAGCCGGCCAGCCTCGATCTACGGCGCATGTATCTCAAGAACTGCGACCTGCGCGGTCTGTCCCTCTCCGGTGCCGATCTGCGCGAGTCGAATCTCTCGCTGAGCGACCTGCGAGGCGCGGACCTGAGGGAGGCGGACCTATCCGGGTCTGACCTGGAAGGAGTGAACTTCTCCGGTGCCGACCTGACCGAGGCCGATCTGACCAACACAGCCCTCTCCGCCACCCGATTCGTGGACGACACCGGGGAAGCCCTCCTCGACGGGGCCACGTTCGAAGGCTCCTACGGTCTCGTCGAGGAACAAGAGGATTTCGTCCGGAGTCACACCTAGATCCGCCGCCGGCCGCGTTGCGAACAGCCAACAGAGGGGCGACAATCGAAACATGGATCGGAAACGTGTGTTCTCGGGCATCCAGCCCACCGGCGACTTCCACGTGGGGAGCTTCGTGGGGGCTCTGAGGAACTGGGTCGCCCTCCAGGAGGACTACGAGACGATCTACTGCGTCGTCGACCTCCACGCGATGACCGTCCCCTATCAGGCGTCTGACCTGAGGGTGGGACGGCACGAGTCGGCCAGGATGCTGTTGGCGGTAGGTGTCGACCCGGAGCGTTCCCTTCTCTACTACCAGTCCGAGGTTCCCCAGCATGTCGAGCTGTCCTGGATCCTCGGCACCCTGGCCGGCCTCGGGCAACTGGAGCGAATGACCCAGTTCAAGGAGAAATCCGATCGGGCCCGGCAGAACCTCGGGATCTTCGCCTATCCGGTCCTGCAGGCGGCCGACATCCTGGTTCACAAGGCGCACGCGGTCCCCGTCGGCGAAGATCAGGCCCAGCATCTCGAGCTGACGAGGGACCTTGCCCAGCGCTTCAACACCCGGTTCGGCGATGAGTTCCCGCTTCCCGAGACGATCACCCCGAAGATCGGAGCCCGCATCATGTCGCTCACCGATCCCACGTCGAAGATGTCGAAATCGGACCCCAGCGATCGCTCTCGCATCCTCATCAAGGACTCGCCCGACCAAATCGCGAAGAAGGTCAAGGCCGCCGTGACTGACGCAGGCACCGGCATCGACTACGACTGGGTGACCAAGCCAGGCATCTCCAATCTGCTCGAGTTGTTCAGCGTGCTCGCCGATCGTCCGATCCCCGAGTTGGTCTCCGAGTATGCCGATTCCGGGTACGGGGTCTTCAAGGCGGCCGCTGCCGAGGCGATTGCCGACGGGCTGGCCCCGATCCGTGAGGCCTACGAGGGACTCGACGACGCGGAGGTGGCCGAGGTGATGGCCCGGGGAGCGACCACCGCCCGCGACCGTGCCGAGACGGCGATGAAGACCGTTCGGGAAAAGGTCGGGATCGTCTAGCTGATCGGCTCGAGAAGCTCCGGGGGGAGTAGTAGCACCAGCGCGGCCAGGAGGTTGTAGCCGGAGTGGATGAATATCGCCGGCCCGAGACGCCCGGTCCGAAGAGTGATCCAGGCCAGGACCAGCCCCACCAAGAAAATCGTCGGCACCACCACCGCTGCCGCCTCGAGAAACTGATCGGGTGGCAGTCCCAACATGTGGAAGGCAGCAAACATCAGCGACGTGACGATCATGATCGTGCGCCGGCCCCGATTTTGAAGTGTCTTGAGCAGCACCCCGCGAAACGTGAGCTCCTCGGTGATCGGCGCCACGACGACGGCGGTTAGAACCGCCGCCAACAGTGCAGGGGTGCTCTCCAAATCGTTGATCGCGTTGGTCACCTCCTGCGCCGACCCGCCATCGGGGAAGAGCAGGGATGTGAGGGGGAGGAAGAGGACGGACAAGGCTATTTGGAGGAGGAGGCCAAGGCCCAAATAGAAGGTATCGGATCCGACTACGGCGAATCCAAGCTCCTCGCGTTTTCGGGCGAGGAGCCAGAGCACGAGAAGATTGCCGATGTACTGCCCCGTGAGGGCCAGTACCAGGCTGAGATCTCCTCCGCCGAGCAATGCGTCTACGGGAAGGAGCACCAGGACGCCAACAACTCCGCCCAGGATGACGAGGAAGAAGTCGATGAGCGACCAGGGCCTGGGCACGTGCCGGGAGCCTAATGAGTGGCCGCTGGTTACCACTGTTACGCTGGCCTGAGCGCTGTTTGGAGGTCTGTCGGAGTGGAAATCGACATTGGGATCGGGAAGTCCGGTCGTCAGGGATACGGCTTCGACGACATAGCGATCGTCCCGTCGAGACGAACCCGGGACCCCGACGACGTCGATATCTCCTGGCAACTCGACGCCTTCAAGTTCGCTCTCCCGATGATGGGATCAGCCATGGATTCGGCCATCAGCCCATCGACGGCAACGCAGATCGGCCGGTTCGGAGGCTTGGCCGTGCTCAACCTGGAGGGCCTCTGGACACGCTACGAGGACCCCGAGCCCTATTTCGAGGAGATCGCCGAATTGCCGGCCGACAAAGCGACACTCCGCATGCAGGAGATCTACCTGGAGCCGGTCAAGCCCGAGCTCATCGCACAGAGGGTGTCAGAGATCAAGTCGGCGGGAGTGGTGACTGCTGCCAGTCTCACCCCGCAACGGGTGACCGGCTGGGCTTCGCACGCATTGGATGCCGGGCTCGACGTCCTGGTGATCCAGGGAACCGTCGTGTCCGCGGAGCATGTCTCGAGTCGGGAGGAGCCGCTCGATCTCAAGCAATACATAGCGAGCTGTGAGGTTCCGGTCATAGTCGGCGGCTGCGCCAGCTACTCGACAGCGTTGCATCTGATGCGCACGGGCGCAGTCGGCATCCTGGTCGGTGTGGGACCGGGCGCAGCATGCACCACCAGGGGGGTCCTTGGTGTGGGCGTGCCGCAGGCGACCGCTATCGCCGATGCGGCCGGGGCCCGAATCAGGTATTTGGACGAGACCGGTCGATATGTCCACGTGATCGCCGATGGGGGGATGAGGACCGGTGGAGACGTTGCCAAGGCTATTGCCTGCGGCGCCGACGCCGTGATGATTGGCTCCCCGCTCGCTTCGGCAAGTGAGGCCCCGGGTCGCGGGTTCCACTGGGGTATGGCCACTTTCCATCCGACTCTGCCTCGAGGTGCACGCGTCGAAGTCGGCAATCGGGGAACGCTCGAGGAGATACTCGTCGGCCCCGCCCATGAGAACGACGGCAAGCTCAATCTGTTTGGAGCGCTTCAGGTATCGATGGCCACCACTGGCTTCTCCGACGTCAAGGAGTTTCAGAAGGCCGAAGTGATGATCGCTCCCTCACTCCAGACCGAAGGGAAGTCGCTTCAGCGCAACCAGCAGGTGGGGATGGGATGAAAACCCCATCCCCGTCTTGGGTTGTGGGTGGTGAGTTCTGAGTTCCGAATCCCAAAACCCAGAACCCAATACCCACCACTCAGAACGAGAACCTTCGGTTCTCGTTCTCGACTTCGGGGCCCAGTACGCACAACTGATCGCCCGACGGGTGCGCGAGGGACATGTCCGATCTGAGATCGTTTCCCGTGACATCGGCCCCGAGGAGATCAGAGCCCACAACCCGGTAGGCCTCATCCTCTCCGGCGGCCCGGCCTCGGTGTACGCCGAGGGCGCCTACCGCATGGACCCCGCCATATTGGAGATGGGCATCCCCGTCCTCGGCATCTGTTACGGCCACCAGCTGATCGCCGACCTGGCCGGGGGCACGGTCGCCAACACGGGAAGCGCCGAGTACGGCAACACCGATCTCGTAGTGACCGGCGACTCGGTCCTGCTCAGGGATCTGCCCAAGGAGCAACAGGTCTGGATGTCCCATCAGGACCAGGTCACCGAGGCCCCGAACGGGTTCGTCACCGTCGCCACCTCCGATGGGGCGCGGGTGGCAGCGATGGAGGATCGCGACCGTGGTCTCTTCGGTGTCCAGTTCCACCCCGAAGTGGTGCACACGCCACGGGGGGATGAGATCCTCCGGCGGTTCCTCTACGACGTTTGCGGCGCCTCTCCGAGATGGACCTCTCATTCGATCATCGAGTCTCAGGTGGAGGCGATCAAGGCCCAGGTTGGAGACGGACGCGTGATTTGTGGCCTGTCCGGCGGCGTCGATTCGGCTGTTGCCGCGGCTCTGGTCCATGAGGCGATCGGGGACCGGCTGACCTGTGTCTTCGTCGACCACGGCCTCCTCCGGGCCGGTGAGGCCGAGCAGGTCGAAGAGACGTTCCGCTCTCATTTCGATGTCGATCTCATCCACATCAAGGCGGAGGATCGCTTCCTCGAGTTGCTGACCGGTGTGACCGATCCAGAACAGAAGCGCAAGATCATCGGTGAGACGTTCATCCGTGTCTTCGAGGAGGCGGTTGGATCGGTGGGCGACGCCCGATATCTGGTGCAAGGCACCCTCTACCCGGACGTCATCGAGTCCGGATCGGCCAGGCGGCGACGATCAAGACCCATCACAACGTTGGTGGCTTGCCCGCCGACATGACATTCGAGCTGGTCGAGCCGTTGCGGGACCTCTTCAAGGACGAGGTGAGGGCGATCGGCGAGGAATTGGGTCTGCCCGAGGAGATGGTGTGGCGTCAGCCTTTCCCCGGTCCCGGACTTGCAGTGCGGATCATCGGCGAGGTGAACCGGGAGCGTCTCGACTTGTTGCGGGCGGCGGATCTGATCGTGACCGAGGAGATAAGGCGGGCGGGTCTCTATCGCGAGATCTGGCAGGCGTTCGCAGTGCTTCCCTCGGTGCGGACGGTCGGCGTCCAGGGCGATCTGCGCACCTACGCATATCCGCTGGTGGTGCGGGCTGTGACCTCGGAGGACGCGATGACAGCGGATTGGGCCCGTCTGCCCTACGAGGTCCTGGAGCGCATCTCCAGCCGGGTGATCAACGAGGTTCCCGGTATCAACCGCGTCGCCTACGACATCTCGAGCAAGCCTCCCGCCACCATCGAGTGGGAATAGGGAATCCGGGCGGCGCTGGAGCCCTAAAAACCAGGCCCATTCAGGGCTTAGGCTCCGCTGCCGATAAGACCTGGTCAGGCCACGGACCGATCCAAATTGGACTTCAACACCCCCGAACTGACGCGGATATTCCGCGATGAGCTGGAAGAGCGTTCCGGCCGCTTGGTCGCGGGCGCGATCGCCCTCCGTCACGACGAGCTCGAGGATGGGCGGATCCAGGATCTGATTCGGGACGCCCACACCATCAAGGGCTCCGCCGGTCTCCTCGGCTATGACGAGATCAAGGAAGTTGCCTCCCGGCTCGAGCATTTGTGGAAGCAGATCGGAGAGGGCTACCGCCCGCCGGATGACGTCGTGGTGGCGATGGAAGCCAGTGCTGGACGGCTCCTGCCCTCGCTCGACACCGACGACATAGAGCTGGCTGTGATCGCCGACAAGTTGATCCCGGGAGAGCGGGCAGAAGAGCCGACCGAGGGGACGCTGTGGTCTCCTCCGGCCGAGGTGATTCCTTTGAGACGGCCCGAGCCGGGAAGCCTCGGCGGGCTCCTCACCTCGGTTTCGGACTCGCTGCTCGGAGGGTCGACGCGCGTCGACACCGGGGAGCTATATCGCATGATCAACCGGATCGTCGAGGTCTCGCTCGACTCCGAAGCCCTGGCTGATCTCTCGCTGTTGTCGATCGAGGGCTCCGACCCCGCCCTCTTCCGTAAGTCCTGGCGTCAGCAACTGGAGAGATTGGCCTCGTCCGTTGCCGAGATCCAGGATCAGGCGGTTGCCCTCGCCAACATCCCTTTCCGGGACGCCACTGCAACCTTCCCCCAGTTCGTCCGCTACCTGGGAAGACGGATGGGCAAGGATGTGCGATTCGAGCTGATCGGTGACGATGTCCAGCTCGACCGCCAGATCGTCGACCTTCTCAGGGAGCCGCTCCGTCATCTCCTGGTCAATGCAGTCGACCACGGGATCGAGCCCACGGCGGCCCGGGTGGCAGGTGGGAAGAAACCCACCGGGACGGTTCGCGTCGGGGCGGAGATCATCGACGAGAGAGTCGAAGTATCGGTGTCCGACGACGGCACCGGCATCGACTGGGATCGGGTGGCCGACGTCGCCACCGAGCACAGCATCCCGTTCGTCTTCTCCGACCTGAGCCCGATCCTGTTCCAGCCGGGGTTCACCACCACAGATGAGGTGACCGACTTCTCCGGCGCCGGTGACGGCCTGGCCGCAGTGCGTGACATCGTGGAGAAGGTGAACGGAGTCGTCCATGTCGAGAGCCCGGTGGGCATGGGGACGAGGGTCACGATGACTCTCCCGCTCTCGATGGTCCTCCAGAACGTGGTAGTGGTCGCCACGGGAGACCAGTTCTGGGGTCTGCCCGAGGCCTCGATCGAGGCGGCCATGCCACTCTCCACTGCCGAGATCAATGCCACCGACAGCGGTCGCGAGGTCAGGTTCCATAGCCGTGAGGTCCCCTGTGTCTCATTGTCCAAGGCAATGGGCGTCTCCGGATCGGGCGATGAGTCCGAGCTACTTGTCATCAACACTCGGTTCGGCCTTGTTGCCATCACCGTGAGCGAGTTGATCGATCGCCGTCGCGTCGCCGTCAAGAACCTGGGGCCGATCCTCGAAGGCCCCGGTCACGTCACCGGTGCCGCCCTCCTCGGCGGCGGCCAGGTGCTGGTGGTGCTGGACCCGAACTTCCTCGGGTATCTCGCCAAGCGGCGGCCGGGCCTGGTCGGACATCGCCCCCGAATCCTGGTGGTCGACGATTCGGCCGGTGTGCGCCAGCTCCTCTCGGCGACCTTGAACGGTGCCGGTTTCGACGTCGAGGTGGCCGCCGGAGCCCGCGAGGCGTTGATGGCCATGGCCAACGACGAGTTCGAGGCGATGGTGATCGATTTCTCGATGCCACGGTCCAACGGCGTAGAGCTCGTTAGGGCGATGCGCGCCTCGGACGTGAACGTCCCGATCCTGATGGTGTCTGGCGTCGCCACCCAAGAGGAGAAGCAAGCGGCTTGGGAGGCGGGGGTCGATGCCTATCTGGACAAGTTCGATCTTCGCCAGGGAGTGCTCACTGCCACTCTGCGCCGGATGATCGGCTCCGAGGAGGGAGTCGATGCCGGTTGAGGTCATCCTCGAAGCCCGTTCGCGTTAGCTTCTAAGTCAAAACAGAGAGACGTCACGTGCCCCAATTGCCTGATGCCCTGAGTTGGTGGTCCATCGCCCTGGCCCTGGTGGGGGTCGTCGGGGTGATCTGGGCGATCACGATCACGAGACAAGGGCGCCAGCGCGAGCGAGAGGTCGTGCGTCTCTCCGAGGAAGCCCATCGGATCAAAGACGAGTTCGTTGCGATGGTGAGCCACGAGCTCCGCACCCCATTGACCTCGATCGCCGGATTCGCCGACACCTTGGTCGAGTCGTGGAAGGACCTCCCCGAGGAAGAGGTCGATGAGTTCCTTGGGATCATCAATCGACAGTCGATGTATCTGGGCGACCTCGTCGAGGACGTCCTGGTGATCCCCCGTCTCGAGGCCGACCGGCTGCGATTCCACCCCGAGCTGTTCGATCTGGGCGACCTTCTGGCCGACGTATCCAAGATGGTGTTCCCCACCGGCGGGAGGAAGAGCGCCGTTGTCTCCCTCCCCGATGGAGTGCGTGTCAGGGCAGATCGCCGCAGGGTTCAGCAGGTCCTCCGCAACCTCATGGAGAACGCCCGAAAATACGGAGGCGACCAGGTGATGGTCGAGGGCTTCGTTCTGGGCGACCAATACTTAATCGTGATCTCCGACAACGGTCCGGGCGTCCCCGACGAGGAGACCCAACGTGTGTTCGACAACTTCGAGCAGGTCTCGAAAGGCGACACGAGAGAGGCGACCGGGATCGGGCTCGGTCTCCCCATCGCCAGGAGACTGGCCCGGGCCATGGGGGGCGAGGTGTGGTACGAGCGACGGTTCCCCACGGGCGCCCGCTTCTGCTTCTCCCTTCCTCTCCGCCGTCGAGCGGTCCTCGGTGAAGAGGATGCACCCGAAGTCATCGACCTCGACGCCACGGCATCGGTGGAGCTGGGCGACGACTCGGTGTTGGCCAACTGATCACACACGTGTGATTCCGCGCCGGCCACCGGTACCATCGTCTCTCGATGCAAGCAGAGTGGTTCCTCGACGATGTCCCCGCGGAATCCCCACTCTTCGCCGACCTCAACCCCTCACAGCGTGAGGCGGTAGCCGCCACCGAAGGCCCCGTCCTGGTGGTCGCCGGGGCGGGGTCGGGCAAGACCCGGGTCCTCACCTACCGGATCGCTCATTTGATCCGCGATCTGAGGGTCGCACCCGATGCCATCCTGGCCATCACCTTCACCAACAAGGCCGCCGATGAGATGAAAGGCCGCGTCGGCTCGCTGGTCGGTGGCGCCATCAGGTCGATGTGGGTATCCACCTTTCATTCCGCCTGTGTGCGCATCTTGCGCCGGGAGGCGTCACGACTCGGGTACCGGTCGGGGTTCTCGATATACGACGAGGCCGATTCGCTCCGGCTGATCAACCTGGTCCTGAAAGACCTCGATGTCGATCCGAAGCGCTTCCCGCCCAGGGCGATGAAGGCTGTGATCTCGAAGGCGAAGAACGAGTTGGTCGACTACGAGGCCTTCGCCGACCAGGGCGACGGGTTCTATCACGAGCAGGTGGCGGACGTCTACCGCCTCTACCAGCAGCGGCTCCTCGAGGCCTCGGCGATGGATTTCGACGATCTCCTCATGGTGACGGTGGAGTTGTTCGGCGCGTTCCCGGATGTGCTCGCCGTCTATCAGGAGCGCTTCCGCTACGTGCTCGTCGACGAGTACCAGGACACCAACCGCGCTCAATACATGCTGGTCAAGCAATTGACCGCCAGTCATCGGAATCTCTGCGTGGTTGGGGACTCGGACCAGTCGATCTACAGATTCCGGGGCGCCGACATCCGCAACATCAGGGATTTCGAAGTCGACTATCCGGACGCCCGCATCGTCATCCTCGACCAGAACTACCGGTCGACCGAGACGATCCTCGACGCGGCCAACTCGGTGATCTCCAACAACACCAAGCGGACTCCCAAGAATCTGTGGTCGGACCGGGGCCGGGGAGGCCCGATACTGCGATACGAGGCCGAAGACGAGCACGACGAGGCCGGCTATATCGCCGACGAGGTCGAGCGTCTCCAGGGCGACGGCTTCAACCTCTCCGACATGGCGGTCTTCTATCGGACAAATGCCATGTCCCGCGTCATCGAGGACGTCCTGGTGAGGAGGGCCGTGCCCTACACCGTGGTCGGCTCGGTCAAGTTCTATGACCGCAAGGAGATCAAGGACGCCATTGCGTACCTGAGAGCGGTGGTCAACCCGGCAGACGAGGTCTCACTGAAGCGGATCATCAACGAGCCGCGACGGGGAATCGGGGATACGACGATCGCCCATGTCGACCGGTTCAGCCAATCTCAGAAGGTCGGGTTTGCCGAAGGGCTGCGCCGGGCGCGGGACATACCTCAACTGAATGCCCGAGCCCAGACGGCGATCGCCGAGTTCGTAGCCATCATGGATCACCTGAGGGAAGTGACCGAGGAAGAAGGTGTCAAGGCCGGAGTCGAGTCGGTGCTCACCGACACGGGCATGCTGGCCGCCCTGGAGGCGGAGCAGACCATCGAGGCGATGGGCCGGGTGGAGAACCTCCGCGAGCTCGTCGGGGTCGGCTCCGAGTTCGAGACGTCGAACGAGGGTGCCGTGATCGGCGACGAGGAGTTCGACGACCTCGACAACCTGCGACGTCTCGAAGTGTTCCTGGAGTCCACTGCGCTCGTCGCCGACATCGATGAATGGGAGGAAGGCGCGGGAGCGGTGACGCTGATGACGCTCCATACGGCCAAAGGCCTCGAGTTCCCGGTCGTTTTCATCGTCGGCATGGAGGACGGCGTGTTCCCCCACATGAGGTCCCTCGGTGATCCGAGCGAGCTCGAGGAGGAGCGCCGGCTTGCATATGTGGGGATCACCCGCGCTCAGGACCGCCTCTACCTCACCTCGGCCTGGAGCAGGATGCTGTTCGGTGGCTCCAACTACAACCCGCCCTCTCGATTTCTCACGGAGGTCCCGGATGGGCTCATGGAGAAAGCGGGGAAGCGTCAACGGCGCAGCGCCTCGGAGCGCGCCGCCGCCAGCGGCCCACGTACCACGGTGGACGCGGCGAACATCGGTCCCGGCGACCGGGTCCGACACGACAAATGGGGACTGGGCACGGTTCGCGAGGTGGTGGGCACCGGCGAGCTGGCCGAGGCCGAGGTCATGTTCGACACCCAGGGCAAGAAGCGCCTCTTGCTGGCGTGGGCGCCTCTGGAGCGGGCCTGAGCGGTTTCGTCCGCGATCCTCGAGGAGGCGCCACGCGGCGGGGCCTACGTCCGGATACCGCCCGATGTAGTCGAAGCTCTCGGCGCCGGCGGCCGCATCCCGGTGCGGGCCACCTTCGACGGGATCGAGTACCGGGGAAGC
>CAWHEU010000027.1:0-73308 GCA_963828465.1 uncultured Acidobacteriota bacterium | reverse complement strand
GCTGGTTTCTCCTGCATCCCGAGGAGGTACACAGCGCCGAGCGTCTTCTCGAGCATGTTTGGGACGAGCACGCCGATCCCTTCACCAACACGGTGAGGATGACCTTGTCCAATCTGCGTCGAAAGCTGTCATCGGTGGCGGCTGCGCACCTGATCGTGACCCTTCCCGGACGTGGCTACATGTTGAAGGCCGACACATGAGCGGGTCCAGGGTTCGATTGGCGATAGTCCTGATGGCGCCAGCCGTCCTCATGGCGTTTGTGGTCATGGTGGTGACGGTCGCTCTCCTCGTGAGTCACGAGCCGTGGGCCGACGCCCGGACCGGCATTGCCCAGGTCGGTGACGACCTGGTGGTGATAGTGGCCGAAGAAGGATCGCTCGACGGGCTCATCGATTCCGGCTTGTTGGCGCCTGCCCTGGCCATGATCCCGGCCGTCGTCGTCGCCTGGCTCGTTGCTGGTCGGGTGAGACGGGTTGTGGCGCAGGCCCGGGCGGAGGTCGAGGCCGCAGAAGTCGAGCGTCGCAGCCGGACCCAGGAAGTCGTCCACGAGCTACGCACTCCGCTTGCCGTGATGGGCACGAATCTCGAGCTCGCAGCAATCGAGGCCGGGCACGAGCCCGGAGCTGCGGGATATATCGACGCTGCCCGCCGGGCGGTGAGCAGGATGGCGCGAACCGTCGATGACCTCGCCGGCCACGGCGGGCTGGCGGTCGAGCAGGGAAATGGCCCTGTCGACCTGGCCGACCTCGCCGAGTCGGCGGTGGCCGAGCACGTCGGCCCTGCCCGTGCACGCGGGGTCAACGTCGAGCTCATCGGGGCATCTCATACGACCGTTCCGTCGGTCGACCCGGCCGCGGTGCGTATCGCCATCGGGAACTTTCTCAGTAACGTGGTACGCCTGGCGCCGCAGGGGTCGTCGGTTGGCATCGATTGGGGTCGGCTCAACGGCTGGGCCTGGATCGCGGTGATCGACGAGGGTCCCGGCCTGGCTCCTCATCTCCATGCCCGTGTGTTCGAGAGGGGATGGCAAGGCCATCACGAGCGCGAGCGTGGTACGGGGAATGGCGAGGCCGGATTGGGGCTAACGATTGCCCGCCAACTCACCGAAGCCCAGGGCGGGGCGGTGACAGTCGAGTCCGAAGAGGGCGGAGGCTCCGTTTTCACAGTCTGGTTGCCGCTGGAGATCGGCGCTGACCCGAAGGCGGTCATCGCACCCGATCGGATCCACGCCGCAACGCGACCTGGCTAGAGGCCTCGCTGACCGCTTGACGGGCCTTTTAAAGGTCATCCCATATGTTGCGGCGGTTGACCACACGGAGGATGCCTTGACCCAACTCGACCCCAGCCCGCCGAAGCTCCGCCCCAGACGGCGGTCCTGGCGCGACCTTCCGGCTTCGCCGCCCATCGGCGACCCGCACCCGCCAATCAGCGAGGAGCAACCGGTCGTGGTGCAAACAGAGCCCGCGGAGGTGGCGGAGAAGACGCCCAGAAGCGGTCTGCGCACGTTCACCTATGCGTTGACGGCGGTTGTGGTCGTACTGGTTGGCGCCGCGGTCTGGCTCTGGCAGCGCGAGGCGCCGGTCGCGACGACACCGACGGTGGCTGCCGAGGAGGCGGAGGCCGGTAGTCCGGGCGCGGTTGCAGCAGCCTTGGGCCCCGCCGTCGTCCATATCGAGATCCTCGGCGGGTTGGAGGCCGGGGGAGGGGTCGGCTCGGGTGTGATCTACGACACTTCAGGGCTGGTCCTGACCGCACATCACGTTGTCTCATTCTCAGATGAGGTGACCGTCATGACCGCCGACGAGCGTTCGTTCAGCGGGCGGGTGGTGGGGCGAATCCCCGAGCGTGATCTCGCCATCGTTGCTCTCACCGATGCAACCGATTTGGTCGCGGCAACCATCGCCGAGCCGGGAACGGTCGAAGTAGGCGAGCCGGCCATCGCAATGGGGAGCCCGTTCGGGTTCCAGCAGTCGGTGACTGCCGGGATCATCTCGGGCCTCGACCGTGAATTGGAGACGCCGATGGGCACTCTCACCGGGCTCATCCAGACAGACACTCCGATCAACCCGGGCAATTCTGGAGGCCCGCTCGCCGACGCCGAGGCCAAGGTCATCGGCATCAACACCGCGATCGCCTCCATGTCTGGCGGTAACGACGGTGTCGGGTTCGCAGTGCCTGTCGAGGACTTCGCGTCGCTGATGGAAGAGGTCGAGGCGAACGGCGGCGTCGAGGCCCCGACCGTGCCCGCTCCGGAGGATGCCGGTGGGTTGGGAGGCTTGGTTCCCGGCCTTGAAGACCTTCTGCCCGGACTCGATGACCTATTCGGCCCCGAAGGACCGGGGGGTCTGGAGGATCTTCCCGGATTGGAAGAGATGCTTGAAGAGATGTTCGGCACCGCCGACATCCCGCCGGAGCTGCAACAGCTCCTGGAGGAGCTGCTTGGTGTGCCCGCCCCTGCGGCGCCAGGGGAGGGAGAAACCTCATGACCACGAGTCAATTCACAACGAGGAGCGACGCGGCTCAGCCGGGACTCCACGGAGTCCAGCTCCGTGAGGTGATGGCCGAGTTGCAACGAGTCATCGTTGGCCAGGACCGTGTCCTGGAGCGCGTCCTGGTCGCTCTCATGGCCGGTGGCCATTGTCTTCTCGAGGGCGTGCCCGGCCTGGGCAAGACACTCACTGTGTCCACATTGGCAAAGACCCTTGGGGGCACGTTCACCCGGATCCAGTTCACACCCGACCTGTTGCCTTCGGACATCGTTGGCACCCGGATCTACCGGCCGTCGACGGAGCGGTTCGATGTGGAGTTGGGCCCGGTCTTCGCCAACTTCGTGCTGGCAGACGAGATCAACCGTGCCCCGGCCAAGGTCCAGTCGGCGCTGCTCGAGGTGATGGGGGAGCGTCAGATCTCGATCGGCGGCACCACATATCCCCTGCCGCTGCCGTTCCTCGTGCTTGCCACGCAGAACCCGATCGAGTCGGAAGGGGTGTACCCCCTGCCGGAGGCTCAGCGGGACCGGTTCCTGATGCGGATCCCGGTGGACTACCCGACACCCGACCAGGAGCACGAGATCGTTGATCGTTCCCGGCACCAGGCATCCGGATCACCGGTTGCCCTTCTGTCGACCGAGGATGTGGCCGGCCTTCAGGCGGCGGCTTCAGCGGTGTACGTCGACCGGGCGGTGCAGGACTATGCCGTCAGGCTGGTGCTCGCCACCAGGAACCCTGCCGAGCACGGCGTGGTCATCGACGGGCTTCTCGCTTACGGCGCCAGTCCCCGGGCCAGCATCGGGCTCATCAACGCTGGAAGGGCCCTGGCACTGTTGCGGGGGCGAGATCATCTCCTTCCCCAGGACGTCTACGACATCGCCTACGACGTACTCAACCACCGGCTGGTGCTGTCCTTCGACGCGGTAGCCGACGGGGTCACCGTCGACGACGTGTTGGTCGAGGTGATGACGACAGTGGTCTCACCACGTGTCTCGTCCTCCCAACTGGCCGGGCACCGGGCTCCGCTGGCAGTCTGATGCAGCTCAGACGATCCGGGCCCCCCACGGGGGTGGAGCCGATCCCGCGCACATCGCGTCTCACCTCGCCGTCGCAGGTCCCCATCGAGCGGCTGCGGCTCACCGTGCTTCGTCGGCTGAATGGCCTCCTCGCCGGCGATCATGCCGGGCTCTTCCCTGGCCACGGGACCGAGAGGGGCGAATCACGCCCGTATGTCCCGGGTGACGATCCCCGTTACATCGACTGGGCGGTGACGGCCCGAACCCATGACACCCATGTTCGTGACATGGTTGCCGACCACGAGCTCGACGTCTGGCTGATCCTCGATTCCTCGTCGAGTCTCGGCTTCGGCACCGGCCGAGCCACGAAACACGAGGTTGCCTGGTCCGCGGCCGGTGCTTTTGCCCTGCTTGCATCGAACAGCGGCAACCGGGTGGGGGCGGCTCGCTCGACCAACCGCAAGGGACGTTCTCGTCCGCTTCTCATCCCGGCCCGTGGCGGCTCGGCACATGCGGGCGGAGTTCTCAGTGCTCTCCTCGTCGCTCCTGAGGACGGGGAGACCGGTGACCTCGGTCGAGCCATCGAGATGGTCGGCCAGGTCGCTCGCCGTCGAGGCATGGCAGTGGTCATCTCCGACTTCCTGGGATCTCCCGACTGGGAACGCCCGTTGCGGGCCATGTCCCATCGACATGAATTGATCGCCGTCGAGGTGGTAGATCCCCGAGAGGTCGACCTGCCCGATGTCGGGTTGATCGCGGTGGTCGATCCCGAGTCGGGGAGGCGTCGACTGATCGATACGGCCAAGGATGGCGTTCGCGAGCGTTACGCAGCCTTGGCCGAGCAGCGCCGTGCCGAAGTCGCGGGGCGTCTCAAGTCGTGTGGCGCCGATCACCTGGTCCTGCGAACAGATCGCGATTGGGTTCTCGACTTCGTGCGTTTCGTCTCAGGTCGCAAGGCGAGACTGATGTCGGCGGGGAGGTCGGGACGATGAGTGATTTCGGGTTTCTCTCGCCTGGCCGTCTGGCCATTCTCATCCTGCCCGTGGCCCTCACGGTCGGTTACCTGGTGCTGCAAGCAAGACGGCGTCGCTATGCGATGCGGTTCACGACGGTCGAAATGCTCGATGAGGTAGCACCGGACCGCCCAGGGTGGCGCCGACATCTCCCGGCGATAGGGCTGATCGTGGCCGCGGTGGTAGCGACCATGGCCTTCGCCCGCCCGGTCATAGCCGGGGAGACCCGTGAGTCGACCCAGCTGGTGGTGCTGGCAATCGACACATCGATCTCGATGGAGGCCGAAGACGTGTCGCCGTCCAGGGTCGACGCGGCCCGGGAGGCTGCCGGGGCGTTCCTCGACGCAGTGCCCGAGGGCGTCGCGGTCGGGGTTGTCGGATTCGACGGCGTGGCCAGGAACCTGATCTCTCCGACCACCCGCATCGACGCGGTGCGCCGGGTGATCGAAGGATCCATCAATCACAGCGGGTTGGGAGAAGGCACCGCGATCGGCGAGGCCGTGTTTCTCGGTATCGAGGCCATCGAGGCTTCCGGCAGTGAGACAGATGACGAGTCGGCGACTTCTGACGAGGCCGTCGGCACGATCGTCATCCTCTCCGATGGTGAGACAACGATGGGTCGCACCAACGACGAGGCTGCCACCGCAGCCCGCAGTGCCGGCATCCCGGTTCATACCATCGCCTTCGGAACAGACGCCGGGACGATCATGGACCCGTTCGAGGGCGAGGTTCCGGTGCCGGTCAACGAGGAAGCCCTGGCCGAACTGGCTCGCCAGACCGACGGCAAGGCACTCACCGCGGCATCGGTCGAGCAGCTCAGCCAGGTCTACGAGGATCTCGGGCGCTCCGTCACCGTCGAGAAGGAACAAGTCGAGATCGGTGACTGGTTTGCCGGCGCCGCCCTGGCCCTCCTCAGCCTGGCCGGTGTGGGCTCGCTGGTTTGGTTCGGCCGACTCCCCTAAGGGATCCCCTCTTCCTGTGTCGACTGGTCACTGGAACAGCGAGCGCAGGTGTTGGTTGAGGAAGGTCCCGTTGGGGTCGAATCGCCGACGCATCTCGAGGAAGTCCTGATATCGGGGAAACAGAGCCGCGATGCGCTCCGATGTCATGAAATGGATCTTGCCCCAGTGGGGTCGGCCGCCATACTCGGCGAACAGCTCGTCGCAGGCGCGGAGGTACGGCCAATAGTCGGTTCCCGGCTCGCCTGAGACGGAGACAACGAGATTGTCCCTCTGATAATTGGGGCTCAGCCAGGCATCGTCGGCAGCGACCACCCGGATCTCCAGCGGGTAGACACTCAGCGGGAGCCAGTCGAGCATCAGCTTTCGCATCCCGTTCATGATCTCTCGGGCCTGCTCGATGGGCAGGAAGTACTCGACCTCGTGGAAATTGGGGTCGTAGACCATCGGGTAGATCCGGTAGGAGCGGTCGATGCGCTCGCCCTCGGGCAGGCCGTCGGGCGACGTGCCGGGTTCGACCTCCAGATATCGCTTGACCACACAATCGTCGGTGCCGGCGTCATGGAGGTTGTAGAGGGCGGCCGAGGCCTCGGTCGGCATCCAGAACAGGCCGAAATGGCGGTACTCCTCCAGGTCGGACTCGAAGCGCTCCATGACCTCGTCGTACTTCATGATGTCGATCCGGGCGTGCAGGTCATAGGCGGGGACAACCTTGAGCGTGACCTCGGTCATGATGCCGAGCAGACCAATCGACGCCTGGAGGGCATGAAGGACATCCAGGTCGCTGTCTCTCGTGATCTCGACGAGATTCCCCAATCCGTCGACGAACCTCGCTCCTTCGAGGGCCGCCGAGAAGTTGGGCTGTTTCAGGCCCGACCCGTGGGTCGCGGTGGCGATGGCGCCGGCTATGGCCTGTGTGTCGATGTCGCCTTGATTGGCAAGAGCCAGGCCATGCTCCCACAGCGGATCGCCGAAATCAGCGATGGTGGTCTTCGGCCCGGCCCTCACCGTGAGTTGTCCAGGATCGACCTCGATTATCCCGCGGAGCGGGCTGGTGTCGAGCAGGACATCAGTTTCGACGATCGGGGTGAACGAGTGCCCGGTGCCGACCGTGCGGATCGAGTGTCCGCTGGAGGACGCCCTCGCCACTTCACGCTGGACGTCGGTCTCGGAATCGACGCCCACGATCTCTCTCGGTGAGAAAGACTGGTTGCCGACCCAATTGGTCCAGCTCCCGCCATCCATCGAACTGGTTGTCACCGGCCCGGAATGTACCCAGACATCTCGGGCCGGTGACAGGTTCGTTGATCAACCCTCCAATGACTCCAGCACGCTCTTGGCATGAGGGGCCTGGAGGGGATGGAACATTGGTGCGTTGTCCAGAGCCTCTGAGAGCTCGAGGCGCGCCTGCTCCTCGTTCCCTTCGGCCAGGGCGATCAGGCCGGAGTGGTAGAGGATCTGCGGCTCCCTGAGCCCGACATCGAGGACCTTGTCGATCTGGCTTCTGGCTTCCTCGACCCGGCCGGCTCTGTACAGGGCCCAGGCGTAGGTGTCGAGGCCAAACGGATCCGATCGCTGACTCACATCGACCTCGGCGAGCTCGACTGCACGCTCCGGCTCCAGATCGTGATCGGCCAGGTATTGGGCCAGCGTCCGTCGATAGGCGTCCTGATGAACTGGAGTCTCGCTGGCTGCCGGCTCCACCTGGTCATAGAAGGCCTCGGCTCGCCGCTCATCACCCAGGGCCACGGAGAGATCACCGAGGATGGCGAGCGTGCCGGGGTCCGGGCTCAAGGCTGCTGCTCCCTCATAGGCCGTGAATGCCTCTTCGAGCCTTCCGTCGGACATCAGCACGGCACCCAACGTCGCCCGTGAGGACGACCAGGTGGGATCGGCCTCGATGGCCCGATTCAGCATGGTCTCTGCCTGCTCGTATCGACCGAGATCGTTGAGGAAGTGGGCGGCAAACGTCAGATGAAAGGCGAGACGCCGGGGCTCGGAGCCATCGGCTTCGGTGACCCGCAATGCTTCCTCCGCATAGCCGAGTGCCGCTGGGACGTCCCCCATCGAATCGGCGTGCTGGGCACGGCGAGTCAGGATCTCGGGTATCTCACCGGTGATTGCGGCGACCTTCTCCAGTGCCCCGGCAGCGGCCTCGGCGTCACCGAGCTCGAACTGGGCGTCCGCAACCACCAACTGTGCTGCCGCGTCCGTGGTGTCGGATGCGGCGAGGCTCGAGGCGAGCCCGAGTGCCTCGTCGAAACGATGCACGGCTAGGTAGGACTGGGCGAGGCGGAGACCGGCTACGCGGTCCTCCGGCGCCAGGTTCACTGCTTTTTCGAGACTGTCGATGGCAGATCCGTAGTCGCCGAGATCGTCGACCAGCTCGGCCCGCTCCAGATAGAGCCTGCCCAGCTCGCTCAAGTCCAGAGGGTCGCCGTTCTCGGTGACTCGCTCCTCGAAGACGGAGATCAGGCGTTCGACCTCGCCCAGGCGGGGGATGGGGGACTGTTCGTAAGCACTGGCCGGCGCGGTTTCTGGGGTGTCGGTGAGTGCGCGGAGGCCGTAGGAACCGGCAACCAGCAGCCCTATGGCAACTATGGCGGTGATTGCTCGTCTCATGTCGATCCTTTCTCGATACCGCCCGAGTGTTGGCCGGTGGGGGTTTCCCCCACCGGCCAATGACTCAGCTGTTTGGCACTCCCAGGTATGGGAACTTGGACAGGTAGTCGTCGTGCGGCCCGATTCCATCGGTGTTGATGGCGCCGTCGGCATCTCGATCGTCGAACAGACCGAGCGGGTCTCCACCCGTCACGATCCGCAACTCGATGTCGATCACGTCGTCGGCCAGGGCTCGACCGTTCAACGGTCCCGCAGCAGCGGTTGCGGTGTCGTAGGTGATGACATCCGGCAACAGCACGCCGGCGAGGGCGCCCGCCGCCGCATCGCTATAGGCGCCTTCGACGTCCAGCGATGAGAATGCCTGCAACGCTGCGATCGTGCCGGCCGTGAAGTCGGCGACATCGCGCTTGGGCTTCCCGGCGTTGAACACGTTCTTGGCGTTGGAGTCCGCACCGACGATCGGTCCAGAGCTGTTGACCACGGTGTTGATCGCGGGCCGACCCATGCGATCGACCTGGCGATCGCGACTGCCGTTCTCGGAGCTCGTGGTTCCCCACACCCCGATCTGCTTGCCCAGCTTGGAGTCGGGTACCTCAATGACGACGGCGAGTGTGTTGAGGTCTTCGAAGAAGTCGCTCTCCATGCCGTCGTTGAACATCCGTGACCCGACGCCTTCGACGGTTCCACGGAAACCGCTGAGGTCGAAGAAGAACGGGTCCGAGCGCAGGCCGGTGAACACCTTGCCGTTGCCCGAGAACAGTCGGATCGAGTCCTCGGTGGAGCCGAATCCGATCAACTTCCCGTCCGGGGTGACCTCACGGGCCTCGGACCCGGTCGCCCTGCGGACAGTCACGAACTGTCCATCACGGAAGAAGCGATCCACGAAGCTGAACGAGTACGTGACGTCCTCGCGTGCATCGCCGTTCTGATCGATCCTCAAGTGATATGCACCTTCCCGACGGTCGGCAAACTTCGTGTCGCCGGTGGCTATCGGGTTGACCGTGGCCGCCAGCACCGTCTTGGAGGGATCCGAGCCCTCGAAGACATACACGTCGTTGATGTCGAGTCGGGTCTTGCCTCCGGGCGAGGTCAACCCCGGTGCATCGAGGTGATCCGCCCCCTGGGCGGTCAAAGGGGCAAACGCAAACGTGGCTACCAGGGCAAGTAGCACCCAGATGGCCACATTCGACGCCGCCTTTCGTATGGTCGTCATCATCGCCTCCTTCCAAAGTCGTTCGATGACGCGGGTAGTTCGGAGCCGCCGAGTGCATGGTTTGGGACGATTTCGGGTAGGACTCGTGTGTCCGACGAGAGGAAGCCGATGTCAGACAGCGATCACGTGGCGAAAGTGTCCACGGTCATCGATGCCCCGAAGGAAGAGGTCTGGGATGCCCTGACCGACCCGGAGTCGATCAGCCAATACATGTTTGGGACCAAGGTGACCACCGACTGGAGCGAGGGAAGCCCGATCACCTGGGAAGGGGAATGGGACGGTCGGTCATACCAGGACAAGGGCACAGTCCGCGAGGTCCTTCCGCCCCAGGTCCTCGAGTACAGCCACTTCAGCCCGTTGACCGGGTTGCCTGATGTGCCGGAGAACTATCACACCGTCCGTATCGAGGTGGTCGACGACGGCCCGGCGACAAAGGTGACTCTGATCCAGGACCACAACGAGACCGTCGAGGCGAAGGACCACTCCGAAGGCAACTGGCAGTCGATGCTCGACGGTCTCAAGAAGGTCGTCGAAGAAGGTTCCTAACCGGGCTCCACAGCTACCTGGCCGGCCTCGTAGTCGATCCAGGCGGTTTCGACGGCTGAAAGGGTTTCCTGCGCCGACTTGCCGCTGTTGGACACGCCATTGGCGGCCCCTCGACCCTCACCGTGCCGGTCAGCGCTGGATCGTGGTGGGTGGGTTGCGTCATCGACCCGGACATGCTTCCCGCCGCCCTCATCGAGGTCGCCGCAGCCGATTGACGGTCCGGCCTAACGCGGCCATCCGCTTAGAGTCGCGAGCAGCCATCAGAGAAAGGGTTCACCGTGACCAGCAAGGCCGATTTCACAGAAGAAGAGTGGGTCAAGCTCTACCGGGCCCCGCTGGTCGCCGGCATGGGAGTTTCGCTAGCCGACATAGGTGGCCCCATCGAGATGTCGAAGGAGTCCATGGCGGCGATGAAGTCCGCCGTGACCCCCACGGACGAGCAAGGTCTGGTGGTCGACCTGTCCGCCGGCTTGAAGGTGGCGCTGGAGGAGAAACAGAACCCCCTGTCGGACCTCAAGCCGGAGTCTGGCGCCGACCCTCGTGAGCTGATCCTGGACGAGCTCCGGGAAGCCAACCGAATAGTCACCCAGAAGGCGACGGCGGAGGAGGCGACCGGGTATCGCGCCTGGGTCCTCCAGTCGGCCAAGAACGCCGCCGAAGCCGCCAAAGAGGGTGGCTTCTTCGGGATCGGCGCCGAGCAGGTCAGCGATGGGGAACGGCAGATCCTCGTCAAGCTCGAGGAGATCCTGGGAGACGTTCCCGTCTGATCGAAAATTCGGGACCGCTGGCCCCCGCCCCCGGGATACAGTCGCCCGATGGACCCAAACGAAGCCGAGATCGATCGGATTCGTCGCGCCTGCACCCGATGGCTGGCCTGGCATGGCGATCGAACCGCCGCCGGGATGCTCTCGGAGCTACCCACCGACATCACCCCGGATCGCTACGGGGACGGCGGCGTTGTCGAAGAACTCGAGACCTACCTCGCCGATCTCCTCGGGATGCCGGCTGCCGCTTTCTTCGTGAGCGGGACCATGGCACAGCAGATCGCCTTGCGGATACATGCCGATCGACGGAATCGTCGGACGATCGCGTTTCATCCCACCAGTCACGTGGAAATGCACGAGGGAGGCGCTTTCGAGCGGCTCCATGACCTCGTCGGGCGCCCGGTTGGTGATCCCTACGTCCCCCTAAGTCTCGAGAGCTTGGAGGACATAGCCGAACCGCTAGGCGCCCTGCTGCTCGAGCTGCCTCAGCGGGAAATAGGTGGCCAGCTGCCGGGTTGGGAGGATCTCCTCGCCCAGACCGCGTGGGCTCGTGACCATGGGGCGGCGATCCATCTCGACGGCGCCCGTCTCTGGCAGTGCCCACCCGCCTACGACAGACCGTTGGAAGAAATCGCCGGGCTGTTCGACAGCGTCTATGTCTCGTTCTACAAGGACCTGGGGGCCCTGGCCGGGTCGGGCTTGGCCGGCCCCGAGGACTTCATTGCAGAAGCCCGGGAATGGCGTCTTCGCCACGGCGGGACCCTGTTCGCCATGTGGCCATACGCCGCGTCGGCTCTGGCCTCCGTCCGGTCCCGGCTCCCACGAATGAAAAGCTACAGGGATCATGCCCTGGCGATCGCCGATGCCCTGCGTGACCTCGATCGGGTGCGGGTGGTTCCAGATCCGCCTCATACGTCGATGTTCCATCTTCACCTGGGTCTCTCGTCGGACGTGTTGAAGGCCAATTCGCTGCGTATCGCGGAGGAGGAAGGGATCTGGACCTGGAAGACGACTTTCCCGGGGACGCATCCCGATTGGCAGATCGTCGAGCTCACGGTTGGTGATTCGACGCTCGACTTCGAACCGGGTGAGGTTCGCGACTTGATGACCCGCCTGATCGCCGACTGATCCTCAGAGCAGGATTGACGGGTTCTCACTGAGCTGGCATACTGAACCAAATGGTTCAGTATGCGACACTCGATAGAACCTTAGGAGCCATCTCCGATCCCACCAGACGTCAGATCCTGGACCGGCTCGGTCGTGGACCGGCCTCGATCACCGAGTTGGCCCGACCGTTGGCCATGTCGTTGACCGGTCTCAAGAAACACGTCCGGATCCTCGAGGAGGCAGAGCTTGTGGTCACCGAAAAGGTGGGGCGGACCCGGAGTTGTCGCCTCGGCCCATCCCGCATGGACGACGCGTTCGACTGGATCGAGTTCTACCGGAATCAATGGGACCGCCGACTCGACGGGCTCGAGGCCTATTTCGAAGAGAAGAAAGGAGAAGAACTATGAGCTACGAGCTCAGAGTGGAGAGGTTGATCGACGCCACCCCGGAGGAGGTGTTCGACGCATACACCGATCCCGAAGCGATGAAGGTCTGGTTCACCATCCTCAACGAGGAGGAAATGATCGTCGAGAACGAGATCGACCTTCGGGTGGGCGGCACCTGGGTGAGCGCCTGGGGGTTCTCCCCGGATGAGATGTTTCGTGAGACTCAGACCTTCGAGGTCGTTGACCGGCCGCATCGGCTCGTCAGCAAATCGAGCGGGAGCTCACCGGACGGCAGCAGTATGGATGACACAACCGTCGAGATCACCTTCGAGGACGAAGGGGGGAAGACGTTGATGAAAGTGATCCACTCGGGGCTGCCGGACGAGAGCAACCGGGACTTCTTCGCCAACGTGGCCTGGCAGGGATTCTTCGACCGCCTCCAGGCCTACTTCGCGGCCAGGGTGGGCGGCTGACCCGGGCCTGATCGGCGGCGCCGCCTCACCTAGGGTCGGCGCCGCCGTGGAAATCGCCATCGTCGGGACCGGCAAGGTCGCGGAGCGCAACTACATACCGGGTCTCCTCCGTCACGACGATGTCTCGTTGACTCTCTACTCGAGGACGAGGGAGCGTGCCGATGCCCTGGGTGAGCGATTCGGGGTGCCGGTGGCCGGCTCTCTCGACGAGTTGCTTGCCCGGGAGCCGGAGGCGGTGTTCGTCCTTACCGGTGAGCAGGAGCGTCTGGAGTCGACCCGCGCACTTCTACCTTTCGGGCCGAAGCGGTTGTTCCTGGAAAAGCCTTTGGTAGCTCGAGGCGGCCAGGCCAATGTCGTCGAACAGGACTTCTGGGATGGCAAAGCCCTCCTCGAGGAGGCCAACACGGCAGGGGCAGAGGTTGCGATGGTGTTCAACTACCGGTTCTTCGACCAGACGATGAGGGGCCGAGAGATCGTCGAAGAGCGTGATTTCGGCGCCCCGGTCAGCGTCATGGCGCTTTCCCACTACGCCACCTGGAGCCATTGCATCGATTTGATACTTCTGTTTGTCGGACCGATCCGGCGAATCTCCGCCCAGCAGGGCACCCGAGCGCATGAACATCCCGCCTCGGGGACGGCGCCTGACATCGCGGCCTCCTTCCTCATCGGTCAGGACGCGACCGGCACGCTTCTCGGCACCAACGGGATCGATTGGGGGTTTCCCCTCTTCGAGTTGATCGTCGCCTTCGAGCGAGGTCGTCTCCACTTTCGCGGTCTCGATGAGGAGATGGAGGTGCTCGATTCGAACGGCGTCGTGCACGAGATCGTGACGCCGAGCCGGGAAACCTCCCGCTGGGACAAGTACGACGCATCTTTCGAAAAGTCGATCGACGCCTATCTCCACTCCGTGCGGGCGGGCCTCCCGCCGCCGGTTCCGGGCATCGCCGGCCTTCGAGAACTGCAATTCGAAGCGAGTCTCAAACGATCGATCGCCGAGCAGCGCCCGGTGATCCCTGATGATGATTTCCCGATCGAGCCGGTACGGTGACCGCCGCATATGCGATACATCGAGATAGCCGGCATCGAGCGCCCCGTTTCGGTCATCGGTCTGGGCACAACATCCAAGATCTTCACCCCTGCCGGAGATGACACGGTCGCCGAGCTGATCGACGCTTACCTCGCCGTCGGCGGGAACTGCATCGACACCGCCCACATCTATGGTTTCGGCGAGAGCGAGAAGGCTCTGGGCCGGTGGCTCGGGCACTCAGGTCGACGTGATGACATCGTCCTCGTCACCAAAGGATGCCACCCACGTGTGGACGAGGCCGGGCGGTTTGGCCCGCCCCGGGTCAATGCGGAGGCGATCCATTCCGACCTGAGCGAGAGCCTCGAGAGGCTCGGGACCGACAACGTCGACCTGTACCTGCTGCACCGGGACGACGAGACGGTTCCTCCCGGCCCGCTCCTGGAAGCGCTCAACGAAGAGAAGGCGAGCGGCCGTATCGTTGCATTCGGCGCCTCCAACTGGACGGTCGAGCGGATCGCTTCGGCCAACGCATACGCAGCCGAGCACGGGCTCACCGGGTTCGCGGCTTCCTCGCCCGGTCTGAGCCTGCCCCGCCCTGTCCAGATGCAGTTCCCCGGGACGCTGTTTGCCGACGACGAAACCCGCCGCTGGCATGCCGAGACCCAGCTGCCCGTGTTCGCCTGGACCTCGCTGGCAGCAGGATTCGCCAGCGGTCGCTTCCAGCCCGATGACACGGACGTGGACGAGAGCACCAGGGCGTTTTTCTCCGACGACAACTTCGAACGGATGCGAAGGGCCGAAGAAGTGGCTGACCTACGGAACGCATCGGCTCTCCAGGTCGCCCTCGCTTTCGTCCTCGGTCAGGAGTACCCCGTTGTCGCCCTGGTCGGCCCGTCGAAGGTCGAGAACTTCCACAGCGCGCTGGGCGCGCTAGAAGTCGAACTGACCCCTGACGAGATGCGCTACCTCGACCTGGAGACCTAGCGGCGGCGGCCCTCGCGCCTGGTCCCCACCGTGGCCTTCGGCACCGAGGCGTCGAGCCGATCACGGATCTCGTCGAAACTGGGACGCTCAGCGGCCAGGAAGCCATCGACCGCTTCCCGTATTGCGGCCGTGTGGTCCGGAGTCGACCCGCAACATGCACCGACGATCCGCCCCCCCGAGCGGAGGGCGAGCTCGACGTAGTCGGCCATCCCCTCCGGTCCGATCGGGTAGGTCAAGCCGCCTTCTGTTTGATACAAGGGGATTCCGCAGTTGGCCTTGGTGATGGTCACCGCATCCGGCGCCACCTCGCCGATGGCATGAGCCGCCGCAACGGCGTCTCCAGGGCCGATCCCGCAGTTGGCCCCGATCGCGGTGACCTCCGGGTGCCCCAACCACCACCGACCGAAGTCCCGGGGATGGATGCCCATCATGGTGTGCCCGGCGGTGTCGAAGCTCAGGGTGGCCGCAATGGGGAGACCGGTTCCGGTCGCGGCCTCGACCGCCGCCGTGAGCTCCTCGTACGAGGAGATGGTCTCGATCCAGATCACGTCCGCACCGGCGTCGGCCAACGCTTCGCATTGCTCTGTGAACACCTCGACGCCGCGCTGATGGGACAGGGTGCCGAGCGGTTCGAACAGCTCACCGGTAGGCCCGACGCTCCCTGCGACCGCCACCGGGCGATCGGCCAGGTCTGCGGCCCGTCTTGCCACCGCGACGCCGGCCTGGTTCAACTCGGCGACGCGGTCGCCGAGTTCGTGGAGGTCGAGACGGAGCCGATTGCCGCCGAAGGTATTGGTGAGGACGATGTCGGCGCCGGCCTCGATGAACCTGCGATGGACCTTCTCGACGAGGTCGCCCTCTTCTACGTTGAGCAACTCGGGACAGCCTCCGCCCTCGAGGCCGAGTGAGAAGAGCGTCGTCCCCATCGCCCCATCGGCTATCAGATAGGGGTGGTCGGCGAGCAGGTCGGTGAACGTCGTGTTTGTGTCGGGTTGGTGGGCCATCTCCGTCTCCTGTTGTGAAGGCGGCCCCAAACGAGGAAACCGCCGCAGCGAGTGCCGGGCGGTTCTTCCATCCCGACGCTTTAGCCGCATTTCTTGAGCGCCCGCAAGCTGTGGATCAAATCGGCGCTTTCGAGGGAGGATACGCGGGTTGTCGTCGCCTGACAAGGAAGACGGCCCCGAAGGGCCGTCTCCCCGAACGTAAAGGATTGCGACTACTGGTCCGCCAACCAGGCCGACCAGACGTCCTCATGGTCCGCGATCCACTGGGCCGCGACATCGGCGGCGTCCTCGCCTTCTGTCTCGACTGCAGGCAGCATGCCCAGCTGATCCTCGGTAGTGATCTGGAACTTCTCGAGGAACGACTGCACGTTCGGCGCCTTGTCGGCGAGCTGGGCCGAGGCGTACTTGGTGAGCACGTCCTCGGGGTAGTCGCAGTCGATGGCGGCCGGATCGGCGTAGCAGTCCTCGTTGTACTCCGGCAGAAGGACATTCACGAGGTCGTACTGGGCCACGGCCGCGGTCGGGGTCCACCAGTACATGAGGATCGGCTCCTCCGCGGCGACTCTGGCATCGAGTTCGGCGACTGTCGACGCCTCGCTTCCGGAGAAGACGACCTGGAACGGGAGCTCCAGGTTCTCGATGATCGCTTCGTCGTACTGGGAGTAAGAGGGGTCGGTTCCCAAGAAGCGACCATTTTCACCGGTCTCGGCGGTGGCGAACATCGCCGCCACTTCGGGATCGGTATAGCCCTCCCACGTGGCCAGCTCCGGGTTTGCCTCGATCACGTACTGCGGCGTGAACCAGCCGATCTTGCCGATCGCCCCGAGCTCGCCGATGTCGACAACGCTGCCGTCGTCGATGAAGGCCTGCTCCTCGGCGACCACACCCGAGGGCCAGACCTCGAGCACGACATCGAGGGATCCATCCGAAAGGCCGGTGAACATGGTGTTCTCGTCGATGGCGACGACCTCGGCGTCGTTACCGAGCTCCGCCTCGATCAACTGAGCGGCGATCTCGGCATTGAGCGCCGAGGCCGTCCAAGGGTTGGCAACGATGTTGATGGTTTCGCCGCCACCAGATGCCGCGGCCGTGGTGTCTCCACCCTCCGCGGCGGCTTCGGTCGTCGCCGTGTCACCGTCGCCGGCCGCGGTGGTGGCCGTGCCACCGTCGTCGGCGCATGCGGCCAAAAGCAGTGCCATCACCGATATCAGGATCCAGATTCTCTTTTTCATGATTCTCCTAGAGCCCGCCAGCCGACGATCGCGGCCGGAAAGGGCCGCTGGTACATTACCGACGTGGCTGTCACGAAGGGGCTGTGACCGGCGACGTGTGCCTGTCGGTCGAGCACATCTGGAAAGTCTTTGGTGCTAAGCCCGACAAGGCAATCGAGATGGCCGGGAGCGGCGCATCCCGTGAGGAGGTGCAGCAAGCGACCGGCTGTACCGTCGGTGTGCGCGACGTCTCCTTCGAGGTCGCCAGAGGCGAGACGTTCGTCGTCATGGGCCTGTCCGGCTCTGGCAAGTCGACTCTTATCCGCTGCGTCTCCCGTCTCAATGACGTGACGCAGGGCAAGGTCGTCCTCGACGGCGAGGACCTGACAGCGATGACCGACGACGAGCTGCGTCAGGTACGTCGGCACAAGATGTCGATGGTGTTCCAGCATTTCGGTCTCTTCCCCCATCGGCGAGTGATCGACAACGCCGCCTATGGCCTCGAAGTGCAGGGCATCGACAAGGCAGAGCGCTACGAGCGGGCGACCAAGGTGCTCGAGGTCGTCGGACTCAAGGGATGGGAACAGAGCTTCCCCCAACAGTTGTCCGGTGGGATGCAGCAGCGTGTTGGTCTGGCCCGGGCACTCACCGTGGATCCGGAGATCATGTTCTTCGACGAGCCCTTTTCCGCGCTGGACCCGCTGATCCGGCGCGACATGCAGGACGAGCTGATCCGACTGCAAGAGACGCTGCAGCGAACCATTGTCTTCATCACCCACGATTTCTCCGAGGCGATCAAACTCGGGGATCGCATCGCCATCATGAAAGACGGCGGGTTCGACCAGGTGGGCACTGCAACGGAACTGATCAGCGATCCCGCCACCGACTACGTGCGGGAATTCACCAAGGAGATCCCCAAGGCCAAAGTGCTGACTACGGCGGCGGTTCTCAAAGAGGGAGTCGGCACAGCCAACGGCAGGACGGTTCGGCTCGACGACACCATCGAGACGGTGCTGCCGGCCCTGCTCGACGACGAGACCGAGATCTGGGTGGAGGACCAGGACGGGAAACAGGTCGGGGTGGTGGATCGCCGGGCGGTGGCCAAGGCGATCGAGCCCGAGCAATGACCGACGTCCTCCAACCCGCTGACGTCGCCCTGGTCGACGAGACAGCCGGGCGGTTCCGGATCCGGGCCTGGTGGATCTTCGTGATCGTCGGCATCCTCCTCCTCCAGGTCCTGGTCACCTCGCCCACGGTCCCTGCCCTGTGGGACACCTATTTCTCGGGCCCCGTCGATCAATTCTCCACGTGGCTTCGGGAGAACCGCCAGATCCATCCGATCTTCACCGGCTTCTTCATACCCCTGTCAGCTGCGGTCGACTGGGGCCTCACCACCATCGAGACGTTCCTCAAATGGCTCCCCTGGTTTGTCCTCCCCCTTGCCGTATTTCTCGTCATCTTCAGGACCGGTGACTGGAGAACGGCCCTCGTCGCCGTGGCCGCCACCCTCTATCCAGGGCTGGTCGGCCTCTGGGACACCACGATGGAGACGCTCTCGCTGATGACGATCGCGGTCCTGATCGCACTCGCCATCGGGATCCCATTGGGCGTGTGGGCGGCCCGTTCGCCGCGGGTAGATCGTGCCATCAGACCGGTCCTCGACGCGATGCAGACCATCCCCGCTCCCGTCTATTTCATTCCCATCGTTCTCCTGTTCGGCATCCGGCGCGTCCCGGCCACCATCGCAACCGTGATCTACTCCCTGCCCCCGGCAGTGAGGCTGACCACCCTTGGTATCCAGGGCGTACCCCGTCAGTCGGTGGAGGCGGCGGAGATGTACGGCTCCACGGGGCGGCAAACGCTGTTCAAAGTGCAGCTGCCGATGGCCATGCCATTCATCATGACCGGGGTCAACCAGACGATCATGATGGCCTTGGGCATCGTCGTCCTCGCTACGTTGCTCGGGGCTGGAGGGCTAGGGCAGGAAGTGCTCGAGGCGCTGAACCAGCGACGCACCGGGCGGGGACTGGCCGCCGGTCTGGCCATCGTGGCGGTGGCGATGGTGCTCGACCGGGTGGGGCGGTCGCTGGCCTTCGCCGACAGGACGCGACCTGCATCGCGGCGTTACGTGATCACGGCGCTGGCGTTGATCGGCGGGGGGATCGTGGTGGGGCGGGCCATGGGCTGGGTCGAGTTTCCAGCGGTGTGGGAAGTCAGGATCTTCGACCCTGTAGACACCTTTGTGCGTTGGGGCCGGGACAATCTCTCCTTCATCACCCGCCCTGTGAACGATTTCGTCGTCGCCGGGCTGCTCATCCCGGCACGTGACTTCCTCATCGTCACTGTGGCCTGGCCGGTGCTCATCGCCGCGACTGCCATCCTCTGCTGGAGGCTGAAGGGGATTGGGCTGGCCGTCTTTGCCGGTGCGTCGCTCCTCATGGTCGGTCTCATCGGGATGTGGGAACTGTCCCTGCAGACCCTGGTCCAGGTGCTGGCTGCGGCCTTCATCTCCGTTGCCATAGCCATCCCGGTCGGGATCTGGGCCGGCCGCAGACCCAGAGTTGAAAAGGTGCTCACCCCGATCCTCGACGCCCTCCAGACCATCCCCTCTTTCGTGTTCATCATTCCGGTGATCCTGTTCTTCACCGTCGGTCAGGTACCGGGCATCATCGCCGCCGTTCTTTACGCCATTGTCCCCGGTATCCGGATCACCGCCCTCGGCATCAAGGAGGTGCCAGAGGAGAGTGTCGAGGCATCGGAGACCTTCGGTGCCACTCGCCGCCAAACCATGTTCGGGGTGAGGATCCCTCTGGCCGCTCCGACGATCCTGGCGGCGGTCAACCAGGTGATCATGATGGTGCTGGCGATGGTGATCATCGCTGGTCTGGTCGGGGGTGGAGCGCTCGGCTTCGAGACGGTTCGGGCGGTGACTCGCGGCGAGACCGGTCTGGGTTTCGAGGTCGGTTTCGCCATCGTGGTGATGGCGATCATCCTCGATCGGCTGACCCAAGCCTGGGCCGCGAGGCTTCAACCGCCGACTCCTGCCCACTGACCGGCCACTAGTACCGTCTCGCCGATGAGTCTTGACACCCAGCAGCTCTACATAGATGGTGGCCGTCTCGATGCCGTCTCGGGGGAGACATTTGCCACGATCAACCCCGCCACTGGCGAGGAGATCTGCCAGGTTCAGCATGCTGGGCCCGCCGACGTCGATCGGGCTGTGGCATCCGCCGCTGAAGGATTCGAGGTCTGGCGCCAGTTGTCTGGCGCGGAGCGGGGCCGGATCCTGAACCGCGCTGCTGGCCTGCTTCGTGACAACAACGAGGAGCTGGCCCGGCTCGAGGTCCTCGACACCGGGAAGCCGATCCAGGAGGCCATTGCGGTTGATGTGCTGTCCGGCGCCGACGCCATCGAGTACTACGCCGGCCTGGCGGCGAGCATCCACGGTGAGACCTTCGATCTGGGCAGTGCCTGGGCCTACACCCGTCGTGAGCCGCTCGGTGTTTGCGTCGGGATCGGGGCCTGGAACTACCCGATTCAGATCGCCTGTTGGAAGTCTGCCCCTGCCCTGGCCTGCGGCAATTCGATGGTGTTCAAGCCGGCGGAGCTCACCCCCCTCACGGCACTGAGACTTGCCGAGATCTACTCCGAGGCCGGACTCCCCGACGGCGTGTTCAACGTCGTTCAGGGCGACCACCGCACCGGGGAGGCTCTCGTGTCCCATCCCGACGTCGCCAAGGTGTCGCTGACGGGTGAGGTCGGTACCGGGAAGATCGTCATGGCCAATGCTGCCGCCACGCTGAAGCACGTCACCCTCGAGTTGGGTGGGAAGAGCCCTCTGATCATCTTCGACGACGCTGATCTCGACAATGCGGTCTCAGCCGCCCTAATGGCGAACTTCTACACCCAGGGTGAGATCTGCTCCAACGGGACCAGGGTCTATGTCCACGAGGAGATCCATGACGAGTTCCTCGACCGTCTGGTGACGCGAACCTCAAAGATGAAGATCGGCGACCCGATGGACCCCGACACCCATGTCGGAGCGCTCATTTCGCGCGACCACATGGACAAGGTTCTCTCCTACATCGACGCCGGCAAGACGGCTGGGGCGACCGTGGTAATCGGTGGGGAGCGTCCCTCTGACCCGTCCTTGGAGGGCGGCTTCTTCGTCGAGCCAACTGTGTTCGATGCCTGCACCGACGACATGTCCATCGTCCAGGAGGAGATCTTCGGCCCGGTCATGTCCGTGCTCAGCTTCCGCGACGAGGACGATGTCATTGCCCGGGCCAACGACACTCCGTATGGCCTGGCGGCGGGAGTGTTCACGAAGGACATCCAGCGTGCCCATCGGGTGGTCGCCCGGCTCGAGGCGGGAACGACCTGGATCAACAACTACAACATCACCCCGATCGAGATGCCCTTCGGCGGCTACAAGCAGTCCGGGATCGGCCGGGAGAACAGCCTGGTCACCATCAACCACTACACGCAGGTGAAGAGCGTGTATGTGGAGATGGGCGACGTCGAGGCGCCGTACTAAGTAGCAATCGGAGAGGGAGGTGAGGGAAGTGGCTGATCGCTTCCTGGCGGGCAGGACCGCCATGGTGACCGGTGGGGCGTCAGGAATGGGGCTGGCAATGGCTCAGGCGTTTGCCTCGCAGGGTGCCAATGTCAGCATCGGGTCTCTCCTTTCCGCCGGCTCGAAGACCGAAGGTGAGGTGGTCCACGTCCCGGGGCAGGAGCAGATGGATCATGCCGTCTCGGTCATCGAGGGGGAAGGGGTTGAGTGCCTCGGCCTCAATCTCGATGTCACGTCCGATGATTCGGTCGAGGCATTTCATCAGGCGACACTCGACCGGTTTGGCCCGGTCGACATCCTGGCCAATGCCGCTGGTATCACTGCCGAGCAAACCATCGTCGGGCATCCCGACGCCCTGTGGGACAAGGTGATCGATGTCAATCTCACCGGCACCTACCGGGCGATCAAGCGGGCGTTGCCCGGCATGATCGAGAGAGGGTGGGGCCGGATCATCAATATTGCCTCGACAGCGGCGTCGGTCGGTGCGGCCACGTCAGGCGCCTATTGCGCATCCAAGGCCGGTGTAGTCGGGCTGACCACGTGTGTCGCCCTCGAGGGTGCCCCGCACGGCGTCACCTGCAATGCAATCAGCCCGACCTGGGTCGACACCTCATTCGGCCGCGAGTGGATGTCCGACATCGCCGAAAAGCAGGAGCGCCGTTCCGGGGAGGAGTACATCTCCGACGTGGAGAAGACCAACCCCCAGGGCCGTCTCATCTCCCCGACCGAGATCGGCGCCCTCGCCCTGTTCCTCTGCAGCGACGCCGCCCGCGGGATCACGATGGAGGACCTGCGGGTGTCGGCCGGCTCGCTGTGGTAGGCAAGACAAAATTGAGAGCCACAGTGCCGTATGTGACACCTCTAGCTCCCAATTACGAGAGGGCCACGCCCTTCCTTCGTTTCACTTCCGCCACCACCGCCTCGAGGATTGGGTGTAGGTCACCGATCACGGCGTAGTCGGCCTTGGTCACCATTGGAGCTTCGGGGTCGTTGTTGATGGCCAGCACGTTCTTCGAGGCCATCATCCCGACCCAATGCTGGACCGCACCGGAGATACCGCAGGCGACATACAGATTCGGAGCGACGCGGGTTCCGGTCTGACCGACCTGATCGGAGTGGGGCCGCCACCCGTTGTTGGTGACCACCCGAGAACAACCGACCGCGCCACCCAACAATCCTGCAAGCTCTTCGAGGATCCCGAAACCCTCGGGCGACCCGACTCCCCGGCCCCCACTGACCACTACCGGGGCGGTGGTGAGAGTGATCCCTTCGGCAATGGTGACACGCTCCACCACCCGGGTCCGCTCCAGGGCCTCGGGAAGGTCCGGCTCAAAGGTCTCTGCATCGACGCCGCCCGACGCGTCGGAAGCTTCGAACGCATGAGGTGCCACTGTGGCCAGCTTCACTGGCGCGGTGAGTGACGCCTCTTCGAGGAGGCTCCCACCCCAACGTGTCCGGGTCAGCTCCCAGGACTCGTCGCCGGGCCGAACTTCGGTCACATTCGTTGCGAGCGGGAAGTCGAGCAGGGCGGCCACGTGTGCCATCACCTCGTTGCCCCGCTCGGTCCCGGACGCGAACACGGCGGATGGCGACTCGGCTCCGATCAGCTGGACCAGAGACGTGGCGATTGCCTCCGGGGCGTAGTCGGACAGCATCGGATGCTCGATCGCGAAGTGTCGAGCCACGCCTCCGATATGACATACGCCAACGCTCACCGAGGACACGTCACCCAGGGTGCCGGCCAGGGTGGTCGCCTGAAGGGAGGTCTCGAGCGGCATCCCTTCCTGGTGCTCGACGAAGACGAGGACCTGGTTCACAGCAGACCCAGCTCCTCGAACAGGTCGGCCACCGCCGGGGCAGCGTCGGGTCCCTGGCCGAGGATCGTGGTCGAACTGGCCACCTCTGGAGGGTTGACCAGACGGAGCATGCGAAGGCCACCCGGTGAATGTTCCGGGGCGGCGCTCGACACCTCCACCTTCTTGGCCCTGAGCCGGGAGGGAAGGGTCGGATATCGGGGCAGGTTGATCCCCTCTTTTACAGCCGCAACAGCCGGGATCGGGAGCCGGTAGACCTCGAATCCGGCGTCGGTCTCCCGCCGGGCGACCATCGTCTCGTCTTCCATGTCTATGGCCTTGATCCCGCCCACCACCGGCCGGCCCAGAGCATGAGCCACCCGGATCCCCACTTGATACCCACCGGCGTCGGCAGACTCGTTGCCGAAGAGGATGAGATCGAACCGGCCATCTCCGGCCTCGAGTTCTTCGATCCTGGCGACGAGAGCGGCAGCCGTCGCCTGCGGGTCCCAATCGGCCCCGTCAGTCGCCAGCAATACCGCCTCGTCGGCGCCCACCGACACGGCATAGCGAAGTTGTTCCTCGGCCTCCGCCGGGCCGAGGGTCATCACGACCACTGTCCCGCCGTGCTGCTCTTTGATACGGACCGCCTCCTCGACGGCGCACTCCTCATGAGGGCTGGTCGTGAACGGCAGGTGTCGAGCGTCGATCGCCTGTCGGTCGTCGGTGAGGACGATGCGGGCACCCGGAGCCGGGACCCGCTTGATGCAGACGAGGGTCCTCACCCCTTCATCCGGGCGTCGTGGGGGTCGAACAACGGAGTCGAGCCGGCGACCGCCACTTTCACCGGATAGAGCTCGTTCATGTACATCACGGCGAGGTCGTTGCCCACAACGGCGTGCTCCGGTGGCAGATAGGACATCAGGAGGAACTTGCCCACCGAGGGCCCCGCCCCGGCGGTGGTGACGTAGGACGGCCGACCCTTCCGGTCGGTGATTCGGCCGCCATCGGGCGTGGTGATCGGCTCCCGCCCGGTGGGGTAGCGCTTTATCCCATCGCGGGGGGAGACATGGTCCTCCACGGTGAGGGTGCACAGGGTCGCCGCCGGCTCCTCCTCCCGGGCGGACAGATACGCCTCCTTCCCGATGAAATCGTGTTCCTTGACCCGCGGCCTGGCCAACCCCGCCTCGACGGGGTTGTACTCGCTCTCCAGCTCAGACCCCATCAGCCGGTAGCCCTTCTCCAGGCGGCCCGTGGTCCCGTACACCCCGGCGCCCACGGCCACGACGCCGAGATCCTGTCCTGCCCCCCACAGCTGGTCCCACATCAGGCGCCCGGCCTCGGTGGGCACGTAGACCTCCCAGCCCAGGTCGCCGACATACGAGATCCGGAAGAGTCGGGCGTTGATCGAGCCGAAGTCGACCGCCTGGGTCGTCCCGTAGGGGAAAGCCTCGTTGGAGAGGTCGTGATCCGTGATGGATGAGATGAGATTGCGCGCCTCGGGTCCCCAGACACCGATGGTGGTGTAGGCCGAGGTGGAATCGCTCATGTAGACCGACCCGTCCTCGGGGAGATGGCTCTGGAACCAGTGCTTGTCCCTTGGCCCGTCGAACGCGCCGGTGATCACCCTGAAATGCTCCTCACCCAGCCTGAGCACTGTCAGGTCGGCCTTGAACCCTCCGGACCCGGTGAGCAAAGGGGTGTACACCGAGCGGCCTACTGCCACATCGGCGTTGTTGACCGTCATCCGCTGGATGAAATCGACGACCCCGAGGCCGGTGAAATCAAAGATGACGAAAGGCGCCAGGTCGACGAGACCCACCTTCTCCCGCATGGCCAGGTGTTCGGCGTTTTGGATCGGCGACCACCAACGCCGGTCCCATTCGTGGGGCCGGTCTTCGATTCCGTAGTGATCGACGAGAGGTGCGTTCGACTCGTACCAGTGCGGGCGCTCCCATCCTCCGGCCTCGAAATAGACCGCGCCCAGCTCGGCGGTGCGGGAATGCACCGGGGAGAGCCTCTTGTCCCGTTCGGAGGCCCACTGCTCTCGGGGATGGACGATCCCGTACGTCTTGTTGAAATGCTCGGCGCAGCGAGCCCGAACGTGGTGCTCGGTGCGGGCGTAAGGGTAGAAGCGGGCGATGTCCGAGGCGTGCGGATCTAGCTCGGGATACCCGTTGGTCATCCACTCCGCCACCGCCCGGCCCGTACCCGGCCCCTCCTTGATCCAGATGGCGGCAGCCGACCAGAGATTTCGCACCTCGACCGTCTCGCCGATCAGGGGCATGGCATCGGGGGTGAGTGAGAGCAGTCCGTTGATGGCGTACTTGATCTCTGCTTGGGACAGGATCTCGGGCATCAGCTCGAGCGCGTCCTCCAGCTGGGTGTCGAAGTCGTCCTCCGTGAAGGGAAGCTCGGTCGGGGAGAGGCGGGCCTCGGCGATCGATGGGATCTCATCGGGGGAATGAAATATCGGGCGATGGGCGTAGGAGCCGACCTCCATCGACCCCGAGGTCTGTCGCTCGTACATAAAAGTGTCCATGTCGCGCACGATGGGGAAGGCGAGTTCCTTGCCTGACTCCTGGAGGATCGGGATCGGCCCGACATCGATCATCTGGTGCACTGCCGGGGTGAGGGGGATGCTGGCCCCGGCCATACGGGCGATCCGGGGGCTCCACACCCCGCAGGCGATCACCACGTACTCGGCCTCGACGCGGCCCTTGTCGGTGACGACCGCCGTGACCCGTCCTCGATCGGTCTCGATGCCGAGGATCTCGGTGTTGGCCATGGTCTGCAACGCTCCGAGGCCGTTTGCCTTCTCCCTGAAGATCGTCCCCGCTCGCAGCGAGTCGACGGCCGACACCGTGGGGAAGTAACAGCCCCCGAGGAGGATCTTCTCGTTGATGAAAGGGACCAGCTCCTTTATCTCGGCCGGAGTCACCAGATGTGCCTCCATGTCCCAGTTCTTCGCCGAGCTCATCCGCCTGCGCAGCTCTTCCATCCGCTCCTTGGTGCGGGCAACCTCGATCCCACCGCAGGTGACGTTGACCCCCATCTCCTCGTACTGACGTTGGCTGTCGAGGGTGAGCATCGCCATTTCCTTGTTGTGATCGACCGGGAAGATGAAGTTGGAGGCGTGACCGGTCGATCCGCCTGGATTGGGCAGCGGTCCCTTGTCGATTTGGACGATGTCGCGCCAGCCGAGCTCGGCGAGATGGCCCACCACCGAGTTGCCGACGATCCCCGCTCCGATCACCACCACGCTCGCACTGGAAGGCACATCACTCACGTCTGAAACCTCGTTCTCCGGTCAGGTCAATCATGGCCCGCCATGGACCCTGGTGGGGCGGCAGACTAGTGTTCCAACATATAGCACAGCCCCGCATCGTGGAACACGAACGGTGATCTCATGGAGTGGCGATGGCCGACGATGAACTCGATCTGAATTCACTTTCCGACCCTGATCTGGCGAATCAGATGCACGACGACCTCTACGACGGTCTTGCCGACGAGATCGTCGAGGGGACAGAGATCCTGCTCTCCCGGGGCTGGGATCCGCAGAGGGTCCTCAATGATGCCCTGGTCGAAGGTATGCGGATCGTTGGGATCGATTTTCGGGACGGCATCCTCTTCGTCCCCGAGGTGCTGCTTGCCGCCAACGCAATGAAGGCGGGCATGGAGGTGCTGCGGCCCCTGCTCGCCGAAACCGGGGCCCAGACGATCGGCAAGGTCGTGATCGGGACAGTGAAGGGCGACATCCACGACATCGGAAAGAACCTTGTCGCGATGATGCTGGAAGGGGCCGGGTTCGAGGTGATCAACCTGGGGATCAACACCGATGCCGACGAGTTCATCGCCGCTCTCGACGAGCACAAGCCCGACATCCTCGGAATGTCTGCCTTGCTGACCACCACCATGCCCTACATGAAGGTGGTCATCGAAGCCCTGAAGGAGAAGAACATCCGGGACGACTACATCGTCATGGTCGGTGGCGCCCCGCTCAACGAGGAGTTTGGGCAAGCAATCGGCGCCGACGCCTACTGCCGTGATGCCGCCGTCGCAACGGAGACCGCCGAAGCTCTCGTGCTGGCTCGCCGCCTCACGGGAGGTGAAGACCAATGAGCGACGAGGGCGATCGACTACTGGTGATCGCCTGCGGGGCGCTGGCCCGCGAGGTCCTCGACGTCGTGCGACTCAACTCGCTGGACTGGGTCGACGTCGAGTGCCTCCCCGCCAATCTCCACAACACCCCGGACCTCATTCCGGCCGCGGTCGAGGCGCGCCTCGATGCCGCTGAGGAGCGATACAGGAACGTCTTCGTCGGTTACGCCGACTGCGGGACCGGCGGCCTACTCGACCGGGTACTAGAAGCACGAGGAGTGGGCCGCTTGCCCGGGGCCCATTGCTACGAGTTCTACGCCACCGGGCCCGGCTTCTCGGACCTGCACGCCCGTGAGCCGGGCACGTTCTACCTGACCGATTTCCTCGCACACCACTTCGATCGTCTGGTGTGGGCCGGTCTCGGTCTCGATCGCTGGCCCGATCTCCGTGACACCTACTTCGGCAATTACCGCCGTCTGGTCTATCTCTCCCAGGTCCCCACGTCCGACCTCGTCGAACGCGCCAAGGCGGCGGCCCACCGTCTCGGTCTCTCGTTCGAGCAACGACACACCGGCTACGGCGACCTGGCCTCCACGCTCGTTGAGGTCACCCGACGGGTGCCGGCGTGAGTCCGCGGGTACGCGGGCCCCAGCTGACCGTCATTCGCTGGCGGGAGATCCCCGCCCAGGTGCTTGCCCGTCGGGGCGATGAGACAGCCAAAAGCGAGCTCTCGGCGAGGTTCCAGGTCGCGATCGATCGTGCCGCCATGTACGCGGGCCTGTTCGGTACCGACGAGTACCTGTCGGAATGGGTCAAGGACACCAGACCGTGCGGTGACGATCTCGAGTCAGAAGTCGCCTCCGAAGCGGCGCGTCTCGAGACCGAATACGACTCCGAGACCTTGAACGATCTCGCCGCCAACGGCGGGACACGATGACCGACACCGTCGTCTCCTCGGAGACCCGCGAAGTCGTCATCGGATTCGAGCGTCCCTTCGTCTTGATCGGGGAGCGAATCAATCCAACCGGGCGTCGGCTCCTCGCCGAAGAGATGAAGAAGGGCGACTTCTCCCGAGTGGAGGCAGACGCCTTGAGTCAGGTCGGCGCCGGCGCGCAGATGCTCGATGTGAATGCCGGCATCCCCCTCGCCGACGAACCTGCACTGCTCGCCCGGGCTGTCGAGCTGGTCCAGTCATTGACGGACGCCCCCTTGTCCATCGACTCGTCGATCGTCGCCGCCCTCGAGTCCGGGCTCCTCGCGTATCGGGGCAAGGCCCTGGTGAACTCGGTCACCGGGGAGGAGGAGCGCCTCGAACAGGTTCTGCCTCTCATCGCGAAGCACGGGGCGGCAGTGGTCGCGATTTCCAACGACGAAACCGGGATCTCCGAGGACCCCGATGTCCGGTTCGAGGTGGCGAAGAAGATCGTCGGACGGGCCGCTGATCACGGCATACCCCGGGAAGACGTCGTGGTCGACCCATTGGTGATGCCAATCGGCGCCATGGCCACGGCGGGGAGGCAGGTGTTCCACCTGATCGGGAGGCTTCGCGACGAGTTGGGGGTAAACACCACGTGCGGGGCCTCCAACATCAGTTTCGGCCTCCCCAATCGGGCCGGGATCAATGCCGCCTTCCTGGCCATGGCGATCGGTGCCGGCATGACATCGGCGATCACCAACCCTCTCGAGGCCGAGATCCGCCAGTCGATCATGGCCGCCGACGTCTTGAACGGGCGCGACCCCAACTGCGCCACCTGGATCAAGACCTATCGAGAGCCTCCCGCCGCCGGCGAGGAAGGCCGTCGTCGTGAGAACCGCCGCCGTCGCGGCTGACCGGCCGTGACGCGTCAGGTGGTGTTCAGCCCTTCGGGGCGACGCGGAGCGTTTCCCGAGGGCACCACAGTGCTGGACGCCGCCCGGGCCCTCGGAGTGGACCTCGACTCGGTATGCGGCGGCCGGGGAATATGCGGGCGCTGCCAGGTGGTCATGGGCAGCCGACCCGGCGTCGAGGCCCGTGCCGACCGTCTCTCCGAGCCCGGACCCACCGAGACCGACTATCAGGGTCGGCGACCGCTGGGCGCCGGCCACCGACTGGGTTGTGCCGCCCGGATCGTGGAGGACGTCGTCATCGATGTCCCGGCGGACAGCCAGGTCCATCGCCAGGTGGTGCGCAAGCGGGCCGGTGTGGCCGCCCTGCCGGTAGATCCCGTGGTCCGGCTTCACTACGTCGAGGTACCGGAGCCCGATCTGGCCAGCCCGACCGGAGACCTGGAGCGTCTCCTCGCCGCTCTCGAACAGGAGTGGGGTCTGCGCGGACTGGTGGTGGACCCTCCGGTCCTGAGAGATCTCCAGACGACCCTCCGAAGTGGGAACTGGGCGGTGACTGTCGCGGTGCGTCATGCCAGGGATCTGATCGCGATCTGGCCCGGCTTCCGTGATCTCGCTCTCGGGGTGGCCTTCGATGTTGGCTCGACCACCATCGCCGGCCACCTCTGCGATCTCCTGACCGGGTCGGTGCTAGCCACGAGTGGCGTGATGAATCCTCAGATCGGGTTTGGTGAGGATCTGATGAGCCGTGTCTCGTACGTGATGATGAACGATGACGGTGCGAGCCGGCTGACGGACGTGGTGCGAGGCGCCCTCGACGACTTGCTCGGTGAGTTGGTCACCGAGGCCGGTGTCGATCGAGGTGATGTCCTGGAACTGAGTGTTGTCGGCAACCCGATCATGCACCACCTGCTCCTCGGGCTCGACCCACGGGAGCTGGGCACCGCTCCGTTTGCGTTGGTCACCACGTCGGCCCTCGACACGCCCGCCTCCGACCTCGGACTGCAGGTCCACCGCGGTGCCAGGGTCTATTCGCTTCCCTGCATCGCCGGCCATGTCGGCGCCGACGCCGCCGGGGTGGTGCTGTCCGAAGGCCCGCATCGTGGCGAGCGTCTGCAATTGCTCGTCGACGTGGGTACCAACGCCGAATTGGTGCTCGGGAATCAAGAACGCCTCCTGGCCGCCTCGAGCCCGACCGGGCCCGCGTTCGAAGGAGCGCAGATCTCCGCCGGGCAACGAGCAGCGCCAGGGGCGATCGAGCGGGTCCGCGTGGATCGGGCGACTCTGGAGCCCCGTTTTTCCGTAATCGGCCAGGAGCCTTGGTCGGACGAGGCCGGCTTCGACTTCGGGGCCGTCACCGGGGTCTGCGGTTCGGGGATCATCGAGGCGATTGCAGAGCTGTATCTAGCCGCAGTGATCGACACCGACGGGGTCATCCGCCCACCGGCCAATCCGTCGTCACGAGTGGTGGCTTCGGACCGCACTTTCTCGTACGTCTTGTGTGCCGAGCCACTCATAGAGGTGACGCAGAACGATGTGCGCGCCGTTCAGTTGGCCAAGGCCGCGCTTCACGCCGGAGCCCGGCTCCTGATGGACCACTACGGCGTCGATCAGGTCGACGAGATCAGGCTGGCGGGCGCCTTCGGGAGCCATATCGACCCGAAGTACGCCATGGTGCTCGGGATGATCCCCGACTGCGATCTCGACCGGGTATCGGCGGCGGGAAACGCCGCCGGAGTCGGGGCGATGATGGCCCTCCTATCCGGTGTCGCACGCAGCGAGATCGAGGAGGTCACAAACCAGATCGAGAAGGTGGAGACCGCCGTCGAGCCGCGATTCCAGGAGCATTTCGTGGCTGCTTTGGCCATACCCCACAAGACCGACCCCTACCCGCTCCTCTCCAAGGTGGTGGACATGCCACCTCGACCCGAGCCAGGAGAGCGGCGGCGGAGACGCCCCGGGTGACCACTCGCTCTGCCACGGCCCTTCCCGGCTCCTGTTCCATGATGTAGTCTGGTACCGCATCATGGAACAGACCAGCACGGGACGTCGGGGCGGTGGCCGCGCCGCCCGGCAGGCAGCAAGGACCGCTCGGGCCATCGAGTCGGTGCCGTTCCTCACTCGAAAGCTGTCACCGGTCGAGGTGCTCGACGAGGAGGGGCTCTCCCTGATCGAATCCAATGCCGATCTGCTCCTCGAGAGAGTCGGCATCGAGGTGGGCAACTTCCCCGAGGCGCTGGAGATCTTCCGCGAGGGTGGATGTGAGGTCACCGAGACCCGGGTCAGATTCCCTGCCGGGCTGGCCAGGAGTCTCATGGCAACCGCGCCAACGACCTTCACCCAGCACGCCCGGAACCCCGAGCACGACGTCGTGATCGGCGACCCCCATCTCGTCTTCGCCCCGGCCTACGGATCTCCTTTCGTCCGCGACCTGGATGGAGGTCGTCGCTACGCCACGCTCGCCGACTTCGAGAACTTCGCCCGTCTGACTCACCTGACGCCCGCACTGCATCACGGTGGCGGGACCCTGTGCGAGCCGGTCGACCTGCCGGTCAACAAACGGCACTTCGACATGGTCCTTGCCCATATCAAGAATCACGACCGCGCGTTCATGGGCTCGGTCACCGCGCCCGAGCGGGCCCAGGACACGGTCGACATGGTCAGGATCCTGTTCGGTGGCGACATCGACGAGGGGAAGACGGTCCTGTTGTCTCTGTGCAACGCCAACAGCCCGATGAGCTGGGACTACAACATGCTCGGCTCGGCCAAGGTCTACGCCGAGAACAACCAGGCGTGCCTCATCACTCCCTTCATCCTCTCCGGGGCGATGGCGCCGGTCACGGTGGCCGGGACCGCAACTCAGACCCTTGCCGAGGCGTTGGCCGGCATGGCCTTTTGCCAGTTGGTGCGGCCCGGTGCACCCGTCGTGTTCGGGTCCTTCGCCTCCTCGATCTCGATGCAGTCGGGTGCTCCCACGTTCGGCACACCCGAGCCGGCGATCGTTCTTTTCGTGATGGCAGCGCTGGCCCGGCGACTTGGTGTCCCCTTCCGCAGCGGTGGGAATCTCACGGCGGCTAAGACCCCTGATTACCAAGCGGCCTACGAATCCGCTGCCACCTTTCTTCCGACCCTTCTCGCCGGGGTCAATTTCGTGCTCCACACCGCGGGCTGGCTGGAGGGGGGGCTGGTGATGGGGTACGAGAAGTTCGTCCTGGACGCGGATCAAGCATCGATGGCCGAAGCACTGATCGGAGGATTGGACCTCTCGGACAACGGTCAGGCTCTCGACGCCCTCCTCGACAATCCGCCTGGACAGCATTTCCTGGGGAACGCCCACACCCTGGCCAACTTCGAGAACGCCTTCTGGCGCAGCGCCACCGCGGACAACAACAGCTTCGAGCAATGGCTCGAAGCGGGATCCCAGGAGGCCGCCTCGAGGGCGCACACGATCTGGCGCAAGATGCTCAATGAGTACGAGCCGCCCTCCCTGGACGAAGCCATCGAGGCGGAGCTGACCGAGTGGGTGGCTCAGCGCAAGGCCTCTTTCCCGGACTCGGATGTCTGAGCATGAGTGACGTCCTGGAGAGAGCTCTCCTCACCGGGGCCGACTTCGAGGTGATCCCCCTCGAGGGAGTGCTGGAGAAGACCTCGTCGATCGAGCCGGGCTCGACGGTCTCCGTGACCGCCTCGCCCACCCGGGGGATGAGCCCCACCCTGGATCTGGCCATCGAGCTCCAGGCCCGAGGTCTTCGGGCGGTCCCCCATATGTCGGCCAGGACAATCGAGAACCGCCGCGAGCTGGCTTCGATCATCAAGCGTCTCGACGATGGAGGGGTGGGACAGGTCTTCGTCACCGGGGGCGATGGACAGCCACACGGCGACTATTACGACGCGCTCTCGCTGCTCGAGGACATGGCGGCCGTCGGTCATCCGTTTCTCGAAGTCGGGATCACCGGGTATCCGGAGGGCCACCCTCTCATCTCACCCGACCGCCTCCGCCAGTCGCTGCTGGAGAAGGAGGCGCTCGCCACTTATGTCGTCACCCAGATGTGCTTCAGCCCGGAGACGATCGTTGATTGGATCGCCTCCATCCGGGCCGATGGCGTGACACTTCCCATAAAGGTTGGCGTGCCCGGTGCGGTCGATCCCGCCCGCCTCCTCACCATCGGGGCTCGAATCGGCGTGGGTGATTCGATGAGGTTCCTGGCCAAGAACCGTGGCTCGATCCTGAGAATGCTGCGTCCGGGCCGGTACCAGCCCGACAGGATCGTCGAACCGCTCGCCCGCCGCGGCGAGGGCCTCAGGATGACCGGAATCCATATCTTCACCTTCAACCAGGTCGAGCCCACCGTGGATTGGCATCGCGAAGCGCTGTCGAGGGTGACCTGATGGCGGTGCAGTCGATCGACCGCGCATTCCAGGTGCTCAAGGCGTTGGCCGTCGAGCCCTCGGGGGTGACCGAGCTCGCCTCACGGGTCGGTCTGCCCAAGTCCACCGTGGCCAGGATGCTGTCGAGCCTCGAAGACCAGGGCGCCGTGACCAGGGGACCTGACGGCACGTCGTATGCGATTGGCATCGGGCTGGTCGAGCTTGCCGGCGCGATCGATGCCACCGCTGCGCTCGCCACCGCGGTCCGCCCACATCTGGTCTGGCTGTCCGATCAGCTCGGTGAGGCCGCCGGCTTCAGCATCCCGACCGGATACACCATCCAGTACATGGTGCAGGTGGAGAGCCCCAACCCCGTCCAGGTCCGTGACTACACCGGTCTGATGGTGCCGATGCACATCGGCCCTTCGGGCCTCTGTGTGATGGCGCAATGGCCGGCCGAGGAGGTCGATCGCTACCTGAGCCGGCCGTTGGAGGCTTATACGACGCACACGGTGGTCGATGCCGGCGAGATCCGGGACAGGCTGGAGGCGATCAGGGTCTCGGGCCACTGCTGGATCCATGAGGAGTTCGCCGAGGGGATCAACTCGGTGGCGGCTCCTGTCCTGGCGGACGGAACCCGTGTCCTCGGTGCCATCCACGTCCACGGGCCGGCCTACAGGTTTCCAGTTCGGGGAAGAGCAGACTCCATAGCCACGCTCGTGATGGACGCCGCGGCCCGTTTCTCCAGTCGCTCCGACACGGTGTGAGGGTCGCCGGGCAAGCCGGCAACGCGCTCCCCTAGGGTTGAACCACCGTTCAGGATTCGAGGAGGACATCGGTGGCCAACGAACGTCGCGAGATGCTGGAGAAGAGCACCACTCTCTATTTCGGGCCCTGGTACCGAAGATCACCCTTCTTCGAGTCGACCCTGGCCGCGGGTTGCACCTCCTTCGACATCTACAACCACATGTACCTGCCCGCTTATTACGACGACCCCGACGTCGAGTACTGGGCCCTCGTCAACGGGGTGACGATGTGGGATGTGGGTGTGGAGCGAACGGTCGAAGTAAGCGGGAAAGATGCCGACCGGCTGATCGACTACATCACCTGCCGGGACCTGACAAAGTGCGCGGTCGGCCAGGGGAAGTACATGCCGGTCATCGCCCCCGACGGCGGGATCGTGAACGACCCGGTCCTGCTTCACGTCGGCGAGAACCGTTGGTGGATGCAGCTGGCCGACTCGGATGCCGGGCTGTATGCCTTGGGCGTGGCCGCCGGCCGTTTCGATGCGGAGGTCACCTTGCCGGACGTGCACCCGATGCAGGTGCAGGGACCGCTGGCAGCCAAGACGCTGGAGAAGCTGGTCGGGGTCCGGCATCTACGACATCAAGTACTACTGGCTGGGCGAATTCGAGATCGACGGGATCCCGGTCGTGATCAGCCGGACTGGTTGGACCGCCATTCCCGGGTTCGAGATCAATGTCCTCGACCGGGGAGACGGCGCCGCCATCTGGGACGCGGTGGCAGCCGCCGGCGAGGAGTTCGACATCCGCCCGATTGCGCCCATGCGAGGCCGCGTCGCATCGAGGCCGGGATCTTCAATTACGGGTCGGACATGACCCTCGATGACACGCCGTTCCATGTCAGTGGCATGGAGCGTCTGGTCGAGATACAGGATCAGGATTACCTGGGGAAGGCGGCGTTGGAGAGCATCCGTGAGAACGGGGTCGATCGCAAGCTGGTGGGCATGTTCCTCGAAGGCGACCAGCTGCGGGCCGAACTGTCCCAGCCGTGGCCGGTGCTCTCGGGGGATGTCGAGGTGGGCCGGGTCACCGACGCAGTTTGGTCGCCCGGGCATGGAGCAGAACATCGGGTACATGTGGGTCCCGATCGGGCTCTCGGCGCCGGGCACTCGGGTCGATGTCGTGACCGAGGACGGGGAGGAGCTGACCGCTGTCGCCGCGAGCTCTGCCCTTCGTCGACCCGCAGAAGAAAGTGCCGGCGCAGAGCCTCAGCGTCTGAGCAGATCGAGGATCTGTTCGATCACGAGGTCGGGGTGGTCCCAGATCACCATGTCGAGCCCTGACTCGTTGGCGATGACGGAGCGCGAGTCGGTCGAGAGCGCGGCGTAGAAGGCCAACCCGTCCTGCCAGTAGGTGTTCACCGCTTCGGCGGCCTCAGGCCCAACTCCATTCGACGAACTGGCCGGATTGGAACACCGAGTCCGGATCCTGTTCGACCACGATCAAAGGCACATTCCCGAAGCCATCGAGAGATTGGGAGACCTCGGCATCCAGATCGAGCCACGGTGGGTGGCCTGCCAGGTCCGGGAGGAGATCGTCGTAGAAGTCCTGGAACCCGACCGGCATCGGGTCGACCAGCACCATGCCGGCAATATCGTCACGCCCATCGGCAAAGAGACGGGCCGCATGCACCCCGTCGACCGCAGCGGCCAACACATAGGGCCCGGAGATTCCGGCCTGGCTCAGAGCCTGTTCGAGATCGGCAGCCTGCTGTCGCTGGTGTGGTCTCACCCTCCACGTAGCCGTTGGAGCAGACGACGTAGCCCTCGCCTGATAGCTCGGCCTGGATGACAGACCATGACCCGTAGTCGATCCAGTCTGAAGGTTGGAGGATGATCGTTGGTCCCCCGGCGTCGCGCGGGGCCGGTGCAGAGCAGCCGATGTGGGAACCGATTCCAGTCGTCCACCACGATGGGGCTCGACTCGATGAGGTCGGCGCTGGTGTCGAGCCGAATCAGAGCTCCAGGCTGATAGAGAGTGACCCACAACGCGTCATCGGCCACCACCAGACCGCCAGGCTTGCCGGGCAACGGGTACCTGTGCTGCTCCCCGCTCGTCGGGTCGATCCGGATCAACACGATGATCGCTGCTGGAAGTGACCCACAGATCGCCATCGAATTCGATCAGGTCGAGAAGCCCGAAAGTGAGGCCCGCGAACGCTCCAAACTCGCCCGAAGTCGGGTCGTAGACATTCAGGTTGGTCCCCCAGGGATGGTCGCCATCCAGCAGGAAGAGGCGGCCTTCCGCTTCCGCGACCTGGCGAATTCCCGATCCGCTCATGGTCTCCAAACCCCGTTCGGTCGGTATCACCATGTCGCCGAGCTGCCCATTCTCGGACAAGCTGGAGATCAGGTCGGTGCCAGGGTCGTTGACCCAGAGATAACCCAACCCCTCGCCGCCGATCGAGCTCGCCGGGAAGCGTGGCGAGGATCTCACCCTCGGAGGAGATCCGAATCACTTCACCCTGAACCTTGCCGACCCAAAGGCTGTCCCCGAGCCAGTTGGCCCACCCGGGCAGCTCCCCCGATTGGGATGATCAGATCGACGGCGCCGGCCTCGGGGTCGAAGCGAAGCACCTGAGCCGCCGTTGTCAGGGCTGGTCAGCCAGAGTCGACCGCCGCCGACGACCACGCCCTCGACGCGGGCGTCGATGGGATAGGTCGCCTCGATGTCTCCGGACTGAGCAGACACCTCTTGGAGGAGGTTCTGCAGGGTGGTCATCACCCAGATCGTGTCGCCCTCGGCGTCCATCGCCTGAAGACCGCCTGATGCCAGCGGTACTGCCGCTTGAACGCCAGGATGCGCATCGAGGCCATCGAGATTGGGGGCGAAAACCGATGGAGGATCGGTGAGGAGCGCCACCGGGACGGCGACCGCGACCACCGCGGCAAATGAGGCGACAGCGATCAACCATGGTCTCCTCATCCGGGCTATAGACGGACTCAGTGGACGCGGAAAGGCCGATGCGCTCGTCGACCTTGCCCCGGAGCCGACTCGTGTCCGCATCGCAGATCCTTGGCCGGATCGGCGCGCTCGAGTAGCTCGATCATGCGGGGGTCTCCTTGTGAGTGAGTGATGACGCCTCGTTGTTGAGGCGGTCGAATCTGACCTTCAATCGAGCCCGTGCCCGGTGCAGCCGCTGGTCGACCGCGTTCTCCTTGATGCCGAGGACCTGGGCGATCTCCGCTCGGCTCAGACCGTCCCAGGAGGAAAGCCGGAGCAACTCTTGGTCGGTTCTGCTCAGCTGTCGAGGGCGGAGAGCAGGTCATCGAACTCGCCGCCCGAGGTCGTGTGGGGCTCGTGAGTGGTGGTCTGCTCCAAACGAGTCGACAGGTTGGAGCGGCGTCGTCGACTTCGGTACTGACTCCCCACCACTCGATGAGCGACACCGAACAGCCATGCCTTCCTGGCGTCACCTTCCGGCATGTCTTCGATGCGGCGCCAGGCAACGGCGAACACATCGGCAGCGGCATCTTCGGCATCCGTGGGGCCGAGACGGCGGGCGCAATACCGGAAGATGGCGTTGTAGTTGGAGTCGAACAGCTGGTCGAAGCGAACGCTTGGGTTCTCGGTCAGCTCGACGGCACTTCGGTCGGACACATCTGCCTTTCTGGCATGTTATGTGCCCGGATCAGCCGTCTTGCTTACACCTGTCCCGGCTGATCGCCCACCGGCGTGAGACGGATGATCGGGATGTGGCGGTCGGTCTTCTCCAGGTAGGACCCGTATCCGGGAGCCAGCGAGACGATCCGGTCCCACGCCACCTGGTATTCACGCCCCTCGACCGAATCCGCCCGGACCCTGGTCTTTTTCTTGTCGACTGTCGCCCAAGCCTGATCAGGATTTGCGACGAGGTTGTGACACCAGCCCGGGTGCCGGGCCGCGCCCACCGTTGGAGCCGACCACGAGCCAGGCTCCGGGATGCTCCGTGTCGTCGAACCGGCCGAGCAACGCCTGCCTCTGCTTCCCGCTCTTGGCACCCACCGTGGTCAGCAAGACGAGCGGCTGGCCTTGCATCTTCATGCGATCGCCCATCATGTTGAAGATGAGATTGCCCAGACCCGCCCCGGCCTTCATCAAGGCCTTGGCGAAGCCGGGTATCTCGGTGCCCCGGGTCCCTTTGGGAGACAGTGTCACCGCCATTCGGGCGAGCCTATCCGACCGAGACTTCCAGCCCACTTAGCATCGCGGCATGAGCGATCGAGATGCGGTGGTGGTCACCGGGGCGCGGGGTTTCATCGGCGCCTGGGTGGTGAAGACTCTCCTCGCGGCGAGGCGGAACGTGGTGGCCCTCGATCAGGACCCGGACCGGGCGCGGCTGGCTCAGGTCCTCGAGGACGATGACGACAGACCTGGTCACCGAGGACTCGTCGGGGACATCACCGTTCCCGAGACCATGAGTCGGGTGCTAGCGGATCACCCGATCGGTGCCGTCATCCATCTCGCTGCCCTCCAGGTGCCGGCATGTGCCGCCAACCCGTCGCTGGGGGCCCTGGTGAATGTCGTCGGGACCACGAATGTGCTGGTCGCCGCCCGTGACGCCGGACTCCGTGCTCCGGTGGTGTACGCCAGTTCGGTCGCCGCCCTGAGCCCGGATGGAGGCGATCTACCGCCCTCGACCATGTACGGGATCTTCAAGAAGGCCAACGAAGGCACCGCCTATCGGATGTGGAATGACGAGGGTGTGGCCTCGATCGGGATCCGCCCGCACACCGGCTACGGCGTGGGGCGGGACCAGGGGCTCACTTCGGGCCCGACCAAGGCCATGCTTCACGCCGCAGCCGGCCGTCCCTATCACATCGGGTTCGGCGGGTCCCTTCAGATGCAGCACGGTCAGGACATCGCCCGTGTCCTGGTGGCGGCGGCGGATTCGGGCTACCAGGGGGCGGTCGTGCTCAACCTCCCCACCCCCGCCATCGACATGGCGACGATCGTCTCCTGCATCGAGGCGGCGGCGCCGGGGTCGGCTGGGTCGATCACCTTTGACGAGACGCCTCTCCCTTTCCCTCCCCAGCCTGCAGCCGACGACATCGAAGTCCATCATCGGCGTCGTCCCCGAGACACCGCTCGAGGTCGGTGTGGATTCGACCATTCGCCATTTCGAGCGTTTGCTCGAGCGAGGGCTGATCACACCCCATAGTTAGGCTCGGCGGCAGTGTCGCTCGTCCCCGAGGTCAAATTCACCCGCTCCGGGAACGTCGACCTCGCCTATCAGGTCTTCGGAGAGGGGCCGCTCGACATCCTGGTGATGATCGGATGGGTCTCCCATCTCGAGGTCCTCTGGGAGTTGCCCGAATGCCGGCGATTTCTGGAGCGCTACGCCGGCGATGGGACGGGTCGCACTGTTCGACAAGCGGGGGACCGGTCTCTCCGACCGGCCCTCGATCGAGGCCAGCACCGACGAGATGGTGCCCGACGTTCTGGCGGTCATGGACGCCGTCGGCATGGAGCGGGCTGCTCTCGTGGGCTGGACCGATGCCGCGGCGATCGCGATGACCGTGGCGGCCATGCACCCACAGCGGGTGTCCGCGCTTGTGTTGGGCGAGGTGCTCGCCACCTCGACCCCCGATGAGGACCATCCCTGGGGCCCCGACCCCGAGACGTTCGAGACGGTGGCCGGAGTGATCGAACAGGGCATGTGGGGCCAAGCCATCCTCCTTCCGCTCATCGCCCCTTCGGTGACGGAGGATGAGCGGATCGTCAGCTGGTTTCGCAAGCTGGAGCGGATGTCGGCCACTCCCAGCATGGCGGCCGGTCTGATGCGACGAATGTTGGAGATCGACTTGCGCCCGCTGCTGTCGTCGGTGACCGCCCCCGCCCTACTACTGCACAGGAAGGATGCTCCCTTCATCCCGGCCGAGGGCATGCGCTGGCTGGCGGAGCATCTGCCCAACGGCCAGTACGTCGAAGTGCCGGGCGACGAGACACCGGGCTTCCTCGGCGACGTGGACGGTCTCATGGACGAGATCGAGGAGTTCCTCGTTGGCACCAGGGTGGGCAGGGCAGTCGACCGGCGGGTGGCCACCGTCCTCTTCAGCGACGTGGTCGGGTCGACCGAGCGCGCCGCCGCGAGTCGGTGATCGCGCTGTGGAGCGGTCTGCTGGAGAGTCATCGGGCCGAGGCCCGCCGCCTGCTTCGACTCGATCACGGCGGTAGGGAGATGAACACCGCCGGGGACGGCTTCCTCATCGTCTTCGACAGCCCCGACACCCGCGATCCAGTGCGCCGTTGGCGATGTGCGAAGCCAGCCGGACGCGCAGGCCTCGAAGTCCGTGTCGGTCTTCACAGCGGCGAGGTCGTGTTCGAGAGCCGGAGACGTCACCGGGATGGCAGTCCACATCGGTGCCCGCGTCTCCGCACTCGCCAGCCCCGGTGAGGTCGTCGTGTCGCAGACTGTGCGCGACATGGTCATTGGATCGGCGTTCGACTTCACATCGCGAGGCCGGCATGACTTGAAAGGGGTGCCCGGGACCTGGGAGATCTACCGGGTGACCACCTGAGCCAGGCTCCGGCGGTGGGCATTTCCGCCCGCCGGGCCATGAGGTCGATCGGTATCGTTTCGCTCCGCCCCCGTTCCGAAGGAGTCTCATGACCCAAGCCGCGACCGAGACCCTGGCCAATTTCTATGGTGGCGAATACCAGCCACCCGTGGAGGGCGGGACGATGCCGGTGAGAAACCCGGCCACCGGCGAGGCCTATGCCACGGCGCCGCTCTCGAACGCGGCCGACGTCGATGCCGCCTGCCAGGCGGCAGCGGAGGCCTTCCCGGGCTGGCGTGATGCCACCCCGTCAGAGCGGAGCCTCGCCCTTCTTCGCATTGCCGACGCGCTGGAGGCCAATGCCGAGGAGCTGACCAGGATCGAGGTCGAGAACACCGGCAAGCCCTACGGCCTGACCCTGTCCGAGGAGATCCCTCCGGCGGCCGACCAGATTCGCTTCTTCGCCGGCGCGGCCCGACATCTCGAAGGCCTGTCGGCGGGGGAGTACATGAGAGATCACACCTCCATGATCCGCCGAGAGCCCTTGGGCGTGTGCGCCCAGGTGGCGCCGTGGAACTACCCGCTGATGATGGCTGTTTGGAAGTTCGCCCCTGCGATAGCCGCCGGAAACACGGTGGTCCTCAAACCATCGGACACCACCCCGGCGTCGTCGTTGAAGCTGGCCGAGCTGGCAGCCGAGTTCCTCCCGCCAGGCGTGCTCAATGTCATCACGGGCGATCGAGACACCGGGAGAGCCCTGGTCTCCCATCCGATCCCCTCCCTCGTCTCGGTCACCGGGAGCATCCGGGCCGGGAAGGAGGTGGCGGCCGCCGCCTCGAGTGATCTGAAGCGAGTCCACCTCGAGCTGGGTGGCAAGGCGCCGGTCATCGTCTTCGACGACGCTGATGCCGAAGCTGCCGCCGAAGGCATCGCCGGCGCGGGCTTTTTCAACGCTGGTCAGGATTGCACCGCTGCCTCGCGGGTGTTGGTAGGCAGCCGGGTCCACGACGCCTTCGTATCGGCCCTGGCCGAAAGGGCCAAGGAGACCACTACCGGGGACCCGTACGACGATGGCACCGACTACGGGCCGCTCAACAACCCGGATCAACTGGACCGGGTCAGCGGGCTCTTGGAGCGCGCCCCCGGGCACATCGAGGTCGTCACCGGTGGCACCCGTCCCGACCGATCTGGCTGGTTCTTCGAGCCGACAGTTCTCAGCGGGCTGACCCAGGAGGACGAGATGAGCCAGGAGGAGATCTTTGGCCCGGTTATCACGGTCCAGCGTTTCGACGACGAGCAGGCGGCGCTGGACTGGGCCAACGGTGTCAAGTACGGGCTCGCCTCCAGTGTCTGGACGAAGGACCACGCTCGGGCGATGCGCATGGCCAAGTACCTCGATTACGGAGCGGTCTGGATCAACACCCATATCCCGCTGGTGGCCGAGATGCCGCACGGGGGTTTCAAGCAATCCGGGTACGGCAAGGACCTGTCCATCTACGCCCTTCACGACTACACCCGGATCAAGCACGTCATGTCCTACATCGGCGATTGACTGGCCCCGAAATTTCTCTGAGAACCGGTCGATCTACGGTGAGCGCGTTCGTAGTTGGGGTATGAGGATGGGCATGGTGCCCCCTCGACGGAAAGGATCGTCATGACCCAGTACATGATTTCGGTATTCGATGATGAGCGGCCGGAGGATCTTCCCGCCGACGTCCTAGAGAAGATCTACGCCGATGTCGACGCGCTCAACAACGAGATCAGGGAGGCCGGCGCATGGGTCTTCGCCGGTGGGCTCCACCCGGCCGACACCGCCACGGTGGTCAGGGAGAAGAATGGCGAGACCGTCGTCACCGACGGGCCATACGCCGAGACCAAAGAACAGGTCGGTGGCTTCTGGGTCATCGAGGCGCCCGATCTCGACGCCGCCCTGGCATGGGCTAGCAAGGCGACCGTGGCCTGCCAGGGCCCGATCGAAGTGCGTCCCTTCCAGGACGAGCCCGAAGCCTGAGGCCTTGGCCGGTCTCGAGTTAGCTGCAATCGATCGGGCCTTCCGGGAAGAGTCCGGCAAGGCGATAGCCACCCTGATCCGCCTCTTTCGCGACATCGACCTCGCCGAGGAGGCGGTTCAGGACGCCTTCCTGGTGGCGACCGAGAAATGGCCGGAGACGGGTATGCCCCCCAACCCGGGAGGCTGGATCGTCACCACGGCTCGAAATCGCGCCATCGACAAGCTGCGGCGTGAGTCGAGCCGGGAGGAACGACATGCTCATGCAGTCGAACTACAAGCTCAATCCGAGCCCGGACCTGTCGAGGGGCCGGTGAGCGACGACCGGCTCCGGCTGATTTTCACCTGTTGTCATCCCGCCCTGGACACGTCATCGGCGGTGGCGCTGACCCTTCGTCTGCTCGGCGGCCTGCAGACTCCCGAGATCGCGCGAGCATTCCTCGTACCAGAGCCAACGATGGCGCAGCGCCTGGTGAGGGCAAAGCGGAAGATCAAGGCCGCCAACATCCCGTATCGGGTCCCCGCCGATGCGGACCTGCCGGATCGGCTGGGCTCGGTGCTTACCGTTGTCTACCTCATCTACAACGAGGGCTACACAGCCTTCAGCGGCGAGGCGCTGCTGCGAACCGATCTCGCCCTCGAGGCATTGAGACTTGCCCGTCTGCTTGCGGATCTGATGCCCGACGAGCCGGAAGCAGTCGGCCTTCTGGCGCTCCTTCTCCTCTCGGAGTCACGTCGCCCGGCCCGCACTACATCGGACGGTTCGATGGTGCTCCTCGCCGACCAGGACCGAAACCGGTGGGACCGAACACTCATCGACGACGGCCAGGCTCTCGTCAAGGCATGTCTGCGGAGAAACCGGCCCGGCCCGTTCCAGATCCAGGCGGCGATCGCCGCGGTTCACAGCGATGCGGCGGATGCCGATGACACCGACTGGGGCCAGATCCTCCAGTTGTACGACATGCTCATGGTGCAGGCCCCGACCCCGGTCGTCGCCCTCAACAGGGCGGTGGCGGTCGCTGAGGTCCACGGCGAGCCCGATGCCCTCTCATTGCTCGACGACATGGATCTCGATAGATACCACCTGTACCACGCCACACGGGCCGAGCTCTTACGGCGACTTGGTGAGGTCGATGCGGCGGACGATGCCTACGGCGAGGCGCTCGCTCTCGTCTCCAACGAGGTAGAGCGACGATTTCTCGAGGAACGGCGCAGGGTCAACTCGTCTCCGTAGGCGCCGGCCCGGTCGACCGGCGGGCGGCCAGCGTCGGGGTCAGCTTGATGGAGACCGGTACAGAATCATCGCTGTCATCGAGGATCTCGAGCATGAGATCCGCCGCCCTCACGCCGACCTGATAGTGCGGGATCTGCACTGTGGTGAGCGGGGGAGAGAGCTTGTCGGCGAAAGGCATGTCGTTGTAGCCCACAACGGACACATCTCCGCCAATAGAGCGGCCCGTGTCGCCTAGGACGTCGTAACAGCCGATGGCGATCAGATCGTTGGCGGCGATGACCGCCGTGAAATCGGCGCGGCGGTCGAGGATTGCCCAGAATGCCTTGGCCCCCGGATCTTCGTGGTACCAATCGGCGAAGCTCACCAGGTCGGGGTCCACGTCGAGGCCCATGATCTTCATCCAGGCGACGAAGCCCTGATAGCGATCGAGACCGGTGGAGAGATGCTGGGGCCCTCCGACGTGGGCAATACGGGTGTGACCCAGCTCGACGAGATGACGGACTGCGAGGCCGATGCCGGCGTGATCGTCGGTCGTGACCGAGGGGACCTTCTGATCATCGACTGTCCGGTTGACCAGCACGAGGGGCAGCCCGGATTCGACCAGGTCATCGATCGCCGGGGTGTTGCGGTGGGCGGTGGCCAGGATCAACCCGTCCACGCGGCGATTCATCATCGATGCGAGGAGTTGGCCCTCACGCTCTGCGTCGTTGTCGGTGTTGCCCAGGATGAGGGTGTAATCGGCGGTCCCCAGAACGTCCTCGACGCCCCGGACTATTGGTGGGAACAGCGGGTTGGTCAGGTCGGGGAGGAGCATGCCGATCGAGAAGGTCTTGTTCGTCTTGAGCCCTCTGGCCATGGAGTTTGGGCGGTAGCCGAGGTCACGTGCGGCAGCCGTGACTCGTTCGATGGTCCCCTCGTTGACCAGGTCTCGGGTGGAGGGGTTCAGAGCGCGCGACGCGGTCGAGGGGTGAACCCCTGCCTTGTCGGCGACCTCTCGGAGGGTCACGGCTCTCTGCATGCCGGGAGTCTACAAACGAGTGCTGGTGGTGGTCAGGCCCCGAGGTCGAGGTATTCCCGGTCGAGCTCTTTGACCGTTCGACAACCGATCAGCGCCATGGTGCGTCTCATGTCGCTCGCAAAGAGATCGAGGACGTGATCCACTCCTGCCTCTCCCGCAGCCCCCAGCCCGTACAGGTAGGCACGACCAGCCATGCAGGCGGTGGCCCCGAGCGCCAGGGCTTTGACGATGTCGCTCCCGCGCCGTACTCCGCCGTCACAGATGATCTCGATTCGGTCCCCGACCGCGTCGACGACTTCGGGAAGGAGATCTAGAGGAGCGGGTGCGGAGTCCAGTTGACGGCCACCGTGATTGGAGAGGGCGATTGCTTCGAGTCCCTCGTCCGCGGCGATCCTGGCGTCGTCGACGGTCTGGATCCCCTTGAGCACAATTGGGCCGTTCCATCTTGCCCGCAGCCATTCGACATCGCTCCAGGACAGTCCCGGGTCGAACTGATTGCTGACGTACTCGGCAAGGGCCACCGTCTCTCCGCCCTCCCCGACACTGCGCCCGGCGACGTTGGCGAAGACGATCGGGTCGTTGGTCAGGAACTGCCATGTCCAACCGGGGTGGATGATGCCGTCCAAGATCGTGGACAGGCCGAGCTTCGGTGGCAATGTGAAGCCCCGCCTCACATCCCGCTCCCTCTTGCCAAACACTGCGGTGTCGACTGTGAGACAAAGCGCCTCGTAGCCGGAGTCCCGCGCCCGCTCCACCATCTCTGCGACCAGGCCCCGGTCCTTCCACACGTACACCTGGAACCACAGCCGCCCCGTGCTGACCGCCGCCACCTCCTCGATCGACCGGGTCCCCAGGGTCGAGAGCGAATAGGGAAGCCCGGCAGCGCTGGGCGGCCCGTGCCACCGCCAGCTCACCGGCCGGGTCAGCGATGCGGGTGAAGCCGGTGGGTGCGAGGACCAATGGGTAGGGGAGGGGCTTGCCGAGGAGGGAAGAGGAGGTGTCGACCTCGCTCACATCCCTGAGGACGCGGGGACGGAACGTCATTCGTCGATATGCCTCGGAATTCGACCTCAGCGCCAGCTCGTCTTCGGCCCCGCCGTCGATGTAATCGAAGACCCCACGGGGAAGCCGACGTTTGGCGATGGCGCGTAGATCGGATACCGAGACGCCCTTCCGCAGCCTTCGCTTCGTCGGGCTCAGCTCGAGACCCCGGAACCGAAGCTCGCGGAGTGATCCGAACCAGCGTTTCCTCGGCGTCTGAGACTGCATCGTCAAACACGGTAGTTGGGCCGACACCTCGTTATCTAGTGTGATATGTTACATAAGTGAACGTCCTCACTCCCCGGCGTTCACATAGGAGGAAGCTGGTTTGAGCGAACCCCGGCCGGTCATCGAGATCAAGGGGGTGTCCAAGCGCTTCGACGCCACTCAGGCCCTGTCGGAAGTCTCACTGTCGCTCCGGGCCGGGGAGATCCACTCCCTCGTCGGTGAGAACGGAGCCGGAAAGTCCACCCTCATCAAGATCATGACCGGTCTCTACCCGGCCGACTCCGGTGAGATGACCCTTCGGGGGCGAGCCGTTTGCCCCGACGAAGCTCGGCCGACGCCCAGCGTCAGGGGATCGCCGCCATCTATCAGGAGCCGTCGGTGTTTCCCGACCTCAGCGTGGCGGAGAACATCTTCATCGGGCATCAGGACCAGGGAATGATGGTCGACTGGTCGACGATGTACCGGGAAGCCTCCGCGGATCCTCGCCAAGCTCGACATCGAGATCGACCCTCGCCTCCCCGCCGCCGGACTCACCGTCGCCGGCCAGCAGGCAGTCGAGATCGCCAAGGCGATTTCGCTCGACGTGCGGGTTCTGATCATGGACGAGCCGACCGCGGCGCTCTCCGCCCACGAGGTCGATCGCCTGTTCCGTCAGGTACGCAGCCTGAAGGAGGCGGGCGTGTCCGTCCTCTTCATCACACATCGGCTGGAGGAGCTCTTCGCCATATCCGATCGGATCTCGGTGTTCCGCGACGGGCGGCACATCTCGACCCGTCCGGCCAATGAAGTCACGGAAGAGTCGCTGGTGCGTGAGATGGTGGGGCGGGACCCGTCTGACTTCTTCGCCAGGGGTGAGCACCCCGAGGGTGAAGCGGTGTTGAGGGTCGATTCGCTTGGTGTGTCCGGCGTCTTCTCCGATGTGACCTTCGACGTGCGACGCGGGGAGGTGCTCGGATTCGCCGGTCTCGTCGGGTCTGGCCGCACCGACATCGCTCTCTCGCTGTTCGGCGTCCATCCGGCCGATGAAGGCACCATCGAATTGGAGGGCAAGACCCTCGACATCAGGTCTCCACGACAGGCGCTGGCCAGCGGGATCGCGTATCTCTCGGAGGACCGGCGCAGACTCGGCCTGTCGGTCGAGCAATCGCTGGTCGCCAACGTGACACTGGCGACCCTGAACCGGTACACGAGCGCACTCGGTCTCATCGACCGCGACCAGGAGCGCGCCGACGCCGAGGCATTGCGGCAACGGCTCGGCATCCGGGCGCCCAGCCTGTCGACACCGGTCAGCCAGCTGTCCGGGTGGCAATCAGCAGAAGACCATGCTCGCCAAATGGCTCAACACCCACCCCAAGGTGTTGATCCTGGACGAGCCGACCCGGGGCATCGATGTCGGGGCCAAGGCCGACGTCCACAAATTCATCGACGAGCTCGCCACCTCGGGGATCGCGATCATGCTGATCTCCTCCGACTTGCCCGAGGTCATCGCCATGAGCGACCGGGTCGCCGTCATGCGCGAGGGCAGTTTGATCGGCATCTATCCGCGTCGTGACGCCACTCAGGAGCGCATCATGACCGCCGCAGTTGGTGCTCGGTGACCGAATCCGCTGCGGAAGCAGCCTCGAAGAGCACCAGGTTCCTCCGTCCGGAGCGGGTGAAGGAGGCGACCCTCCTCGCCATCATCGCGGTGTCGGTGTTGGTGTTCGCCTTCCTCATCGAGGGTTATCTCAGCGGACGCTTCTTCAACCGGGTCACCACGAGCGTCGTGGTCGTGACCCTTCTCGCCGCTGCCCAGGCGCTGGTCATATTCAGCCGCAACATCGATCTGTCTGTGGGCTCGATCGTGGGTGTGGCCGCCTATCTCACCGGTGATTTCCTGGCGGCCACCGGGCAAGGACCTATCGCAGCCGTGCTGGTGGCCATCGTGGTCGGGGCGGTCCTGGGATCGGTCAACGGCCTCCTCGTTGCCTACGGCGGTGTGCCGGCAATCATCGTCACGCTGGGCACACTGGCGCTGTTTCGCACCTTGCTCAGCATCTACTCGGAGGGGGCCAATGTCCTTGCCGGCGACCTTCCTTCATGGGTGCTCGAGTTCAACAATGTCACGCTGTTCACGATCGCCGGATTCGAGGTGCGGCTGGTGTTCTTGATCGCCGTGTTCGTGGTGGTAGGTCTGCAATTCGCCTTGGCCAGGCTGCGCTGGGGGAGACGGATCTACGCCATCGGATCCAACCCGTCGGCAGCGGCCCAAGCCGGGTTACCGACCGCGTCTCTCGTCTTTTGGTCGTTCGTCGGCTCCGGGGCCCTGGCGGGGCTGGCCGGATTCATGTTCCTGGCTCGGGCCGGCACGATCAGCGCCACCGCCGGTGCCGGGCTCGAGCTCGAGTCCGTGGCTGCGGCTGTTGTTGGTGGGGTCAGCATCCTTGGTGGATCCGGCACCATGGTGGGCGCCTTCCTCGGCGCTGTGTTCATCGACACCCTCAAGCTCAGCTTGGTCCGCGTGCCGGAGGTCAGTGAGTTCTGGCGTGATGCCTTCCTCGGGATCCTGATCCTGGCTGCGGTCATCCTCGACACGGTCCTTCGCAACCGTTTCAACCGTCGCTGGTCAGCCGAGGCGAGAAAGGCGATGGAGTCCACGGGCCCCTCGGCTGTCGGGATGGCCCGCATGGCGGGAGGAGGCGGGGGGACTGCCGATGCGTGAGTGGGCGGCCAAGCATCGTTGGGAGTCGATCCTGATCGTCGTGCTGGCGGCGACGATCGTCGTCAACGTCTCCCTGTCCCCGTTCTATCTCGGTTTCGGGAACTTCGTGAACCTCTTCTGGCTATCGATCGAGAAGATCATCGTCGTCATCGTGATGACGTTTGTGATCATCAATGGTGAGATCGATCTCTCCGTGGCCTCGGTCATGGGGTTCTCGGCGGCGGTGATGGCGACCCTCTACGAAGGCGGAGAGATGGCGTTCGTCCTCGCCATCGTGATCGGCATTGTCGCCGGTGCCCTCGCCGGGCTTCTCCAGGGCCTCGTCATCACCCGATTCGGCCTGCCCTCGCTGGTGGTGACCCTCGCCGGGCTGATCGGGTTCCGCGGGGCGGCACGTGTCCTTCTCGAGGACCGGTCCGTGGGGGACTTCCCGGAATGGTTCGAGAGGATCGGCCAGCAGACCCTCTTCGGTCCGTTCCCGGTCGCCCTCGTCCTCTTCTTCGTTGGCCTTGCCCTGGCCTGGATCATCCTCGAGCGGAGTGCCTTCGGACGGAAGGTTTACGTGATCGGCAACAGCGCCGATGTCGCACGTTTCTCCGGCATCGAAGTCGACTCGGTGAAGATGCGGCTGTTCGTCGCCTCGGGCACTGTCGCCGGGCTGGCCGGGGTCCTGTTCGCCGCCCGCGTCGGAGCAGTCCAGGGGACCCTTGGCGAAACCTATGAGCTGGACATCATCACCATGGTGCTCCTCGGAGGGGTGAGCATCTTTGGCGGGTCGGGATCCATGCTCGGGGTGGTTCTGGCCCTGTTCACCGTTCTCAACATCCGCAACGGCCTCGGGCTGGCCAACATCGACGGAATCACCCAGACCGGGGTCATCGGCCTGCTGCTGATCGGGTCGGTGCTGGTTCCCAATCTCGCCCGGAGGTATCGCCTCCGCCGCCCCGCGCCTGAGGCGATGGCACATGGTCCCCCCTGACCAACCACTGAACGGAGGTAGCTACGGCTCATATCGATGAATACCGAGACACCAAAATCAAGAGGAGGAAAGAGATAGTGAAAGCAAACAAGCGACGCAGCCGGGTCCTGGGCCCGCTGGTGGTCGTTGCCTTGATACTCGCCGCCTGTGGCGGGGATAGCGGCGACACCACGACCACCGCAGGTGAAGCAACCACGACCGCGGCTGAGGCCACGACGACGGTCGCGGCCGAGACGACCACGTCGGCCGCTGCGGAGACGACAACATCTGCGGCCGCCGGCGGGGAGGCCGTGGAGATCACCGCAGGCGACTCGATCACGGCGACGTTCCTGCCCAAGTGCACCAACATCGCGGTGTTCCCGCAGGCCAACTGAGGTGCCGAGGAAGCCGCGGCGGAGCTCGGCTCCGACCCGGCCGAGTTCGTCGGCCCCGCCGACTGTGGTGACACCACCGGGCAGATCGAGTTCATGACCAACGCCGTCACCCAGGGTGTCGACGCGATCATGCTCTCCAACAACTCCGGCGATCAGTTGGATGCGCCTGCTCAGGCGGCGGCCGATGCCGGCATCCCGGTGGTGACCTGGGACTCTCCGATCCCATCGGCCACGGGCGAGAGCGTGTTCGTGGCCCAGGTCGACTTCGACGAGACCGGCCAGGTCATGGCCGAGATGGCTCGCACCATCCTCGGTGACGACGGTGGCGAGTTCGCCATCCTGTCGGCGACACCGGACGCGGCGAACCAGAACGCCTGGATCGCGGCCATGGAGGAGGTCCTCGCCACGCCCGAGTTCGAGAATCTGGTGTTGGTCGAGACCGTGTACGGCAACGACGTCGCCGAGGATTCGGTGACGGCCGCCCTGGGTCTGGTCGACTCGCATCCCGATCTCGAGCTCATCATGGCCCCGACCACGGTCGGGATCGTTGCCGCGGCGCAGGCGATGACTCAGGAGGGCCTCTGCGAGACGATCAAGGTCTCGGGTCTCGGCCTCCCCGAGGAGATGGCGCCCTATGTCGAGAGCGGATGCGCTCCGGAGTTCGCACTTGTGGAGCTTCGTCGATCTCGGGTACCTCGCCTACTACGTGGCATACGGGATAGCCACCGAGCAGATCGTTGCTGAGGAAGGCACCACCTTCGTCGCCGGTCGCATGGGTGAGTACGAGATCACCGCGGACCCGACCCGGGATGCCGGGTTGCGGGTGCTGATGGGACCGTTCTCCAAGTACAACGCGGAGAACCCGGGCACCTGAGTCTGTGGCTTCGCCCGGGCCCGTGATGGGCCCGGGCGGGCCTCGGGCTTGGCGAGCGGTGTAAGATTGTGCGATATCTAACGCCCGATCGCACACCTCTGCCCGAGGGCAGGAGGAAGAACGATGCGGAGACTCGAGACGGGGATCGATGAGCGCCGGTGAACAGCCATCTGTAGTCGACGAGCTGATCGCTCGTTCCAACCGGCTCGGCGCCGATCGGCGCAACACCAACTACGGCGGTGGCAACACCTCGGCCAAGGGTCAACTCACCGACCCGGCCTCCGGCGACGAAGTCGAGGTGATGTGGGTCAAGGGGTCAGGCGGCGATCTGGGCACCCTCACTGCCGATGGGCTATCCGTGCTCCGTCTCGACGGCATACGCCGCCTTAGTGATGTCTACCGGGGTGAGGAGCACGAAGACGAGATGCATCAGCTGCTCGATTTCTGCATCTTCGGCCCCCCCGGCGCCGCACCGAGCATCGACACCTCGATGCATGGTCTCCTCGACGTGACCCATATCGATCACCTCCATCCCGATTCCGTCATCGCACTGGCCGCTTCGGCCGATGGTGAAGAGCTGACCAAACGTTGCTACGGCGACGAGGTGGGCTGGGTCCCATGGAGGCGGCCCGGTTTCCAGCTGGCGCTGGACATGGAGGACCTGCGCAGACAGCGACCCGACCTGAAGGGCGTGGTGATGGGCGGCCACGGCCTGACCGCCTGGGGCGATAGCTCGGAGGCCTGCGAGTCGAACTCATTGGATCTCATCGCCAGGGCGACCGAGTTCATCGAACGGCACGGCCGGTCGGAGCCCCTCGGGCCGATTCGCCCTGGGTTCGAGCCGTTGGAACCATCGGAACGGGATGCCCAGGCGGCGGCGCTGGCCCCCGTGATCCGCGGGCTGGCCGGAACCGACGGCCCCGTGGTGGGGCGCTGGTTCGATGACGACATCGTGCTCGACTTCATTGGCCGCGAGGCGGCACCACGTGTCGTGCCACGAGGGACATCTTGTCCCGATCATTTCATCCGCACCAAGGTGCGGCCCCTGCTCCTCGACCTTCCAGCGGCGTCGCCTCTCGAAGAGCGGATAGACCGGCTCCGTCAGCTCCACGCCGAGTACAGGGAGGAGTATCAGGCCTACTACGAGCGTCATGCCGATGCCGGAGACCCCGCCCATGCGCGGAGCGGACCCGGCCATCTTCCTCATCCCCGGGATCGGCATGTTCAGCTTTGGAGCCGACAGCCAGACCGCCCGGGTCGCGGGCGAGTTCTACATCAATGCGATCAACGTCATCACCGGCGCCGAAGCGGTCTCCACTTATCAGCCGGTCCCCGAGGCCGAGAAGTTCCGGGTCGAGTACTGGATGCTCGAGGAGATGAAGCTGCGCCGCCGCCCTCCGCCCAAGCCACTAACCGGGAGGGTTGCGCTCGTAACCGGCGCAGGTTCCGGCATCGGACGGGCCATCGCCGAGACGTTCGCCGACTCGGGCGCGGTGGTCGTCGCAGTCGACATCAATCTCGATTCGGCACGAGAGACGTCCGAGCAAATCGGGTCGAGCGACACCGTGCTGCCGGTCGAGGCAGATGTCACCGATGAGACAGCCGTTCGAGAGGCGATCGAGGCTGCGGTGCGCGCCTTCGGAGGCATCGATATCGTCGTCAACAACGCCGGCCTCTCCCTGTCCAAGAGCTTGCTCGACACGACCGAGCGTGACTGGGACCTGCAACACGATGTGATGGCCAAGGGCTCGTTCCTCGTCTCCAAGCACGCCGCCTCGGCGATGATCGACCAGGGACGGGGAGGGGACATCATCTACGTCGTGAGCAAGAACGCGGTGGTGGCCGGGCCCAACAACCTCGCCTACGGGTCGGCGAAGGCGAGCCAGGCCCATCAGGTGCGTTTGCTGGCTGCCGAGTTGGGCCGGCACGGGATCAGAGTCAATGGGATCAACCCGGACGGCGTGGTCCAGGGCTCGGGTATCTTCGCCGCCGGCTGGGGGGCGGACCGGGCCAAGGTCTACGGAGTGCCCGAGGAGGAGTTGGGCAAGTTCTACGCCGATCGCACCCTGCTCAAGCAGGAGGTGCTCCCCGAGCACGTGGCCAAGGCCGCTCTGGCCCTGGTCGGTGGCGCGCTGAGCCAGACCACGGGGCTGATGATCCCGGTGGACAGTGGTGTCGTTTCGGCGTTCCTGAGGTGAGCCAAGGAGGAGCGAGATGATCGACCAGGACCGGATCGCCGGGCTGAACGAGGTATGGGCGGCCCCACTGCAAGAGGACCTGGAGCACCTGGCCGGCCGGCTCGACCGGCGCAATCGGGGCCGAGCGCCGACCGATCGTGGTCTCGGCGCTCGCAGACTTCGATGTCGCCGCTCCTTCGTGGGCAGTGGGGACCGGCGGGACCAGATTCGGCCGGTTCCCGATCGGCGGCGAGCCCCGCAACACGGAGGAGAAGATCGACGATGTCGCCCTTCTCAACACACTGACCGCCAGCAACGGGACCATCTCGCTTCATGTCCCTTGGGACGATCCCGAGGACCCAGACGGGCTTGCGTGAGTACGCCGAGGACCGGTGCGATCGGCTTCGATGCGATGAACTCGAACACGTTCCAGGACAACCCATCGACGACCGACGACGGCAAGCTCTCCTACAAATTCGGGAGCCTGGCCAACGCCGACCCCGCCGTGCGGGAGGTCGCCATCGAGCACAACAAGTACGTGATCGATCTCGGGGTCCGCCTGGGATCGACCGCGCTGACCGTTTGGCTCGCCGACGGCATCAACCACCCCGGCCAGGCCGACCACACCACCCAGTTCGAGCGGGTGGCGGACGGCCTCGGCGCGATTCACGACCATCTGCCCGACGGCTGGCAGATGTACACCGAGCACAAGCCCTATGAGCCGGCCTTCTACGCGACGGTCAACTTCGACTGGGGCTCGTCGCTCCTCCTCGCCCAGGCGGCAGGGCCGAAGGCTTCGTGTCTGGTCGATCTCGGCCACCATCTCCCCAATGCCAACATCGAGCAGATCGTCAGCCGGCTGGCCATGGCCGGGCGTCTCGGTGGGTTTCACTTCAACGATTCGAAGTACGGCGACGACGACCTCACCACCGGTTCGATTCGGCCTTTCCAGCTGTTCCTCATCTTCTGTGAGTTGATCCGGGCCGGCGAGGGTCGGCTCCCGGCGCTGGCCTACATGATCGACCAGAGCCACAACATCAAGGACCCGCTCGAGGACCTGATCCAATCGACCGAAGCGGTGTCGATCGCATACGCCCAGGCGCTCCTGGTGGAGCGCGACGCTCTCCTCGACGCTCAGACGGCCAATGACGCCGCTCTGGGACAGCACCTGCTTCAGGACGCCTTCCGCATCGACGTCCGCCCGCTGGTGGCGGAGGCCCGTCGGGTGAAGGGCGGGGCCATCGAGCCCCTCGCTGCCTACCGGTCGCTTGGATACCGCCGGGCGATGATCGAAGAGCGCGGTCTGGCCTCGGTCGCAACCGGGCTGTGAGCGGCCCGTTCCGGGTCCTGGCGGTGGATCTCGGAGCCACCTCCGTCCGCGTTGCCGCAGTCGACATGTCGGCGGATGAGCCGTCGGTAGAGATCCTCCATCGGTGGGAACACTCTCCGATCAGGGTGGCGGACGGGTCCCTGCGTTGGGACTGGCCCCGGATCGTCTCGGAGGTCGAGGCCGGCCTGGAGCAGGGCCTCGCCACCGGGGAGGTTGCTTCGATCGGTATCGACGGCTGGGGCATCGACTACGGGCTGATCGATGGGACCGGGCGACTTGTCGATCTCCCGTTCTCGTACCGGGACTCGAGAACCGAAGGATGGCAATCCACGGCCGAGCGAATTGGGCTGGAGCGTCTCTACGAGCGCACCGGAGTCCAGATGATGGCGATCAACACGATCTTCCAGCTGGCGGTGCACGACCCCGGCGAGCTGGCACGAGCTTCCCGGATCCTCCTCCTTCCCGACCTTCTCGTCCATCACCTCACCGGGCAGGTGGCGGCTGAGCGCTCCAACGTCTCGACCACTGCACTCATGGACATACGAACCGGAGAATGGGCCGCCGACCTGGTCGCTGACCTGTCGTCTGGACCCGTCACTATTCCCTCCTGTAGTCGGCGCCGGGACCCCGGCCGGAACATGGCGGGGGATCCCGGTACACCTGGTGGGCAGCCATGACACGGCGTCCGCATTCCTGGGGATGCCCGGTGGGACCAGTCCAGGAACCGTCTTCGTCTCGGCCGGGACCTGGGTCCTGGTGGGGATGGAACGCCCCGGTCCGGACACGTCTTCGCGGGCACGGGAGGCCAACTTCTCCAACGAAGCCGGGGCCCTGGGTGGTATCCGATTCCTCAAGAACGTGGTTGGCCTGTGGATCCTGGAGCAGTGCCGCCAGGCTTGGGGCGGGCCTCCCATCGGGATGCTGCTCGAGGAGGCGGCGTCTCTGGAAGGACCGGTCCCGACCTTCGATGCCGGGGATCATCGATTCGTCAGCCCGGCCGACATGTTGCGCGAAGTGCAGGAAGCAGCCGACCTGCCACCCGGCACACCCCGCAGTGTCATCGCGAGAAGTGTCATCGAGTCGATCGTCGGCGGCATCGGCGCTGTCGTCGAGGAGTTGACGGAGATCACCGGTGAAGACCCGGCCCGGATCGCGGTGGTCGGTGGCGGGGCGCGGGTGCCACTGCTCCACGAGCTCTTGAGCCGGCGAACCGGGCTCCCGGTGGTCAGGGGCTCGCAGGAGGCCACCGCCTTGGGCAATGCCATCGTCCAGGGTCTGGCCATCGGAGCGTTCGAAGGTCTCGAGCAGGCTCGCCAGTGGCTGGGAGCGGGTGACGTCACAGATCCGGTGCGGGCGGGGAACGTTTCCGGCGGCTTGAATTCAGGTCGGAATCGCGATGGGGAGGCGGAGTGAGCCGCCGCACGTTCAACAGCCCGGAAGAGCGTCTGGGCGAGGTCAAGGACCTGATTTCAGAGCGCGGGGCGGTCCGAATCGATCAACTGGCCGCCGACTTCGGGGTGAGCGAGATGACGATCCGCCGCGACCTCGATGAGTTGGAGGCCCTGGGCATCGCTCGACGGGTGAGAGGTGGCGCCATCGCCCTCGGCCCGGAGCCATTCGCACAGCGCCATCGGCACAACGCCCGGGCCAAGGGCCGGATCGCCGAGAAGCTCATCGATCTGATCCCGGCGGTGGGGACGGTCGCCTTCGATGCCTCGACCACGGTTCATCGTCTCGCCGCCTCCTTGGAGATGGCCCGCGATCTGGTCATCGTGACCAACGGCCTCGACACCTTCCATGCGGCTGTGGGCAAGCCGGGCATCACCGCCTCCCTCACCGGCGGCACACAGGAGCCGCGCACGGGGAGCCTCGTCGGCCCGATAGCCGCCCGAGCGGCTCAGGGCTTCCTCTATGACGTGTTCGTCTGCTCGGCGGCCGCACTCGACCATGAGGTCGGCTCTTCGGAGGCCAGCCTGGCCGAATCAGAGGTGAAGCGGGCTTTTGCCGCCACCAGCAGCCGAATCATTCTCGCCGTGGATCACAGCAAGCTGGAGACCAGGGCCCAGGCGAGGATGTTCGATCTGATCGACATAGACCTGCTCGTGACGGATCTCGACCCTGAGGACGAAAGGCTCACGTCCTACCGGGAAGTGGTGAGCCTCGCCTAGGGGGTGGTCGTGCGGAGAATCGGATTCGTGCTCAAGGTCAAACCGGAGCTGATCCCGGAGTACAGACGACGGCACGAGGAGGTCTGGCCGGAGATGCTCGATGCATTGAGCCGCACCGGATGGCACAACTACACCCTCTTCATGCGCTCGGACGGAACCCTCTTTGGATACTTCGAGACCCCCGATTCATTCGCGGCCGCTCTCGAAGGCATGTCACGCGAGGAGGTCAATGAGCGCTGGCAGGCCGAGATGGCGCCATTCTTCGAGGGAACGGGTGAGGCGGCGGACACCATGATGGAAGAGCTCGTCGAGGTGTTTCACCTGGACTGAGAAGCCGGGGTAGGCGTGGGCCTTCCCGCCCTGGTACCATACCCCCCTAAGGTATTCAGGAGGCTCCGATGCGCGGTTACACGCTGAACAAGGACGAGTACCTGAATCGTCTCGCCAGGATCGAGGGCCAGGTGAGAGGGTTGCAGCGAATGATCTCCGATGACACGTACTGCATCGACGTCCTCACCCAGGTCAATGCCGCCTCTTCGGCATTGCGCGCCGTGGCTGTCGGGCTGCTCGACGAGCACGTCCGTCATTGCGTCAAGGAGGCGTCCGTGGCCGGCGACGCCGCCTCCGCCGACAGGATGATTGCCGAGGCCACCCGGGCGATCGAACGATTGGTGAGGTCATAACTCAGCACCAGCACCACGCCGATCACCAGCACTCACGCTGGTCATGATCAGCATGCCGGTCACCAGCAGCACTGCATATCAGCTGGCCATGACAGCATGCCGGTCATGACAAACACGCCGGGCACAGCGTGGCCATGTTCCGGGACCGTTTTTGGCTGTCCCTCGCCCTGACCATCCCCATCGTCTTCTACAGCCCGATGATCCAGGAGTGGTTCGGGTACACGGCTCCCGCATTTCCCGGCTCGGAGTGGGTCGCCCCTGTGCTCGGCACCGTGATCTTCATCTACGGCGGGATGCCCTTCCTGCGCGGCGCGGTCCAGGAGGTGCGGGACCGGCAGCCGGGGATGATGTTGCTCATCGGCATGGCGATAACGGTCGCCTATCTGGCCTCGCTGGCGACGACTATCGGCTGGTTCGATCTCGACTTCTGGTGGGAGCTGGCCGCCTTGATCACGATCATGCTCCTCGGCCACTGGATGGAGATGAGAGCGATCGGCCAGGCACGTGGCGCCCTCGCTGCTTTGGCCGAGCTGCTTCCCGACGAGGCGGAGCGGATCATCGACGGTGAGCCCGAAACCGTCCCGATCGCCTCGCTCGCCGTCGGTGACCTCGTATTGGTCCGCCCGGGTGCACGGGTCCCGGCCGACGGTGTGATCACAACCGGTGGCGCCGAGATGGACGAGTCGATGGTGACCGGCGAGTCGAAGCCAGTGCCCAAGGGAATCGGCGACAATGTGGTCGCTGGAACCGTCGCCACAGACTCGGCGATCCGGGTCGAGGTGACTGCCGTCGGTGACGACACCGCCCTGGCCGGGATCCAGAGACTCGTGGCAGAGGCACAGCTGTCCCGCTCTCGGGCCCAGGTCCTGGCCGACCGGGCAGCGGCACTGCTCTTCTACGTGGCGGTTGGGGCGGCTGCGATCACCGCCATCGTCTGGTGGGCCCTCGGGCAACCCGAGGACGCGGTCACCCGCACCGTCTCGGTCCTCGTGATCGCCTGCCCCCACGCCCTCGGGCTCGCTATCCCCCTGGTCATCTCCATCTCCACCGGGTTGGCCGCCCGCAACGGGATCCTGGTGAAGGATCGTCTGGCACTCGAGCGCATGCGAACGGTCGACGTCGTGCTCTTCGACAAGACCGGGACACTGACCCGGGGCAGCCACGTTGTGGTTGACGTGGCCGCCATCGATGGGGACGCCGAGAAGGTGCTGGCCTTGGCAGCGGCGGTGGAAGCCGACTCGGAACATCCCCTGGCCAGGGCGATCGTTGCCGCCGCCGCCGCACGTGGCCCGGTAACCGCTGCCACCGGGTTTCGCTCCATGAGTGGGCGGGGAGTGGAGGCGACGGTGGATGGCGCTTCGGTGGCGGTGGGCGGCCCGACTCTGCTGAGGGAGAGAGGGCTCGAGCTGTCGCCCGATCTCGAGAAGACAGTCTCCGGCTGGGAGGAGAGGGGCGCTGCGGTGCTCTACGTCATCCGCGACAACGAGGTGACGGGGGCGATCTCGTTGGAGGATGAGATACGACCCGAGTCACGCCAGGCGGTAGACCAACTGCATCAACTTGGGGTCCGTGTGGGGATGATCACCGGTGACGCCCACCAAGTCGCTGCCTCCGTTGCGGCCGAGCTGGGCATCGACGAGGTCCTGGCGGAGGTCCTGCCCGAGGAAAAGCATTCCAAGGTGGCGGAGCTTCAGGATCGGGGTTTGACGGTGGCAATGGTTGGCGACGGGGTCAACGACGCCCCGGCCCTGGCTCAGGCAGATGTCGGCATCGCCATCGGTGCGGGTACCGACGTCGCCATCGAATCGGCCGGGATCGTGCTCGCCTCGGACGATCCGAGGGCGGTTGTCGCCATCCGGCGCCTATCTTCGGCGGGCTATCGGAAGATGCTGCAGAACCTGGTCTGGGCCGCCGGGTACAACGTGGCGGCGATACCTCTGGCCGCCGGTGCCCTGGCCTGGGCCGGCATCGTCCTGGGTCCGGCCGCATCGGCCATCTTGATGAGTGTCTCCACCATCGTGGTCGCCATCAACGCCCAGTTCCTCAGAAGCCTGGACCTAAGCGCTTCACAAACTGGATGATTGCGTCGGTCACCTTTTCGCGGTGGGCGAGATGTGGGGCGTGACCACCGTCAGGGAGCACGAGCCGCTCGACGGGCCCCCTAACCCCTCGCTCGATCGCATCCAGCTGGGCCAAGGTCCCGTACTCGTCGTCGAGAGACTGGATGAGCAGTACGGGGCAGTGAACCTTCGGCAGAGAGCCTTCGATGTTCCAGTCGCGGAAGTTCGGGTCGAGCCAGATCTCGCTCCACGCCTTGAAAGTCGCCTCCGGGTCCCGGTGGTACTTGGCCATCCGTTGGGGCAGGTCCGTGGTCTCGAACCGTCTCACAGTCTCTTCGATCCCGGCGATCGTCTCCGGCTCCACGAAGACGTGTGGGGCGATCAGCACCAGACCTGAGGCCCATTGGTACTGGCCGCTGAAGATCAATGAGATGGAGGCTCCATCGGAGTGACCGATGAGCACCAGATTGGAGCCCTCCAGTTCGCGGATGAAGTAGAAGAGAGTCGACAACGCCTCGTGGTGCATGAACTTCGTCGTCCGGGGCTTTCTGAGCGGTTCCGACCAACCATGCCCGGGCCGGCTGTACACGATTCCCGGGCGCTCCGTGGCCGCGGCCACATCCCGCGGCAGATCCTTCCATGTGCCGATGCTCCCCAGTCCGTCGTGGAGGAAGATCAGCGGGTTTCTGCCGTCAGGCGGGTAGATCCGGTATTCGAACGACTCCCCGGTCCAGGAAAAGCTGCTCTCAAAGGGGGCACCTGCATCGGGCATGACCGATAGTCTCGCCCGGTCGGGAGTGGCACGCGACATGCAGACGAACGCAAACATCAGCACCCTGGTCGATGGGTGGATGGAGGAGGGCCGGGAGGACGACACCATCCTGGTCACTGCCGATGACGTCGCCTGGTCGGCCGGACGTCTCCACCGGGCGGTGGCTGTCATCGCCGCGCGACTTCGGGACACGGGGATCGGAAGGGAGGACCGGGTCTTGCTGGTCCTCGACGACACCCCCGCCTTTCCGGCCGCCTTTCTCGGGGCGATGCGGATCGGGGCGGTGCCGGTTCCGGTCAACTTCCTGGCGCGGCCCGACGACTTCGGATATTTCCTCGATGATTCTTACGCGTCGATAGCCATCGTCGACGCCGGGTTTCTCGACGTGGTGGAGCCCCAGGTGACGGCACGATCATCGGTTCGTTTGGTCGTGGCCAATGGCGATGCGCCGGACGGCGCCGGGTCTTTCGACACCTGGCTCGAGGATGCGGCGGATGAAGTCGATCCGGTGCCTACGCATCCCGACGACATGGCTTTTTGGCTTTACAGCTCGGGATCGACCGGGAGGCCAAAAGGCGTTGTCCACCGGCACGCCGACGTGGCGGCCACCTGCACCAACTACGCCGGTCCGGTACTCGGGATCGGGCCGGGCGATGTGGTGTTCTCGAGCACCAAGATGTTTCACGCCTACGGATTGGGAAACAACCTCACCTTCCCGATGTGGGCGGGAGCCACCTCCGTTTACTCCGACCGGTCGACCCACGCCGGATCGTCTCCTGGAGCGGGTTCGCACTCATCGACCTTCGCTCTACTTCTCGGTGCCGGCCCTCTACAACGCCATCCTCGCCCACCCCGAATTCGGCGAGACCGATTGGTCCTCCGTCCGTCTCGGCATCTCGGCAGCCGAGCCGCTTCCCCCCGAGATATGGCGGCGCTTCCACGATCGCACCGGGATCGAGATCCTCGACGGCGTGGGCTCGACCGAGATGCTTCACATCTATTGCTCCAACCGGGCCGGGGCGGTGAGGCCGGGCACGTCGGGCACGCCGGTCGACGGATATGAGATGGAAGTCCGTGACCCGGAGGGCGCTCTGTGCCCGGTAGGAGAGGCGGGCGAGATGTGGGTTCGGGGGCCGAGCGCCCTCACCACCTACTGGCACCAGTACCAGCGAAGCCGGGACAAGATCCGCGGTGACTGGTTTCTCACAGGTGACAGGTATCGGCAGGACGACGACGACTATTTCTGGTACGAGGGACGGGTCGACGACATGATGAAGGTCGGCGGGCTGTGGGTGAGCCCGATCGAGATCGAGAACCGGCTGATGGAGCACCCTTCGGTGCGGGAAGCGGCGGTGGTGGCGGTCGACATCGAGCACATGTCCCGGATAAAGGCCGTAGTGATCCTCGCCGAAGGTGTCGATGCCGGCGGTGACCTCGACGCCGAGCTACAAGCGTGGTGCAAGGACGAGCTGCAGCGCTACCAGTTCCCCCATGTCATCGAATATGTCGAGGACTTCCCGCGGACGGCGACGGGAAAGATCCAACGGTTCAGGCTGCGCGAGAAAGCTGTGTGAATGGCTACTCGGGAGCGTCGATCCAGCGCACTCCCAAGCCCTCGAGTCGCTCTCTGAAACCGTAGAAGTCGACACCGAGCTCGCCGGCGGCAAGACGGGCCCTGACTTCCGTCTCCCGCTCCAGACGCTTGCGGGCCGCTTCCAGGACCTCGGCAGCGCGCTCTCGTTCCACGATCACCACCCCGTCGTCGTCGGCCACCACGACATCGCCGGGGCCGACGATGGCACTGCCGCATGCGATCGGCACGTTCACCGATCCCGGCGTGGCTTTCACGGTCCCCGAGGCGTGGATCGCTCGTGACCAGACGGGGAGACCCATCTCCCGGAGATCTGACACGTCACGAACACCGGCATCGACGACCACGCCTGCACACCCTCTGGCCATCACCGACGTGGCGAGCAACTCACCGAACATCCCGTTCGTCGAGGGTGCGGTCGTTGCCACCACGAGGATGTCCCCCGGTTCGATGACCTCGACCGCGGCGTGAATCATGATGTTGTCCCCCGGGGCGCACGAGACCGTCACGGCAGAGCCGGCAATGCGCGTCCCCTCCTGAATGGGCCTGATCCCCGGATCGAGGAGCCCGCTCGCACCTGCCTCGTGAACTGTGGCCACCCCGGCAGAGCCCAATCCGGCCACGATGTCGGCGGCGACCCGGGGCACACTTCGCACCACGATCCCATCTCGCATCTCAGGCAAGCTCACTGGCTACCTGGGGGAACACCCGCTGGTAGGCCTCGGCTTTGGTCTCGTTCAGCAGACCGAGGTTTGGGCCTGAGTTGCGCTGGGCCTGCACCCCGCGTCTGGTAGCGACGTCGGTGTAGTAGTCCCAGAGGTGCTCCTGACCTTCCATGCACCGCATCGCTTCGAGCTTCTGATCCCAAACCTCGGTTATGTCCAGCAGCACGTCGGGCTTGAAGCCCGAGTACTCGGTCTGATGGGGCTCGAAGAGGAACACCGGTGGCGCTCCTATCACGTTCGTGCCCGGGTCGTAACCCGCCGCCTGGGCGATGATGCGGGCCTGGGTGGCGATCGAGTGTGCCGTCTCGTGATCGCGATTCCACGGGTCACGATCATTGTGGGTGAGAACTACGGTGGGTTGGATCTCCCGATATGCCTTCACCAGGCGGTCCAGCAGCTCGGCTGTCTCGACCAGGGGGTAGTCGTCAGCATCGAAGGCGCGTAGGTCGGCGCCGAGGACCTTGGCCGCGGCCTCCGCCTCGGCATGGCGCGCTTCCTTGACCTGTGCCAGGTCCATGCCCTGGCGCCAATATCGAGCAGACTCCCCGCGCTCCCCATAGGCGAGACATACGACGGTGACGTCGTGCCCGCGGTTCGCGTAGAGGGCGATCGCACCACCAGCACGCCACACGAAGTCCCCGACGTGGGCGCTGATCACCAGAAGCGACTCCGGAGTCATCACGGCAACCCTATCTGCGACTCCCGACGGCTAACTTCGCATTCGAGGCAACTTCGACCCATGAGCTCCGACCCTCCCGGCATTCCTTGCATGTTGATGCGCGGCGGCACGTCGAAAGGGGCGTTCTTCCTGGCCGACGATCTCCCATCCAATGAAGCCGACCGCGACGCGTTGCTGCTCCGGATCATGGGCTCGCCGGACCCGAGGCAGATCGATGGCGTAGGTGGGGCCCATCCGCTCACCACCAAGGTCGCGGTGGTTGGTCCTTCCGGGCGGGACGACATCGACATCGAGTATCTCTTCCTCCAGGTGTCGGTAGACCGCCCCGAGATCACCGACAAACAGAATTGCGGGAACATGCTGGCTGCGGTCGGCCCTTTCGCCCTGGAACGAGGATTGTTGACCCTGTCCGATGGCCGGGCCCCGGTGCGGATCCTGATGAACAACACCGGGGGAGTGGCGGTGGCCACATTTCCCGTGGCAGGGGGAAAGCCTGTCTATGCGGGTGAGACCGAGATCGCCGGGGTTCCTGGCGGTGCGGCGGAGATCGTCATCGAATTCGAGGGCATCGCCGGCTCCAGCACGGGAGCCCTTCTCCCAACGGGTCGGTCCGTGGACGAGGTGGGGGGTGTCGAAGTCACTCTGATCGACAACGGGATGCCGGTGGTCGTGCTGCGGGGCTCAGATGTCGGGGTCGCGGGCGATGAGACCTGCGAGGAGTTGGAGGGCAATGCCGATCTCCGCCAGAAGCTCGAGGAGATCCGCCTGGTTGCCGGGCCGCTGATGAACCTCGGTGATGTGAGCCAGGCCACTGTGCCCAAGCTGACTCTGGTGTCCCCACCACGGGCGGGAGGAGCCATCTCCACGAGAACCTTCATCCCGCATCGGTGCCATCAGGCGATAGGCGTGCTCGGGGCGGTCAGCGTTGCCACCGCCTGCCACTTCCCCGGGTCGCCCGCCGCCATCTCGGCCCGTCTCCAGACCGGCTCCGATGTCATTCGGATCGAGCATCCGACAGGGACCTTCGATGCCACTGTGCGACTCGACTCCGGACCCGAGCCCAGCGTCCTCGGCGCCGGAATAATCCGGACCGCTCGCAAGCTGATGGACGGGATTGTCTTCCCCAGGTCCCACGGATGAAAACACCTTCGGGGCGAGGCGTTCAGTGTCACTGAACGATTAGGGTGCCTCCGCGGCCCGAGCCGTGACTCATGCCCGCCCGGAATCATCGGGCCGGCGTGTCGCCAAGGTCACCTAGGCAGAGCACGAGGAGGAGAGATGAGGAACCATCGCCCGAGCGTGAGACTGCTCGCGCTAGTTGCCGTCCTTGCACTGATAGGGGCTGCATGTAACGGGGATGGAGCAGCCGACACGACAGCGGCTCCCGGAACCACAGCAGGAACGACAGAAGCCCCGGCTACGACGGCGGCTCCTGACACCACGGAGGCTGCGCCTGACACGACTGCAGCGTCCGGTGAGCCGATCATGATCGGGATTCTCACCGATCTCACCGGCTTCACCCCCTGGGCCGTCAACGCCCGTGACGGGATGATGCTGGCCGCGGAGGAGATCAACGCCGCAGGCGGGGTCGACGGACGCATGATCGAGTTGGTCGTCGAGGACTCGGCCAACGATGCCGATGCCGGCACGTCAGGTTATGAGCGCCTGGCCGAGCAAGGGGTCGTTGCCATCGGCGGCATCATCTCGAGCACAGTGGGAGGCACCATCAGCCCCCTGGCCGAAGAGCTGCAGATACCGACTTTCCTGATCAAGTCGGGCACAGAGATGGCCCTGACCGCGGACAGCCGATTCATGTTCCGTACCTGTCTACCGGCAGCTCCGATGACGGCTCCACCCGTCATCCAGTATGTCGAAGAGCAAGGTCTGACCAATGTCGGGGTCATCGTCGCCGACTACCCCTGGGGCCAGTCGTTTCGCGCGGCTGTAGAGCCCGCATTGGATGCCGCCGGCATCACCTACGGTGAGACCCAGGTCGCTCCGGTGCCCCCGGATACCGATTTCACCCCGTTTGTCCGGAACATCGCCGACGCCGGCGCCGAGATGGTCATCGCAACAGGCCATCCGCCAGGGAGCGCGGCCATCGTCACGTTGTCGGCCGACCTCATCGGTGACGTGCCCGTGACCGGGTCCTGGATCCCGCCCGACCTGGCGGTCGGAGGGCTCGCCGACCTGGCCATCGGCCGCTATGTCGACTTTGCCTGTGCCGATTACACGGGGGAAAGCTATGCCGCACTCGCCCCGCGTTATCTCGAGTTCTCCGACAACGTCTTCATGTCGGATGACGCCGTGGCCGGGCACGGGATCGTGACCATGGTGGCCGATGCGGTCGCCAGCGCCGGGGACGACCCGGTGGCGATCTCGGAGTACCTCCATGGCCAGACCTATGACGACCTGGAGGGCTACGCCCATCCGGTGAGCTGGACCGAGTGGGGCGAGCTGGCGTCATCGGCGCCCACCGTCAACACGATCAGCGAAGGCCCCGCCCCGGAAGGCTTGAACGAGGCCGGAGAATGGTGGGTCGAGCGGCTGACCCAGGCCGAGACGCTGGAGCCTTACCAGCCAGGGTCCTGAACCTCAGGTGCCTCTTCTCGAGCTCGAGGAGGTCGGGAAGCACTTTGGCGGCCTTCCGGCCGTCGACGGAGTGAACGTTGGGGTCGACGATGGCGAGATCCTCGCCATCGTCGGCCCCAATGGCGCGGGAAAGAGCACACTGCTCAAACTGATCGTGGGCCTGGAGCGCCCGACCAGCGGGAGAATCACCTTCGACGGTCGACAGATATCCGGTCACCCGACCCACACCGTCTCCAGGCTGGGCATCGCCATGGTCCAGCAGACCCCCCGGGTCTTTCCAAGCATGAGCGTCCTCGAGAACGCCACCCTGGGGGCCATCTTCGGCTCTGATGTCGGCGGCCGTTCCGAGAGCGAGGCGCTCGCCATGGGCAGGGAGATCCTGACCATTGTCGGTCTCGGTGGCCGCCATGGCGACGAGGTGGCCACCCTGAATCTGCACGAGCGGCGATTCCTCGAGCTGGCCCGGGCCCTGGCCGGCCAACCCAGGCTGATCCTCCTCGACGAGGTGATGGCCGGGCTCAACGACGCCGAGCTGAGCGCGTCCATCGAGATGGTTCGGACGATCCGCGAGCAGTTTGGGATCACCGTCGTGTGGGTGGAGCACGTCATGAAGGCAGTGATGCAGCTGGCGGAACGGGTGGTAGTGCTCAACTTCGGACGTGTCCTGGCGGAGGGCCCCGCTGAGACGGTGATGCGTGACGATGCCGTGGTCGAGGCCTATCTCGGCGCGGGAGACGTGAACAATGCTTGAGGTCCGGGGCCTGACCGCCGGATACCAGGGCGGCGATGTCATCAGGGACATCGGCTTTCACGTCGACGAGGGCGAGGCGGTGATGATCATCGGCTCGAATGGAGCCGGGAAGACCTCGCTGTTCCGGGCTGTGCTCGGGCTGCTCCAGCCATCCTCAGGCGATGTGGCCTTTCAGGGCGAGGGCATCAGCGGGTTGGCAGCACAGCGCATCGCCCGGCTCGGTATCAGCTTTGTGCCTGCCGAGCGGCATCTCTTCCCCCGGATGACTGTCCAGGACAATCTTGCGCTCGGCGCCTACCCCAACCGTCCTGACCCCACGACCATGAAGGTGGTGCTCGACTTGTTCCCCCGTCTTGCCGAGCGGCGTCGCCAGCATGCCGGCACCATGAGCGGGGGCGAGCAACAGATGCTCGCGGTAGGGCGGGCATTGATGTCCGAGCCCTCTTCTCCTTGTCCTGGACGAGCCCACGACGGGATTGGCCCCGAAGCTGGCCGCCGAGGCCTATCAGGCGCTCAGGACCCTCAAGGAAAATGGCCTGACGGTCCTGGTTGCCGAGCAGCAGGTCCCGCTGGCAATGGCTCTGAGTGACCGGGGGTACGTCCTCGAGAACGGGGTCATCAGCAAGGAAGGAACCTCGGCTGATCTGGCGAAGGACCCCGACGTGCGTCGCTCCTACCTGGGGATCGCGTGATCGCCAACCTCCTCGATGGGATAGTTCTCGGGCTCCAGTTCGGGCTGCTCGCGGGTGGGCTCACCCTGGTCTATGGCCTTGGGGGTGTGCTCAATCTGGCGTACGGACAGATGGCGGTGCTCTCGGCGATGGCGGTCGTGCTTTCCATGGAGGCGGGCCTCGCCCCGATCCCGGCTGTGGCTGTAGGTCTGGTCGCCGGGGGTCTACTGGGGCTACTGCTCGACCTGACCATCCTGCGACCTGTCTATCGCCTCCAGGGCGAGGCCCGGGTCTTGCTCAGTCTCCTTCTGACCCTGGGCATGGCATTCATGGTCGATGGGTTCCTGACCTGGCGATACCCGACCAAGGCGCTCACGCTCCGTATCGGTGGTGGCCCGGTGGAGATACTCGGGGTGCGCATGGTCAGGGGTGGTGTGGTGGCTTCGGTGATCACGATCCTGGTACTCAGTGCCCTGCTCCTCTTCTTCCGCAAGACCACCCTCGGTCGCGCGATCCGATCGGTGATCGAGGACGAGCAGGGTGCGCGCCTGGTCGGCATCGATCCTCAGCGGATGCTCCGCCTCATCCTGGTCCTCACCGGGGTCCTGGCAGCACTGGTGGCGGTGACCCGCTCCTTGGTGACCCCTGTCGCGGTCACGGCAGGTTTCGAACTGACGGTCTCCGCCCTGATCGTCACCGTGGTGGGCGGGTTGGGGAGTGTCGGGGGCGCCATCCTCGCCGGAATCCTCCTGGGGATCATCAGCACTTTCGCCGCCTCCTCCATCGGCACCGTGCTTTCCCTGATCATCCTGCTCGTTGCGGCAGCGGTGACCATTCTCATCCGGCCCTCGGGACTTCTCGGAGTCAAGGAATGATCGAGGACTACACCGAGGGCACCGGGACCGCCGTCGTCGGTGGGACGGAGCAACGGGCGTCGCGCTCACTCTTGGCGCTGCTCTGGCCGATCGCCCTGGTCGGGGCTCTGCTCTCCCTGATACCGCTCTGGCTCGGCGACTCCCGCGTGATGATGGGCGTGGCCGTCCTCGGGCTGACCTTCGCCTGTTACGCCGTCGGCTTCAACTTGATCTTCGGCAGCACGGGACAGCTCTTTCTGTGCGTCGGGGCCCTGGCGGGCATCGGGGGGTATGGATCTGCCATCCTCGCCGACAGGGTGGGGCTGCCCCTACTTCTGAGCATTCTGCTGGCCACCCTGGCATCGAGCGTCTTTGGCGGGCTGCTCAGCTGGATCGCAGTCCGCCGTTCGCTGGGCGTGATCTTCACCGGGATCATCACCCTGATCTTCTCGCTGGTGTTCGGCAATCTCCTGCTCGGAGCCGCGGGCGTGACCGGTGGCGACGGCGGCTTTCACATCCAGACCGGAGCGGACACCTTCCTCCGGGAGACGATCCCGCCCTATTACCTGATGCTGGCGCTGGTACTCATCTTCCTGTTGACCCACGGCCTGCTGCGGCGGTCTCACATCGGCTGGGCCTTCCGCGCCCTGCGTGACGACGAGGTCGCGGCCGAGCTGGCCGGAGTGAACGTGGCTCGATACCGGGTCATTGCCGCCGTGATCGGCGCCGCCATGCTGGGTCTGGCCGGATCGCTCTTCGCCTTCACGGAGGGCACGATCAGCCCCACCACCTACGGGTTTGCCCAGGTCGACGTGGAGACGATGGTGATGCTGGCCTTCGGTGGCATCGGCACTCTCTTCGGCCCCGTTCTGGGCGCGGCTGTCTTCACCGTCATCAACGAGCTGATCCAAGATCTGGGCCAGCTCCGCTTGTTGGTCTACGGGGCGCTCATCATCGCCCTGTTCCTGTGGGTGCCCCGGGGCATCATCCCGACCCTGGGGGATCTGATACGACGGCGAAATGAGTGAAACTGGGTAAGAAATGGGCATGAAGGAGCCGGATGCGGTCGAACCGTGACATCGCCCAGCTCGGATACGTCGAGCTGTTCACGCCGACCTTCGAGGAGAGCGCCCGCTTCTTCACCGATGTTCTCTCGATGACTCCCGTCGAAACGGCCAACGACACTGTGTGCCTTCGCACCTGGGACGACTACGAGCGGTTCAGCCTCAGGCTGACCGCCAGAGCGGAGGCCGGCATCGGGCGTGTCGGTGTCCGGGTAGTCGACGAGGAAGCTCTACACAGGCGGGTGGAGGAGATCGAAGCCTCCGGTCTGGGGAGGGGCTGGGTCGAGGGCCAGCCGGGTCGGGGGGCCACCTATGCCTTCGCCGACCCCGACGGGCACGACTGGGAGATCTACTTCGAAGCCGAGCGATACACCCCGCCGGAGGGCGCGGTTCCCGCACTCAAGAACCAGGCCCAGCGTCGGCCCAGCCATGGGGTCGGCGTGCGCCGCCTCGACCATGTCAACTTCCTGGCGGCCGATGTCGAGGGCACCCGAGACTTCGTAGTGCCCGTCCTTGGAGCCCTCCCCACCGAGCAGATCCAACTCGACAGTGGGGCGATCGCAGCCATCTGGATGACCTTCTCCAACAAGGGCTATGACGTGGTCTACACCAATGACTGGACCGGCACCCCGGGCCGTCTGCATCACGTTGCGTTCGCGGTCGACCAGCGTGAGGACATCCTCCGGGCCGCTGACATCTTCCTCGAGCATGGCGTGTTCATCGAGACCGGCCCCCACAAGCACGCCATCCAGCAGACCTTCTTCCTCTATGTGTGGGAGCCCGGTGGCAACCGGATCGAGATCGTCAACGCCGGGGCCCGATTGGTCCTGGCGCCCGACTGGGAGCTGATCACCTGGACCGAAGCCGACCGGGCCAAGGGCCAGGCCTGGGGTTTGAAGACGATCGAGTCGTTTCACACCCACGGCACACCACCGGTCTCCGATCCCACGGATCGATGACGGCCCGCTTCTTCGATTCCCGCGCCGCCTACCTCCTGTTCAGCACCGCGACCAACGAGAAGCCTGTCGTGGCCGGGCGAATCGGAGCCGAGCTCGATCGGATCGCTCCGGGAAGCAAGGCGCTCCAGGTGCTCGATGCCGGCATGGGCGATGCCACGGTCCTGACCGAGCTGCTGCGCAGGTTGCATCGAGCTTTTCCCCACGTCCCTTGGCTGATAGTGGGCAAGGAGATCAGCATCGAGGACGTGAGGATCTCACTAGACAAACTGGCCGATCGCTTTCTCGAGCACCCGGAGATGGTCTTCGTGGTGACGAACATGTCCTACCGCGAAGCCCCCCACCTGACTCCCCTACGAGATGAGGCCGGAACCGAGATGACGTGGACGACGGTGCCTCTCGAAGGCACGACGGCATTCGACTTCTCCCGTCAGATCAGAGGTCTCTACGACGCGCTGGCCGACGACTGGGCCGTTCGCACCAGCCCCAAGACGGGTAATCCCGTTTACGTACGTCCCTCGGTGCTGGTCCTCTATCGAAAGGACCGGGAATTCATCCTCGGCGATGTGATACCGAAACGGGGCACGGGTCCGGGCCTGAGCTATCAGCTGATCATCGCCTCTCAGCCATACCGGGCTCGCACCAGCGTCGAGCAGAAGATGAAGACGGTCGTGGTCCCCCTGGCGCGGGTGCTCGCCCCGGGTGGCCGGATGGTGGTGGTCCACTCTCATGGAAACGACCCGGGCCTCGAGATCGTCAATGGGGTCTGGCCCGAGGAGAACCCGTTTCAGACCAACCGGCACGTCCTGGCGGCGGCCGCGGCGGATCACTTCGTCGAGCCCGGCGACGAGGATCTCATTTTCGAGCCGGCGTCCGACGAGGAGGCGGTGTTTCGCTACGACCTGCACGCCATGCCGTCGGAGGTGCAGGAGCACATCGGTACCTCGTTGATCGTCGCTGCATGGAACGCAGCGACTTACGTAGCCCAGATCGACGAGGAGCGGCTGTCCGAGGCGGTGGAAAGCGGTCGTTATGTGCCGGCCACCCGCGCAGTCATCCAGGAATACGAAGGGGTTTGGTTCAACGACGAGGCCTTTGTGATATCCCGGACCGGGCAATGACCGTCAAAATACCGGGCGTTAATCTCGGCAATCATCGCGGATGAGCAAGGAGACGACATGAGCGACCGGCCGCCGTTCCGAGCAGACCACGTGGGCAGCTTCCTTCGGCCCAAGACTGTCGTGGACGCCCGGGCGCAACGCGCCGAAGGCGATATCGGCGCTGAGGAGCTGAGAGAGGTCGAAGACGAAGCCATTGCCGAAGTGGTGCGACAGCAGGAGGACATCGGCCTGCAGGGCATCACCGACGGCGAATTCCGGCGCTTCATGTTTCATGTCGACTTCCTGGAGCAATTGGATGGGGTGACGGTCACCGAGGGCAATTTCCTCGCCAGGTTCCATCGTCTGGACGGTTCCGAGATCGAGTTCTCCCCGCCGACGATGGGGGTCGACGGCCCGATCCGCCACGCCCGGCCCATCCAGGGCCCGGATTTCGACTATCTCGCGTCCCAGGTCACCAAGACTCCCAAGGTCTCGATCCCTGCCCCGTCGATGTTGCATTTCCGGGGTGGCCGGCAGGGGATCAGCAAGGACGTCTACCCGGATCTCGAGCAGTTCTTCGATGATCTCACCGCCGCCTATCGGGAGGAGATCGCCGACCTGGCCTCGAGAGGGGCCAGATACATCCAGATGGACGACACCAACCTCGCCTATCTCTGCGACCCGGAGGTGCGGGAGCGGACTGCTGCGAGGGGGGACGATCCGGACGACCTGACCCGTCTCTACAGCCGTCTCGTCAGCGACGCGTTCTCGGGCCGCCCCGATGACATGGTCGCCGCGATCCATCTGTGTCGGGGCAATTTCCAGAGCGCCTGGGTGACCAAGGGCGGGTACGAGCCGGTGGCAGAGATCCTGTTCAACGAGATGGACGTGGACGCCTTCTTCCTCGAGTACGACGACGAGCGCTCCGGCGACTTCGCACCCCTCCGATTCGTCCCGACCAACAAGACGGTGGTCCTCGGGTTGATGAGCTCGAAGCTTCCCGACGTCGAGCCCGCCGACGAGGTCAAGAAGAGGATCGAGGAGGCGGCGGAATATGTGCCGCTGGACCAGCTCGCCTTGAGTCATCAGTGTGGGTTCTCGTCCACTGTCCACGGCAACAAGCTGAGCCCCGACGACCAATGGCGGAAGCTGGCTCGCACTGTCGAGGTGGCTCACGACGTCTGGGGTTACTGAGTCAACTGACTGACCGGTCGGGTAGGATCGGTTGGTGATCGATTTCCAGACCGATCCAGGCCGGTACCGCCACTGGCGGCTCCGCTTCGAGGGGCCGGTCGCCTTCCTCGACATGGATGTGGACCCGGCAGGCGGGCTCCACGAGGGCTACGAGATGAAGCTGAACTCGTACGACCTCGGCGTGGACATCGAACTGGCGGACGCGGTGCAGCGTCTCCGCTTCGAACACCCGGAGGTGGGGGCGGTAGTGATTGGCTCGCTGAACGACCGGGTCTTCTGCGCCGGGGCCAACATCGGAATGCTCTCCGTCTCGCCGCACCCGCTCAAGGTCAACTTCTGCAAGTTCACCAACGAGACCCGCCACGCCATCGAGGACGCCACCGCCAACTCCGGTCAGCGATACCTCACGGCCTTGAAGGGAAATGCCGCCGGCGGCGGCTATGAGCTCGCCCTGGCCACCGACCACATCATGCTCATCGACGACGGCTCGTCGTCGGTTGCGTTGCCCGAAGTCCCGCTGCTCGGGGTCTTGCCCGGGACTGGTGGCCTCACCCGATTGATCGACAAGCGGCACGTCCGTCGCGATCGCGCCGATGTGTTCTGCACGGTGGAGGAGGGGATCAAGGGCAAGCGCGCCTCTGGAGTGGCGTCTGGTCGACGAGCTGGTTGCCTCCTCCACGTTCGATGAGACGGTCAGGAGCCGGGCGTTGGAGGTGGCCTCGGCCA
>CAWHEU010000026.1:0-107588 GCA_963828465.1 uncultured Acidobacteriota bacterium | reverse complement strand
ACCTCACGGTCCAACAAGCCTGCGAGCACCTGCAAGGCGTGGTCCTTGAAGGAGAGAGTCGGGCCCGAGAACAGCTCGAAGACGTATCGGTCGCCGAGACCGACCACCGGGGCCACCACTTCGGGAACGAATCTGGAGGCTGCCTCGATGACCAACGGTCCGACCTGTTCTGCACCAAACAGGGTCAGAGTGGCCGTGACCGCCTGTTGATATGACCAGTCCATCCAGATTTCTGGCAGCGAGGGACCTCCTCGGGCACATAGAGCCCCCCATCGGAAGCCAGGCCGGCAACGAGCACGCCCCGGAAGTCCAACATCGGGGCCTCACCCTTGGTCGAGACGTACTTCACGAGGCGGAGGGTAGAGGCAGAGCCGTCGATAGAATCGTCGCCCTCGGGCTCCCGTAGCTCAGGGGATAGAGCGCCGGCCTCCGGAGCCGGGTGCGCAGGTTCGAATCCTGCCGGGAGCGGCAACTCTCTGACCAACATGAAGAGAAGAGAGTGGGCGTCTATCTGAAGGGAGAATCGCGATGGCCTATGGACAACGGGCCGGAGTTGGCAACGTGCGTGCGGAAACCGCGTGATCGCCCAAATGAGACGAGGTCCAGCCCGCTCGGCGAGCATTCCAAGTGAAGCGCCCGCCACCCCAGTCGGGGTGATGACAGTACTCCAAAGCCCGTTACAATCTGGGCGGTCCCCACCCAATACTCGAAGTTGCCGGGCCACAGAACACCCCTCCGCTGACGGAGACCCGAGGGGTTTCTTTGGACTATCAGAAATGCTGATTCCAACGGGACGCATTCGGGAAAGTGACCAATGGGTTGATGGGAACCCATGCCGCCCCCCTCCTTTCGGCGGTTCCCCGGACCCCAAAAGGGAAACCTCCCGGCTCGGACACCCGGGGGGTTTCCGTCTATTCGCAGCACATCGCGAAAAACAATCGGGCCGAAATCTATGCCACAACCCATCTCCGCTGAGACCGAACCTACCCAGGTGGCAGTTGACTAGGCCGCCGCCGGTCACGTGACTCGAGCCACTTGCTGGTAGAAGGAGGCACGTTCCTGGCTCCGTCACCCGTTTGATACACGGTTTGTAGGGGTCACGGTCGGGAAAGTGGGACGCCATGACATTCGAATACCAAGGACCGGCCGAGCTGATCGATCATGCAGGAAATGTGGTGGACCTCGTTACGGCAAGTCTCAACGGCGCGGACCGCTCGTGGGGAGGGCACGTGCAGGCACCCTTGTTCGACGGGCCCGATTGGACCGAGGTGACTCGGATACGGCTTGAGAACGGATCTGAAGGAGAGGTCGACCTGGAAGAGGAGGCGTCCTGGACGATCGATCTGCAGCCGGTCCACGAAGGAACCCTCCGCACCGCGGCAGTAACTGGGTCAGGCCCGGCACCGTTTTGACCCGGTCTACCGATGCAGATCGGAAAGCGTTCGGGGTGATTGGCGCCCATGCTCAATCACCTCCCCTCCGGTTGCCGGGCAGCTCGGAGAAGGCGCCTTCCCACCCAGACCAAGAGCACCGCCACGACCAACCCCGCGATAGCGAATGGCAAGCTTTGGCCGGCCACGTCGGCGAAGCCCTCTCCGGGCCCATACTCCCGCATGGTGACGACCACGAAGAGGACGGAGGCAACGGCGAGAGCCGCCGACAATGTGAAGCAGACGATGGCGGCTATCAGGTTGGGTCCGTGAGGTCGGGCTTGCATGTCACCTCTTCATCCCAGCTGGTTCTGAACGTGTGCCGCCGTCGGTAGGAGCCGACGATGTGGCTGGTAACCGTTGTAACGCGGTCAAACCGATCGGTCGGTGATCGTCACGTCGCCGAATAGGCTGTAGCTCTGGACGCTGACTTCCGGTCCCCCTCCTTGGGAAACCTCGACGCGAGGGTCACCGAAGATGTTGAACCCGCTCGTCCGCACCTTGCTGGCGGCGGGGACCGTAACCATCAGATCCCCGAAGATCCCGATGAAGGTGAGCTTTGCGTCCGGTCCGGCGCCGGCAGACGCGTCGAGGCGGACGTCGCCCAGGATCGAAACGGCGGTTTCCCTGGTCCAGTCCGGTGGCAGGGTTGCCCTTTGATTGCCGAAGACCGCCAGCTGCACCGCTCGTCCTCCGGTCCGGGTCGTCGTCCTGTCGACCATAGCGAGCGGCCACGCCCGCGGTGTTTGAGCCGTTCAGCCCATGCCCGGAACGCTCACGGCGTCAGAGATACTGGCGGGTGTGGGGCCTCAGGCAAGGAGCTCGAATCGCCCGGAGTCGGCGGAGCAGACCGTGCCTCCGGCCGAGGAGGTCTACTAGGCAGATGTTGTGAGACTGCCTCAACGGTGCAATCTCGTAACGATCTCGGAGCGGCCGTCGGTTAGATAACACTCGACGGGAGAAACTGTAACGGCACAACTTGGACCTCGACTTGAACACGACGAGGCGATCAGCGACCGCGGCTGAACCCTTGCGACCCTGCAGGTGGCGGTTCTCCCTGATCCTCGTTCTGGTCCTCTCGGGCTGCGTCGCGACAGGCCGAGACGAGATCTCCACCACTGCAGTCGACGCCAACGCCGCACTCGGGGCCCGGATGGACGCAGCAGCCGCCGCCGTCCAGCGCGAGATCCTCGCCGCCGGATTCTCCGTCGCTGTCGTCGACCGCGGCCAACCGGTGCTGGCCAAGGGCTACGGGTATGCGGACCTGGCCGACGAGGTCCCGGCCTCCGCGAACACCATCTACCGGCTGGCCTCAATCACCAAGCAGTTCACGGCGGCCGCGATCCTCCACCTTGCCGAGGAGGGGAAACTCTCGCTCGAAGATCGGATCAGCGATTACCTGCCCGACTACCCGGCCTCTGGCCGGCGGATCACGATCCGCAACCTCCTGTCGCACACCTCGGGTCTGTCTGATGTGGCGGTTTTCCCCATCCTCGAGGAGGTCGGTGGCGTGGGATACACCCGGGACCAGGTCATAGACCTGGTCGCTTTGCAGCCGCTCGACTTCGAGCCGGGGACGGGGCATTCCTATAGCAACGTCGGGTACATGCTCGCCGGGGTGGTGATCGAGCAGGTCACCGGGTCCACCTACTCCGACTACGTGACGGACGAGATCCTCCGGCCGCTCGGACTCGACCAGACCTCGTTCTGCCCCGATGTGCAGCTACGCGACGATCGATGGGCTCATGGATACGACCTGCAGTATGGCAACTGGCCTCGGGCCCTCCGCCTCGGTCGGCCCCCGGCGTTAGTCGACCCTGCCCCCATCAACATGGAGATGGTGTCGTCGGCAGGAGGGCTTTGTTCGACGGCGGCGGACCTGGCCCGGTGGCCCGGGCTGCTCCGGTTGTTCCTGGACCCGGTCTCATATCGCGAGATGTCCGAGCCCACGGTGCTGGCCGACGGCACCAGGGTGCCGTATGGGCTGGGGCTCCAGATCCGCGAGTTCGGGGCACACCCCGCCCTGTCCCATGGCGGAGTGGTCAACGGATTCGTCAGCGTGCTGGCCGACTTCCCGGAGGACGACCTGACGGTGGCGATGCTCGTCAACACGCGGCTGCTCACCCTGGAGTCGGGGGTCCAACTGGCGAATCGGGTCCTGGGCGCGGTCTTCGACGAACCGACGAGCCGGTGGAGCGACCCTCTGGAAGTGCCAGTCCCGGGGGCATGAGAAGGATGGCGATGAACCAGAACGCTCAAAGAGGCGGGATCGCCGCCCTCGCGGCCGGAGGACTGGTGGTCGTGGCCCTGATCGGCCCGATGGCCTGGGCCGGCCTATGGCTGGCCCTGGCACCGGCTGCGGCGCTGCTGATCCTGGCCACCCGAGAGCTCCACGCCGCCTGGCGGCCTCGCGATGGGCGCCTGGGCACGGTCGGTGCGCTCGTCCTCGCAACGGGTGCCGGGGCCCTGCTGTCCCTTATGGTCATCGGCATCGCCGTTACAGCCACCCTGGGCCTGGAGCCAGCCTGGCTCTATTTCCCTTTGGTGGTGGCGGGATACGTCTTCCTCGCCGGCGCGGCGCTGTGGGCGCGGCCGTGTGGCGGGCCCGAACGGGGCCTCGGTGGGCCGCGGTCGTGTTCGCGGTGAGTCTGCCCCTGGGCTTAGGACTGGATGCCGCTACGAACCTTTTCCCCTTTGGCGAGCTGTTCTTCTTCGCTGGATTCGGGTTCTACCTCGGGCTGGGCCTCTTCGCCCTGTCCCTGATGCGACTAGGCGTCGCGGCTCGGGCGAGGGCAAGTGAGCATCTCGTAACGATTTCGGAGCGACCATCGGTTAGATAACGCTCGACAGGAGAAACAACAACGGCACGAAGAAGCTGGATCTCGACTCTGGCAGCGGTTGGTGTCCTAATCCTGGTGGTGGCCGCATCGATCTATACCGATTGGATGCAGCTCTCCCGAGGCGAGTCTGATCTCCTTGGCCAGCGGGCAATCGGGCTCGGCATCGCCGCCTTCGGGCTGGTGGGGGCCCTGCTTCTCTACAGGCGTCCCGGCCACCGCCTCGCTTGGTTGCTGGCCGGAATAGGGGTGTTAGCCCTCCTCGGAGGAACGGCAAACGAGTATGTCTTGGCCGTCACCCAGTCCGAAGCTGTGGCCAGTGACCTCCTGGCCTGGCTCGTGTGGTTTTCCAACTGGTTTTGGTGGCCGGTGGTCGGTGGGGTCTTTGTCTTCCTGCCGCTCCTCTTCCCCGATGGACGTCCGCCGACCAGACGCTGGCGGTGGGTGGCGATGTTGGGTGTGGTAGCGGTCCTCGGTTTGGTCTTGGCATCAGCCTTTCAGGAGCGCTACGAGGCCACGATCCTCGGTGAGATCCCCTCAACCGAGAACCCACTGGGAGTCGAAGGATTAATAGATGAAAACGGGAGCGTCCTCTATGAGATGCCAAGTTGGATCATCCTGGCTGCGTTTGTCGGCGCCGTTGCCTCCATGACGGTGCGGTTCCGGAGATCGCAAGGAGTGGAGCGACTCCAGCTCAAATGGTTCAGCTTCGCGGTCGGTTTGATGTTGGCCTGGACTCTGGTGGGGGAGGTCATGTGGGTGTCCGTCTTGGGACACGATGACCTCCTCGGTGGTTCGGTCCTCCCCTTCGGGCTGCTGTTGACCTTCATCCCAATCACGATCGCGGTCGCCATCCTCCGTTACCGGCTCTACGCCATCGACCGCATCATCTCTCGCACCATCGGGTATGGATTAGTCACGGCCGTGCTTGTCGTCGCTTACGTCGGGGCTGTCTTCGTGTTGAGGAGACTCGTCCCGGGCCAAGGTGGGTTGGCCGTGGCCGGCTCGACCTTGGCGGTAGCGGCGCTTTTCAACCCCCTCCGTCGTCGAATTCAGACCTCGGTGGATCGCCGATTCAACCGAAGGCACTACGACGCCGTCCAAGTGGTAGACGCATTCGCCGTCAGGCTCCGGTCCGACCCGGAGATCGAAGACCTAGGCCGTGATCTGATTCACACGGCCAGCGCCGCCATGCAGCCCGAATCGCTGTCGCTGTGGCTGCGGGAGACGCCGTCATGACACTCGCCTCGGTGAGCTGCGTCGCCGTGCTGTCGATCTCGATGGCACTGGCCGCGGTGCTTCGAAAACAGGTGGACCAGAGGGCGGTGGTCTCCGGTCCCATTCTGGTCCTTGGTCGAACCATCCAGCCCGTCTCAACGGAGCTTTGGCTCCGGAGCCAGCCATGAGCGGTTCTATCCGCCGTTTGGTGGTCCGCCATCCCGTGGCGGCGTTCCTGGTCATGGTCTACGGGGTCAATATTGCAGTGACGTTGCCGTCGATTCTGACCCGACGAGACCTACTGCCGTTCGATTTCGCCCCCTACGACTTGTTGGGCCATTACCTTGGGTCGGCTCTCCCTGCTTTCCTGGTGGTGGCAGCCGTCCATGGTCGGGACGGCGTGCGGGACCTAGCCCGCCGAACCCTCCGGTGGCGGGTGGGGGTCCGCTGGTATTTCTTTGCAATCTTTTTCGTACCGGTCGCAGCAGTTCTGGCCGCCACCGCCCTATTGGGCACCGCTCCACTGGAGGCGTTGGAGGACAATTGGCCGTCCCTGTTCACATTGGTCTTGCCGTACCTGCTCTTTGCCCTGTTTTCCAACCTGGCCGAGGAGATCGGATGGACCGGGTTTCTCTTCGACAGGCAGCAAGATCGCTACGGCCCGCTCAAAGCCTGCCTGTTGGTCTGGATCCCATTCGCCCTGTTTCATTTGCCGGGTTTCTATGAGGAGACCGGTTCGACCCAGGAAACCCTTTTGGTGTTCGGCCTCCTCGCCATCCCCCAACTAGGCAGCCGAGTGTTGGTGGCATGGCTCTACAACAACACAAACCGCAGCCTGTTCCTGGTCGGTCTGTTCCATGCGGCGTTCAACACCACCAACGGACCCTTCACGCAAGAGTTCATCCCGGCCACCGCCGAGGATCGATTCCTGATACTCAACGGCGTCATCATCATCGCCGCCATACTCATCGCGGTCATCACCCGGGGCCGTCTGTCGTACCGACCGGCGGCTGATCGCGAGGAACACCCCGGAACCTGACGGCCCAAATTTCAGAGCCCACGGTCGGAGAAAATTTCGCGCTCTTGTTCGCGTGGCCTGGTATTCGGGAAAATGAGTACCTGAACAGGAGTCCATGTCCGCTATTGGCTCGGTTCCACACGACGGAGTTCCTTGGGGTGGGGGTGGGCATCCCAAGGGGCTCCGTCCGTTTGTCTCTCAGTCGTACGGATTTGCTGGCGTGTCGCGAGTGGTGAGATCGCTGTTTGTTGACCCAACGTGCCGGGTACGTGATTGTCACTTCAAGTCTGGGAGGACGAACCAATGGCAACAATCCTTTGGATTATCGTGGTCATCCTGGTGATCGCAGGGATCGCAGCCATCTTCCGCGGTCAAATGTTATGGGGAATCGTGTTGATCGTGGTGGGTCTGTTAGTCGGACCGGGCGGCGTTAGCGTCTTCACCTGATATTCCCGCAACGTCACGGTGGTGGGACTCTTCCGCGGCTCCTCCAGCATCAAGCGACGTTCCTGTCAGTAACCCACACCCACTTAGCTGAGACTGCGACCTGATCCTCAGCTGGGTCAAACTGAGCACCGGAACGCGCCGACCCTAGAGAACGCGAAAACCCGATCTTCATTGGCGTTTTCGGGCATCCTAAGACCCAAATACAGAGCAGGTTTCCTAAACCGGGTGTCGCAGGTTCGAATCCTGCCGAGAGCGCCGACTACGGGTTCCCCATAACTGTCACCGATCCGGTCCGAGAGGCGATGCATCGTCGAGCTTGCTGAGCTAATAGATGTCGACATGGATGTATTCGAGGGCTCCAACCCGGAGCTTCGAATCACCGCAAGATCAGGCCGGTCGGGGGTTCTCCGCGTTGGCCGTTTCCGCCCACCTATTCAACCGACGTGGTGGCTGTGTACGTGGTGTCGAAGGTACGTAGCCTCCGAAACGGCTGACCGTTGGTCCCACGCCCGGGACGTGGGACCCTCGGCGCAACCCCCCGATTGCTCTCAGCGTTACATGCCCGGCAGATGCCAATTGTCACCCAAGAAAAAGGGTGACCTGGGCGGATCAGGCGGGCGTAGAGGTTTGTGATGAAGGTCGGAAACCGAGCCGAGCATTCCATGTCGGACGAGGAACTGAAATTCACCGAGCTCTACGGTCGATACGGCAGGAAAGTCCACGCCTACTGCGCTCGACGAAGTCCGGGATCTCAGGCTGCCGACGCGGTCGCCGAGACATTCCTCGTGGCCTGGCGCAAAATCGACCAGGTGCCAGATGGAGAAGCAGCGCTGCCCTGGCTATATGGGGTGGCCTTTCGGGTCCTGTCCCACCAATGGAGGCGTAGCGCCCGCAGCCGGCGTCTACTCGAAAAGCTTCAAGGTCTGGCAGAGGTGGAACCCCCGACACCCGACCTCGTATTGGTCCGTCGCAGCGAAAGTCAGACAGTGATCAAAGCCGCTGCCCGACTCAGACCGATCGACCAGGAGATCCTACGGCTCACCTTGTGGGAGGAGTTGTCGCACGCCGATGCCGCCATCGTGCTCGGGCTAGAGCCGGGCACGGTGAAACAACGGGCCTTTCGCGCCCGTCGCAACCTCGCAAATGAGTACCTGAAACTGACCAAGGACAACTTCCCCCCGCTGCTCTGAAAGGAGGTGGATCATGACCATCGAAGACCAAGTCGCAGTCCTGTTCGCTCGGGCCAACCCGGTGCCGTCATTGGACTTGCTCGACCCGATCGACCCGGTGGACATCGGTGCCCTCAGAGACGAATCCGAGAGGAGCAGTGCTATGAGTGAAGTGAAGACGATCGAGCCCAAGCGGGAGGGCTCAAACCGACGACGATTCGCACCTGGCCTCGCGCTGGCCGGAGTAATGGTGGTGGTCGCGGTCGCCGCATTCGCCCTAGCGAACCGGAATCCAGCCCCGGTGGCCGGCCCGGTCGGCATCGCCGAGGCGTACATGGTCGCCACGAATTAACACGACGTCGACACCGTGCTGTCATTGCTCGCCGATGATGTGGTGGTCGGAGAGCGACTGGGACGAGACCAACCTGGGTGAACTACCGGCTCGGATCGAGTTCGAGCGGATCCTCGGTCCGACCTACGAGTCCGATACCTGCGTCGAGGTGGAGCCGTGTGTGGTTCATTGCCCGTACTCGGGCAGAATGACCTGAGCCGCGCCCTCGGGGTCGCACCTTCCGCCCCCGTCAACCGGTTCGTATTACATTCGGGTCCGACGGGATCGAGACGTGGTCATTATCGAGAGACAGGGCATTCACCTAGGGGTTGAGAGAGGTCATTACGCCATTCGGAAACTGGGTGCTCGAGAATCACCCTGAGCCGACTATGCAGCCACGTTCGATCGGCCCCCCCTCTGGAGAGCGGAGCCCATGGCGCTCTGGGAACAATTCGTTCCCGAGTTCGTCGCTTCACTCGAGGACTGAGCACTACGATCGGCCACTGTGTCACGAACCATCGTGCCCGGTGGCCGATTCACCAATCTCGAAGCAAGCCATCGCTCCGGCGAAGCTACGTGTGCCGGACCGGAACCTCGATGGCTCAGTGCTGGTCGATCGCCATCCCCTGCGTCATTGGCGTCTCTGATTCAGATCCACGTGACCGGTATCGAGACCGCCTCATCAGCGGGACGTCAGAGCGGCCGAGACGCATCCTGCTTAACCTGGGTGGCATGACCGATTCCTGCCGAAAGGCCGGTCTCATCAAACGGCTCGACATGCCCCGATCCCGGCAACTGCTCCTCCTGAGTAGCATCTCTCCGCGATCGGAAAGGAACTCGCCGAAGACGCCCTGGCCACGCTTCTCGACACGTCAAGCGGCCGCCTTGGAACCACTCCGGTGCCTGCCGAGGAACAAGTTCGACCTGGCCATCTTCTCCTAACCCTCCTCGTAGCTCTCGGCGACACCCCTGCATTTCGCCCCGCCATCGCGGTGCAACCGGACAGCTGAGCACGGTCGAACGACAAAGCGAGCCCCGCCGCGTGGGCGGCAGAACTACGTTCCCGTCCAAAACTGAGCACCGGAACGCGCCAAACCTAGAGAACGCGAAAACCCCATGTTCATTGGCGTTTTCGGGTGTCTGAGACCCGAATACAGAGCAGGTTTCCTAAACCGGGTGTCGCAGGTTCGAATCCTGCCGAGGGCGCCGATCGTCACTTCCCCTTGTTTCATTGACTTCTCAGCAGGCCGCTGATCGCGGTAGTTTCCTTGGTCAAGCAATGGTCAATTCGACCTCAGTGCCAACTTCTTGGAGCTCCTCAGGATCACGCATGCCAGGAAGGAAGAGGAATGCGAGGGTGGCGGCTGCCCCCAGGACCCCGGCACCAATCAAGGTCGATCTGGGACCTAGGAATTCCACGACTGGGACCGTCATTGCATATGAGACAGGCAGGAGACCGACTGAGATGAACCAGTCCAAGCTGGACACTCGCCCAAGTAGGTGACGGGGAACTAACCGGTGCTTCGTCGTGATCCATGCAATCAGACCAGCCGCTTCGAACGAGCCGAAGATGAACGCGGCGATCATGGCCTGCCACGGAACATTGGCCAGACCGTAACCGGCTACAGCCAACGTCGAGATCGTCCACGTGATGTAGATGAACGTCATGTTCTTGCGCGGAATCCCTCGTGCACCGATGAGCATCGCAACTCCGATGGCGCCCACGCCTCCCACCGCAAGGACGAATCCGAGGTCCGTGGCCGAACCACCCATTTCGTTTCTGACGACAAAAGGCAAGAGCACTTCGATCGGGCCGAGGAAGACGAGGTAGGCAACGGTCGCCGCGAGGAATGTGCCCCATAGCCAAACCCGCTGTCGCACGTATCTGAAACCCTCAGCGACCTCCCCGAACAGCGATCCGTCCCTCACTTCAGATTGTTGGCTGGGTCTCGACTTGATCAAAGACAGTGCCCAGATGGAGACGGCGAACGTGCCGGCATCGATGAGGAAGGCAGCCCCCGCACCCAGCACCCCTACAACGACTCCCCCAATGGCCGGCCCGGCCATATGCCACGCGGCGGGCCGGACGAGCTGGTCCATGGCGTTCGCCTGTGTCAGCTGATCAGGGGGGACCACGTCTGGGACGATCGCATCGAATGCCGGGCCGAAAAAGGCATTGCCGGCCCCGTAGACAGCCGCCAGAGCGACGATATGCCAGAGCTCGATGTTCCCGCTCAATGTAAGGATGCCCAGAGCTGCTACCGCCGTCCCGCGGACCACGTCGGCGCCCATCATCACGATCCTCCGATCCAGTCGATCAGTGATCACACCACCGACCAACAGGAACAGAACGTGGGATACCGACATCGACACCCCGACGATTGCCAATGCGCTGGGGGAATTGGAAAGCTCGTAGACCTGCCAGGCCAGGGCGATCAAGAACATGCCGTCCCCGATGAGCGAGACGACCAGTCCGGTCCAAAGCAACTTGAAGTCCCGAATTCGTAGAGGTCGAAAGAGCCTGAAGGCGCCGGATCGTTTGCCCACCACCGGCTCCATCATTCAGCCAATGTCGGCGGCAGTCGCGGAGACGCACCCGTCGCATCGTGCTCGTTGCTCGCAAGGACCGGAACCGAATCCGTGGTAGGCCCGTCGACCGACACGAGTGGGATCCCTACCGCCATGATCGTGCCGGTGGGCCCGGTGTGGACTGAGATGGCGCCTTGCATGGCCTCCACCATGAGGCGCGCTAGATAGAGGCCGAGTCCCGTACCTGAGCTCCTGCTGTGCTTCTCGAACTTCCCGAAGGCACGAGGCAGGAACTCCCGGTCGATGCCAGGTCCGTTGTCTAAGACCAGGAAGAACAAGGTCTGGGGTGGTTGGACCCCAACAGTGTGCATAGGGTTGAATCGGAGGGTTGGGGTGACCTGGATCGCCACCTTGGATGCCCCATGAGTGAAGGCGTTGTCGGCGAGCGAAGTGAGCAACTGCACAAGGGCGTCGCGGTCCGTGTTGACCACTGCGTCGCCGGCCCAGGCGTCGTCCAGAGCGTAGAGCCGGCTGTCGGCCGTCTGTCTGATACGCCCGAGGACACTGCTCACTTCCGTCCTGGTGAGGCTGAAGTTGAGTCCGCTGTTCTCTATGCGGGCGACCGTCAACATCTGGGAGATCAGCCCATCCAGTCGTCTACCGTCCCGCAGCATGTCCGCGATGATCATCTGTCGGTCGTCCTCGGGCAGATCGAGGTCGGCAATCACCTCGGCGCCGGACACGACGCTCGTGAGTGGGGTGCGAAGCTCGTGGTTGATCATCAGAACGAACTCGGAGCGAATTCGGTTGGTCTCTTTCTCGGTCTCGAGGGCTTTGACCAATTTCTGTTCGATGGTCTTCTGCTCGGTGACGTCGTACATCACCCCTTGCAGATAAAGGGGAATGCCATTTTCGTCACGGACTGCATCAGCGTCCTCTCGTATCCAGACCTCCCGGCCATCCTTTCCGAGGATCCGGTACTCGACCTCGAGCCGGCTATTGCCAGCTGCCAGGCGCAGTTCGGCGTCTACGGCACGCGCCCTGTCCTCTGGGACGATGCGATCCTTCCAAAACGCTGCTGTCTGAAACTCGTCTGGCCTGAAACCCAGCACGGACTCGATCTGCGGGCTGACGTAGGTGAAATCACCCTGCTCGCCGAAGTCGGCGACATACACGACGGCGGGCAGCCCTTCCACCAGTGATCGATACTTCGCCTCGGCCTCGGTGAGCGCCCGGGCGGTCCTTCGATATTGGGTTATGTCCACCATAAGACCGTTGAGGCGCACCAGCACAAAGATGAACATCAGAGCCCCGGCTGCCGAGACAATCGGGACGTCAACGGCCTCCCCGCGCAAGGACTGAACAATGTTCACCGCTGGAGCCATCAAGGCGGCGCACGCCAGAAGCAGGACCCTGAGGCGCGGCTGAGTTGGCTCGTACTCGGGCTCGGGGGTCTCGATCAACGGTGTTGTCAGGTGCAGAGCCGACGCTCCCAGCAGGAGGTAGAACAAACCCCAACCCGCTTCCAGGTATCCTGTGGAGTTGTCGTAGCCCCCGTGCAGAACGATCCAGCCGTATATGACATCGGTGATGAATAGGACTCCGATCGAGCCCATCATCAAGTAGAAGCCAGCCGATCGTTTGCCTGCCCCCATGCCGAGACGGACGGCGACGGTGAGGAGGACCAGGTCCATGACTGGATAGGCCATGGCCACCACTTTCTGATACACAGTCAGAGTCGGGTCATAGAGGTATGGGGCGATGAGGAAGACCCACGACAGTGTGCCTACGCCGAACCCGATGATCAGTGAGTCGATCAGGCTCGCCCGATCTCGACCCGGGCTGCGGCGGCGAATCATCAGGAGAATCCCTGCCACCAGGAACGGATACACAGTCAGATAGAAGAGGTCTCCTAACGAGGGGAAAGGTGGCTCCCCACCGAAGAACCGCTCGTAGTTGTAGGTGATGATGTCCCCACCCACGAAGACGATTTGGCCTACCGCAACCAAAAGCCAGGGGATGCGTTGCTCAGGACGGTGCCGCCTGAGCGTGAAGATGATGGCGAGCGCACCGGATAGGGCGATCACGTTGAACAAGGGCCCAACCCGCAATGATGGAATCACGAGGAATCCGGCCAGCACCACGGAGCCGACCAGGAAGTAGATCTTCCACCCTGACTCCCTGGAGCGGACAAAGCTCAGCGACACGGGCTCCGGTGTGCCGAGAAGTCTCCTTAGCTCGCCGGTGGCCATGATTCAGCTCACTTGCCTGGTCGTGTCTGGTTCCTGAAAGGCAAAACGTCTGGCCAGCTCCACGATGACCTCGCACAACCGATCGATCTGGTCGTCATCGTTGGCGCTGGTGACCTGGATCCTGAACCCGACCTCATGTTTGGGAACGAGCGGGTATGCGGCGAGGGTCACATAGATACCTTGGTGAAACAGAAAGCGGCCCACCTCGTCGATATCCTCATGACGGGCCAGTGGAATCTCGATGATGGGGAACCCCGATGTGTTGGGTGTATAGATGCCCAGGTCATCGAGGCAATCGAGGATCGATCTGGTCTTCCGCCAGATTTCATAGCGAAATTGGTCGCCCTGCCGTTCGTTGACCTCGAGCCCGACCGCCGCCGTGGCGAGGGTTGCGATCGGCGACGGTCCTGAGAAAAGGTAGGGCGGCGCCGCCACTTTGAGCAGGTTCTTGAGCGGGGTGGGGAGAGCGAGGAAAGCAAGGAGCGATGAATACGCCTTGGACATCCCCGCAACGAACACGACGTTGTCGTAGCTCTCACCCTGATGTCGGATCAGACCGTCACCCGACATTCCGTAATGGCTCAGCTCATTGGGATGCCGATGACCGACGATGCCAAAGCCGTGGGCGTCGTCGATGTAGAGCAAAGCGTCGTACTCTCTGGCCAAGCGGGCCAGTTCATGGGTGTCTGGCGCATTCCCGGTCATCGAGTTGACACCATCGGTAGCTATGACACGCGGAGAACGCTTGTCTGACTTCAAAAGCTGTTCCAGGTGCTCATAATCGTTGTGTCGAAAGCGATGGATGGTGGCTCCATTGCCCCGGGCGACACTGCATCCATCGAAGATGGTCTTGTGCGCCCGCTGATCGAGAAAGACCACTCCCGAGGCGGCCAATAGAGGGATCACTGACATGTGGATGTGGGTGATCGTCGGCAAGAGGAGGACGTCATCACATGCCAACAGCTTCGTCAGCCGCTCTTCGATCTCCTCGTAGATGATCGGGCTCCCCAGCAGCCGAGACCAACTGGGGTGTGTACCCCAACGACGTAAATAGCCAGGTATTGCTTCGATCACCTCCGGGTTCCAGTCCAACCCGAGGTAGTTGCATGAGGCAAAATCGGCAAGCCATTGGTCTCCCACCCGGATCCGCCTGACATCGACCTCGTCAATGACCGCATCGACCATGGGATGAGCCTCTCTGAGACGTGCCAGATCGGAGACCCTGTTCGTCCAGTTCTCCAGCCAACCGCCGACCTCGACCTTCGGAGGCGATAAGGCCGCGTGCGACAGCGCATCGGCCGTGGCCGATACCCCATTGAGATGGGCCGACCGGCTAGCGCGCCAGGTAGACATGCAAGACCATCGGCCGATCTTGCGAAAAAGTTGATAGGGCCGCCAGCTCGCAAGGACCCGCTCCTCCTATGCGCGAGTAGCGTCCGACCTCTGGTCGCTTGAAGCGTGAGGACTGAGATGTCCCAAGACGCCCTTCAACCGAGCGCCGCCTGGTACTCGCCGCTTTGGCGGTGGATTGGACGCCACCCTGTCGCCGCGTTCCTGATCATGGTCTACACGGTCAACGTGACAGCCGCACTGTCCTCAGCCTTGACCCGACGAGACCTGCTGCCCTATGGGCACGCTCCCTACGACCTGCTCGCGCACATCCTTGGTAGCGCAGTCCCGGCCTTCATCGTCACCTCGGCCGTACACGGCAAAGGCGGGGTACGGGACCTTGTCCAACGGTGCCTGCGCTGGAGGGTTGGGATCGGCTGGTACCTGCTTGCCTCGTTGGGACCGACAGTCCTTACCCTGGTGCTCGCCATCGCCTCGGGCGGCACAGCTCCGGCGATCCGCGGTGGCGGAGAACTGGCCGAGATTCTTCACTTCCATCCTCCCGAGCCTGGCCTTTGCCTTCCTGCTCTCCAATTTTGCCGAAGAGGTGGGGTGGACCGGGTTCCTCTTCGACAGACTCCAAGGCCGCTTCACGCCGCTCCGAGCCGCCGCCATCGTCGCGGTCCCGTTCGCCCTGTTCCACATTCCCGGATTCATCGTCGAAACGGAATCTGTGGTCGATGGCCTTGTTCTCCTCGGTGTCCTCTTCATCCCTCAACTGGCCAGCCGAGTCATCGTGGCCTGGTTCTATAACAACACCCATCGCAGCCTGCTCATCGTCGGGCTCTTTCATGCTTCCTACAACGCCACCACCCAGAGCCAGTTCCATGAGGCCTTCCTGCCCGTTGGAGAAGACATCGAGTTCCTCATCCTCCTGGCAGTCCCGATCATCCCCGCCATCCTCATCGCGGCACTTCACCAAGGGCCGCCTTGGCTGGACCGCCACGGCCACTCAGGATCAAAAGGAACTGAGCACCGGAACGAGCCAAACCTAGAGAGCGCGCAAACCCTATGTTTATTGGCGTTTTCGGGTGTTCAGAGGTCCTAATACAGAGCAGGTTTCTTAAACCGGGTGTCGCAGGTTCGAATCCAGCCGGGGGCGCATTCTCTCGTTTTCGTTTTACCGACGGGCCTCATCTTCGTTGGTCGGATTGAAGTTGGCGCCCACTTCCCGGATCCAGTCCTCGTCCCAAGTGAGCCGGCCACCTCGTATCTGGGCGGAGACGCCTCGCAGCCACGACAACTCGGCTTGTAGCACGGCGCGCCGATACTCCTCGTCTAAGAGGAACAGCCCGGGAAGCCCCGGATTGGCAGCGAGCTCGACTTCAGCCTCGGCGAGATCGGCCGCCACTCGCTCCGCCCGCTCCTCGAGCAGTTCTCGTGCCTCTGCCGGCGACATAACGAAAAGGATCGATACGGCAGCGATGAACTCCGGATAGTCGCCTCGGGTTTCAACCAGCATCTCTCGCAACCATTCACGTGCTGTGTCTCGACCGGATTCGGTGATGGTGTACACCGTCCGGTCGGGTTGGCTGCTGCCGCGGATCGTCTCCTTGACCTCAATCAGCCCATGATGTTCCAGGCGCTTGATCGTCTGATACAGGCTCGCCGGTGAGCGCACATTCACCACACGGTGCTTTCCCTGGGCCTCGATCAGTTTCTGCATGCGATAGGTGTGCATCGGTTCACCGATCAGCTGCCAGAGCACCATCAACCCGAGTGAGGACCGCTTCGGTGTCTGGCGACCTGCTGAGCTTGACATACTCATAGTATATCTAGTTATAATCTGAGTACCACGCACTGCACTCCGGAGGCCGAATGACCTCACCTAACCAGTCGACACCAACCTCCTCGATGCGCACGCTCGCCGGGCCAGTATTCAATTTCCTCACACGTTGGGCGATCAATCCCGTCATGCGACTGTTCTTGAACAGGGGGATCGGCAGCAAGACGCTCATGATGCTCCAGTTCAAGGGCAAACAAACAGGACAGACCTACAACTTCCCCGTCGGCTACATGCAGCAAGGACAAACAGTGTTCTGCTACTCACCCTTCTCCTGGTGGCGGAATCTTCACGGTGGTGCTCCGGTGACCGTCGTGGTGAAAGGTCAGACTTTGACCGGGGTCGCCGATGTGTGCACCGACACCGAGGAGATCGCCGCAGGCTTGGACGTCTACCTACGGCACAACCCAGGAGACGCCCGCTTCTTCCGTGTGAAGCTCGACGAGAACCGCCACCCAAACCCCGGCGACATCGCCAAGGCAGCCCAAGACAACGTCCAGATCCGAATCGACCTCCACTAGACCATCCGACCAAGCAGGTTTCCTAAACCAGGTGTGAGTCTTCTCGATTCAGAGCTCGCACTTTGAGAGGCCAGCCATCCCCAAACCAAACGCACCCGGTCGAATCAAACCATAGAGCGACCAGAAATCCCTCTGACCAGGGCTTTTACCGATTCTGATAGCGGCTGACCGTGACCTCTCTCCGGAGCCGGGTGCGCAGGTTCGAATCCTGCCGGGAGCGCGAAACTCTCTGACCAGGCGTTTTAGGTCATTCGTTGTCAAATGAACTTGCAAAGTCACTTCGGGGTCTGGTTAGTCCCGTGGTATGGGCGGGCCTGACACGTTGAAGTCGTCGCAAGTAACGTTGCCAATGCGAGCGACAAACGCAGGGTCAACCCATCAGAGGGAGGGCCTCGCCCTGACGCCCGACATGGGCCTCGACGCGGACAGGTCCGCCTCTCCCCCCACCAGCGCCACTGTGATTTGACCCGCCTTGCAAATCGCGATGGAGGGGGAAAGTCCATCTGACCTGGGCTTTTTATCGCAATCGCTCCGTTGGTATCCGGCTTTGTGCATAACTGGGTTTGAGAATCTTTTCGCGAACTGTCGACTCCGCCATCCTTGGACGTAGGTTCGCTCGTTCGCACCTTCCGAGGCGGTCATCACATCCGAAGGCACCCCTAGGAAAAGGAACTGCTATGTCCGAATCCACAAAGCCCGACACGATTGTCCTCGTCCACGGTTTCTGGGTCACCCCGAGGAGTTGGGAGGACTGGAAGGCCCGCTACGAGTCAGCAGGTTTCACTGTGCTCACCCCCGCCTATCCCGGGTTCGAGGTCGAGGTCGAGTCGCTGCGCGCAGATCCGACACCGATCGAGCAACTCAAGGTGCCGGAGATCATCGACATGCTCGAAAACATCATCGGCAAGCTCGACCGTCCTCCGATCATCATGGGCCATTCAGCTGGCGGGGTGTTCACCCAGATCTTGCTCGACCATGGCTTCGGCGCGGTCGGGGTGGCGATCAACTCAGCGCCGACGGAAGGCGTCAAAGTGGTGCCACTCTCGGAGATCCGATCCGGGTGGCCGATCCTGAAGAACCCTGCGAACCGCCATCGGGCGGTCGGCTTCACTCCCGAGCAGTGGCACTACGTATTCACAAACACTTTCGATGAACAGGAGTCCCTGGCGCTCTACGAGCGATACCACATTCCGGCCTCCGGCAGAGTCTTCTGGGGAAGCGCACTCGCCAATATCCACCCTGGCAAAGACGATAACTACGTCGACTATCACGACGACTCGTGGCCCCCGTTGCTATTCGTCATTGGAAAGCAGGATCACCTCTTTCCGCCCAAGGTCGGGCATTCGAACGCGAAGCACTACAAGTCAAAGTCCGTCACCGAAGTCGTGGAGTTCGACGGACCACATCTGTTACCCGCGATCCCCGGGTGGGAGGAGGTCGCCGACTACGCCCTGAACTGGGCCCTGGATCACGCCACGGCCAAGGTGAGCTAGGAGGAGGGAACGTCTTTCGCTCTCCCTGCCTGACGCTCCAACATCCAACGGTGCATTTGAGTCGCTGCCAGCCAGGTCGTAATCGGCACTGCGGCGACGAGCCCAATTGAGCCGACGAACGTTCTGATGATCTCCACTGCGATTACTTCGGAGCTACCCACCGATGCAAGCGATAGTCCTGAAAGGCTGTAGAGGATCAGAAGCGGCATCGCCGCGCCGGCGTAGGCAAGGAGCAGAGTATTTACGGTGGAGGCGATGTGATCCCGTCCGATTCGGAGGCCGGAGTCGAAGAGGGCTCGCTGCTCAATGGCTTGGTTCGCACCCGCCACCTCCCACACCGCTGAAGCCTGTGTGACAGTCACATCGTCTAGGGCACCGAGCGCTCCCAAGACGATGCCCGCGAGGAGGAGTCCGTTTAGGTCGATGTCGGGGAGATTCAGCAAGTAGAACGCCTCCTCACTTGCCAGCCCGGTGAAGTGGGCGAACTCGACCACCACCCAGGACAAAGCCGTGGTCAGCGCGAGGGCTGCAAATGCGCCGACAGCTGCTACGTGGGTCAGTGGGGTGTAGCCGTGGGCGAGATACAACGAGACGAGGACGATGGCACCGCCTCCGACCAACGCCACCAATACTGCGTCCCGACCAGCAATGATCGCTGGAACGATGAACCAGATCAGGACTGCCACACTGATTGCAAGTCCGACCAACGCCGCCACCCCGCGCAACCGGCCCAAGGCGACAACCGCAATGCCAAACAGGAGGCCAACGACGAGGAGAAGCGGCCCTCGGTTTCTGTCGTAATAGTTGGTCGAAATGCTTCCGTCCTCTGCCACCGCGACTGACAGGTAGACCGGATCACCGGCCTCGAACTGCGGCTGACCCGGATCATCCGGAAACTCCTGAGAGAAAGTTCCGCTCCCATCCGTGAACACGACCGTGTTGCAGATTTCCTCGGCGGCGTAGCTGCACGGGGCACCCGTGACAGACTCGACCGTTGCCGGTATCACGGCGCTGGCAAACCCGAAGGCAAGACGGTCGATCGACGGCGGGTCACGCGGCCACAGCACGAGAAGACCGATGGCAATCGCAACCGCGATCACGGCGACGATCAACGCCATCCCATGAGGCCGACGGATCGGTCTGCGGTCTGGTCCGAGAAGACGTTCTAGGTCAGACGGCTCCTGCGTCACCTACCGCATCGTAGGTCGCCTTGACCCAACCCTCCGCTACGTACGGCTACACAATTGGCTGCAGGGCAAGGGCAGCCTGGTCGCCGGGAAAACCGGCGACACTCGTGCTCTCCTTAGAGAGCGCGGCCCGCGCTTTGTGGATGATCGATCTATGCGTCGAGGGCGGCGAGCCGTTGGTGAAGGAAGCGCCGTTCTGCGTCGGCGTGGACTAGTTCGAGCGCTCGCTGGTAGGCGGCGCGTGCCTCCTCAGGGCGGTCGAGTCTGCTGAGGAGCTCGGCCCGGGTGGAGTGTAGGTAGTGGTATTGGTCGAGGTGGAGGCGCTCGACGAGTGCGAGCGCGGTTTCGACATTGCCTGATTCCGCGAGGGCGGCGGCGTAGTTGAGCTCGATGACGGGAGAGCCGGTACGGCGAGCGAGCGCGCCGTAGAGGACGGCGAGCCGCGGCCAGTCCTGCTCCTCGTCGAGGTGAAGCGAGGCGATTTCTGCCTGGAGGACGTAGACGTCGGGGCTGCCGAGTGCGAGCGCTTTCTCGAGCGCTGCCCGTCCTTGTGCGATCTGAGTGTCGTCCCACTGGGACCGTCCTGCTCGCGGAGGAGGACGATGGTGCCCTCGGCGAAGCGGGCCTCGCGGCGGGCGTCGTTGAGGAGCATCAGGGCGAGCAGGCCATGTGCCTCGGGCTCGTTGGGCATCAACTCGGCCAGGGCTCGGCCGAGCCATATCGCGTCGGCCGCCAGTTCACCCTTGCCGCCGTAGCCTTCGTTGAAGATCAGGTAGACGACGGCCAGCACGGCGGCCAGCCGATCGGGGAGCAGTTCGCCGGGCGGCACGCGAAACGGGATCCGGGATGCCTTGATCTTGCGCTTGGCGCGGAGGAGGCGCTTTGCCATCGTTTGTTCGGATACGAGGAAGGCTCGGGCGATCTCCCCCGTGGAGAGACCGCCGAGCGTTCGCAGCGTGAGCGCGACCTGGGCGTCGAGGGCGAGCGCGGGGTGACAGCAGGTGAAGAGCAGCTCGAGCCGCTCGTCCGGGATCGTCGTCCGTCCACGTCGTCCTCCACACTTCTGGGCAAGTCCAGCAGCGGCGTCTTGGCTGCGAGCGTGCGTTCGCGGCGGATGCGGTCGATCGCGGGTTGCGCGCCGTCACCACTAGCCAGGCGCGGGGGTTGGCTGGCGGCCCGTCGCGCGGCCAGCGCTCGGCTGCGATCGCGAACGCCTCTTGGGCGGCTTCCTCGGCGAGGTCAAAGTCGGCGAGGAAGCCGATCAGGTTGGCGAGGACACGCCCCCATTCGTCGCGGAAGATTTGCTCGAGCGCGCCTACCAATAAGTTTCGCTCGGCCGGATCTCGATCGCGCCGCCGAAACGGGCCGCCGGGACCTTCGCGGCCAGCTCGATCGCCGCGTCCAGGTCCTCCGCCTCCACGACGAAGTAACCGCCGAGTGCCTCCTTGACCGCCACGAACGGCCCGTCCGTCGTCAACGTCTGGCCGTCTTCGACCCGCACCGTGGTCGCGTTCTCCGGAAGCCCCATCGGCACCCCTCCCGTCACCCGTGGATCCTCGTTGAGCGCCCCGTAGTCGGCGTAGACCTGCTTCTGCTCCTCATCCGGCAACGCCGCCTGTCGCGCGAGCGCGTCGCCCTGGTAGATCAGCAACACGTACTGCATCAGCTCCTCCTTCGTGGAATGTTCACCCTAAAGACGAACGGCGAACGCCGAAATGGCACCCTTCTCCCTCGCTTCCTCCCGGCCACCGAGACGCGGGCACCTTGGCCACTCCTGACTCGATGGCATCGATCAACCAGAATTCGGACACCACCGATGGGAACAGCGTTCCCTCCGAATACCCGGTGCCACGCAGGAAGAACGGAGTCGCCGAGTGGTCGGAGACGGTCTTGATACCCAGCTTGCGATTCACCGCATCAAAGCCCGAGATCCATACCCGGGCCTCCTCGTCGAGGTCAATCGTGTTCGTCACCAGGCCCGACCTGCCGGGCGCAGGTCGAGAAGGGTTCCGATGCGATCGAAGAGAACCCATCGCAGCCGCGACCGAGATCATCGATTCGCCCTGCCGGAACGACACCACGATTCCACCTCCGGCCAAGGCCCGTATCCGTCGTCGGGGGTTATGTGACCGGCGCCCGAGACGATCTCGACGTCGACACCCAGCAGGTCGCCGTAGCTGGCCTGAGCTCCGCGAACGTTGTACGGGTCGTCGTCGGAGGCCACGATCCGAAGCTCGCCGCCGACGCTCGATCGCACGGCTGCCGAATCAAGGTCTCGTAAAGCGGAACTCGGCACCAGAGTCCGGCACCTGATCCGAGCCGGGTGGCGCTACCAGCAACAGCCGGTCGGGACGCAACTCCTCCGTGACGGAATCTGCGCTGCGGAACCACAACAGACAGGCAAGCGAGTGGCAGATGACCGTGTGGTCGCCCCCTCCCATCGTCCGAAGGTAGCGATGGAGGTCGTCCTGCCACGCCACGAGCGATGGAGCATCAGGATCGGGCAGGGCTGGATAAAGCACGAAATGGCCTTCGGCGGCGAGGCGAGCGGCGAGCCAGAACTGCCAGTGCGCCGGAGGCCGATGGTTGGCCAGGCCATGGAGGATCAGGAACGACGATATGTGGATGACGCTACGGCCCGAATGATGTCGTGTCGATGACCAATCAAGCATCTACGGGATGACTGAAGCCCAACTGCGAGCCTTTGTCGTTGCCCGATGCGGTCAAACCACTCTGACCAGGAGAAACAGCACGCATTCACGGGTCCGTGGCGCGGCTGTGGCACTAGCGGCGTGAGACAGCGTGAGATCTGAAAGGCGTGTCAGCCGCTCCCTGCCTGGTACTCCCCCAAGCCCCAGAGAACCGTGGAGCCGTCGGATCTCCGCTAGACGGTTCGTGCCCGTTCGTAGACGAGAAAAACGACTTCGCCATCGACAGACTTGGTGTCTATGAGATGCATGGGTTTCTTGTCGCTCGTCTCGCCGAACAGTCGCTCGCCGGCTCCGAGCACCACCGGGTAGATCTTCATCCGCAGTTCGTCGACCAGATCGTGCTCCATCAGGGTACGCACCAGCTGGAAGCTGGCCCAGACGACGATTTCCCCGTCGAGCTCCTGCTTCAGTTTGGAGACCTCCTTCACAACGTCGCCCCTCAGCACCGTGGAGTTGTTCCAGTCGGGATCTTCGAGGGTCGAGGACACAACGTATTTAGGCAGTGTGTTGATCCTGTCCGCCAGCTCGCCGCTCCGGGAGGGCCATCGGGCAGCGAACCACTGATAACTCCGCCGACCCAGCAGCAGAGCGTTGGTCCCTAGCGCCTCGTCGAGGGTCAGCTTGGCAAGCTCTGGGCGGTCCATGATCTTGCCCACCCAGCCACCCACCCTGAAGCCCTCGTCGCCAGCCGGGTCCTGGACAACTCCATCAATAGAGACATTGTCGCTCACGACGATTCTCCCCATTCGGTTCTCCTCTCGTTTGCGTCAACACGGGGCTGGCGTGCATTCAACGCTTTCGCTGCCGGGGTGTGAGTGGCGATACCGGCTGCGACATGGAAATCGAAATCCCGGGAAAGCCGCTAGCACAGCGCCCCGCCGAACGGTGGGGCTCCGTTCGAGGCCTGGTGGTTCGAAGCGCAGGGGTAGGGTCGGATTAGGCCACACGCCGAGTCCTGGAGACGTTCGCGGTGTCGAATGCTCGATCGATGGAGGAGATCGCCTTCCGTCGGGTGACACGTGACGATTTCCCCCTCATCGGGAGATGGCTTGCAGAGCCGCATGTGGCGCGGTGGTGGAATCATGAATTCACCCCCGAAGCCGTAGAGCGCGATTTCGGCCCTTCCGTGGACGGCGCGGAACCGAGCGAGGATCACCTGGTGCTCCTCGACGGATACCCGATCGGCCTCGTTCAGTACTCGAGATATGAGGACTACCCGGAATACCTGGCGGAGCTGGCTCCGCACCTCGATATGCCGGCCAATGCTGTGAGCATCGACTATCTAATCGGGGACCCTGGACAGATCGGGCGCGGCTTGGGCTCGCGCCTTATCGCGGCGTTCGCCGACCACATCTGGCAGACGAACGAGGAAGCGACCTGCATTGTGGTTCCGGTTTCATCGGCGAACGAAGCGTCGTGGCGGGCGTTGCTGAAAGCCGGGTTTCGGCTGGCGGCGCAGGGAGATCTGGAGCCTGACAACCCGGTCGACGAGCTTCGTCACGAGATCCTCCGATTCGACCGGCCGGCCGGCCGTTGAACCTGGTGATCCGCTCCGTGCCTGTTGGGAACCACCCATGAGCCAACAGGTGGAATACGGCATATCCATCACACCGATGTGGCCCGACCAGCCGGTGACGATCGGCCTCGCCGAGGTCGCCGAGGAGGTGGGCCTCGATCTCATCGGGATCCAGGATCATCCCTATCAGTGGCGCTTCTACGACACGTGGACCCTGATCGCATACCTCGCCGGTCGGACATCCCGGATCAGGTTCTTCCCCGACGTGGCCGTGCTTCCCCTTCGCCCCCCCGCCATCCTGGCCAAGTCGGCAGCGTCACTCGACCTCCTCACCGGAGGTCGGGTCGAGCTCGGCCTGGGTGCGGGCGGCTTCTGGGATGCAGTCGCTGCCATGGGCGGGCCCCGGCGCACGCCGTCGGAGGCGGTCGAGGCGACCGAGGAGGCCATCGACATCATCCGGCTCATCTGGAGCGGGGAGAGGGGAGTCCGATATGAGGGGGCTCATTATCAACTCGCTGGTGTCCACACCGGGCCTGCGCCGGCCCACGAGATCGGTATCTGGGTCGGGGCCAGTAGGCCCAAGATGCTCGACCTGATCGGCCGCAAAGCAGACGGCTGGGTCCCGTCGGCGCCATGGGCGTCGCCGGCCGACCTGCCCGGATATCTGGACCGGATCCAACAGTCCGCCCTGGACGCCGGCCGTGACCCGAAGACGCTCCGCTGTGTCTACAACGTGAGCGGAGCCGTCGAATCCAGCCATTCCGGCGACTTCTCGGGGCCGGTCTCCTACTGGATCGAGGAGCTGTCCCGCATCGCAGAGTTCGGTGTCGATGCCTTCATCTTCTGGCCGGGTAACAACGACCCGCTGGGACAGGCCAGGCTGTTCGGCGAGCAGATCGTCCCCGCCCTTCGCACAGGTCGGGGTCGATAACACCTAACACGCAGGGGAGTCACGAGAGTGAACGCACCCACTCCTCGCTGGTCACATCTTGGTTGGTTGAGACGTCCTACTGGTATGTCGGCCACACCCGCACCAGCAGATCGTGGCAGCGGCTCCCTTGCCAGCCGGGTCATCGACACGTCTCCGCCGCTACAGCTTCCAGCCTGCCCACCTAGCCCTTGGGGAACCCCCCGTGACTGACATCGACCCACACCAGCCGGTGGTCGGAACTAGGCACCGGGTCGCCGAAGATTCCAGTGCCAGTGAGCCGATTCAGCGGGTCGTCGTCGGCGGGCCAGAAGATCGCGGTGTCCTGGATCTGGAGGCTCTTGCTGGGCAGCACGTAGTCGGCACGGAGGTTCCCCGGTCCGAACGGAGGCTCGGAGAAGTCCGCCGTGTCGTGCGCCGGGTCACCGACGTGGGTCTCATTGCCGGGCTGTGCCGCTGACCGGTCGACCCCACCTTGGCTTGTGGGTGTCGTCTTGGCATTGACCCGAGGATGCTCGAGCAGAAGCTGGGCGGAACCGGAAACGCTGTCGCCGTCGAATGGATCGGAGTTCTGGTCTCCGGCGATCACGAACAGACTGCCCGGCTCGAGGCCGCCGGTGTTTCCCTCGTCGTCGTAGATGTAGCTGCCTCGGTCCCCGCCCGGTCCCACGTAGTCGGCCCAAAACCGGATCTCGTCATGGTTCCGGGTCCCGTTTCGATCCTCCGGGCCATCGAAGACCGGAGGCGTGGGATGACTGACCAGGAAGTGGACCGTCTTGGCGCCGACCTCTATCGGCACGTCAACGTGGTTCTTCGATGACAGCCGGAGCTGGGCGAGGATCTCCTCGGAGTAGAAAGACTCCCCGGTACCCGGGTCGACGGGGAGCAGTGCGCCGGGCATGTCCTGCCACAGGAAGTGCTGGAAGGTCCGGATGTCCTCTTCGGCGATCGGGTACATCGAGTAGACGGCGAAGGCGAACTGGCCGGGGAAAAGGCCAAAGCCCCAGGAGTCGTTGGCATAGCTCGGTGTGCCGATGTCGCCCGGCGCCGCCGTGATTCCGTCGTTGTTGAGATCGAAACCGGACAAAATCCCGGTGTTCGAGGAGAACCCCATGCGGTGGGGATAGTCGATCGGGTCGGCCCCGTTCTGTCCCATCGACAGATAGTTCTCCTGGAACAGGTCGACGGCGACATCGCCATCGTCGAAATCGAACTCGTTGATCAACAACACGTCGGGCCGGGTGCGCTGGATGATCTCTGCCACGGCCTGGGCCTGGATGTCGGCGGTCGTCGTGAGGTCGCTGATCAGCTCACCATCGGTGGCCCGGTTGAGCGAGGCGTTGAAGGTGGCGAAGCGGACCTCCCGCTCTGAGTTGCCGGCCATGGCCGGGAGTGTGGCCGCCATGACCGCTAGGAGTACAGCGAGGGCCAGGATGTGTCGCCGATGTCGATTGCTCATGTCGGTCTCCACGAGGTTTGAAGAGGTTTGAGACGCCCGCCAGGGAGCGTCTCAAACCTCGGGTTGGTCGTTACGAGCCCGGGAGCTCGAGCAGCATGAGCTGCCCGTCCTCCCGTTTGATCCGGATGCCGGGCTCCGACGTGGTGTCGAAGTCGACGTCCGTCGTGTGCGCTTGGACGTCGAGCAGCCAGCTGCCTGGCCCGAAGAACTCGGAAGAGTCCACGATGCCGCTGGACTCTCCGCCAGGGTCGTTGACCGAGGCCACCACCCTCCAGTCGCTCTGCTGCAGCCGGTGCTGCCAGATCAGCGCGTTCCCGGTGTCCTCCTGGACCATCAGGCTCCTCTTGCTGGTATCGATGTTGTCCGGGCTGGTGAAAGGGACGAACACATCGGTGCCGGGAGCGTCGCCGTCTGCGAGCACCGTCAGGCTGTCGACTACCAGCGGGTTGTCGGCGTTGAAGACGAATTCGAAGATTCGCCCGTTTGGGGCCTGACCCGCGCCCCCGGGCCGGTGCAGCCTCCCTGTCGCCGGGTTGGGGGCGACCCCGCTGGCGCCGGTGTCGGCGATGTAGACGACGCGGGCGTCGTTCTTGTCGTACGCGAGATCCTCCAGCCGAATGAACTGCATGACGTTGTTCTCGTTCGACCAGTCCTCCAACGCCGTCTGGGGGAGGGCCTGTGTCGTCCCATCGGCGATCTCGTCGGGAACTGGGATGAATTCGCCACTGAAAACGTCGTCGATCCCCAGGTCTAGATAGTCGTTTGCCCCGTTTAACGCATCGGCCGGGTCGGTCAGAGCGACCCCGTTCACGTGGGTCACCCGGAACGCGTAGAAGGTGCCGTCCCCGTCGCGAACGTCCTCTTCGGTATCGCCCCGGAACATATAGAGCTGGGACGAAGGCGCGGTGAATGTGTCGTCGGTGGTCAGCACGGTGAATCCGCTCCAGCCGCCCGGGACCACCACCGTGTTCTCGTGGTTGAGACGGCCCATCCGGGCGATCTGGCTGAACTCACCCGTCTCCGTGTTCAAGCTCACCGTGTAGCCGGCCTGCCTGGTCCCATCGCCGGGGAAGACGTCCGCCCCGTATGGAGCCCCTGCGGGGACGGCGAGACCGGCGTCGTTGCTCTCCTCACCTGTGAAGAAGGTGTACGTCGAGAAGCCCTCAGCGGGTCCGGCCATGAAGGCGGAGCAGAAGCGGATGAAGCCGGCGGAGTCGGGGATCGGCTCGTCGGCGGACAGCACCGAGGCCTGACGACCTGACCCGCTCTTGGTGCTCAGGACCCAGGACGTCACCGAGGAGTCCTGGAAATCGCGCTCGCCGAAGAAGGGGACGGTCGACTGCTCGTGGTTGACGAACACCTCAACGCTCTTCTTGTCGGGCCCCGGCTTAAGCCCGATTCCGTCAGGGATGCCCTCGAAAAGGACGCCGTCCACCGTCTCACCGACGGAGACGATCGGAGTCACCTTGGCCCCATTGGGAGCACCGGGGTCAAGGGTGATGTAGGCGCCCTTGTCGGTGAGGAACCCCTCCGGCTCTGGCGCCGCCATCGCCGGAACCGCGACGGAGACGACCATCGCGGTGGCGACCATCGAAGTCACCAGACGCCGGTATCTCTTCGTTCTCACTGGTTTCGCCCTCCTTACTCGTGTGGTTACCCACCATCACATCCCGAGTTGTCGGGTTGCCTGCACCGGGATGGCCAGCGAGTGAACTTGTCAGGTCATCGGACACACCAGGTACCCGAAGTGACCTGCCATGAAACGTCGAATCCGCCTCGGGATCATTCAGTCACCGCAGTCAGGAGTCACCACCGAACACTGGGGATTCACCGACGTTGGGAGACGCCCCGTCAAACCTCATCGAGCTGGGCCACAAGCGAGGGCTACGCCCCTTTCATCGCCCTCGTGGTGCCAGACGACCATCAGAGCGACCTCCCGCTCCCGTTAGGTATCTGGCGCTGCGAAGCGCGGATAGAAGGCCGCCAGTCGAGTGTCTCCTCGATGACCGTGTCGCTTCGATTTGAAAGGCTCACTTGCCACCTCCGCTAGACACGTGTGCGCGCCGCCATACGATCCGGGTCCGCGGCGTAAACTCAGTTCATGCCACGAGCCATTTGGAAGGGCGCCATCAACTTCGGGCTGGTCACGATTCCCGTGGGCCTCTACACGGCGACCGACAACAAGACACCGAAGTTCAAGCAATTACGCAAGACCGACCACTCCCCGATCCGTTACAAGCGTGTCGCCGAAGCCGACGGCAAGGAAGTGGAGTGGGATGACATCGTGAAGGGTTACGAGTTCGAGAAGGACCGGTTCGTCGTGTTCACCGACGACGAGCTCGACTCGACACATCAAGACGGCAACAAGCTGGTCGACGTGGTCCAGTTCGTCGACGAGTCCGAGATCGACCCGATGTTCTACAAATCCGCCTACTACCTGGCGCCGGAGAAGACCGGGATCAAGGCCTACAAGATCCTGGAGCAGGCCCTCGACGACAAAGGGCGGGTCGCCATCGCCAAGGTTTCGATCCGGGAGAAGCAGCAGCTCGCCACCCTCCGCGCCAAGGACGGTGTCATCGTCATGGAGACCATGTATTGGCCGGACGAGCTGCGGGAGGCCGAGTTCGAAGAGCTCGACGCCGAAGTCGAGATTCGACCGGAGGAGGTCAAGATGGCTGCATCCCTCATCGACAACCTGACCCGCCCTTTCGAGGCAGAGGACTATGTCGACAGCACCCGCGAGGCAATAGAGGGCCTGGCGGCGAAGAAGGTGGCCGGCGAGGAGATCGTGGCCACTGTGTCTCCCGAGCCGACCAAGGTGGTCGACCTCCTCGAAGCGCTGAAGGCTTCGGTCGAGGCCACCAAGACCAAAGAGACGAAGACCGCCAAGGCGGGCTAGCCGGCGATATCAGCTTGGGCCTTCCTCTGCCCAGGTCACAGACGACGGATCCGCCATCTCCACGCCCTTGTAGACAGGCGCCCTCAGGTGGTAGTCGTGGGTCCATTGCTTGTATTCCACATCGACCACGATCCCAGGCTCCACCCAGACCGGCTTGGTCGGCTTGGGAAGGATGACGTTGTTGTGGAATGGGGATGTCGGCCGCTCGATCTGGCGGAGATGGGTGGCGAAGACGCCGAGGGTGGCGTCGTCGAAGCCCGAGCCCACGGCGGCAATCCAGCGAAGCCCGTCATCGTCGTAGAGACCGACCAGGATCGAGCCGAAGGTGGACGCCCGACCGCCTTCGCCGGGGAGATACCCGCCCACCACCGCCCGCAGCCGGCGTCGCACCGATACTTTCCGCCAGTCGGGCGATCGTCGACCTGGCAGATATGGCGACCCGAGCCGCTTCCCGACGATGCCCTCGAGGTCCGAGGTCCTGGCGAACTCGAACAATGCGTGCCCGTGTTCCGGGGTCGGCGTCGGGACCACGATCGGTGAAGGTAGGGCGAGTTCCATCAGTCGTCCGACTCTCTCCTCATAGGGGCGGGCGAGCAGGCTCTCATCCGAATACAGCAGGTCGAACACCACGAAATTGACCCCGACGTCCGCCTTGGTTCCCCGGCCACCAAAACCTGTGCGCTGCTGGAGATAGGAGAAGGAGGGCTTTCCGTCCTCATCGAACGCAACCACCTCGCCATCGACTGCCACCCCATCGGGGAGGGGCAGCGTGGACAGCTCGGGAAACGGCCCGGTCAGATCGAGCCCCCGTCGAGATCGGGCCCGGATCCGCCCATTGTCGGCTGCCAATACGCCCCGATAGCCGTCCCATTTCAACTCGAACCACCAGCCGGGATCGTCAAATGGAACCTCGACCCTCGTCGCCAGCATTGGCTCGATGTCGGGGACCCTCAACCCGCGGAGATCTCCTCGCGGACCAGGCGGTTGACGAGCCCTCCGTCCAGGTCCTTGCCTTGCTCTTTCATCAGTTGACCGGTCACCCGCCCCGCCGCCTTCTCGTCGCCGGCCACCCCGAGATCCTGGATCGTCTTCCTGACCAGATCCCGCGTCTGTGCCTCGTCCAGCTTCTGGGGAAGCCAGCGCGACAGATATTCGACCTCGTAACCCAGCTTGGCAGCCATGGCTGCCCCCCGTTCACCGAGATCCAGATACTCCTGGCGTGTCTTGTCCATCTTCTTCACATACGCGCCGATCACCCGCCGGTACAAGTCGTCGTCCAGCTCCCCGGAGAAGCCTGGCTCGCTCCGCGCCACCGAGATCTCGGTTTCGATCTGGCGAATGACGTCCCGACGCGGGGCATCCTGGGCCTTCATCGCGTCGCGAAGCTCGCTGGCAAGCTCTTCTCTGATGCTCATGGGTCTCTCCGCAGGGCCGAGGCGACGACGGCCGGATCGTCCGTAATGATGCCCGACACCCCGAGACCGGCCAACTCGATCACGCGGTCCGGATCGTCGACGACCCATGGATAGACGGCGAGACCCGACTCGAGAGCCCGGGCCAGTCCGAGCGTGGGGAGGAAGGCCGAGGGCACCAGTGCCGGGTGCCCGACGTCGAAACATTCGTCGATGGCGATGTCGATATCGCCTCGGCCGCCGATGAGGACACCGGTCGCCACATCGGGGAATACCCGGCGGACGGCGGCGAGGGTCTCCCAGTTGAACGAGGTCACGATGTCCCCCGGCCGAGCACGTTCCGCCGCCTCCAATGCGAGACGGTGATCAGGCTCGAAACCGGGTTCGTGGGGCATGTTCTTGATCTCGAACTGGAAGAACGTACCCGGGATCGCTGCGATCGCCTCGTCGAGAAGTGCCGGCCGGTGGCCGTCACCCAGATCGAGCTCGCCAAGGACCGACCAGGGGTGGTCGGAGACGCCGAGGCCACCCAATTCTGGGTCATGGGAGAGGACGAGCTTTCCGTCGCTGCTGCGCCGGACATCGGTCTCCACCGCATTCGCAACGGAGGCGGCGGCGAGAAAGCCGGCGAGTGTGTTGTCGGGGAATCGGCTCGGCCAGCCCCTGTGGCCGATCACCACCGGTTGGTCGCTCAACTGGCTCCTTCGAAGAAAACCATTTACAGGCGGAGAAAGTGACAGTATCGTTCGCCCTCGGAAAACCACCGTTCCCAAGGACTTCACTTCTCACGGAACGCTTGTGAAAAAGATCACAAACTGAGGAACATCTTGCTCACCACCACAACCACCATCACTACAGACTGGCGGGATCTCGCAGATTGCCGGGATTCGGAGCCGACTCTGTTCTTCCCGGTCGGCACCACCGGACCGGCAATTGACCAGATCGAGGCCGCCATCGCCATCTGCATGACTTGCCCCGTCCAGGAGAGTTGCCTCCAGTACGCCCTCGAGACCAATCAGGAGTCCGGCGTCTGGGGCGGTTACGCCGAAGACGACCGCAGACGCCTACGCAAGCGCTGGCTCGCCGAACGACGCAGACGCGCCGTCTAGACAGCCGGGGCGAAACCGACGGAAGGTCCGCCCTCGACGGCCTCGATCTCGACGAATGAAATCGACTGGGCGGGAACCCCCACGGTCCGGCCTTTGGTGTCGATGAACCAGGCCAGGCCCCCGTCGGCTACCGCTCGCTCCACCTCCGACTGAAACGCCTCCACGTCTTCGACTTCGATCTCCACGACCTTGCCCGTGTCGGCGATCCCGATGCGAACTTTCATGTTCGGCACTGTAACCCTCTTCTCGACGCTCTCCCCATGTCGTAATCAGTGGGTATGGCATGGGGGAAGCGACTCACTTTCGCCACCGTGCTGATCATGATTGGCTCGGCTGCGGTCGCCGAGCCGGCAGGGACCCCCACGTTCGTGCCGGTGTCCCTCGGCGAAGGCCCGGCTCGTATCGGGTCCGTCGTCGTTCAGCCCGGGGACCATCTGTGGAAGATCAGCGCCACACACCTCGAAGGGATCCTCGACCGTCCCGCCGAACCTGAGGAGATCGATCCCTATTGGCGAGTCGTGATCGAGACGAACCGGGCCTCGCTCACTTCCGGCGATCCGGACCTCATCTTTCCTGGTGAGGTGATAGAGCTCCCCCAGGTCGGCTAGCGGTCGGCCACGAACCGGGCGATAAGTCCCTCGTGGGTCCCGAGGTAGAGCTCGCCTGCGGAGTCGACACCGAAGGTGTTGACCTGTCCGAGCGTGCCCAGGTCCTCCGTCCAGTCCCGCTCTTCGGTGAGCTGGCCACCGACATACTTGAACGAGCGGATCCATTCCGAGCACCAGTCGCTGTAGAAATACGTCCCGGTGAGCTCGGGGATCGCCGCCCCTCGATAGACGTACCCGCCGGTGATCGAGCACCCCTCTTCATGGCTATAGGTGAGCACCGGGGAGGTGTAGTTGGCCAGGTCGCAGTCCTGGACATGGAAGCATCGGGTCCCCTCGACGTCCGACCAACCCAAGTTGAACCCGCCCTCGGCGATGGGGAGGACGTTGATCTCCTCCTGGTCGGCGTGTCCCACATCGGCGATATAGATGAGACCGTCCACGGGATCTATGGAGAACCGCCACGGGTTCCTGAGGCCGTAGGCCCACACCTCGCCCGCCCCGCCCTCTTCGACGAAGGGATTCTCTGGCGGGATCCCATACGGGTCGCCGCCGTCGACGTCGATGCGGGAGACAGCGCCGAACATGGTGTTCGGGTCCTGTCCCTGGTCCCTGGAGTCGGCGCCGTCGCCCATCGACACGTACAGATAGCCGTCTGGGCCGAATGCGAGGTTGCCGGCGTAGTGACGGATGTCCGTCGCGTCCGGTGGCTGCTCCAGTTCGATCAGCACCCTCTCGGTATCGGGTGAGGCAATGTTCGGATCGGACACCGAGACCTGGAACTCGGAGAGCTGACGCCGGCCCCCCTGGTCGGTGTAATAGACGTAGAACCTTCCGTTGTTGGCGTAGTCGGGGTGGAAGGCGAGACCGAGCAGACCCTGCTCGATGCCGCCGGCGAGGACCCGGTCGGTGAGATCGAGGAACGCAGTCTCCTGCAGCTCGCGGTTGGCATCCATCATGAGGATCACGCCGAATCGCTCCACGATGAAGAGGCGATCGTCTCCCGGGGGAGTGGTGATGGCGGTTGGTTGCCTGACGTCACCGGTGAGCGTCTCCAGGCTCACACCTTGCAGAGCGGGCAGGTTGCTCCCGGTGGTGGTCGGTCCGCCGGGGACCGTGGTTACCGATCCCCCCGGCGTCGTCGACCCGGTGCCGGGTGGTGTCGTGGTGGTCGTGGCGCCGGCGACCGGTGCTTCGGTGCCCGCGGGACCGGCGCCTTCGCCCTCCCCCCGGAGAAAAAAGAAAGCGATGACGAAGATGGCGACCAAGGCGATGACGAGAGCGCGGAGCCTGGCCTGGGCTGTCGATGCGGGTTGGCTATGGCGAGCGGTCACGACGGCGGGAGTCTAGGAAGCAGGGCCCGACTCGTTCCTGTCAGGCGTTCTCGCCGAGGAAGATCTCCGATACCGATGAGTCCATGAAGATCGCCTGGAGTGTCTCGGCCAGGATCGGCGCTATCGAGAGCACCTGGAGCTTGTCCAGCTCGAGCACCTCCGGGGCCACCGGGAGCGTGTTCGTGACTATGACCTCTTCGACCGGAGCGTTTTTGAGGAGGTCGAGCGCCGGCTCCGAGAAGACGCCGTGGGTAGCGGCGATTCGAACACTGAGCGCTCCCTGGTCGCGCACCATCTCCGCAGCGTTGGTGACAGTGCCCGCCGTGTCGATGATGTCGTCGACGATGACGACGTGCCGGCCATCGACCGACCCCGCCAGCTCGAGAGCCTCAGAGACGTTGTGGAGGACGGGGTCGCGGCGTTTGTAGACGAAGGCCACCGACGCGTCGAGGAAACGGGCGTAGCGCTCGGCGCGTTTCACGCCGCCCGCATCAGGCGAGACCACCGTCGTCTGCCCGTTGAGTTTTTGTGACAGGTAGTCGGTGATGATGGGGAGGGCAGTCAGAGAGTCGAACGGCTTGTGGATGAAGCCCTGAAGCTGTCCCGTGTGCAGATCGACGGAAACGAGACGGTCGGCCCCGGCGGTCATGAAGAGGTCGCCGACGAGTCGGGCGGTGATGGGCTCCCGCGGCCTCACCTTCTTGTCCTGTCTCGAATAGCCGAAGAACGGCATGACCGCGGTGATCCGGCGCGCCGACGCCCGGTTGAGGGCGTCGATCGTTATCAGCTGCTCCATGATGTTGTCGTTGATCGGCTCAGAGTGACTCTGCATCACGTAGCAGTCCGCCCCGCGGACGCTCTCCGCCGGCCTCACGTAGATCTCGCCGTTGGCGAAATGGGAACGCTCGAGCTCGCCCAGGGAGACACCCAGGACCTCGGCGACCTCCTCGGCCAAAGGGATGTTGGCCCCCCCGGTGAAGAGCATCATTCGGTTGCGGGAGACAATGTCCAACTCAGTCCTCGGTTTTCTTGGCGGCCTGTCTCTCTGCGCGGCGCTGAGAGTAGCCGGGGAAATCACGCTGCTCAGTGCGCTCCAGGGCGAGGGCACCTTCTTCGACGTCTTCGGTGATAACGGATCCGGCGCCGGTGACAGCGTTGTTACCGATGGTCAACGGGGCGACCAACATCGTGTCGGATCCGATGAACACGTCCTCGCCGATGACCGTTTGATACTTTTCGTAGCCGTCGTAGTTGCAAGTGATCGATCCGGCCCCGATGTTGGACCTCGCCCCAACCGTGGCGTCGCCGAGATAGGCGAGATGGGGTGCCTTGGCTCCTTCACCGAGGGTCGTGTTCTTGGTCTCGACGAAGGTTCCCACCTTCGCGCCCTTCTCTAGGACCGTCCCCGGTCGCAACGATGCGTACGGGCCGACCTCGCAGCCTTCCCCCACCACCGAGCTTCGAAGCACCGCATACCAAACCGTGGCTCCGGCCCCGATCGATGAGTCGACGGCGAAGACATCAGGCCCGACCTGGGCTCCGGCCGCGACCGTCGTCTTGCCTTCGAGGTGGACCCCCGGGTAGATCCGGGCTCCCGGCTCGACCGTCACGGTGTCGTCGACGTAGGTGCGATCCGGGTCGAGCATCCATACCCCTGACTCCATGAGCCGTTGGTTGATTCGGGCCTGCAACAGGTGTCTGGCCTCCGTGAGTTGGTCCTGAGAGTTGATGCCGATCACCTCCTCGGGTGTCGTCTCGACGGGTTCTAGTCGCTCGCCTCTTCCTACGAGGATTCCGATGACGTCGGTCAGGTAGTACTCGCCCTGGGAATTCTCGTTGGAGAGGCCGCCGAGCGCATCGATCAGGTCCTTGGCTCTGAAGGCGTAGGCCCCGGCATTGATCTCGCCGACGGCGCGCTGGTCGTCGTCGCAGTCACGCTCCTCCACGACTTCGACCACCAGTCCGCCGACGTCGCGTATCACCCGCCCATAGCCGGTCGGATCGTCGAAGATGGAGGTGACCATCCGGGCGGCGACGTCGTCGGAGCGCTCGGCGAGACGAACGAGCAAATCGTTGGTGAGCAGGGGCATGTCCCCGTAGAGCACGATGATCGTGTCCTCAGGCGAGACATCATCCAGGGCATCGAGTCCTACCCGCGTCGCATGGCCCGTGCCCAGTTGCTCTTCCTGCAACGCAGGGACCACGTCAGGAGGAAGATGGGAGACCACCTGTTCGGCGCCATGGCCAACGACGACAACCGTGCTCGCCGGCTGGAGTGGGCGGACGGCTTCGAGTACCCAACCTATGAGCCTTCGCCCCGCTGCCATATGAGCCACCTTGGGGAGGTCGGACATCATCCGCTTCCCTTGCCCGGCGGCGAGGATGACGACATGGATCGGCAACGGCACCTCTCTGTACGAATTGACGCTGGGGGGGCAGGACTCGAACCCGCTCTTACAGGACCAAAACCTGCTGTGCTACCGGTTACACCACCCCCCATCGGGGTTGTGAGTGGTGAGTATCGCAGGACAGTGAGACCATGCCATGACCGCTCCGACGGGAACCGAGGCAACCGTTGTGGCTCTGTTGACCGGTCACTCAATAGTAAGTATTTTGCATTGTGCAGGACAGGTCCCCTGTGCCTGCTGCTTGGTTCGGGGACCAAGCCTTTGACACGGAGAGTGAGGCAATGATCTTCAAACCGAGACGTCAACGAATGCTTGCGCTTCTATTGGTCCTCGGGCTCGTGATGGCCGCATGCGCCAGCGAAGGCGAGGACACGAGCACGACGGCGGCAGGTGGCACCGAGACGACGGCCGGTGGCGGTACCGACACCACTGCTGCCGGAGGTGAGGAGCCGGCCGGAGACGGCGACCTCCTGGTCTGGGCCTCGCGTGACTATTACATCCCGCCCGACCAATTCGCCAGCTTCACCGAGGAGACGGGCGTCAACGTCACGTTCGACATCCAGTCCAACGACGACATGCTTCAACAGATGCTTCGGATGCAAGACGCCGGCCAACCATTGCCGGACATTCTCGGCGCCGAGGACTCGTTCCTCCTCGAGACCTTCTATAACGCCGGTCTGGTCGAGTCTCACGACGACATCGCAGCCCAGTGGGAAGAGGAAGAGCCCGACACCTATGGACTGCTCCTTCCCCTGGTCTGGGAGGAGACGGCGCTCGAGGACGGCACCAAGACAGGCATGTCGGTCACGGCCAACTTCGACATCCTCTACTACAACTCCGCCTGGTTCGAGGAGGCCGGGGTAACCGTGCCTTTCGACTCACTCGACGCCGTTCTCGAAGGGATGCGGGCGATGAAGGCATCCCGGCCCGACGGCATCCCGCTCACCGTCCAAGCCCGCGCCGGGGACGGGGTAACGACACTCAAGACGGTGCTTGCCGCCTCGGGCACACCGTTCGAAGGACCGATCCCCGATCTCACATCCGAAGGCGGCCTGTACACCATCAACTGGTTCCTGCAGGCGGCGGCCGAAGAGTTGTTGCCGCCCGAGGCCATTGCCTGGGGTGAGGACGAGGCCCGTGGCGCGTTCATCTCCGGTGATGCCGGGTTGATCCTCGACGGGTTCACAACTGCCGGCGACTTCAACGACGTGGGCGACTTCACCTACCCGGACGTCTGGAACCTGACTCCTGTCCCGGTGTCGGAAGGCGGCGTTGCCCTGAACGCGGCGCGTACCTGGGCCGTTTTGGCAGGGTCGGAGAACCCGGATGCGGCTGCCTTGATCCTCCGCTACATCGCCGAAACCGAGAATCTGGTCGCGGCGGCCGGCAATGGGTCCGTACCGATGCGCCAGACCGAGGCGATCGAGGATCCACGGCTCCAGGAGTTCTGGCCTTTCTTCACCGAAGAGGTCAAAGAGGCCTATCTGAACAGCACGCCGACCCCGGTCGGCGAGAACGCCGGGGAGGTCGAGGCCATCCTCGAGCAGATGTTCGGCGAGATCGTCGTCGGGACAGAGAAGACCGCCGAGGAGCTGGCAGGGGAATACCAGCCACAGCTGGACGAAACGGCACCCTGACCCGGCCACCGTGTCGTGACAGGCACACCCACGTTCACGACCCCGTGAACGTGGGTGTGCCATGCTCGGAGTGGTGTCTCGAAGAGGCGTCTGAATGACCGCGACCACGATCACCAGAGCGCGACGCTTGATCCGACGCCCCGACACGGGCGGCAACGGAGGCCGTGACGGCAACGCCCTGATCGGGCACAGCAAGGCCACGCCCTACATCTTCAGCCTGCCGGCCATCCTGCTGGTGGCGGCCATCCTCGGCTTCCCCGTCATCTACGGGACCTGGCAGAGTTTCTTCAGGGCCCCAAGCCTCGGGGCGCCGGTCGAATTCGTCGGCTTCGAGAACTACGTCGACATGTTCTCCGGGCCCGAGTTCTGGCACGCGCTCGAACCGAACTGCGGTATTCGTGTTCGGCTCCCTCATCCTCGGGACGGTGCTCGGCTTGTTCTTCTCCTTCGCCCTGTTCCGGGTCGTCGGGAAGCTCCGCTTCCTCCGGGCGGTGACCGTCGCCCCCTACATCATCTCCAATGTGGCCGCCGCGGTCATGTTCCGACTCCTCTTCAACAGCCAGTTCGGGGCGGTGAACCAGGTGATCGAGTTCTTTGGTCTCGATGGCCTGGGATGGCTGAGCGACCCGGGGCTTGCGATGTTCGTCGTCATCGTGACTCAGGTCTGGACCGATCTCCCCCTGACCATCCTTGTCCTGCTCGGCGGTCTCATGACCATCGACAAGTCCTATCTCGACGCCGCCCTCGTCGACGGGGCAACCGGATGGACCCGGGCCCGATCTCTGACCATCCCGCTACTGACACCACAGCTCGTGATCAGCACCGTCTGGCTGAGCTACTCCACGTTGACCGGGCTCGGGGTCGTCCTGGCGATGACCGGTGGGGGGCCGCTCCTTGCCACGCAGACCCTTGCCATGGAGATGTACACGGTCGCGTTCCGCGCCCTCGAGTTCAACCAGGCCCTGGCCAACGCCACCTTCATCCTCATTCTCAACGCCGTGCTCACCCTGGCTTACGTGGGCGTGGCCCGACGCTACGAGTACGAGCAATGACCGACGCTGCCAAGACCCGGCGGCGTGCCCTTGGCCGCGGAGACGGCAGCAGCCGCAGGGGCGGTGACCGGTCCGACACGGGAGCAGAAGCGGCCGGCCGGCGGCGGGTTCCGCCGGGGAATCCGGCAGTTCCTCCTCGCCATCCCCCTCATCGCACTCGTCATCTGGACCGTGGCTCCATTCGTTGTCACCACCTCGGTGTCGTTCAAGGAGAAAGGGGATGTCTTCTCCGAACCGAGCCTGATACCGAGAGATCCCACGCTCGACGCTTACAGGGAGGTGCTCTCCAGCGAGAGCTTCACCTCTTCCTTCGTCAACAGCGTTGTCGTCGGGGTCGGCACGACAATCCTCACCCTGGCGATCGGGGTGCCGGCGGCCTACGCCTTCGCCCGCTTCCGGTTCCGGGGCCGCCATCTCCTCCTGCTGTTCACGCTCCTCCCCCGTCTTGTGCCCAGTCTCGGGATCATGGTGCCGATCTACCGGTTGGCGGTCGCCACTGGTCAACTCGACAAGAGGACGACGCTGATCATCGTCTATACGGGCATGCTGCTCCCGCTCGCCGTTTGGCTCATGGTTGGCTTCTTCCAACAGATCCCGCGCGACATCGAGGAGGCGGCCAACGTCGATGGGGCCACACTGTGGACTCGTCTCCGCTACATCGTGGTCCCCCTCGCCGCGCCGGCCATGATCACCATCGGGGTGCTCGCCTTCCGGGAGGCCTGGAACGAGTTCACCCTGGTGCTCGTGCTCACCAGCACGCCCGGGAAACGCACCCTGCCCTTCGAGCTCTACCTGATGCAGGGCATCGAGGGTCTGGCCAACTTCCCCGCGGAGGCAGCTTTCACGTTGCTGACCGTGCTCCCCTTCGTCCTGGTCTACACCCGGGTGGAGAGATATGTGGTGGCCGGGCTGGTGTCCGGATCCGGCAAGTAACGGATGAGCAACATCCTGGTCTCGGAGTACCTGCCCGATGAGCAGCTCGATCTCCTTCGGACACGTCACGACGTGGTGTACGACCCGGACCTCTGCACCGATCGGAGCCGGCTGCTCGATCGGATGTCCGGGGTCGAAGCCTTGTTCACCCGCAATCGCACCCGTGTCGACGAGGAGTTGATCGCGGCAGCGCCCGATCTTCGCGTGATCGGGAGACTCGGCGTGGGTCTCGACAACATCGATATGAAAGGCTGTGAGCAGGCCGGGGTGCGGGTAATACACGCGGCCGGCGAGAACGCGGTCTCTGTCGCCGAGTATGTCATCGGGGCGATGTTCGTCGTTGTCAGGGGCGTCTACGGGATGACACCTTCGATGGTGGCCGGGGAGTGGCCACGGCAAGGGCATGCATTCGGACACGAGCTCATGGGAAAGACCCTGGGGCTCGTGGGCTACGGCTCCATCGCACGACAGGTGGCGACCCGTGCCGCCGGCTTGGGCATGGAGATCATCGCCCACGATCCCTTCGTGCCCGCCGACGACGCGGCCTGGGCGTTGGTTCGTCGTGTCGACCTCGAGGCTCTCCTCGCCACCTCCGATGTGATCAGCCTCCATGTCCCGTTGAGCGACGAAACCCGCAACCTCATCGACGCATCCGTCTTGGGTCGCATGAAGCCGACCGCTGTCCTCATCAACACATCCCGGGGCGGCATCGTCGACGAGACCGCTCTGGCGGAGGCTCTGCTCGCCGGAAAGCTCGGGGGCGCAGCTCTCGACGTTTTCGCGTCGGAACCGCTGGGACAAGAGCCGGCCGCGGTGTTCGCCACCGTCCCCAACCTGCTCCTCACGCCGCACGTCGCCGGCAACACCCGCGAATCGGTCGATCGGGTGGCCAGGACGATCGTCGAGAAGGTGATGACGACGCTGGCCGGTTAGACGAGAAGGCGATCCTCGTACTCGACGCGGGAGAGGAGGTGAGGGTCACCCTCGGTGATGAGAACCATGTCCTCGAGACGGACTCCCCCGCCCCCGCGCACATTGGGCACCCACACCAGCGGTTCGACCGCAAAGACCATGTTGGGCTCGAACGCGTAGGTGGTGGCGCCGGGCAGTGTCTCTCCTATATATGGCGGCTCGTTGGCACCCATCCCGATCCCATGCCCGATGAAAAGACTGAACAGATGATCGGCGAGGCCGTGCTCGGCGATCTTGCCGATGATGGCGTCGGCACAGTCCTGGTTGGTGTTACCCGGCCGCATCACGGCGAGCCCGGCCATCAGCCCTTCGTAGACCGCGGTGTAGATGTCCTGCTGCTCCCGTGACGGCTTTCCCACGATCGTGGTCCTCCCGATGTCGGCGAAGTACCCGTTCCACATGGCGCCGATGTCGATGAAGCAGAGGTCCTGGTTGCGGATGATCTTGTCGGTGGCGAGACGGTGGGGAGGCGACATGTGCTCGCCGCTGGCGACGAACGGGGTGATCACGTGAGCCATCTCCCCGCCGAGCTGGAACAGCGTCTGCATGGCATCGGCCGCGACATCGAGCTCGCGACGTCCGGCACGCGTCTCGTCCAGGGCGCGTTGGGTCACCGAGTCACCGATGGCGCATGCCTCTTCGATGACGGCCACCTCTAGGTCGGTCTTGATCCAGCGTGCCTGCTGCATGACGGTGTCGCCATCGACCAGCTCCAGGTCAGGCAGATGCGCTCGCATCGAGTCGATGAACGAGATGTTGGCCTGATCGACGGCAAGTCGACCTGTGGTCAGACCCCGGGCCTGGAGGAGGGGGATCAGGATGTCCCTGACGAACCCATCGACCAGCTCCCTCTGCTCCATGATCGGAACGGCGTGCGCTTCGCCAATCCAGCTCATCCCGAATCTGGCCTTGTCGATCTCGCCACCCGATCCCAACAGGACTGGATCCTCATCGGCAGTGAGTAGGGCGCCATTCAAGGATGTGGTCTTGCCGGCTATCAGTTGGGCCCGCAGCGAAGTGAGATAGCGGACGTTCTCGTCCTTCCAGACCAGGACAGCGTCGGCATCCGAGCCGGCCAGAGCTTCATGGGCCTTGGCGACACGCTGCCCGCGAAGCTCGGCGAAGTCGTACCGGTCTTCCCAGTCGACGGCGAATGGTCCTTTGGCGTATCTGGAGATGGTTCCTCCTGCTCTCCGGAAGCGTCAGGATCATACGCTCTATATTCGGTATAGTACAGGACGTGGAGGACCGGCTCCGCCTTGATATCTCGCGCTCCCGACGCGTCACCGCTGTCGACCTGGTCCGGGATGCCCTGCGAACTGCGATCCTTCGTGGAGACCTGCCCGGGGGGTCACGGCTGGTACAGACCGACATCGCCGCCCAGCTAGACGTCAGCACCACCCCGGTCCGGGAAGCGATGCGGGATCTGGCCAGCGAGGGCCTGATCACACTCGACAGTCATCGGATCGGCACGGTCCGCATGCCCGATTGGGACGAGATGGTCGAGATCGTCGAGATGCGTCGGTCGTTGGAAGGGCTGGCCGTCCGCCGGGCACTGGCGAAAATCACCCCGGAAGAGCTGAAGGAGGCTCGGCAGGTGGCGACCGAGCTCGCCGAGGAGGAAGACCTCGGTTCCTGGGTGCAGACCAACATCCAGTTCCACTCGATTTTCCACAAGGCGACCAGGAGCCGGCGTTTGAGCGGTGTCCTGCTCTCGCTCGAAGAGGCGGGTGGAGTGTTCGTGGCCCAGGCACAGCAACTCCATCCCGAGATCCGGCGAAAAGCCATCGCGGATCATTTCGCACTCCTCGACGCGTTTCAGACCGGCGATGCCGATCGCGCCATCGAGATCCAGCACAGTCACATCAGCCTGCCGCTGGAGGCGTTCGAGCTCGACGCCAAGTCCTGATTTGGGGCCGCCCCGGCTAGACGGTCACCACAGCATTGAGTAGCTCTCCTTCATCGCAGCCAGGCCTGTGGTCACCAGTTTTACGTCGTTGACCGGCGAGATCAGGGTGCAACCTTTGTCGATGAGCATCGTGGCGTACTCAGGGTTCGGTGTCACCGCCCCCCATTGTTTGCCGTGGGCCCGGCAAGCCGTGGCAACACGGTCCACTGCGGCGATCGATGCCTCACCCATGAAGTCGCCGATCACGCCCACCGCCTGACTCAGATCCGACGGTCCCACGAAGAGGAGGTCCACCCCGTCGACTGCGGCAATGCCATCGACCTCCTCCACCGCCTGGGCGGTCTCGATCTGAATGGCGACGAATGTGTCCCGGTTGGCCTGCTCGGCGAACTCGGCCAGCGGAATCGTGCCGTATCTCCCGTCGAAGCCGAGCGGGTTCAGGCCCCGCCGGCCCCGCGGGGCGAACTTGGCCCAGCGGACGAACTCCTCGGCTTCTTCGGCACTCTTGATCTGGGCGGCCATGACCCCGGTGGCGCCACTCTCGAAACAGCGGGTGACCGTGGCGTAATCGGTCGGGGGAACCCGGACGAAGCAATCGAGGTCGTGCGCCATCCCGGCGGTAGCCGCGACCTCGATGTCCTGGGTGGTGAGGCCGCCGTGCTCGACATCGATCCAGAAGCCGTCGAAACCGCCGGCCATCCCCAGGTAATGGACGAGGTTGTGATGGAACATCCGCCCGACGGCGAAGACCACCAGCCGTTCCCCTCTTTGGAGACGGTGTTTCATCAGCTCGGGCATGGGATCTCCCAGTCAGTTCGGTAGAATGCATAATGTAATATCGATCCGGAATGCCCGTGATCGACATGCACGCCCACGTCACCCCGGAGAGGTACAAGAAGGCGATCAGGGAGCGTGGCGAGTGGCACGGCCTCGACGCGGTGGCCGGCGAGCTGGGTCTGGGCGGCTTCGACAAGATGCTCGACCAGCGTCTCGCCGAGATGGATTCCCTCGGTGTCGACATGCAACTCGTCACCCCCACTGTCGGCTTCTACCAATACGGGAACGAGCTGGATGTGACCAGGCGGATCGCCCTCGAGTGCAACGACGAGATCGCCGAGATGGTGGCAGCGAACCCAGCCCGGTTCTCCGGCTTGGCCACGTTGCCCATGCAGGACCCGCCGAGCGCCATCGCCGAGATGGAGCGGGCCATGACGCACCTCGGCCTGCAAGGCGTGATCATCAGCGATCACGTAGCTGGCCGGACCTATGACGAGCCGGACTTCCTCCCCTTCTTCACCGCAGCCGAGGAGCTGGGAGCGATCGTCTTCTTTCATCAGGGCGGGGACACGGTGGTCAGCCACCGCATCAGTCGGTACAAGCTGGGCAATGCGGTAGGCAACCTCACCGAGCGGGCGCTCGTCTTCGCCACGCTTGTGTTCGGCGGGGTCCTCGACCGCTGTCCTGAGCTCAAGCCGTACCTGGCACACGGGGGCGGATTCACCTCCTTTGGGGTGGCCCGGATGGACAAGGTGGCCGGGGCGTTGGAGCCCGATTCGGGCGAAGGGTTCATCCCCCCGTTTGGTCAGTCCGACGGATTCGCCCAGGCGATGCCACCCAGCGACTACCTCTCGCGGTTCCTCTACGACTCCTGCACATACAGCGGGCCCGCCCTGCGCTTCCTCATCGACGCGGTCGGCATCGACCGCGTCGTTCTGGGCACCGACTATCCAGCCCCCATGGTCCAGCACGACGCGGTCAACTGGGTAAACGGCCTCCCCGAGCTGAGTGCCGGAGAGAAGGAGGCAATCCTCAGCGGGAACCCGGCCAGGATCCTGGGCTTGGCGTGACCGAGCGAGAAGCCCCCCTCCCCGCCTCCGGCGGTACTCCCCCCAACGCTTCGCTGGGGGGAGAAACGCTCGGCTGGGGCATCATCGGTATCGGCAACATCGTCCGGTCCACGATGGCGCCGGCGATGGTGGTCGAGCCGGCGTGTGATCTCGTGGCTGCTGTGAGCCGGGACCAGGGTCGGGCCGATGACTTCGCACGGGAGTTCGGGGCTCGCTTCGCATACACCGACTATGACGAGATGCTGGCCAACCCCGAAGTCGATGCGGTCTTCATCGCCACTCCAAACCTGTTCCACGCCGATCAGGTGGTGGCTGCCGCCGGTGCCGGAAAGCACGTCTTGTGTGACAAGCCCCTGGGCAACAACGTCGCCGATGCGAGGCGCGCCCTCGACGCCTGTGAGTCGGCGGGCGTCTCGCTCGGGGTCAACTTCCACAACCGCCATCTCCCCTGGGTTCGAGATGTGAGCCGCCTCATCGCCGAGGGGACGATTGGCGACGTCCGGGTGGTCCAGCTCCAGGTCGCTTCGGGGCCGCGCCATTACGACAACTGGCGAGCCGACCCGGTCATGGCCGGCCTGGGCTCGGTCCACAACGTGGGTGTGCACGGGCTCGACTTCCTCAGGGTCCTGCTGCATTCGGAGCCCGTGGAGGTGATGGCCATGTTCGATCAGGTGCCCGGCTCGGGTGAGGTCGAGATGCTGGCGCTGATACAGCTGCGGTTCGAGAATGGCGTCATGGTCCAGTACGACGCCAACGAGAAGTTGCGCGATCCTCTCAACGACATCGTTATCTACGGGACCCAAGGCCGTGTGGTGGGCAAGTCCTTCACCCGATCACGCAGTGACGGTGAGCTGGCGATCCTCACCGATGCGGGCGAAACCACCACCCGTTACCCGGCGCCCGAGGCCCACCGGCTGTCTCTCGCCGCCTTCACCAATTCGGTGCTGAGCGGGGAGGAGCCGAACGCATCCGGTCTGGACGGTCTTCGCAGTGCCCAGGTCTGCGAGGCCATCGAGCGATCGGCCCGGGAGCGGCGGCTGGTGGAAGTGGTCTATTGAGGACATGGGGGATGCCCCGGTGACCGGCTCCGCCAATTTCGACGACCTGGTGACCATCGACCAGATCATCGCTCGTGCTCGTGAGTCGGTCGAGCCCGGGCCATACGAATGGGGGGCCGCCGGTGCCGGTCAGGGCGTGACCACGACACGCAACTCGCTCGCCCTGAACCGCCTCGCCCTGGTCCCGCGGGTGCTGCGGGACGTGAGCCGTGTCGACACCACTTCGTCGTTCGTCGGAGTGCCGCTCGCTGTCCCGGTGATGCTCGCCCCTGTGGCCGCCCTGGGGTTGTACGACCCTGGGGATGCTTTGGCTGCGGCGGAGGCAGCAACCACGCGCGGGACGTCGGCATTCTGCGCGATGCTCACCGCGTCCCCGTGGGAGGACGTGGCGTCCACTGCGCCCGGCCGTCATTTCTTCCAGATATATCCGATGGGTGATCGACCCTGGATGAGCGAAATCGCCGACAGGGCGGAACAGGCCGGGTTCGCCGGGATATGCGTGACCGTGGATTCGCCCGTGATCGGACGGCGTGACCGGAGCATCGAGAGCGGCTTCGGCTGGGCAGTGCCGGCGGAAGGGACAGACAGTCTGAACCGACATGGATTCGACTACGCCTATCGGGCGACCTTCACCTGGCCCGATCTCGCCTGGCTCTGTGCCCACACCGCTCTGCCAGTCGTCGTGAAAGGAGTCATGGCCGCCGAGGACGCCTTGGAGGCTGTCGATTGCGGTGTGGCCGCCGTCTACGTCTCCAATCACGGCGGGCGGATGATCGACCAGGGTCTCAGCACGATCGAAGCTCTGGCCGAGGTAGTCGAAGCTGTCGGTCCGGACGCAGAGGTGGCAGTGGACAGCGGCTTCACCCGCGGGGCGGAGGTTTGCAAGGCCTTGGCACTGGGTGCGCGGGCGGTAGGCATCGGGCGTCTTCAGTGCTGGGGACTGGCAGTCGGGGGCGCCGACGCACTCTCGCGTGCATTGGAGATCCTGGAAGACGAGATCAGCAGCACCATGGCCAACATCGGCTGTGGGTCGGTGGCCGATATCACGCCGGGCCACGTCCGGTGGTCAATCGCCTCGCCACCTGCCTGATCTGTTCAGTCGAGCCGGTCCTCCAAACCCAAGCGCGCTCCTAGATCACGAAGCTGGCCGAGAAGGACGTCGCCGACCGGGATCCCTTCCGCTGATCGCTCCGCTTCGAGCTCGGCAGCGATATCACCGGGGAGGCGAACCGACCCCGGTGGGCCGGCGGCGCGAAGGTCATTCAGGTGGTGATCCATGTCTGCACGAAATTGGTCGAGGTCGCTGAACAGGTCGGGTCGCATCACGAACATCGCCTGGCCTGTGTTGGCCGGTTGTCCCGGCACTTTGCGGTGGTCGATCACGTCGTCCCCGAACGCGGCACCGTTGAGCACCCCGGCGAGCAAGCCGAGACCGATGTTGAGCCCGGACCCCTTGTAGCCACCGATCGGCATGAGAAAGCCCTCGTCGGCTCGATTCGGGTCCAAGATCGGGTTGCCCTCGAGATCGACCACCCAGCCCTCGGGCATCAACTCGCCGGCCTGGGCCAACACCTTGATCGTGCCGTGTGATGTGACTGTCGTTGCGATGTCGAGGACGTATGGATGTCCCTCGCCTGCCGGAATGGCAATGGAGATCGGGTTGGTCCCGAGCAGCCTCTCCTGCCCGCCCCAAGGGGGCATCACATTGGCGCTGGCTACCGCGATGTAGAGGGCGATGAGGTCCCGGCGAGCCGCCATCGTGGTGTACACACCGGCAGCGCCGGCATGGTTGGAATGGACCGTGCCCACCCAGGCCATGCCCGATTCGGTGGCCTTGGCCATCGCAGTCTCGGCAGCCAGGGTCATCACGACCTGACCCAGACCATTGTCACCGTCGACCAGGGCACTCACCGGTGTCTCCCGAAGGACGGAGATCTCGGGACGGAGATCGATGCCACCTGCCTCGATCCTCATCACGTACTGGGGGACCCGGATCAGACCGTGACCGGTCCGCCCTCTCAGATCGGCCTCGAGCAGCCGGCGGGCGGTCACCTCGGCGTGCTCGGGCAGCGCATCGACAGCGACCAGGACGTCTCGTGAGAAGGCGACGAGACGCTCGAACGGGAATCTCACCGCTCGAATTGGTCCACGGTCTCCCCGGTGTCGGCAAAGGTTCGGGTGACCTCGGTGCTCCCGTAGACCCAGAGGATCCTCATCGTCCCGGCCCCGGTGTTGATGAACCGGTGCCACTCCCCGGGAGCGATTTGGGTCGTGTCGTAGGGCCTGGCCTCGACCTGCTCACCGTTCAACTCGGCGATACCTTCCCCCTCGAGCACGGTCACCTGCTCGATGGTGTTGTGGCTGTGAAGACGGATGCTGGTCCCCGGGGGAAAGCTGGTGACACCCATCGTGAACCGCTGGCCCTCGAGTGGCGTCGGGGTCAGCTGGACACTCTCGATCCCATCCCCGCGTGCCACCGGATCGGCCTCGTCGAATCGGATCAGCTCGGCCACGAGCCCCTCCCAGGTGTCATGCCATGAACCTACCGCCGTTGACCGACACGGTCTGACCGGTCATGAAGCCTGCGGCGGACGAGGACAGGAACAGCACCCACTCGGCCACCTCCTCAGGGGACTGATACCGGCCGAGGGGGATGGATGCGGCGGTGGCGGCGAGCTCGGATTCGTCGCGAAGCCTGGAGATGCGCTCGGTGAGCACGGCCGATGGGGCAACGGCGTTCACGGTTATGCCCTCGCCGGCGAGCTCGGTCGCCAGGGCGCGGGTCAGACCATGTACCCCGGCCTTGGCGGCGACGTAGGGCGGCGCCGTCTGCCAACCCGCTGTCTGACCGGCAAGGGACCCGAGGTTGACGATGCGACCGGCCTCGGATCGGCGCAACAGAGGGAGAGAAGCACGCGTCATCAGAAACACGGAGGTCAGGTTGGCGTCGAGAATCCGATGCCACTCCTCGATCGTGGTGTCCTCCAGCCCGAGCGCCTCGGGGAAACCACCGGCGTTGTTCACCAGGACATCGATGCGCCCGGAGGACTGGTCGATGGCCTCGATAGCAGCTGCCACTTCGTCCTCCAAAGTCAGGTCGCAGTGGATGAAGGTGGCGCCTGCGATCGCCCCGGCCGAGACGCGTCCCAGCATCTGCGTCGATGTCGACGAGGTAGACGGTGCCGCCGGCGTTGCCGAAGGCGGCGGCCGTGGCCTTACCGATGCCGACTGCGGCGCCGGTTACCACCACGACCCGGTCGTCGAAGTCGTGGTTCATGGCCGGGCCAGCTCGAAGAGGTCTTCCGACAGCCCCTCATGGGCCAGGGCGATAGCCGGGGCCGACGCCTCGATGAACACGGATCGCTCCTCGTCGGTCAGATCCACGAACTCGACTCCATCACTCTCCAATCTCAGCCGGAGCACCGATTCCATCTCGGCTGCGGCTCGTCGTTGCACCTCGATGGCGGTGCGTGCCGCTTTGGACACCACCCGGCGAAGGTCGATGTCGAAGTCATCCCAGGTGGGCCGGTGGGCGAACAAACCCCTTGCCCCGTAGAGATGCCCGGTCATCGTGATGTGACGATGGACCCGGTCGACCCCATAGGCCACCGTGTTGGCCAGCGGGTTCTCCTGGGCGTCCACCTCGAGACGGGCGATCATCTGGATTCCTTCGCTGAGCTCCACCGCCACCGGAACGGCTCCCCATGATCGGATCAACTCCTCGTGGATAGCGTTCGGCTGGAGGCGCACCGTCATCCCGCGACAGTCAGCAGGATTGCTTATGCGGCGGTGGCGGTTGGTCATGTGCCGGAACCCGTTGTCCCAGAATCCCAGGACTTCGAATCCGGTGTTGGCCCGCACCGCTCCGGCAAATGCGTCACCGAGCTCGCCATCGAGCGCTCGATGGGCGGTGGCCAGGTCGGGGAACAGGAAAGGGGTCTCCAGGACATTCAGCTCCGGCACCCGGTCCCCGAGATAGCTGGAGGAGAAGTAGCACATGAACATCTCCCCCGCCTCGACCAGATCGAACAGATCGGTATTGGGCCGCCCGTCGTCCATGATGTTCCAGGTGACGTCGACGACGACGTCGCCCTCGGTTCCCTCCTCGACGGCCCGCTTGAAGGCGTCGAGACCGTCGCCGTGGGCGCTCTGACGTGGCCCGTAGCCCCCAATCCACAATGTTTTCCGGCTCATCCTGATACTCGGAGCCGGTGCCGGGGCCGATCCTGTTTGCTCTGGTCGATTATCGATCGTATATGATGCACGATCGTCCTGTCGAACGGGTGAGGAGCAGAGAAATGGACCGCGAGCCTTGGAAGACCGACCTCTGGTTCTCCAGCCCCTGGAATTACCTCCCCGAGGTCACCGAGGGTTTCTCCATCCCATCGAATGTCCAGGTCCACGATGTGACCCTCCGCGACGGGGAGCAGCAGGCCGGTGTGGAGTTCACCTCTGACGACAAGGTGAGAATCGCCACCGCCCTGGCCGAGGCGGGGATCCATCGGATCGAGGCCGGTCTCCCCGCCGTCTCCCCCTCCGATGCCGATGCCATCAGACGCATGGTGGGCGAGGGCCTCCCTTCGGAGATCTATGCCTTCAGCCGTTGCATGGTCCCCGACGTCGAGCTGGCGCTGGACTGCGGGGTCAGCGGAGTCGTGATGGAGGTGCCGGCCAGCCATCACCTCATCGAGAAGGCCTACCGCTGGCCGGTGGAGAAGGCGATCGAGGCGTCCGTGGAGGCAACCAAGTACGCCCACGACAACGGTTTGAAAGTGACGTTCTTCCCGATCGACGCCACCAGGGCCACGATGACCGAGCTCCTCGACGATCTGGAGCAGGTCGCCACCGAGGGCCACGTCGACAACATCGCCCTGGTCGACACCTTCGGCGTGACCTCTCCGCACGCCATTCGCTACTACACACAGCGGGTCCGGGAGAGGATGGCTGTCCCCCTCGAGACTCATTTCCACATGGACTTCGGCATGGGTGTGGCCAACACCGCACTCGCCGTCGCCGAGGGCGCCTCGGTGATCCACACCACCGTCAGCGGGATCGGGGAACGGGCCGGAAACGCGCCGACCGAAGAAACCGTCCTCGCCCTCCTCACCATGTATGGCATCGACACCGGGATCGACACCACCAAGTTCACCGAGATCGCCCGCTTGGTGGCCGACGTCTCGGGAGTCACCCAGCCCGCCAACCGGCCGGTGACCGGCGACATGCTCTACAACGTCGAGTCGGGGATCATCGCCACTTGGGTGAAGAACGTCGGCGACGAACTGCTCGAGCCCTTCCCATTCCGTCCCGAGCTGGTCGGACAGGCCGACCCCAAGATCGTGCTCGGCAAAGGCTCCGGCCTCGACTCGGTGGCGATATGGCTCGGTGCTCACGGGATCCACGATGCCGAGACCAAGGAGATCGAGGCCATCCTGGCGGAGGTCAAAGGCCGGTCCCTGGCCAAGAAAGGGCTCCTCGACGACGACGAGTTCCTCGAGATCGTCCGCGAAGTGATCCCGGATAGGGTCGACTGACGAAGAAACCCACGGAGGCATGATTAGGGATGAGAGAAGCGTTCTTCGGGCTGAGCACCGACTGGAAAGAGGGCATCAACTGGGCCAAGGTGCGTGATTGGAGGCTGAAGCGGGCCCACGCCGCTATGGAGCGCCACGGTCTCGGAGCCCTCCTCCTCATGTATGACGAGAACATGAGGTATGTCTCCTCGACGCTGACCCCGGGCTGGAACCGTCTCAAGCCGGGTCTCCGCTACGTCGTCCTCACCGCCGGCAAGCCCCCGATCGTCTACGAGCAGGGTGACATCGGCTTCCACCTCAAGGTGCACAACCCCTGGATCCCGGAAGAGAACATCCGCTACTCCTACTCCTGGATCAAGGGAGCGGTCGGCCCTGCCGCCGAGCAGCAGGTCACCAAGTTCGTCAACTCCCTGCTCAACGACCTGGAGGAGGCAGGAGTCAAGGATCAGCCGCTCGGCGTCGACTTCATCGACATCAACCTGATCAAGCAGTTCGAGGAGCGCGGGATCAGTTGGACCGACGGTATGACCCCGATGATGGAGGCCCGGGCCATCAAGAGCCCCGATGAGATCAAGGCGTTCTCCATCGTTGGCGCCATCTGTGACTACGTCCACTACGAGATCACCAACTTCATCAAACCCGGGCTCACCGAGAACGAGGTGGCGGCCTTCGGCTTCGAGAAGCTGTACTCCCTGCCCGGCATGGAGGACGTCGAGGATGTCATTGTCTCCTCGGGCCCCAACGCCTGGCCCAACTGGAGGAACTTCTCGGACCGGATGATCCGCCCCGGGGAGCTGGTGATCGTCGACCTGGCCGCCCTCACCTGGAACGGCTTCAAGTCGTGCGTCTATCGCACCTATTGCGTCGGGGGCAAACCGACCGACGAGCATCAGAAGACCTACGACCTGGCCCACAAATGGCTCTGGGACTCCATCGAGGCGACCGGGCCTGGGGTCACCACCGCCGATGTGGCCTCGAAATGGCCCTCGGCCAAGGAGGTGTGGGGTTACGAGGAGGAGGACCAAGCGGCGGCGAACTTCTGGGGACACGGTCTCGGTCTCGCTCAGTACGACCCGCCGGTCATATCCCGCATTTGGTCGCTCGACTACCCGGTCGAGATACAGCCAGGCATGACATTCGCCCTCGAGACCCAACACGGAAAGCTCCACGACCACGGCGTGCGTCTCGAGGAGATGCTCTACGTGACTGACACGGGAATCGAGATGGTCTCCAGCTACGCCTCACACGAGATCATCTCGGTCATCTGACCGGGTTTGATCCACGACCTCGACCATGAGGCCGCCCTCGACCCCGCCAGGGTCGGGGCCAAGGCCGCCTGGCTCGCCATGGCCAGGCGAGCCGGGCTCCCGGTCCTGCCCGGACTCGTGGTCGACGCGGTCGACTCGCTCGCCCATATGCAGCTCGGGGTCGAGATACTGGCAACCCGCGGCTCCGGCGGGGCCCGGCTGGCGTTGACCGCGGCACCGGTCCCGTTCGCTGACGAACTGGTCGAGCGAGGGGCACGGCTCGGCGACGTTCTGGTGGCCCGTTCCTCGACGATCATCGAATCTTCGGGGGAGTGGTCGGGCGCCTTCACCTCGTATCTCGACCTGTCCCCCACGGACTTACCCCGGGCGGTCACCGGTTGCTGGGCTTCGGCGTTCTCCGTCGATGCACTAGAGCGTCAGGACGCGGCACGAGTCGACCCAGGGTCGGTCCCGATGGCGGTCCTCATCCAGCCTGCTTTGGATCCGGTGGCTGGGGGCACGGCCACGATCGAGGGGAGCGGATCGATCGTGGTGATCGGTGTGAAGGGCTCACCCGCCGCACTCCTCCAGGGCTGGAGCGCGGGGATGGAAGCAACACGTGGCGAGGGCGGGAATTGGATTGGCGACGAGCTGGTCGATCTTCTCGGTGTGGAGACCCTCGACGATATCGCCGACGCGTTGCACCGCGCACGGGCGTCACTGGGCGCCAACCGCTGTGAATGGGGGCTGGACGAGCGGGTCTGGCTGCTGCAGCTGGCCGAAGGCGAGGCTCCGATTCAGCCTCCGGACACTCCGTCCTACCCCGTCGACACTGGTCTCGTGCCCATAGCCCGGGTGGTGGTCAGGGCGGGGAGCCGTCTCGGCGACGAGCTCATCCTCCCCTGGGCCCTGGGGGGCTTTCCCACCGCCGAGCCACATGTTGGCAACCTTCCCCACGATGCGATGGCCCTCGCCTACCAGATGCGTGACAGTCTGACCTCCGAGGTATGGGGGCTGCCCGCTGAACAGGCATTGGCCGCAGCCCGAGCGTGCATGACCGCGCTGCTCGGGCCTGATCCTCTGCCTGCCCTGGAGGTGGTCGGGAATCTGCGGCCCCCCGATCCGGAGCCCGCCGCATCGCTCTGGGCCCTGGTGCAACGATTGGAGCGAGATGACCCCGCCCCCAGACGCGGGATCGGCCGATGGGAGCCATTCGTCGCCTCGGTCGTCCTCGGCGCCGGCACCCGGCAACAGGGTGTCGGGGCCTCCCCGGGCCTCGGGGCAGGCGTCTCGGCAGGGAAATACCCTCCCGACGGGTTGGCCACGAACTACCGGCCACGCGCCGTGATCGTCGCCTCACAGCCCATACCCAATCTGGCCCCCTTGCTCTGGGACGCCGCCGGCCTCGTGACGGAATCGGGTAGCTCTGCGGCCCACCTCTTCGAGTCCGCACGCGCCCTCAGGGTCCCCGCCGTGTGCGGGGTGAGCCTCCCGCCCGGTGAGCAAATCGTGGCAGTGGACGGACACAACGGCATCGTGTCGACCCTGTTCGTGCAAGGACTCGAGGATGACTGAGCCCATAGGAGTCATCGGGCTCGGAGTGATGGGCTCGGCGATGGCTCGGAACCTGATCGCGGCCGAACACGAGGTGCTCGGCTTTGATATCGCCCCGGCCAGGGTCTCCGCTTTCGCCGACATGGGCGGCGAACCGATGAAGTCGGCCGACGAGATTGCCGCTCTATCTGATCTGGTGATCTTCTCCCTGCCCACCACCGCCGCCCTGGCGTCGGCAGCAGCCGAGATCGCGGAGCAAGATCGGCCCGGTCTGGTTTGTCTCGAGACGGGCACCTTCCCCCTCGCGGCCAAGGTCGCTGCCCGCGATGTCCTGGCGGATGCAGGGGTCGACCTCCTCGACACACCTCTGTCGGGCACTGGCCTCCAGGCCGCCGACGCCACGCTGGTCGTTTTCGCCTCGGGCAGCCGCGAGGGTTTCGAGAAGGCTCGGCCGGTCTTCGACGCAATCGGCCGCTCCACGCACTACCTGGGAGAGTTCGGCAACGGGTCGAAGATGAAATATGTAGCCAACCTCCTCGTGGCTGTGCACGGTCTGGCCGCGGCCGAGGCGCACGCCCTTGGCATCGCCGCCGGGCTCGACCCGGCCCTCGTCCAGGAAGTGATGGAGGACGGGGTCGGATCGTCGAAGATCTTCGAGATCCGCGGGCCGATGATGGTCGCCGACGACTATCCGGCGGCCGCCCGCCTGGACATCCTCCTCAAGGACTCCACATTGATAAGGGACTTTGCGAGGTCGGTCGGCGCACCGACCCCTCTGCTCGATGCGGCGGTCCCGATCTACGAGGCGTCGAGCGAGGCGGGTCTCGGCGACTTCGACGCTGCCGCCTTGTGCCGGTACCTGGAGGACCTGGGCGGGTTGGAAAGGTGATCGGGTCCGCACTGCGCCGGGTAGAGGACCCGAGGTTGATCACCGGTCAGGGCCGCTACGTCGACGACATCACTATGGCCGGGATGGTGCATGCCGTGTTCGTGCGAAGTGTTGAGGCCCACGCCTTGATCGACTCGATCGCGATGGACGGGGAAGACCTCGAGGGCCGGATGTACACCGCTTCCGACCTCAGCCTCGACCGGCCGATGCCGAACCAATACCCGTCGACGCTCATCGCTCAATCGATCCAGGCATCTCCGCTCGCGGTTGATGAGGTGTGTTACGTCGGGGAGCCGCTCGCGGTAGTCGTGGCCGGGACGATGGCCGCGGCGGTCGATTGCGCCGATTCCGTTGAGGTCGATTACAGCTCACTGCCGGTGGTCATCGATCACCGCCAGGCGCTCGACGCCGACTCGGCACCGGCGCATCACGGCTCCGGATCGAACCTGGTGAGCACCCTCGCCGCCGGCTTTGGAGACATCGACGGCGCGTTCAACCGAGCGGAACGGGTGGTGTCGATCGAGGTCGACCAGCATCGCGGTGCCCTCGCCTCCATCGAGGGGCGGGCGGTGCTCGCCGCATGGGACGACGTCGACCGGCGGCTCACGGTCTGGACCTCGAGCCAAGCCCCACATGCGGTCCGTGCTCACATCGCCGCGTACTTGGGTCTCTCCCCCGACGAGGTGCGAGTCGTGGCGCCTGATGTCGGAGGCGGGTTCGGCCCCAAGGCGGCCGTATACGCCGAGGAGTACGTGGTCGCCGCCCTCGCTCTCGAGCTGAGACAACCGGTGAAATGGGTCGAGCGAAGGAGAGAGCACTTCGTCGCCACCAACCAGCAACGCGGGCAGAGCGGGCTGGTCGAGGCGGCAGTCGACGGCGCGGGGCGCATCCTGGGCCTGCGAGCGCGGCTCACACATGACTGCGGGGCGTACGTGCCCTACGGGATCGTTGTGCCGATGACCACCCTGCGTCTCCTCTCTGGGCCTTATGCCGTGGCTGCGCTGGACGCCACGGTGGACGTGGTCTTCACCAACGCCACTCCAACAGGGGCGATCAGGGGTGCGGGCAGGCCCAATGCCGCTTTCGCCCTGGAACGCCTGGTCGACGCCATTGCCCGCGAGTTGGGGATCGACCGCGCTGAGGTGCGGAAGCGCAATTTCGTTCCTGCGGGCGACCTTCCCTACGAGGTCGACATTCTCGCCTCCGATGGCCGCAAGGTCATCTACGACAGCGGTGACTATCAGGCGGCTTTGGAGAACGCGATCACGGCGGCGGACATCGCCGGATTCGAGGCAAGAAAGAAAGCCTCCGCCGACAACGGATTTCTCCGTGGTTATGGCCTCGCCTCCTACGTCGAGGACACGGGGCTGGGGCCATACGAAGGAGCAAGGGTGGAGGTGTTGACCAACGGCGATGTGCTCGTGGAGACTGGAACCGGCTCCCAGGGACAAGGACACGCCACTGTCTTCGCCCAGATCTGCGCCACCCACCTCGGAGTCAGCCCGGCCCAGGTGAGAGTGCGGGGCGCCGACACCGCTGCGTATGGACATGGGATCGCCACGGTTGCCAGCCGCACCGGCCAGACGGCCGCGTCCGTCGTGCATCTGGCCGCAGGGGACCTGGCCACGACCATCAGGCAATTGACCGCACAGCGACTCGAGGCATCAGCCGAAGACATCGTCCTCACCGACGGCGTTGCCATGGTTGTAGGCCAGCCCGGATCCGAGATCCCTCTCGGCGATCTGGCCGCCGGGCTGCAGCCAAAGCAGGGCAATTCGCTGCCCGAGGGCCAACAGCAGCCGGGACTGTCAGTGGAGCGGGTTCTGCCTTTCGACGGCCTCGCCTACACATACGGGACACACATCGCCGAAGTGGAGGTCGATCCCGAGACCGGACATGTCAGGGTCGTGAACTATGTGGTGGTCCACGACTGCGGGACGATCATCAATCCGATGATCGTCAACGGACAGATCGACGGTGGTGTCGCCCACGGGTTGGGCAACGCCTTGATGGAGCAGATCCAATACAGCGAGGACGGCCAACCGTTGACGACCTCGTTCATGGACTACCGGCTGATGACCGCAGTCGACATGCCTCCACTAACCAAGATCCACACCGAGTCCCCGTCACCCACCAACCCACTCGGTGCCAAGGGGGCAGGCGAGGGAGGTGCCATCCCCGCCGCGGCTGCCGTCGCCTCCGCCGTCGAGCACGCTCTCGAAGGCACGGGCGCGGTGGTCAATCATCACCCGATCAGCTCGGAGTGGGTGCGCGGGGCGATTGGCGCCGCTCGGGCGTGAGCGAGACCCCTCACGGCGACAGGCAGTTTCGGGTCGCCTCTCTCACCCGGACCGTCTATCTGCCCGGCATCCTCTTCGCCATCGGCCAGGGGGCGGCCACTCCCGTCATCGCCCTGGTCGCCCTGGACCTCGGAGCCTCGCCGGCGATGGCCGGCGCGATCGTCGCACTCCGCGGCATCGGCACCCTCTTCTTCGACCTCCCGGCCGGCCAACTCGTCGCCCGGGTCGGTGAGCGGTGGGCGATGCTCATCGCCACGGCGGGACTCGGGCTCGTCGCTCTCGGGATCGGGTTGGGGCCTTCGCTCCCTGTGTTCGCGGCCCTCGTCTTTCTCATGGGGGGAGCGTGGTCGATATGGGCTCTGGCACGGCTCGCCTATGCAACCGAGGCCACACCTCTGCCGCATCGGGGCCGGGTCATGTCGATGGTGGGGGGAACGATGCGAATCGGTCAGTTCATCGGCCCGCTCATCGGTGGCCTCCTCATCATCCCCTTCGGGCTCGTAGCACCCTTCTTCATGCAGGCGGCTCTTGCGGTGGCGGCGGCGGTCACGCTCGTGCTTGCCCCCGAGCCCGAGCGGGCCGCGACTGTGGCAACGGTCCCCGTCTCGATGCGCCAGGTGATACGCGACCATCGACGGATACTGGGGACAGCGGGTTTGGTGGCAGTGACGTTCCAAGTGTTACGAACGGCACGCCAGGCGGTCATCCCGCTGTGGGGAGATCATCTCGGTCTGAGCCCCAGCCAGATCTCGCTCGTCTTCGGGGCCTCCTCGGGGATCGAGATGCTGATCTTCTACCCGGTTGGGATGCTCATGGACTCCAAGGGGAGAAAATGGGTGGCCGTCCCGAGTCTCATACTGCTGTCGCTGGGGATGGCACTCATCCCATTGACCACCGATTTCGCCAGCTTGTTCCTGGTGAGCCTCCTGTTGGGGCTGGCCAACGGACTGGGGTCGGGGGTGAACTTGACACTTGGCTCGGATCTATCACCCGAAGCCGGCCGAAGCCAGTTCTTCGGTGTGTGGCGTCTGGTCAGCGACCTGGGGACGGCAGGAGGACCCTTGTTGGTAGCCGCGGTGACATCGCTTTTGTCGCTTGGCGCGGCCTCGATCGCCGTCGCCGGCGTCGGGCTCATCGGCGCAGGTGTGCTGTGGCGGAGGGTGCCGGAGACGCTTCGGGTGGACCTCGAATGATCCCATAGAATGAGCAGACAACAGGTCAGCTTCCCGGGTGGTCCCGACGGTCACACGGGCGAGGCCAGGGAAGGATGATCGGTTGAGGGATCGGCTGCGGAATTGGGGACGGTTGGCGGTGGTGGACGTGACGCCACTGCGCCAGGTCCCGGGTTATCGCTGGCTCTTTGCCGGGATGTTCTTCGTGCACGCCGGCCGGATGATGACCGTCGTCGCAGCGCCCTTCCAGATCTTCCAGCTCACCGACTCGACCCTGGCCGTCGGATTGCTGGGGCTGGCCCAGTTGGTGCCTTTGCTCCTGGTATCGGTGGTTGGCGGGGCCCTGGCGGACGCCATCAATCGCCGCAGGCTCCTGGTCATCTCCCAGCTCACCCTTGCGATGACCGCCACCGGGTTGCTCTGGAACTCGATGGCCGAGACACCGATGATCTGGCTGATTTATGTGCTGGTTGCGATCAACGCCGGCGTTTCTGCCATCGACTCGCCGGCCCGTCATGCGATCGTGCCTGGTCTGGTCGGGCGTGCCCTCCTCCCCGCCTCGCTGGCACTGAACCAGACTCTGACCACCGCCGCCGCCGCCGCCCTCCCAGCCGTCGCCGGGCTGCTGATCTCCACGGCGGGGCTCCCTTTCACATACGGGATAGAAGTGGTGATGTTTCTGATCGGCGCCGCGCTCATGCGACGTGTCCCAGATGTGGCTACGGAAGGGGGCGGGAGAAAGCTCGAGCTCTCCTCGGTGACCGAGGGTTTCAGGTATCTGAAGGGCCGGCGAGTCATCCAGGCCGCTCTCCTAATCGACCTCAACGCGATGGTCTTCGGGATGCCCACCGCGTTGTTCCCAGCCATGGGCACCGAGGTGTTTGGCGGAGACGCTTTCACGGTCGGGCTCCTCTATGCCGCGCCCGGGGTCGGAGCGTTGGTCGGGGCCGTCACCTCGGGGTGGGTCGGATCGGTGCGCCGCCAAGGGCGGGCGACAGTCATGGCCGTCATCGGCTGGGGCGTCTCGATCGCGGTGTTCGGATTGACCGACTCGCTGACCATCGCCCTCATCATGTTGGGCTTCGCCGGCGCCGCCGATGTCGTGTCGGCGATCTTCCGGAGCAGCATCATCCAGTTGACCGCGCCTGACGAGATGCGAGGGCGCATGTCCGGGATGCACACAGCAGTGGTGGCGGGCGGGCCCAGGCTCGGTGATCTCGAGGCGGGAATCGTGGCCGAGCTCACTTCGATTCGATTCAGCGTCGTCTCCGGCGGACTCGCCTGCATCATCGGAGCCCTGGTCATCGCCCGCTGGGCCCCCGACTTCTTCCACTATCGATACGAGCCGGCCCAGGAATGAGAACCCGGTCAGCCCAGGTCGAACACACGGGCGGCGTTGAGTCCCGTGATCGCTTCCCGGTCCGCGTCGGACACGCCTTCGGTAGCGTGGATCAGGCCGAGTGGATCGGTCTCACCCATGTCGAATGGGTAATCCGTCCCCAGCATCACCCGGTCGACTCCGACGATCTCGATCAGGTGACGCAGATACAGCGGCTGGAACACCATGGTGTCGTAAAAGAGCTTCTTCATGTAGTGGCTCGGAGGATGGTCCGGGATCGCAACACGGGTCTCGGGCCGAACTTTCCAGGTGTGATCGGCCCGCGAGCTGTAGAACGGGAGATAGCCGCCGCCGTGGAGGAGCACCAGCTTGATCCCGGGGTGATCCTCGAAGAGCCCGCTGAAGATCATCCTCGTCGCAGCCACCATCGTCTCCAACGGGTTCCCGATGCAATTGGTCAAGAAGTAGCTGCCGAAACGCTGTCCTTCCGGATAGCCACTCGGGTGAAGGATGACCGGGATCCCCTTCGCCTCGACCGCTGCCCAAAACGGGCGGAAGCCGGGATCGTCGAGGTTGAGCCCATCGATCGTGCCCCCGATCTGGAGACCTTTGAATCCCAGTTCGTCGACGGCCCGGTCCATCTCGCCAATGGCCAGGTCCACATCCTGAAGCGGGACCGTGGCCCCCAGTGCGACGAACCGGTCCGGGTTCTCGGACGCGATAGATGCCACGTTGTCGTTCTGGATGCGGGCCGACTCCGCGGCGAGATCGGCGGGCGCCCAGTAGTGGTACTCCGAGACGAAGGTGGCCAAACCCTGGATGTCCACGCCCATACGGTCCATGTCCTGGAGGCGCGACGCCGGGTTGGTGAGCTGTTCGACGATCCCGGGGTACATCACCTTGTTGTGATCCCGCGAGTCCTGGCCCATATAGAAGTCGTAGGGCTCGTGCTCTGGTTTGCGATGTGCATCGACCGGGCTTCGGCTGGCCGGGGTGGCCAGATGGCAGTGGATGTCGATCGTCGTCACAAGAGGTCGGGGCACGTTAACGGTCGAAGAGAGATGCGTGGCATGAAGTTGTCCCGGCCGGTGATCTATGCGCTGCTGACTCTGGTCGTCCTCATTCTCGGCCTGAACTGGCCCGTGATGGCGACCGGAGTGAAGTCGATCGCCCCGATCTGGATGGGCGCTCTTCGCATCGGAACGGCAACGGCGTTGATGGTCGGGGTGGCCCTGGCGAGGAGGACGCTGGTTGTGCCACCGCGCCGAGACCTCCCCATCGTCACCTCCATGGCCCTGTTTCGACTCACGGCGGTGACAGTCCTTGTCTTCACCGCACTCGAGCTGGTGCCTGCGGGCCGCTCCTCGGTGGTGGTGTGGACAAGCAGCCTGTGGACCGTGCCAATCGCGGCGATCTTCCTCGGGGAAAGAATGACTCGAGCGCGATGGCTCGGCCTGTCACTCGGCATCGCCGGAGTTCTCGCGCTGTTCGAGCCCTGGGGTTTCGACTGGACGGAGCCAGGTGTGGCTATCGGCCACGCCTTGCTGATCGTCGCCGCGATCACCAACGCCGCGACCTCGGTCCACATTCGGGCCCATCGCTGGAGCATCGCCCCTCTCGACTCGATGCCGTGGCAGCTGTTGGCAGCGACATTGATCCTCATCGTCCTCGGCTTTGCAGTCGAGGGGCCTCCGGTGATCGCTTGGACGCCGCAACTGATCTGGATAGTCATTTATCAGGGCGTGCTGGCCAGCGGCATCGCCTTCTGGGTGCAGATCGTGATCTTGCGGAATCTCTCCGCGGTCTCGACCAACCTCACCCTCATGGCGGTGCCCGTGGTGGGCGTCTTGTCCTCGGCCATCATCCTCGGCGAGGACGTGACTACCTCGCTGCTCCTCGGGCTGATACTGGTGGTCGCCGGGGTTGCCCTGAATCTGTTGTCTGATCGCCAGAAGACCGCAGAAACCGCAGAAATCCTCGACCCCCAGGAGGTGCCGTGAGCGGGCCTCAGTCCTCGTCTTTGGACTCGAAGGCGTCGATCGAAGTGCGGAGATGCTCGTCCAACGCCTTCACCGCGGCTTCGACGTCACGCTTTTCCAACGCATCGAGGATGTCGGCGTGACCGTGGTTGGCCGCCTCGCGCAGACCGGGTTTGTGCTTGAGCGACGCCCCGATGTACATAACGGAAGCGTCCTGGAGGTTGCGAATGATGGCCGCCAGCCGCGGCGACGCAGCTGTCTCATAGACGGCCATATGAAAGACCCGATTTCGATCGACCCAATCGACCGAGTGAGGTTCGTCGAGCATCCCCTGGTGGAGCCGGCGCAGCCTGCCGAGGAGGGCATCGCTCACATTGGGCACCGCCTGTCTCATTGCAAGAGGCTCCAGCACCCGACGTATCTCGTAGATGTCGTGTACGTCTTCATCGCTGAGCTCGGACACGATGGCCCCGCGATGGGGGTCGAAGTGGACCAGTCCCTCCGTGGCCAGATCACGCAGCGCCTCGCGTACCGGAGTCGTGCTCACGTCGAGCATCGCGGCCAGCTCGGCCTGAACCAGCCGGCTCCCGCTCGCCAGCTCGCCATTGAGAATGGCGCGGCGCAGGACGCTTCGCACGAATTCGTGCGCCGTCTGCCGGGTGGCGGCGAACCCCTCCTCGGGCGGCGAGATTCGAAGCTCGGGTGTCTGTTCCATAGGCGTCAGCCTACAAAGTCGGCGCACCGGGACGGCTCCTACCATTCACGAGCCATCCGAGGAGTTTCTTGAGAGCGGTCCGTGTCCAAACGCCCGGAGTCATCGAAGTGGGCGATGTGCCCGAGCCCGATGCCGGGCCCTCGGTCCTGGTCCGGGTTGGCCAGGTCGGGATCTGCGGCACGGATGTCAAGATCCTGGCCGGCAAGATCCCGGTGGACTACCCACGGATCATGGGCCATGAGATGGTCGGCGAGGTAGTTGGCGCGCCTCCGGAGTCGCCGTATCAGGCCGGCACCAGGGTCCTGGTCGACCCCGGTGTTGCATGCGGATGGTGTCACATGTGCCGGGCGGGTCGCTTCAACATATGCGTGAACGGTGGTTTGCTCGGCCGGGATGTCGACGGGGTGTTCACCGAGTACGCCGTAGTCCCGTTCAACCGCCTGATTCCCGTTCCACCCAGTGTTTCTGACAAGGCGTCGGGAGTCCTCCAGGTCCTGGGCACCTGCGTCCATGCCGTCAAGACACTCGATCCTTTCCCCGGGCAGGTGGCCGCGGTCGTCGGCCTCGGTGTCGCCGGCCAGCTAATCACCCAACTCCTCCGTTTACGGGGAATGACGGTGGTGGGGATCACCCGCTCAGAGTGGAAACGAGAGCTGGCGACCACCACCGGCACCCATCACACCGCGTCGCCCGATCAGGCACCTGACGTGCTTGCCAAGGTCACTTCCGGTCGCGGCCCGGATGTAGTGGTCGAGGCTGTAGGCACCGAGGCCACTTTGGCCCGGGCCATCGAGCTTGCCGGGACCGGGGGCGAAGTGTTGGTCTATGGCACCCTCACCGGAGGCGAGAACGGGCTCCCCTATTACCAGCTCTATCACAAGGAACTCACCCTCCACAACCCTCGCGCTGCGGTGGTTGGCGATTACGCCGACGGGGTTGATCTGGCTGCCTCCGGCGCGCTCACGCTCGAGCCGATCGTGACCCACGAGCTGGGCTTGGAGGAGGCGGAGAAAGCCTTCGAACTGGTCCATGACCCGTCCTCGCTCAAGGTGTTGATGAGGGTCGGGTAGCTCCGACCTCGTCAGGGCCGCTCGGGTCCGGTGAGGTAGGTGTGGCCGAGTGGGCTGGTCCACTCATAGATGCCGGGTCTGATCTGTTTCAGTTTCCATCGGTGACGATGACGGTTGATGTGATCATGTCGACAGAGTGGTCCGAGCTCCCGGGCCGTAGTCCGATGCGCTTCCGCCCAGAGAACCTCATGGTTGAGATCGCATTCGTCGGCGGGCATCCGACAACCGGGGAAGACACAGGTCGGATTCCGGGTCTCCACGACTCGTTTCTGGGCGGTGGTGGGCCGTCTTCTGGTGGTGACAACTCCTACCGCCTGTCCGTCCTCATCGACTGGGATGATCCGCCATTCTGAATCAGATGCTTCGTCGACGATCTTTCGGGCGACATCGGCCAGGACCGGTCCAAATCCGGGAATCTCGGCCGGATCATCGTCGATACCAGCCAGGGTGGTCATATCGACCCGAATCTCGACAAAGCCTTTGTCGGAGGATCCGTCGGGTTGACCCTTCCCGGTGAGCAGGTCGAGAAGGATGTCGGCTCGGATCTGATCGATCCGCCGCCGGTCACCTTTCGCTTTGAGAGCACGGGCCAGCCGGTTGATCCGTCTCATCGCCCGATTCGTCTCTGCCGGTGGCAGGTTGAGACCGTAGAGATTGGCGGTGCCATCCTCACCCTGTTCCGAGAACACTCTCCGCTCTTCCAGCTTCTGCTCAAATCGTTCCATGGCAGCAGCCGGGTCGACCGAAATGATCAGCCTCTGCAGATGAGCTCGTAGTTGTCCGGTGGTCAATGAAGGAGCACGTTCCAAGGCGGTATCACACACCTGTCGAGCCAGTTCCCGAGGTAGGGGCATGGTCAGATCAGAGAGGACCCGAGCCCGAGGAAGGTCGATCAACCCGGCATGGAGCGCCTCCCACACCGCGGGAAGTCGTTCACAGAGCAGAAACGCCAGTTCGACCTGGACATCAGCGGACCGACGGGTCAGCGACAAGGCGGCCTGCACCTCCGAAGAAGCCGTCTCGAAAATGTCCTGCGGGTTGGGGGCCTCCGGATAGTGCAACTCGGTGACCGACTCGGAGACCGAATGGATGTCTGCATAAACCCGGGCCTGAAAATGAGCCACCATCCGAGCATCAGCCTTCAAGAGCCGCACCCGGTCAAACCCCGACAACCGATCCCGATCCACACTGGACAGGATCACTCCCAGCAGCAGACCCGGAGGAATCGACTCCAGATCCGCCGGCAGCCCATCCGAATCTTCGGCCCACTCCTGGTCGAGGAGGTCGAGATCGGAAGGCAGAATCTCAGTATCGAACATACGTTCGACACTACAAGGCCGCCGTGACAGAATCCATACCCTCGTCGCCCGATCCAAGGAATTTCTTCGAGGTCGCTCAGACCACGCCGGCCGACCGCAACCCGGCGACCTCCTCGACCGAGTAGCCCAGCTCTCCCAAGACCGCATCGGTATCCGCCCCCAGCATCGGTGGCTCGCGACGCACCGAGGAAGGTGTTTCCGCCATCTCGATGGGCAAGCCCAGAGTGCTGACCCTCCCGGCGACGCTGTGCTCGTTCTCCATCACCATCTCCCGGGCCAGGGCTTGCGGGCTGGATAGCGCTTCGGAGATTCGATTGATGGGGCCGGACGGGACCCCGATGCGATCGAAGGTCTCGACCCACTCCGCCCTACTCCTGGTCGCCATGACCCGGCCCACCATCTCATCGACGAGGTAGCGGTTTCGAACTCGTTCCGGATTGGTGGCGAAACGGGGGTCTTCAGCCCACTCCGGGTGCCCGACCTCCCCCACCAGCACTGCGAACTGCCGGTCGTTGCCCACGGCGAGGGCCAACTCACCGTCTGACGCCGCATACGTTCGGTAGGGGACGATGTTCGGGTGGCCGTTTCCGTAGCGAGCCGCCTCGTCACCCGACACCAGGTAGTTGGAAGCGACATTGGCCAGGAGGTGGAGACCGGTGTCGTGCAGATTCACTTCACAACGCTGTCCCCGACCGTTCCGTCGTCGCGCCTCGAGGGCGGCGAGGATCGCGATCGTCGCCTGCATTCCGGTGCAAAGATCCACGATGGCCACCCCCAACTTCATCGGCGTCCCGTCTTGCTCACCGGTTATCGCCATGAGGCCGGTCTCTGCCTGGAGGATGAAGTCGTAGCCGGGCATCTCCGACTTCGGCCCGGTCGATCCGTAGCCGGTGATCGAGCAACGGATCACGGCAGGGGCATTCGCATCGAACCAAGCGTCGTCGAAACCCCAGCGGGCGAGTGTCCCTTGCTTGAAATTGTCGACCAACACATCGCCGCTGCGGATCAGCCGGTCGAGCACCGCCCGCCCCTCGGGTCGGGACAGGTCGAGGGCGAGGCTCCTCTTGTTGCGATTCACTCCGATGAAGTAGGCGGAGAGCGGCCCGGCGTACGGCGGTCCCCAGTTGCGGGTGTCGTCGCCCTCTCCCGGCCGCTCCACCTTGATCACCTCCGCCCCCAGGTCACCGAGGGTCTGAGTGCAAAGAGGGCCGGCCAAAACCCGGGAGAGATCGATCACCCTGAGACCGGTCAGGGCGCCCTCAGCAGTCATTTCCGGGCGGCCTGCGAAGCCTCGCTCTGGTTGCGACCCTCATCGAAGTCGTCGAGATATGTATCGAGGGCGTTCTTGTTCCGGACACGGAACTGATGGAAGTCGGCAGGTCGCTTCTCCAGGAAAGCGTTCATGCCCTCCAGGCTCTCCTCCGTGCCCCAGATGTTGGCCAGCAACTCCATGCCGTGCTGCCAGGACGGGTAGAGGGCGTCGGACTCGAAGTTCAGCGACACCTTGGTAGCCCGGAGGGTCTGCGACGAGTAGCCCTTCATCTGCTGGACGATCTCCTCGACCCGTACTTGCAACTCGGCGGCTGGCAACGCCTCATTGGCCAAGCCGATCTCCGCCGCCTCCGCCCCCGTGTACCGCTTGCAGAGGAAGATCATCTCCTTGGCCCGGCGCTCCCCAATCAGCTTGGCGATGTACTGGGTTGCCCCAACGGTCGGGCAGGCGCCTACACGGGCACCGGTCTGGCCGAAGGTTGCGTCATCGGCCGTGATCACCAGGTCGCACCACAGCATCAACTCGTGGCCGCCTCCGACACAGGCGCCCTCCACCATGGCGATCACTGGGATGGGCAGGTTGCGGCAGGTCATCGCCACTTTGAGCATGCGGTCGTTCCACATGTACGAGTTGGCCTTGTTCAGCTTCATCATGGCGTGGAAGTCACCGCCGGCCGAGAAATGGCCCCCGACGCCATAGACCACGGCGGCCACGATCGTGGGATCGTGTCGGGTCGATTCGAGCGCATGGGCCAGCTCGTCGAGCGTCTGCTCGCGGAAGGCGTTGCGCACTTCCGGCCTGTTGATCCCGATCCAGGCGGCGTCGTCACGCTTCTCGTAGAGGATCTCGGCGTACTCCATGGCTTCTCCTTTCAGGTCCCGGCCATGACTGAGGCGACATCGACAGCCCGGCCCGACTCCGCGGACTCCACCGCAGCCTCCATCACTGCGATGACGGCAAGACCCGCCTCACCATCAACCTCGATCGGCGCCTCACCACGCACTGCGGCAGCGAAAGCGGCCATCTGATCAGCGAGCTCGTCGATGGGCTCCAACTCGACGTCGACCGGCTCCGGGTCGTCCCGGCCCTGGATCTTCAGCTTCGCCCCGCCCTTGGTGCTCCAAGCGGCGGCGTCGGTGCCGAACACGGTTGTGTCGTTGACCACCGGGGTGAAGAACGAAGTGGTCAGGGTCGCCAAGGCACCGCTTTCCAACTCCAGGGCCAGGACCGTGGCCTCGTCTATGGGCTTGACGCGCCCCGGGCGGGTGAAGGCGAACACGCGGCGCACCGGGCCCACGAGATAGTTGATCGTGTCGATCTTGTGCACCCCGAGGGAAGTCATCGAGCCGAGCGGGCTTTGGTCCGGATCCCAACGCCACGCAGTCTCGGGCATCTTGAACCCGTTGGGGATCGACTGGTTGGTGACCACCGTCTCCACGTCGCCCAGCTCGCCGGCCTCGAGCATGGCTTTGATCCGTCGCTTGGCTGGGGTACGTCGCCGCTGATGGCCCACCTGGAGCAGCACTCCGGCGTCCCGGGCCGCGGCGATGGCCGCCAGACCATCTTCCACGGTGTTGGTGAAGGGTTTGTCGACGAACACGTGCTTGCCGGCGCCCGCCGCCTTCTCGATCATTTCCCGGTGGCTCTGGTGGGAGGTCGTGATGATCACTCCCTCCACCTCGGGGTCGGACAACAGCTCTTCGATCGATCCGGCGGGCCGACATCCGAACTTCTCGCCGAACGCCTCCCGGCCCTCGGGGCGACGTGCCCAGCCCGAGACCACCTCGGCCTGACCGCTCCGGGCTACAGCGTCGGCCAGCTCGCCGGCCCAGCGGCCGGTTCCGATGCTGGCCAATCTCACCTTTTCACTCATCGATCCTCCTAGTTCTCAACACGCCTCACAAGCATTCATGAACAGCGCCAGCATCGTGTAGTAACCGATGATGGCCGCAAGCTCTACTGTCCCTTCCTCATCGAGACGCGACCATGCCCGCTCGAAGACAGCCTCTCCGACCTTCCCGGTGCGGCACAGCTCCCGGGTGAACTCGACCAACACAGCGTCGTCCGCATGTTCGACCTCCTGCCCGTCCTCGATCGAGTGGAGTGTGGCCTCCGAGACGCCGACCCGTTGGGCGATTGGGGTGTGCGACTCCCACTCGAACGGACAATCCAGCTCGATGGCGGTGGTGCAGATCACCACCTCACGATCGTGATCGGACAGGGTGGATTCGAACCGGATCACGGCGCCGAGGTCGGCGGCGGCACGGGCTATTTGGGGCCGGTGGATCATCGCCGCGAAGGGCCGGATCATCTGACCACCCCGGCTGGCCGCGATGTGGTCGAAAGCCTCCACCTGCGAGGGAGACGCGTCCTCCCTCTCCTCGATCATGCGGACACGCGGCATCTGCTCCTCCACAGGGTTTCTGGGTCGATCGTGCATGATATAGGATCAGCCCGGTGCCCACCCTGGAGACGCTCTGACGAAATACAAGGTCGTGGTGAGCGACCAGGTGTTCCCCACCGTGGAGGTCGAGAGGGAGCTTCTGGCCGAGATCGACGCAGAGCTCACGGTTGCTACCGGGGATGTGGAGTCGGTCCTGGCCACGGCGGCCGACGCCGACGCCATCCTCAATACCTACCTGCCCTGGACCGCCGACTCGATAGCACGCCTCGAGAAGTGCCGGATCATCGCTCGATACGGGATCGGCTTCGACAACGTCGACCTGAAAGCCGCCGCCGACGCCGGGATCGTGGTCACCAACGTTCCCGACTACTCCGTGGAGGAGGTCGCCACCCACGCCCTCGCCCTGATCCTGGCCTCGCTTCGCAAGGTGGGAATTGCCAACGATTCGGTTCGGTCCGGGACATGGAGCATCGACAACTTTCGCCCCATCCGCCGTCTCTCCACTCTTACCGTCGGTCTCGTCGGATACGGGCGGATCGCCCGTCGCATCGCCGCCCCACTGGAAGCCCTCGGGGCGAGCATCATCGCCCACGACCCCTATCTGCAACCCGGGCCAGACTTCCCACCTCTCCTCCAGCTCGACACCGTGCTCGGGCGGGCCGACATCATCTCGCTCCATCTCCCTCTCACCGACGAGACGAGAGGGATCATCGGCGCCGACGCCCTAACCAAGATGAAGCCGACGGCGATCCTGATCAACACTTCACGTGGGCCTTTGGTCGATCTCGATGCCCTCGCCAAGGCTCTGATCGAGGGAACCATCGGCGCGGCGGGTCTGGATGTCTTCGACGAGGAGCCACTCGACGCATCCCGCATCGACGGCGTCCCCAACCTCATCGTCACCCCGCACATGGCCTACTACTCCGAGGAGGCCCTCGCCGAGTCGCAACGAAAGGCGGCGACACAAGTGATCAAGGTCCTCACCGGTGAAAAGCCCGATTATCAGGTGAACTGATGGAGGCAAGACCAGAGATCGTCGAAGAAGGCGCTTTCGACACCAACGATTACGCCGACGAGCTCGAGTCGGCGCCTCTCAACTTCGAGGTGGGTACCACGATGTGGTTCGAGAACGATCGAATCAGGGTCTGGGAGATCCTCCTCCATCCCGGGGAGCGCGGGGCGTTCCACTCCCATGTCACCAACTACTTCTGGACAGTGGTCGAGGGAAGCCGGGGTTTGCAGCGGTTCGCCGACGGCACCTTCGTCGTGCGCGACTACCTGGTCGGCGAGACCAAGTACCTCGAGCACACTCCCGAGACTGCCCTCATCCACGACCTGGAGAATGTCGGCAACTCCCCACTGCGGTTCGTGACCGTCGAGCTGCTGGGCTGAACGGCCGATGGGCTGGCTTGCCACCACCCTGGCGCGGCGGCCACTCCTCACCGCTGTCATCTACACCGGGACCTGTCTGCTTCCGCTGGCCCTGGTCAGTGCCCAGATCCTCCAGCTGGAAGAAGACATCGGATTCCGGGTTGGCCAGCTCGGCCTCGCCACCGCCGCTTACTTCGGCGCAGCCGCCCTCGGCGCCAACCCGGCGGGGCGGGTTGTGGCCCGACTCGGCCCGGGACGCAGTCTTCGCATCGGGGCGCTTCTCACATTGGCCGCCTGTGTCATCGCCGGGACCGCAGTCGTCTGGTGGGTGATACCCCTCGCCACAGCTATCGGTGGCATGGGCAATGGGCTGACGCAGGTCGCCTCGAATCTGGCAATCTTCGACGGGGTGGCCAGAGAGCGTCAGGGTGTCGGGTTCGGAGCCAAGCAGGCGGCGGTGCCACTGGCGAGTGTCCTGGCCGGCATCTCGCTCCCGGTCATCGGTCTGGTCTTCGGGTGGCGGTGGGCGTTTGTGCTGGCAGGATTGATCGCTCTCACCCTGGCCGTATCGGCTCCCCACCTCGACATGGCCCGGGCTGCGGCGAGAAACGAAGGGCCTATCGGCCGGCCACCGAGGTCGCTCGTCTTCCTCGCCATCGGCGGCATCGCCGGCGCCATGGGCGGCAATGGGCTCTCACTGTTCGTGGTCCCTTCGGCGGTGGACATCGGGATCGACGAGGCAGCGGCGGGAGCGGTCCTGGCCGGCTGCTCGCTGCTGGTAGTGCTCGTGCGCTTGGGAGCCGGATGGCTGGTGGACCGCAACGAGAGCATCGGGTTCACCGAGATGGCCTGGATGACGGCAGCGGGAGCGATAGGAGCTTTCGTGCTCTTCATCTCCTCTACCCCCGGCCCTTACCTGGTGGCTATGCCGATCGCCCTGCTCGGGGCATGGGGTTGGCCGGGCATCATCTTCTTCACGGTCGTCCACAGCTACCCCCATCTACCAGCCCGAGCCTCAGGAGTGGTGCTCTCGGGAAACCTGACGGGGACAGTGATCGGCCCGCTGGTCGTCGGGTGGCTGGCCGGGCGTGGCAACTATCCGGGCGCCTGGCTATTCGTCACCGTGATGTGCGTCATCGCGTGCGTGGCCTTCGTGGCCAGCCGCCGGATGCGTAGCCGCGCCGAGCTGAGTTTGTGATGACGCTGCGCAGGCTGGGCTGCTAGTCGAGCTCGGCCAGTCCGGTGGCGGCCAGGGCGTCGGCAACCGCCTGCATCGACTCGGGGGAGTCCTCGGAGACCTGGATCAACGGTCTGGCGTCGATGCACACGGCTTCGTGTGCGGCCGCGGCGTCGCACATGGCGGCTGCAAGGAGGTCGAACATGAGGGTCCCGCCGGTGGTAGCGAAGTCCGGGGGTAGTCCCTCGTTGTCCTCCGGGTACAACACGAAGGGATTGGCTCCGTTGACCAACCGGATAGCGGTGGGATTCCCCTCCCGCAAGGTCTCGATCTCGGTGAGGATCTGCTCGAAATTCGTACTCCACATTTCCCCCAAGGCCCGGATGCAGTCAAACCCGTCATCGCCGCCGCAGGTACCCGCCTTCACCGCCTCGGCAGCATCTCCGATTTCATTAGGCCCGGTGGAGATCAGGATCACATCCGCATCAGCTACCGCGGTACGTGTCTCCTCGTTGGTCTGAAGACTGGCGAGGAGACTGGCGCTCGCCTTGCTCTCCTCCGTGCTCCTCTCGCGGTCCCCCATGAAGTCGAAGTATTCGATCTCCATACCGGTCTGCTCTTCGAGGGCTCCCAGCCACAGTGCGGGGAACGGGGTGCACCCGTTGCAATGGGCGCCCTCCGGCCATGAGTCTCCAAAAGCGACATAGCTCAGGTTGGAGCTCGCGGTTGTCGAAGTCACATTGGTCGGCGTAGTCGTGTTGGCCACCGACACACTCGATGTCGAACCGGTCGCACTGGAAGTTGCATCAGATGACGACCCGCCGCATGCCACAACGATGACCAACACGGATAGAAGCCCAGCCCGTCGCCTGCGCACCCAGTTCCTCCCTCAGATGCCAGCCGACTGTAACCAGTGGAGTCAGCCCGTGATGGTGCTGAGCAGGCTTGGTTGGCTCTCGTCGATGGGGAGGGGCAGCTCGACGACCTGACCGGTTTCCACCGAAATGTCCGCCGCCAAATAGACCTCCATCGTGAGACGGGCCAGCCGCGGCTCGACCATCACCGGCCGGTCATAGGCAACGGCCTCGAAGAAGTGGATCGTCTCTCTCTCCATCGGGCCGGCGTAGACATGGTCCACGTACTCGCCGGGCATGGTGGAGAGAGGGAACTGGACTCCATCCTTGATCGTGTTCAGGACGATGTCCTTGTGGCTGGCGTCCATGATCAGGGCCCCCTCGGTGCCGAGGAACTCGATCCACGTCGTCGAGAAATTGGGATAGCCAGGAGGCAACGACCATCCGGCGCCGATGGTGACGGTGACCCCGTCGTCCATCGTGATGACGATGACCTGAGTGTCCGGGACTCCTTGATCCTGCCGAGCCCCCCACGCCACCTGGGAGTAGACGCGGACCGGCCGGCGGGGCTCGAGGCACCACAGCGAGAAGTCGATGTCGTGTGTTGCCTCCATGGCAGCCGGGGAGAGCTTGGTCCGCGAGCCGATCTTCGCCCCGAGCGAGCGGGTGATGTGACGGCTCACCAACACGCTCACGGGATCGCCCAACGTGCCGTCGTTCAGGCTTCGCCTGACCAGGGCCTGCTTGGGGTTGAATCGCTGCGAGTAGCCAATGGTGAACTTGAGGTTCTTGGCTTCGGCGATGCGGATCAACTCGTCGGCCTCCTCGAGCGTGATCGATATCGGCTTCTCCAAGAGAACGTGCTTGCCCGCCTCCAGCGCGGCCTTGGCCATCGGGTAGTGGAGTGTCTCGGGGGTCGCCGAAATGATCATGGCCTGGATCCCGGAGTCAGCGACGAGCTCCTCCCAGTCGGTCGTGGCGGTGACGGCACCGGTCTGCGCCGCGACCTCGGCAAGCCGCTCCTCCTTGATCTCGGCCAGGTGGAGCGATCCGACCAGAGCGCTGTTCGCGGCAGCAACTGCCCTTATCTCGCCACACCATCCGGTGCCGATGATCCCGATGCTGAGCGGTTCCATGTCCGGTCCTTTCAGATGAGTGCTTCGGGGGCGATAGGCAGCTCGACCGGACCCCCGGTCCGGGCGGAATGATCCATCGCCATGGTCAGGATCAGGTTTCGGTGCCCGTCCCGAGCGGTGGCATGCGGGGTGGCGATGCCCGTGGAGAGACGGTTGAACCACGTCATCGTCTCTTCGCGCATCGGACCCCACAACAGCCCGTCGGAGACATCTCCGGGTGGGTAGCTGCCGAGGAAGTCGACATATCGCTGCGAGTCGGGCTCGTATCCCTTGGACGTGTAGCCCGCCGGCTGTGGGATCTGCGTCGCCAACACCACATCGCGATGTGTGTCCTCGATGTCGATCACTCCTTGGGTCCCGACGATCCCGATCTCGAGACCGTAGACGGCACCCGGCCAGACCGTGGGCAGGGCCCAGCTGATGTTCATGCTCCAGATGACGCCGTCGTCCATGGTGAATAGACCGAACGTGGCGTCCTTGGTCCCCATCTCCCCGAGAGTGGCGTCGACGGACCGGGCGTACACCTCCACAGGCTCGCGGGGCTCCATCAGCCACATGCACATGTCGAGACTGTGGGTGCCGGACACGACCATCGGGGTCAGGTTGGAGCGCTCACTGGTCTTGCGGAGCGTGGCATCGGGGACCATCCGGTTCATGAAAGCCCGGGTGACGACGCTGGTCACCTCACCGATCTGACCGTCCCGCAGACGCTGCTTCACGGTTTGGAAGCGGCGGCGGAACCGTTGGGTGTAACCCATGACCGCATCGATCCCCGCCGCCTCGATGGCCTCGAGAACTCGAGCCGAATCCACCGGGTCGGTGGCCAGGGGCTTTTCGATGAAGAGCGGCTTGCCCAACTCGACGGCGGAGAGGATCGGCGTCACGTGCTCGTTCTCGGCGGTGGCGATGATCACGGCCGTCACCTCGGGTCGGCCCAGCAGCTCGTCCAGGTCGGTACTGACCAGGTCGGCGTCGACGTCTTCGCCCAGGGTCTTGGCGACGTCGGCATCGATGTCGCAGAGCCCGATCCAGTCAACCGCCGGATGCTCCCGAGCCAGGACGGCGCGGATGCGGCCCACTGTGCCACAGCCGACGACAGCGAGACCGATGCCCTCCCCTCTCATCGCTCGATCCCGAGGAGACGGGCCGCATTTCCGCCGACGATCAGGTCGACATCGTTGGGATCGAGACCGCTCACCTTGTTGATGAGGCCGAGCGGGTCGGTCTCACCCATGTCGTATGGGTAGTCGGTGCCGAGGAGGACGTGATCCGCTCCGTACTTGTCGATGAGGAACCCCAGCTGGTCGGCTTCGAACACCATTGTGTCGAAATAGAAGCTGGACAGGTACTCGCTGGGGGGCCGGGGCAGGCCGTGACGCACATCGGCCCGGGCGTGATAGGCGTGGTCGAAGCGGCCGGCATAGGCGGGCAGGTATCCGCCGCCGTGGGCGAAGACGAATTTCAGCCCGGGATGACGCTCCATCACACCGTCGAAGATGAGACGCCCGGCGCAGATCGTCTCTTCGAGGGGGTGCCCGATGGTGTTGAAGAAATAGTGGTCGGTGAGCCGAGCCGGGTCGGTGAACCCGGTGGGGTGGATGAAGACGACCATCCCCAAGCTCCTCCACCACCCCCCAGAAATCCTCGAAGCGAGGGCTGGACAGCTCCTCGCCCTCGATGTGGGTCGCCATCTCGATGCCCCGGAACCCGAGTTCCTCCGAGCATCGCCGCACCTCGGCGATCGCCGCCGAGGGGTCCTGTAGCGGGACAGCGCCCAGACCGAGGAACCGGTCGGGATGTCCGGCGACGAGCGTGGCGAGGTCGTCGTTGACGGTGGCGAATGCACGGGCGGCGAGATCGCCCTCCGCCCAATGGAACAGCTGATATGGAGACAGACTGAGCGCCTGGACGTCGACACCCATGGAATCCATGTCCGCCAGCCTGACCTCGACATCCTCCATCTTGGGGCGGATGTCTTCGAGTTGCTTCCGATTCACCTCCTTGGTCAGGTCGTTGCCGAACTGGAGTGGTTTTCGGCCCAGCTTGTCTGCCTCCGGTTTGACCAATGCTGCCGCCGGGGCGCACTCCCGATGGCAATGGATGTCGATGACCCGGCCGCTCATATCATGCACAATATAGGATCACTCCACCCGACCAATGCCCGCTCGCCGCCGGACCACCTCCATGACCGACGAATTGTCCATGTCGGCCAGCCCGGTTACCTCGCCCTCGGCCAGCGCTTCGCGGGCCACCCGGGCCAGATCCATCGTTGCCCCCAGCTCGACCCCGTGATCGACGATGAGACGGGCGTCCTTGTGGCTCTGCCGGAGCCGGGCGTAAGGAAACTCGTGGTCGCCGGCGACCATGCGGTCTCCCCAGACGTCCATGACTTTGGAGTAGGCAAGGGAGTCTTTCAACACATCGAGAGCGATGTCGAGGTCCATCCCGGAGAGTTCGGCAACGACTAGAGCCTCGGCCAGCGCCATCCTTTGAACTGTGAGGGCGTGGTTCACGATCAGCTTCATCCGGGAGGCGGAGCCGACAGGCCCGACATGATGATGGGAGCGACCGATCGCCTCGAAGATCGGCCTGCCTCGCAAATAGGCATCCTCCGAGCCGCCCATCATCACTACCAGCTCGCCCTTCTCGGCCACCTCGCTGTTCCCGCTGACGGTGGTGTCGGAGTAGACGACTCCTATCTCGGCCAATGCGTCGCCGATCTCGACGGCATCGTTGGGCCGGCCCGTTGTGGTGTCGTATACAAAGAGTGGCGATACCGCAGATCGGGCGATGCCGTCCTCTCCGAGACAAACCTGCCGTGATACGTCGGAGGTGGGTAGGGAGAGCAGGGCGGCCCAGCAACCCTCCACCGCCTCAGCCGGTGACCCGGCGACTCGCCCGCCCTTCTCCTCGAACTCCGCCAATCGCGCCGGGTCGGGGTCGTACCCCTGCACCGCGTGCCCGGCGGCGAGGAGGTGGCCGGACATGCGGGAGCCCATCAGCCCGAGCCCGATGACGGCAATCGGCCCCGACGTCATTTCTCCGCGCTCAACAGAATCAGTCTCTGATCGGAATCGTCAGATGCCGCAATGTGATCTCGATGAGACGGTCGGCATCGCCCTCTGCGATCGCCTCGATCATCTCGTGGTGATCCCTCGTAGCCGTCTCCTTGAGCATCGGGCTCTTCCGCAGGGTTGCGCTCACGAACACGACCTGGGTGTCCTGCAGGCTCTTGATAAGCGACACCAGCCGCCGGGATTGCGACGCTTCGTAGACCTTGCGATGGAATGCCCGATTTCCCTGCACCCAGATATCCCAAGAGCCAGAGGCTGCCATCTCGTCGAGGATCGCTTTCGCCTCAGCCAGAATGATGGGCGTCATGCCGGCCACCGACTCCCTGGCGGCAATCGGCTCGAGTAGCTGACGGATGCGCACGATCTCCTCGACCTCGGACTTCGTCACCTCCGTAACCACTCCGCCCCGGTAGCTGTCGATCGTGACGAGACCTTCGAATGACAACTCCCGCATCGCCTCACGCACAGGTGTGGTGCTGACATCGAATGTCGATGCGATCTCCGCGAGGCGCAGCTTGGTACCGCCGACCAGATCACCGTTCAGGATCGACCGGCGAAGGGAATCCGAGACGTAGTTGGTCGCCGTGCGCGGTCGTGGCGTCGAAGGCAGAACTGTCGAACGCCAGTCGGTGGCAATTGTCTCCGTCTCCTCCACGCCGCTCACGATGAATGGCACCCGATCATCCCGAGATGGTACATAGTGCATCATGCATGGCATTTCCGAGTGGTGGCCGGAGCTGGGTCCGAAATGGGAACAGTCGACTGCGCCCAAGCCTCCGTATCCCACGATCGACATCCACACCCACGTCGAGGTCCCGACGGCTGCAGAGATCGCTGCGCCCCTCTTCCGGCCGGAGTACGACCCCAGGATGCAAGTCCAACCCGAGGAGAGCACCCGCTACAACCGCGAGCTGAGAGTCACGCAAACCGCCCAATTCGTCGATACCGGGGCACGGCTCGCCGACATGGATCTCCAGGGGGTCGACATCCAGGCGCTGGCTATCGCTCCGCCACAGTACTTCCACTGGCTGGACGGTGAGACCGGTCCTCGGGTAAACGCCATGCAGAACGACGCCATCTTCGAGATGACACAGCAAGCGCCGGACCGATTCGTCGGGATTGCCAACCTCCCAATGGATCATCCTGAGGCGGCTGTCGTCGAAATGCGACGAGTCATGGCAGACCTCGGCTTCAACGGGTTCGAGGTGAACTCCGATGTCAAGGGCGGTGATCTGGACGACCGGCGGTTCGACCCGATCTGGGCGGCCGCCGAGGAGCTGGAGATGCTGGTGATCCTTCATCCCCACGGCTGGACCGAGCCCCGGCGGATGGACGACTACTACCTGATCAACGTGGTGTGCATGCCCCTGGCCTCGACGGTGGCGGTGTCGCGGATGATCCTGGGTGGAGTCTGGGAGAGATTCCCCGATCTACGGATGCTGGTGGTTCACGGCGGTGGCTACCTGCCCTTCTACTACGCCCGCACCGACCACGCCTTCAAGGTGAGACCGGAGGCGAGACGTCACATATCCCGACCCCCGAGCGAGTACCTGCACAAGCTCTATTTCGACACGACGGTGTTCTCCACTGATGCGGTCCAGTATCTGGTCGGAGAGTTCGGGGCCGACCACGTGCTGATGGGGAGCGACTACCCGTTCGACATGGGCCCCACCGACCCGCTCGGCTTCCTCGCCAACGCCAGTCTCACAGAAGCCGACCATGCCCTGATAGTCGGGGGCAACGCCGCGAGGTTGCTGAAGGTAGGGGACAGTTCGTAGGAGCTACGACAGGTCATGGAGGTCCGGGGATAAGGACCTTCCCCATTCAGGTCTGCGGAGGAAGAGATCCCCAGTGCCGCCCGAAGATTGGTCACCCGCTCCGCATGGTCGGTGTGGCTCACTGGTGGCAGGGGCTCGGAGTTGGTCACCGGCACCACGACGAAAATGGGGCCTGGCTCGGTCAACAGGCGGGGCAGTTCTGCCTCGAACAGATCGAGGTGGTCGATACGTTCCACCTTCTCCAGTCCCGCGCCCAAGGCCAATGCCACAAAGTCGGCCTTCGGGGCGAGGGGTTGCCCGCCAGTCATCTCATAGATGCGATTCTCGAGGAGCAGCACCAGTAGATTCGGCGGGGCGTATTGGCCCATGGTGACCAGCGACCCGAGGCTCATCAGAAGACCTCCGTCCCCTTTGAGGACGACCACCTTTCGCTCGGGTCGAGCCAATGCCAAGCCGAGGCCGAAATCTGAGGCGTGGCCCATCCCAAAAGCGAGAAAGTCGAAATCGAGGGGATGGCTGGATACCAGGGGCCATTGCAAGGTCGCAGTCATCGTCGTGATGACCACCTCATCGGTACGCCGCGCCGCCAGAGCGCGGAACATGTCGAGACGCTCGATGGTCACGGGGTGAACCCGTAGCCATAGACCACCACGGCCGGCTTCGATGTCCCCTCCGCCACCGCAGCCATCTCACCGATCACGCCCAAGTCGTCGTCGGACATCAGACGTCTGTGGGGCATTTCCCAGGCCTTGATCAACGACTCCGTGAAGGGATAGGCCGAATCGACAGGCGTCGCTCCGGCCACCGCCCCCGGGTAGCCTCGCCACCCGACGAGGAGGAGCAGCGGGATGTTGGGGCCGATCCCGCAGCCACGCAGTGCGTCCCCGGCCTCCATCAGTCCTGTGTTCTGGAGGAGTACGAGCGGCTTGCGCCCCCCGACCCACAAACCGGCTGCCAGGGCTATGCCTTCCCCCTCCCGGGTCGGTGAATAGACGTGGATCTCAGGGGTGTCGAGCAGGGCACGGTGGAGATGCCGGCTCTCCCCGTCCGGGATCGAGACCACATCGGTGAACCCCAGGTCCTCGATGACCGCGACCGTGCGAGCCGCACTGGCGCCGTTCAACGAGTCTGCTCCATGAGCGGATCATATGTCGCCCCGGCCTGGATCGACGGGGCCACCCATCCCACCCGGCGCCCATGACAGTGGGCCGCCGGACGAGCACCAGGGTCGGTTGACATACTGTCGGTATTCCGATACCGTCGGTATCTGAATGTCAGCCACACGTATCACCAGAATCGAGCGCAAGGCGCAAACCCGGGCCGACCTCGTCACCGCCGCCCGCACAATTTTTTTGCTCCGAGGATTCCACGGCGCCTCGCTGGAAGAGATCGCCCAGGAGGCGGGGTACACCAAGGGCGCCGTGTACTCGAACTTCGAGGACAAGGACGCCCTGTTTCTGGCGGTCCTCGACGATCACTACGAGCAACGGATCGTCGCCTACGCAGGGATCATGCTGGAGGGCGACGACTTCGAGACGGGACTACGCGAGGTGTCCCGATTCATCGGATCGGCGGACTCCAGCGTTCCGGGATGGCTTCCACTCCTCACCGAGTTCATCGCCCACGCCGCCCGCGACGACGAGCTCAAAGCTGCCTATCTGGAGATCCGCAGCAAGTTCCTCGAAGCAGTCGCCCGGATCCTCGATGCCACCCAAGAGCGTCATGGGATGCGGTTCATCCTTTCCTCGTCGGAGGTAGCCAGGGCGTCTTCGCTGCTGGTGCGAGCGTTCAGCGCCGAGCGTCAGCTCGACCCGGCCCGGATGCGACCAGAGGTCTTCGAGATCTTGCACACCGCCATGCTTCACGGATTGATCGACCAAGACGGACAAGGGGGGACAGCACAATGAACCTTGCTGTCGGATTCACCTGCCCCGGTTGTGGGCAGACTCAGGCAGATCTACTCGAGATCGAGAAGGGCGAGAACGCCGACCCGATCGCATTTCGATTGCATTGCACGAGATGCGAGATGGTGTTCAGGGAGATGATGCATGTAGCGGAGCAGATGCCGGTCGCGAGGAGCGTCAAATGACCGCCACCACTACCACGACCGATCCACTGTCGCCGCAGGCATTGCAACGGCACGCCATGGAGCTCATGGAAAGGGACTTCTGGCCCCGCGAGAAGCTGGACGATCTCCGCGAGCGACGTCTCCGCCACCTCATCGAGGATGTTGTCGAGAAGTCGCCCTACTACCGGGAAGCCCTTGGCCGTGACGCCGCCGGGGCCGAGCTCGCCGATCTGCCCACGCTGCCCAAGTCGGTGCTCGTGGAGGAGTTCGACGACATCGTGACCGATCCACGGCTCAGACGTCAGGATCTGGAGAATTCCCTGGAGGGCGCCGATGCCGGCGAGTTGTACCTCGACGAGTACCGGATCTTCAGCACGTCGGGAACCAGCGGTCTCGCCGGTCTATTCGTCTACTCGCGGGACGAGTTCGCCCATTGGGTCGGGGTCTTCCTCCGCTCATTCATTCGACTCGGCGTGACGGGCGAGACCCGGATCATCGGAATCGGTGCGCCGAGCGCCCTGCATCTCTCCCGGCAGGTCGCGGCCGCCCTAATGGAAGGACGGGCCGGGGCACCCCAGCTGTCGGTCACCGATCCACTGCCCGTTCTGACTGCCGTCTTGAACGAATACCAGCCCGAATGCGTAGTCAGCTACCCCACGGTCCTTGCGGTCCTCGCTGAAGAGCAGCTGACCGGCTCACTCGACATCTCTCCGCAGGTCCTGGTGACCAGCTCCGAGGTTCTAACGGACGACGCTGCCCACCGGATCGAAATGGCTTGGTCCAAACCCGTCGACATGTACGCATCGACCGAGGTCGGCGTCGTCGCCATCGGGTCACTCGACCAGATCGGCCTTCACATTTGCGAGGAGGCCATCGTCGAGGTGGTGGACGAGAAGGGCCACCCGGTTCCCCCCGGCGTGCCGGGAAGCAAGGTGCTCTTGACCAACCTGGTCAACCGGGCGGAGCCTCTGGTCCGTTACGAGCTAGCCGACTCTGTCGTGCTCGCCGATGGATCGGATCCAAGCGGCAGGCCCTATGACCGCATCGAGCGGATCGACGGTCGCAGCGACGACGTGCTGACCCTGCCGGCACCGGGCGGTGGCGAAGTCTCGGTGCATCCCTACTTGTTACGGGCACCGTTCGCCTTGATCCCTGAGGTGGTGCAGTACCAGATCGTCCACCGGCCTGCCGAGCTGCTGGTCCGGATCGTCCCCCGCCGGGACGCCTCCCCGGACCTGATCGATCGGGTGGCAGCTGCCCTTAGAGCTGCTGTCGCCGATGCCGGCGCCGAGATCGCCGTTCAGGTCGTCCCCGTTGTCACCATCCAGCGGGAGCCGGGTCATGCCGCCAAGGTGAAGCTCGTCATATCGGAGGTCCCAGCGCCCGGATAGAGTCGGGTCGTGCCGATCGCGATCGACCCCCGCCTGCGTTGACGACGATCGATATCCACGCACACGCCATCGTCCCCGCGGCATTGACCGGGATGGCGGCGGCCCATCCCGACCATGGTCCGGAACTGATCGAGGACGGTGGCAGGCGGTACCTCCGCTACCCGGGCCGGGAGCGTCTCGGCCCCCTTCCCGAGGGCATCTTCGAACCTGCCATCAGGCTGGCCGACATGGATCGCCAGCGGGTGGACTTGCAGGTGATCGCCATTCCTCCACCGAACTTCCACTACCACGTGCCTCCCGAGGTCGGGACCGACTTCGCCAGGATCCAGAACGACGCCCTGATCGATCTGAGCGACGAGCAGCCCGACCGGTTTCATGTCTTCGCCGCACTTCCCCTTCAGGACATCGCCGCCTCGCTCGCCGAGATCGAAAGGGTCTCGGCGTTCCCCAGAGTTCGCGGGGTTCAGATCGGGTCCAACATCGACGGCACCGATGTCGACGACCCGTCGTTGGAGCCACTGTGGTCGGACCTGGAGCAGCGGGACCTCCCGGTCTGGTTCCACTCGGACCAGCGCTCGATTGCCGGCGCCGACCGGATGAGCTCCTATTACCTGCAGAACTTGATTGGCATCCCGCTCGAGTCGACCATCGCCGCGGCCAAGCTGATATTCGGCGGGGTCCTCGACCGCCACCCCGACTTACGAATCGGGTTCACCCACGGTGGTGGATTCTCTCCCTATCAAATCGGGCGCTGGGAGCACGGGTGGAAGGTCCGGCCCGAGCCCAAGGTCAACATCTCAGAGACCGGCCCACGCCAATACTTCGGGATGCTGTACTTCGACAGCCTGACGCACGACCCGCTCTCGCTGGAGATGCTGGGGCGAAGGATGGGCTGGGACCATGTCCTCCTTGGTAGCGACTACCCCTTCGACATGGCCTCGACTGACCCGGTTGGCGGCGTGGAGGCGGTCGAGATGTCCGATATCGACCGTGCCCGGGTTCTCCAATCCAATGCCGAGCGCTTCTTGCGGCCACTGGGAGACGCCTGATGCGGACCGCATGGATCGGGGATCTCGAGGTCTCCGTTGTTGGACTGGGTTGCAACAACTTCGGGCGCGCCCTCGACAAGGAGGAGTCCGCAGCGGTGGTCAACGCCGCCCTCGATGCCGGGATCACCCATTTCGACACCGCCAGCAACTACGGCGAGGCCCAGTCGGAGGCCTTTCTGGGAGCCGCCCTCGGAGGGCGGAGAGACGACGTTGTGATCGCTACCAAAGTTGGCGTGCCCATCCCCGGCTGGGAGGGCAGCGGCGGAGCGGCGCCGGACTATGTCCGCAAGGTCCTGGAGCGGAGCCTCTCCGAGCTCGGGACCGATTTCGTCGACATCTTCATGGTCCATTTCCCCGATCCGGAGACGCCGATCGAGGACACGCTGGCGGTGATGAGCGAGATGGTCGACGAGGGGAAGGTGCGCCAGATCGGGTGTTCCAACTTCGACCCGGCTCAGCTCAACGAAGCTCTGGCGGTCTCCGCCGAGCGGGGATCGCCGCCCTTCGTATGTGATCAGGTGCAATACAGCATGATCCATCGGGAGCCGGAAGCCAGCGGTCTGGCCGATCTCTGCGTCGAGACCCGGGTTGCCCTACTCCCCTACTACCCGCTGGCGAACGGGTTGCTCACCGGCAAAACCCGACGCGGCGGCGAGCCCCAGGGAAGGCTGAAGATGGACCGATATCAGGATTTCCTCACCGACGAGAACTTTGACCTGGTCGAAGGGGTCGAGCGCTTAGCTTCGGAGCGGGAGGTGACCATGGTCCAGGTGGCTCTGGGATGGCTGCTGGCCCAGGAAGCCGTGCCCGCCGTGGCTCCGGGCGCCACCAGCCCGGGCCAAGTCGCGGCAAACGCACTCGCCGCGGAGTGGATTCCAGACAACGATGACCTGGCTGCTCTCAGAGGCCTGCTCGGCTCCTAGCCCGCATAGGTGTTGGCCCAGTACAAAGCACAGGCGTCGTCTTCCGAACAGAGCCGAATGACGAGTGGCTGGGCGGAGGCGGGCACCCCCAGGACCCACGAGTTGGCGCCATCGACCGGGGCCGGGTCGACGACCACGGGTTGATTGCCGAAGCGGACATCGATCGTGCTGCCGTCTTCCATGGTGACCTCGACCAGGATATTTCCGTCCTGGTCGGGTGCGACCGACGGTGGCGGCTCGATGGTGTCCGAGTGGAACCCGGGACATGACCACCCGATGTGGGGAACCTCGACGGCTTCCACACCGGTGACGACGATGTGATCGGGCGGGTACTCGCCAAGACGCTCCTCACAGGGATCGCCGCACGCGGCGACCAACCCTGCGAGCAGCAACAGAACGATCAGATCGAGACGACGACGGATCACAGACGGCCAATGTAGGAAGCTCGTCAGACATCGGCATTAGCGTCGCTGTAATGGCGACATCACGAAGGTTCATCCAGGTCGACGTGTTCAGCCCGATCCCGACCCAGGGGAACGGTCTGGCTGTTGTCGTCGATGCCGAGGGGCTCGACGATTCCCAACTCCAGGCATTCGCCGCCTGGACCAATCTCGCCGAGACCACGTTCTTGCTTCCACCGGATGATCCGACCGCCGACTATCGAGTCCGAATTTTCACCCCCTCCCGGGAGCTGCCGTTCGCCGGCCATCCCACCCTCGGCAGCTGCGCAGCCTGGCTTCATGTCGGCGGTGAGCCTCACGAACCGGGCATAGTGCGCCAGGAGTGCGGCATCGGGATCGTCGACATCGACGTCACCGGTGGGCTGGCCTTCGTGGCCCCGCCGACAACGATCGAGGCGTTGGAGGAATCCCAGCTGCGGGCAATCACCGATGCGCTCGGGATCGATCCCGATCTGATCGTGCGATCGGCTCGGCTCGACAACGGCCCCGTGTTCCCTGCGATCCATCTCGCTTCCGCCGAGGATGTGCTTTCACTCGACTCATCGAGGGTGCGCTGGCCGACTTTCGACGCAATCGGGTTCATCGGTCCACATCCCACCGGTTCGGAGTGCGACTACGAGGTGCGGCTCCTCGCCCCATCCAGCGGGATGAGCGAGGACCCCATCACCGGCTCGCTCAACGCGGCACTCGCCTTCTGGCTACGCGAGGCCGGGCTTCTCGCGGAGCCACTGACCATCGCCCAAGGCACGGCGATCGGGCGTCATGGGAGGGTCTACATCCGCCCCACCGAGGATCGGATCCTGATCGGTGGCGACACCCACATCCTCGTCGAGGGTGACGTCACCCTGTAGCGCGATGCCCGACGATCACATCGAGCTCGACGAGCGATTCGAGGGCGACGCCCTCGACCCGGCGGTGTGGTTCCCCTACTACCTGCCCCACTGGAGCTCGCGAGAGCAATCGGCGGCGACCTATTCCATCCGACGACGGCGAGCTGCACCTTCTGATCCCGCCCGATCAGTCCCTCTGGTGCCCCGATCTCCACGACGACCCACTCCGGGTCTCGGGAATCCAGACAGGCAGCTTCGCCGGGCCGGTCGGCTCGACTATTGGCCAACAGCCGTTCAAGGAGGGGCTGAGGGTGAGGGAGGAGCAACCGACCTTCTGGGGCTACACGCCCCGTTTCGGCCGCATCGAGGTGGACATGCGCGGGGACCTCACGCCGCGCTCGATGTTCGGTTTCTGGCTAGCGGGGATCGAGGACCGGCCCGAGCGTTCCGGCGAGATCCTCGTCGCCGAGGTATTCGGCGACGAGATCGAGGATGGCTCGGCGGCCGTCGGGTTGGGGATCCGTAGCTTCCGCGACCCGGACCTGTCGGGCGACTTCTCGGCACCGCGTCTGAATGTCGATGTGTCCGAGAGCCATACCTACGCGGTCGTCTGGAGTCCCGAGTCCATCGAGATCGTCGTCGACGAGGTGCCGGTGCGCCGGATCGATCAATCGCCGGGCTATCCGATGCAGCTCATGATCGGCGTGTTCGACTTCCCGGCTCGGGACCCGTCGGGCATCTGGGCCAATCACGTCCCTGAGCTTGTCGTCTCCTCGGTCACAGGGTCTCCCCTCTCATGAACGACAAGCCAATCGACTGCCACCCAGCTCTCGCCGTCCCAGATCAGCGGATTGATCTCCACCTCTCGCAAGTCGGATCCGGGCATCCCTCGGCTGACCAGACTGACTATCCGGGCTAGCCCGTCGACGTCCCCGGCGGGCGACCCGCGGAACCCGTCCAGCAGCGCCCGCCCCCGAAGACGCTCGATCATCTCGGCCGCCTCGATCTCGTCGACCGGTGCTGGTGCGAAGACGACGTCGTCGAGCAATTCGGTCTGCACACCACCGATGCCGACCGAGATGAGCGGCCCGAACACCGGGTCGACCAGACCGCCGATGATCACCTCCAGCCCGGGCCGATACCGCTCCACCCTCACTCCTTCCACAGACTGACCCGCGGCCGTCGCCGCCGCTGTCACCTCGTCGATGGCGCGGCCCACCTCCGAGGCGTCTCGTAGATCCACTCGGACCCCTCCAACCTCGGTCTTGTGAGCCAAGCCACCCGCCACGACCTTGACCACCACCGGGTAGCCGAGACGCTCTGCGACGCCGACGGCATCGTCGGTAGTCCGAGCTGTTGTGCCTTCGACCAGGGGCAAGCCCCATTCCTCGAACGGGCGGTCGATCGGTTGCACCTCCCTGGGCGCAGACCATTTCGCCAGCCGGGCCAACCCGGCCAGCGCCCGGATCGCAGCCCGCGGCTCGTCGGTGACTGGGGCGCCTACCTCTCTGAGAGCTCGCAGAGCTTCCGAGGCCTGGTCGCCGGCCATCCATAGGTGGAGGATCGGCACCGGAGTCTCCAGATCCAGCAGGGCCTGCACGCGCTCAGCCGAGTGTGAAGGCGGATGAGCGGTGGACACCGCCAGCACCACGTCGTACTCGCCCGATCGGGCGAAGACGTCTACGACTTCGGCGAACCGGCCCGGCCCCCCGATGATGCCCCCCATGTCGAGTGGGTTGTTGGCCGTCCCCAGGTCGAGAAGTGGGTCGAGCGCGGCCTTGAGACCAGGCCCGGGCTGGCGCAGATCTAAACCGCTCTGCTCGGCGAGATCGGCGAGATGGATGGCGATGCCCCCCGAATGGGTGACGATGGCCGTGCGGTCACCCGTGGGGACAGGGGCCCGGGCCAGCAGCTCGGCGATGTCATAGGCCTCGCCCGGAGTCTCACCCACCACCACCCCGAGGGACTCGAACACGCCTTGGAGCACCCGCTCCGGCAGGGCCAAAGCTCCGGTGTGGGTTGTCATCAGGGCCTTGCCCCGATCCCCGGTCCCGATGCGACACACCACGACCGGCTTGCCGCCGGCAATCGAATCATGCACGACCTCGATGAAGGCCTGGCCGTCGCGAACGGTCTCGATCAGGGCGAGCACCACCTTCACCTCGTCGAGGACCGACACGGCCGAGATGGCCTCACCCATCTGGATGTCGGCCTCATTCCCGGTCGACACCGACACCGCCAGCCCGCCGCCACGGGCCGCGGCCAGATTGTGGATATAGCTGCCGGTGCCACCGCTCTGAGTGACCAGCCCGACCGGCCCGGAGCGGATCTCTCCCGCATTCCGATCGAGACAGGTGAGAAAGGAGGCGGCGAGGCCCTTGGAGCGCCGGATGACCCCACCGCTGTTGGGCCCCACTAGCCGGAACCCGACACGGTGCACCCACTCGGAAAGGTCGGACTCGAGGGCCATCCCATCGTCACCGGACTCGCCGAAGCCCCCGGCGAACACAATTAGAGCGCCCACTCCCTCAGCCCCCATCGCGATCTTGCGCACCGCATGCGCGGGGACGGCGCAGACCACCAGATCCGGGGCATCGGGGAGGTCACTCAGGGACGAGAAGACCTTCACCCCCTCGACGGAGGGGAGTCCCGGATTCACTCCCCAGACCTGCCCCGGGAAGCCAAGCTTGCGCAAGTTGGCGAGAACCCGTCCTCCGTGTTTGGCGGAGTCGGCGGAAAGACCGACGATGGCGATGGACTTGGGGTCGAGAAGCCGACCCAGATCGCTCATCGCAGCTGGGGGATCACCTCCGAGGCGAACAACTCCATGCTGTCGCCCTCCCCCATGTCGTAGAAGTAGAGGATCATGTCGCTGCAGCCCTCGTCGACGAACTCCCCCATCTCCTGCACCGCCTCGGAGACCGTGGCAACGAAATGCTCCTCGGCGAACTCTTCTGGCTCACACGCCCGCCGCCGAGCGGCCACGGCGAGCTTGCGGCCCAGATCGGCATCATCCCGACCGATCACGGACATCCGGTGACAGGTGCGCCCGATTTCATCGAAATCCCGACCTACCGCGTCGCAATGTTCGGCCAGCACCTTCGATTTGTGACGGAAGTCATCGATGTCGTCCCCGAAATTCGAGAAGTCGCCGTAGTTGGCCACGATCCGCAGAGTCCGCTTCTCCCCGCCACCGGCGATCCAAAGCGGGGGGTGTGGCTTCTGTAACGGCTTGGGTCGGTTGATGGCGCCATCGACCGAGTAGTGCTCGCCGATGAACCGTGCCTCGTCCTCCGTCCACATCGCCAGCAGCACCTGGACCGCTTCCTCCAACATGTCGAGGCGCTCGCCATCGGAGGGATAGCGATACCCGTAGGCCTCGAACTCCTTCTTCGACCAACCCGCGCCGATCCCGACATCGAGCCGCCCCCCCGAGATCACGTCGATGGACGAGGCGATCTTGGCCAGCATCGAAGGCGGTCGGTAGAGGGCGCAGGTGCACATCTGCCCGAGCCGGACCCGGCTGGTGGCGGCGGCTAGCGCAGCCATGAGGGTCCACGCCTCGAAGGTGCTCTCCTGTTTCACCACTGGATGGGTGTGGAAGTGGTCGTAGACCCAGATCGAGTCGTATCCAGAGTCCTCGATGAGCCGGGCGAACTCGAGGATGCGATCCCATTGCCCCTCCGCCGGGATCCCATCCAGGTCGCCCTTCCACCCCTGTGGCACGAATGTCCCGAAACGCATCTCTCTCCTATCAGGTCTCCGGCCAGATCTTGACCACACCCTCGTCCGCCAACCTTCGCACTCCGGCCTCATCGAGATCCAGACGCTCGGTGAGGACATCGATGGTGTGCTGGCCGAGCATCGGGGCGGGCTCGTTCGGCCGCTCCCACTCGCTCCATTTGATCGGCGTGGGCGGGAAGCGGATGTCACCCAGGGTGGGATGCTTGTAGGTCCCCACCATGTCACGGGCCAGGACCTGGGGGTCGGTGAAGACCTGGGCCATGTCGTTGACCGGGGCATTGGGGATGTCGTATTCGTCGAGGGTGGCGAGCCATTCGGCGTTGGTCCTGGTCAGGAAGACCTCGGCCAGGATCGGCACGACCTCCTCCCGGTTGGCCACCCGTGCAGTGTTGTTGGCGGTGCGGGGGTCGTCTTTCAGATCGGGCCGGCCGATGGCGTCACACAGGTTCTGCCAGAACTTCTCGTCACGTGCCGCCACGACGACATACCCGTCACTGGTTTGGAATGCCTGCCACGGGACCATGTGGGCGTGGGCGGTGCCGAGCCGGGTCAGCTTCCGCCCGGAGTTGAGATGGTCGACCGCGTCGTAGGAGAGCAAGGACACCAGGGTGTCGAGCATGGCGACGTCGGCGTGTTCGCCCTTCCCGTGAAGCTCCCTGCCCACCAGGGCCGCCAGCACAGAGATGCAGGAGTAGATGCCTCCAGCGATATCGGCGATGGGTATTCCCACCCGGGCCGGGTCACCGTCGGCGGGCCCGGTGATGTCGACATGCCCGCTGTAGGCCTGGACCACCAGATCGAAAGCGGCCTTGTCCTTGGCCGGCCCGTACTCACCGAAACCGGTCACAGACGAGGTGATGATGTCCGGGTTGCGCTGCTTCAGGGTCTCATGGTCGACACCGAGACGGGCCATGACCCCGGGTCGAAAGTTGTCGATGACCACGTCGGCCTGTTCGACCAGCTCGTAGAACATCTCCAGGCCGCGCTCGTCCTTGAGATCGAGGACGACACTCTTCTTCCCGCGGTTCATGAACAGGTGGATGGCGCTCTCATCGTGCAGGGGGGCGATAGTGGGATTGCGCGCCGTGTCTCCGGTTTTCGGCTCGATCTTGATCACCTCGGCCCCCAGGTCGGCCAGGATCACGCCACCGAAGTTGCCCGCGATCACCTGACCCAGCTCGAGAATGACAACACCGGACAGCATGCCGTCGGTCAATTGGCCCAGTCCTCCCCCATCAGGGTCCCTTGCCCGCTCGCGACGCGGCATCGGCGCGAGCGAGGATCGCCCGGGCCACCCTGGCGACCGCATAGTCGACCATCTTCCCGTCGACGGCGATGGAAGCCTTGCCCTCGGCCTCCGCTTCTTCGAACGCGGCCAGGACCTTTCGTTGGTATTCCACGACTTCGGGCGACGGGGTGAATACGTCGTTGATCACCTCGATCTGGGAAGGGTGAATCGCCACCTTGCCCACATACCCCAGGGTGCGGGCGAGCTCACACTCGACCCGAAGACCATCGGGGTTGCGGAAATCCATGAACACTGCCTCCATCGGGTAAGGCACGCCGGCGGCACGTGAGCTGAGCAACACCTGGGCGCGCGCCTGCATCAGACCGGTCCCCTCCGGCGTCCATTCCACTCCCAGGTCGGCCACCAGGTCACCCTGCTCGCCACCGCCGAACATCACGCACTCCACCCGCTCGCTGGCCAGCGCCATCTCGTAGGTGAGCCGCACCCCGATGGCCGACTCGATCAGCGGGATCATCGTGATCGAGCCCGGGGCCTTTCTGTTGGTCATCTCCAGGGCGGTCAGTGCACCGTCGACCTGGCTGATGACCTTGGGGTCCTCGGCCTTGGGGATGATCACGCCGACTGCCGGCGAACCTCCGGCCGCCACGATGTCATCCCAGAGCAGGCCGGTCTCGACTGCGTTGGTGCGCACGTAGTAGGGAACAGGCGATTCCGGCAGTCGTTCCAGGTTGGCTCGGGCCTCGGGCTTGTTGTCGACCGAGACCGAGTCCTCGAGATCGACTATCACCGCGTCGGTGCCGGAGTGGACCGCCTTGCCCAGCATGTCGAGCCGGTTGCCCGGGGTGAAGAGCATGGACCTGACCGGGTCCACTTAAAACCTCACTTGATCGCCATTGGATTGAGGGGGGAGCCCACCGCCCTGGTGAATGGGAGCGGGGGTCCGCAGAACATGAACTCATACGCCCCGTCGGCAGCGCAATCCTCGGCCAAGGGGTCGAGATCGAAGATCTCGCCGAGCCACAGGCCCATGTGGACGATGAAGACGATGTGCAGGGGTTGGGCTACGTCGGGCGTCTCGTTGGGCCGAACCTCGAGACCCCAGGTGTCGCTGGCGATTGCGGCGATGTCACGTTCGGCCACCCAGGCCACGCTGTCGAGCCCCAGACCCGGTGCGTCTCCACCGGCGTAGTCGCCCCAGGTTCCTGCGGCCCGAGCCGAGGCGATGGCACCGGTGCGGACGAAGACGAAGTCGCCGGGGCCGACACTCAGCCTCGCGTGCTCCTCCGCTCGCTGCAGGTCAGCCGATCCGATGGCGTAGCCCGCCTCGAGCCAATCGACTTCGAGAGCACGGGGCAGATCGAGCAGGACTCCCCGGCCGACCATGCCCTGAGATGCATTGGCGACGTCGCCTTTGAGGGCGCCTTTGCTCGAGACCCACTCGGCGCCGTAGCCGTTGTAGATCGTTCCCTCGAACACGACATGCCCGAATGCGTCCCACTGGGTACCGGATTGGAGAGGCATGATGATGATGTCGTCGGTGCCCCGAAAATGCTTGTCGACACCGCCGTAGAAGTCCCGGATCGACGTCCCGGCGATGGCATCGGCCCCGTCCCGGATCATGAGGTGGATCGGGTTGAACCGACCCAGGTTCCCGGTTTGCGGGCCGTCCTCGTCGTAGGGCAAGGCCATGGAGATGGTCTTGCCGCTCCTCACCAACCCGGCGGCAGCCATCACCATCTCCGGAGTGACCAGGTTGAGGGTGCCCCGCTCGTCATCGGGCCCCCAGCGGCCCCAGTTGCTGTGCTTCGATCCCAACTCCTTGACCGTCTCGATGCTCGCAGTCACGTTCCTCTTCTCGACCGTGCGTTTCTGCAGTATGCACGATATATGATCGGCTGGTTCCGGCAGCGAAGGCATGACAGCGGTGATCGAGCACGATTTCACTCCCGAGCAGGAGATGTTCCGGGCCACGGTCCGGGAATTCTGTGAGAAAGAGATCAGCCGGGAGTACGTGAGGGAATGCGATCGCGAGAGTCGTGCCCCTCGCGATGTCTACGACAAGCTGGCTGCTCAGGGCTGGCTCGGCATAAACACCTCTGAAGAGCATGGGGGGGCCGGAGCCGGAGCTGTTGAGGTCGCCATCTTGCTCGAGGAGCTGGGCCGGGCGTTCCTCGATCTCTCCTTCTGGGTGTTCCGCACGGTCACCTGGGGCGGTCTCGCCATCGGCCGGGACGGCACACCCGAACAAAAGGCCGAGCTGCTGCCAAAGATCACCGCCGGAGAGCTCGCGGTCTGCTTTTCACTCACCGAGCCCGACGCCGGTTCGGACGCCGCCTCGATCTCGCTCTCAGCCGTCGCGGACGGAGACGACTATGTGCTCAACGGCCAGAAGGTGTTCACATCTGGCTTCAAGGTGAGCGATCTCGACATTGTTGCCGCTCGCACCTCCTCGGATGGCGAGAAGCACGACGGCATCACCAATTTCATCGTGGACACCGGTAGCCCGGGGTTGGATTCGCAGCCGATCGAGACGCTGGGCCACTGGCCGCTGGGCACGGCGATGCTCTACTTCACCGATGTCCGCGTCCCGAAGGCGAGGATGCTCGGGACCCTCGACAATGGCTGGCCTGACCTGGGCGTGTATCTCCGCTACGAGCGCCTTTGTCTCTCCGCCGCCCGGACCGGTGCAGCGGCCGCCGCGCTGGCCGATTCGGTGGAGTACGCCAAGGAACGGGAGCAGTTTGGGCGGCCCATCTCGAAGTTCCAGGCGGTGTCGCACCGTCTCGCCGACATGCAGACCATGGTCGAGATCTCTCAGATGCTGGTCTACAGGTACGCCTCCCGGCTCGACAGGGGTCTCGCCACCACCCGGGACGCGGCGATCCTCAAGCTCTACGCCTGCGAGGCCTACAAGCAGGTCGCCGACATGGGTCTCCAGGTGCTCGGCGGCTACGGCTACACCATGGAGTACGACCTGCAACGCCATTTCCGGGAATCGCGTCTCGGAGTGATCGGCGCCGGGACCTCCGACATCCAGCGCAACATCATCGCCAAGACGATGGGGCTGTGATGGGAGTCATCACCGAGGATGCCCGCCGCTGGGCAGACCGGGACTACCCGCCTTTCGAGATGCAGGTCACCGCCACCGACATCGCAAGGTTTGCCCACGCCACCGGCGAGACGAACCCCATCCATTTCGACAAGGAAGCCGCCGTGGCGGCAGGGCACGCGGACGTGGTCGCCCCCACCCTCTTCTCGTACGTGGTCCGAATGCACGCTTCGGCTCTCGTCTCGCCGGACCAGCTGGAGCCTGACGGCTCCCCGACGGCCGACGTGCCGCCGCTGCCTACCCGCCGGGCCATGGCGGGAGAGACATCGGTAGTGCTCGGGGAGCGTGTGGTCGCCGGAGACGTCATCAGCGTGAGCAAGCGCCTTGCAAGCATGTACGAGAAGGAGGGGCGGTCGGGCCCACTGGTATTCGTCGAGATGGAGTTCACCTTCACCAACCAGCGAGGCGACCTCGTGGCCCGAGAGAACTTCACCAGGATCTACCGGTGAGCGCCCTGCCTGCCGTTGGCGCCGAGTCGCCAATTCAGGTCCGCAACCCTTCGGCCCTGGACCTGTTCATGTTCAGCGCCTCGGCGTGGCTCCTCCATCGCATCCACTACGACACACCTTTCACCACCGAGCACGATGGCCATCCCGGGCTCCTCATCCACGGCCCGCTGCAGGGGGTCTACCTGGTGCAGACAGCCGAGTCATGGCTGGGAGACCATGCCCGACTGACGACTATCACCTACCGCCATCTCGCCCCTGCCTATCTGGGTGACTCGCTGGAGTGCGGAGGCACCGTGACCGGCGCCGATGAAGACGGCATCGATCTCGAGCTCTGGGCCCGAAAGCCGGATGGGACGGTCACCACCAGCGGGACAGCGAGGTTCACCTTCGCCAAGAGTCCCCCCTCCCCCGGCTCCGCCGGGTACTCCCCCCTACGGGGGGAGAAATGACCACCGGCGCCAGGGCCATTGCCGAGATACTCGACGGGTACGGGGTGACCCATCTCTTCCATGTCCCAGCCGTCCTTCGACGCACCATGGTCGAACTCGAGCAGCACACGGCGATCAAACGCCTCCGCCCACATGGGGAGGCGTCGGCGGCCTACATGGCCGACGGCTACGCCCGCGCTTCGGGGCGGCCCGGCATCTGCGCCGCCCAGGTGGTCGGCGCCCACAATCTGGCAGCGGGGCTTCGCGACGCTTTCCTGGCCCACTCCCCGGTCATCGCCCTGACCGGAGGACGCGACCCGCAGACCAAGTTCCGCAAGGTCTATCAGGAAGTCGACGACCTCCCGGCCTTTGAGACCGTGACCAAGATGAACGCCACTGTCGATTCGGTGGAGCGCATCCCCGACATGTTGCGTCAGGCATTCAGGGCGGCCACAACCGGCACCCCCGGACCTGTCCATCTTCAGTTCGCGGGCAACGAAGGCCAGCTCGACGCCGGGGAAGCCGAGATGGACCTCTCATGTGAGACCCGATACGCGCTCTCTGCCACCGTTCCGGCCGATCGGCCCGGATTCGGATCTGATCGATGCGCTCGACATCCTCGGCAAGGCTGAACGGCCGGTCATCGTTGCCGGTGGTGGGGTACGCGCGTCAGGTGCCGGTGCGGCGCTCGTGGCGCTGGCGGAGAGGTTTTCGATACCGGTGGCGACATCCCTCAACGGGAAAGACGCCATTCCGGGAACGCATCCTCTTTCCGTCGGTGTGGTCGGAACCTATTCGAGGGGCTCGGCCAATCGGGTGGTGCTCGACGCCGATCTGGTTTTCTTCGTTGGTAGCGAGACCGGTGGCATGACAACCCACTTTTGGAAGGTGCCCCCGCTGGGCGCCGCCGTGATCCAGCTCGACATCGACCCCGAGGCACTCGGCCGCAACTACCCGCCAGTGGTGGCCATCAATGCCGATGCCAGGACCGCGCTGGAGCGGATGCTCGAGCTTGCCAACGGGTCGGCTGCCCATTCGGACTGGTCGCAGGCAGCCGCCGAGCACGTCACCGATTGGCGCCTCGAGTATGCCCCCCTGCTCGAATCGGACCAGGTGCCGATGCGACCCGAGCGTCTCTGCGCCGAGCTCACCGACCTGGTGCCCGACGATGGGATCGTGGTGGTCGACACCGGGCACGCCGGGATGTGGATGGGTGGGATGTATGACGTCCGGGCACCCACTCAGTCTTACCTGCGGAGCGCCGGCCATCTCGGCTGGGCCTTCCCGGCATCCCTCGGTGCCAAATGCGCCGCGCCCCACCGACCGGTGGTCTGCTTCACGGGCGACTCCGGCTTCTGGTATCACGTCGCCGAGATCGAGACCGCTGTGCGCTGGGGCATCAACTCGATCACGGTGGTCAACAACAACCACTCAGGTAATCAGTCGAAACGCGGCTTCGATCGCGTATATGGCGGCAAGCAGACCGAGAAGGCGCTGGAGATGTGGGTGTTCACCGAGGTCGACTTCGCTGCCCTCGCTGAGCACATCGGGGCCATCGGGATCCGGGTGGAGAAGCCCGCCGACCTCGCACCCGCCTTCGACCGAGCCATCGCCGCAGACCGCCCGGTCATCCTCGACGTGGTCACCGACATCGACGCCCTGGCGCCGGTGGCGGTGGAGTGAATTCGCTCAGAGACCGTGCGTAGCCTCCCGCCATCGACAAAGGAGACCAAATGCTCGGTTGGCTGGACGACATCGAGAAGGCAACTCTCGACAATGAAACCTTCCGGACCGTGCTCTTCACGGGGAAGCACACCCAGCTGACCGTGATGAGTCTCCCTCCAGGAGAGGAGATCGGTTGGGAGTCACATGGCACCCACGACCAGTTCATTCGTCTCGAGCAAGGTCAAGCGCGTGTCGAATTCGGTCGAACCGAGGATGCTGTGGATGAGACGCACGATGTCGAGGACGACTGGGCGTTCATCGTGCCCGCCGGTGTCTGGCACAACGTGGTCAACACGGGGGACGAGGAGCTCAAGCTCTACTCGCTCTACTCACCACCCGAGCATCCCGACGGCACGGTCCATAAGACCAAGGCGGAGGCCGACGCCGCCGAGCATTGATGCCGCGGCTCAGGGTTTGACTGCCGAGACCGCCAGATACTCGGCCCGACCGATCTTCATCGTCTCGACCTGAACCGAGACGTACTCGTCGCTCTCGAGCAGCGCGGCCAATGACTCGCCGCCGATGCCGTCCAGCCCGTGGCCGGAGCTCCGCTTCAGCTTCCGCTCGACGATGAGCAGCCTCCCTCCAGGGGCGAGCACACGTCGTATCTCCTTCAGGCCGGTCTCGGCGTCGGCCCAGTGGTGATAGGTCGAAACCGAGATGGCCGCTGTGAACGTGTCGTCCTCGAATGGGATCGACTCTGCAGAGCCGAGTCGCACGTCGGCTTGAGGGACCCGCTCCGCAGCTCGTTCCACCATCGATGGGCTGGGATCGATCGCCGCAGTTCTCGCCCCGGTGGCGACTGCATGCTCGAGTGCGGCGCCCAGACCGCAACCCAGGTCGAGAAACCGGTCGTCGGAGTCGAGTTCCATACGATCGACCGCGGCAGAGTTGCTCTCCGGGTTCTTGTTGAACAAGGAGAAGAGCCACACCTTGAGTGCGGACCATCGTTCGACGTCGGGAGCAGGTGAGGTCATCGCATCGAGGTCAGAACAGGCCCTTGGTTCCGCCCCCGTCGACCGAGATGGCCGTGCCCTGGATGTGACGGGCCTGAGGAAGACAGAGGAAGACTGCAAGCTCGGCAACATCCTCGGTGGTACCCAACCGTCGTATCCCCTGGCGTTGGATCGTCTCTTCCAGCACCTGCTCGGGTGTCTTGCCCTGGTCGGCGGCCTGGTCGGTCATCATCTCGGTGAGACGCTCAGTCTGGACCTGCCCGGGATGAATCGTGTTGACGTTGACGTCATCGATGAGACCTTGACCCGCCAGGGCCTTGGAGAAGTTGGCCAGGGCGGCATTGACCGATCCACCGATGGCGAATCCGGGATTCGGGGTTCGGGCCATACCACCGACGATATTGACCACGGATCCATGGGATGCGACCAAGTGTGGCCAAAAGAGCCGAGACAACCGGACGGCGCCGAAGAACTTGAGGTCGAAGCCCTCCTGCCACAGCTGGTCGGAGAGCTCGACAAAAGGGCCGCTCTTGGTGGCACCGGCACAGTTGATGAGGATGTCGATGTGGTCGAAGGAGGCTGTCGCCTGACGATGCAGCTCCTCGCATCCTTCGAGAGTCGACAGATCGGCTGGGACCGGCTCGACCCGGCGACCGGTGGCGGCGGCGATCTCTTTGGCGGACGCCTCGAGTGTGTCATCGGTGCGAGCCGAGATGACCACATCGGATCCCTCATCGGCCAACCGGCGGGCGATCCCCTTACCGATCCCGCGGCTTCCGCCGCTGACCACCGCGACCTTGCCTTCCAATTCCAACTGTCCTCCGTTGTTTGGAGTGAGCGAGGCTAACGAGACCTTGGGATTGGCGGCCCCGCGTAACATTCCGTAGTGGCTGCCAGCACGATCGAGGCGGTGGAGACGACCGCCCTCCGCTTCCCGCTGTCGACACCGATCACGACCGCCCTCTCCACCTACACCCACGTCGATGCCACCGCCGTGCGGCTCCGCACGGGAGGAGGACCGACGGGATTCGGAATCACCGCCGGTCTTGGCGGCATGGCCAATGTGGCGATCAAGCCCTATATCGACGCCGAATTGGCTCCCCTCGTGATCGGCCAGGACGCTCTCGCCCCCGAAGCCCTCTGGCACCGCATGTGGAGCCCGAACAAGCCCCGGATGCGAGCCGGGCTCGGGGTCTGGGCTCTCTCCGCCGTGGACATCGCCTGCTGGGATCTGGTCGGCAAGGTTGCCGGGCTCCCGATACACCGCCTCCTCGGCGGGTTCACCGACGATGTACCGGTGTACGGCAGTGGGGGTTGGCACAGCCTGTCCGACGAGGAACTGATCTCGGAGTGCCAGGGCTTCGCCAAGCAGGGGATCACCGCCTACAAGTACAAGATCGGTGGTCCCCGGGACCGGGAGCGAACCGAGCTGCTCCGTCGGGAGATGGGTGATGACTTCACGCTCTTTGCGGACGCCAACCAGCGATTCACCGTCAACGAAGCCCTGGCGACGGCCCGGATGCTGGCTGACCAGGGAGTCGCCTGGTTCGAGGAGCCAGTCCTGGCCGACAGCACTGACGATCTGGCCGAGGTGGCGGCGGCCTCACCGGTGCCGGTGGCGACCGGGGAGAACGTCTACTTCGGATGGGGCTTCCGGGAGATCTGCGACCGCCGCGCCGCCGCCTACCTGCAACCCGATGTCGGTCGATGCGGCGGGATCACCGAATTCGTCAAGATCGCCCATCTCGCCGACGCCTACAACCTCGCCCTGAGCAGCCATCTCTGGCATGAGCTCTCGATCAGCCTGGTCGGGGCCAGCCGACGGGGGTTCATGGTCGAATACGCAGAGCTCATCCCACCCGATGCATTGACATTGCCCTTCGAAGTCGTCGACGGACGGATCCATGTGCCCGACGTCCCAGGCCACGGCGTGGACCTCACCACGGATGCGCTGAGCCGGTTCGCGGTCGAGACGTAGCCGTGCGCATCGAGAAGCTGGAGATCCATCCGATCACCATGACTCTGCGCAGCCCGATCCCCATGTCCAACGGAGTGATCGAGAGCACCGGGAACGTCCTCGTGAAGCTGGTCACCGACGACGGAGCGACCGGATGGGGTGAGGGAGTGGAGGCGCCGTCGCTGACCCACCAGCGCCAAGCGGACATCGTGTCAGACCTGGAGATGCTCACTCCGCTGGTCATCGGGACCGACCCGATGCGGCGCAACGAGGTCTGGGGTCGATTGACCCAAGCCCGTCCGTCGGCGGCGACTGCCATCGGCGCCATCGATATCGCCCTTCACGACCTCGGGGGCAAGGTGCTCGGCGTTCCCGCCTCCCAACTTCTCGGCGGTGCAGTCCGAGACAGGATTCCTGCGCTGACGCTCGTCGGAAGTGGGGATCCGTCGGCCGACGCCGAGAAGCTGGCGGACCGTCGTGAACAGGGATTCCATTGGTTCAAGATCAAGCTGGGGATGGCCGCCCCTGAATCCGAGTTGGCCACCCTCGCCAAAGCTGCCGAACTGGTTGGCGAGGAGGGCGTCGTCTGTGGCGACGTCAACGAAGCGTGGACCGAAGATGAGGCTCGGTCATTTCTGGATCAGGTCGACCCGGACCGCGTCCGCTTCATCGAACAGCCGGTGCCCCGCTCGGACAGGGATGCCCTGATCCGGCTGGCGGAATCGGTACCCGTAAAGCTCTGCGCCGACGAGAGCGCTGGGAGCCTGCAGGCGGTAGTGGGTTTCGCCGGCACGCCCGTGGGCGGCGTGAGTCTCAAGCTGATCAAACACGGCGGGATGACCGGGGTGATGAGGGGCGCGGCTATCTGCTCGGCCGGTGGGCTCGGGATCAACCTCGCCGGCAAGGTGATCGAGTCCAGTGTGTCGGCGGCGGCGAACCTCCACTGTGCCGCGGCGATGAATGCTGTCGATTTCGGGTGCAGCCCGGCCAATCAAGGTGTCGTACAGGACGTCACCGAATCCCCCATCACCGTCACCAACGGCCATTTCGATATCCCCACCGCCCCTGGGCTCGGCATCGAGGTCGACGAGGGGATGGTGCGCCGCCTTTAGCGCGACACCACCCCACGGGACCGCAGACGTGCCCCAACCGCAGCACGGAGTCAGATCCTCGACCGAGCTGGCGGCATCGGCTGCCTCGTCCGGGTCGGGAAAGAACCCGAAACAGCCGGACCCGGAGCCGGTCATGAGCACCGGTCCACCCCACCGGATCCTGAGATCCGCCATGAAGTCGGCCAGTGACGGTTCCAGGTCGAAAGCGGCCGGGATGAGATCGTTTCGGACCGGGATCCCATCACGCAGGCCTGGCGGCAGAAGACGCGGAGGGATCGTCTCGCCTTCGGGGCCTTCCATGTCGTCCCATCGCTGGTAGACCTCGGCGCTGGACATCTCGACCGGCGGCACTGCCACGGCCACGGCGAATCCGGTCAGTGGCTGTAGAGACTCGACCCGATCACCGATCCCGGTCATCAGCAGCGTGCCACCGGTGAGAAACAGGGGGACATCGGCACCGATTGTCGGGGCGACCTCCTCCGCCACGGAACGCGGGACCTTTCCGATATCGGCAGCGGCTAGCAGCGTGGCGGCGGCATTGGAGCTTCCCCCGCCGAGCCCGGCTCCCACCGGGACTTGCTTGTCGAGCCGGACGTCGAGTGGTGGGACGAAGCCCCTCCCCCTCATCGCCTGCAACGATCGGCTCACGAGGTTGTCCTCCGGATCCAGATCGGCGCCTTCGATGACGAGATTGTCCTCCTCGGACTCCTCGACCTCGAGGAGATCGAGCCAGTCGATTGTCTGGACCAGCGACTGAAGGGGATGCATCCCGTCTGCCCGGGGCGTCTCGACGAGAAGGGCGAGATTGAGCTTGGCGGGTGACTCGTAGACGGTCACGCTCGAGCCAGCGCCAGGTAGTCGGCCGGTGAGAGGTCCTCGGCCCGGGAGGTCGGGTCGATCCCGCTACGCCTGAGGATGGCCACCGGGTCCTCGAACACACCCGCGAGCGCCCCGCGGAGCATCTTGCGTCTCTGGTTGAAACCGGCCGCCGCGATCTCGATCGCCCGCTCGGCACCGTCCGGCGCCGGAACCCGATCAAGGACCACGACCGCTGACTCGACCCGTGGCGGCGGGTAGAACACCTGGGCCGGAACCGCGAAGGCCAGCCTGCCGACGGCATGGATCCCGGTCACGACCGAGGGCAGGCCGTACTGCTTGCTGCCCGGCCCGGACACGAGACGCACGGCCACCTCCTTCTGCACCATCACCACAAAGCGCTCGATCTGGGGGACACGACGAAGGGCATCGAGGACCAATGGCGTCCCCACGTTGTATGGGAGATTGGCAACCATCACCCAGCGACCACCATTCAATTCTTCAGCGAGGTCGGCGTCGGTTATGTCGAGAAAGCGAAGCTCGACGGAGAGATCCCGGGTGACCTCGTCCAGCACGGGAAGAAGCCCGGCATCGATCTCGTAGGCGACGACGTGAGCACCCGTGGCGGCGAGAGCCCTGGTCAGAGTCCCCGTTCCGGCGCCGATCTCTACGACCTGCTCCCCGGAGCTCACTCCGGCGACGCCCACGATCTTCCGGGTGATGTTGGCATCGGCGAGGAAGTGCTGGCCCAGCCGCCGCGAGGGTGACAGACCATGACGCGAGAGCAGGCCGGCGATCTCGGACCTGGTCTGGGCAGTCACCGTCCGAAGACTCTGGCCGCGTTGGCGGTGGTCACTCGCGCCACCTCTTCGACCTGCATTCCCCACACCCCGGCCAGAGCGGCGCCCACCAGCGCCACCCAGGCCGGCTCGTTGGGTTGGCCGCGGTGCGGTGGTGGCGCCAGGTACGGGGTGTCGGTCTCCACGAGCGCCCTCTCCGGCGGGACCTGAGCCGCCCCCAACCTCACCGTCTCGCCGGTCTCGAAGGCAACGGGACCGGCAAATGAGAACATCACGCCCAGGTCGAGATAACGACGTGTCCACTTGGGACCACCCGTCCAGCAGTGCATGACCGTCTGCTCCCCCAACCCGGTTTCCTCGAGGATCTCGATCACGTTGGCGAAGGCATCGCGGCAGTGCACCACGATCGGTTTTCCCAGATCCACGGCCAGCCGGGCTTGATGACGAAAAGCCCTGGCCTGGTCGGCCCGAGACGATAGATCGCGGTAGAAGTCGAGACCGGTTTCCCCGATGGCCGCCGCGGTCAGGGCAATCTCGCTCAAACCGTCCGCTTGATCACGCCAGTTCGCCGCATCATGTGGATGGAGCCCCGCGGTCGCCAGCACCCGACCCGGATGTTTTGCGGCAAGGCGCGCCGCCCCCTTGGAGCTCTCCAGATCGACACCGGGAACCACTATCCAGTCGACCTCGGTGGCCCGCTCCAAGAGCAGCACCGGGTCGCGTTCGTCGAGCTGGAGGTGACAGTGGGTGTCGACCCATTGCATGCCGGGACGGTACCCGGGCACCGGTGTGAACCCCCCGGGTAGGCTCGCCGCGGGGAAGCTGAGGTGGATATGGAAACTGGTATCGCCCGAAAGATCGACGACCTGGGACGCATCGTGATCCCGGCCGAGACGAGAAGGCTGTTCAACATCAGGGAAGGGGACCACCTCTTCATCGCGGTCGAAGGCGGATCGATCGTGTTGCGCAAGCTCACCGATACCTGCACTTTCTGTGGGTCGGAGACCAAAGTCACCCAGTTCAAAGAAAAGGGGATCTGCGCAACCTGCCGCGCTCAGCTCCGTTGATCACCGATCAAGACTTCGTAGATCTCACGACGCGATACACCGGTCTCCGTCGTGACCCGTCTGGCGGCTTCCGACGGAGCCGCACCGCCCTCGACGAGGCCCCGGGCCTCCACTAACGCCGCATCGAAGGAGGGCGCCTCGAGCGGACCGGGAGCGATCACCATGGTCACCTCACCCTTCACGTCCCGGTCCGACCACTCCTCGATTGCCTGCCCGACCGGGCCGGACCAAACCTCCTCGTGGAGCTTGGTCATCTCCCGCGTGATCACGATCTCCCGTTCGGGACCGGTAACCGCAGCGATGGACTCCAGGTCCGCCAGGAGTCGATGGGGGCTGACAAACAGGATCACAGGCCGGTCCTCGCCACCGATCCGACTCAGACGCTCTGACCGCTCTTTGCCCTTTCGTGGAAGAAAGCCCTCGAACACGAAGCGGTCTCCCCCGAAGCCCGCCAAGGCCACCGCGGCTACGACGGCGGAGGGCCCGGGCACCACTGTCACCAGATGACCCGCTTGCCGTGCCAGTCGGATCACATCGGAACCCGGATCGGACACAGTCGGCATTCCGGCATCAGTGACCATCGCCACCGCGAGCCCCTGATCGAGAGAAGCGAGCAGGTCCGCTGTCCTGCTCTTTTCGTTGCCCACGAACAGAGACCTCATCGACGGGTTCGCCCCGACGTGCCGGAGCAGGGTGGCGGTGCGTCTGGTGTCCTCGGCGTAGACCACATCCGCCGTCTGGAGGACCTCACGGAGACGATCAGAGACATCGCCGAGATTTCCGATCGGGGTTCCACAAACGTATAGCCGGCCGCCGTCAGCCATCTGTGATCTCGATCTGGTCCCCCACCTCTGGGAGCGGGCTACCCGCCGGAAGCTCGACGATCATGTGGGCCGAAGGGATGAACGTGACTCGATTGGGCGGCAGGGTCATCGTGGCCACCACCCTCATCCGGGCGTCGACCCCGACCAGATCCAGGGGCTGGCGCCGGCCGAAACTGTGGACACTGGTCACCGGCAAGACCACGGCCGAGCCGGCCGGAGCACGCCAAACACCGAGCAGTCGATCGGAGAAAGTTCGGGCCATGTAGCCGGTTGTGGCCCATTCGGGGGCGGAAAGCGCGACCCTCTGCACAGGGACGACGCTACGTGATCGTCGGAGCTGGAGTAAGGCCTAGCTGCTGACCGAGGCGAGGATCGACTCGCCCACCTCGGGCTGGTCGGCGGCAATGAATGCCAGCCGGCCATCATCGAGGACCTCGACCCACGCGTAGTCCTCCTCCGCCACCGCCGTCAGGGCGTAGTCGAGCAAGGCTGCCCTCAACTCTTCTGTGTCGCGATCTGTGTCGCCTTCGAAGAGGATGAGCAAAGCTGCGTTCTGGCCATCGAACCACTGTGCGTAGTAGTCGCCTCCCCAACCATCGGCCGCGTCGACGCCTACTTCCTCCCCGAGGATCTGATCGATCATGATCCTGAACCCGAATTCGCCCCATACCGACTCACGCTCGAGCTCGTAACCGGGGACCGACGGCGCTGTCGCCTCGAGTGACTTGGGGAGGTCCCTCTCGTAATCACTTGGCGTGATGATCTGCTCAGTCGATCCAGGAAGGCCGGGCATCTCGGCATAAGCCCCGTTCACCGTCGTCCACTGGTCCTGGAGGTAGTTGGCCTGCACCCATGCCAGGCCCGAGTCGTAGGGGAAAATCAACGAGTCCTGGATGAAGGCAGGGGCGGAGTCGAGCGTTGTGGTGTCCACGTCCAGGGCCTCGGAGAAGAACTCGCCAAGCTCTTCCTGGGTGAGAGTCTGCAGGTAGAGAAGCTCGGCCATGCTCGCGTCACCCTCGATGAGGGCCTGATAGGCCGAGGCCTCGTCGAGACGGTCCTCGTCGAGCATCGCCGTGTAGCTCGTGTGGAAATCGAGTTGATCATCGGTCAATGCATGAGTGAGCTCGTGGATCATGGTCCCCCGCTGGACGACGCTGAACCCCTCCTCCCGCATCGGCACAACAAGCTCACCGGTTTCCCCGTCGTAATAGCCGGCGACCTGCTCTCCATAGAGCTCGGTGAGGAGAGACTGGAGATTGACCTCGGCGTCGAGCAGGCCGAGGAGCTTGTACAGGGCCTCGTCTGCCGGGAAGTCTTCGGATTCGTCCTCGATCTGCGTGCGAACGCGGTCCTCGAGCTCCTGCTCGGTGACGATCACGATGGTCGGTGGCTCCTGGAAGCGAAGCCCGCGGATCTCTTCGGTCGTGCGGACCAGCGCCAGCAGCTCGTCCTGGACTTCCGCAGGGAGAGCATCGATGCCGGGAAGCTCCTCCCAGGTCGGCTCGGCAAGCGTTGTCGTGGTCGAGGGGGCCTCGCCACCTGTCGTCGTGCTGCCCTCAGGTGCGCTGGACGTCGCCGATGGCGCCGTGGTGGTTGTGTCGGCGGTGGTCGATGTGCAGGCGCCGAGAATCAGGGCGCACACGAGGATCATGGCAAGACGGCGGGTCACGACAGTCAGATTATCGGCGCCAAATCGCTAGATCGTGAGTGGCGTTCAACCGAACCGGTGGATGGGTACCCTCGCCGTCGATGGTGGAAAGGAGGTGATTGTGAAGCGAAGCTACGCACGTCTCACCGAGCCGCTGGTGCGGGACAACGGATCCCTGCGCCCGGCGAGCATGGACGAGGCCATGGAGCGGGTGGCCACAGGGCTCTCTCCCCACATGGGTGACGCCTTCGGGTTGTTCAGCTGCTCGAAGGGGACCAACGAGATGAACTACATGGCACAGAAGTTCGCCCGTGTGGTCATGGCCAGCAACAACATCGATAGCTGCAACCGCACTTGACACGCCCCTTCTGTCGCCGGTCTGGCGACTGTGTTCGGGGCTGGTGGCGGCACTAGCTCCTATCGAGAGATGGAAGACACAGACCTCATCGTCCTGTGGGGGTCGAACGCGCGCGAAGCGCATCCGATCTTCTTCCACCACGTACTGAAGGCCATCAACAAGGGCGCCAGGATGTTCGCGGTCGACCCGAGACGAACCTCCTCGGCGGCATGGGCCGACGTCTGGCTCGGCATCGACGTCGGGTCGGACATCGCACTTTCCAACACCTTGGCGTGGGAGATCATCAAATCGGACCTCTACCACGAACATTTCGTCGCCCACGCGACGTCGAGTTTCGACGAGTACGTCGAGTCGGTGGAGCACTGGACACTGCAACACGGTCAGGAGGTGACCGGTGTCCCCGCCGAGGCGATCAAGCAACTGGCCCACGAGTACGCCACCGCCCCCACCGCCCAGGTGTGCTGGACCCTGGGCATCACAGAGCATCACAACGCCACCGACAACGTCCTTGCCCTGATCAATCTCGCCCTTCTCTGCGGACATGTCGGGCGCTACGGGTCGGGGTGGTCCCGATACGCGGCCAGAACAACGTCCAGGGCGGCGGCGACATGGGTGCCCTCCCCAATCGGCTCCCCGGATTCCAGCTGGTGGCCGACCCGGACCTGCGAGGGAAGTTCGAGACGGCCTGGGGATGCACGATCCCGCACAGGCCCGGCAAGCACATCAGCCTCATGCACGAGGCAATGGATGAAGGCGAGCTCCGTGCTCTCTACGTCATCGGCGAGAACCCTCTGCAATCCGAAGCCGATGCCCAGCAAATGGAGCGGAGACTGACCGGTCTCGATTTCATGGTGGTTCAAGACCTCTTCCTGACGGCCACGGCGGAGATAGCCGATGTCGTGCTGCCGGCCGCCGGGTGGGGTGAGGTCGAGGGGACATTCACCTCGAGCGAGCGGAGAGTGCAGCGGGTGCGGAGGGCGATCGATCCGCCGGGCGAGGCCAGGGATGACCTCGAGCTCATGAGCATGGTGGCGCGGGCGATGGGCCACGATTGGCCCACGCCCACGGCCGAGGAGGCGTGGGACGAGTTGCGCAGTCTCTCGCCGATGCACGGCGGTATGACCTATGAGCGGCTCGACGAGTCGGGCGGGCTGCAATGGCCGTGCCCGACCGAGGACCATCCCGGCACGCTGTTCCTCCATGGTCGGCTTTGGGAGGAAGAGACGGGGCCGAAAGCACCCTTCTCGGTTGTCGATTGGGTGCCACCGGTCGACGCCCTCAGCGAGGAGTTCCCGCTGCGTCTCACCACGGGCAGACGTCTCGACTCGTACAACACGGGGGTGCAGAGCGGCCGCTACCCCTCTCCCCGGCGCATCCATGGCGTGCTCGACCTCTCCCCGGAGGACGCGGAGGCATTAGGCGTCCATGAGGGTGAGACGGTGAGAGTGGTCTCCCGACGGGGCAATCTGGAGGCCCCGGTCCGGCTCGACCGCTCGCTCCGACCCGGACTGGCCTTCATGGCCGTCCATTTCCCCGACGACACCGATGTGAACCAGCTCACCATCGACGCCTGGGACCCCAAGTCGGGCACCGCCGAGTTCAAGGCAACGGCGGTGCGAATCGAGACGCTGGTGTCCAGTGCACCGCCCGGCAACGTTCGGCGCGCTCAGGACGGCCAGTGACGCCGCTGGCTGCGTCCTCGTCCTCGACGAACGGACAGGTGCGCCTTCGTCCTGCGTCCTTGCCAACGCCGCCCCTGACTCGCCCTGAGCATCATCAACGTCACCGGCCAGAGCACTACTAATGGACATCCGCGCCCTGCTCGAAGGACCGACAGACGTCGAGCGAGCGGCCGTCGACGATCTGCTGGGCCCGCCGGAGTCGGGGTGGGAGGGCGGTCATTTCACCGGGCTCGACGGCCACGTCGCCTACGGAGGGCATGCCGCCCGGGAACGACGCAACCTATTGCTTCCCGCCTTGCATGCGGTGCAGGACGCGGCGGGGTCGGTGAGCAAGGGAGCGCTGGGTTACATCTCCGAGAGACTCACGGTGCCCCCCGCCGAGGCCTACGGGGTTGCCACGTTCTACGCCCTGATCAACACAGGGTCACGGTCGCAGACTCTGATCCACGTCTGCGACGACATCGTCTGCGCTCGTTATGGAGCCGACGAGATCAAGCGATCGCTCGAGCATGAGCTGGGCCCGTCCGGTGCCACCGATCCCGAGATGAGTTGGGCGCCGAGCCCCTGTCTCGGTCAATGCGACCGGGCGCCGGCGGCCCTTATCCACGCTGCCGGTGCCGGCTACCGCAATGTGGCACCTGCCGACGCCGCCGTGCTCACCCGTCTTGCCTTCGAGGAGCTGCCCATAGGTCTAATTCACCAGGGTCGAGAGGAGCTGCGTCTTCTCCGTCGGATCGGACATGTCGACCCGGAGAGCATCGATTCGTATCAGAGCAGCGGCGGGTATGCCGGTTTGGCAAAGGCGATCGAAATGGGGAGGGACGGTCTGATCGCCGCCCTGGATGAATCGGGTCTGAAGGGTCGCGGTGGTGCAGCGTTCCCCATCGGCATCAAGTGGCGTGGAGTGGCCGACGCCGAGGGTGATCTGAAATACGTCATCGCCAACGGCGACGAATCGGAGCCGGGCACCTTCAAGGACCGGATCCTGATGGAGGGCGACCCATTCGCCGTCATCGAGGCGATGACTATCGCCGGGTTCGCCACCGGGGCCACCAGGGGATTCGCCTACGTCAGAGGCGAGTACCCGGTGGCGGAGCGTCGTCTGGTCCACGCCATCGATCAGGCCAGAAACGCAGGTCTCCTCGGGGCCGATGTTGCCGAGGGCGGTTTCGAATTCGACATCGAGGTCAGACGCGGGGCTGGTGCCTACATCTGTGGTGAGGAGACTGCCTTGTTCGCCTCGATCGAGGGCGAGCGAGGTGAGCCGAGGCAGAAGCCACCCTTCCCCACTGAGAAAGGGGTGTTTGGCAAGCCGACCTCGGTGAACAACATCGAGACCCTGGTGGCAGTCCTGGCCGTGCTCGAGA
>CAWHEU010000025.1:0-206102 GCA_963828465.1 uncultured Acidobacteriota bacterium | reverse complement strand
CCTGGCGGCCCGGGTGGACACGGGCGGGCGACTCGTGGTCGCGGCGAACGACGAGACCGCCTGGTTGCCGGGGGAGCGGCGCCTTCCGGTGGCCTGGTATGTGCCAGGGACCAGCGGCTACCTTTCCGTGTTCGCCAGAGAGGAAACCGGATGGACATCAAGCCCCTGATCACCGCCGAGGAGATCGACAACAAGCTCGCGGAGCTGGGCCGTCAAATCACGGCGGATTATGCGGGTAAGGACGTGCTGCTCGTGGGCGTCCTCCGTGGTGCCTTCATGGTGATGGCCGATCTGGCACGGCATATCGACCTGCCGGTGGAGTTCGACTTCATGGCCGTGTCGTCCTATGGGGCGTCGACGCAGACCTCGGGTGTGGTCCGGATCCTCAAGGATCTCGACGAGGAGATCGACGGTCGCCACGTGCTGATCGTGGAAGACATCATCGATTCGGGTTTGACATTGAACTATCTGATGAAGAGTCTCAATGTCCGTAAGCCTGCCTCCCTAGAGATCGCGGCCCTTCTCCTCAAAGAGGGGATCCAGCGGGTTCCGCTCGAGGTCAAATATGTGGGATTCCCCATCGGTCCCGAGTTCGTGGTCGGGTATGGCCTCGACTACGCCGGGAAGTACCGCAACCTGCCCTATGTGGGGGTCATGGGTGCAGAAGCCTGAGACCGATTCGGCTTCTCAGCCTCCCCACCAGGAAGGGTTCGACTATCCAGGGGTTTCCCGTAGCATTGATGACTCGGAGTCGTCCCCGGAGTCTGTCTTGAGGTCTCAGTGAACCGAACCATGCGCACGCTCGTCGTTTACGGGCTGTCCATCATCATGCTGGCCATCCTTGCTCAGTGGTGGTTCGACCAGGTCCAGGGTCCCGAGGTCATCGAGCTCTCCCAGTTCATCGACAACGTCGAGGCCGGTGACTACGAGCAGGTGGAGATGCTCGCTCGCTCCAACGAGCTGCAGGGCCGTCTCTCCAGCTCGACGCTGCCGGAAGAGGCGTTCGACCAGGTGTCGAGCTATCCCGAGGGCGCCGAGGGCGACCTCGTCACCGTGATCCGCGAGTCGGGCACGGCGTTCAGCTCGGATCCCCAGCCACCCGGGTTCTGGGAGGTCCTCATCAGCTTCCTCCCGTGGCTGTTCCTGCTCGGCTTCATGGTGTTCATCTTCATGCAGATGCAGGGCGGCGGGAACCGGGTCATGCAGTTCGGCAAGTCCCGGGCCAAGCTCGTGGGCAAGGAGCAGCCGAAGATCACCTTCGACGACGTTGCCGGCCTCGTCGAGGCCAAGGAAGAGCTCGAGGAGATCAAGGACTTCCTCCAGAACCCGGACAGGTACCGCCAGATGGGGGCAAAAATCCCCCGCGGCGTCCTCCTCTTCGGCCCTCCCGGTACCGGCAAGACCCTCCTCGCCAGGGCTGTTGCCGGCGAGGCCGGGGTCCCATTCATGTCCATCTCGGGCTCTGACTTCGTCGAGATGTTCGTCGGTGTCGGCGCCTCCCGTGTCCGCGACCTGTTCGACCAGGCCAAGCAGAGCGCCCCGGCCATCGTGTTCATCGACGAGATCGACGCCGTCGGCCGTCATCGTGGAGCCGGTCTCGGTGGTGGGCACGACGAGCGGGAGCAGACGCTGAACCAGCTTCTCGTAGAGCTCGATGGCTTCGAGGGGAACAGCGGCGTGATCGTGATGGCGGCCACCAACCGCCCCGACATCCTCGACCCCGCCTTGCTTCGCCCCGGGCGCTTCGACCGCCAGATCGTGGTCGACGCTCCCGATGTCGAAGGGCGCAAGGCCATCCTGGAGGTCCATTCGAAGGGCAAGCCGCTCAACGACGAAATCAACCTGATGGTCCTGGCTCGGCGCACACCCGGATTCACCGGCGCCGACCTCGCCAACCTGATCAACGAGGCTGCCCTCCTCGCCACCAGGCGACGTCGCAAGGACATCGGGATGCTCGAGCTCGAGGAGGCCATCGATCGGGTGATTGCAGGCCCGGAGCGCAAGACGAAGGTGATGAGCGACGAGGAGAAGCGTCTCATCGCCTATCACGAGACCGGTCATGCCCTCGTCGGCTTTGCCCTCCCCAACTCCGACCCGGTGCACAAGGTCACCATCGTGGCCCGGGGCCGCTCGTTGGGCCACACCCTCGCACTTCCCACCCACGACAAGTACCTGGTGCGCCGATCCGAGCTGGTCGATCAGCTCGCCATGTTGCTCGGGGGACGTACCGCCGAAGAGCTCATCTTCGCCGACCCCACCACCGGCGCCGCCAACGACATCGAAAAGGCCACAGCCATTGCCCGGCGGATGGTCATGGAGTACGGGATGAGCGACATCCTGGGCCCGATGCAGTACGGCAAGCCCAACGGCGAGGTGTTTCTCGGACGTGACTACTCACGGCAGCAGGACTACTCCGACGAGGTCGCCGCCAACATCGACAACGAAGTCCGCAAGATGATCAACGCCGCCCACGAGGAGGCGAGGCTCATCATCGAGCATCACCAGGACGCGATGGAGAGAATGGTCGCGGCCCTTCTCGAGAACGAGACGGTGGATCGCGCAGAGGTCGCCGATCTATTCGCCGATGTCCCCAAGTGGGAGCACACGTCGGAGGGGGCAATGCGGCTCAAGTATCCGGACAACCCGGTCATCCCCCAGCCCCGCGAAGAGCAGATCGCCGCGGCCGAGGAAACAGAGGACGAAGAAGAGCCGGTCACCGAGTCCCTCACCCTCAACCGCAAGATCCGCCGCTCCACCCGCCCCGCCACCGACGCCGGTTAGCGTTCTGCGCCCTACGTTCCTACGTAGTGCGTTCGATCTTGAGGTTCCCCGAGACCAGTCGAACTTTGACGCTCACCTCACGTTCGGGGGGCTCCGGGCTCGGGTTCGCGGTGGGCAAGGTCACTCGGCCGGACAGAGTGTTTGCGTCCAGCTCGAGGCGGGTTCTGGGGGGCAACCCCAGTCGGACCCCGCCTGACATCGACTTGATCCTGGCCGTTGGCCCGCTCAGTTCTTCGATCCGGATGTTGCCCGACAACGTCGCACATGAGACGGTCCCGGCGCAGTTGACAATCACCACCGATCCCGATCGTGTCGAAAAGTCGCCGCGATCGACGATCTCCGAAACCTTGATGTCCCCTGATGTGCGTCACGCAGGTGGCCTCGCCGTTCACTCGCTTGCCGCGGATCCCACCGCTCGTGGTCCTCGCCTGGAGTCGCTCCACCGTCTCGAACTCGACTTCGCCGCTGACGGTGGTCACATCGAGCCGGCCCAGCCGGGGATCGATGTCTACGTCGCCGCTGGCGGTGCCAATCTCCATATCGGTCATCGGCGGCACGCTGACCGTCACGAATACTCGGCCGCCTCGGTCGCTGGAGGCGACGATGGCGTCGGCGGCCTGACGGATCTCAAACGTAGGGTCAGTGGTGTCGACCTTGAACCGGACCAGTCCCGGCTTTCCGCCCTCCACGTTGACACGGCCCGACCTGATCGTGACCCTTATGGTTGGGGTGTCGTCGACCGTGAGCTCACGGTCGATCACAGATCGATCGTCCGTCGGACGCTGCTGGATGGGCTCTTCTCGTATGCCTTGGTGCGGAGGGCGTCGACCACGAAGGTGTTGACCGAATCGCCGGCACCTTCGGCGGCCTCGGCGATCAGGTCCTTTAGATATCCGGGGAGTCGAAGGGTGATCCGGGCCTCGGCATCGATGGGCTCCCCGGTAAGCGGGGGAGGGGGAGGGACGGCCGACGAGTCGGGCCGGACCGTCAACTCGGGGTCGCCGTCGACCAACTGGATCTCAACGCGCTGACCGGCGAGCTGCCCGTTGACCTCTTGGGCGGCCATCTCCACGACCTCCATCAGTGTCAACCTGATCGCCGGACGTAGGACATCGAGCAGCTCGGACCCGAGGGCGGCGAGCTCAGGGTCCGCCAGTCTCAACTGGGCCTGCACCGCCGCCTCCATCACGTTGGCCGTTTGCGTCAATTGCATCGCCGAATCCTATGTCGGGTGGGTCCAGCGGGCTGTGTTGACGATGGTTCGGGTTGGGGGGTCGATCGGGTCTCGGTCCTTCTTCCTGAGGACTCGTCTGATTCTCTGACCCAACGCCCGCTCCAGATCGTCGGGGGTCTGAATGAACATTTCCGTCTCCTCTACTGGCTCGTCTGTGCGACATCATAGCGATGTCATCATGACATTACCGTAATGCCAATATGACATCCCTGTCAAGTCATTTTGGAGTTTGACGGAATACGAAGCGGTGGTCGGCCTATTTTCTTTGGGGATGAGTGAGATCGAGCCGAAGATCGAGGAGAGCATCGACCTAGGTCGCATCGAAAAGGCGGTGCGCGAGATCATCGAGGCCCTGGGTGAGGACCCGGACCGCGAGGGTCTCCTCGAGACTCCGGAGCGGGTGGCTGCCTTCTATGCCGAAGTGTTCGACGGCCTCCATCGTGACCCCGGGGATGTCGTGGATGCCTTCTTTGGCGAGGAGCACTATCAGGAGATCGTGATGGTTCGGGAGATCCCCTTCTACTCGATGTGTGAGCACCATTTCGTGCCGTTCCATGGTCAGGCCCACGTCGCTTACATACCCAAGGGACAGGTGACCGGGCTCTCCAAGCTGGCCCGGTTGGTCGAGGGCTTCGCCCGTCGGCCCCAGATGCAGGAACGGCTGACGGCCCAAGTGCGCGGACGCCCTGAGCGAGCGACTTCAGCCCCTCGGTGTCATGGTCGTGGTCGAGGCGGAGCACCTCTGCATGTCGATGCGGGGCGTGAAGAAGCCAGGGGCGACAACTGTCACTTCGGCGGTCCGCGGGATCATGGAGTCGCAGCCGGCCACCAGAGCCGAGGCGATGTCGCTGCTTTTCGGCACTACTCGCTGACGCTCGCTCCGCTCGCCGTTCTGCGTTTTAGGTTCTACGTTCTACGCATGGGCGCCTGGAAACTTCGCACGAGGGAACTGGATGTTTCGAGGGGCGTGATCATGGGCGTGATCAACGTCACTCCCGACTCCTTCTCCGATGGTGGCCTTCATCTCGACGAGGCAGCGGCGGTAGCCGCCGGACGCGCCATGATCGACCAGGGTGCAGATCTCGTCGACATCGGCGGCGAGTCGACCCGGCCGGGCGCCGACGGGGTGCCCGCCGTCGAGGAACTTCGCCGGGTGATACCGGTCGTGGAGGCACTTGTCGCCGCCGGGGCTGTGGTGTCGATAGACACCTCGAAGCCCGAGGTGGCCCGGGCCGCCCTCGATGCGGGGGCCGAAATCGTCAACGACGTGACTGCCGCCTCTACACCTGGCATGACAGACGTGCTCGGCGAGTCGGGCGCCGGGGTGGTTCTCATGCACATGAAAGGGACGCCGAGAACCATGCAGCGCGAGCCGACGTATGACGACGTCGTCGGCGAAGTGACGACGTTCCTCGATGCAAAGGCCGGACTGGTGATTGACGCCGGGGTCGCCCCGGCAGCGGTCGCCGTCGATCCAGGGATCGGGTTCGGAAAGACGGTCACCCACAACCTGGAGTTGATCGACGGGTTGGCGCAGCTCGCCGGGATGGGCTTCCCGGTGGTCCTGGGGACGTCGCGCAAGGCGTTTCTTGGACGTGTGGCCGGCATCGAAGACCCCGCCCGGCGCGACGGGGTCACCGCAGTTACCACCGCCCTCGGTTTCGAGCGTGGGGCAAGGGTTTTTCGGGTCCACGACGTTGTTTCGTCAAGAGCGGCGCTGAGCCTGGCCGCCGCTATCGTGAGTCCCCAGCAATGGGACGAATGGTCGCAGGATTAAAGCCCCGGGGATTCACCTGGGTCATCACCGATCGTCTCGCTGTCTCGGAGCGGGTGGGTGGCTCTGGCTTCCAGCATCGGCGGGTGCGACGCGAGGAGGAGATCACATGGCTGGTGGAGGAGGCCGGGATCAACACCGTGGTTTCCATGCTTCCCGGCAACCAAAACCTGCTTGCCTATCGCGAGGCCGGGATCGCCACATTCTCGGTACCGATCGGTCCTGACCTCACCACCCACGACGTCGACGAGTTCTTCGCCACCCTTGTGAAGGCGACCGCCAAGCGACGATCGAGGGTCCTCGTGCACCGCGAGGTGATCGACGACACAGTCGGTGGGCTGCTCGGCGGGTTCCTCGTCGTTTCCGGGCTCGTCAACGACCCGATCCTCGCCCTGGCGGTGATTCAGCAGATTCTGGGACGTGCGCTGGGGCCGGAGGGCCGCTCGCTCATCCCGGCGTCCGCCGCCTCGTGACCGATCGGATCGAGCTCAAAGGAATCGAGGTGGTTGCCCGGCACGGGGTGCTCGAGCACGAGAAGCAGGAGCCTCAGGTATTCCGGATCGATCTGACCCTGTATCTCGACCTTTCCACCGCCGGCACATCCGACGAGCTAGCCGACACTGTGGACTACGGAAAGCTGGCCCAGGTGGCGCACGATCTGGCGCAAAGCGAGAGCCACGATTTGATCGAGTCGGTGGCCCAGCAGATTGCGACGGCCGTGCTCGATGAGCCCCTTGTCGACAGGGTCAGGGTGACGGTGCACAAGCCCGAGGCCCCCATCCCCTTGACGTTTTCCGATGTGGCCGTCACTGTCGATCGATCCCGATGACCCGCTTCGCCATCGCCCTCGGCTCCAACGAGGGCGCTCGGCTGGAGCATTTGCGTCGGGCCGTGGCCGAGCTCGAGGATCTGGGTTCGGTCGAGGCGGTCTCGGGTGTCTATGAGACGGATCCGGTCGGCGGCCCGGCTCAGGACCCGTTTCTGAACGCGGTGGCGGTCCTCGACACCGTGTCGAAGCCTCATGACCTCCTCGTGTCGCTCCAACAGATCGAAGCCGCCCACGACAGGTCACGGGAGGTGCACTGGGGGCCACGCACGCTCGATCTGGACATCGTCTCCAGCGATGGGGCCCCGGTTCGGACGCCCGATCTCCAAATCCCCCATCCGAGGGCAGCGGAGCGCCGCTTCGTCCTCCAGCCACTGTGTGATGTCTGGCCTGAGGCAGTGGTGGGAGTGGGTTTGACCGCAGCGGCTGCCAGGACCCTCGTGTCCAACCAGGGAGTGGCTCTCTTGGCCGAAAGTTGGCTGGAGGACGGGTCGGATCGGTGATTCGGGCATTCCCTCCGAACCTCACACAGACAGCCGGACCCGTGCTAGGTTCCACTCATGGGAAGCGGCCGCGGCCCTCCTCTTGGTTCGGACATTCAGCAGAGTCCAGGACAGGAGGAATGATCTAGATGGCAAAACGGTCGCGGGAGCATCGCCAGGACATCCCCGGATACAACGACGGCCGCCCGAAACGCGAAGAGCGCAAGCAGCAGCATCGTGCCGTGCGACATCACACCCACCAGGTGTTGCACATGACCGACGACCCCGATGACGTAGTCGTGCCGGAGGTGAGGGGCACCGGGTCCAATCATGAAAATCATCTCGCCGACCCACAAGATTTGGAACGTAGGAGATTCAAGGTCTGGAAGACCAAGTTCTGGAAGCGCCGGACCGGCTACCACGACATGAAGTCCGAGATGGACTCAAACTGGCCGGTCATCACACCCAACCAGCTCGAGGATCAGGCCTGAGCGGACGCGGTCGCACACTCGACTGGGCTGCGCGGCCCGCTGGCTAGCCTCGCCGCCACGCCGGCCGAGGTAGACCTGTGAGACTGACAATTGCCGGCCCGGGAAGGGCTGGAGGCTCCATCGCACTCGCCGCTGCTCGCTCGGGTCACCAGATAACGGGTGTCCTCTCCCGATCAGATGTCAGCCTCTACGGGCCAACCCTCAGCTGGGATGATCCCTTGCCAGAGTGTGACCTTCTCCTCATCGCGGTGCGGGACGACGCCATCGAGGAAGTGTCGCGTCGGCTCTCACCCCTCGCCGGAACGGTGCCGGTGGCTGCCCACATGTCGGGATTCACTCCCAGTTACCGCCCTCGATGAGCTAGCCCGCGAAGGAGTCGTCACCGGTGGCTTCCATCCTCTGCAGACGCTGCCCGACCCGGAACGCGGGGCGGGCGCCTTGGCTGGCGCGTTTGTCGGCATCGGCGGAGGTCCCGTGGCGATGGCCACCCTGACGGAGCTGGCCAGCTTCCTTGGACATGAACCCGTTCCCTCTCGCCGACGAGTCGAGGCCGGCCTATCACGCCGGTGCGTCGGCGGCAGCCAATTTCGTCATCACCGCTCTCGCCACAGCCGGGGACCTGATGATCTCGGCCAGGATCGACCCGTTGGTCACCCGCCCCCTCGTCGAGCAGGCGGTGGCCAATCTCTATGAGATCGTGGGCGAGTCGCCTTTGACCGGCCCGATCGCCCGGGGCGACATCTCCACTGTGGTCGGACAACTCGAGGCGGCACGTCGGACCTCGGACTCCGTGGGGCGGCAGTACAGGCTGATGGCTGAGGCAACGGCGATTCGCGCCGGTCGGAAAGACGACATCGAACAGTGGAGGTGACCGCCACCTTCGCCGACACTCGGGAGAAGTACGAGGGCACCGTCGGCCTCCTGCCAACGCTCGGGTTTCTCCACGAGGGCCATTTGGCGCTGATGGACCTGTTGCGCGAGCGATGTGACACTCTCGTTGTTTCCCTGTTCGTCAACCCGACGCAATTCGACGACAAAGACGACTTCGCCGCATACCCGAGGGACACCGAGCGTGACGCGGGACTCGCCGCGGAGCATGACGTCGATCTGATCTTTGTGCCGGAACAGGACGAGGTGTACCCCGTGGGCGAGACGACGATCGTCGAGGTGGGCGGGGTCTCACAGGAGATGGAGGGCCGCTACCGGGCAGGCCACTTCACGGGAGTTGCCACCGTGGTGGCCAAGCTCTTCGCCGGTCTGCAACCCGACATCGCCATGTTCGGCCGGAAGGACGCCCAGCAACTCGCCGTCCTGAAGTCGATGGTGCGCGACCTCAGGTTCCCGGTGTCAGTCATCGATGCCCCACTGGTGCGAGAGCCCGACGGCCTCGCCCTGTCCAGCCGGAACGTGAGGCTGTCCCGTATGGATCGGGAACGTGCACTTGCCATCAGTCGTGGTCTCTTCCAGGCTGCCGAGCAGGTCGACGCCGGCGAGCGGCGCGGCGAGCGTCTCGAAGGAACGGTCCGCCGCTCCGTGAAAGGGTTGGAGGTGGATTACGCGACCCTCGCCTCGCAGGACACCATGGTTCCGATCGAAGAGCTCGATCGACCAGCGGTGCTGGCGGTTGCCGCCCACGTCGGAGGAGTGCGTCTCATCGACAACGTGACCTTCGATTGGGCGGACGGCAAGCCCGTCCCCGATCGAGGGTTGCTCCTCGGCGAGCCGAGCAGGCTCACGTAGCGGCCCATCAGCCGGCCGACCGACCACTACCCTGCCTTGACCCGGCCACCCGAGCGACATGAGCGAGACATCCGACCAGGGCATGGACCCACTCGTCGCCGGGCGACGGGATCGTCATCAGGAGATCCTCGAGTCGGGCGGCTACCCCCATAGATACGATCGCTCCCACCTGGCTGCCGAGCTTCATGAGACCTTTGCCGACCTCCCCGCAGGGTCCGAGACCGACGACAGGGTGACAGTTGCCGGCCGTCTGATGCTGCACCGCTCCTTCGGCAAGCTGCAGTTCGGAACACTCCAGGACGACACCGGCACGATCCAGCTCTTCGTGGACCGGTCCACGATCGGAGATGAGAAAGCGGACGCCTTCGCCCATGTGGACCTGGGTGATTGGCTCGGGGCCACCGGCACCGTCATGACCACCCGAAAGGGCGAATTGAGCGTCCGGACAGACGACTACGTCATCCTCCAGAAGAGCCTTCACCCTTTGCCGGAAAAGTGGCACGGACTGCAGGACATCGAGCTGCGCAGCCGTCGGCGGTATCTCGACCTCATGGTCAACGACGAGGCCAGACGGGTAGCGCGGGCACGTGCGGTGGTGGTCAGCGAGCTGCGCCGGCAGTTCGAGGCTCGTGGTTTCGTCGAGGTCGAGACACCAATCCTTCTCCATCAGGCGACCGGCGCCACCGCCCGGCCGTTCGCCACGCATCATCACGCCCTGAACATGGACATGAACCTGCGCATCGCGACGGAGCTCTATCTGAAGCGACTCGTGGTGGGTGGGATGGAGAAAGTCTTCGAGATCGGCCGCATCTTTCGAAACGAGGGGATCGACTCGACCCACAACCCTGAGTTCACGATGCTGGAGGCGTATCAGGCGTTGGCCGACTACACGGACATGATGGAGCTCACCGAGGAGGTCGTTTCCAACGTTGCCCGGGAGGTGACAGGAGGCACGAGCCTGACATACCAGGGGCGAGAACTCGACGTGTCACGACCATTTCGTCGGGCGTCGATGATCGATCTCGTCTCAGAAAAGCTGGGCAGCCACGTGGATCTTGACACTCCCCTCGACGATCTGGCTTCGCTGGCGGGCGAGAGAGGGATCGAGATCGAAGAGGGGTGGAGCGGGGCCAGGGTCATCTCCGAGATGTATGAGGAGATTGTCGAGGCCGAGATCTGGGACCCGACTTTCGTCACCCATCAGCCGGTCGAGATCTCACCATTGGCTCGCCGCAGCGTCACCGATCCACGTCTGGCCGACCGGTTCGAGCTGGTGATCGCCGGATCAGAATATGCCAACGCCTTCAGTGAGCTCAATGACGCCGATGACCAGAGACTGAGGTTCGAGGAGCAGGCCGCCGCCCGCGCCGCCGGGGACGAGGAGGCACACCCCGTCGACCACGACTACCTGCTGGCGCTGGAATACGGGCTACCACCCACCGGCGGGTTGGGTATCGGCGTCGATCGCCTGGTGATGCTGTTCACCGACCAGGCGCACATCCGGGAGGTCATTCTCTTCCCGACCTTGCGGCCCGAGGCCTGATCAGGTGGCCCGGGCGGTCTCGACCCGACCCAGCAGGTAATCACCCAGCCCTTCGAGGATCCCCCGGGCATCGCTCTCAGGGACACGGCTCAGGGCTCCCGATGCCAGCTCGAGGTGGCGCGCGGCCTCGGCCAGTGACGAGTCGACATGCCCGCCGGCTCGGACGATCTCGATCACATCGTTGACCACATCGTCGGCGTAGGGGTGAGAGCTCTCGAGGAGTGACCGAACCCGGTCGCCGTCCGGGCCTGACAACGCCTCCAGTACCGGCATCGTGAACTTCCCCTCCCGGATATCCGAACCAGCGGGTTTGCCGATGGCCTCCTCGTCAGCGACCAGGTCGAGGGCGTCGTCGGCGATCTGAAAGACCATCCCGACCTCCCACGCCCAATCAGAGAGCGCCTCGACGATGTCATCGTCCGCCTCGGCGGCCAGTGCTCCCAGCCGGGCGGAGGTCCGGATCAACGACGCCGTCTTGCCGGCTATGACCTGTTCGTATTCGGCGACGCCATGGCCGAGGTTGAAATCGAGCTGGAGCTCGCGGGTCTGCCCCTCGACGAGCTCGGCGTAGGTCGCAGCGAGAAGCCTCACCGATTCCTGGCTGAGATGGGTGGCCGCCACCTCCGAGGCGCGAGCCATCAGAAAGTCACCGGCCAGGATGGCGACCGTGTTGCTCCAGTTGGCATTCACCGATACTGCTCCACGCCTGACGTCTGCCTCGTCGATGACATCGTCGTGGTAGAGCGACCCGACGTGGATGAGCTCGACGGAGACGCCTGCCTCCACCGGACGATGGTCGCGGGCCTCCCCGAACTCGGCAGCGAGCAGCGCGAGAAGCGGGCGAAAGCGCTTGCCGCCGGCCAGCAACAGGTGCTGGGCGATCTTGGTCAGGTAGGCATCGTCTGCGGTTGCGGCCTCGAGCAGACGCTCCTCCACGAGGGTGAGCGAGTCCCACACCCGGGGTATGCGAATGAGACTTTGGAGGTCGTCCATCCGTGACGATGGTATTACGTGCACATCGCTCGGAAAGCATGCTCGAAGGTCAAGGATCACCCGGTGGTAAAGTTGCTCATGTCAGGCTTGGGAGTCAAGAGTGTTTGAGCGCTTCACAGACCGTGCCCGCCGGGTCGTCGTTCTGGCCCAGGAAGAAGCGCGCCTGCTCAACCACAATTACATCGGCACCGAGCACATTCTCCTCGGCCTCCTGAACGAAGGGGAAGGCATCGCCGCCCAGGCGCTGGAGAGCCTCGACATCGACCTCGCCTCGGTCCGTGAAGAGGTGGTGAAGATCATCGGCCAGGGCCAGCAATCGCCCTCCGGCCACATCCCGTTCACCCCGCGGGCAAAGAAAGTCCTAGAGCTCAGCCTTCGTGAGGCGCTCCAGCTCGGCCACAACTACATCGGCACCGAGCACATCCTCCTCGGCCTCATCCGGGAGGGAGAGGGTGTGGCTGCACAGGTCCTCCAACAGCTCGGGGCCGAGCTGCAGAAGGTGCGCCAGACGGTGATCCAGCTGCTCTCCGGTCCGGCCGGTAGCGAGCAGCAATCATCCGAGCCCGCCGGGAGCGGAGGACGCGAGTCGGCCGCCGGCGGGTCCACCGTCCTCGATCAGTTCGGGAGGAATTACACCCAACTGGCACGGGAACGGAAGCTGGACCCGGTCATCGGCAGGATCCGCGAGATCGAGCGTGTGATGCAGATCCTCTCCCGCCGCACCAAGAACAACCCGGTGCTGATCGGCGAGCCCGGTGTGGGGAAGACAGCCATCGTCGAGGGTCTCGCCCAGCGCATCATCGCCAAGGAAGTCCCGGACAATCTCCAGGGGAAGAACCTCTATTCGCTCGACCTCGGCGCCCTCGTCGCTGGTTCCCGTTATCGAGGCGACTTCGAGGAGCGTCTGAAGAAGGTGCTCAAAGAGATCAAGAGCCGGGGCGACATCATCCTCTTCATCGATGAGATCCACACCCTGGTAGGCGCCGGAGCTGCCGAAGGCGCCATCGACGCCGCCTCGATCCTCAAGCCAATGCTCGCCAGAGGTGAGCTGCAGACGGTAGGAGCCACGACCCTCGAGGAGTACCGCAAGTACCTGGAGAAGGACTCCGCCCTCGAGCGCCGGTTCCAGCCGATCCAGGTCGACGAGCCGTCGGTCAGCGAGACCATCCAGATCCTGATGGGTCTCAAGGACCGCTACGAGGCCCACCACTCGGTGCGCTTCACCGACCAGGCCATCGTTTCTGCGGCCAACCTGGCCGATCGCTACCTCTCCGACCGATTCCTTCCCGACAAGGCGATCGACCTCATCGATGAGGCGGGTAGCCGCCAGCGCATCCATCGCACCAGCGATGTGCCCGAGATAACCGCCATCGACGAGAAGCTCTCCACCCTGCGCGAGGACAAGCAGGACGCGGTCTCCCGGGAGAACTACGAGCGGGCCGCCAACCTCCGGGACGAGGAGCGCGGGTTGCTGAGCGATCGTGCGGTCAAGGAGGCCAGCGAGGGTGAAACCGGCTGGGTGATCGATGAGGAGGAGATCGCGGAGGTCCTAGCTCAGTGGACCGGGATCCCCGTTCACAGGCTCACCGAAGAAGAGACCGCACGGCTCGTCCACATGGAGGACGAGTTGCACAAGCGCATCATCGGCCAGCACGACGCCATCACGGCGGTGTCGAAGGCGATCCGTCGTACCCGCGCAGGGCTCAAGGATCCTCGTCGGCCGTCGGGCTCGTTCATCTTCCTCGGCCCCTCCGGTGTCGGCAAGACCGAGACCGCCAAGGCCCTCGCCCAATTCCTCTTCGGGCAGGAGGACGCTCTCATCCAGCTCGACATGTCCGAGTACATGGAGAAGCACACGGTCAGCCGTCTCGTCGGATCACCCCCGGGCTACGTGGGTTATGACGAGGGCGGCCAGCTGACCGAGGCTGTGCGTCGCAAGCCGTTCTCGGTCGTGTTGTTCGACGAGATCGAGAAAGCACACCCTGACGTGTTCAACACCCTCCTCCAGATTCTCGAGGAAGGGCGTTTGACCGACGCCCAGGGCCGGACCGTCGACTTCAAGAACACCGTCATCATCATGACCTCGAACCTGGGGACGCGCGACCTGCACAAGAAGGCGGTCGGTTTCCACGCTGGTGATTCGGAGATGGACTACGAGCACATGAAGGAGCGGGTCACCGAGGAGTTGAAGAAGAGCTTCCGCCCCGAGTTCATCAACCGGCTCGACGAGATAATCGTGTTCCACGAGCTGACCATGGACGAGCTCAAGCTGATCGTCGATCTGATGTTGGATCGGGTTCGAGAGCAGCTCGAGTCGCAGCACCTCGATCTGGTTCTCACCGATGATGCCAAGGTGCACCTCGGCACCCGTGGCTATGACCCAGAGCTCGGCGCCCGTCCCTTGCGTCGGGCGATCCAACGCCTGCTCGAAGACCCCCTCAGCGAGCGCGTCCTGCTCGGGGAGTTCAAGGCGGGCAGCACGATCCTCGTTGGCCTCGACGCCGAGAACGAGGAGCTCACATTCGAGGCAGTCGCTCCACCGGATCCGACCGATGCGACACCACAACCGGAGATGGCCGGCCAGGACTGACCGTTAAAGCCTGAGGCCAATTTGGCCGATGTTGTTTGGGCAAACGCATGCCCATACTCGCACTCCTCCTCACCATCTCGACCGCGCTGGCCCCCACGCCTTCGGCCGAGTACGTCCCGGCCAACGACGAGGCCTACACGCTCGACCTCGAAGTCGATGGTTACGTGAACGGATCAATGCCCGATGACCGGTTGATGTCGTTTGACGGTTGCACCCTGGAGCGCGATGCGGCCTACATGTATGCACTCCTGATGGAGGCTGCCGAGGAGGACGGCGTCTCACTCAGTTACGAAGACTGCTACCGGTCCTTCAGCACCCAAGCCTCGGCGTACAACCGACGGTGCCCTGTGGTCGAGACGCCGGTATACGGAGTCGACCCGGCCACTGGCTCCAAGGTGCAGACAGGTGTCAAATCCGGCCGTGCGTGCTCTGGGCCACCCACGGCCAGACCCGGCCACTCCAACCATGGTTGGGGCCGGGCCGTCGACTACACCGACGGCAATGGCGTGCTGGGCTGTTCGGATGAAACGTTCCGGTGGATGCAGGGAAATGCTCACCGGTTCGGCTGGGTCCACCCGGACTGGGCTCATTGCGGCAGGAGCACCCAGGAGCCCTGGCACTGGGAGTTCGCCGGCGTCACCGACTCCATCTTCCCCGGCTACGGCCAGCTCGACCCGAAACTGCTCGACGTCGTCCAGTAGGGGTCGTTCCCAGCAACCTCAGGTTCTGCGGCCCGGATACGGGGTCGAATCGCCTCAGCTACGACGTCACTCACATTGACAGGGCGGCGTCGAATCGAAGATGCGATCATCTCGGGCTCGTCGATGGTCTGTCGCCACGTGAACCGAAGGATGCGCCAGCCAGCCAGTTGTGCCTGATTGTCCCGATGACGATCTGTTTCGAACGACTTCATCAGGAGATGCCACTTCCGGCTATCAGCTTCGATGATCAAATGACGTTCCTTGTATGCGAAGTCGACGCGCCCGTTCGTCGGGACGAGCCAAGGGGGTGCGAACTGGGATGTCGGGCAGTGGGAGTCCGCGCATGCCGATGATGGCGAGGAGTCGCTGTTCCAGGACGCTGTCAGCTGGTGTGTACTTCTCTTCCCGTTTCTCGAGCAGCCTGCCGCACGCTGGAAGTCCCGGGTTTGCCTCGTCGGCCTAACCGGAGAAGACGAGGGCGAGCTTTTCAGATCGACGATGCCCGATGACAGCGCCCGGTCGAGGATCAAATCAAGCTGCCGCTCAGCTTACTGACGCCGCCAGATCGATGATTGTTCGTTCTGGGTTGGTCACCGGCAAGTCCATCGATCGATACGACATGATCATCGGAGATGTCTGTCGATTGATGGACGATCACACGCCTGGAAGATCGATTGGTGACGCCGATGCGAACGGTCACCGTCGGCGGGCTCCAGGGCAGTCCATCGAACTGATGGAGCTGCCCGGCCGAATGGTGGGACACGACCGCTTCAAGACTTCCGACATGCCGCCTCGAGAATCCGAATCGTGCGTCATGATCGATCCCGGCAGGGCGAAGACACCTCTTTGGATCCGCGTGAACACTCCTCTCCGACCCTCCTCGCCAACACGCTCCTGTCCATCCCCATTGCTTGGGCCTCGCTTGTTGTGATGATTCCGCCGTTTGCCCGAGCGTGCTGGATGACCAGCCGAGTCTTCTCTCCCATCCCGCTTCGACGGTGCCACGTCGGGGCGGCGATTACTAGAGCTCGGTCGTTTGAACCCGGGCGTTCGGCCTCGGATACGCAGAACCTCGGGTACCTGAGTCACCGGCTAACTTGCCCCCGTGAACCGCGGAGTTCGGTCGTTGTTGTTGGTGGGTGGGGCGTATGTGGCGGCGCAGATGATGGCCGACATCGCCAGTCTCCGCATCATCGAGATCGGGGGCCAGGCCGTCGACGCCGGCACCCTCATCTACCCCTTCACCTTCACGCTTCGCGACCTGGTGCACAAGATCGCCGGGAAGTCGGCGGCGAGGACACTGATCTTCCTCGCTGCCGGGATCAACGTGTTCATGGCGGCCTTCTTCTGGTTGGTGTCTCGTCTCCCCCCGGACCAGGTCACCGGGCCGCAGCTCGAGTTCGGGGTGGTCCTAGCCCCGGTCTGGGGCATCGTCGTGGCCTCGATCATTGCCGAGATCGCCTCCGAGTTGATCGACACCGAGGCGTATTCACGCTGGGTTGCGCGGTTCGGCGAGGAAAAGCAATGGGGCCGGGTCCTGTTCAGCAACGCGATAGCCATACCGGTCGACTCGGCTGTCTTCGTCGGGCTGGCGACCCTGTTCGGGGTCTTCCCACCGGAGGTGGCGTGGTCGATCTTGTGGGTGAATGTGGTTCTCAAGGCATTGATCACGGTGATCTCGATCCCCTGGATCTACTGGGTCCGCCCCGAGCCGCTGGCGGCGACTTACACCCAAAATGGTCGTTAATGTGACTCGTCGGGCAGGGGGTTCCCTGCCGTTTCAGATATATGGAGGACTATCAGCGTGAAACGCTATTTGCGGTATCTCGCCCTGATCTCCGCCCTGGCACTGGTGCTCGCGGCCTGTGGGGGCGAAGAAGGCGGAGATACCACCACTACGGCGGGCGAGGCCACAACGACCGCCGCCGCCGAGCCCACCACCACGGCGGGCGAGGAGCCAACCACATCCGCTGCCGGTGACACGACGACGACAGCAGGGGTAGCCCCGGACGGCACCGGCCGCACCGTGGGCATGGCCTTCGATGTCGGCGGGCGCGGCGACCTGTCGTTCAACGACCTGGCCGCCGCTTGCCTTTGACAATGCCATCGCGACCTACGGCGTCACGGGCGAGGAACTGGCTCCCGATGCCGGTGGCGAGAACCGTGAGGAGAACCTTCGGCTCCTGGCCGAGTCCGGCATGGAATTGATCATCGCCAACGGCTTCGCGTTCGCCCAGAACGTGTGGCGGGTCGGCACCGAGTTCCCGGACACCCTGTTCGCCATCACCGACGACTGCCCTCAAGACGACACCTTCACCGTGGTGGAGATGCCCAACGTCCGATGCATGCTCTTCTCCGAGGAGCAGGGCTCGTTCCTGATGGGTGTCGCCGCGGCGCTGAAGAGCACCACAGGCACCGTGGGGTTCATCGGCGGCGTCGAGACTCCGCTCATCCTCAAGTTCCAGGCCGGGTTCGAGGCCGGAGCGGCGGCAGCCAACCCTGACATCACGATCCTCCCTGCCGTGTACCTGACCCAGGTGCCCGACTTCACCGGGTTCAACGATCCGGTCAAGGGCAAGGAGGCCGCTCTGGCCCTCTATGGCCAGGGTGCGGACGTCATCTTCCACGCCGCTGGCGGTTCCGGGTCTCGGTCTGTTCGAGGCAGCCGTCGAGCAGTCCACCGACGACAGCTTCCTCTGGGCGATCGGTGTCGACTCCGACCAGTACGAGGCCGTGGGCGACCCTGCCCTCCAGGAGCACATCCTGACCTCGATGCTCAAGCGGGTCGATGTCGCAGTGGACAAGGCAATCGTCGATTTCCTCAACGACGAGTTCACCCCTGGTCGGCTCCGTCTCGGGCTTGCCGAGGGCGGTATCGGCTACTCGACCTCGTGGTGGGTTCGTGGACGACATCGCTGCCGACCTCGATGGATATGCCGAGCAGATCATCGCCGGGGAGATCACAGTTCCCACAGAGCCAGGGGCCTGACAGAAGGCAGTCCTGCTAACTTGCGCCGGGCCCAGATTCCTGGGCCCGGCGTTCTATTTGGACAGGGAGATGGCTCAGGCACCCGCAATACAGCTCGAGGGCGTCACGAAGCGGTATCCGGGGGTAGTTGCCAACAAGGACGTCGAGCTGACGGTGGCCTCGGGTGAGGTCCACGCCATCGTGGGAGAGAACGGGGCCGGCAAATCGACGTTGATGAAGATCATCTACGGGATGGTCCGCCCCGACGAAGGCACGCATCACCATCGACGGCGCACCGGCGAACTTCCGGACCCCCAAGGACGCAATCGACGCCGGAATCGGGATGGTGCACCAGCATTTCATGTTGGCCGACAACCTCACCGTCCTGGAGAACGTCATTCTCGGATCGGAGCCCAGGTCCGGGGTGATGATCGATTTCGAAGGCGCCTCGGACCGAATTCGCATCCTCGGTGAGACCTACGGGCTCAGACTCCAGCCGAACCAGAAGGTGGAGAGGCTGTCGGTCGGAGAGCGTCAGCGGGTGGAGATCATCAAGGTGCTCTACCGCGGCGCTCAGATCCTCATCCTCGACGAGCCCACCGCCGTGCTCGTCCCTCAGGAGGTGAATGAACTATTCGACTCGATCAGGGACCTCAGAGAAGAAGGTCACACCATCATCTTCATCTCTCACAAGCTCGACGAGGTGCTGGCCATTGCGGATCGGATAACGGTCATGCGGGACGGGCATACGGTGGGGACCACCACGCCATCCGAGGTCGACGCCCGCCAATTGGCGGAGATGATGATCGGGTCCGAGCTGCCTTCCCCGGAGACCAAGGAGTCGACCGTCCAGGAAGAGGTGCTCCTCGACGTGTCGGACCTCGAACTCCTCTCCGACGAAGGTCGCCCGGTGCTCGAGGGCATCACGTTCGTCGTGCGAAAGGGCGAGATCGTCGGGATCGCCGGCGTGGAGGGCAACGGGCAGGCCCAGTTGGTCGACTCCCTGCTCGGTCTGGCGCCGACGTCGACCGGGAGCATCACCCTGGCCGGCAAGTCGATGGTGGACCTGCACGACGAGGGAGCGGCAGGGCTGCCGGAATCGGCCTGATCCCCGAGGATCGTCATCGCCAGGGCTTGCTCCTCCCTTCGCCCCTGTGGGAGAACGCCGCGCTGGGCCACCAATACAAGGAGCCCTATGCCAACGGCATCTGGATCGACAAGAAGGGAACACGGGAGCACACCGCCGAGATCGTGCGGCGATTCGACGTCGCGACTCCGAACGTCGACGTCCCGGCCACCGCCCTGTCCGGTGGGAACCAGCAGAAACTGGTCGTCGGCCGGGAGATCATGGCCAACCCGACTGTCCTCACTGGCAGCGCAGCCCACCCGTGGCATCGACATCGGCGCGCAGGCCGCGGTTTGGGAGGAGCTGAAGACTGCCCGTGCCGCCGGAATGGGGATCCTGCTCATCTCCGCCGACCTCGACGAGCTCATCGGTCTCTCCGACACGATCCACGTCCTCTTCGAGGGCAAGCTGGTGGCGAAGCTGGATCCGTCTGAGATCACTCCGGAGATCCTCGGGTCCTACATGACCGGCGCAGGAGAGAAGAAAGCATCGTGAAGTCCGGGAGGTTCCTTACCGCGGTGGTGGCGCCGGCGATCGCCCTCATCATCGCCTTCGGCTTCGCCGCCATCGCCCTGCTGCTGGTCGGCATCGATCCCCTCACTGCCTACAAGGAGATGTGGGTTTTCGGGACCACCGCCGAGTCGCTGATCATCACGGTCAACAACGCCATCCCTCTGTTCGTCTCTGCTCTCGCCGTGGCGGTCGGATTCAAGATGGGGCTGTTCAACATCGGCGTCGAGGGCACCTACCTGCTCGCCTCGTTGTTCGCCGCGTACGTCGGGGCGCAGATCTCGACTACACCGGTCCTTCATGTGACCGCGATCCTCCTGGTGGCGGTCCTGGTCGGCGCCGGCTGGGCATGGATCCCGGCCTATCTCAAGGTGAAGCGCGGTGTCCATGAGGTGATCGCGACGATCATGCTCAACTACATCGCGTTTGCCCTCAGCGCCTACCTGTTCCTCAATGTGTTCCGGGCAGAGACCGCCGGTCTCACCATTGCGACCGATCTGATCCCCGAGTCGGGCTGGATACCTTCTCTCACCCCGCTGCTGGCGGCGTTCGGGATCGAGGTCAGGGCCGGGGCAAACCTCCAAGGGTTTCTCATCATCGCCATCGCCCTCGGTGTGGGGTATCACTATCTGGTCAACAAGAGTCGCTTCGGATACGACCTCCGAGCGAGCGGGATCAACCCGACGGCGGCCAACGCAAGCGGCGTCGACCCCAAGAAGATGATCATCAGGACGATGCTCATCTCGGGAGGGCTGGCCGGTCTGGTCGGGATCGCGCCGCTCCTCGGTTTCTACCACCAGTACCCGCAGGACTTCCCCCGCAACTACGGGTTCAACGGCATCGCCGTGGCCTTGCTGGGAAGGAACAACGCGGTGGGCATGGCCTTCGGCGCCCTCCTGTTCGGGTTCATGCAGAGGTCGGCGTTGATCCTGGACCTCAGGGATGTGCCGAAGGAGATCGTCACGATCATTCAGGGGATCGTCGTGCTCGCCGTGGTCATCGTCTACGAGGTCATCTCGAAGTACGTCCAGCGCCGCGTCATTGCCTCGGCGGCGGCGGCAACCGACTTCGACCCGGTCACCTCGGCGGAGGCGGCATGAGCACTCTGGTCGATCGCTATCGGAAGGCCGATCGGGGCGTGCGGGTCGTGATGATCGCCGTAGCCGCTGTCCTGGTCATGACTCATCGCCGAGCTGGTCACCGGCACTTCCGACCTGACCTCCCGGAGCACGGCCAGCGCCGCCCTCCGGCTGGCGATACCAATTCTTCTCGCTGGACTGGGTGGTCTCTATTCGGAGCGTTCCGGGGTGGTCAACATCGGTCTCGAGGGCATGATGATCAGCGGCACCTGGTTCGCGGCATGGGGTGCCTGGATGTTCGGCCCATGGGAGGGAGTCATCCTTGGCGTGCTGGGTGGCGCCGTCTTCGGCCTTCTCCACGCCCTTGCGACCGTGACCTTCAACGTCGACCACATCGTCTCCGGCGTCGCCATCAACATCCTCGGGCTCGGTGCCATGCGATTCCTCTCCTCCATCGTCTACACCCCCGAGACCGGAGGCTCGGTCATCCAGTCGCCCCCGATCGACGGTCTCCCCAACATCGATCTACCCGTCCTCGCCGGCGGTCAGCTCTTTGGCTGGAGCAGCCCGGATTTCTTCGGATGGCTGGAGAACCTGGAGCTGTTCTTCCTCTCCGACGTTGCCGGGATACTCCGAGGTTTCACCGGCGGGATCAACTGGCTCACTCTGCTGGGACTCGCCCTGGTGCCGATCACCGCCTGGCTGTTGTGGAAGACGCCCTGGGGCCTTCGTCTTCGGTCCTGTGGCGAGGACCCATGGGCGGCCGAGTCGCTTGGTGTTCGGGTGCTGCGGATGAAGTACTACGGCGTGATCATCTCCGGCATGCTGTCCGGTCTGGCCGGCGCCTTCCTTGTCCTGGTCCAGGCCGGGATCTACCGGGAGGGGATGACCGGGGGCCGGGGCTTCATAGGCCTTGGTGCCTTGATCTTCGGCAACTGGATGCCGGTTGGGGTCCTTGGTGGGTCCCTCGTCTTCGGCTTTGGCGACTCGCTTCGCTTCCGTGGGCCGGAGGTGGTGAAGTCGTTCATCCTCGCCGTTGCGATCGGGCTGATCGCCTTTGGGGTCTATTCCGCTGTTCGCTCGAGATTGCGCGCCGCAATCATCCAGATCGTGATCGGCGCCGCCTTCCTCGTCTACTACCTGCAGGTCGTGGAGGTCTCCAATCAGCTGCTCGCCGCTCTCCCCTATGTGATCACGCTCCTCGTCCTGGCCGCAGCCTCCCAACATCTTCGAATGCCGGCGGCCGATGGCGCCCGATACGCCAAGGGCGAGGCCCGATAGGGTCTCGCCCGGAGGCAGATGTTCGACCCGTACTCATCTGAGTTCCTCGACGACCCCTATCCGACATATGCCCGGCTCCGTGAGGAGTCACCGGCGTTCTATGACGCGACCTGGGAGCTCACCTTCTTCACCCGCCACGACGACGTCGCGGCCATCCTCAAGGATCGGGATCGCTTCGGGCGTGACTTCCGTCACCGGCTCGAGCCCGATGAGGTCGACCAGGATCTCTACCGCCGTATCTACCCGCCCAGTGGCCGACGTGGGCTCGATACATCCGGGAGTCCTTCATCGATCTCGAACCACCCCGTCACACCCGTCTCCGCCGTCTCGTCTCCAAGGCGTTCACACGGCGATCGTCTGAGGCTTTCCGACCCAGATTGGAGGAGGCGGCCGCCAATATCGTCGACCGAGCCCTGGAGTCGAGGCACCCTCGACGTCATAGAGGACTTTGCGACGCCGATTCCGGTGGCAATGATCGCCGAGTTGATGGGGCTGCCGGCCAGCGACCATCAACAGGTCCTGGATTGGAGCCACGCCATCGTCAAGGTGTTCGACCAGAACGTCTCCGAAGCCGACGGCGAGGCCGCCGAGTCCGCCACCAGGGATTTCGTCGCCTATCTCGAGGATGTCGTGGATATGAGGCGAAAGAGGAGGGGAGACGACCTGATCTCGTCCATGGTCGACGTGGAGGACGCGGGGGACACCCTGACCGACGAGGAGATCGTCGGGACGTCGATTCTCACGCTCAACGCCGGCCACGAAGCAACCGTGCATGCGATCGGCAACGGCCTGTTGGCGTTGGCCCGGGACGATGGTCAATACCGGCGGCTGCACCAGGGAGAGGCCGCTGTCGGGACACGGCTGTGGACGAGCTACTCCGCTACGACTCCCCGCTTCAGATGTTCGAGCGCTGGGTCCTTGTCGACACGGAAGTGGCCGGAGTGCGTTTGGCGAAGGGGTCCAAAGTGGGGCTCCTCTTTGGCTCGGCAAACCACGATCCCGAAGTCTTCGACGACCCGGAAGGTCTCGATCTGGCCCGTCAGCCCAATCCCCATGTGTCATTCGGCGCCGGGCTCCACTATTGCGTCGGTGCCCCGTTGGCCCGGGTGGAACTGGAAGCCGCGTTCGGGAGCTTCGCTTCTCGTGTTGCCGGAATCGAGTTGAGGGAGGCCTCAGGGCGCATCCACTCTTTGGTGTTCCGCGGGCTGGAGAAACTCAGGGTCGATATCGAAGCCGCCTGAGGCCTCTGCCGCTACGAGGCAGCCGTTGTCGGGGGCGCAGTGGTGGGGGGCACGGTGGTCGACCCCGGCACCGTGGTCGGCGTGGCGCCGTTGGTTCCGTTGGTGATGCTTCCGGGGCGGCCGATGACCCTGATCTCCTGAATCGCCATCTCGGTGAACCTCTCCTCGTCGACCACCTCTGCCGGGTAGTCACTCTCGATCGTGATCTCGATCGATGTGGCGTCGAGGGCGGCGAAAGCAACCGGCTGGCTTCCCGCCAGGTCTTCCAGTTGATGCAGGAGCGGCTGCAGCGAGTTGTCGGCGGCGATCTGTATGCCTCGGGCCCGGTAGTTCCGCTTGAGACGTGTTGCATCCTCGAGGTTGACCCAGTCGATCCTCTGCACAACGGTCGGACGGTCGAAGATGAGCTTGATCGTGATCGCCTCGCCCTCAGGCACTGCCTCGTAGTCGAACTGGTATTCGGTCTCCGTCCCATCGATCAGGTTGTCGCAGACGAAAGAGCCCACGCCTTCTTGGTTGCACTCGACGTCGAGGATGTCGATCGGAGCGAGCTCGGCGATTGTGGTGCTGGTGTTCGAGGCGAGGGTCGTGCTGGTGGCCGTTGCCGCGGGGTCATCACTGAAGATGTTGAAGAGCAGGGCGATGACGACGACACCGAACAGCAAAGCGCTGATGGCGAGGGCGGCGCGCACGCCTGCTGTCGCCTGAACCGCAGGACGGGGTGCGGTGGGGAGCGGACCTTGGCTGAGCCGGGCGCCACACTCCTGGCAATGACGGTTGTTGGCCGGGTTGTTGGCCCCACATGACGGGCAAGTGACCTGGCCGCGGCCCGTGCTCGAGCGGTCGCCGGCGGGTGGGGGGGTGCTCAGCTCGAATTCTTCGTAGTTGCCGTCGGAGCTGACCGAGATCACATTTTCCCGGCCCTTTGGGGCATCCGGCTCTAACGGATCGAGGAACGAACCGCAGTTCGGGCAGAATTGTTCGTCGGCCGCGACACCCGCGCCGCACTGAGCACATTTGCGAGAGGCCACATCCCTCCTTCGTAGTTATTGTGCCACGGGATGTTTTTGTGGGCGATTAGAAGTCATGAGCCCTGGACGATCGCCTCAATCCTGACCTCGACGATCGTGTTCGCGGCACTGATAGCTGTCTTGATCTTCGTCGTTCAACGGCGCAATCGTTAACCAGGATAGGAAAACAATGGCATTTAGATGCGAGATCTGCGGCCACCGATCGGCCAAATGGATGGGCTTTTGCCCCCAATGCGGGTCGAGCGAGCCTCTGGCGGAGGTCGCCGGCGAAGCCAAAGCCCTGGGAAAGGTCAGGGCCGCCGCGACAGTGGGCCTCAAGGCTGCCTCGGAGCAGTCGAGCGACCGGAGAATGACCGGTTGGGGAGAGATCGACCGCGTGCTCGGTGGTGGGGTGGTGGCAGGCTCGGTCCTTCTCCTTGGCGGTGAGCCCGGTGTGGGCAAGTCGACCCTCCTCCTCCAATTGGCGGGTTCCTTGGCGGGTAGAGGCGACCCGGTGATGGTGGCCAGCGCCGAAGAGTCGGCGGATCAAGTCGCCATGCGAGCGGGCCGTCTCGGGATCGGAGATGAAGCGATAAGCCTTGTCACCGACGACGACGTCGACGCCATCGTGACTCTCGCCGAGCGCGAACGCCCTGCGTTGCTGATCATCGACTCGATCCAGACAGTGGGTGTGCCCGAGATCGGGGCAGCCCCCGGTGGGGTAGCTCAGGTGCGTGAGAGCGCGGCCCGATTGGTCCGGCTAGCCAAGACCACAGGCGTGGCTGTGGTCTTGGTCGGCCACGTCACCAAGGAGGGGGGGCTCGCCGGCCCCAAGATGCTCGAGCATATGGTCGATGTCGTGCTGTATCTGGAGGGGGACCCCGATCGTGGGTTCAGAGTCCTCCGCAGCACGAAGAATCGCTTCGGTGCCACCCATGTGTCGGGAATGTTCGACATGAGAAGCGAGGGCCTCACCGAGGTGGAAGACCCGTCCAAGCTCTTTCTCGACGGATGGGAGTCCGAGGTCCCCGGAACGGTCATCTACCCGGCCGTGGAGGGCCGACGATCGATCCTGGTGGAGATCCAGGCCCTGGTCTCACCGACGAAGCAGGCTCAACCTCGCCGGTCCATCCGGGGACTCGATCCGACCAGGGTGAACCAGGTGCTCGCGGTCCTCGATCGCCACAGCTCGCTGAGCCTTCACGACAAGGAGGTCTACGTGAATGTGGTGGGGGGCTGGCGCATCGACGAGCCGGGTTGTGATCTGCCCGTCGCCCTCGCCGTCGCATCGTCCTACTCCGACCGTCCGCTGGGACGGCTGGCGGCCTGGGGTGAGATCGGGCTGGCCGGGGAAGTGCGGTCGATACCCATGGAGATGAGACGGATCGAGGAGCTCGATCGGATGGGGCTGGAGCACCGGGTCGCTCCGATCGGGGGCAAGCCCCTGCGTCTCGGTCAGGCTCTGGCGGACGCGGGCCTCTAGGACTTCACCTGGGTGAGCGTCATCTGAATCGGGTACTCTGGACCCGTGGGTGGACCGTCGATAACCGAGACACTCGAACGATTGGCTCCGGGGACTCCAATGCGTCGAGCCCTCGAGCGCATCATCCAGCAGGGGAAGGGCGGCCTCGTCGTGCTGGGCGACGGCGCTCAGGTCGATGAGGCCAGCTCAGGTGGCTTCTCCTTGAATGGCGCCATCTTCAGCCCGGCCCGCCTTGCCGAGCTCTCCAAGATGGACGGCGGCATAGTCCTCGACGACACGTGGTCGAACATCCTCGAGGCAGGAGTGCATTTCATCCCCGACGGCTCGATCCCCACCGACGAGACCGGCGCCCGCCATCGCACTGCGGAGCGCATGGCCGTCCAGACCGGGAAGCCGGTTGTCGCTGTTAGCGAGGGCCGCAAGGTCGCGACGCTTTTCTACGGAGGCCAGAAGATCGAACTGGCATCGCCGACCGAGGTCGCCGCCCACGTCAACCAGGAGCTCCAAAGCCTCGATCGGCTGCGCGGCCGGCTCGACGACGCAGAGATCAAGCTGACCCGAGTCGAAGTGGCCGGATTGACCACATATCGATCGGCTGTCACTGTTTTGCAGCGAGCCGAGCTGGTGGAGCGGCTGGGCCGCGTCGTCGAAGCTCGCACCCTTACCCTGGGAGACGAGGGGCGCATCGTGTACCTCCAGCTGAGTGATCTGCTCGCTGGTGTCGATTTCACCAAGAAGGCGGTACTCAGGGACTACATCAAGCCGCTGCGCAACAGCGCCATCCGTCAGGCCATGGAGGACCTGAGTGCGATGACCGCGTCCGATCTGGAGGACCCGAGTCGTGTGGGTAAAGAGTTGGGATTCCCCGACATCGATGATCCCGCTGACCCGCGTGGCTATCGCCTGCTTTCCCAGGTAGGCCGTCTCCCTGATCCCGTCCGCGACGACATCATCCGGCACTTCGGCTCTGCGTCGAGCCTTCTCGAGGCCCGGGTCGACGAATTGCTCAGCGTGGAAGGCGTGGGCGAGACCAGGGCCGGCCAGCTGCGTGCCTACTTCGACAGGCTCCGGGACAGCGCGGACGAATGGGAGCCGGTACTCGATTGAGCGAGGGCCCCCCTACACTCCGCTCCCGCTAATGGCTGCGACAGCAACGAAATACTCGGTAGGAGACAAAGTGGTGCACCCCCAACACGGGGCCGCCACGATCCAGAAGAAGGTCAAACAGGCGTTCGGAGGGAAGAAGCAGGATTACTTCGTCCTCGACATCGCCACCGAGCAACTGACCGTCATGGTTCCCCTGGACAAGGTCGACGATCTGATCCGCCCTGTGATCTCCAAGACAAAGTCTCGTGATGTGCTCAAATCCCTGAAGGGCGAGCCCGAGGAGGCAGGGTCCAACTGGAGCCGGTGGTACAAGGTGCTCAACGAGAAGATGACATCGGGCGACATCTTCCAGGTGGCCGAGGTCGTGCGTGACCTCTCTTTTGCCCAGCAGACCAAAGGGATCAGCCCAGCGCTGAAGCGGATGTTGTCCAAGGCGCGTCTCACCCTCAGCTCCGAACTGGCCTTCAGTCTCGAGATCGACGAGGAGGAGGCGATCAAGAGACTGGACCGTGCCCTGCCCAAGATCGAATCGGACGAGGAATAGCTAAGTGCCGGTGGGCGGCACCCGTGTCGGATGGGGATTCGATGCGCACCCTCTCGATGGTGAGCCCCCCTTGATCGTGGGTGGGGTCAGTGTCTCGGACACGATCGGTGTCAGTGCCACCTCCGATGGGGACGTGCTGGCCCATGCCGTCACTGACGCCGTCCTCGGGGCTTGTGTTCTCTCCGACATCGGGGAGCACTTCCCTTCCGGCGACCCAACGCTGGCAGGCGCCGACTCAATGGACCTTCTCGGCCAGACCGCCGTCATGGCTGTCGCCGCCGGTTGGCAGATCGAACATGTCGACGCCACCGTCGTCGTCGAGGATGTCCGCATCGCCCCGCATCGTGGCGAGATCCGGGCCAACCTCGCCGCGTGCCCTCGGCATCGTTCCCGATCTCGTCTCGGTGAAAGCGACCACTACCGACGGGTTGGGTTTCATCGGCAGGGGTGAAGGGTTGGCCGCTGCTGCTGTGGTCACGGTCAGCGCCCTGTCGTAGGATTTCGACGATGCTCCGTCTGTACAGCACGCTTCACCGCGCCGTCGTCCCCTTCGAGCCGAGGGACGAGGGCAAAGTCGCGATTTATGTCTGCGGTCCGACGGTACAGAGCGAGCCTCATGTCGGCCACGGGCGATCGGCTATCGCCTTCGACGTCATCCGCCGCTATCTGATGTGGAGCGGCCGCGACGTGACCTATGTCCGCAATGTCACCGATATCGAGGACAAGATCATCGCCGCGGCTGCGGAGGCCGACGAGAGTGTCGAGGTTCTGGCGGAGCGGATGGCAGCGCGATTCGCCGCCGGCTACGAGGCGCTCGGAGTCCTCCCTCCCGATCTCGAGCCCAAGGCCACCGAGCACATTCCTGAGATCATCGACATGATCCGGTCCCTCATCGAACGCGGGTTGGCCTATCCATCAGAAGGAGATGTCTATTTCTCGGTCAGGGCAGATGAGGGCTACGGGAAGCTGTCGGGTCGCAACCCTGACGAGCTTCGCTCCGGCGTGCGGATCGAGGTGGAGGAGGCAAAGCACGATCCGCTCGACTTCGCCCTTTGGAAGTCGGCGAAACCAGGTGAGCCCTGGTGGGACTCACCATGGGGCCCGGGCCGTCCAGGATGGCACATCGAGTGCTCGGCGATGGCGGCCAAGTATCTGGGTGAAGACTTCGACATCCATGGGGGCGGCACCGACCTCATCTTCCCTCATCACGAGAACGAGATCGCCCAGAGCGAGGGGGCGACCGGCACCAGCTTTGTCAGGTATTGGCTGCACAACGGGATGGTGAACCTCGGTGGCGAGAAGATGGCGAAGTCGACCGGCGTCCTCGTCGACCTGGCCTCGATCACGGAGAAGCATGGGGGCCGGGCGCTGCGTCTTCTCCTCCTGCGGGCTCACTACCGGTCCCCGATCGAATACTCCGACGAGCTCCTCACCGAGTCGGAAGACGCCCTCGACCGGCTCCAGCGCTTCCGCGCAAGGGCCACGCCGGGCGAGCCAGACCCCGAGGCGATCGCCCGATTCCGGCAGGTGATGGAGGACGATTTCGGAACGCCGCTGGCAGTCTCTCTGCTCTTCGATCTCGTGCGCGACGGCAACCGCCTCCTCGACGAGGGCGGCGATGTCGAAGCCATTGCCGGGGCAGTCGAGACAATCGTGGGGGTCCTCGGCCTCGATGACGCCAGCTTGCCCGTCGAGGAGACCCTCGATCTGGGCGACCTCCCGAGCCGATTCGGTCTCGAGGGTGACGGTCACGATGTGGTGGACCGGCTTGTCGAGCTTCGGGCCGTGGCACGTGACGAGCGCCGGTTCGATGATGCCGACGCGATACGGGATGGCCTGGAAAAGGCCGGGGTGACACTGGAGGATGGCCCGGATGGCACCCGCTGGTTACGGAAATAGGGTCGAGGGCATCCATTCGGTTGCCGCCGCCGCTCAGCGCGGCCGTATCCGCAAGCTTTGGGTGGAGGAGAAGAGACTCGGCCGTTCCGAGATCGCCGAAATCGTCGATCATGTAGGCAGCGAGAACACCGCATTGGTCCGTGACGTGCGGCCGATTGCGGAAAGCGAGGCGCCACAAGGCGTTGTCGCCGATTGTGCCCCGATCTTGCCGGTTCCCATCGACGAATTGGGAGTCCCGGGGGCGGCCGTCATCGTTCTCGACCACATCGAAGACCCGCACAATGTCGGCGCCATCGCTCGCAGCGCCCTCGCCTCGGGAATGACGGGCTTGGTCGTTTCATCGAGACGGGCGGCCCCGTTGTCGGCCACTGCGTTCAAGTCGGCGGCCGGCGCCCTAGAGACCCTCCCGGTGGCTGTGGTGGGCTCGATACCGGAGGCGCTGAGCCGTCTCAAGGATGGGGGGGTCTGGATCGTTGGATTGGAGGCCCGATCTGCCACATCGCTCCTCGGGCTGGAGCTGTTGACCGAGCCAGTGGCGGTGGTGGTCGGAGCCGAGGGGACAGGTCTCAGCGTGCTCACCGCGAAACGATGCGACATGCTGGTCTCGATTCCCATGGCCGCGAGCTTCGAGAGCCTCAACGCCTCGGTGTCGGCGGCGCTGGCCTGTTTCGAGATCATGCGGGTGCGGGCAGAATCCGACCCCTCCCTACAATCCGACCTTCCGCCGGGTTAGCTCAGTTGGTAGAGCAGCTGTCTTGTAAACAGCAGGTCATCGGTTCGATTCCGGTACCCGGCTCCAATAAGTACCAGGGAAACAGACTCATTTCCAACCCGGGACGCGCCCCGCTTGCTCGATCCACTTGTGCATCTCCGGTTCCTGCGCCTTCTCCAGGGTCGCCAGCTTGACGTAGCGACTCCGGTCGGTGTCTCCTAGTGGCGGCTGAGGGTCGAAATCCGCGCCGCCGAAGAAGACGACATTCACCGAAACGTCGTAGGCGACCATCTCGACGATCCACCCGAGGTCTGGTAACCCGTAGTAAGCCTTCTTCCACTTGATGGCGTACTGAAGCCCGGAGATCATCTCGCGGATCAATTCGTCGACCCCTTTGACGATGGGCTGCAGATCCGGCATCTGGCTCCGGATCCAATCCTCGATCTCGGCGTGACTCTCCGATGGCACAGGCGGCTTTCGGGTCGTATTTGGCTTGCGTGTTTTCGCCATCGCATGTTCTCCTTTCCATTAGTCAGCCTTTGCCCTCAGGGCAATCTCTGGTTTGAGGTCGACAACGGGTGTGCCGTTCCCCAACTGCCTCCATGTCGCCGATCAAAGGCTGCGTATGGAGCCCAGACATGTTCAGGCATCGTGGTCCAGTCGAGACGGGAGGTCAATGTGGCCAGCGAGCCAAATCCTCAACTAATCACGGGTCCACAAATACCCTCACCAACATGCTGAGTGCTGAGGATCGATCCATCCTCGAGTTCGAGCGTGGCTGGTGGCTGGAGCCTGGTCCGAAGGATCAGGCCATCGAGCTGCGTCTCGGTCTGCCCGCCGCCGCCTACTACGAGCACCTGATCAGGATCGTGTCCCTACCCGAGGCATCCCGATTCGATCCTCTCACCGTGGCCCGGGTCACCTCCATGATCGAGCGCGAACCTGCTTCAGGGGAGGCAGCATCGTGAACCGCGGTCGTCATGCCGCCGCCGATAGTGGTACGTCCTTCTACAGGCAACTCACGATGATGGTCGTCGGCATCCTCCTGGTCGGGGCCGCCGTCTTCCTCCTTCTCTATCTCTTCGCCGGCGATCCCGATCCCGTCGCCGGAGAGACCACAGTCCCGACGACGACACCCAGCAGCGTCATCGGCTCCAGCGGCCCATCGACCACCAACACCACCGCGCCCTCAGTCACCACCACGGCCCCGACCAATAGCACGACCACGGTGCCCGTCCGAACTCCCCGGGAGATAAGGGTCATCGTCCTGAACTCGATCGGCTTGGATGGCGCTGGAGGTCGGATGACGCAGCAGTTGGCTGATGCCGGGTATCAGACCCAGCAGGCCGATGATCTCGAGCCACAACAGGATTCATCTCGCCTCTGGTTCAGGGAGGGATTTGCTGCGGAGGCCAACGCCCTTCTCGCGTTCCTGCCTGGGGCGCAGGTGGAGCCCATACCCGATCCTGAGGTGGGGGCGGGTGCGGACGTAGTGCTGGTGCTGGGCACCGGATATACGGAATGACCCATATCGCCGGTGGCTCACGCCGCGGCGTGCCAAAGGTGTGGATCCTGCCGGTGCTCGCCTTGGTCATGATCCTCATCGCCATCTCGCTCGGCATCCTTAGCCGCTCCGTGTTGGTCGACCTGATCGCCTGGTGGCCGGTGTGGCTGGTGTTGGTGGTGCTCGCCTTTCTGGCCCGGGGCAGGCGATGGGGGCGGGTGCGTGTGTCAGCGTTGGTGGCGATTGTCTCGGTGCTGGTCCTCGGAGCGTTCATCACAGGCCACATCCTGGGATGGGCGGCGATGCCATCCGCCGCGACTGTTCTAAACGGCCCGCAAGCGGGCTCGGTGTCGACCGGTGCCCTATCCGCCCGGATCGACGGGCAGCTCGAGGTCGGGTCGGGCCAATCGGGGTTCCTCTACGCCGTGGAGCCGGTGAGACGTGGCGGGGAAATCGGGCCGCCGGTGGGCAACGAGCAACTCCAGGGACCCAACATCGCGGTCGCCCTCGAGCCCTCGCCCGACCCAGGCCTGTACACGTTTGCCGGGTGGGAGCTCGATCTCGACGAGGCCCCGATGTGGAGTCTCTCCCTGGCTGGAGAGATCGAGGCGGATCTGAGTCGCCTCCGACTCGCCTCTTTACAGATCGACGGGGCAGGCTCGGCGGCGCTGGGTGCGGCTGCAGAGAACATCGTGGTGACCGTTTCCGGCGTCTTCGAGATCAGTCTTCCGCCAGGAGTCCCGGCACGGGTGGTGGGTGAGGCGACGGTGCCGCCCGGCTGGGCACCGACGAACGATGGTTACGAGAGTCCTACGGCCGGCGCCGGCTGGGTCATCTCGGTCGGAGAAGGGTCTTCCCTGACGGTCAGCGAGGGCTAGAAGCCCGCCCATCGGACCACTCGTTACACTCGAAACGTGCCCTCAGAACGGCTGAGACGAGTCGCCTTGATCGTTTGGATCGCGGTGGGGGTCGTTGCCCTCGGCTATGTCCTCCTCTATGTGGCCGGGTCGGTCAGGGTGATCTGGCTCCCGATCGCATTCGGCGCCGGCATCGTCTTCCTCCTCGAGCCGTTCGTGCGGTTTCTCGAGCGAAGAATGCCGCGTCCCGTTGCGGTGGTCCTCGCCCTGTTGGCGATGATCGGTCTGGTGATCGCCGTGGGTGCCCTCGTCTTCCCCACCATCAGGGCGCAGGCGGCGGAGTTCGGTCAGAGGCTCCCCGATCTCTACCTGGCCGGGATCAATTGGGTCCGTGACGTCGGCGCCAGCATCGGGCTGGACGTCGACGAATTGCTCAGCCAGCAGGCCATCGAGGATTGGCTCAACGATCCGGCCAATCAGGAGACCGTGCAAAACCTGCTTCTCGGCTTCGGGGCGGGGGCGGGGCAAGTGATCCGTGGCTTTGCCGAGGCGGTCGCCGTGCTCGGTCTCGCGCCGGTACTCGCCCTATACCTCCTGATCGACCTGGAGAGGTTCAAGGCCAATACCCTGGGAATGACACCTCCCCGTCATCGCGAGGAGTTCGCCTTCGTGTCGGGGGAGGTGGGCACCGCCCTCAGCTCTTTCGTTCGTGGGCAGCTCTTGGTGGCAATCATCGTTGGAGCCGCCTCCAGCCTGGGCATGTGGCTCATCGACCTGCCGTTCTGGCTGCTGATCGGAATCATCGCCGGATTCCTGAATCTGATCCCTTTCATGGGCCCGGTGGTCGGTGGCGCCCTGGCAGTCCTCGTCGCTCTGCTAAACGGCAGCGTGACTCAGGCGATCTGGGCGGTCCTGATCATGATCGCCATCCAGCAGGTCGACAATCACGTCATTACTCCCATGGTGCAGCGGACAAGGGTCAATCTTTCTCCCCTCGTCATCGTGCTCGCCTTGATAATCGGAGGGACGGTGGCGGGCTTGCTCGGGGTTCTCGTCGCAGTGCCGATGACCGCAGCGGTGAGGATCATCATTGGCCATCTGTGGCGGACCCGGGTCCTGGGCGAGACCTGGGGCGAGGCCAGCCAGCACATGATCGAGTACACCGAGCCGCCGGATCGGATCGCGGGGATCAGGCGCCGACAACCCAGCCAGAGCCGGCTGTTCGACACTCAGGAGCTTCCTTCACTCGTTGACGGACGAGCCGGCGATCCTCGATCCGTCGGATCAGACGTCGCCTAGATAGGCCGCTCTCATCTGAGGGTTGGCCAGCAAGGCCTGTGAGGTGTCGCTGAGCACGATCTTCCCGGTCTGGAGCACGTAACCCCGGTCGGCGATCGAGAGCGCCATATTTGCGTTCTGCTCGACCACGAACACGGTTACTCCGGCTTTGTTGATTTGTTCGATGATCTCGAAGTTCTGGGCCACCAGCACCGGCGCCAGTCCCATCGAGGGCTCATCCATCAGCAGAACCTTCGGCTGTGCCATGAGGGCTCGCCCCATGGCCACCATCTGCTGCTCACCACCGGACAGCGTCCCCGCTTTCTGGCTGAGTCGCTCCTTGACGCGGGGGAACATCTCGAACACCCGCTCGTAGTCAGCATCGAGATCGTCGCTCTGACGGAGGTAGGCGCCGATCTCGAGGTTCTCCCTCACGGTCATCCGCTTGAAGAGACGTCTGTTCTCGGGGACCATGGTCAGCCCGTGTCCGACACGCTGTGCCGTGCTCCAGCTGTTCACGTTCTCGCCGTCCATGTAAACCGCCCCCGACGACGGCCTCAGATAACCGAGCATCGTCTTCAGAGTCGTGGTCTTCCCTGATGCGTTGCCCCCGAGCAGACAGACCATCTCGCCGGCGTGGATGTCGATGTCGACGTCTTTCAGGATGTGAGCCGCCCCGTAGTGGGTGTTCACCCCTTTGAGGGAGAGGATTGGGGCGCGCCGTTGGTGGTCATGCGCCCAGTTCCGCCGGTCGTCCCAGGTAGGCCTCGATCACCTTCTCGTTGGTGGACACCTCGTCATATGAGCCTTCGGTCAGCTTGACCCCATGGTCGAGCACCACTACCCGATCGGACACGTTTCGGACCACCTGCATGTCGTGCTCGATGAGGACGATGGTGTACCCCCGCTCGCTCCTCAACCGGCCGATCAGTTCGGTCAACTCGATCGTTTCTCGAGGGTTCATCCCCGCTGTCGGCTCGTCGAGGAGCAGAAGACGCGGGCTGGTTGCCATGGCCCGTGCGATCTCGAGACGGCGGCGGTTGGCATACGACAGGACCATAGAGAGCTGGTCGTGGCGGTAGCCGGCCAGCCTGGTGCCGAAGAAGGACAGCACCTCTTTAGCCCTCTCCTCGATCTCAATCTCCTCCCTGCGCTGAGAGGGCGTCTTGAAAATGGCCCCGAACAGACCGGCCTTGGTGCGGGAGTGCTGGCCGACCATCACGTTCTCGAGGACGGTCATGGCGGGGAAGAGGCGCACATTCTGGAAGGTCCGTGCCATGCCCAGCTTCAGGATCTGGTTGGGACGGAGTCCCACGACGTCTTGCCCGTCGAAGACGATCGAGCCCTCGTCCGGCGTCTCCATCCCGGTGACCAGGTTGAAAAAGGTTGTCTTCCCGGCCCCATTTGGCCCGATGACGCTGACTACCTCGCCCTCCTCGACATGCAACTCCAAGCCGTTGATGGCGCGTAGCCCGCCGAATGCCTTGTTCAGCCCTTGAATCTCGAGAATCGGCATCAGACTGAGCCCTCTGGCACGTGCTCGGCTTGGCCCTTCTCGCCGTATATCTCGAGCCATGCATCTTGCGACAGCTCCTCGGTGTGCAGCTCCTGCGCCCGCCGTTTGCTGGGGATGAAGCCCTCCGGCCGCTTCAGCATCATCACGATGAGGAGGACGCCGTAGAACAGGAACTGGTATTCGGAGAACTCGCGGAGCAGGTTGGGGAGGACGATGAGGACCAGGGCACCGAGAGTCACCCCGGGGACGCTCCCCATGCCACCAACGATGATGATCACCAGGACGGTGATCGAGACCACGATGTCGAAGGTATGGGGAAAGACCGAGCCGATCTGAGCAGCGAACAGTGAGCCGCCGAAGCTGGCCAAAATGGCGCCGACAACGAACGCCGAGAGCTTCGCCGTGACGATGTTCACCCCCATCGCCTCGGCCACGGATTCGTCCTCACGCATCGCCATCCAGGCTCGCCCCCAACGTGATTTCTGCAAAGCGAACGTCACGTATGCGGCGAGCAGCACGAACAAGAAGATGGGGTAGAAGTAATCCTGCGGGGTGCTGAATGTGAGCGGGCCTATCTGGAGGTCGGGGATGTTGGTGATGCCTTGGGCGCCACCGAAGACGGGGGCCAGCCACTCCGAGTTGAGAAGGATGCGGGCGATCTCACCAAACCCCAGAGTCACGATGGCGAGATAGTCGCCGCGCATTCGAATGACCGGAGTCGCGACGAGGATCCCGGCGATTGCCGCCGCCACCATGACGAACGGCAGGGAGGCGAGCACCGAGATCTGCGGGTCGAACGCTGGTGACTGCGGAGAGGTGAGGATGGCCGTGGTGTAGGCGCCAACTGCAAAGAACGCGACATAGCCCAGATCGAGGAGCCCGGCGTAGCCAACCACGATGTTCAGGCCCAGAGCCATCAGCAGATAGATGCCCGCAGTGACCAGGATCTGGCTGACGAATGGGCCCATGATCCTCGGCACGAAATACAGGACCACGAGGATGATCAGTGCGGCTCCGATCTGCCAGCGGGAGCGTTGGCCCTTGGGCATCGCCTGAACCCGCTGCCGAAGCGTGCTGTCTCGCCCCTCCATCCACCAGAAAAGGACGATGAACGCGCCGAAGATGACCACTGATCCGATGATGGTGAGGGCGCCACCCCGCCCCGTGTAGAGGAAGTCGATGACAGGCTCGAGACTCAGTCCGGCGAAGAGCTGGCCGAACAGGTCGGTGAGAACGGAGAACACGATCACGGCGGTGAGCGCCCCTATCAAAGCCCGGCGTACCCGTCTGCTGAGGAGATGAACGCCCGCGCCCAGAGCGCCCATAAACGCAGACGCCAGCGCGATCACGAACACTGCGGCAGCCACCGGTAATCCGAAGCCGAGGATTTCGGCCAGCTCTGGAGACATGTTGATGAACACGCCTCGCAGGTCGAAGACGGTGATCGCGATCAGGAGCAAACCCAGACACAGGCCGCCCAGGAGCCCGGCCAGTGCACCGGCGAGGACGTTTCGAGCCCCTGCTGTGGCCGGCTCGTAGCCCTCCAGAGTCGCCGGCGGCTGGCCTGCCATCCAGCCGAAGGCAAAGGCGAGCAGATACAGAAACAAGATCCCCAGCGGCACGATCGGGTCGATCACCAACCGGGGCTGGAAGGTGGCCACCATCCCGGTGGCGGCCACGAGCACCATGGCCGCACCTCCTGCGAACCCCAGCTTCACTGCTCTTCGCATGTCGAGAGGCGGCGCCGGCCGAAGCTCGACTTCGACTGGTGCAGGTGGGTCCATGACCTGGGACATGGTTCAGGTCCTTTCCTGGGCGAGACGCTCGCCGAGGATGCCGGTCGGTCGGAAGATGAGCACCAGGACCAGGGCGGCGTAGGCCACCACATCCTTTAGCTGGCTGAAGGCAGGGATCTCATAGCCGGCGAGGACCAGGCTGGGGCCGACCGACTCGAAGATCCCAAGACTGACGCCACCGAGCATGGCGCCGACGATGTTGCCGATGCCGCCGAGGACGGCCGAGGTGAAGGCCTTGATCCCGGGGAGGAACCCAGAGAAGAAGTTGATGCTCGGGAAGACCAGACCCCAGAGTGCGCCGGCCACGCCCGCCATGGCGCCACCGATGGCGAACACATTGACGATGGTGCGGTCCACGTTGATGCCCATCAATGCGGCGGTTTCAGGATCCTCGGAGACGGCTCGCATCGACTTGCCGGTCCTTGTCTTCTCCACGAACAGGTAGAGCCCGCCCATCATCACCAGCGCGGCGACGATCACCACCAGTTGGGTCTTGAGGATGACAAATCCACCGAACTCGAAGGTGCCTCGCAATGGCTCCATCCGTGGAAACGACTTGGTGGCGGGGCCGACGAGCCCCCGGACCAGGTACTGAATGGTGAACGAGGCGCCGATGGAGGTGATCAACGGGATGAGACGTGGGGCGCCCCGAAGGGGCCGATAGGCGATTCGCTCGATGATGACTGCAATCGCGGTAGAGGTGAACATGGCCGCAACCAGGACGATCAGGAGTGAGACGGCCGGGCTGGACGTCCAGAGCGGAGTGACCGCAAGGGCGTTGGCCACGTAGAAGGCCATCATCGCCCCCACCATGAAGACCTCGCCATGGGCGAAGTTGATGAAGCGAAGGACGCCGTAGACCATCGTGTAGCCCAGCGCGATCAGGGCATACATCGAGCCGGTGGAGATCCCGAAGACGAAGAGGTCTCGCCACTGTGATGCGCTCAGCCGTCCTGACGAGATGCTGAGGTAGGACCCGTAGAGGATTATCGCGAGGATCGCGATCCGGAGAGCCCAGAGAAAGACACTTACCGGCGTGATTCGAGAGGCGCGCCGTGCCGGGCGAGTTTCGACAGTGGCGGCTTGGGTCATTTAGCGACGGGCCTCCCCGTTGGTTCGGGGCCCGGCGCCGTGTTGGTCCACGGCGCCGGGCAATTGGGCGGAGCCCAGGTCAGAGACCCAGGTCCTCCCTCGAGTAGCTGATGAGAACGTTGCCGCGAACCGCTTCGATGTCAGCCTGGTCGGCGGTGTTCTGGACTATGTCGATGTTCGGGGAGGCACAGTCGCCAAAGTCATCGCAGCTCAGCGAGCCGGTCAAACCCTCGTGGGTCATGCTGCCCAAGGCATCCCGGAACGCCTGCAGGTCGATGGTCAGGTTGCCGCTGCCGTCGTCCGTGGCCGCTTCCTCGATGGCGGTGAACACCATGTTGGTCGCGTCGTAGGAGTGAGCGTGGAACGACTGGATCGGAGCCTCTCCATAGGCCTCGGTGTATTTGGTGACGAACTCGGCATAGGCATCAGTGGTCGGAGTCTGCGGTCCTGAGAAGTACATCTCCTCAGTCTGAGGCAGGGTCACGTAGGTGTCCGAGAGCAGACCATCCGCGCCCATCAGAACCGTCTCTTCCAGGCCGGCCACTTCCAGGGCCTGCTCGGCGATGAAGTCGCCTGCGGGCTGGAAGATCGGGAAGAAGATCAGCTCCGCACCTGCGGCTGCGACTTCGGTCAACACCGAGCGCATGTCGGTCTGGTCGGCCGTCACCGCCGTGCTGAGGACGATCGTCCCGCCAAGCTCCTCGAATGGGGTTTCGAAGGCACCGGTGAGACCCTGGGTGTAGGGGTCACCATCGTTGATGGTCGCAACCTGGGTCAGTCCGAGCTCTTCGAACACGAACTTTGCGGCGGCGGCTCCCTGGATGGCGTCGTTGTGAGCCGTCCGGAAGTATCCCACGTGGTACTCGGGGGACGCGGTGCCTGCCAGGTCCGAGGTCAGCACCGGCGAGGTGTTGGACCCTGAGATCAGGACCCTTCCCGCCGAAGTGACCACGTTCGATGCCGGGACGCCTGCGCCCGAGCAGCTGGTGCCGATCACGGCAACCACCTGAGGATCGGCGATGATCCGGGTGGAACCCGTCTGACCACCTTCCGAGCTGCAGCCATCGTCCTCGTTGAAGGCGAGCTCGATGGGATGACCAAGGACCTCGGCCTTATCGGTGATGGCGATCTCGATCGCACGCACCTGGTCGGTCCCGAGGCTGGCCGTCTCACCGCTGATCGACTGCAACGACGCGATCTTGATGGGGTCGCCTGCTGCGACCTCGATCGTGCCCAGGCCTTCGGCCGGAGCCGTCGTCGTGTCGCCGGCCGCTGAGGTTGTGGTCTCCTCACCGGCGGCGCTGGTCGTCGTCTCGGCCCCACCGGCCGTCGTGGTGGTGTCTCCGCCCTCACCGCCGCCGCAAGCGGCGATCACGAGGGAAAGGACTCCCACGAGCGCGAGAAGCTTTAGGCCTCTCTTCATTTTCATATTTCTTTCCTCCATGTGGAAACGCGCGGCGAGACAGGGAGCCACGCCGCGGCGCGACTTTAGACTCAATTTCGGGCTCAGTCACCGGGAACGGCCCTCAGATATCTGTTTCACGCGTACCGTTGCGACGTGGTGTCGGCACCGAAAGTCGTCGAGGATGACCGTGAGTCTCGGCAACCGCGGGGCTCACGACCCGCCTTGGGATGGCTTGTGGTGGGTCTGGTCCTGGGTGCCGGTCTGACCATATTGGTGTTGCGGCCGGGCCCGTCGGGCGAAGCGGTCACGAGCACGACGGCCACCGGGGCGGGTGTGGAGCAGGGCGGAATCGGCGATGTGATCGACGGATTTCCCGATGGCCTGATCACTGTGTCGCGCAGCGACGGCCAGAGCCTCGAGTTGTTGGTCTGGCCCGTCCGTGGCGAGCCCATCGTCCGGACGATCCCGGTCGGGGTCTCCCGACCCCCAGATCCGGTCGAGTTCGACCTGTCGGGACGCAGCATCGCCTCGTTGCTTCCCGTTCCCGACCAGCCCTCCGGTGTCCTCTATGCGGGGATCCCTCAAGACGCCGCCATCATCGCCACCGACGTCACCGGATACGCCTGGCATGACACCGGTCCCTCACAACTCGCCTACACCACCTTTGTCGACGATGAGCTCCAGATTTGGGCGGTGCACCAGGGGAACGGCGTGCCCGAGCTAGTCACACGGGCCGTCGGCATCGATGGGCGTGTCGAGGCATGGGGGGATTGGGGTTTTGCCGTACAGGATGATGCTCGCGCCAACATCGTCCTGTTCACAGCCGCCGGGGAGATCAAAGACACCAAGATCGGGCGGATCCTCGACTCGGTCGGCACGGGCTGGCTGGCTGTCGACAACCAGGGAGTTGGTCTGCTCAGTGCCGGTGGCGGAGTCCGGATGCTTCCGGCCGCTACCCCATCAGAGGATGTGCTCGCCGGTCGATTCTCAGATGACGGGCAACGGCTCGCTCTCCTCACCGCCGAGGGCATCCACGTGATGCCTGTCGAGGGCAGCGGCCCATCTCTCCAATCGGACGGTCGTCCTGGTGTGCCTCAGCTCGCCTGGAGCTCGGACGGGCGCTTCGTCGCCTACCCGGGATCGCGTGGCATATGGGTCGTCGACACCCGCAACTCGGAGACGATGGAGGTTCTCGCTAACAGGACCTTCACCGGCTTGGAGATGCTGCCAATCGGCGAGTCGTAGGACAATGCCGGCCTTTCATCTCCTCAACGTCGGCTACGGCGGGGATCGCGTCGCCTCGACCATCTCGTTGATCGACGCGGGCTCGGCGCTCATCGTCATCGACCCCGGGATGGTGTCATCGACGTCGGTGATCCTCGACCCAATTGCCGGGCTCGGTCGCTCGCCCGAGGAGGTGACCGATGTGATCCTCTCCCACCATCATCCTGACCACACCATCAACGTCGCCCTCTTTCCCAACGCCAACATCCACGACCACTGGGCGATCTACAAAGACGACGTCTGGACATCCAGACCGGCTGAGGGATTCGAGGTGGCCGAAGGCGTCGAGTTGTGGGAAACGCCTGGTCACACTGCTCAGGACGTCACGACGATGGTCAAGGATGGCGGGGAGACGATCGCCTTCAGCCACCTCTGGTGGTACCGGGACGCTCCCTTTCACGATCCGCTGTGTACCGACCCCGAGGGCCTCCACATACACCGAGAGCGGGTCCTGGAGGTGGCCACATTGATAGTTCCAGGGCACGGTGCGCCGTTCGTTCCCGACGATTCCACATCCCGCTAGTGATCAGTAGTGCCAAACCAGGTAGATTGATGTCAACGAACGACGGGAATCCTGATGGCAGCTGGATATTTTCAATGGAAAGGCCGCTTGGGGCCGCTCGACCTGATTCTCGGGGAGCACACGTTTGCCCCGACCACGATCTCGACCCTGGTCGCGGACACCATGGACGTCAAGGAAGGCGACGTGGTCATCGATGTCGGGACCGGTACCGGGGTCCTCGCCATCATCGCCGCCAAATTGGGCGCGTCACGAGTGCTGGCCATCGACAACAGCCCCGAGGTAGAGGAGGTGGGCCGGGCGAACGCCGAGGCGCATGGCGTCGCCGACCGGATCGAGTTCCACCAGGGTGATCTGTTCGATCCTCTCGACGAGGACGTCGACGCCGATGTGATCATTGGCGACGTATCGGGCGTGCCGGATTCTCTGGCCGAGGTGAGCGGCTGGTTCCCCGACGGCAAGGGTGGTGGGCCACGCGGGAGCGAGCTGCCGATTCGGATGTTGCGAGAGGCCGTTCGTCGGTTGCGGCCCGGGCGGACGGGTCTTCCTCCCCACCGGCAGCCTTCAGGATGAGACAGCAATCCTCGATGCGGCCCGCGCCCTCTACGACAAGGTGGCCGCCCGCGCCGAGAAGATGATCCCGCTGCCCTCTCTGATCGCCGACAGCGAGACCCTGAAGAACCTGATCGCGGACGGCATCGTCCATCTCGTGCCCAAGGGCTCCAGGTTCCTCTGGGAGTCGAGGGTCTGGCGGCTCTCCGGTCTCACCTCAGGCGAGACCACCTGAGGAAGGCTGGTTTCAGACCGGTCTAGGCTCGCCGCCCATGGCCGGGTCGGGACCCACAGAAGAGCTGGCGTCGACGGACGCCTATCGCGCCGAGGCCGAGGGATCGGTCTCGAGCGTCTCCGACGAGGGACTCGTTCTCGACCGCACTGTCTTCTACGCCCGGGGCGGCGGCCAGCCGGGTGACATCGGGGTCATACGCTGGGACGGCGGGCAGATCGACGTGACCGATACCGTCCGCAAGGACGGCATGCCGTTCCATGTCGTCGCCACTGGCGCCATCCTCCCCGACCCGGGAACGCCCGTGCAGAGCCTGATCGATTGGGAGCGCCGCTATCGGACGATGAGGACCCATACCGCCCTTCACGCCCTGTCCGGCGTCATATTCCGGGACTTCGGCGCCAAGGTGACCGGGGGGAACATGGAGCCCGGCGTTGCCCGGATGGACTTCGAGTTGGAGGGCATCTCGGTCGAGTTCGGTCAGGATGTCGAACGAAGGCTCAACGAAGAGCTGGTTCGTGGCTATCCGACCGAGGTGGTCTTCATGGCGCGCCAGGAGGCCATGAAGGACCCGGACCTGATCCGGACCAAGGTCAACCTCATCCCGGAGTGGGTGGAGGAGATCAGGGTGATCGACATCGTGGGTCTCGACAGACAGGCGGACGGAGGCACCCATGTCGCCTCCACCCTGGAGGTGGGCCAGGTGCGAGTGGTCAAGACCGAGTCGAAGGGAAAAGCCAACAAGAGGATGCGGATCGAGCTCTCCGGGAGCTAATTTCCGCCCACCAGGAGGCGAAAGGCAACCATGAGCGTGATCGTCGGGTACATGTCCGCAGACCGCGGCCGGGCCGCATTGGAACTGGGCATCACAGAGGCCAAGCTGCGGGGCACCGATCTGGTGGTGGTTCATTCGCTGCACGGCGCCGGAGTGGATGACGACGAGGACGTGGTCGCCAGTGATCGCGACCTGGCGATCATCGACGAGGAGTTGTCGAAGGAGGGCATCACCTACTCGATCCACAACTTCGTACGGGGAAACGCGCCGGCGGAGGACATCGTCCAGGCCGCGAGCGACCTCGGCGGCGAGGTGATCGTGATCGGTCTCCGGCAACGGACGTCGGCGGGCAAGTTCCTCCTCGGCTCGAACGCCCACGACATCCTGATGAGTGCCCCCTGCCCGGTCCTGACCATCCGGGTCTAACCGGCAATACCGCGATATGTAGCGCTCAGAACGTACAACGTAGGACGCAATGGTCGACTTCGTCCTCGGGCTGTTCATCGCCGGGCTGCTGGTTCGGGGTTGGCTTCGTGGGTTCGTCAGGGAGGCTCTCGACCTGGTGGCTCTCTTCATCGGCCTCTGGATTGCGTTTCGCCTGAGCGGCCCGTTAGGCGAGTTCCTCACCGATCGTTTCTCGGTGTCGCCGGAGGTGGCCACCATCGGGGCGGGTGTGGTCCTCTTTCTGCTCTTCGGTGTGGCGATGTCCATCGCCGCCCACTATCTGTCGCGGGTGATGTCGCTACCGGGTTTGAATCTGATCAACCGCCTTGGTGGTGCCGCGGTCGCGGCGCTGTGGGGGATCGCCATCATCCTCGTGGTGATCAATCTGGCCCGGGTGGTCCCCGGCGGCTGGGATGCTCGTTTCGAGGACTCTTCGGTCGCCCAGGCCATTGCCGGACCAGATGCGGCGCCCCAGCAGGTTTTCGAGACGATGGCGCCCGACGGGGTGCTTGGCTCGTTGGCGGCGATCCAGGGGTTGTTTGGCGTGAACCGGATCGTCCCGGAAGGAAACGAGGTCCTGACCATCCCTCCCGCCGCCCCCGACGAGGTCCGCCAGGTGCGGGACGAAACTGCGGGTGTGTTGGAGCAGGTAAACGAGCATCGGACAGGTCTCGGTCTTTCTGCCTTGGGGCGCAGCGCTGGGCTGGACGGAATCGCCGAATCGAGGGCGGTGGGGATGTACACCAGCGGCCGGCTCTCTCGGGACTACCCGCCTGGCGGAAGCGTGACAACCGATGTCGCCGCCGCCGGGATCCGCCTTGCCGTGGTCGGTGAGAACCTGGCCCTGGCCAGCAGCGCACGGGCCGCAGTCGACGCGATGCTGGGATCGCCGACCGCCCTATCCCAATTCGCCGTTACCGCCTATGACCGCACCGGCATCTCCGTCGTCGACGGCCCCACCGGGCGTCTGGTGGTGATCGTGATGGGCGGCTGATACCTCGAACTGCGAACCTCAGGTTCTGCGTTCCATATCCGGGCCGAGCTGCCTCAGGTTCGGAAGAGTCTCTGTCAAGGGCGTCGAACGTGAGGCGTTTAGACCCGTATCCGGGCCTGGGAACCTGAGGTTCAGGGTTGCGCCGGCGCGATTTCGGGGGTACGGCGGGCGCGGGAGATGGCGACGAAGCCGACACCGGACAAGACGAGGGCGGCGCCGACCCATTGGATGGTCGAGGGGCTCTCCGAGAATATGAGGACGGCCCAGATCATGGTCAGGACCGGCTGGAGGAGGATGATCGTGGCGGTCTCGACGGCGGGGAGCCTGGGCAATGCGTATCCGATCAGCAGCCAGCCGACCACCTGAGAGGTCAGGGCGAGGACGAGCAGCCAGCCATGCGCCGGCCAAGTCGGAGTGAACTCGACACCCCCGGTCAGGGTCCCCGCCAAGAGAATGGCGAGGGCAGCGCCGGCGGTTGACTCGAGGAGCGGTCCGGCCGACGGAGCCTGGATGTCGTTGGAGATCCGGAAGCCGAGGATGAACCCGGCGTACAGGAGAGCCGACGCCAGGGCCAGGATCGTGCCGAGCAGCGGGTTTGAGCCGAATGCGTCCCCCCGGCCGAGACCGCTCACCAGGCTCACGCCGATCAAGACCACGGGTACGGCGATGGCCACCTGACGGCTGGGGCGCTCGCCGAGAAAGATCCAGGCGATCACCGCTACGACGACCACCTGTGAATTGGCGATGAGCGTCGACAGGCCGGCGCCGATGTATTCGATAGAGATGTGCCAGACCAGGATGTCGAGGCCGAGGAAGATCCCGGCGGCCACCGCTACCCACCGCTTGTTGTGGGTTCGGTGATCTTCCCGGCGCCGCACCCACCACAGAACGAACAGGATCGGGAGTGCGTAGAACACACGGAAGAACGCTCCCGTGATCGGTGATACCTCGGCCAGGGCGTAGAGGATGGCCGAGAAGGAAATGGCCACGGCGCCGGCCAGCGCAGCGAGCAACGTCACGGAAGCGGGATCAGATCCGGATCAACCCAGGATGTCTTCGACTCTTCGCTGTCGAGGTTCGACCAATGTCTTTCGGGCAGTGAAGGATCGCCAAGCGGCGGGTACACATCGAGCATTTGCCCGACCGACGTTACGTCGGGATGGGCTTCTCGCAAATGCGCGAGCAGCCGGATCCAGAACATCGTGACGGTGGCGTGGTACTTGGCGGGGTTACCGCCGATGTCGGCCGCATGGCGGATCGTCAGGCAGGTGACCCGTTCGGCATCCTCCACGTCGTCGGCTTCTTCGAGCACGGTCCAGGCGAATCGGAGATGGGCCTCGTGCCCGAAGTATCCATCCTCTCCCGCCTGCTGCATCATCCGCAGCCCGTCGGCGAGATCGAGATTGCTCACGACGGCAGGTTCTGAAGCTCCCGGAACGAGTCCTGGATGGCTGCAAGGAAGCGGTCGGAGTCGGGCAGCGTGTCGTAATCGGCGTGAATGCCCCAGAGCAGGCGCCCGTTGTAGGAGAAGAGGGCGATTCCGAGCCCGTGCTGCGCCCACAACGGAACCATCGCGTAGTTGGCGATCATCTCTGACTCCAACAGATACATCGGGAACTGCGGGCCGGGGATGTTGGTCACCGTCATGTTGAAGGGCCTGATCTTCTGCCCCACGACGCGATTTGCCAGCGAGAGCAGGGTGATCGGTGTTCCCGAACTGATTTCGACGAGGGTCGCCGCTCCCAGCGCCTGGTTCGTCTTCTTCAGGTTGCCCGTTGCCTCCCTGACCTTCTCGAACCGGACCCGAGGGTCGGCCTCCTGAATCGGAAGGTCGAGGAGCCACATGGCGATCTGATTGCCGAGAGCGCCTCGCTGGGCCGCGCTGCGGGTCGACACCGGATTCATCACCCGGAACTCGGCGCCGCTGACGTCGTAGCCACGCTCCTCGATGAGGAACTGTCGCACCGCGCCCGCGGTGATGGCGAGCACGACGTCGTTGACCGAGCCGCCGAGCTTGTTCTTGAGATCCTTGATGGCCTCGAGAGGCGTATCCGTCCAGTCGAACCGCCGGTTGGGACCGATATCAGGGTTGAGCGGCGTGCGGTCGGCGGCTCGCAGCCAGCCCGAGCGGAGGGATGAGAAGGCAGCCGCCGATTTGTCGAGCGTTCGATCGGTGAGCATGACGCCGTCTCGCACCGCCTCCGACAGGTGAGTGAGTCGGTCGACCAGGCGACCGGTGAGACGAGCGACCTCGGCCACCGAGAGTTGGGTGGGGGTGGGGGCGGGACGTGGCACCCAAACTTCTGGCTCTTCGACCTCGGAGCTGGGGACGACGTTGAGCAGGATGGTCGTCAGGTCCACCCCGGAGAGGCCGTCGATCATGCAGTGGTGGATCTTGGCGATCAGGGCGAACCGATCGTCGTCGAGCCCCTCGACGACCCAGAGCTCCCAGAGTGGCTTGCTCCTGTCGAGCGGGGTGGAGACGATTCGCCCGGCTAGTTGTTTGAGCTGGCTCTCGGTTCCTGGGCGGGGGAGTGAGCTGTGGCGGAGGTGGTAGTCAATGGAAAAATGCTCGTCGTCCACCCAGACCGGTCGCCTGTCGAATGGAACCCAGTCGAGTCGTTGTCGGTAGCGCGGTATGTAGCGCAATTTCGACTCGACATGGGCACGGATACGGGCGATGTCGATGCCACCGTCCTCGCCCTTCAGCGGGGCGGCATCGAGGAGCGCCACCCCGGCGACATGCATGTGGCTGGTCTTGGTCTCCAGCGCCAGGAATGACGCATCGAGATAAGACAGCGGCTCGTAGTGAAACTCGGTCATCGGCATGGTTGTGACTCTCCAACCTAATGCGAATGCACATTTTGGGAACCGGCGGAGAGCAGGAAGCCGCGCTGCATAGAGTCGCTCGATGACGTTCGGGAGCGAAGAGGCCGTCCTCAGGGCGCTCCGCGAGGTCGTGGGCGAGGCTCATGTCCTGACTGAGCCCGACATGGTGGTCGGCTATGTCCGTGACTGGACCGGTCGGTGGACGGGCCACACCGCCGCAGTGATAAGGCCAGGTTCCGTTGAAGATGTCCAGGCGTTGCTCCGGATCTGTCACAGCGCCCGGATGGCGGTGGTGCCCCAGGGCGGGAATACCGGTCTGGTCGGGGGCTCGGTGCCTCACCACGGCGAGATCGTGCTCTCGCTGCGACGTCTCGACCAGATAGGGCCTATTGACGCCGGGAAGCTCTCGGTGACGGTCGGGGCGGGAGTCACGATCGGATCCGTCCAGGAGCACGCTCGTCGGGCCGGGCTCCGGTACGGGGTCGATCTCGCCTCCCGTGACTCGGCCACGATCGGAGGGACAATTGCCACCAATGCCGGGGGCACACATGTCGTGTCCAACGGGGACACCCGTCGTCAAGTGCTGGGCCTGGAAGTGGTCTTGGCCGACGGGACTCTTCTGTCCGGCCTCGACGGGATGCCCAAAGCGAGCCTCGGCCCCGATCCTCTACAGATGATGGTCGGCAGTGAAGGGACCCTCGGTGTCATCACGGCGGCGACGCTGAGACTTCAGCCAGGTGAGGCGGGGGCGCCGATGGTGGTGCTCGTGGCCCTGAAGACGCTCGGCGAGGGTCTCGGCTTCCTTGGCCCCGAGGTCCGTGCGATCGAGTTCTTCGACAGGGCCTGTCTGGAGGCAGTGATCGAACATCGTGGCCTCCCCAAACCCCTCACTTCTGAAGCTCCTTTCTACGTTCTCATCGAATCCGGAGATCCTCCTCCTGTTCCTGAGAATGCCGTCGCGGTCGTGGATCGCACGCTTTGGGCTTACCGGGAGTCGATTACTGAGACGCTCAACGGTCTGGGGATCCCGGTCAAGCTCGACGTGGCGGTCCCGCTCGATCGGGTCGACGACTTCGCCATTGCGGTTGAACACCTGGACCTCGGAGGGCAGACCTACCTATTCGGGCACCTGGCGGAAGGGAACTTCCACGTGAATGTCGTTGGCAGTCATGATCCCGAGGAGGTGGTCGACCGTGTGCTGGAGCTCGTCGTCGCCTTCGATGGCGTCATTGCCAGCGAGCACGGGATCGGCGTCGCCAAGGCCGATTGGTGGCGGCGGACCACAGAGCCTGCAGTCCTGGAGTTGCAGCGCCGTGTCAAGGAAGCGCTCGATCCGGATCGAACTTTGAATCCGTCGGTGTTCTGGGGCGATTGAGAGTCGTTAGTCGCGGCCGCCGGTAGCGTTGGTGTCGATGCGGTTGGTGTTTCTCTTCACTGTCGTGGCCCTTGCCGAGATGGCGGCATTCATCTGGGTCGGATCGATGATCGGGTTCGGCTGGGCCCTCGGCATTGCCCTGGTCACAGCGGTGCTGGGATCCGTCCTGGTCCGTCGCGCCGGGGTCTCGGTATGGGGTCGGTTCCGGGGCAAGGTGAACCAGGGGGTGCTCCCGGGGCGTGAGCTGAGTGACGGGGCCGCCATCCTCGTGTCCGGCGCCTTTCTGATCTCACCGGGATTCATCACCGACACTCTCGGCTTCCTGCTCCTGATCCCGGCTGTGAGGGACATGGTCTACCGCAACATCACGAAAAGGCTGTCGGGTCGCGCCAATGTGCTCACCGGCAACCGCCGCGTGCGCCCGGATTGGGAGTCGCAGGAAGTCCTGCAATACGAGATCGTCGACGCCGAGACCGACGACCGGTCGTAGCCGCCGTCATGTTCGTTCCGGACGACTTCGTTGTGCCGACGGACTTCGCAGGTCCCGGTTTTCGGCTCGAGCCGTTGGGGCCGGCCCACAACGAACGTGACCACAGGGCGTGGATGTCGAGCATCGAGCACATCCGCGCCACGCCCGGCATGGACGGTGGCTGGCCATCACCCATGACGATCGAGGAGAACATGTCAGATCTGGAGGGACACGCCCGCGAGTTCACCGACCGGAAGGCGTTCGCCTACTCCGTCCTCGACGGGGACGACGTGATCGGGTGCCTCTACATCGACCCCGCTGAGGACGAGGGACACGACGCCGAGGTCAGCTCGTGGGTTACGGCGAGCCGAGCCGAAATGGATCCGGTGGTGTGGCGGTCCGTCAGCGAGTGGCTGGCGGAAAAGTGGCCTTTCGAGAGATTCGCGTACGCGAGCCGCATCTGACACTCAGGCGTGGGCTCCCACCGTCACGGCGCCAATCGTCAGGGTTGGCTTGGCCTCCATGACCTGGCCTAAGAGATCTACTTCCTCATCGAGCTGACGACGTTGGGTTGTCGTCAACTTGCTCAGCGGTTCGACGGTGATGGCGAGGTTTTGACCGGATCGCTTCTGGTGCCAAACGCCACCAACCACACCATCGATAAGGAGTACCGGGTAGTTGCCGGCCTGGCCCGACGGGGTGAGGGCACGGATCGCCGCCGCGCCCGGATAGAGCAGGTTCCGAGGCTGACCGGCAACGACGAAAGCATCGAAGTAGGGCAACAGGGTGATCCCCCTGTGCGGCTGGTTCGGCGTCCCGACATCGCCGACAATCACCCACGCCGCCTCACCTTCCATCTCTACCTCCTCCAGGCCGGATGCGAGCTCGTTGAAGAGATCGACTGCCCTCCGCGGCGGAATGTTGAGCCATCGGGCAAAGTGCTGGGGCGTGGCCGGGCCGTAGGCGTGAAGGTATCGCGTGACGAGGGTGCGGATCGCCACCGCGTCGTCGTCGGGTTGGAAGCCTGGCAGCCAGCGGTGGGGGTTGGTGTAGGTCACGTTTCGGCCCCGGTTCGGCCCGAAGCAGAGCACACCGCGGTGTGCGGCCGTGCTGGTCAGCAGGCGCCAGCGTGGCCACTTGTCCTGAAACGCGTCCATTGTTCGTTCACCGGCCCACGCGCCGGTTCGGTCCACAATCGCCTCGGTCAGCTCGTCCACGGTTAGCTCAGCGTCCGTAAGGGAGTCGCCGATGGCCGCGATGACCTCGTCGGCCTGCTCGGGTGTGAATCGGACCGGCTCAGGATGCATCGGGACCGAGGACGGCAAGGCCGACAACGCCCCGGTCCACATCGGCAGGTCGGCGGTGGGCAGCAGGTGCACCGTGCCGCGCGGACCGAAGGTCTTGACCAGCGTGCGTTCCTCCCAAAGGGCTCGCTGGACGTGGGCGCGGGTCGCCCCGGCGATGCGCCTCCCGATCGAGAACTCAGCGGCGCTGAGAACCTGGGCATGGGCACCGCACATCACGCCGGCGATGTCCGCTGCGCTGAGGTCGCTTGCCGGCCCGGTCAAGGCGTGGCGGGCCATCCGGCGGGCCGTGACCCCGGTCCAGGTAAGCGAGGTCGGCTCTGTTCTGATGACCCCTACGCCGTGTGGGCAGTGACGTCGTGCTGCTCAGCCGATCCGTTCTGGTACATCCCCTCGAGCACCTCGAGCACTTCCGACTCGGTGATGTCATCGGCTACGAATGGGTCTCCGACATCTCTGAGAAGCACGAATCTGAGCTGACCGCCAACCCTCTTCTTGTCTGTCTGCATCGCTTCTACGAGGGCTCGCGGAGGGATTCCGTCGGGTAGTCGCGTCGACAGCCCGACGTGTGAGACGAAGGCCTCCACTACGTCGGACAACCCCGTGGCGGCGTGGCCGGTGAGCTCAGACAGACGCGCGGACGCGATGAGGCCGACAGCCACTGCCTCGCCATGATTCCATTCACCGCCAGTGGTGTGTTCGATCGCGTAGGCAAAGGTATGACCGAGGTTGAGGACGGTTCGACGACCCGATTCCTCGAACGGGTCCTCCTGGACGATTGCGATCTTGATCTGTATCGCCTGAGCGACGAGATACTGGAGATTGGCGAGGGCTCCTGGTGACAACCGCGTATTGCTGCGCCAGTCGGTCTCTTTGATGTGGTCGAGCAAGAAGGAGCTCGCGATCAGCCCGTGCTTGATGACTTCTGCCAGGCCCGAGAAGAAATCTCGATCGGGCAGAGTCTGCAGCGTGGCCACGTCGGCAAGCACCGCCTTCGGCTGCTTGTAGAGCCCGACCAGGTTTCTCCCCTGGGGAGTATCCAGACCCACCTTGCCGCCGATACTCGTGTCGATCATGGCGATGAGGTTGGTGGGACAGTGGACGAGATCCACCCCGCGCAGGTACGTGGCCGCCGCGAAGCCGGCGATGTCACCGATGATGCTGGTCCCGAGCGAAACGATGGTTGCCGAGCGATCAATACCCGCTTCGAGTAGCCGGTCGTACACGATCTGGACCGAATCCACCGTCTTCTGGTGGCGGCCGGCCGGCAACGTGATCGTCAGGTCTGAATCGCCGAGGCTATGCCCATACAGGTCATAGACAACGTCATCGGTGATGACGACCGATGGGCCACGTATCGATGCAAGCTGGTGGAGAAATGGAAGGATCCCGGCGCCAACCGTGAACTCGTAGCCGCCGCTTGGATTTGCTATCGGGTAGGTGTCGTGCCCTTCCCACAGGTCGGCGAGTTCCTCCGCGATGCCGTCCGGCTCGATTTGATCAGTGGTCAGCTGAGGGAAGCGTTCGTAGTCCGGACCACGTTCGCCAAGCAGCTCGATGATCCGTTGCTTGGGGTCCGCCACTTCGAGTAACGGACGGTTGACGCGGACAGGATCGCCCGTCACCCGGTCGTAGATCTCCTCAGGTGTGGCTACCAGACAGAAGATCCGACCGTTCTTGCTCAAGGCCTTGAAGTTCTCCCGATCGAGGAGCATTCGGCCACCCGTTGCGATCACGAGGCCCTTTCGCTGGCCGAGCTCGTGCGCCAAGGAGCGCTCGATGTCACGGAACGCAGTCTCTCCTTGTCTCTCGAAGATCTCGTGGATCGGGCCGTGGCGTTCTTCGATGACGAGATCAGTGTCGACGAACTCACGGCCGAGTTTTCGAGCCAACTGTTGCCCGACGGTCGTCTTTCCGGTCCCCATGAACCCGGTGAGCACGAGGTTGTTGTCAGGCGTCATCGCTTTAGAGGATATCGGTCGAGACCCGTAGCCCCGATTCCCGCTTGAAAATAGACTGACCTAGCCGGCGTCCCAATCCACAAGGGGGAGATCGAGACCCCACCACGGTCCGACCAGCTGGGTCTGGGCACGCGTCATGTCCCGTCCGTACTGGACACGACAGCCTCGGTCGAGCGCGGCTCTTAGCCAAGGAGTCACCCTTGGCTGAGTCACCACCTCGGCTATGAGTGACGACGGCGACATCGTGTCGACCGGGAACGGGACATTGGGGTCGTCCGCCATCCCCACGGTCGTCCCGTTGATGACGAGATCGAACCCATCCAGGGTTTCGAGGTCGAAGCTGAGCTGGGGTGGTTCGGGGACCGACTCGACTATCCGGCGCAGCTCGGCATGGCGCTCAGTGCGGCGGACGCTCATCACCAGTTCCGCTGCTCCCTGTTCGGCGCAGGCATGTGCTATCGCCGTCGCTGCGTGACCCCCGCCGATCATCGCCACTCGGCGACCCCGAACATCCAGCCCGCGCCCTCGGGTTGCCTCGAGGAACGCGGGCCCATCGGTCATGTCGCCGATCAGCCGGCCATGGTCGTTCTTGACGGCATTGACTGACCCGAGCGCACGAGCCCGGGTTGTGAGCTCGTCCATGCAGCCTGAAGCGGCTCCCTTGTGAGGAACGGTCACGAATCCCCCGCGGTAATTGGCGGCGACCCTCATTGCCTCGAAGAAGGACCTGACCCCCTCAGGGTCGAGATCGAGGGCGACGAAAACCGCGTCGGCTCCGGTTTCTGCGAAGAACTGGTTGAACAGTCCCGGGGCCTGGACCTGAGTGACCGGGTGCCCGATAATGCTGTACAGGTCCGATGTCCCTGTGGGGATCAGGCCGCCATTCCCTAAACTCATTGAGGCTAAAATAGCGCCGAGGGTGGGCCACCCTGTTTCGTGGATCGTCGAGACCGAATGAACGTTGATGGATAGATTGGAATCGGTACCGGAGTGGATCCGGAGCGTCATCGAGCAGCGGATCACCGATGGGCATCTGGAGCCTGGTGATCGGATCGGTCTCAAGTCCGAGCTACAAGCCGAGTTCAGAGTCGCCGGGCCGACTCTCGATCAGGCCCTGAAGCTCCTCGCCAATGACGGGTTGGTCTCCCTGAGACGGGGCCCGAAGGGTGGTGTCTTCGTCGCCCAGTCTCAACCGGTGCTTCGCCTCGGTACAAAGCAATTGTGGGCGAGAAACGCCCAGTCGCTCGGGGAGAATATCGAGTTGCGAGAGGCCCTCACCTCGCTCCTCGGCGTCTCGGCTGCCCGAGCCGCCGATCGGGACCCCAAAGACCTCGCCGAACTCGATGCGATCGCAGGACATCTCGACAACGCCGAGATCTCCTTCGATACCCAGCGCGTCATATGGAGGGGGCACCGGTTGCTGTTGAAGCTTGCAGACAGCGCCACTTTGCGTTTGATCTACCAGAACCTCCTCGATGCAGCCGAGGCTCTGATCATCGATGTGGACTTCCCCGATACCGGGCCCGAAGCCTCCCGGGAGCGTCGACGGATCGAGGCGCATGCCAACTTGTTCCACGCAGTCGTCGATGGCGACATCGAGCTCGCCCAGGAATACGGAGAGGTCGTGAGAATCGTCTCACCGCTGGGTCGAGATGGTCATCGTGTCACCACCGGATCGGCGTCACTGAAACGCCTCTGGGCGATGGACGGATCCAGCGACAGTTCCCAAGACCTGGCACAGGATTGACTCGACGCATTCGGCTTGGGCTCATTGGCTCGAATATCAGCCGTTCCCTGGCGCCGGCATTTCACATCGAGGCCGGGGCACGGATGGGATTGGACGTCACTTACGACCTGCTCGCCCAACCGGACCTCGACGCAGAGGAGTTGGCCGCGGTGATCCGGGGTGTCAGTTCACAGGGGTTCGACGGCATCAACGTCACCTACCCGTTCAAGCAAGCCGCCCTGGACCTCGCGGACCTCGCCGGGCCAGGCGTGAACTCGATTGGGGCGGTCAACACTCTCGTGTTCGGACCCGATAATGTCGTCAGCGGCTTCAACACGGATCACTCCGGTCTGCAGCGTCGGTGGCGGGAGCGGATGGGGGCGGAGACACCAGGGAGGGTGGCGATAATCGGCGCGGGAGGCGTGGGACGGGCGGCCGCCTTCGCCTTCGCCGGCCTGGGTGCCGAGGAGATACGGGTCTCGGACCTCGACCCAGGTCGGGCGGCGAAGCTAGTGCACGATCTCGTTCGGAGCTTCCCGGGAACAGCCGTGAGCCGAGCCACCCAGGAAGCGGCTGTTCGAGCGGCGACCGGGATCTTCAACGGGACACCTCTCGGTATGCACTTCTCGCCTGGGACTCCTGTCTCGCTCGACGCGATCGGCGGACAGCAGTGGCTGTTCGACGCGGTCTACACACCGGTGCACACGCCATTGGTGCAAAGGGCGATGGAGGCTGGACTGATGGTCTTCGACGGATTGGAGCTCTTTCTCGGCCAGGCTCTCGACGCTTTCCATCACTTCACCGGGATCGACCTGCCCGACGAGGTCGCCACGGGGGTGGAGATCGAGATGCGGGCGCTGCTTCCAATCAATTGACGCACCGCGAACCTTATCGCTATATTCACTGCATTCAATTCGGGAATGCGCGATGAGGGCGGGTTCCCGTGGAGGAGGATGAGATGACCGAGAAGCGAGGGAACCGGTTGCTGGCCTTGCTGGCGGTGCTCACGTTGCTGATGGCAGCTTGCGGAGGCACCGGTGGCGAGGAAGGGACGACGACGTCCGCCGGCGAAGAGGCGACTACGACCGCGGGCGACGAGGCCGAGACCACGACGACTGCGGCGGGAGCCACCACCACGGCGGCCGCCGAGGCTGAGTGTCCCCACGAGAACAACAGCGTGTTCCTTTTCGCGCCCTATGAAGAGAACCAGCCTGCGGGCGTCAACTGGCGCGCCGGGATCGAGCACGCCATCGCCGACGTCAACAATGAGGGCGGAATCCTCGGGTGCACGGTGGAAGTCCAGTTCGAGGGCACTCAGGGTGACCCGGACATCGGCTTGCAAGTCGTCTCCGAAGGTGTGGAGTTGGACCCCTACGCCCTCCTCGGGACCGTGTTCTCCAGCGTGACCATCGTCAACATGGTCGTAGCACAGGAAGCCGAGATCCCGCAGTTTGTCGGTGCCGAAGCTCCCGACATCACCAACCGAGAGCTGAACGGCGACAACAACTTCATCTTCCGAACCTCGTTCGGCGGTGACAACGCCGCTCCCAAGCTCGTGGAGTTCATGCTTGAAGAAGGCGTGCAGAAGGTCGACATCATCTACAAGAACGACGAGTTCGGAGCCGGAGGCGCCGGGGCACATCGCGACGCGATGGAAGCCGAGGGCATCGAGATAGGCGAGGAGATCCTGGTGCAGCCAGATCAGCTCGACCAGTCGGGTGAGGTGGCTCAATTGATCGCCTCGGACTCCGACTCGGTGTTCGTCTACATGACGGAGATCGAGACGGGTGCCTTCCTCGACGAGCGGACGGCCCAGGGTCTGGCAAAGCCCCTGTACGGCGGTGACGTGCTCACTTCCCCTGCCTCGCTGGAGCTCGCCCAGCCCGGCGCCGGCGATGGAGCCAAGTCGCACTCGAACCTGGCTGCCGGTGCGGATGTGTTCGCCGACTGGCGCACCGCCCATGAGGAGTTCCACCCCGGTATCGAGGGAGTGGACCACAACAACATCAAGGGCTACATGTCGGTGCACTACGTCAAGGAGATGACCGAGAGGATCGGTGGATTCGATCGTCTCGCCCTCGCTGATCAGTTGCACTGCGCCACGATCACGGTGGATGACGAGCCGGGTGTGCTTCTTGATGTGACCTTCGATGGCAATGGAGACCTCGACCGTGAGAGCTTCATCCTCGAGGTCGTCGATGGCGTCGGTGTGGTGGCTGCCAGTGCGCCACCGCTCGACAACCTGTCGGAACGAGGCTGCTGAAGCAAGGGTCTCACTGAGTGAGTTGATCGGCCGACGTCAGCGCAAGCCGACGTCGGCCGATTAGCGTCGCCGCCCACACCCGTTCATGGAGCAGTTCCTACAGGTCACTTTCTCCGGGCTGGCCACCGGCGCGGTTTTCGCCATCGCCGCAGTCGGTTTCGCGCTCCTATGGCAGACCGCCGGCGCAATCAACTTCGCTCACGGGGAATTCATCGTGCTGCCCGCAGTGGTGATGCTGGTTCTCACCCAGCAGCCGGTGATCGGCATACCCGAGTTCATACCCCTGATCGGGGGGACCCAACTCGTCGGTCCCATTCCGCAGCTGGGCATCATCGCCGCCTTCGCGATCACGGTGCCCCTGATGATCTTCCTGCTCGGCTACGTGTTCAAGCGAACGATGGTCGACCAGCTGCTCGAGCCCGGCGGGGACGACATCCCGCTAGTGATCGCGACCTTGGGATTGGCTCTCGTGATGCGCGAATACCTGCGCATCTCCTTCGGCGCCGCCCCCCAGAGGTTTCCCTCACCATTCGGCAACTACGTATGGAACGTCGGGGGTGTGTCCATCACTGCCATCGACGTCGGTGTCCTCGTCGTCGCGACTGTCGTGATCATCGGCCTCCAATTCTTCCTCAATCGCACCTACACCGGGAGGCAGATGCAGGCGACCGCCCAGAACCAGGAGACGGCTCGCGTGTTGGGGATTCCGGTGAATCGGATGGTCTTCTACACCTTCGCCATCAACGCAGCGCTGGTCACTGTTGCCGCTTTGCTCGTGGCCCCGGTGACGACAGCACGATTCGACGGCGGCATCTCTCTCGGTTTGGCTGCGTTCACCGCGGCGATCATCGGGGGCTTCAACCAGGTGAGGGGAGCACTGTTCGGTGGGTTCCTGGTCGGTGTCATCCAGAACTGGTCGGGCACCTATCTGTCCAGCGCCTACAGGGAGTTCATCCCCCTCGTCCTGATGATCATCGTCATCCTCTGGCGGCCACAGGGACTGTTCGGTCGGCCTGAGGAGCGGATCGTATGAGCGGCCGGGATCAGATCGTCGATGACCGCGAGCTGACCCGGGCCAGGTCTGAAGACCGCGGCGTCTTGTCCCCTCTCCTAATTGCCGGCTTGACGCTTGCAATGGCCTTCCTCGTGTGGTTCCCAATCGGCAGATCCGAGTTCACACCGGTCATGTGGCTGTGGGTGCTCGTCCTCGCCGGAGTCCTCGGGGCGAATCTCCTCATCCCCAGGGCCAGCAGGAACGGCACTGCCGTGCGAGTCATGTCCACCGTCTGTTTCGTGGCATTCCTGGTCGTCTTTCCCTTCGGTCGGGCGAACTCGACCCTCACCGACTTCGGGCTCTATGCGGTCTTCTCGGTGTGTGTGATCGGGATGAACCTCATGTTCGGATATGCGGGGCAGGTATCGATCGCGCAGGCTGCATTCCTGGGCATCGGCGCCTACACGTCGGTGCTCCTCGACTCCGGCCGCGAGATCGAAGCGTTCGGGATCGTGATCGACCTGCCCGATCTCCCTTTTCTGCTGACAATGGTGATCGCGATCGCGGTCGCCATGCTGTTCAGCATCCTGATCGGCATGGCTGGCCTGCGGGTGCGTGGCCCGTGGCTCGCGTTCGTGACTCTGGCCTTCAATGTCCTCGTCTACATCGTCTTCAACAACGAGGTCGGCATCACAAATGGCTCTAGGGGCATCATCGTTAGGAGACAGGACCTCGAGGTCCTCGGAATCGACATGACCCCGTTGCAGAACTACTACTACCTTTGTCTCGCATTCCTCGTGCTGACGATGATCATCGTTTGGTGGATCGTTCGCTCACCATGGGGCAGGTCGTTCAAGGCGATTCGGGACAATTCCCAACGAGCGTCGAGTCTCGGGATCGATGTCCGCACCTACACATTGCTGGCCTTCGCCATCGGTTCCGGGCTGGCCGGGGGTGCCGGGGCCCTCTATGCGCGTCTGTTGGAGTACATCGAGCCACGAAGTTTCTTCCTCGGACAGTCCTTCGACTTTCTCTTCGCAACGGTCATAGGTGGTTTGGGGACACTGGCCGGGCCCCTCATCGGGACGTCGTTCATCACCATCGTCTCCGACTCTCTGCGTGTTCTCGGTGACTGGTACAGGTTCTGGTTTGGTCTGCTCGCCATCGTCGTCCTGATCGTGGCGCCGAGAGGGATCGCCGGCAGCTTCAACCTGTTCAGGGCCAGCATCGCCGCCAAGAGGAGGGGAACATGACCGTCAGCGCCATCGCCGAGGCGAGGACGCCGTTGGTGAGTGTGCGCAACGTGTCCAAGCGCTTTGGCGGCATCACCGCGGTCAACGATGTCTCCTTCGATGTGTACCCGGGCGAGATCCTTGGCCTAATCGGTCCCAATGGATGCGGCAAGACGACCCTCTTCAACTGCGTGCTGGGGCAATATCGGTCCGATGGCGGCACCGTGACCGTGGGCGAGACCGACGTCACGAAATGGATGCCCCATCGCCGGGCCAAGTACGGGCTGGCGCGCACGTTCCAGCTTCTCCAGGTGTTCGATTCAATGACCGTGCGGGAGAACCTGATGACTGCGGCCCAGCCTCATATCTCGACCATCGCAGGCACGCTCTTCAAGAGCCCGAACCTGGGTCTCGACGCGACTGTCGATGCGGTCCTGAATCGGTTCCGGCTCGGGCACCTTGCCGACCAATACGCCGCGAGCCTCTCGTTTGGCCAGAAGAAGCTGCTCGACACAGCGATGGCGTTCATGGCCAACCCGGAGGTCGTCTTCCTCGACGAGCCTGCGGGAGGGGTGAACCCGGGGATGCTCGGAGACCTGGAAGGCAGGATTCGTGAGCTCAACACCGAACAGGGAGTCACCTTCGCCATTGTGGAGCACAACATGGAGTTCATCTTCGGGCTGGCCAGTCGGGTGATAGTCATGGCGGAAGGGTCGATTCTGATGGAAGGCACACCTGCTGAGGTGAGGGCCGATCCCCGGGTCGTCAAGGTCTACCTCGGTGCCTGACACCTCGATACTCCGGCTCGATGCGGTCGTGGCCGGATACGGGATGGCAACCGTGCTCCACGAGACCACCTTCGACGTGAACAGTCACTCCATGACGACGGTCATCGGGCCCAACGGGGCCGGCAAGTCCACGGCACTCAAAGCCGTGTTCGGCATGGTGAAGGTCGAGTCGGGTCGAATCGTCTACGACGGCGACGACATCGTCGGGTCGCCACAGTTGGAGTTGTTGAACCGGGGTATCGCCTTCGTCCCTCAGGGCAGAAACATCTTCCCCCGCATGTCGGTGAGAGACAATCTGGAGTTGGGCGGCGTCAGCCTCAAGGATCTCGAACTGACCCGTGATCGGATCGACACCATTGCCTTTCAGCAGTTCCCGGTGTTGGCGAACAAGTCGAACCAACAGGCGGGCACCCTCAGCGGGGGGGAGCAAAAGATGCTCGAGGTGGGTCGGGCCCTTCTCCTCGAGCCACGTCTCCTCTTGATCGACGAACCCTCGATCGGTTTGTCGCCTCTCCTCGTCAGCCAGGTCTTCGGTCTGCTCCGGGGCCTCGTCGAGACCGGGATCACGGTGTTGATGATCGAGCAAAACGCGAAGAAGGCGCTGGAGGTGAGCGACTTCGGGATCGTTCTCCAACAAGGCCGGGCGGTCCTGGAAGGGCGGGCGGACGAGATCCTCGAGCATCCGCAGATCGGAAGCCTGTTCCTCGGCGGGTTGGTGAAGATCGACGAGCCGGCTTGATACGGCGATGAGGCGGGTGGCCGAGAGCAGAGCCAGGATTCGGCTTTGGCGCCGGAGGCACAAGCGGGTGCTCGCCCTCAAGGGACTCGACAGCGCTTCGGCGCTGACTCGTGGCATCGGGAGTGATCTGATGACATCGATCATGGCCGCAACGGAGCTGAGGTCGGTCGGGCAACGGTCGCTCATGGAAGAGTTCTTCGGCGGCGAGCCGCATTTGGTCGAGGCAGTGCTGGATGCAACCGACGGGGTCGGATGTCGCTCATATCGGATTCAGCATCGCCGAGCCGCTCGACATCTACCTGGAGGGTGTCCCGATCTGGGCGGACCGATTGGGGGCAAGTGTCGTCGGAACCAAGCGAATTCCCGCCTCGGAGGCTTTCCAGGATCGTGTGGGTGCGTTTGTCGAGATGGCTCAGGTGTGGGTCGGATATCAGGGGCGGGCCCTCGAGCTCGAGGTCTTCGACATCCACCGCCGTGCTGACCTTCGGATTTGATGCAATGTCTGCCCGGGAATCAATGAATGTCCGAGATGAGCGCGTTGGACACAGGCATGTTCAGGTCGCGCTTGGCGGGAGACGACATCTGGCATTACGGAGTGACCCTCGAATCGGCCGGGCTGGTGCGTGACCTCCACGAGAGACTGGCCGGCGTTGGCCGATCGGTCCGATCGCTATTCGCTGCGCAACACGACGGTCGTCACCAACCTCGATCACGGATCGGTGCATACCAAGGTGTCGAATCACGACCTGGCCCTGGAGATCGAGTTCCTCAGCTATGCGATCGACGATGAAGGGGCTCGACCTTGCCGTATAGACCGTTGCGCTCCATGACCACGCCTGGCGAATTCGAGAGCCGAGTTCAGGATCTGGGCGTGGCGATCCCCTTCGACGCAGTCCTCGAGCCCGCCCCATCGGGCCCGCTGAGCTGGCCGGTCGATATCGATGGATTTCGTCGTGGGCAACAGGTTCTGCATCCTCCCTCTGGAGGGATGGGACAGCGACGAGGAAGGGAATCCCACGGATGCCAGTTTGGAACGCTGGCGGAGGCTGGGGCGAAGCGGCGCCAAGCTGATCTGGGGAGAGTCGGCCGCAGTGCGCGCCGACGGTCGTAGCTCTCCCCAGCAGTTGCTGGTCGACCGAAGCACGCTGCCCGGTCTCGAGAAGCTCCGTCTGGCGGCCGTCGAGGCCCACCGCCAGGCTCATGGCGACTCAGCGGATTTCAAGGTTGGACTGCAGCTCACTCATTCCGGGCGATACAGCAAGCCACATGCCGTGAGCTCACCGGTGTCGGTACGTCATCACCCCTATCTCGACCGGACTGTCGGTCCGCCACCAAGCCAGCCACTCCTCGGCGACGATGAGATCTACGGGTTGATCGAGACCTACGTCGCGGCAGTGGGGCTCGTGGCAGAAGCTGGATTCGACTTCGTCGATCTGAAGGCTTGTCATGGCTATCTCGGTCACGAGCTGCTCGGCGCATTCGAGCGACCGGGGGATTTCGGTGGGTCGTTCGAGAACCGTGTTCGGTTTCTCACCTCCATCGTGTCAGGGGCCAAGTCTGCGGTCCCCGGTATTCGGCTCGCCCTCCGTCTCAGTGCCTTCGACACCGTGACCCATGTCGCGGATGAACACGGGGTGGGTCGTCCGATCACCGATGGCAACTACCGCTATTGGTTCGGCACCGATGAGAGCGGGCACAGCATCGATCTCAGCGAGCCGGTGAGACTCCTGACGATGATGCGTGAACATGGGGGTCAATCCGGTCTGCATCACCGGGTCGAGCCCCTACAACGCGCGTCACCTGCAGAGACCCGCCCTGAATGTGTCACCCGGGGAGTACCTGCCACCGGAGGATCCCCTTGTTGGGGTGGCCAGGCATCTCGATGTGACCAGGCGATTGAAGGAAGCCGTGCCGGGACTCGCTCGTGGTGGGCTCGGGGTACAGCTACCTCCAGCAATGGATGCCCAATGTCGCCCAGGCCGGGTGCGATCGGGAGCGACCGACATCGTCGGACTGGGGCGATTGCATCTGGCCTCCCCGACGGCGCCATCGGATGTGCTCGCCGGTCGGGGTCTCGACACGGAGAAGATCTGGGCTTCGTTCTGACCTCGGCCGGTCAGGCCTCGACAGAGCCGTGCTTCTCCAAGTACCGGATCAGCCCGTCGAATGCCACGAGATAACTCTCGGCGCCGAATCCGGCCACGATGCCAACGCAGACCGGTGCGATCACCGATGTCTTGCGGAACTCTTCCCGAGCGTGCACGTTCGAGATGTGGGTCTCGACCACTGGCAATCCCGTCCCGGAGATGGCGTCTCTCAGAGCGACGCTGTAATGGGTGAGCGCCCCAGCGTTGAGGATCACGCCGTCCACCTCCTCGCGTGAGGTGTGGAGCATCGTCACCAGATCGCCCTCCGTGTTCGACTGGAAATCCTTGAGCTCGACTCCGCGAGCGGTGGCGTGGTCGCGAAGCCGGCCGACGATCTCGGGGAGTGTCTCCGACCCGTAGATACCCGGTTCGCGAGTCCCGAGCAGATTCAGATTCGGGCCGTTCATCACCAGGACGGTGGTCATCGGTGCTGTCCGGATCCTGGCCGATTCGGTTTCGTCCCGGTCCAAGAACGTCTGTCCGGCGCGCAGGACGCGTCGGGCAAACTCCTCCACCCCGAGATCGTTCCGCATGACGTCGTTGGGCACTTCCAGCGAGTATGGCACCCTCGGGATGGCGTCCATCAGAGGCCGCAGATCGAGGCCCGCCTGACCGGGAAGGCTTCGAGCCGTGCGGGCGGCATTGATCAGACCTTCATGTGTCCTGGGAGCCTCGAACGGGGCGTCACAGAGCTGGACGAAATTGAACAGGTTCTCGGGCAGCAGCTGCAGGTCTGCAACTGATGATTTGGACCGGGCGAAATGGAGGGTATCGATGAGCACGCCCCCATTTGGCTGATCTGCCTTGGTCACTATCTCGACGGCGGCGGCGAGATCCTCGGTCGTGGACCACGGTATGAATTCGAGATCGACGGTCATGCGGTACGGCGCCGCCATCTGGCAAGTTTGGGCGAACCGCTCTGCAGCGCGGCTCCGATCGGGGTCGGGGAGCTGCATGATGAGATGCCGGGCACCGAGGTCGGAGGCGATCTCCATGAAGCTCCCATATTCGGCAGGGTCGTCGTCCGGGCCGACCCTGATCAGTTCGACGTCGAGCACCGAGACCCCGGTGTCGGCCATTCGTGCTTTGACGTCGGCAACAACGGATGGGTCGGTGAAGAAGGGAAATGTCGGCTCTTGGTCGGTTACCGGCGTCAGACGCAGACTCACGTAGTCGTAACCGGTCTCGGCGGCGATGTCGACCATTCGGGCCGGAGCGGTCCCGAAGGCGGTCAGATATGCGAGTGAGAACTCAGGCCGGCTCATCGTCGATCCCTACGGGGTCTCCGCCCCGTAGAACTCACCGAACAACTCCTGCTCCGACGGCCGGTCCTCCGGGATGGGACGACTCACCCAGGTGACGTTCATGAAATGCTTGAGACTGATGTTCTCGTTGGTGACATTGCCTCCCCAGATGCCACAGCCGAGGCTGGACGTCATCGGCATGCCGTTCGTGAAAGATCCTGCGTTGGCCTTCGACTGAGGTTGGCGAACCATGATCCGGCTGACCGGCGCCACACGCGCCAGCTGATCGATGTGGTCGTCGTCGAACGAATAGATGCCACAGGAGTGGCCCGCCCCGGCCACCTGGTAGATGCGACGGACCTTGTCGAGTGCGTCCTCGAATCCGTGATAGCGATACACGGAAAGGACTGAGGTCAGCTTCTCGCCCGAGAAGCGGTGCTCTTTTCCAATGTCCTCCTGCTCGACGATGATGAAACAGCCGGTCATCAGGGATGGCGAACCCTGCCTCTACCGCCAGTTTGGAGGCAGGCTGGGCGACGGTCTCGATAGTGCGGGTGCCATCGGGGGCCCACATGGCGCGTTCGAGCAGGTCCTTCTCCTCGGGGGTGACGAGATATCCGCCTTCGAGCTCCAATTGGCCGACGAATCGGTCGTAGATCGTGTCGTCGATCAGGATGTTGCCGTCCGCCGAGCAACCTGACCCAAAGTCGGAAGTCTTGGAGAGTCGGGTGTTGCGAGCGGCTTCCTCGATGTCGGCCGTCTCGTCGATCACCATCGTCGCGTTCCCTTGACCAACACCGAACGCCGGTTTGCCCGAGCTGTAGGCGGCCTTGACCATTGCGGGCCCGCCGGTGGCAAGGGTCATGTCGCAAACGGCCATCAGCTCCTGGGCCAGCGGGATGGATGGCTCTTCGACACATTGGAAGATGTCCGCCGGGGCGCCCTCCCGCGCCATGACAGCGCGCATGATCTCGACCGTCTCGTACGTCGTGCGCTTGGTGCGGGGATGAGGCGAGAAGATCACTGCATCCTTCGCCTTGATCGCGTTGATGGCGGTCCCTGGAGGGGTGAGGGCCGGGTTCGTCATGGGGACGATCGAGGCAATGACTCCGGCCGGTTTGGCGTACTTGACGATCCCCTTCTCCGGGTCTTCCTCGATGACGCCGACACTGGGCTGACGTAGGGCGTCACGGAGAATGCCGTGGATCTTGAATCGCTTTGCCGGACGTCCGGCTCGATCACCGGCTCCGCTCTCGTCGACCCCCATCTGGCCGAGTCGAGTGAAGGTCGCCTCGTTGCCCACGGCCCACCCGATTGCCTGGGCCAACCTGTCCACCCTTGCCTGGTCGTAGTCGGCGATCTCGGCCATGGCGGCTCTGGCACGACTGAGCATCGTGGCGGCGAGGTCCCGTTCTTCTGCTGTGATCTCCCGCGTCATGCCGGCTCCTTTCAATCGGTCGCCACGTGTGACACGTCCTCACCTGGCGAATAGATGTCGAGGATGTTCCAGTGCCCGGTGGTCGGGGTCGGATTGTTGACCATGGCTACATCGATCACGACCGGTCGCTCCATGGCCAATGCCTTCTCCAGCGCCGGCCGAAACTGATCGGCGGCTTCGACCTTGATGCCTTCGGCTCCATACGCCCTGGCGATCGCGGCGTAGTCGGGCAATGCCGAACCGATCGCCCCTGGAAAAGTCGTGCCGTACGTCGTGCCGAAATGCGCCTTCTGAAGACCGGCAATGGTCCCGTAGGCGTTGTTGTTCATCACGATCCACGTGATGCCGAGATCATGCTCCACCGCCGTCGACAACATTGCCGGGTTCTGGCCAAAGCCACCGTCGCCGACCAGGGAGACGACCGTCCTAGTCGGGGCTGCGAATTTGGCACCAATGGCGGCACCCGGTCCGAATCCCATGGTCGCGAACCCACCCGGAGTCAGGAAGGTGCCCGGTGTGAGAATGGGGAACTGTTGGCCAACGCCGTTCTTGTTCCACCCGACGTCGGTGGTGAGGTAGACGTCGGCGGGCAGGACGGCCCGGGTGTCGGCCAGGATTCGCTCCGGCATCATCGGCCAGTCGTCGCTCGTCGCCATAGCCCGATTTGATGATTCGAATTCGCGTCTGAACCGGAGGATGGCTGCGGCCTCCTCGCCCGGCGGGCGCCCCTCGGGATAGAGCTCTCGCGCGACTCGGTTCAGCACTCTCAGAGCTGCCCTGGCATCTGCGACCACCCCGAGGTCGGCAGGGAAGTTCCTTCCGATCTCGCTGGGCTCGATGTCGATGTGAATCAGGCGAGCCTTCGGTATATCGAAGGTGTAACCGGGGTACCAGGAACTGCTGTCGGCCTCCTTGAACCGGGTGCCTATGGCGAGAATCGTGTCGGCTCCTAGGCACGCCTGGTTGACCAGGCTGGTTCCCCAAAAGCCGGTCATGCCAAGCACGAGCGGATGGTCATCGGGCAGGGCGCCCTTGCCCATGAGGCTGTGGGCGACCGGGATCGACATGTGATCGACGAAGGTGCGCAACTCCTCCGACGCCCGGGCCAGATGGATCCCCCCACCCACGTACATCACTGGCCGGTCCGACGCTACGAGGCGATGGACGATCTTCTCCGCGGTCTCGTCGTCCATCGACGGGGGCACGAGGTCCTTGGTGTTGTGCGCCAATCGGGCAAAGAGGGCTGGGTCGATCTGCGCAGAGAAGACGTCCATGGGCACGTCGACCAACACGGGCCCCGGTTGGCCCGACTCGGCCAGGGAGAAAGCCTTCTCCATGATCTCGGGAAACAACTCCGGTGTGTCGACCCGCCAGGCACGCTTGACGAAGGGTCGGTAGATCTCGAATTGGGCGCCGTCCGCGTGGAGATTCACTTCCTGATGGGGGTGCTTGCCGTGATAGAACGTCGGGACATCCCCGGCGATCACCACCATCGGAATGCAATCGAGCGCCGCGTTGGCGACTCCGGTCGCGGCATTGGTGAGGCCCGGGCTCAGATGGGTCAACAACACTGACGCCTTGCCGGTGACCCGGGCGTATCCATCGGCGGCGTGACTGGCAACCTGTTCGTGGCGGACATTTATGAATTCGACCGGGCTGTGCTCCATCGCCGACAGCACAGCGATGTTGGTATGCCCACAAAGGCCGAAGACGTGTCTGACTCCGCGGTCGGCGAGGTAATCCACCAGCTGAGCTGCGACGGTTTCGTTCACGGGGACTCCTCCTTGGGGAGCGATCTCGGAGCTGGCCCGGTGTATCCGGGATCCTGGAAGTCGATGTGCCTCATAGGCGACATCTCGCGTTCCTCGGCGGCGTGTCCCAGGACGCCGGCGAGACGGGCGACCATGAAGACGGCGTTGGTGAACTTGGGCGGAAAACCGAGATCGCCGAGTGCTGCGGCCAAGGCCCCGTCGATGTTGATCGGGAGCTCTTTTCCGGTGACCCGGCTCAACGCGGCCTCAACCGCAAGGCAAGCCTCGATATGTGGACCGGCGACCCCGGTCTCATCGGCCACGGCGAACAACCTGACGACACGGGGATCGCGTTCCTTGTGCTCGCGGTGCCCAAAGCCGGACACGCGCATCCCTGCGGACAAGCGCTCGCGTACTACCTGCTCGGCGGCCCCGGCGACCTCCCGACCCTCGTCCGACCCGGCGATCACGACCTGGAGAGTGTCGAGAGCGTCCTCCACCGCCGCACCGTGGTATCTCCCCATGGTGAGAAGACCGGCTGCGCCGGCTGCCTGTAGAGACCCTCCGCCCGATATCGCCAGACGAGCCGCCGATGCCGACGGTGTGGCCGGTCCATGGTCGATGGAAGCCACCATCAGCGCATCCAAGAGTCGGGCTGGCCCCGGCTCGGGGAGTTCACCCACATAGAGCAGGTAGAGGACGGAAGCGAAGCCCACATTTCCGGCCAGCTCGGCAATGTCGAATCCACGGATCGAAATGCGGTCGGCGGATGTGGTCGAGAGGGCGGACCCCCATGGCTCCGATTCACTCATGAGCAGGACAATTCCTTCAACCTATTGATTACAGTGAATCGTAGGAGGAACCCAGTTCGGGCGTCAAACGAGGAGGGTCGAATCAGGGTTCGACTCGGCAACCTCGACGACTCGTCATCCCGGGGCGCTCGTGCTTTGGGACGAGGTGACGGACATCGAGTTCTGGTCGAGTGCCTCGAGGATGAGATCGAGGCCAAATTCGAACTCCTTGTCGACGGTGTAGTCGGATCTCATTGCGTGCTCTCCGATCTCGACGAGATGCGGGTACTGATCCATCGTGTCCTGCTCGAGGGTGGATCCCGTCGACTCGGTCATCTCCTTCGAGCTGCTGATGGGCAAGTTCGTCTCCTGGATCACCTGTCCGTAGACGAAGCTGTCGAGGAGCCAGAAGGCGTGGACGGCGTTCTCGATCGAGAAGCCGGCCGAGCGCAGGTTCCCGAGGATCGAGTCGATGTAGCGCAATGCCGTCGGCCCCTTCGAATCGCGAGCTTCCAGCAGTCCGATCGCCCACGAGTGGCGGCTGAGCACCTCGCGGGCCGAGATCGCCCGCTGTCTCATTGCCTCTTTCCAGTCGGCCCCCTCTCGTGGAGTCTCGATCTCTCCCACCACGACCTCCACGATGCCGTCGAGGATCTCCTCCTTGTTGGTGACGTGTTTGTAGAGCGACATCGCCTCGACGCCGAGCTCAGTCCCCAAACGACGCATCGTCAGGGCACCGAGACCGTCTCGATCGGCCAAATCAACGGCAGCCTGAAAGACTCGTTCTCTGGTCAGGGGCGGGCGAGGTTTAGGGTCTTTGGCGAGCGTCACGGCTTGACAGCTTACTAAGTAACCCGTAGGATTACTTAGTAAGCCACCCGGCGACGAATGGAGAGGCGCATGGCCACCCAGACCCAGATCACACCAAAGACCGCCGAGACGGAATTCGAACCGTTCAGAGTGAACGTGAGGATCAAGATCTCGGCGCTATGGACGGCGATGCTGTTCGTCTTCGCCTACGTCGACATTTTCGGCTTCTTCCGAGCCGATGTCCGAGCCGACATAGAGGCTGGGGTGGTCGGCGGATTCACCGTCAACGAGACGTTCCTGTTGGCGACGACGATCTACATCGTGATCCCCAGCCTGATGGTGTTCGGTGCACTGGTTCTCCGACCAAGAGTCAACCGAATCAGCAATATGGCACTGAGCATCATCTACGCGCTCACGATCATCGCCGGTGCCGTGGGCGAGTGGAACTACTACATCCTCGGCAGTGCAGTCGAGGTCGCGCTCCTCGTCGCCATCTTCCACTACGCGAGGACCTGGCCGAAAACCAGCGCCGGCAACCTCCCCTAGGAGTCCCCGACCGCCGCTGACGGAAGAGCGGGATGTGAACCTCGGCACCTTCGGGGCTGTGAACCCGAGGTGAGCGTCACAACCGGCGGCGTAGGTTCCGGGTGTGTCGTCAATGGCGCTATGGAAAGGAATCGTCTCCGGGATTTTGTTCATGGTGGGTTATGCGTTGGGCGCCGGTTGGCAATGGGCTCGAGCGCGATTTCTGAACAGACATCACCTAAGTGAATGGAAAATCCATGACCTCCCGACAACCCACGAACGTGATCTCAGCAATCCTTCGGGGCGAGGCTTTGGTAGCGCTCGTCGGTGGAATCGCCATCTGGTTCGCCAATGATGGGTCGCTGCTCTGGCTGGTGGTATTCATTTTGCTCCCAGATGTCTCGATGATCGGATACCTGGCCAACGACCGCATCGGAGCGCTGACCTACAACGCGGTACACAACTTCATCGTTGCCGGTGCCCTCCTCGGGATTGGCTGGTGGTTGGAGTGGCGTTTCGGGCTTTTGGCGGGAGCTCTGCTGCTGGCGCATGTCGGCATGGATCGCGCCCTTGGCTACGGGCTCAAACTTCCGACTGGCTTTCAAGACACACACCTGGGTCGGATCGGGCACGGGCGAGAATCGGCCGCCTCCGCGGGGTGAACCGGGAAGACAGATGGGCTCGGTGCGCGGATCAGTCAGGTTGCCGAACGCGCCGCAGGCCGTGAGACCGGCTTGACGTGAGCGAAGAGGCTACGGGCGTTCCAGGTGGGGAAGGCGCGTACCAGCGACGATGGACCGTGGAGATGGATGCGGTGGTTGCGAGTGGCTTCCGCCCAGGTGAGCTGGCCGGCGTGCCATTTGACGAAGGCTTAGCCTCGGCCGTGATGAAGAGGTCCTCGTCGAGGCCCGGGTACGTCTTGCAGATCTCGGTGTCTCCGTGTTCGATCAGCATGTCTTCCATCACAACAAGAACATTCCTCCGGGCTGAGCGGCGGGTTCAAGCGGCCCTAAACGTCAAGATGCTCGGCCCCGTCGCTAAGTCTCCGTCAGGATCTGCAGCCACCAACTCAGTCGCCCATAGCGTCTCCCCGATGACGAGCAGAGCCACGGATCAGACGAAACTGGCGGCCTGGCTGGGTTCGCTGGGGCTTCTCATCTTTTCGATGTTCTTGGTGCCGCTGCGTGATTTCCTGGGTGCTGCCAACGTCGCGATCATCCTGCTTCTCGGTGTCCAGGTCGTCGCCATCGTCGGTGGTAGACAGGGCGGGATCCTCGCCGCAATCGTCGCTGCCCTGTCATTCGACTTCTTCTTCACAGAGCCCTATCTACAACTCGTGATCACCGACCGCTACGACATCGTCACAGCCGTGCTCCTCCTTGTTGCCGGCATCGCCACGAGCGAGCTAGGCGGCCTGCGTGTCCGACGGGAGCTCGAACGTGGTCGTGATCGCGACATGTGATCGACTGTGCTGAGTCGTACTGCGGATAACGGTTCAGTCGTCCGAACCGCCGTTGGTGCGGAGATGGAAGGGGACACTGGTGACTGCGATACCCGCTTCCGCGGCCAGGATGCCCTTGATGGCAAGACCGGTCTGATTGTGCAGAAGTTGTGTGACCCGCCCTGGGACGATGAACTCAGGGATCACCGCCGAGATCAGGGTGCCCGGACTGGCGGCCCGTCGACGATCGCGTAGATATCTGACGAGTGGGCTCACGATGCTTCGGTACGGACTGGAAATGACGACGAGCGGAAGCTCGTAGCCCGCTTCTACCCACTGTCGCTCCAGCCGATCTCTTTGTGCCTCGTCGACGTCGATGTGAATCGCTGTCACCTGAGGCCCAAGACTTTGGGCATATGTGAGTGCCTCCCTGATGGGACGGGTCATGTCGGAGACGAGCACCACTTGTTCGATCTTGCGGGTTGGAACGCGGGGCAACTTGCTGCGTCGTGAGCGAACCGGGACATTGAGGTCGGTCACCACCATGCCCGGCTCGAAGAGCAACCGGGACTTGATGGCGAGACTGTGGCGGTGGGCGAATGGGGCGAGCATCGACCGAGTGCGCACGCGGTCAGCGAGGATGACTGTGATGATCGCCTCGGGGTGAGCGTCTCGCTCCTGACGAACCCGCCGCACGGCCCGTCTCGAGATCGAGTCACGTTCACCGGGGATGATCTCCAATGCATGGCCAGGGTGGGCCGCATCCCACGTGTAGACGAGGTCGTCGGATTCAGGCTCCTCGGCATGTACACAGGTGACGGCATCGGCGTTGACCAACTCTGCATAACGCAGAGCCCGGTCGGTTCCTTCGTCGTGATGTGCTACGAGGACGATGATCCTCGTCGGGCGAGGCTCAGCCTCAATTGGCACCAGTTTGAGTTGGGCCGCAACGCCCAGATAATGGCGCCGTGTGCTCAGCATCAGACCGACGAGGATCGGCATCATCAGGATCACGATCCACGCCCCATGAGTGAACTTGACCGTGGCCACGACGATCAGCACCACTCCGGTGGTCAGGGCACCGACCGTGTTGATCGCCACCGACCGTCTCCACCCATGCTCTCTCGTCCTCAACCAGTGGCGCACCATCCCGGTCTGACTGAGGGTGAACGCCGTGAATACTCCGACGACATAGAGCTGAATCAGACGACTGACCTCCGCCTCGAACACGATCAGAAGCGCGGCGGCGACCACGGCGAGTGCGATGATCCCGTTGGAGAAGACCAGACGATCGCCTCGGTTCAGAAACTGGCGAGGCACCAGCTTGTGCCTCGCCAGGATTGCCGACAACCGGGGAAAGTCCTGGTAAGCGGTGTTGGCGGCCAGGATCAGGATCGCGGCAGTGAACACCTGCAGGATGTAGAAACCGACGCCGCCTCCGAAGGCAGCTCGTCCGATCTGTGAGATCACCGTCCCGTATTGGTCGATGGTGTCCTCTGAGATTCGCACATCGAACCAGAGGGCAAGCGTCGAGATGCCAAGAAACATCGTGATCGAGATGACGCCCATGACCCCGAGGGTGGCTGCGGCGTTCTGCGACTTGGGCTCTCGAAAAGCCTGCACGCCGTTGGCGACGGCCTCGACACCGGTCAGAGCCGTCGATCCAGAGGCGAATGCCCTGAGAATCAGGAAGAGTCCAAGTACGCCTGCCTCTGCCTCGAGGTCGGCCCCCGACGAGATCGCGGTCGGGCACACACCGTCGAAACACTTGGCGAAGCCGACCACGAGCATCGTTCCCACGGTGGCCACGAACAGATAGGTGGGGAGGGCAAACACGGTGGAAGCCTCCTTGACGCCCCGCAGGTTGGCGACGGTCAAGAGAACCACGAACCCGAGTGCGATCCACACCCGCCACGGGATGAGAGCCGGCGCCGCCGACGTGATGGCGGCGACACCCGCGGCCACCGAGACCGAGACCGTCAACACGTAGTCGATCAACAGGGCAGATGCGGCCACCCCGCCGGCACGGATTCCGATGTTGTCGTTGGCGACGATGAACGCTCCGCCTCCGTCCGGATACGCCTTGATCGTCTGCCGGTAGGAGACAATGACGATGACGAGCAGGGCGGCGATAGCCAGGGAGATCGGCGTCAACAGGGCGAACGCTGCTGCGCCGGCGAGGGCCAACACCAACATCGCTTCCTCGGTCGCGTACGCCACCGAAGACAGGGGGTCGGAGGCGAAGACCGGAAGAGCTAGCCGCTTGGGAAGAAGTTGGGCGTCCGCTTCGTTAGAGGCGAACGGCCTTCCGAAGAGCCTCTGTTTGAGATTCACTTCCGTCTGAGCCCTCACCTCTTACCCCGTCATTTCCGGATCCAACTTGGCCGCGTGACAACAGGTGCCACTCACCGATCGGCGCGCCACCTCCCTTGCTAGCGCCAACCGAGCCCATAGGAGAGGCTTCCTAACGCGTTATTAACGCGGCGACAACGGAACGAGCGCCGGTGCGGTCTCGGGGGTCAGGACTCAATCAGATGCAAATCGACCGGGCCAGGGTGTGCCAGGCACCGCCGGTAGTGTGTCGAGTTCCGCCACCGCCGATGGCCGGAAGCCCTTCACTATGAGGTAGACGCCCAGCCCGAACTCCCATGTCGCGATTGGGAGTACGGCGATCCCCGCCAGGACAGTTGCCGTCTCCCCGGTGAAACCGAAGAGCGTGGCGGTGTGGTACGAAATCAGGGCGGCACCTCCGATGAAACCGAGCACGGGAAGAACCCTCGGTACCAGACGCGACTGGTACAGCAGGGTGCCAAGCAGTAGAGCGTTCACGGCTGGAATGAAGCTCTGTCCGACGAGGAACGCTCGTTCGTAGAACGCCACAAGGGCATCCCCCGTCAGCACTGCATCTGCTCCAGCTCCGTCCTGCCGCAAGGTGACGATCGTCCACAGGCTGGCCACCCCGATGAAAATCGTCGCAGCTTCCAGGACTCGTGCGCCGACGAAGCCCATTGCGATCCCTTCGTTCTGACGCTTGACCACTGGGTACAGCGCAACAGCGGTGCCGATGCAGGCGAGGCCCACGATCAGCTCCAGGATCCCACCGAAGAGGGCTCCAGTGTCTGGACCAGGACCGGATATGTAGCCCGACTCCTTGACCGGACCGTACAGAGCGAGCGTTGGGATCGAAACAAAAGTGAGGAGGTAGAGCGCCCCGGCCCATACGGCAGCCTTCCTCATCGAATCCATCGGCGCGCCTCTCGCCGGAGCGCTGTCGGGCCAAGTCGTGCTTGATGCCATCCTTTTCTCTCCTGTCGGCAAGGTCGAAGGAATCAAGATCCTGCTGATCCCCATCGTGAACGATCCTGGGTTGCTGAGGATCTCGCAGAGGATGGGTTTCTACACGCTCCCGGGACTGGGCGAGCGCCTCATTCCTATGTTCACGATCCTGTCACCCATGAGTAGGTCAGGGCTCGGACGCCTGGGCCATCGAGAAAAGCTATAACCCGCTCAGCTACACCGTCCCAAGCCCCGGTGGATGTGCGGAACTATTCATCGACAGTTCATTAGAAGTAGGCCCGAGAGATATCGGGATGACAGATCCATGACGGAGACTTGTCTCAGCGGGCAAACATGGATCTCCAAACAAGTAGCCACTATCAGCTCATCATCCATCGGCCTGGATACTCCGAGCCGGAGCGCATCGAGGTGCGATACGAGAGAAGTGAGCGGCACGACAATGACGAGGTCTATTACTTCGCCGGGCCGGATCAGTTCTATCTAGGAATACCTGACTATCTGATCGGATCCGATTTCGAGATCGAGCCGATCTAGGGCGCACCCAGCGGTGTCTTCCGCAATGGGAGGGGTGCGCGAGAGCGCCTCCGACTGGGGGGTGCCGGAGGCGCTTGGGTTCTCGCCTCCCTTTGCTGAGGCAGGAAGTCTTTTAGTGACCCGGACCGGCTCGGTGGCTTCTGATCAGTTGGTCGAGAATGGTGAGCGACAGCTCGTACGATTCGTGATCCGGTGGTGTTCGCACGATTGCCTCACTGAGCACCTGCGCAAGCCGACGTTGTTCAAGTGGGGGAAGCGTGGCGAACGGGTCAAGCGGAATCAGATCGGCCCCTGATCTCTCCATCGGACGGGGGACCCTAGGACCGCTGCATCCATGCCGTCAAACGGATCGGTCGCTCTTGTCTGCTGCCTCCTCGAGCCGTCCTGCCTCGTAATGGTCGATCGCCCGCTTGATTTGCCGGCGTTTGGTTTCAGGAAGGAGCTGGGTGAACGCGACCACCACGGCGCCGGTCCAGAGCGCGTATCCGAGGCCCCCGAGCTAACTTCTCGCTGGGAGGCGAGTTTCTGGACGACCGTCAACTGATCGAGAGCTACATCCGAGCACTGGATCCCTACGACCCGGATCGCCTGGGAGAGTTGCGGCATGAAGATTGGTACGCCGACTGGCCCCAGACCGGAGAGCGAATCCCGAATCACCTATCGGACGCCGAGATCAGCCTCAACTATCCAGGCTATCCCGGGCACCGCCTGCGGAGTGTCGAGGGGCATGGCAAAGAGTGGTTGTACCTGAATTCGGTCCAGCCCGGATCCATGGGTCGCTGGGTGAGAATCTCGGGCGGAGGTGACACTTGGTTCGCCGAAATCACTCTGACTTATCCCGATTCGACGTGGTTGGGCGTGGCGGTCTGCGAGACGATGGGGGATCGGATGTCGAAGGAGACGATCTGGTACTGCCCGATGGATATCGAGATGGCGTGGCGTGATCGGTGGTCGAGGCCGATGCCGGACGTTGCGTCTGGCATCCAGGAGACGTCTGGCTCCCCTGGTGCTCAGAAGCGACACGAGAGAACCCTCGATGTCTTCTACCCCTCGTTGATGAGCGGGTCGTCACCTTCAGAGGTCCTGTCTGAGAACGCAACAGTCCAGTTTCCTCAAACCTCCGACTTTGTCGAGGGTCCCTCCGACATCACGGAGCTGTACATGTCTTCCCTTGTCCGGCAGGCCCCGGTCCATCAACGATGGGTGCTCGGAGGGTCGGCTTTCGTGGAGCTTCGGACGGCGGATCCGGCGGATGGCACGGTGCTCCACTTGCTCCATTTCGACGGAGACCTGATCTCGAGAATCAGCGACTACTGGGCGCCCACATTGGACGCTCCGTCATGGCGGGCGAAGTCGGTCGAGCGTATCTGAGTGGCCACACGGAGCCGTCACCGTCCGGATTCGCCAATCAACAAACTTGCTGAACTCCGAACCCATCCGATCGCTCGGGTTGGGAAGGAACGTTTGCCTACTCGGGCGATTGGGGGCCTCTGAAGTTCACGGCTGTAGGTTCGGGATCGTCGAACTCGACTTGGGGTCGGGCGGTTCTGTCGACGGTCAGTTGGAACACGTCGGGCCGGTTGTAATGGCCGGCGGGATCGAGGGTGTAGTGGGCGGCTTTGGCCTCGGCAACGTCGATGTCGGCCATGAGGATGCCGTACTCGCCGTGAAGCGGGCCGGCCACCACCCGACCCGTCGGATCGATCACCACCGAGTCGCCTGAATTGAGCCACTCGTCTGGGTCGGGATAGAGACGGTCGCGATCGGGGAAATCGTCGGGTATCTCAGCGGCCTGGACGGCACATCCTGCCCCGAGCACCCAGCAGCGACCCTCCTTGGCAATGTGGCGCAGCGACGCCAGCCAGGTGTCACCCTCATCCCAGGTGGGGGCGACGTAGATGTCGATCCCCTGCGCATATAGCGCAAACCGGGCCAGCGGCATGTAGTTCTCCCAGCAGATGAGGCCCCCGATCCGACCCAACGGAGTGCTGGTCACCTGCAGCCCGGTGCCGTCACCCTGGGCCCAGACCATCCGCTCGGGGTTGGTGGGGACCAGCTTGCGGTGCCGGTTGAGCATGCTCCCGTCGGGGCCAATAGTGACCAGGGTGTTGTACAAGGTCGCTCGGCTGAAGCGGCCGTCGAGTTCGTGGACTCCCAGCATCACGACGATGCCGTGCCGCTCGGCTGCCTCCCTGACCGGAGCGAGATCGTCAGCGTCGAGATCTACCGCATTCTCCAGCAGACGAGCGTGGATCTGGCGGGAGAGGTGGTAGTCGTGCGAGTCCCCGGGACGTAACCGCCAGATGTACTCGGGGTAGCCCGGCACATAGGTCTCCGGGAACACCACCAGCCGTGCCCCATCCCCGGCCGCCTCGTCGATGCCCTCGAGGACGCGCTTCATTGTGGCGGTGCGGTCAAGTGTGACTGGCGGCCGTTGCACGATCGCCACACGGATTGAATCTGTCATGTCCACCTCGGAAACGGCTCGACTGGCACTCTATGCCGTTGTTGCCCCGGGCCATCCGTTCTGGGCTCCGATCCGATACACCTCTAATCGGTCGGCCAGCTCGGCCGGGTTGCTCATTGCGACCATGTGACCCCCTTCGATCTCGTCAACCTCCATACCAAGCCGCTGGCGAGCAATCCGTCTTTGGAACTCGAGCGGGAACATCCGGTCATAGCGGCCCGCCAGCAAGCGGGTTGGAACATCTGGCCATGCCCCCAACGGCCAGGGCTCATCGAGCGGGGTCGACGACTGGTCCTGCCACGTCCGTGCCATGGCTTCAGTTCTGATCTCGGCCGACAAGTCGTGGTAGTAGATCGCGCCGTCGTCGTCGGCATCCCCGGGCGCCAGCCCGATTGTGGCGTGATACTCATGGCGCGCCGTTTCGGAGCCCGTATTCGACCACCACGCATTGAAGGTCTCTTCTGGCGTCGGGATCATGGCATTCAGCAGGACGAGCACCTCGACCCTGCGCCGGGAGCAGACGATCGGGGCGGTGAACCCCCCCATCGATGCTGCGACGACAGTGACTTCGCTGCGGTGATCCAGGGCTTTGACGACCACGTCTGCATACTCGGACCAACCGGCGGTCTCGTCCTCAGCCGGGAGGCGGACCGCGATCGCCTCGTGACCCCGAGCCTCGAGTTCGGGCACCAGCCGGTGCCATTCCCATGGGTCGCCCCCGCCGCCGGGGATGAGCGCATACGTCGCCATGGCTCCTTGCCTACGTTCTGATACGAAGTTACAGGCAAGGAACCGGGCGGGCCCCGAAGGGAGGCCCGCCCGGTGTCATGTCATCTCTTGTCGAAGAAACGCCTGTCGAGCCAGTTGGCGACGTCTTCGCCAAGCTCGGCTCCCTGCACGTCCGGGGTCCGGAAGTGGATGCCCAGCCAGATCCGGGCGTTGATCGTGTCCTTGATCACGTCGGTGAAGCGCTCGTAGTTGCGCGTCTGATCCGGTTGGCCGGCTGTGATCTTGACCAGGTCGAACTCCACCTTCTTCTTCCCGAAGAAGTCCTGCGCGGTGTGCATGAATGCACCGGTGACACAGTTGTATCCCGACGGATGGTCCGGATAGGGGGGCGCCGGAACCAGCGAGTTCCACGTCGGGTCTCCGACAGTCCTGCGGTTGGTGTCGTTGTCTCCCTCATGAATCGCGGTGATCGGCCGCCAGAAGCTCCAGTGAGCCTTGTCGTCCCAACAACCGATCACCCCGTCGGCACCGGCCAGGTTCAACTGGGCGAAGAGCCGGGCCTGGTCGACCAGCTTCATGTTGCGATCCACGCCGAATGTCCGGAACGCCCGGTTGTACATCTCGACCGGGTTGGCGGTGAAGAACATGGCCGTGGCGGTCTGTTCGGGACTGCGCAGGTTCGGCGTATTGGTACTGGTGCCGTTATTGCCGTAATCCTTGACCTCCTGGTACTCCCGGGCATAGGCGCGGCTGTCGAGGTCGAGGGGGCCGTCGGTCCGGAACTGTGAGGTTCTCTTCATGAGGAATGGCTCAACGTTGGCGACCCATGCGAATGGGTCGTTGACCCCGCTGGTCGGGCGCCACTCCCCGGGACCGTCGCCGACGTCAAAGGCGGACGGGACGTAGCGGCCGTCACCGGTGCGCTGGGCGAGCATTTCATCGGCGGCCGCCGCCCCTGCTTCGATGCCCGCGGTCTTGGCGCGGCCGTCGGGAATGCCTGCAAGCGCGGCGGTGTACAGCGTGTTGAGCCGGTCGATCACCGCCGGCGGCAGGGCGGGCACGGGGGCGATCCCCAACCCGACCAGCACGTCGTGTGCCGCCGTGGCTACCGCCGCGGGCTTGGAAGCCCATCTTGGGGCCCGGGGCAGGTCGTCCAGGTAAGACTCATAACCGCGGTCGATCATGTTGACCGCGTCGAACACCGCCGTCTGCACCATCGCCATGTGCAGCACCGAAACAGGAGGGGTCTGTCCGGCTCCGGGAGTCCCCCCGTCCGGTGCGCCGATCAGCGCTTCGGAAGCGTGACGGTTCCAATCGAGGACCGTGGTGTCCTGTGGTCTGCTCGAACCCGAGCTGGCACCGGATGTGCCGGTCGCGGCGACTAACAGGAAAAGGCTCAGCCAGACGACTAGAAGGCGTCGAGCCATGGTGTACTCCTTCGCTCTGGCCCCATGCGCCGGGACCGGCTCCTGCCTGGTCCGCTTGCTCACGCGGCTCCTCCTCGCGGGAATCGATCCCGCTCCTTCCCTTATATGTCCTGTCGCCCCTTTCATCTGACGCGTTTTCTTGAACGTTCGATTGTTGAAGGGTCCGATTGCGGAGTACACGAAGATCGCTTCGACCTGTGGACAACCCTAGGCCTCCACGTTCCCCCGAGCAGGGCCACCTCGGGCGGGATCGCCTTCGGCTCCGTGAGAAGCGCGGACAAGGACGTGATGGTTCGGTAACTGGAAGACAGCACAGGATTCGAACCTGCGACGCCCGGGCTTAGAAACCTGCTCTGTGTCCGTTGTCAGGCGCGACGGTGTGACGAGGTGGGCAGCGGCTAGGCCTGCTCCCGCTCTTCCCGGAGGCGAACCAGCTGCTCGACCGGGGTTGGAAGTGTCTCGTCGAAGTCGATCAGCTTCGCCCACGTCGGCTTTACGACGATCCGGACCATTGAGTCGTACAACGACCGGATCTCGGTCTCCCACTCAACTCGCTGCTCCGGCGTCATCTTGTAGGTGCCGCTCGCCTGGAGATACTCATCAGGAATTCCCTCGACCTCGTCGAGCACCGCGTCGCCCCGGATCAGCAGGATTTTCGGTGGGTGGACCTCGGTGTCGATGGTCAGGGCGACTGCCGGGTTCTGGCGCAACGACACCAGCTTCGGAGCGTTCGTCGGCGTGCACATGACGACCTCGGAGCCATTCCAGGTGAACCCGATCGGGACGACCCTCGGAGTGCCGTCCGTGGCGACGTACGCCAATCGGACGATGTCCCGGTTGAGCATCTCTTGGCTGATCGGCTTCTTCAGGATGTCGGTGACGTCCCTCGTCTGCATCTCTGACTTGTTTCCCGTCGCCCCGCTCGATCAAACAGCCCGGCGTGGCCATCTGCCGGCTCACCGTTTAGGCGCAGTGGACTAGTGGCTTGTCTTAGTGTTGTAGTACACTCCGACAATGCTCGCCTTTCACCTCAGCTCCACATCGGGTGTGCCGACTTACCTTCAGATCGCCGAGCAGGTGAGACAGGCCCTGCGCCTTGGCCGACTCGAGCCGGGTGACCGGCTGCCGACGGTCCGCGAGGTAGCAGCGGCCCTGGTCATCAACCCCAACACGGTGCTCAAGGCCTACCGCCAGCTCGAGTACGAACAACTGGTGGAGGGAAGGCACGGGCAGGGCACCTATGTAGTGGGCTCGCTGGCGGGACCGTCACCAGGGACCCTCGATGGGCTGCGAGTGCGCTTGGAGGCTTGGGTGGGCCAGGCACGCGCTGCAGGACTGTCGCCCGAGCACATCAGGGCGGTCGTGGACACCACGCTCCACCGGTTGCTCGACATGAAGGACTCGGCGTGAGCGGCGCGCTCGTCGCAGACGGCATCACTAAGCGCTACCGACGGACGTTGGCGCTCGACCACTGCAGCTTTGCGATCCCTCCAGGGGCGATCGTTGCTCTCGTCGGTCCCAATGGGGCCGGCAAGACGACCCTGCTTCATTGCGTCACCGGGCTGACCCGACCGTCCGCGGGCACGATCCGGGTGCTCGGCGGAGAACCGGGAGACCGGACATTGCCCGGTGTCGGTTTCGTTGCCCAGGACGCGCCGCTGTACGAGGACTTCACCGCCGACGAGCTGCTCACGATGGGCGACAAGCTCAACCGCGACTTTGACGTTGCGTTCGGCCGGGAACGCCTGCCCAAAGTCGGAGTGCCCCTCGACCGGCGCGTCGACCAGCTATCGGGCGGCCAACGCGCCCAAGTGGCGTTGTGCCTCGCGCTCGCCAAGCGGCCACGGCTGCTGCTCCTCGATGAACCCCTCGCCAGCCTCGACCCACTCGCCCGCCGGGAATTCCTCTCCGCCATGGTCGACGCCGTTGCCGAGACGCCAACGACCGTGGTCTTGTCGTCCCATCTCATCACCGATCTGGAGCGGGTCTGCGACCACCTCCTGGTGCTTCAAGCCGGACGCGTCCAGGTCTTCGCCGAGACCGACCAGTTGCTGGCCACCCACAAGATCCTGATCGGCCCAGGGGGGCCACGTCGCGCCACGATCGCCGGGGTCGAAGAGGTCGTCCACGCCACCGACGGGCAACGACAGAGCACGCTCCTCGTCCGAACCAACGCACAAGCCCTCGAACCCGCCTGGGAGCCACGCGACGTCACCCTCGAAGACCTCGTCCTCGCCTACCTGGCGGCCAACGGCGAGATAATGGCCGACCACCAGGATCTGAGCGCATGACCTGGCTCGTGTGGCGCCAACATCGCAAGCAACTCTTCTTCGGTGTGGCTGCCCTGCTCGTCCTCGGTGCCTTCTTCGTCGGCACAGGCATGCCAATGCACGACCGGTTCGAGGAGCTGGGCCTGCCCGACTGCCTGCCCGAGGCCATGGCCGCGCCGGTCGTCATCGATACCGATGCACTCGACCGCCAAGGCGTCGAGGGTGCGCGGGCGGTAGACGAGGATGACCTGGCGGTCGGCCGCTGCGCCCAGTCGGCACGCGACTTCTTCGGCGAGTATCCGAACGCCGTATTCGTCGGACTGCTGCTGTTGACCCTGCCGATATTCGCCGGCATGTTCTGGGGGGCTTCCCTCGTCGCCCGTGAGATCGAACACGGCACTCACCGACTGGTGTGGACACAGGGCGTCTCGCGGCTTCGCTGGGCGGCAACCAAGATCGGGCTTGTCTCCCTCGCCGTACTGGTCATGACCGCGATATACGCCGGGATGCTCACGTGGTGGATCACGCCAGCGATGCAGACGTCGGGCTCGCGGTTCACCTACATCTTCTTCGACATGCACGGCATCGTCGTCTTCGGATACGCCCTCTTCGCGCTTGCGCTGGGCGTCTTCGCCGGCGCCGTCACCGGCCGAATGCTTCCCGCGATGGCGACGACCGTCGTCGGCTTCCTCGGAACCCGACTGCTCGTGATGCTGGCGGCACGTACTCGCTACATGCCGACAGAGACACGTGTACTCGAGAACATCGCCTTCGGGCCCGATATACCGCAGATGCGCAACGACCTCGGCGGCGACTGGATCGTCTCCGCCGGCTCGGAGGTGGACACTGCCTCTGCCGAGGTGCTCACCATCCACCCCTTCGGCCAGTTCTGGGCATTCCAAGCCATCGAAACGGCGATCTTCGTCGCCCTCGCCGTCGGGCTCATCGTCGCCACCATCTATTGGGTCCGGCGACGGATCAACTGAGTAAGCGAGCCGCTGACGTACTCGCCTACTTCGACCCGCCCGGCACCAGCAAAGGTCCAACCGAAGCGATCAGCGGCCGCATAGAGCACCTGCGGGGCTCCGCCCTCGGCTTCCGCAACCTCACCAACTACATCGCCCGATCCCTACTCGAGACAGGCGGATTCACACCCCGACTACACCCTGCATTGTGAAGAGGCGCTCTTCCTGCCCACGGGGCTCTCCTCAGCTTTGGGGTGCCCCCAAAATAGCGTGTTGTGAGCTGTCGCTCTTGTGAGAAATCAATCGGCCGGCGTCCCCAGGCCGCTGGTCGAGATCGCCAAGCTCGGCCGCACCCTGAGCAAGCCGCGCCTCAACGACGAATCGCAGACAGCGGCGGCGAGATCCTGTGGGACGACCGCTGCTTGGCAGCGTGGCGCTCCATGCGCTAGACGTCGCTCCGACCAAGGGGTGTTGAGCCTCAGCTCTTCGGCTCGAACAATTCGACCAGGTTGCCCGAAGGATCCTCGAGCAAGATCTGGCGCCCGCCAGCTCCCTCCGCTATGTCGCCCCGAAATCTGGCTCCGGAACCACGAAGGTCATTGATGCTCTTGTCGAGGTCGTCGACCGTGAGTTGGAATCGGTTCCAACCTCCGGGTTCTGGGCTGCCACCAGCAGCCCCGGCGCTCCCCGCACCGGGTGCATTCAGATACAAGCGCAGATCATCCTTGCTGAGGGCAGCAAACCCGGGTGCGGGGTTCATGTCGACCTCAAACCCCAAGTTCTCGCCGTAAAATCGAATCGCTTCGTCGACGTCATCAACGATGTATCGAACACTGAATGCCATGGCCACTCCTATCGAGGGTCGCTAAGGTCACATACCCTCGAGGACGGCCTCCCAAAACCGCACGAACCGAGAACCAAGCCCTGGACAATCATCCTCGATTGAGGGCGAGCGTGTTCGGGATTTCCCGGTTCGCGTACGTAGAATTTCTGTCCGGCGGTTGTGGTGGCGACCATCCCGGAGAACCGTGATCGGGGTCCCTCAGACCCCGTCTGCTGCCCATTTCCGAGGGTCGCCTTACCCGAGCCTGCGGGTCATTCAATCGATCGTGGAAGGTGGAGGTCTGGGCGCAGAGAACCGCCGAGCGCGGTCGCGCAAGGATGACGCCAGGGGGCGCTCGGCGGGTTCCCTTTCTCCCGGGCGGGGAAGGGCGTTTGGGGGAAACAGGGCGAGGGATCTTCACGCATAATCGACGCCAGCTATTCGCCCGACGCTTCGGAATGACCGGATCCGGTTGCCCTCGGCATCGTCCCAGACCGCCCAACACCAGGTACAGCCTTCACACCGTCTCTGGGTGAATCCGAGTTCCCGGAACCGGGCGATGACCATGAGTTGGTCGAGACGAGACGTGGGCATCTCTGTATGGAGACATGGGCCTTTCGGCCTGCTGACGAATCCAGACACTGTCCCGCTCCTTCGAAGCCGCAAGCAGCTTCCGATCACCTAGGTGCAACCAGGGAGGCGATCCATCGAAGGGCGGGGTCCTGACTCGAGGACGGAGGCTTCTCCTCACCTCCAATAGTACCTACTCGCGGTGTCGACGCGTCGGAGGGCGGGCTTTTTCTCTACACGCCGCGATCCGCGGACGAGACCAACCGCCCGCACGCATCGAGTCGACGATGACGTGGGCTTCGGCCTGGGCTCGCCCGCGGTCTCGACGTACGGCTGATGTCGATCGACTCATTACCGGCGATCGGACTCCAGTAGCGAGTTGAGGTCGGCGACCGGTCCGAGGTGGGCCACCTTGTCGGGGTTGACGATGCCTTGGATGTTTGTGATCTGGCTGCCGGCGATGTCGAGTGCCGCACGCCGATCAGCTTCCCTTGGCCGTCGAGGAAGAGGGCTCCTGAGCCGCCGCCGTTGACGTCGACTGGGCGCCACGAGGCGCCCGGGAGTCCGACGATCGTGTGGACCGCCTTTGCCAGCACGGCGGCGACGCGGCTTGGTCCCCGCAACGAGTGGGCGAGGGCTGAACCTTGCCTCCGCCGTCGCCGGTCAGTTCCACGTCGTGGGCGAGGAGAGTTTCCAGTCCTCTGAGGTGTCCGTGCGTTGGAGGGGCACCGACTACGAGTGCACCGAGCCGAGGTTCGTTGATAACGAGATCGCCCTGGCTGCTGCCCGTGGAATGACTCGACGCGTCCTCCAACGCCGTGAATTCCCACACGGCCTTATCGAACTGACCCGTCGCGCCGTCGCCTGACTGACATCGTGCCCTTCTTTCCGCACCCCGGTGATAGGTTCCCTGTCTGAGATGGGAACTGTCGTGTCCACCCTGTTCATCAGCCTCGACGGTGTGGCCGAGATCGACGAGTCCTGGCACTTCCCTTACTTCGACGACAACATGGGTCGGGCCGTCGACCACGACTATGAGGCAGTCGACGTCTTGCTGCTTGGTCGGATCACGTACGACAGCTTTGCCGGTGCATGGCCCGAAAGGGAGACCGCCGGCGAGGTCGATGCGCCGTTTGCCAAGTCCCTTGGCGACCAGCGAAAGATCGTGGTGTCCCGCCAGCCCCTCGAGTTCACCTGGCGCAACTCAGAGGTGCTCGACGGCGACCTAGTCGCGGCGGTGGCGGCCCTCAAGGCCGAACCGTCGGTGGGCCGGATCCTCATCCCGGGCTCGATCTCGATTGTCCAGCAACTCCTGGCCGCCGGCTTGGTCGACGAGCTCAGCCTGTTGGTCCACCCGGTGGCTGCCCGTAGCGGCAGACACCTGTTCAATGACGGTGACACCCCGTACCACCTGAGCTTGACTCGGTCCGAGGTATTCCCTACTGGAGTGATCTGGCTGACATACGCTCCGACGGCCAAGCCCGCCGAGGTGGGCTACGACGACATAAAGGGCCTGGTTCCCGACGTTGCAGAGGCAACAACCGAGCCCTGATCTTCGCTCACCTGACGATGGGTCGCCGGGCGGTTCCGACCTAGATGTGGGATAGCAACTTCGCGCCTTACCAAAAGGAGAGGCGAGAACCCCACGCATCCGACCTGCGCGCCGGTTCGAAGGCGTTCTCGTCTCCCTGCAAGTTTGGCGTGCGGTTAGACGAATCGCTTGACGAAGTTGAGCGCCCTGTCTGCTACTTCGCGCCAGCCATGATCGATGGTCAGTGAGTGCCCCCGATGGGGGATCTTCACGATCTCGGTCACGCCGGGGTTGCGCATCTGTCGCATATAGGCGGCGTTCGCGATCGCCCACGGCACTGTGTGGTCCTTCTCGCCATCGATGATCAGTAGGGGGCCGCGGTCGGGGTACTTCGTGTTCACTTTGGACTCTGTCCAAGGATTGAGATTGGCGTTGCCCATCTGGGCGAGAGATATCCCCGATCCGGCGACGTGGAATGTGTCGTAGAGCTCCTTCGCTTCTCTGTCATCTAACGCGTTCGCCCAGCCGTACTTGAACTGGTTGAACGTGAGCGTGATCGCGCGACCGCGGTTGAGCGGGTTGATCAGGAGGAGGCCCACCCCCTTGAGCACGGAGCCTGGCAGGGGTAGGACGCCGCGGAAGACCCCCGGATCGATCGCGACTGTGGCCGCTGAGAGGCCCTGGCCCGCGAGCATCTCTGCCAGCAGGCCCCCGGTGGAGTGACCCACAAGCGCAGGTTTCTGGTCCAAGGCATCGATGATCTCCGTGGTGTGGTCGGCGACCTGCTTCAAGGTCTTGTTGGCGAGGAGGTCGGGATGCGCTCGGGCCTCTTCCACGGTTTCCGGATCGTCGGGCCAAATCGGTGTGAGGGGCGCATAGCCGGCATCCTTGAACATCGAAGCCCACCGATCCCAACTCGAAGCCAACAACCAGAGACCGTGAATGAATACAACTGGTTGGCGGCCCGACGAGTTGGCCTCGGCAATCTGTTCGCCTTCCTCAATGTTGACCGGACTCGGTGTATCGGTCACCATCTCGAACACCTCCAAGGCTCCGCGTGTTGCCTCATTCGACCCTACTCCCAGCCTCCCGCGAGGTGGCATGTATGAGAGCAGCCCCGAAGGACCTTCTTACTCTTCCTCGCCGTACGTGAGTTCGCTGGGGGTTTCAACGCTGGCGAGGTCCGACCACTCGATAAACCAAGCGGTGCGAAACCCGATTCCGGGACATCTCTCGATCCCGTTTAGGTGTACTCATTTCGCTCCAGCTACCGGGGCCCCGAAACACCCCTCCAGTGTTGTTGAGCGCTACGCGCTCGGGGCGGTCTCGTTCGCTACCCTCCGCGGACGCCGGCGCCGCTGACCCCGACCAACCCCATCAACGGGTCAACGAGGCGCTCTTAGATGCCTAAATGTGCTCGAGAGAGGCTCGTCCCGCGTCTATTGCTCATCGAAGAGACCGAGCAGCCTGGTTGTCGTACTCCAACTTCGGATCGTCATCAGCTTGTACTCCGGCGTGCCGACGATGCTGCCCATCTTGGTCTGGGTTCGTCGTGCGCTCAAACGAGCGAAATAGAGGACACCAGTCCCCGGCCATACCTGGTCGACACCGTCCCGGACCTTGACCACTCGCATCGCCCTATGCGGGGTGAGAGGAGATTTGAGGAAGATCACGTCCGAGTGATAGAGGTTGGGCTCGTCTCCAAACCCTTTTGGCGACTTGGCGACGAGGTTGCGCAATTGAAGATGTGATCGAACGACTACAACCAACTCGACGCCGAGCCGACGTTGGAGCATTGCCTCGAGTTCTTCCTCGAGCGAGCCTCGGGCTGTGTCCGACTCGAATAGGACGTTGCCCGACTGGATGTAGGTCCTGGCATCGCGGTATCCCTCGGCGGTGAAGGCGTCCTGTAGGTCCGCCATCGAGATCAAGTTGCGGCCACCGACGTTTATACCGCGAAGCAATGCCACGAATCGATTGGCGCTCACCGCTCGACCGTACTACCGGCCCGTCGACTCACGTGTGGTCGCGGACCGCGCCTCCTTCCTGAACGCATGCACTGCCGGTGTCGACACCCTGTGGTCACCTCCGATGTGCGGAGTGGAGGTGAATGGCGTCGGCGAGGCCTTTGAGCTCGACAAGGCCGATGTCTGCATAGCGCACCCCACCGCTCTTGGAGGAGGTAGCACCATGCGGCTCTTTGGAGTCAGAAGCTTGGCTCAGTCTGCCAGTCGATGAGGACACAGGTCTCATCTCCCACAACCCAGGCCCGATGTCCGGGTGGGATGAATAAGGCATCGCCTTCGGATGCAACCACCTCGGTGTCGTCCTCCATGAGATATCGGATGGTGCCCGAGATCACCAGCTCGCGGTGGGTGAGCGGGCAGCTTGTCGCCCCTTCCGCGTATGGCTCCAGATCTTCGTCCCAGTTCCAGCCGGGCTCCAGCTCGGAGCGCCAAACCTCCTCGTCGCCGAAGCGGACGAGAATGGACTTGCCATGCTTGAAGGTCATGGTCTCTTCGGCGTCAGCTAGGTGTTTGCGGGTTATAGGCAGCATGCCAATCTCCCTTCTGGGTAACAACCTCGGCCCCGCACCTTGGTCGGTGGCAGCCTATCTGGTGATAGATGACGCATTCTCTGGAATGCTTCCGTCATGGCGGACGACCTAGAGCCATGAAGCTGGTCAACAGGATCGTCCTAGCACTTGCCGGTCACCGGTTCTACCCGATATGGGTAGGGCTGAGCGATCGGGGTGGGTCGGAACACTCGGCAGGTTGAGGCGCGTCGGGTCCGCGAAATCTATTTGGGCGTTCGGCCAGGCATACGTTCTGCACTCACCTAGCTTCGGGTTCACAGGGACGGGAGATCGGTGGCACACCCAAGGGCAAGTCGGCGCGTGGAACCATTTAGCCGACGACCCTCCGTCGCATGCCTGACCGTGATCCTTGTTGGCGCGATCGCGGTCGCCGCGTGCGGTGGAGACGAGAGCGAGTCCGTCGACAGGGCGCGCCCAGCCAACGGGTTCCCCGAGTGGCCCGCGCCGGACGACCCGATCGAACGGACCACCGAGGCGGGTCTGACGCCGGAGGTCAAAGAGCAGCTGGAGACGCACCGTCACTCACATCTCGGCGTCTTCGTCGATGGAGAGGCGGTGCCCGTGCCCGCCGGCCTTGGCATCGACATCACCGATCCTGGTGTCCAGCACTTCCCCGACGATGGCGCGTACGGGGGCATCGAGGAGTGCACCAATCCGTGCATCTCACCGCTCCACACCCACGACGAGACCGGCATGATCCACACCGAGGCGGCCGCCGACACGCTGCTGACCCTCGGCCAGCTATTCACCGAGTGGGGAGTCAGGCTCGATGACGAGTGCGTCGGCGAGTTCTGCGAGGCGGAGACCGACATCGCGGTATACATCGACGGCGAGGAGTACGAGGGCGACCCCGCGGATATCGAGCTCGACGACCAGCTCGTCATAGCAATCGTCATCGGCACGCCGCCGGACCGCATCCCGAACAGGGCCGACTTCTCACAGGCGTGACCAAGGCGTACGGAGCGACCTGGCGGTTCCGGCATTCGGCGTACTACTGAGATCGCGTCGGTCAGCGCCATCCGCCGCCGCGGCACGAATGACTAAGAAAAGGGAACAGGACCAAACCGGACGAGTCTGGGGTTGGGCAATTTGCGATACGCCCGGACAAATGGCGACGACCAGGAGCGGAGTGGCGGGTTAGTCCGTGGGTTTTGGCGGCATCTCGGTCGATACGTCGGAGGCGGTTGTTGCGATTACTTCGTAGACCTGCTCTGGCTCGCTCACGTCCTTGAGCTGATGCTGGCCGAGATCGGCGAAACGCATTTCCAGGGAAGGCCCTTCCCGGGCGAGTTCGCGTGTGGCGGCTGAAACCAGGGTCTGGCCGCCCTTGGCCAGTGAGCGGAGACGTGCGCATCGGTTGACCGTCTGACCGAAGTAGTCGCGCTCTCGCAACTCGGCTTCCCCGGTGTGGAGGGCGGCGCGAATCGAGATTGGCCGGACGGTCCCCCACTCATGGCCTCGGATCGCCTCCTGCAGAGTCATGGCGGTCAGCACCGCCTGGCCCGCGTTGGTGAACACCGAAAACGTGCTGTCACCCTCACCTCGCCACTTCACCAGGACCCCACCTCCGTCGCCGACTACGCGGCGCGCCATCGCATCGTGGGTGCGGAGGGCCACAGCCATCGTTTCCGCATCATCTTCCCAGAGCCTCGTTGACCCTTCGATGTCGGTCATAAGGAATGTGACGATCCCTGTGGGTAGGGGAGTGGATTCCAACACCCCGTGCAGGGTGAGCGCGGCATGCGCTGCCAGGTCGGTCAGGAGCCGGCGGTCCTCGGCGGGCAGGTCTTCCCCAGGGCCGGTGATGATGGTGATGGCGCCCAGAAGACTCTCCTGGTGGGTGAGGGGGAGAGTCTCGCCCAGATCCGACGCGGCCGGGAGTCGACCGTCATCGAGTGCAATCGGTTCGGGTGGCGAGCCGTTCTGGGGAAAAATGGCGGCAGGCTGCAACTCCGTGCCGTCTGAGAGCCAGACAATGGCGGCGCGGGCGGCCGTCGACTCAGTGGCGAGTTGTGCAATCTGCGGGAGCAGGTCGTCCAATTGTGCACCCCCGACTCCTGCCAGGGCCTCATACGGTGTCCGGCGTCTTCCGAACACCATGCGGTCAGCCAACCTGATCGCTCTCTGCCGAACCGGAAGAAAGGCGATCGCGACTAGGGCCGTGGCGATGACGGGCATGGGCAGGTCAACGTTGGATGGGCTGAACTCGCTCACGACGGCGCCGACACCCGTAACTATCGCGACATAGGCGATGGTGAGGGTGGCCACCACCAGTCCATAGGCCACGGTACGACTGATGACTCGATCGATGTCATAGAGTCCGTAGCGGAAGATGGCGAGCCCTGCTGTCGTCGGCAGACCGAGCCACAAGACGGCGATGATCGCTTTGTACAGCGGTTCGGGCAATTGGAAACCGAACCATTCGGCCAGGAAGATGTCGAACAGGAACACGAAGCCCATCAGGGCGGCAAGGGAGAGCAGCAACCATTTCAGCTGCTGTCGTTCGATGCCTCGAGCCCGGCGATAGCGAATCGCCAGCGACGCCAGGCCGGCCACGCCGGCGATGAGGAACGAGAGGAGCAGGATCGAGCCCGGCCCCGAGTTTTCGGGGTTTTCGATCCCGTCGATACCGATCGGATTCGGCGTTGATTCGATGCAGACCTCCTCCCCATCGGTCACATTGACTTCCAGACACAGGGTCTCTTGGAAGATCCAGAGGAAGGCGAAACCGGCATAGGCGATGATGGAGGTGAGGAGTACCCAGCGCCACCGCGGCAAGGTCTCTCCGGTGGGATACAGCATGGGGAGGACGGCGAAGGTGAGAAAGAAAAATGTGAACCAGCCCAGGCCACCCAGAGCTACGCCTGCGCCGGTTTGGGGAGCGGCTGCCAGCGTGCCGCTCAGACCCATGGCTGAGAAGACCCAGCCCATGGCGTTACCGGGGCGACGCCACAGGACCAGTGCGCCGAGGAGGCCGAAGGCGAAGATGGTCAGCAGGATGGGGCTCTCTTCCCACTGGAACTCGAAGTTGCTGACCACCGCGAACAGGGCTCCGACGACCATCAGGACGAGAACGATCGCGGCGGAGATCGCATAAATGCCTCTCCTCGCGGTTAGCCCAGGGGCCACAGCCAAAACTTACCCTTGCTTTTAGTCATTGAAGGGAGAAGGAAGGGGCGCTTCGATTCTTGATCGATGGGGTTCGGCGCCCTCGGCAGGATTCGAACCTGCGACACCCGGTTTAGGAAAACCTGCTCTGTATTTGGGCCTCTAAACTCCCGAAAACGCCAATGAAGATGGGGTTTTCGCGTTCTCTAGGTTGGGCGCGTTCCGGTGCTCAGTTTCAGTTGCGCTCCTTCCAGTCTGACGCTGCTCGACTCTGAAGGCGTCCGAGCCCACCCTTACACGACAAGGAATCTCGGGATTCCCCAAGAAGAGTCGAAGAATCAGGTCGTTATGAGCGGTCGTTTGCCGCCCCGTCTGGGAGTGTTATGAAGACCATCTCCAACTCGGTAGGGCTCGTCACACGGTTCCGATGACCCTTGCCTGTTGTGTCCTCTGCGAGAAGAATGGTCCCGGGCCCAATCGGACGAACCTCTCCGTCAGAAGCTTCAATCTCTAGTTCTCCCGACAGATAGATCGCCAAAACACGGTGCGGTGCCGGATGCCATGATCCGACCCACCCCGGCGGAACACGCTCAAAGCCGTACTCAGAGGCGGCTTCGAAGGGGGAGAACAACACTGGTGGCGTGTTCTCGAAGTAGTCGTCGACTTCCTCAAACGCTATTTCGACGTCCTCGAAGTGCGACTCTCCGTTGTCGTCGGCGAACAGGCGCAGAAGCTTCATCATGGTGAACCTACCGCTCGACTCTTAACGCATGATGCGCCGCCAAGCGCCGAGACCAGCCCCAAGAATCCTTGACAAAGGTCAGCCCCAGAAAGTCAATGAATACAACATAAAACGGAGGTCGGCGCCCTCGGCAGGATTCGAACTGCGACACCCGGTTTAGGAAACCTGCTCTGTGTTCGGTCCTCTGAACACCCGAAAACGCCAATGAACATAGGGTTTGAGGACATTCCGACGGGGGGCCTTTGTCGTTTGACCGTGTTCAGCTCATCCGCGTTGCACTGCGATGGCGGGTCGGAATGCCGGGGTGTCGCCGAGAGCTGTGAGGAGGGTTCGGAGCAGGGTGGCCAGGTCGATCTGTTCTGAGTGTTGGAGTGTTCCAAGGCTGGCCGCTTGGGTGTCGAGGAGCGTGGCCAGGGCATCTTCGGCCAGTTCCTTTCCGATCGGGGTGAGACGCACTAGGACACCTCGGCCGTCTCGAGGGTTGGGGAGCCGTTCGACGAGCCCGGCCTTTTGCAGACGGTTGAGACGGACGGTCATGCCTCCCGTGGTGAGGAGGAGGGTCTCGGCCAGCTCTGAGGGTGTTCGCTGATGGGGCGGGCCGGCCCGGTCGAGATCGGTGAGAACGTCGAGGTCGCCGGTATGGCTCAGACCGTAAGCCTCAGCGATCCGGTCCAATCTGTCTTGAAGGAAGTGCGAGGCGCGTATCACTCGAGCCACGATTTCGAGAGGCGAGAAGTCGAGGTCGGGCCGACGTTCATGCCACTCCCGAATGATGCTGTCAATACGATCGTCCATTCGCTACGCGCTCCCTTCAGGACTTGTGTGTCAGGTGTTGGCCAGGCATCTTATTTGACATATAGTTAGATTGCAAGTAATCTCTCAAGTAGATCGCAAACGAAGGAGCTTTGTTGTGGCCCTTACCGGGAACAGATTCGAGTTGACATTCAAAACCCGTCTCGCCGAAATCGTGTATCGACGACCGTGGCCGATCGGGGTTGATCGTCTTGTCCCTGTGCCGATAACGATGTCACCCACCCCACCGCCGCCTATCGCGTCGCGGTCGAAATGAGCCAGCCGAACACGATCTCAAGCGAAGTGAGTGATCGGACTGTCTTGATATCTGACGCAACAGCCGAACCCTCGACAACCGCTCAACCGGCAACCAAAGAGCGGGTCTTTGTCGGCACGGGCCTCTTCTGGGGGCTCATCATCGGGGTGGTGTTGGCGATTGGTGTCCTGATCCTGGCCGCACAGAACACAGCCAGCATCACTGTGACCTTCACGGCATGGGACTTCTCGACCCCTTTGATCGTCCTCATCCTTGGCGCAATTCTCATCGGCGTCGTCTTCGCCGAGTTGTTCGGCCTTTTCTACCGGTCGAGAAGGCGGCGGACGCAACGTGACCGCGACCATCTCGAACGCCTCCAACAGTCCCAGACCCTCTCATAGTGGAACGACGAAACCCTTCACGGAACCCTTCAAAGGCGCGTTGTGACCACTGCGGGCATCCCCGCCGAGAGCACATTGAAGGCATCTCGTGCTCTGTTCCGAAATGCGTCTGCGACCGTTATCTGCTGGTGGCTCACGAGCTGAGAGGTCACAAGGTGAGAGCGAGCTAATGGAATGGCGTTAGCAGTCGACATCGACCTTTTCGCTTATCAACTGGAGTGCTGCTGTGTCATCTCGCGTAGGTAGTCGCTGAATCGGAGCCTTGGCTTACACGCGGCTCGGAATTCGGAAGGAGGCGATAGCGGCCCCGAGGACTACCCATCCGAGACCTAGCGCCGTATACCAAACAGCGTCACTCGGGTCCCAGACATTGCGCGCCAGGGCGTGAAAACCATATGTGATCAAGGCGACAGCGAAGACCACGAATGGAAGCCATTTCGCCCATCCTGGATAGACCGTCGACTTGGCAATCCCTAAGCCGAACACCAAGAACGCCACGGGTAGAAGAAACAAACCGATGCTGTACGAGAGCAGGAACGCCAGGAACATGTCCGGGACGAAGGCCAATCCGAACCCCAACCCGAGGACGAACGAACACACGGCCACGCTCCTAAGGCCCACTCGGCTCAGCCTGCGTTCGAGAGTCGGCGATGCGCTCCAACAGCCCCAGCCAACAGCCGTGCCAGCAAACACTGCCAGCAATAGAAAGATGACCGGCAGGTCGTCTTCCGACGACGAGTCGAAGGTCAGTTCCAGGATCGCAACGCCCGCCAGCCAGGTCAGACCTCCCAAGGACACCGCCAACCCTTTGGCCCTTTGTGACATGGCCGATTAGAACACAGCGATCAGTGGCCGTGACGGCCCAAGCTCCGCCCTGAATCCACAACGGGATATATCCCTCCAGCCCAAGGACCCACTCGTAGAAGTCAATGAATACGAGGGGAAACCACGCTCAGCGCCCTCGGCAGGATTCGAACCTGCGACACCCGGTTTAGGAAACCTGCTTTGTATTTGGGCCTCTGAACACCCGAAAACGCCAATGAACATGGGGAACATAGGGTTTTCGCGTATTCCAGGTCTGGCAGTTCCGGTGCGGAGTTTCGGTTGCGCTCATCCACTACGACCAGGCGCACTCGTCAGGCGGCATTGCGGCGCTTTAGTAGTTACCTTGCGGTCTGCGTCTGCGAATGCGGGTGTCGGACTCGGGTTCAGTCCTGGGCGGGTGAAGGGAGGACATCTTGGTGGGGAGTAATCAGACGATCCGTGGTCGGATTGGGGCGACTTGAGGGCGTCCGGCATCGATCGACGCAGAACGGCGCTCGGCCTCGCAGGCCTCGCGCTTCTGGTGTCCCTCGGCTGTTCAGCCGAGGAGGGCACAGATTCGTCTTCGTCGGAAGAGCCCGTCTCTACCCCGGACATCACCGCCGTTGCGTCTACCACGATGTCGACTGCATCCACCGTTGGGGAGATCGACCAAGTTGTCGACATCGGCGGGCGGAGCCTGTATCTCCGCTGCAGGGGGTCGGGCAGTCCGACCGTGATCATGGAGGGCGGCGACGAAGACACCAGCAGCTCGTACGGCTTCGCCGTGGTCGATATCGCCGCCGTGACCCGAACCTGTGTATACGACCGGGCGAATCTGGGCCGGAGCGATCCTGCTGAGGGACCACGCGGCCTGTCGGAGCTAGTGGGGGATCTCGAGGCTCTCCTCGATTCGGCTGATGTCGAAGGGCCGTACGTGTTGGTGGGTACTTCTGGGGGCGGTTACATCACCGCTGGATTTGCGTTCGCTCATCCCGACGAGGTGGCGGGCATGGTCTTCGTCGAGACGCCATCCCCGTTCGTTGACCCGCCGCAGGAGATCGTCGAGCTGACAGCCTGGGACAGCCCGTCCAACATCGAGAAGCGGGACTACCTCCAGGTAGAGAAGGATGCTTGGGCGGGGCGCACGGAGATCGGTGACATCCCAGTGACGGTCATCTCCAATGACTATGGACCCAATGCCGAGTTTCCGGGCGAGCAGACCAATGTCGAGGACCAGAAGGGTTGGCTGGTGTTGAGTCCCAGTGCGAAGCAGATCGTGGTGACCACAGGGCACGCGGTCGAAGAAGCAGACCCCCAGCTCGTCATTGAGGCGATTCTCGATGTGGTAGCTGCCGCTAGCTGACATCGCTACCCCGGATCGTGCGCCCTCGGCAGGATTCGAACCTGCGACACCCGGTTTAGGAAACCTGCTCTGTATTCGGGCCTCTAAACACCTGAAAACGCCAATAAACATGGGGTTTTCGCGTTCTCTATCAGGTTCGCACGTTCCGGTGCTCAATCTGATCTCCCGCTTGCGCCTATTCCGATAGAAATCTTTCGACGACCGCGACGAGCGAAACCCCGCTGACTGATCGAATCTGAGCGGATTCGACGTCTCGGGAGCCACGGGAGCACCGCCTTCATGAGCCCCTAACCCACACTGCGCTCGTGGATGGGCGCATCGTCTCCGAAACCACGGAGACCCATCCAGCAAGGACCGCCTCGGGATCGACCTCATCCCGAAGGGACTCGGCGAACCGGGTCATGACCCGCTCGGCGTCGAAGCGCGATCGATTGAAGCGGCGATCGACCCAATCTTGGACGCGTTTGCGCAAGGGGTTGAACAATGCGGCTATCGCCAATGTCGAGGCGGCCACTGCCAGCGGCGATTCAGCAGGGAGCAGTGAGCTGAGTGCGGTCAGGCCAGCTAGGTACACCCATCCGAGTACGGCTATCACGATCGCGTAGGAGTACCGTGCGAGAAATGATCCGATCGATCTCATACAGCCCGTAGCGCATCACCGATGCGCCGATGGCGACTGGCAGTGCGGAAACTGCCAGAGCCGAGGAGTAGGTCCCAGACCAGTGTCGGGAGAGCGGGAGCACATCTCGCAGGGCGCCTTCCACCAACATCAACGCAAAGACGCTGATGACGGCGAAGGCGAACCACTTGATCTGGAGCCGCTCCACCCCCCGGGAACGTACGTACCGGACCACCTGAGAGACCGCGGCCAAGATCGCAAAAAGAGCTATCAACAGGAAGGTCAATTCGGCCAAGGGTCCGTTTTTCCGGGTTTGGCATGCTCTGGATGCCGATTGGGTTGTCCGCCCATGCCAAGACAGGCTTCGTCCCCGTGTTCGACGCACAGTTGGTCGCTAACAACATAGGTGAGACTGAAACCCTCGCCGATGACGCCCATCCAAGCGATCCAGCGCCACCGAGGCGACACCGGATGCCCGGGTCGGAAACCATACATGAGAAGGCCGACCAGAAAGAACCACGTCAGCCACGCCCCACCGACGGCCTCGCCAACCAGGTCACCCTCATCGGCCTGGAGCCCGGCTGCCCCGCTGATGAGCAACGCAAGACCGGTGGCTGAAAGGATCCAGCCCACCCGGTGGCCGCCGGTCCATAGGGCGACCAACAGTGCGCCGACCACGACGAACACGAGCGCGGCGAGTCCCAAGGGCCATTGCGTCTCTTCCCCACGATAGTCGGAGTCGGCCAGCAGGTAGAGAAAGAATGAGACGCCAACGATGAGAAGGAGAGCAGCGGCCACCCAGATCCAAGGCCGGTTCGGTGTTGCCCGAACACCATTCCCAGGGTCACCGCGTGCGATGGGCGCGGTCGGATGTGTCGGGCTCGCCGGCCGCTCAGCGCTTTCCCTCATGCCCTCAGGTTGCCGCATAGCCGTTACGTAAGCGCAACGTGAGGCGCCACGTCGCTTGAACGGTGGCTGCCCTCGACAAGCCCAGCCCACGAAAGTCAATGACTGGCCATGGGAAAGCAAGGGTTCGGTGCCCTCGGCAGGATTCGAACCTGCGACACCCGGTTTAGGAAACACGCTCTGTATTCGGGCCTCTAAACACCCGAAATCCCCAATGAACATAGGCTTTTCGCGTTCTCTAGAGTCGGCGCGTTCCGGTGCTCAATTTCGAACGGGAGATTGGACCGGCGGTCCGCAAATGTCCGCCAGCTCGCGAGGTGTCAACGACGCGTTTTCAGCAGACTCCCGACCCTTGTCGGTAAACGTTACAGCCAAGCCGGAGCAGCGTCCTTTAGCTTCCTTGGTCGTCGGTTTCTGGGCTTGGCAGTTGCTCGATGATTGTCTTGAGTTTGTCGAGCTCGAGCTGCTCGTTCTTGCCGACTTCGCCGCGGACCAGAGGCTCGAGGATGCGCCTCCAGCCTTTCAGCGTGATCTGGCCGTGAGTGGTGATTCGAGTCGGGGTGGGACTGATCGGCTCCACCGAATACGTGGCATCCCAAAGAATCCAGGCGGGAGGCACAGTTGTGTAGCTCCAGGTCTGATTCGGCTCCCATGCGGCGATGTCGAAGTCGAGGGTGGCTCGCATTGGTCCCTTCCCCATCGTCATCCTGAGCCGGGAGCCCTGACCCACCGGGTCATCGGTGAGCATGGCGACGTCAGACACATCAGACCATTCAGGAAGGTTCTTGTAGGCGGCGGCGTAGGCGAACACCTGATCCACGGGGCGTTCGATGATTGTTTCACCCTGATACTCGATCACAGGCACCTCCCTACGACCGACGATAACGGGCAAACTGACGGGTGTCGGCGTCGCCCGAATACAGGGCGGCGACCCCAGCTTCGATGATCTCGAAATCGGTCATGGTCGGGATCCATCCGCTCTGGATCGCCGAGGACCGCCGTGGATGCAGGTGGAAGCGATGGCCGTTGCTTCTGGCTCTGCCGACGCTCATGGACACACATGGACAGGGCTTGGAGATCTACGGATCAGGAGGTTGGGTGTTCGAGTCGCCCCGGGCGCGCTGATGCAACCTGTGAAGCAGAAGGGCCGGACGGCCTGGTTCTTCATTTCGTGGTCTTACTGACCGCTCCGTTTAGGCAAATCACCGACGCGGTGAGCTGAAGGACCTGACCTGGTTCATTGGAATGAAGCCGCTCAGTTTCTATCTGGGGCCTAGCGGTGCATGGACGCGCTCGAGGTCCCTCGCACTAGCTTCGCAGTCATGTCTGGACCAATTGTCTACATCAGCCACTTTCACATCAAGGAGGGGCGCGAGGGCGAGTTGTGGAGCAGTGTGGACCAGGTGCTGCCTGATCTCGAGGCGGAAAAGCCCAGAACGGTCTTCCAGAACTTCTACGCCAACGAGGCGGGAACAATGGTCAGCATCGTTCACATTTTCGCCGATGCAGACGCCATGGACGCCCACATGGAGGGCGCCGTCGCCCGGGCCCGAACTGCCTACGACTACCTGGAACCTATCGGCTTCGAGGTCTACGGCGAGCCGACCGAGAACTACATCGCCACCATGCGTGACCTGCCCAATGCCGACGCCTTGCTCCGAGTGGAACCGAACCACCGGGCCGGCTTCAGCCGTTTCCCGAGCTAGCGATGGCTTGATGAGCCGCTAGATCACCCTGGATCTGGTCCTGGAAGTCGTTGAGGCTGCGCTGGCTGCGTTGGCGCTGGCTGCGGATGAACAGCCGCGCGAACAAGCGTTTCGCCGCGGGTCCGGAGACCCGGGCGGCGGGTCTCGGTCAGCCGAGTTCCAACCTCGGTCGGCGTTAGTCGGAAGTCGATGAGCACATGGACGGGCCGCCCCTTGAAGGGAAGTCGCTGGCTCAGCAGCACCCGCTCGAAGGGCCGCCACTCGACGACCAATTGAGGAACGACCATCTTCCCGTGATAACACTGATACGTGCTGCCGGGGCCGACCTTGCCGGCCTCGCGGTCGAGAACCTCGTAGGAGTCGGACTGGATCACCAGGTTGCGGAATTCGGACTGGTTGAGATAATCCCACACCAGTTCCCTCGGCATCGCGATCTCGGCTTCGAGAGTGGTCAAGACCTCTTTCTCTGTGTAGGTGACCTGCCGCTCGTCCCTCCTCGCCTGGTACACCGGGTGCATGTCCTTGACCCAGACGGAGACGTCTCCCAGATCGGTGACCGTCTCCTGGTGGCGGGTCATGGCTTCAGAAGCCGGGTCGATTCCCAGGACTCTGATCGCCGCATCGGTGCAGAGAAGATAGGCCCGAATTCCGGTGTCGGCCGTCACCGAGTTCTTGAGCAGCCGGTGGATGAGGTTGATGTCGTTGCCCAACAACTGGGCCGTGTTGCCGACGCGTTGGATCACGAACGGCCCGTTATGCACGAGGAACTTGACGTCGAGTGAGGAGACATTGGCACAGGCGTTACATCGACAGGTGTTGTTGAGAACCATGAGCTCGATCGCTCTGCGGAAGCTGATGTAAGTGCTCTCGATACTCTCGATGAAGGTCTGGCCGCTGACGAAGCCAGCCTCCGACCGCGTAGCTCAAGACGGCATCTCCCTCCAGGCTCGATATCTGAAGCGGCGGTCGGGTGTGTTCGATCAGCAGCTCGAAGCAGCTGGCTGAGCGTTCCCTGGGCATGCCGCGAGTTCGGATTGGCTTAGGTAAACCGTGTATCCGGTGATATCGGCGATCAGAAGAAATCCCCGATTCTCCATCCTGTCGCACCTTACGCCGCCGAGGCCGTCTGGTCGGGGTGATCCGGACAACCAAACACCTCCGGCAGGCCAAGGATGGTTGACCCCATTTCGAAAATGGGCTGCCCCGGGTTGGCCCATCTACCCCAGATCGGGCGTGAGGCCGGATCGCGTTATTCAATCCTGCGTCGTCCGGGGTCTGGATGGCCAGGGACGGAGGAGCGAGAGGCCAAAAAGGAAAGTGATCAGGTTGAGAGGGAGTGGCGCCTCCACAATCCGGCTGACGTAGAGGGCAGCCCAGACCACGCTCCACCCGATGGCTGCCCGACCGAGCCAGCGGGGGAGGACTTCGGTGCGAAGAATTGCCCAGCCCAAGGCCACCTGGGCAAAGCAGGCCAGCACCACGTAGTTCCGTTCGAGTTCGAATATCCATGGCAGCCCGCCCAGTGCGACGGCATCCGCAACGATCCACGAAACACACCCAAGAAGGAAAGCGATCGTTCCCAGTCGCCCCAGAACGCGCTCTCCGGCGTCACGGACGACAAGTTCGAATGTGGCCAAACCGAACAACGTCACGACCAATCCCAAGCCAAGGGCAAGGCTCTGCCATTCAGGCAAGGCTGGTCCGCCTGGTCCTCCCGTGAACAGGACAGCAGCGACCATAAGAAATCCGAACCCCGAGACCAGGAGGAGACCGGCGGTGCGTCGCTCATTTGACGCCATCGTTGAACTCTACGAACTGCGCCACGGGGATTCACCAGGGCCGGAAGACATCGACTGTATGCGCCAGATAGTCAATGAATACAAGGCAAACCGGGGTTCGGCGCCCTCGGCAGGATTCGAACCTGCGACACCCGGTTTAGGAAACCGGTGCTCTATCCCCTGAGCTACGAGGGCGAAACCAGGACATAAAGGGTAGGAGACGAGCGGCGTCAGGCAGCGGGACCACTCGGTGGCTCCGTTCCCTTCCATGCGAGGAAGGTGCTTCCCACCCAAGAGGGTCAGCCTTTGCGTCACAGATCGATCTCGGCCTCGAAGCTCCGACATGAGGGGCGGTGATTCACGATCAAATGCCCTTTGTTGCTCGCCTACGCTTGCTCGCATGGAAGAAGAGCGCATTGCCCTGTTCGTCGACTTCGAGAACCTGGCCATCGGCGTGCGGGAGGCGTTGGGGGGGATGGAGTTCGACTTCGAGCCGATCGGCAATGCCCTCGCCGAGCGGGGCCGCGTCGTCACCCGGAAGGCCTATGCCGACTGGGGTATGTTCTCCGATGCCCGTCAGAAGCTGACGCGGAGTCACATCGAGCTCATCGAGATCCCGCAGCGGATGGGGGCAAGCCGCAAGAACGCCGCCGACATCAAAATGGTGGTCGACGCCATCGAGGTCGCCTTCGAACGCGACTACATCACGACCTTCGTCATCTGCACCGGGGATTCCGACTTCACCCCACTGGTCCACAAGCTGCGCGAGTTGAACAAGAAGGTGATCGGTGTCGGGGTCAAGGCATCGACCTCGGCGTTGCTTCCGCCCGCCTGTGATGAGTTCCTCTTCTATGAGAACCTGGATGGTGTCGAGCCGAGCCGGGTCAGCGCGCCGGTCGAGGAGGGCGAGCAAGTCGACGAAACGACCCCGGAGCTGGCGTCGCTGATAACGACGACCCTTTCGGGTCTTCTCAGGAGCGGTGGGGGAGAGGTTCTCGCTTCGTCCTTGAAGCGTGCCCTGCTGCGAAAGGACTCAACCTTCAGCGAAGCCGATTACGGGTTCCGGGCCTTCGGGGAACTGCTTAACCATCTGGAGTCCCAGGGCGTGATCGAGACTTCGGAAGGGCCGGGGCGTGGGGATCCAATAGTCCAGTTCCCGTCTGAGGGATCAGGGGAAGGCGCGGCCTTCGACCAACTGGTCGAGGTGGTGACCGATCTGTCGAAGAAGAGCTCTCCGGTCTATCTGTCCGGTCTCAAGAACCAGCTCCGCAAGAAGGATCCGACGTTCACGGAGAAGAAGTTTGGCTACTCGGGATTCCTCCAGTTCTGCAAGGCCGCCGCGACCAAGGGCCAGATCGAGCTGACCTGGGACGAGGAGGCTGGCGACTACCGGGTCGCCGTTCCATGAAGCGCACGGCCGACGTGGTCGTGGTGGGGGCCGGCATCATCGGGTCCTCCATCGCCTACCAGCTGGCCCGTCACGGCGTGGGCAGTGTGGTCGCCCTCGACAAGGGAAAAGGCCCGGCCGAAGGCTCGACCGGCGCGTCATCATCGATCTGCCGCTGTCGTTACACACATCCAGAGGTGGTCCGTCTCGCCTTCCACGGCCAAGAGGCGTATGGCAACTGGGCCGAGTTCACCGGCCTGGACGAGCCGAGGTCGGGGCTGCAGCGGGTCGGCGTCCTCTGGATGATGGGAGAGAGCCAGGAGCAGGTCGGGTCGGACGCCGACAAGCTCATGGGTGAAGGGGTGAAAGCGGAGGCCATTGGCCCCGATGACGTGACCGAGTTGTTCCCATCCCTCTCCACCTGTGGTGTGCCCTTCGACCTCACCGGGGAGATCGAGCATCAGTGTGCCCCCGGCGAGGCATTCCTCTACGAGAGTCTCGGAGGTTATGCCGAGCCAGTCGGGGCCAACCAGGACCTGATCGAGGCCACCCGACGTCTGGGCGGCACCGTCGAGTTCAACTCCAAGGTGACTGAAGTCTTGAAGGAGAACGGTCGCGTGACCGGGGTCCGACTCGAGGACGGGACCGAGATCTCAGCGGAACTGGTGGTCAACGCGGCAGGGCCATGGTGCAACCAGCTCAATGCGATGGCCGGCGCAGAGTTGCGCTGGACCCTCACTCCGACGCGGATCCAGACCGTCTACCGGTCCTGGCCCCGGGACCTGGGCCCGGTGCCCGTGGGGGCCGACGCCACGACCGGCATCTACTTCCGGCCCGAGACCGGGGGACAGCAGGTCCTGGTTGGATCGGTGCTGGCCGAGGACGAGGAGGAGGTGATCGAAGATCCCGACGACTACAAGCGGGTTCCTGACGCCGCCTTCACCGAGATCAAGCTGGCCGCTTTCCACCACCGCGTCCCGGGGCTGGAGGCGAGGGGTGGCGTCTCCGGAGTCGCCGGTCTGTACACCATCAACCGGGAGGACGTCCATCCCGTTGTCGGCCCTTCGGGTGTCGACGGCCTTTGGGTCGCCAACGGGTTCTCCGGACATGGATTCAAGCTCGCTCCATCGATCGGATCCCTCGTCGCCCAGGCCTACACCGGAGCTTCCATCGAGTTCGACACTGACGTCCCGATGACCTTCCTCTCCGTCGATCGGGAGCCGATCGACGTGGCAGTCAAGAACGTCCTGGCCTGATGCGGTACCTGAATTCTGCCGAAACCCGGCAGGCGCTCCCTATGTCCGATGCGATCCGGGCGATGGAGCACGCCTTCTCCGCCGAGGCGGAAACCCCGCTCCGGACCGTTGTCGGCAGTTCGCTGGTCATGCCGGGAAGGCTCGACGACATCATCGCGGTCAAGGTGGTTTCGACCGTGCCCGGGGATCCCGCCGGCCTGGTGGTCGTATTCGCACCCGACGGGACCCCTCTGGGCCTGGTCCACGGGCCGACTCTCACCGCCATCCGGACCGGCGCCGTGTGCGGGCTTGCCACGGCGTTGCTGGCGACCAGCGAAGCGAGCACGCTGGCCATGCTCGGGGCGGGGGCGATGGCCTTCGACCAGATCGAGGCGGTGCGGACGGTCCGGCCGATCGATCGGGTCATGGTCTGGTCCCGGAATCCGGTCAATGCGAGATTGCTCGCCGAGATGGTCGGCGGCGAGCACGTCGACGATGCCGCCGAAGCCGCCGCCCAGGCCGATGTGATCTCATGTGCCACCCCGGCGACATCCCCCATCTTGGCCGAGGCGAGCGTTCGGGAAGGCGCCCACGTCAATGCCATCGGCGCCTACACGCCGGACATGGCCGAGCTGGCGCCCGATCTGCTCGAGCGGGCCTATGTGGTGGTCGACGACCTCTCGGCGGCGGCCGAAGAAGCCGGCGACCTGATCCAGGCCGGGAGGTTGCCCGACACCTCGTTACGCGAGCTGCTCGACGGGACCAGCCCCGAGATCGCCGAGGACGTGACGGTCTTCAAGAGTGTCGGGGTGGCCGCGCAGGATGTCGCCGCCGCCCACCTCGCCCTCGTCAACGCAGAGCGGCTCGGCGTGGGCACCCTGCTTCTGGCCTAGCGGGCAACCTCAGGTTCCTGGTTCATAATTCGGCCGCATCGTCTCGAGTTCGCCGCGAGCGGGATCGAAGGGTCCCGTACGTGAGGCAGTTCGACCCGTATCCGGGCCACGGAACCTGAGGTTGCGGGTTTCGCGCTATTCGACGCTGCGACTCAGCCGTCCGAGACGTTGGTCCCAGGTGTCGCCGACCTTCTCAGCCCATTTGACGACGTCTCCCAAGGGCTCTGGATCGAAGGTGTAGCGCACCTCTCGTCCGGAGGGGTGTCGTTCGACAAGACCGGCGGCGTCCAGGGCGGCGAGATGCTTGGTCACCGCCTGACGGGAGATGGGCATTGCAGCGGACAGCTCGGTGGCAGTGGCCGGCCCCCCGTCGGCCAGACGGTTCAACACCTCGAGACGGGTCGGGTCGGCCAGGGCGGCGAAGACCTCGTGGGGGATCATCAGGCCGCTACGGACAGAGAAGCCCTCGGAAAAGGGGATCCACCCCACTGGGGGGGAAGACCTGTGATCGTCCACGGGAGCAGGGTCTCGCGGACGATGAGGGTGGTGCCCTCCTCCACCTGTTCCAGTTCGATCTCGACCTGCGTGGGGAGCCCATCGTCGGTCCGCCAGCTCCACTGGAGGCGACGACCGGGAACGACTTCCTCGACGGTGCCCCAGACCGGCGCCCCCTCCTCCGGAGTCATCGTTATGACGCCACCGGGGCGGGCGTCGATCGAGACATCACCCTCCATCCAGTCCCCGACCAGGTTCTCGTCGGTGAGACGCTCCCAGACCGTGCCCGGGTCGGCGGGGAGGGTGACGGTCCTTTCGACGCTGATGTCACCTGCCAGCTCTTCGAAACGCTCTTCCTGCATACCTGCAACTTAGCAGTTGCGCGTGGGTGTTATGCTTACCCGCAACCGATGGGTTGCACAAAGGAGAAGATGATGCTGATACCGACCGTGATCGAGCAGACGAGCAGGGGAGAGCGGGCATACGACATCTACTCACGGCTGCTCGGGCATCGTGTCATGTTCCTCGGCCGAGCGGTCGACGCCGACACGGCGAACCTGATCGTCGCTCAGTTGATCCATCTCGAGAGCGAGGACCCGGACAAGGACATCGCTCTTTACATCAACTCGCCCGGAGGGGAGATGTCTTCGATGATGGCGATCTACGACACGATGCAGCACATCAAGCCAGAGGTGATGACCGCTTGCATCGGAATGGCTGCTTCAGCGGCAGCCGTGATCCTTGCCGCCGGGGCCCCGGGGAAGAGGTATGTCCTCCCCCACGCCCGAGTGCTCATCCATCAGCCTCATCTGATGGGGGGCGGGCTAGAAGGCCAGGCTTCGGATATAGAGATTCACGCCAAGGAGATCGTCCGGCAGAAGGAGGAGATGAATGTCATCCTTGCCCGTCACACCGGCCAGACGGTCGAGACCGTCACCAGAGACACCGATCGTGATCGCTGGCTGACCGCCGAGCAATCGGTCGAATACGGCCTGGTCGACTCGATCATGGCGCCGAGCCGGGTGCCGGCAGGGTTGGACCAGACCTAGGAGGCCTTGGCTCCCCGGATCTCCAGCCCGTCGAGCAGGCGCATCGAGGCTTCGCTGATCTCGTGGACAGCCTGGTGGAAGACGTCCTCGTTGTGGCCGGCCGGTCGGCTGAATCCTGAGATCTTGCGGACGAACTGAAGCGCTGCCGCCTCAATCTCCTCGGTGGGAGCCGGGGTGGCGCCCTCCCTTAGTACTTTTATCGATCTGCACATGCCGCCCACGCTACCCGGGGTGGTTGCTTGCTCGTTGTAGACGCTCCACCTCGGTAGAGGCGAGGGCAGAGGCGACGACCAGGGTCATCGGCACCACCGCCGGAGCAATCGCTCCCGAAACGAGCGCGCCAAGGAACACAAGGATCGCCGCGAGGGCACGGCCCGCCTGAAGCCGGTCTCGCCGCAGGAACTTCTTGGTCCGGCTGTCGACGAATGAAACCGGTTCGAGCGGCTCCCGGAGCACAGCGATCAGTGCGAGCACACCCAACGCGGCCATGACAAGAGGGTCGACCGTGGGGAGGGTCCTGGGATAGGTACCGCTGAGGCTGGCCACGACCGACGAACCGATCGCCCCAGCCAACGCCGCGAAGAGAGCCGAGCGGTTGGGCTCCTCTGCCATCCGGGCGTCGACGTATATCGCCACGGCCAGTCCGAACCCCATCACCCACCCCAATGGCGTGAAGGAGACGACCGTGGCGACGACGGCGAGCCCGGCCAGGTCGGTGGGAAGTGGGCGCCGCCCGGTGGTTTCCACCACGAGTCTCGTCGACATCAGCAGGGCGGTGAAAGGCAGGATGGCCGTCTCGAATCCGAGCAGCGCCCAGGCCCCACCGAAGATGGCGAGCACCAAAGCGGGGATCTGGCGATCCGGGTCGATCTCTCGGGCCAGCGCCCATGACAGGAAAGCCGTGCCTGCGGCCTCGATGGCCAGGAGTGGCTCGGCATCCTGAGCCAGCGTGAGGTAAGCACCCACGATCCCGGCGAGGGCAGCCAGCGCGAGCACCAACCGGTTCCACGGGCTCTCCGGCTCGAGAGGTCGTAAGACGTGAGATCGGAATCGCACGGGCCCATTCTGTGACGTGAGTCCGTGAAACGATGGGATGGGAATACTCTGCCTTCACGTGACCAAGCCGTTGGAGAGCATCCGCCGTCTCCCCGCAGTTGGCGTTCTCGCCGAAAGACAGATGGGTGGATTCCTCGCTATATCCGCCTTGGTGGGTGTGGGAGTTGGTCTGGGGGCGGCAGCGCTCATCTACCTCGTCGACTGGTTGGAAGAGTTCTTCCTCCCTTTCGCAATCGACCAAGGCCATCCCTGGATTTTTCTGACCGTCCCGACCGGCTTTCTCTTCGCCTGGTTCCTCGCCCGAAGATTTGCGCCGGAGGTCGCCGGCGACGGAGTGCCAGAGTCCGTGGCCGCCCTCGAGGTGCACAGCGGTCGGATGCGGGGCCGGGTCATCCCGCTGAAGATCCTGGCCACGGCGGCCACCATCGGCGTCGGCGGCTCGGCGGGCCGGGAGGGACCCATCGTCCAGATCGGGGCCGCCGTTGGCTCGGTCATATCCCGTCGCTTCAACCTCGGAGAGGATCAGGTGCGGTCCCTGGTTGCGGCCGGGGCCGGTGCGGGGATCGGCGCCGCTTTCAACGCCCCGATTGCCGGCATGCTCTTCGCCCTCGAGGTCATCCTCTCGTCGTTCGCGGCCCGACACATGTCCGCCATCGTCATCGCCTCGATCACCGCCGCCGTCACCACGCGGACGATTGTGGGCGAGCAACTGGAACTCCAGACCGATGTGTACCGGCTCCAGGAATTCAGTGAGCTGATCCTCTACGCCGGTCTCGCGCTCGCCATCGTCCTGATCGGAGTGCTTTTCCTGAACGGACTGGGCCGTCTCGACAGCTTTCTCCGCCCCCGCGCTCGGGCACTGGGCTTTGTCCGCCCGCTCATCGCCGGCCTACTCGTCGCCGGGCTGATCTTCTTCGAGCCCAGGTTGTTCGGGACGGGTCAGTCCGTCATGAACGGACTCCTTGCCGGTGATGTGGGCTCCTCGGTGTGGTGGACCCTGATCCTCCTTGCGATTGGCAAAGCCGTCGCCACCAGTCTCACCACCACCTCGGGCGCATCGGGTGGCGCCTTCATGCCATCGCTGTTCATGGGCGCAGCCGTCGGAACGGGATTCGCTTTGCTCGTGGGCGAGATCTGGCCGTCTCCGATCGAGTCGGGCGCCTTCGCTGTTGTCGGCATGGCCGCCATGTTCGCTGTGGTGGGGCGGGCGCCGCTCACCGCCATCCTGATGGTTTTCGAAGTCACCGGGGCCCGGGATTACCAACTCATCCTGCCGCTGATGCTCACGGCGACTCTCGGCACCTTCCTCGCCGAGCGTTTTCATCCCGACTCCATCTACACGATGATCCTCGACCACATGGGCATCAACGTGCGAAGGACTGGCGAGGTCGACCTGCTCGACACCATCGATGTCGGCTCGGTCATGGCTTCTGAGCCGCAAGTTTGTGCGACAGGCGATGCGCTGGCCGAGGTGGAGGAGAGGCTGCACCGGACCCGATCCCATGGCTTACCCGTCGTCGAGGACGGTCGATTGGTGGGGATCATCACACTTTCGGACATCGCCCGGGCCGGCAATGATCAGGACTGTGTGGGCGATGCCATGACTCACCGACCGGCCACGGTGGTGCAGACCACGCCGGTGTCCACAGCCCTGGAGCGCATGGCCGTGCTCGGTGTCGGAAGGCTGCCGGTGGTGTCCGAGGACGATCCGGAGCGCCTGGTAGGGGTCTTCAGACGAGAGGACGCAGTCCGCGCCTATCACGAGGCGCTGACCTCGAGCACCGATGTCGAGTTGCAGCGTGCGCGTCTGGCCCAGCGCACCGCCCCGGGCGCCGGGTATTACGAGTTCCGCATCCCGCCGGGATCGATGGCCGACGGCCGCTCGATCCGGGAGGTCGCCTGGCCCGAAGGATCGACCCTGGTGTCGATCCGGAGGGAGCGAGAGGTCCAGGTGCCCAGTGGTGACACTGTGCTCCGAAACGGCGATGTGGTGACAGCCTTCGGCACCATCACTTCCAAGGACCGGATGATCGAGCGTCTCAATGCCGGCGCCGACGAGCCGACCGCCGAGATCTGGCTCGGGGACATGGAGGCTGTCGAGGATGACCCGGCTTCTGAGTCCGAGCCGGGTCCGTAGAATCATGCAGGCCGTGAGAGAGAGGGAAACTCGATGGAGGGTGTAGGCCTGGCGTTTCTCGCCTTGATCATCCTGGTCGTGATCGGCTTCAGCCTGTATCGGCAGCGACAGAGGGCTGCGAGCATGGATCTGGAGGACAAGTCCTGGCTCCGCGCACCAACCCCTGAGGTCGAGCCGTCGATCCGCACGGCCCCGGTTCGGGACTTCCATGTTCATGGCAATGAGGCGCGGGTGTCCTTCGATGTCCCGTTGCCGGACGTCGAGGACCAGGTGCTGAACGAACTTCTCGTCGACGAGGCCGTCGAGGTAGTGAGGGAGAAACGCCACACGCTCCCGATCTCGGACGTAACCGAGATCGTCGTGTTCGCCGGGAGAGACGATGTCCGGGAGATAGGTCGCACCGCCCTTCCTTCCCCCGGCCAGCTGCCGCCGCCGATGGAGAGCGAAGTCTTCAATCTGACCCACATAGCCCGGGACCCGTTTGCTTCCCAGTTCGAGGTCGACCACACGGTCAGTTACGACACGGCGGTCCGCGTTCCTTCCGATGAGTTGGGTCCGTTGCGCGAAGAGCTCAAAGTGCCTCTCGGCCTCGATCGCGGCCTGCGGGCCCGCGGGGTCGATCCCGATGTCGTCAGTGGCCCCGAGTTCGTGCTGGGCCTGCTCGAGCTGTTCGGATACAAGGTGGCGGCGCAGGGAGAGCCCGACGTCTATATGGCGAACAAGGCCGGTATCAATACGTTCATCCGCACCGAGAACTACCGCCCGGGCGAGCACCCCGAGCTGAGTGAGCAGACGGTGCGCAAATTCGTGGCCGAGTTCGCCACATCCGGGGCAGACCGGGCCATGCTCATCAGCGACAAATACGGGCCTTTCGTCACACACGACATCGAGGACAAGGATCGACGGATCCGATTCATCACGAGGGAAAGAAGCCAGGCGTTCATCGATTCGATGGCTCTCGGATGAATCCATCCTGTCTCGAACCAGACCATGGGTAAGATGCGAGGAAAGGAGGGCTAGATTTGTTCAGCGGATTGAGAGCCCAAGAACTTCTTATCGTCTTGCTCATCGTTCTACTGATCTTTGGAGCGAGGAAGCTGCCCGACCTGGCCAGGTCCCTGGGGGCCTCTGCCAAGGAGTTCCGCAAGGGCGTGTCGGAGGGCTCCGAGGACGATGCCGAGGCTCAAGCTTCGGAGGTACCGGCCGAGGACAAGCCCGCTCCTGAGACGACAGCCCCGGACGCGGAAAAACCGGACTAGGCGCTGGAACCCAAACACGCCGCCGCGGCGTTGTTGAGCTAGGTCTCCGAGATGGAGTCCGTCCCACTCACCTGGGAAGAGGTTGCGCGTGTCTATGGACGGAAGATCTATAACTTCGCTTACCGGCTCACCGGGAACAGCGACGACGCCGCAGATCTCGTTCAGGAAGTCTTGCTCAGGGTCCGCAAAGGACTGGCCGCCTACCAGCCCGGCAGCTTCGAGGGCTGGCTCTGGCGAATCACCAGGAACGCATTTCTCGACGAGGTTCGAAAGCGCAACCGGCGCCCTACCGCCCCATTGCCGGACGAGGTCGACAGGTGGGAGATGGCCAGCAGCCCATCGGCCGATGTCGAGTATTCGCGGATCTCGATCGGAGACGATGTCCAGAAGGCTCTACTCGAGCTGCCCTACGAGTTCCGGGAGGCGGTTGTCCTTTGTGACATCGTCGGCCTGTCCTACGAGGAGATCGCGCGAGCCGTTGCGGTGCCGGTGGGGACGGTGCGGAGCAGAATCCACCGCGGCCGGAAACTCCTCAGGGAGTCACTGACGTGAGCCACGCCGGTGAGCTCATCAGCGCGTATCTCGACGGAGAGCTGGCGAGGCACGAGATCGACCAGCTCCAGGCGCATCTAGCGACCTGTGGGAAGTGCGCCGCCGAGATGCAGGAGATGCAGTCGGTCCGTTCCGCCGTTCGGTCGCTCCCCCTTCTCGAGTTGCCACCAGGATTGATCCCCGAAGCCGATGCGGAAGTCGTGCCGCTGCGACGGAACAAGGGATTCTTGGTCGGCGCCGCTGCAGCGGCCGTCGCTCTCATCATCGCAATTGCCGCCATTGTCACTCCGTCGACCCCATTGGTCACCCTCGAGGAGTTGAACAGCCGCTACGGCGCGCGTGCTTCGCTCGATCCTGCATTCGGGCCGGCCAAGGTGGTAGTCCCGGATCTGGGGGACATCCTCGAGTGAGACGAGCGATCGCCCTTGCCGCCGTGCTGGTGCTCCTCCCGGCCTCGGCAGCGTTCGCAGCGGATCTCGACGAGTTGCTCGATGAGAGCAGGGAGGCTGCATATACAGCCGAGCAGGTGATCACCTGCTCGACGCCTGATGGTGCTCGCAACGCGGTCATCGAATTGAGCCAGGCCAGCGGTGAGCTACACATCGGTGCCCCGGTGGCGCCCGAAGTCGAAGTGGCTTCTGGCTTGGGTGGTTGGACCCTGCTCCGTGAGGGAGCAGTGGTCAGCAGCGCCAATGTCCAGGGTGCGGGCGAGGAGCCCGAGCCCCGCTACACGGTGGATGAGGGCACCGAGACCGAGTACCTGGGCCGCGATGCGACCTTGTATCGGATGACCGGCAACGGAGTGGTACGGGCCGAGCTGGTATTCGACGTCGAAGCCGGGGCGCTGCTCCGGGTTGTGACTTTCAACGCCGATGGAAGCGTCTTCTGCGAGCGCCGCTTCGTGACATTCGATCCAGGCATCCCACCGGCTACGGATACGGAGGCCGCCCCCAGCGTCGAGTCTGCCGAGGGAGGCGTCGAGTCGAATCTTCCGGAGACGCTGGGGAACTTCGAGCGACTCGACGTCTACGAGGACGAGGAAGGGTTCACCTTCGCCTACTACTCGGACGGGTTCTTCTCCTTCGCCGTATTCCAGACGCCTGCCATCGTCGCCGCCGAGAGCGGCTCATTGGTCACGGTCGGCGAGCAGCCCTACATTCGCTCCTCTGGCGCCGGCGACGTCACCTACGCCTGGGAGACGAGCTCCGGAGGTATGGCGCTGGTCGGGGACCTGCCACCCGACATGCACGAGGAGGTGCTGTCCGGTCTTCCCGCACCTGAGGATCCCGGTCTGTTCCGTCGGCTGTGGCGGAACCTGTTCGGCCAGGTTGGCTCGGCCCGGCCGCTCTAGCGGCTCAGATCAGTCAGCCGGCGGCCTGTGCTCGATCACCCAGGTCTCGGCTTGGTGGTAGGCGGACAGACTCGACTCGCCCAGGTTCGGTGTGGCCTCCACCATCTCCACCGGGCCGGTGGCATGGACGTGCCCGGCGTGAGAGAACTGCTGCATGAGCGCCGGGTCCACGCCGCTGAGGTAGAGCTTGCCATGTGCTGCCCGGAGTGATTCGGAGTAGTCGCTGAACACCTTGAACGCGGTCGCCCCCAGCATGTTGCGACCACGGAGGCGGAGCACGACGACGGGTCTGATGGCGGCGCCGATCTCGGGGAGGCGAGCCTGAAGCGTCCTCGCACCGGCATAGAACAGGCTGCCGTATACATCGAGGAGCGTGACGGAATGGCTCGTGAGCCGATCGGGGGCAGGGCGCTCTTCGAACGATCCGTCGGGTCGGGGTACGAGCTCGACGACCCGCAGGTCGAGCGCCTCTTGGTTCAGCTGCAATAGAAGTGAGATGATCACGCCCACCCCAACTGCCTGGGGGATCGACAGTATGAGGGTGGCGATGAAGGTGCCGATCAAGGCGATCCTCGAGGTGGGCCCGGTGCGCAGGATCGACTGGATCTGACCCACCCGCAACGAGCCGATGGCGGCAACTATGAGGATCGCCGCAAGTGTCGGCATCGCGACCATTCCGACGATGCCCGAGAACAGCACCAGGATCATCAACATCCAGACGCCTGAGAAGATGCTTGCCCAACGGCCCTGCGCTCCCGCACTGGTATTCAGGGCGGTCTGACCGACCGAGCCTCCGACCGGCATCCCTTTGAAGAACCCCGAGGCGATGTTGCCTGCTCCCTGGGCGATGAAATCCCGGTTCGGATCCGACATCGTGCCATCACGGTTTGGCGCCGACTCGGCCACGCCGGACCCTTGGACGAGGACGATGGCTGCGATTGCGAAGGCCACGAGGATCAGGTCGCCATTGATCACGCTCAGATCAGGCAGAGCCGGAAGGGGAATTCCGCTGGGAATGTCACCTACGTCCTCGACCTTGGCCACGCTGTCGATGCCCAGAACCAGGACTGTGGGTATGGCCAGTGCGATGATCGAGGCGTAAGGGCCGACCTTGGTCCTCCCGAGAACGATGAGGAGCACCACGGTGCCCAACCCGGCGAGGAGGGACGGGACGTCGACGCTTCCCGGGTGCAGAATCACGTCGATGCCTTTGGTCAGCGACGTCGATCCCTCTGCGTCGACCCCAGTCAAGTCGGGAAGCTGTCCGAAGACGATGTTGGCCGCAACTCCGGTGAGAAAGCCGATCATTACCGAATGGGAGACGAAACGGGTGAACCGGCCCAGTCTCAGGACACCGGCGAGCACCATCAGGGCGCCGGCCATGATTACCAGTAGGAACAGCGATCCGGGCCGATCGGCGGGATCCACTCCGCTCAGCGCCGAGCCCGCGGCCAATGCCGCCGCCGTTGTCGTGGTTATCACCATCAACCGGGTGCTGGCGGACAGGCCACCCGCTATCGGGCCGGCAAAGCTGGCATAGAGCCCGAACACCGGGCTCACCCCGGCCAGTACAGCCGAAGCCATGCCGTCGGGCACGCTGCCGATGGCGCCGGGAAGGCCGGCCACGGCCTCCCGTTTCAGTTCACCGGGTCCGGGTCGAACGGACCGCCACCAAGACCTGAAGGGCGCGACGAGGCGGGCTGTCATCAGCTCGGAAGCGACGGCGAGGTGTCGGTCATGTCATGGTGAGTTCTACCGGCGACTGCTCCCACGGCGGGCCACGATCCCGTTCTAGTCCACTCCCAAGGAGGTGGCCTCACTCGTTGTGGGTGATCGGAGCTAGGAGATCGATTCCAGGGCGGGCAGATACGCGGAGAACGGGCGCGCCTCTTTCAGTGCGTCTGAAGCGATCACATCCCTGATCACGCCGTCCGAATCGAGGATGTAGGTCGTCCGCTTGGCGTAGCCAAAGGTCTCATCGAAGGTGTCGTAAGCCCGGGACACCTCGCCATGGGGCCAGTAGTCGGAGAGGATTGGGAAGGGGTAGTCGTTGTCCTCTGCCCAGTCCCGATTGGTGGCTCCGGCGTGGGTCGTGATCATGATCACGTTGGCGTCGATTCCCACGAACGCCGCCCAGTTGTTCCTGATCTCGCACGCCTCCGCCTCACACGTCCGGGTGTGGGGGTAGGGCATGAAGACGATCATCGACTTCTTGCCCTTCAGGTCTTCCAATGAGATCTTGTCGCGGTTCTGGCTGACCAGGGAGAAGTCGGGAGCGGGTGTGCCTACGGTCAGCGGCATCGTCAGGTCCACCCATCCAGAAGGACGCGGGCTGCCCAGGCCGTCGGGTCACGGAGTTCGGCGGCGCTCGGCATCCGGGTGGGATCGGACCAGAGGGTCTCCAGGGCGTCCTCCCCGTACCGCCGCTCGACCTCCTGGTTGAACACGTCGCCGAGGCGCGTCGCCTCGGGCGGGACCGGACCGACACCGATCGTCGGTGCCGCCTCGGTAGCCTCCCGCGCCTGGTCACGCAGGTTGGAGATCTCGTCGAAGTTCGGTGAAAGCTCGGCGATGGCGCGTCGGGCGAGGAGACGGCCGCACCCTGTTATTGCGCCTAGGAAGGCCTCCAACTCGAGACGTGGCGCCTCGGCTTCCTCGCCACCCATGAGGCCCTCCAGCCCGCCGGCGTCCTGGATCGCCTGCTCGATCGCCTCGGGATCCGATCCGCCTGCCATCAGGCCACTGAGCATGGTCGGATCGATCTTGACCGCATCGGCAAACGCGGTGGAGAGCTGATGGACGTGGTCGTGGATCCACGGAAGTTGTGAGACGGCTCTGAATGACACCTCGTTCGCCACGATCCACAACCGGATCTCCTTGTCGTCGATCGCGCCAGAGCGTGTCATGGCCTCGATGTTGGGCACCACGATGCTGAGGTTCCCCGGATGATCCTGGGGCAGGCCGGCGTCGAAGGACGCGACCACCCAGGTCGACAGCGAACCGACGAGCGATCCGACCTGGAGCCCGATGATCGCCGGCGCCAGTTGGGCCATAAGAGGAGCAGCCGGTCCATCGGAGCCAACCGAGGAGGCGAAAGGCTCGACCAGGGAGCCATAGGACTCGAGGTTGCGCTCCGCCCACCCCCGGGCATCCAGGGGGAGCACATCGGGGGCGGGAACGACACGGAAGGGGGCGATCTGCTCGATTCGGTACTCGGCGAGCCGTGCAAGCTCCCGGAACTCCTCGGCGGCCCAAGGCTCGACCGGCTCGGTCTCGCCGGACAGATGGCGGGCGACCTCGGCGGCCAGCTTCCAGTTGATCGGGCCGGGCTGATCGAAGAGATCGAACAGCTTTGAGAAGAGGTCGTCGCTCACGGGCGGCCATCCAGGGTCACGGCGAGCTCGATATCGGCGTCAGCTCGGGTCACGGCCATGGTGACCAGCTCGCCGGCGCGCCTGGTGCGGAGCTCGGTGAGAAGTGTGTCCATCGACGTGATCGGGACCTCGTCGAGCGCCGTGATCACATCGTTGGTAAGACCGCCTCCGAGGTCGTAGGCGGAGTCCGGGGTCACGCTCGTCACCAGGACGCCGACCGGGTACTCGGCGCCGTCGGACTCGGCGAATGCGGTCTCGCCCTGGATTCCGAGTTGGGCATGGCTGACGACGCCGTCTTCGATTAGATCATTGGCGACGTCCAGGGCAGTGTCGATCGGGATGGCGAACCCGAGCCCTTCGGCCCCGACATCGGAGACGGCGATCGCCGTCGTGATGCCCACCAGTCGGGCCGCGCTGTCGAGCAGGGCACCGCCGGAAGAACCTCGGGTGATAGGCGCGTCGGTTTGGATGAGCCCGAACAGTGTCTCTCCTGACTCCACCTCCAACGACCGGTTGAGGGCGCTCACGATGCCGTAGGTGACCGATGGCCCGCCTTCGAGGGCCAGGGGGTTGCCCACGGCGACCGCTCGCTCCCCGATGACGAGCAAGCCCGAGGAGCCCACTTCGATGGGTGTCAGGTCAGGGCGGGTCACCCGGAGGACGGCGATGTCGGTGAGGTCGTCCATGCCGATGATCTCCGGGACCCAGCGTCCTCCGTCCGAGAACACGATGGCGAGCTCGTCCGCCTCGCTGACCACATGGTGGTTGGTGATGATGTAGCCGTCGTCTGAATACACGACACCGCTACCGCCGCCCTCACCCAGTGCGCTGCTTGTCTCGACCGCGATGATGCTGGGAATCGCCCGCAGTGCCACCTCGGTGGCGTTCCCTATGTCGGCGATGACCGCTGGAGCCGTGGTGGGCGGGGGCACGGTCAGAATTGGCGGAGGTGGGTTCGTGGGCACCGCCGGCTCTTCGAATACGCCGGTGAAACCGAGAATCGCCAGGGTCACCCCGGTCCCGAGGAGGGCGCCGCCGAAAACACCGAGCACGACGGTCCACATGTCCGGCCGGCTCCGGGTCGGTGCTGCAGGAGGCGGCGGCGGCGGCGGCGGAGCGGCGGCGGGTAGTCCTCGTAGCTGTCGGGGCTCTCTTCGGGCTCCTCCCACACCTGCGGCCCGGGTGGGCCGATGTCGGTCATAGTCTTGGGATTCTATGGACGCCGCCCGTCAACCGATCAGGGTCTCGGTCGGAGCCGATCCGATCGACACATCCTCGCTGGTCAATGAGGTCGGGCGGCCCGATTCCGGTGCCACCGTGCTCTTCCTGGGCACGGTGCGCGACCACTCATCGGCGAGGTCGGGCGTCACCCACCTCGATTACGAGGTCTACGCCGAGTTGGTGGAGCCAAAGATCCGCGAGATCGTGGAGGATGCTGCTGCCCGATGGCCGATCCTGGGAGCCGTCGTCGAGCACCGCTCCGGCACTGTGAGTCTGGGGGAGGTCTCCGTGGCGGTGGCCGTTTCCAGCGCCCACCGAGATGACGCCTTCGCCGCGGCCCGTTTCATCATCGACGAGCTCAAGACCGGGGCGCCGATCTGGAAGAAGGAGCACTGGCCCGGCGGGTCGGAATGGAGCGCAGGCTCATAGGAATCAAATTTTGATCGAACCGGCAAAGTTCGGTTCCAGCCGATATTGTCCGGTCGTCTTTGAGGAGGACACCGGATGACGACCGTCCTGGAGCGAGCCGGCGCGCCGTCGGCAGACGTCGGTTTCAAGACACCGCCCGCCTATGTCAGAGAGTGGGCTCGGGACCATCCGGACCGGGTGGCAATGCGGGAGAAGGACTTCGGGATCTGGCAGGAGATCACGTGGTCCCAGTACTGGGAATCCGTTCTCGAAGCCGCTCACGGACTCCTCGCCCTGGGGGTTTACGAGGGCGACCGGGTCTCGATCCATTCCGAGGACCGTCCCGAGTGGGTGATCCTCGACATGGCCACCGTGGCGGTCCGTGCCATCACGGTGGGCCTCTACCCGACCAATCCCGCCGCCGAGGTCGAGTACCTCCTCTCCGATTCGGGAGCTGCGGTGCATCTGGCCGAGGACCAGGAGCAGGCGGACAAGGTGATGGCAGTCATCGACTCGCTGCCTGACCTTCGCAAGATCATCCACATCGAGCCTCGTGGCTTTCGCAAGTGGCGTGACGACGAGCGCTTCATTTCCTGGGAGGACTTCCTCGAGCTCGGCCGCAGCCATCGCGAGGCCAACCCGGGCATGGTCGAACAGATCATGGCGCAGGCGACCGGGGACGACGTGATCACTCTGGTCTACACCTCGGGGACCACCGGGCCGCCCAAGGGCGCGATGCTCACCAACTCCAACTTCGCTTTCAACGCCGACGTGTTGATCGGGGTGGAGAATCGGACCCCGGACGGCAAACCCATCGGTCCCGATGACCTCATCCTCACCTATCTGCCACTGTGTCACGTGGCCGAGCGCATCTTCTCCACTTGGTCGTCGGTGTCCCGTGGCCCTTCCCTCAATTTCGCCGAGTCGATCGAGACGGTGCAACAGAACCTGCGCGAGATACAACCCACGATTTTCTTCGCGGTGCCGCGGATCTGGGAGCGGATCCACGCCTCGATCGCCATCAAGGGCAGGGACGGCACCCGGTTCAAGCGGTTGTGGTTCGGGATCGGGATGAAGCTCGCCAGACGGATCGGCGATCTCAGGGTGGCCAACGAAGGCGACCACACCGCACTCAGCCGGTTCCTCTACGCGATCGGGTACCCGATCGTGTTCCGGGCGATCAAGGAAAGGATCGGCCTGCGCCGGGTTCGCTACGCCGCCAGCGGGGCTGCGCCGATCGCACCCGAGGTCTTGCGCGACTTCCTCGGGATGGGGGTTCCCCTCTTCGAGCTCTACGGGATGACCGAGAACTCCGCCGTGGCGACGTGCAACTTCCCCGGTGCCAACAAGGTCGGGACGGTCGGGGTGCCCTATCCGGGCACGGAACTGCGCATCGATGAGGCAACCGGCGAGATCCAGACCCGGCATCCTGGTGTGTTCAAGGGGTATTGGAACAAGCCGGAGAAGACGGCCGAGACGTTTACCGAGGACGGCTGGCTGAGGACGGGCGACGTCGGCGAGTGGGTGGATGGAACCCACGTCAAGATCGTCGACCGGATCAAGGACATCATCATCACCTCCGGCGGGAAGAACGTCTCACCGTCCGAGATCGAGAACTCCCTCAAGGTCTCACCCTTCGTCAAGGAGGCGATGGTGATCGGCGACGGTCGCAAGTATCTGTCCGCCCTGATCGCAATCGAGTCCGACGTGGTCGGTGACTGGGCAACCAGACGGCAAATCCCATACACGACCTACCGCGATCTGACCACGAAGCCACAGGTCATCGAGCTGATCCAGGGTGTCGTCAATGAGGCGAACGAGAAGACCTCACATGTCGAGAACATCCAGAAGTTCCGCTTGATCCCCAAAGAGCTCGACCACGAGGACGGGGAGCTGACCGCTACTCAGAAGCTGAAGCGGACCTCGATGACCTCGATGTTCGGTGGCTTGATCGAGGACATGTATCGGTCGTGATCACCGGTCTCGTCGTTCTGGCGCAGGCAACGGCGGATGGCAATGCCTTTGCACAGATGCTCGTCGGCGGGATCAGTTTCGGGGCCATCTACGCCCTTTTGGCCATGGGCTTCGTCATCATCTTCAAGGCGACATCGGTGATCAATTTCGCTCACGGCGCCCTCACCGGGCTTGGAGCCTTCCTCGTTGTCGCCTTCGCAAGCGTCCTCGACTTCCCGGGGCGATATCTCACGGGCCTCCCCGAATGGGCGCAATGGACTGCCAATGTCCTCACCGCCTTCGCGGTCGCCGCATTGTTCGGTGTCCTCATCGAGCGGGTTTTTCTCCGGCCCATGGTGGGGGAGGCCCTCTTCGCCGTCGCCATCGTGACCCTCGGTATCGACATCGTGGTGAGGACCATCACCAACGACTTCATCGGGACCCAGCCCCGTCCGGTCAACGCCCCCTGGGGGCTCAACGTCATCGATCTGGGGTGGGTGATAATCGCCTGGTCCGAGGTCATCCAGATCGTGGTGACCATCCTCTTGTTGGTTGCCATCGCAATGTTCCTGCGAACCCGGACCGGGGTTGCGATGCGGGCGACGTCCTTCGACCAGGAGACGGCTCGGGCCCAAGGAGTGAACGTGGGACGGGTGTTTTCGGTGGCCTGGGCGATCGGCGCGTTTCTCGCCGCCGTGGCCGGACTGTTCTACTCCGTGTACCCGCGCCGGGCCACAGGGGTGGACCAGGCAACGGCATTCATCGCCTTTCGCGCCTTTCCGGCTGTGATCATCGGCGGGCTCGACTCGATACCGGGGGCGGTGGTGGGTGGCTTCGCAGTTGGGATCGCCGAGTCGGCGGCCAACACCTATCTGGGATTCGAGTTCCTCGGCAACGGCTTCCCCGGGATCGTCGGCTACCTGCTGATGATGGTGGTGCTGCTCATCCGCCCCTACGGCCTGTTCGGGACCCCGGAGATAAGACGAGTATGAAGGGCAGGCCCCTCCTCTACACGAGCTACGAGGCGGACCAAGGTCTGCTCAACACCACCTCCAAGAAGGTGATGCTCGGTCTCTTCGTGCTCGTTCTGGTGACGATTCCTTTCCAGGTCATCCCGGGGCTGACGTTCCTGGGCCAGGCTGACTGGCTTCGTCTGCTTTCCACCACCGCGATTTTCGCAATTGGGGCGCTTGGGCTGAACATCCTGACCGGTCTCGCCGGCCAGGTCTCACTCGGGCACGCCTTCTTCATGGGCGTTGGCGCCTACACAGCGGTATGGCTCGGTGGCCCGGTGGACGGACCGCTCCTCGGGCTCGGGCTCCCGATCTGGATCTGGCTCCCCGCGGCCGGCATCGTGGCCGCGCTGATCGGGGTGGCCGTTGGACCAACCGCGGTGCGGGTGCGCGGCCTCTATCTGGCCATCGTGACCCTGGGGCTCGTCTTCATCGGGGATTACCTGTTCCGGAACTGGGCATCACTCACCGGCGGGGCACAAGTTGGCCGGGATTTCCCGCCGCTCGAGTTCCGGTGGTGGAAGGAGGAGTCGCCGGTGATCGACTTCACGACACCGAGCGTCTGGTTCGGGGTCGAAGTGTCCGGCATCGCCAAGACCTTCTTCCTCCTCGCCTTCCTTGCCGGGGTCTACACCCTGTTGGCCAAGAACCTGCAGCGAACAAGGGTGGGCCGGGCGTTCATGTCCATCCGGGATCGCGACATCGCCGCGGAGATCATGGGGGTGAACGAGTTTGCCTACAAGCTCCTCGCCTTTGGGATCTCGTCGTTCTATGCGGGGATCGCAGGCGCCTTGCTCGCCTCGTTCTTGACCCGCGTCATCCCCGAGCAATGGAACCTCTTTCTCTCGGTTCAGTTCATCGCGATCATCCTCATCGGCGGTGCGGGCACAGTCACCGGCGCCCTGCTCGGATCGGCGTTCGTCGTCCTCCTGCCCCGGATCGTGCAGAACTTCACCCTGTGGCTGCAATCGCTCGCCCTAGAAGGCGAAGGGCTTCTCGGCGCTATTGCCAATGTGTTCATCGCGACATCGCAGACGGACTTCGGGTTGATCAACACCATGGCCGGTGTCGGACCCGGGCTCTCCGTCGCCCAGCTGAACCTCGTCCTATACGGTCTACTGATCATCGGGTTTCTCATCTTCGAGCCGCTCGGCTTGTTCGGGATCTGGCTCCGCATCCGCAACTATTGGAAGGGTTGGCCGTTCACCTATTGAGCGGTCACGAGAGGGCTCCTGCCCTCACAAGTAACAGAGGAGGAAGGAACGAATGAGAAGAAAGCCCCAGTGGCTGGCTCTGCTCTTGGTTCTCGGTCTGATTCTCGCCGCCTGTGGTGACGGCGGGGGTGGCGACACCACCACGACCGCGGCCGCAGAGGAGGAGCCCACGACCACCGCGGCCCCGGCAGAGGAGACCACCACGAGCGCGGCCGAAGAGGGCGCGGGCGAAGTGGCCACCGACGTCGGAGTCGACCCCGAGGCGGGGACGATCACCATCGGGCTCCTGTCCGATCTGAGCGGCCCATTCGCCCCGCTGGTCCAGGTCATCGTCGCCGGTCAGGAGATGTATTGGGCCGACGTCAACGCAAACGGTGGGATAGGCGGTATGGAGGTGCAAATCCAGACCCGCGACACCGCGTATGACCCCGCCCAGCATGTCCAGCTCTACGAGGAGCTCAAGACGCAGGTGGTGGCCTTCGGCCATTCGACTGGTTCGCCACAGACCATGGCCATCAACCCCCAGCTCCAGGCCGACGGGATCCTGGCGATCCCCCTCACCTGGTACTCGGGTTGGTCCGACCCTGCGATCAACTCCAATCTCGTGCCCCACGGTGTGCCCTATTGCATCGAGGCCATGAACATGATCGAGTACCTGACGCTCCAGGCTCCGGACGCGACCACGATCGCCATCGCATCGAGTCCCGGCGACTACGGCGAAGACTCGAACGCAGGCGCTGTCATGGCCGCGGAGGCTCTCGGGCTCGAGGTGGTCTACGACGGCACCGGCTTGGTCAACGCGGCAGGACGAGGCCACGCTGACCGAGGTGGCGGGTGGGATCGCCTCGTCGGGAGCAGAGCTGGTGTGGGTTACCACATCGCCGACTCCCTTCGGGTCGATCTACGGTCAGGCCCTTGCTGCCGGATTCTCCGGAGCTCTGTGGTCCGGCGCCGGCCCGACGTGGAACCCGGCCCTGGTGGCACCGGATTCTGCGATCTCCGAGCCTCTGTCGAACGACTTCTACATCTCGGCGTACTACGCACCGTGGGCCGCCGAGTCCGAAGGCAACGCGGCAGTGCGCGACCTTGTGACCGCCGCTGGGGCGGATCCACTCGACTACTACGCCGAGGGCGTGATCGAGGCCACGATCCTGCACCAGGCGTTGCAGACCGCCTATGACGCCGGAGACCTGACCCAGGCCGGGGTGCTGGCCGCGGCCAAGAGCCTCGAGTCGGTCACGTTCGGCGGGCTCGCCCCCGACGAGACCTACGTCGGTGAGCCCAACGAGCGGGTCCAGCGGGCGCAGTTCATCTCACGTCCCGATCCGGCGGGTCTGGCGGACGGCACGTCTACCGGGTCCACGCTGGTGGAGTCGAACTACACCTCGCCCATTGCCGAGGCGTTCGAGTTCAACGAGGCCTGTTTCAGTCTCGGCTGAGCAGGTGGTGATGGTGGCCCCGCTTGGGGCCACCATCACCCCTTCGAGACCGGTGTCAACGTATTGCTTGCGGTAGAGAATCTCGAGGTCGTCTACAACGACGTCGTCCTGGTTCTGCGCGGGATCTCCCTCGAGGTTCCCGACGGCAAGATCGTCGCCCTGCTCGGCACCAACGGCGCCGGCAAGACGACGACGCTTCGCGCGATCACCGGTCTGCTCGATATGCATGAGGGCGATGTGACCAAGGGTGAGATCACCTTCGACGGAGCGGACATCACCGAGGAGGACCCGGCCGCCCGGGTGCGGCGGGGGATCAGCCAGGTGATGGAGGGGAGACGGGTTTTCGCCGAGATGACTGTGGATGACAATCTCCGCGCCGGCGTGTACTCGAATCGCGACGCCAACCTCGTGAAGGAAGCGCGTGAGCGGGTCATGACCCTTTTCCCGAAGCTGGCCGACCGGCGCAACGCCACCGCCGGCTATCTGTCGGGGGGCGAGCAACAGATGCTGGCGATCGGCCGGGCGCTGATGCAGGACCCGAAGCTTCTGATCCTCGACGAGCCTTCTCTGGGCCTGGCCCCGCTCCTCGTCCAGGAAGTCCGGGACATCATCGTCGAGATCAACTCTCAAGGGACGGCGGTCCTACTGATCGAGCAAAACGCCAACATGGCGCTCTCCATTGCCGACTACGGCTACATCATGGAGACCGGGAAGATGGTTATGGATGGCGACCCCGGCAAACTCCTCAAGGACGAGGATGTCAAGGAGTTCTACCTGGGGCTGCACACCACAGGGGAGCAGAAGTCGTTCCGCGACGTGAAGCATTACAAGCGCAGGAAGAGATGGCTGTCGTGACTCTGATTGCGGGCTGACTTGCCCGTCCGGTACTCCGTGACACCTGGTACCTGCGTATTTGGATCGGACACACATCGAAGTCGGACCAAACGAGCCTCATCTCCGGCCAGTACAGACGCCGTCGGCGGACGCCGTCCGCAGCAAGGCTCTTGCCATGAGCGGCAAACTCTTGGAGCGTCGGGCGGAGCGTTCCGGGCCTAAGGACTATGACCATCTGCTCGATGTGACGGATATCCACCTGGCCTTCAAGGGGGTCAAGGCCATCGCCGGGGTGTCGTTCCACGTCGATGACGGCGAGCTGTTCGCCATCATCGGGCCCAACGGCGCAGGTAAGACCTCGCTGTTCAACGTTGTGAACCAGGTTTACGAGCCTCAGCAGGGAGACGTGCGGTGGAAGGGGGAGAGTCTCATGGGGCTCAAGCCCAACGAGACGGCCGAACGTGGCATCGCCCGGACATTTCAGAACATCGCTCTCTTTCCCCATATGACAGTCATCGAGAACCTGTTGACCGGACGCCATGTCCGCATGCGGAGCTCATGGCTGGCCGGGAGCGTCTGGCTGGGGAAGGCCAAGCGGGAGGAGATCGAGAACCGCGAAATCGTCGAGGACATCATCGATTTCCTCGAGATCGAGCAATGGCGGAAGTACCCGGTCGGCCTGTTGCCCTACGGGATCCAGAAGCGGGTCGAGCTGGGTCGGGCCCTGGCCATGGACCCCGAGCTGCTGATGCTCGACGAGCCGGTGGCCGGGATGAATCTGGAGGAGACCGAGGACATGGCGCGGTTCATCCTCGATGTTCAGGACGAGCTCGGCATCGCCATCATCCTCGTCGAGCACGACATGGGCCTGGTGATGGACATCGCCGACCGCATCCTCGTCGTCGACTTCGGCAAGCCCATCGCCGAAGGCACTCCCTCGTCGGTGCAAAAGAACCCCAACGTGGTCAAGGCCTACCTGGGCGAAGAGGTGGAGACCGCATAAGGCGGCTACGGCCTCGGGTACTCGCCTAACAACTTCCAGGCGCCGGGGAGGAGGAGGCCGGCGGCAGCGGCCTTGATGATGTCACCGAGGACAAAGGGGACGACGCCGGCGACGACGGCCTCCGTGAACGTCATGTCGAGGAGGATCATCAGCCCGGCCACGCCGAAGGCGTAGATGATGAACGACCCGGCGATGAATGCCGTGAACATCGTGGGAAAGGTCCGGTCTTGACGACGTTCCGCCATGAAGCCGACCAAACCCGCGGCGAAGATGAAGCCGATCAGATATCCGGCGCTGCCCTGTGCGCTGGCCGTGTCCCAGCCACTCGCTCCTCCCGCGTATACCGGTAGGCCTAAGGCCCCTGCGACGACATAGACGGCCTGCCCCGCAGCCCCGAGAGTCATGCCGAGCGCAGCGCCAGTGAGGAGGACGGCGAAGGTCTGACCCGTCACCGGGACGGGGGTGAACGGCAAGTGGATCTCCCACCGGGCGGCCAGTGCGGTCAATGCTGCGGCGCCGATGACGAGCAGCACCGAGTTGACACGCGACCGGGGGACAACCCGTTGGACAAGGACTGCCGATGTCATCTTTATCTCCTGCAAACCCGACGTCTGCCACCTTAAAGAGCTAGGACTGCCCCTCGCGGCCCACCGTTACCCTTTCATGATGCAAGACCAGACCCAACGTGGATCTATCTGGCCCCTCTACCTGGTGGGGGCCCTCTTCCTCGTGGGCGCTCTCGTCTTGGGCATTTGGAACCTGGAGCTGCCCTACCTGGCCTTTTCGTCCGGCCCGGTGTCCGATGCCGCCGACGCCATCGTCGCCGACGAGGTCGACACTTTTCCTCCCGAGGGAGAGCTCCTGATGCTCACGGTGGTCAGCCAGGAGGTCAACCTGTTCGAGGCCATGATCGCCGGGTTCGACCCGACGATCGACCTCGTGCCCAAGGAAGCCTTCCGCCAGCCCGACGAGACCGATGAGGACTACCGCAAGCGGGTGCTCCAGCAGATGGACGACTCCCAGACGCGGGCCATCACGGTGGCGCTGGAACATCTCGGGTATGAGATGGTCCCCACCGATGTCCTGATCACCGACCTCGTCCCCGACATCCCGGCTGCCGACGTGCTCGAGATCGGCGACTCCGTCGATTCGTTCAACGGCACCGAGATCGTGCGAAGCACCGATCTCACCGAACTTCTCGAAGGGCTCGAGCCGGGCGACGTGATCGACGTCGGTGTCACCCGCGACGGGGACCCCCAGACTGTTCAGGTGGAGCTCGCCGAGCGGGACGATCCCGAAGGCGGGGCCATGATCGGGATAACGGTTGGCGAGCTGAGCGAGCCACCGTTTCCGCTGACGATCGAAGCTGGAGACGTGGGCGGACCGTCGGCCGGGATGATGCACGCCCTGGCCATCATCGACACGCTGACGCCCGGCGAGATGACGAACGGACACATCGTGGCCGGGACGGGAACGATCGCGTACGACGGCGCCGTGGGGCCCATCGGCGGAATTCGTCAGAAGGTCGTGGGTGCGGAGGCAGCCGGCGCGGAGTACATCCTGGTCCCGGCGGACAACTACGAATCGGCTCTGACCGCACCCCGGGAGTCCATCGAGATCGTGTCCATAGCCACATTGCAGGATGCCATCGACTTCTTCGAGGACCTGGACCAGGCCTGACCGAGCCCAAACCCGGGCGAAATCCTGCCCGATCGGTATCTTCTAGAGCCGATGGCTTCTGACATCACCCCCGACGACATCCGGCGGGCGGAGTTCCGTACCGTCAGGCGTGGCTTGGACCCGGATGAGATTTCCGGGTTTCTCGAGCGCGTCGCCGCCGATCTGGACGAGCTGGAGAAAGAACGGGAGCGCCTCGCGACCAAGCTGGGCGAGTACGCCGACCGGGACCTGGAATCCGAATTCGAGAGCCTTGGTCGCGAGGTGGCCGCGGTGCTGCAGGCGTCCAAGGAGGCCGCTGACTCGATGAGGGAGCGGGCCACTATGGACGCCGCACGATGGCGGTCTGAGGCGATGACCGAGGTCGAGGCAATGCGGAAGGAAGCCAGGAGCGATGCCGAGGCGCTTCGAGGTGACGCATGGACCACGGGCACCGAGTTGCTCAATCAGAGCGCGGCAGAGGGCGCGTCGCATTCGCGGCGAAGCCGAACAGGACGTGTTGTCCGTAATGGGGGAAGCGGAGCGAGAGGCTCATCGTCTGACCTCGACTGCTCGACGCGAGGCCGAGGACGTTGTCCGGTCCGCGATGATGGATTCGGAGAAGCTGGGCTCGGAGGCGAAGAAACGTCACGACGACCTGATCGAGCAGGCCTACCGTCAGTCCGAGAGCGCCCAAGAGCGGACCAGAGCCCTCGAGGAGCGGCGCGAAGAATTGATGCTCGAGCTAGAGACGGTGCGCTCGACCCTGAGCCGTCTCGAAGGGAGTCTCGAGGAGCGGCGCGAGGACCTGGATCTCTCGGCGGAGTCGTCGAGTGTCAGGGTCGTTCCTGCCCGAACCGAGCCCGACGAGGAGATATGGCAGCTGGGGGAGACGGTGCGAATCATCCCTCCATCCGAGAGACCGGGGAGCAAACCAACGAGTCCTGCCCCGGAGCGGCCCCTACCCCCGCCTAGAGAGGTGACCGAGGAGCCTCGAGAAGATCTCTTCGAGGAGCCGGAATTCGAGGAGGCACCACCACCAGAGCCGGAGCCAACCCCGGAGGAGGTCGACGAGCCGGAGCCGGTCGTTGCGAGGAAGGAACCAAAACGCGAGCCCGAACCGCAGCCCGGCCCCGACGATGTGGGTGCACTCTTTGCCTCACTACGGGGCTCCCCGGGCGCGACGATCACGGTTCATACCGCCGCCAGGCCCGAGGTCGACCAAGTCGAGGCAGAAGCGCCCGAGCCAGCGGTGACAGCTCCACACAACGAGGTCATCGAGGAACGGGACGCCCGGCTTCTACCGATCACCAACCGGGCACTACGTGGCGTGAAGAAGGCGGTCACGGATGCCCAGAACGTCGCCCTCGACAGCTTGCGTCTCGACGACACCTGGCACCCTGAGAGCCTGGTGCTGGCCGAGATGATGCAGGCCGACCTCAAGGGTCTCTGGGCGGAGAGCTATTCGGCCGGTCACGCGGCGGCCGAAGAGATGACCGGCTCCAAGTTGAAACGGAAAGAGACTCCCCCCTCCAGTGCCGCGGAGACCTTTGGTGACGATCTAGCCGGGGCGGTCTCCTCTGCGCTGATCGACGCCGGAGACGGCCAGCGCGAGAAGCAATCGGCGACATCGAGGGTATTCAGGGGCTGGCGCACCGATGAGGCGGAGCGCAGAGTGCGCCAACTCGCCCTTGTCGGGTATCACCGCGGACTGGTCGATTCCGTGGAGGATGACAACGGTCTGGAGTGGGTGGCAAGCGGCACACCGTGCAGCGCATGTCGCGGGGCCGCAGCTGAGCCCGAATCGCACCTGCCGCCGGTGCATGCCGGGTGCGAATGCACGCTGGTGCTCGCCGGCGCATAGCCGGAAGCGCCGAAGAAACAAGCACAGCCGAACCGTTACCCTCACGGCCAATGTTCACGAGGGTTCCATCCGACTACCGGTCGGACAGACGGCGGCCTATCACTCTGATCCTGATTGCCGTCGCGGCGCTCTATCTCGCCCTGACCGCACTGGGAACACTCTGGACCGACTATCTGTGGCTCGACTCGATTGGCTTCGATGGGGTGTGGCAGCGTCGATGGGGCCTTTCGATCCTTCTTGGCGCCCTCGGCATCGCACTGGCCTTCCTGGTCCTATGGGTGAGCCTCCGGCTGGTCGATCGCATGTCTCCTCGCTGGGCTCCCTTCGATCTGACCGAAGAAGAGGAGATGATCGAGCGATTCCGGGAGTGGGTCGAGCCGCGGATCCGCCAGATCCGATTCTGGCTGACCGGTGGTCTCGCCGTCCTCTTCGGCTTGACTGTGGCGTCCTGGCGCGACGACGTCTTTCTCTTCATCAACGCCCAGGATTTCGGGACTCTCGATCCGATCTTCTCCCTCGACGTCGGTTTCTACATATTCCGTCTGCCATTGATCGAGACACTCACCGACTGGGTGTTCAACCTCCTCGTGCTGGCGACCGTGGTGACGGTCATCGGGCACTATTTCAACGGTGGTCTGCGTCTGAGCGGGCGGCGCTTGACAGCGACTCGGCGGGCAAAGACCCACATCTCGGTGATGCTGGCGCTCATCGCCCTGGTCCGGGCCGTCGTCTACCGCATCGACATGTACGAGCTCTTGCTCTCTGACCGGGTGTCGGACCAGTTCTTCGGGCCGGGGTTCACCGACATAACGGCCCGCTTGCCTGCATATCGCCTGCTCATCCTGGTGGCCCTGTTGGCGGCAGTCCTCTTCATCGTCAACATCTTCCGACCGGGATGGAGTCTCGCCCTGGTGGCTGTGGGATCCTGGCTGGTAGTTGCGATCGCAGCCGCCGTCATCTATCCGGCCATCATCCAGCGCATCCAGGTGAATCCCCAGCCTCAGGCCAGGGAAGGCCCATATATCGAGCACAGCATCCAGTTCACCCGCCAGGCGTGGGGACTGGACGAAGTCGAGGTACGGAGCTTCACGGCGGCTGACGATCTCGAATTCGCGGACATCGAGGCCAACCAACTCACGATCGACAACCTGCGCATCTGGGATCCGTCCGTGCTGCCTCGCACCTATCAGAGCTTTCAGGAGCTTCGGAACTACTACACGCTGTCGGTGGTCGACACGGATCGATACCTCAATGAAGGGATACCGACCCAGGTCATGCTGGCGGTGCGCGAGCTCGAGGAAGTGAATCTGCCCCGTGAAGACTGGCTGAACCAGCGCCTCCTCTACACCCACGGCTTCGGGGCAGTGGTCAACGTCGCCAACCAGGTGGCCGAGGACGGGCAGCCCAACTTCCTGCTGAAAGATGTTCCGCCGCAAGCCGCAGTCGAGGGCCTCGAGCTCGACGAGCCCAGGGTCTATTTCGGGGAGACGTATAACGAGGGCCGGCCGGTGATCGTCCGAACGGGCGACGAGCCACAGGAAGTGGACTTCCCTTTGGCGGACGAGCAAGGAACCGCCTACAACGAATACGCGGGCGAGGCCGGAGTCACCCTCGACAGCATCTGGAAGCGGATTGCGTTTGCGTTCCGCTACCGCGACCTCAACCTCCTCATCTCGGGCGAGGTCCGCCCCGACAGCCGAGTGCTCGTCGAGCGAAATGTGAGCCACATCGTCGAGAGCGTTGCCCCCTTCCTCCATCTCGACGATGACCCCTATCCCGTGATCGAGAACGGCGAGATCCTGTGGGTGGTCGACCTCTACACGACTTCTTCCAAGTATCCGTACTCCCAGCCGCTGGAGCCCGATGCCATCGGGCGGCTGGCCCGATCCTCCGACCTCCGCCCCGGCATCAACTACATGCGCAACTCCGTGAAGGCGGTGGTCGACGCCTACGACGGCCATGTCACTCTCTATCTGGTCGATCCCGACGACCCCATAGCCCGCGCCTGGTCACATGCCTATCCCGAGCTGTTCACGCCGTTCAGCGAGATGCCGGAGAGCCTGGTCGAGCATCTCCGCTACCCGCAGGATCTGTTCCGGGTCCAAGGCCAGCTCTACCTCGAATATCACGTCACCGATCCCAACGAGCTCTTCAGCGGAAACGACGCTTGGTCACTGCCGAAGGACCCGGCCACCATCGATCGTGACCCGGCTTCCCTCGGGGCCGGGCTCCTGTTCGGCGACTCTCTCGACCAGACCACTGGCCAATATGCCTACAGGGCGGAGATCCTGCCTTACTACCTGCTGACCAAGCTGCCCGGTGAGGACGACCTCTCTTACCTGCTCCTCCAGCCGTTCACCCCTGGCGACCGACGAAACATGTCGGCGTTCCTGGTCGCCGACTCCACCCCGGGCCGGTACGGGCGGCTGATCGACTACCGGATGCCCCAGGGTGAACTAGTCGACGGGACCGAGCAGGTCGGTCAGCGCATCGACCAGGATGCCGACATCTCATCGCAGTTCACCCTGTGGGACAACCAGGGCTCGGTGGTCATCAAGGGCGATCTGCTCGTGGTTCCGATCGAGGACTCGATTCTGTATATCCAGCCGATCTTTCTCGAGGCTGAAGGCGGAGGCATCCCCGAGTTCCGACGGGTGATCGTGGTGTATCGCGACCAGGTCGAATGGTCGGAGACCCTCGACGGCGCGTTGGATCTCGTGTTCGGGGAAGGCGATGACCCGACCGAGCCATCCGAACCGACGGAGCCCACCCCGGACGGGGGCACGGTCGAGGAGTTGTTAGACCAGGCGGCGGCTGCGTTTGCGGCGGCCGACCAAGCCTTGACGGCCGGTGATCTCGCCGAATATCAGCGCTGGGTCGACGAGGCCGAGCGCCTGCTCAGCGAGGCCCAGGCGATCATCGCCGATGCCGTCGAGGCAGGGAGACGGGTCCCGACCGGATAGCGGATACACCTCTTGGTGTATGCTGGTGTAGATGAGCAGGACCAACATCGAGCTCGACGACACACTGGTCGAGATGGCGATGCGTCGCTATGGGCTGAAGACAAAACGTGAGGTGGTGCAGCTGGCCCTGGAACGACTGGTCGGTGGGGTCATGACCAGAGAGCAAGCGTTGGCGATGGAGGGATCGGGCTGGGACGGAGACCTGGATGAAATCCGCGGCAAGGTGATCATCGAGGAGTGGGATTGACCACCCTGGTCGACACTTCCGCTTGGGTCGAGTTCCTGAGGAGCACCGGGTCTGACGTCAATGTACGAGTGCGATCGATGATCGACGCGGATGAGAGGCTGGCCACTACTGACGTCGTGATCATGGAGCTCCTCTGCGGCGCAGGTATATCGGACCACAGAAGCCGGATCTGGGGTCTCATGAATCGCTGCTCGATGCTCCCGACACGGCCCCTATTCGACTACGAGATCGCCGCCGAGCTCTACACACGCTGCCGTAGCGATGGCTTCCACCCGGCCAACACCAACGACCTGGTCATTGCTGCCGTCGCCATCGGAAAGAAGGTTCCCCTTCTGACCGCCGACAAACACTTCGAACGGATCGCTGCTGTGTCCAGTCTTCGGCTCGCCGCGGCCTGACGCATTCCCGACAGGACCGGGCGCTCTCCTACACTGGCCTCCTCCTTCAGGAAGCACATGGCGAAAGACGAAGACGAATACATACGGATGAGGGGCACGGTGCTCAAGATGCTGCCCGACTCGACCTTCGAGGTGCAGTTGGAGGGCGGTCTCGAGCTCCTCGCCAAGCCCTCCGGGCGGATGCGTCGGGGGCGTGGCATCCGGGTCCTCCCTGGTGACACCGTCGACGTCGAAGTGTCGACCTACGACCCCACCCGGGGTCGCATCGTCTGGCGCTACCGCTAGACCTGCCTTCTGGCCTCAACAGGCCGCTCGCCTTATGGAATCTGTCAGGGTCGTCCGGCAAGATGCCGTCATGGAGCTGGCTACGAATCTGGTGGCGGGGGCCGCTGCGGTGCTGATGATCCTGGTCGGGGGCTACGCCATCGCCGCCATCTGGTGGGACGAACTCTGAGCTGAGGCCTGGCAGTCGGGAGTAGGTTCCCGGCCATGCGTCTCAGCAACGTCATCCTGCGGGTCTCGGATCTCGCGGACTCGGTTGCCTTCTGGCGCGACCTGGTCGGGCTCGACTTGAGCTGGTCAGGCGATGAGTTCGCCTTCTTCGCCGTCGGTGAGAACCAGCTCACCCTGAATCAGCCACTGGTCTTCGAGGATCAGGCCTCCGAAACGGAGATCGTGTTCGAAGTCGAGGACGTGCATTCCGTCATCTCGGAGATGCGGGAACGGGGCGTCCCATTCGATGTCGAACCAAGAGCCGTGACATCCGACGGGGAGCGGACGTTGTTCGCCTCCCATTTCCGGGACCCGGATGGCCACGTGGCAAGTATCACCGGGTGGGTCGAAGGGGCGGAGTAGCCCCCGGGTGGGTGGTGGGGTTGGGGAAACACCACAGCGCGCCGGAGGGCGCCACCGGGATGGCGCCCCCCAACAAGCTACCGGCGGCGTCAGCCGGCAGCAGTTGTGGTCTCGGCCGGCACCGTGGTCTCGGTGGCCGGGTCGGTCGGGTCAGCGGGGTCTCCGCTATCGCACGCAGCGACCGCCAACGCCAGGGTTATTGCGGCTGCGATCGTCTTCGTCTTGCGCAGTCTCCGGTCCATATGTCCTCCATTCCAGGGACACGTGTCGCCCGGCCCACCGGACGCCCACGCGACAAGATGGCTTCGTACCCCAGCGGGCCAAGTCTCAAACCGGCTTTCGTGTTTTTACCAACTCAGTTGGCGGTGTAGCCCCCGTCGACCAAGTAGTAGGCGCCCGTGCAGAAAGAAGCCTGATCGGAACCAAGGAAGGCGACCAGGTCGGCTACCTCCTGAGCCTCACCCAACCGTCCGATCGGGTGCATGCCGGCGATCACTTTCAAGGTCTCGTCGTCGAGGTTGTCCGCTAGCAAAGGCGTATTGATGAAACCGGGGCCGACCGAATTGACCCTGATTCCCTGGGCCGAATACTCGATCGCAGCCGTCTTCGTCAGGCCGACAACGCCGTGTTTCGCCGCCACGTAGGCCGGCGAGTTGGCGAACCCGACACTGCCCAGGATCGATGCCATGTTGATGATCGACCCGCCGCCGGAATCCAGCATGGCCGGGATCTCATGTCTCATGCAGTAGAAGACGCCGTTCAGATTGACCTCGATCACTTGCTGCCAGCTGTCTATTGGATATTCGCCGATGAGAGCCTGAGCGCCACCAATCCCGGCGTTGTTGACTGCGACGTGTAGCCCGCCGTAGGACTTGACGGTCGCAGCCACCATCGCCTCGATCTGCTCGGGCTTGGAGACATCGACCTCGACGAAAGTTGCGTCCAGGCTCTCGGCTCGGATCGCCTCCGTCACCCGGTCCCCGCCGTCCTTGTCGTAGTCGGCAACGATCACCTTCGCCCCGGAGCGAGCAAAGGTCACGGCACACGCCTCCCCGATCCCGGAGCCGCCCCCGGTCACCAACGCCACCTTGTCCGTGTAGTCATGCTTCGCCATGTCGTTCTCCAATCGAGTCGTAGCTTCCGAATCCGATCATCCCGAGTGAGCAGGCCGTTGCACAGGGCCGATGGTCCTTATGGCGCTCGCTCCCGAGCGACTTACCCCTCGGCGTGAGGCGAGCAACAGGCTGAACCGGTAGCTTCGAAGAATGACCGCAAGGTCGGCTTCGGACCGGGCTCTCTGGACCGCGCTTCTCCTCGGAGGTGCGGTAGCGATCGCCGTAGGGGTCTATGGATCAGTTCACGACCCGGCCGGCCAGCAGACGATCTCTCTCTTCTTCTCCAACACTCTCAGCTTCAAGGCGTGGACGACAACGGTGATCCTGTTCTTCGCCTTTGGGCAGGTGTACTCCGCTCTGCGGATGTGGGGCAAGGTGAAGATCCCAAGGACGATGCCGTCTTGGTGGGGTGATCTCCACCGCCTTTCCGGGACCATCGCTTTTGCGCTCAGCCTGCCGGTGGCGTTTCATTGTCTCTGGGCACTGGGATTCGAGCCCGACTTCACCGAGTTGCGTCGCTTCGCCCACTCGGTTTTGGGTTGTGTCTTCTACGGCGCCTTTGCCGCCAAGGTGACCTTGGTGCGCTCGCACGACACTCCCTCCTGGTCGCTTCCCGTGTTCGGGGGCATCGTTTTCACCACCCTCGTCGCGATCTGGCTGACTACATCGCTCTGGTTCTTCACCACAGTGGCCTTCCCGGGTATCTGATGTTCGAGCGCTTCGTCAACGGCTTTCAGATCGTGGTGGCTATCGCCACCGTGGTCACCGTGGTTCTGCTGTTCACAGTCCCGCCCACGGTTGCCGAGCCAGCTGAATCAGCGGTCGCATCCGGCGCCGACCTGTTCGCTTCCAACTGCGCCGGATGTCATGGCTCCGGAGGCGAGGGCGGCGTCGGCCCCGCATTGGCCGGCGGGCTGTCACGATTCGACTCGATGGAGGAAGTCGTGACCTTCGTCTCCACCGGTGTCCCGGGGAGCATGCCCGGATTCGAGACCCGTCTCAGCCCCGAAGAGATCGAAGCCGTTGTCGACTATGTCTGGGTCGATCTGGCCGGCCGCTGACCTATTGGCACAAACCCGATGCAGTCGTACACTTGGTGAAACACCTCGACGCGGGGTGGAGCAGTCTGGTAGCTCGTCGGGCTCATAACCCGAAGGTCGCGGGTTCAAATCCCGCCCCCGCTACTGAAAACCCCTGGTCAATGACCTGGGGGTTTCTACCGTCCCGGGGCTATCTCCTCCCGGGTGTCTACCGATTCATCCACCGTCTCTACCAGGGCATTCGTCGCACCTATGACCTTCGGGTTTCTTGAGAAAAGCTGCTCAAAGGTGTGGCGGCTTCGGGCCTGCGGTGCCTTGGAGAACACGCTGATAGCTGGCCATGATGTCAACCGCGGGTTAGATGATCGAGTTGTTCGGTCCAATCTTGATCGGCCGTAGCGAACTCCAAGTGCAAGGTCCGTGTTCGAAGCCGCTTGCCAATCCGGCCAATTAGGCCCCGGACTTGCACCGAACAATGTGGGAGCTGATTCAGATGAATCCCGGCTGGTCGTAGGCCGGATTCGGATAGCGATAGAAGCCCTGGCCGCTCACTACACCAAGGAGGCTTTTCTGGATGAAATGCTCGTCGAGGTATCGGGCGGACTCGAGCGCCTGCGTGTTTGGGGTCGTTTCGCCGATCAGCTTCGCCACGTGGTACACGACACCGAGGCCCATGCGGTCCATCATGCCGAAGGGGCCCATCCCAGCCTGCAACGTGATCATCCACGTTCGATCGATGCTCTCGAAGTCGCTCACGCCGCGCACCTGCAGATCAAGCGCGGCAGTGCACCAGGGCACCAGCAAGCTGTTTATTACGTAGCCGCTCTGTTCTTTGCGAATGGGGATCGGTACCAGGCCAATTTCCTCGGCGAACTTCAGCACTCGGTCGAAAACTGCCGTGTCGGTGCCGGGGTGGCCCATGACTTCGCCGATGTTCGAGTCCCACACGCCGATGGCAAAGTGCAAGGCCAGGAACTTCTCAGGCCGGTCGACGAAGCCCACCAGCGAACTCGGCGGCAGGGTCGAACTATTGGTCGTGAACACGGTCCGCTCTGGGGCATTTCTGGACGCTTCGCGCCAGAAGGATTCCTTGATCGACGTGGACTCGGGCACGGACTCGCTGATCAGATCGGCATCGCGTACCGCCTCTGACAGGTCGGTCGTGTAGGTGAGGCGAGAGAAGGTGTCGTCGATCTGCTTCTGGGTTGCGCCGCGCTGCTCGATGAAGTGCTCCCCGTACTTCAGATGGAGTGCCTTGCCGTTCTCCAAGCCCGCGGGGATGGCGTCGTACACGGTCACATGCTTGCCGTGAAACGCCATCTGCCAGGCAACTTGAGAGCCCATGGTGCCTGCGCCCGCGGTGGTGATCTCTGGTGAATGTCATCTTGGGCATCCTTCGGTGTCGTTGCGGGTCGTCATGGCGTGGCTCTCCTTGGAGGTTCGGATTGGTCCGTGGTTGGCGGGTTTACGGGCTCGACTGGAACTTGGGATGCGGATTTGGCCGGCTTGGGATTCGAGTGACTGGCGGGCGAAGACTTGCTGTGTAGTGATCGTGCGCTGCTGGCGGCCGCGGCCGAGGAACGCGACCGTCCAGTTGAACAGCACCGCGACCCGGTTCTTGAAGCCGGTCAGGGCGATGAGATGGACCGCCAGCCACAGGAGCCAGGCGAGGAAGCCCGATAGGCGGACACGCCCGACGCTGGCGACGGCGTTGAAGCGCGAGATCGTGGCCAGCGTGCCTTTGTCGCTGTACACGAACGGGCGCTCGGTCGTGTCACCCCGGAGCCTGCGAGACGATCGTGTGGGCGGCGTGACGGCCGGATTGAATCGCCACCTGCGCCACCCCCGGTAGGCCGTTGAGGCTCATGACATCGCCGACTACGAAGACTTCGGGGTGCCCGGGCAGGGTTAGGTCGGGCTGGACTTGTACGCGGCCGGCGCGATCGACGCCGCCGCCTGCCGCCTCGGCGACGATGCGCCCGAGCGGTGATCCCTGAACGCCGGCGGCCCAGATCTTGGTGATCGCGTCGATTCGCCTCACGTGCGGGTCTTCGGAGTTGGTGTCGAGGCCGAGCTCGTCTACCCCGGTGACCGTGGCGCCGAGGTGGATCTCGACGCCAGAACGCTCCAGGTCGCGGGCGGCGCGGCGCTGCAGCGATTCGGGGAACGGCGGCAGCACGGTGGGGGCGGCGTCCAGCAGTACGACCCGAGCCTCGGCGGGGTCGATTCGGCGGAAGTTGTCGCGCAGCGACCGGTGTGCGAGCTCGGCGATCTGTCCGGCAAGCTCGACGCCGGTCGGTCCTGCGCCGACGACGACGAAGGTCAGCCAGGCCCGGCGGATCTCGGGATCGGGTTCGCACTCGGCAAGTTCGAAGGCGCCGAAGATACGTCCCCGCAACTCCAAGGCGTCGTCGATTGTCTTCATGCCGGGCGCGAACTGGGCGAACTCCGGGTGTCCGAAGTATGACTGTTGTGCGCCAGTGGCAACGATCAGACTGTCGTAGGGCACCTCGCTGGCCGGCCCAGCGTGTCGACCACCAAGCTTCGAGCCTCGATGTCGATCCCCACCACCTCGCCCAGGATGACCGCGGTGTTGGGCTGGTCCCTCAGGATGTCACGGATCGGCGGAGCTATGTCGCCCTCGGCGAGGACGCCGGTCGCCATCTGGTAGAGCAGCGGCTGAAACAGGTGATGGTTGGTGCGGTCGATGACCGTCACCGCGACATCGGCGCGCCGAAGCGCCTTTGCGGCGAAGAGGCCGGCGAATCCGGCGCCGACGATCACCACACGATGCGAACGGCCACCACCGTCGGAATGGTTTGTGTCAACGGGCATGTCGGCTCTGACCCGTATGCATTCCGGGCGGTATTCTCATTGATCGGCCATTTCTGACTCCAAGGGGATGGCTGCGATGCAGTCGATCTCGACCCGATATCCGGGTAGGAATGCACCCACCTTGGTGCGTGCAGGAAGCCTATCTCCGAAGGCCCGCCGGTAGACGATGTTGAAACCGGTCAGGTCACCCAAGTCGGCCAGGAACACTCCACATCGGACAACATCGAGGAGTTTCGCCCCCGGTAGATCGATCTACCGGCCGCCGTCGGCGATGAGGCTGACGAAGCAGTTGGCGGCCTGGGCGCCCATCCCCGGGAGCACGTGCTGGTAGGTCATGCTGGGTCGGCCGATCAGAGCATGTCGCCTCGTGGACGCCTCTCTCCGCCCAGCACAGTTCGTCGGGGGACAGCCGCTGGTGGCAGGTGGCATCTTGTCGACGCAGCTCAGAGACGTCACCAAACCCGGGGCGCTTCAAGGTCGAGGCAACGTCATCGTCGAGGCAAACCCGCGCAACCTGACCATTCAGCAGTATCGAGCGGTGGGCACGGTGCCTGCGCGGGTGGAGATATACTCCGCGGTGAGATGGGTGTACCACCTGCATCTCGTACCAGTGCGAGCGTCCGTGGGGTGGTTGCCCACCCTCACCCCAATGTCCGCGCGCATCTCTGCCCTCACCTGCAGCGTCTTCCTCGAGCGACACGTCAACGAGCAGACACTGCCTTCGCCGCAGACATCAGCCGCAAGCACACCCTCGCGGGCGATCGTGAAGTCCTTGCCGGCTGACGAGCCTCGCGAACCGATCGCGCCACACGTACCGGAAACCCTCCAGGCACGCGCGCTGATCGCCGCCGAGGAGCTCGCCCCGAACCCGAAGGAACTGGTTCGGCGAATCGGGTCGCCGGACACGGTCGAGGGGTGGCAGGCGCTGGCCGACAGCTTCCTGACGCAGCAGTCGTGCGTGTTCCACCGCAACTTGGAGATCTCCTCGGGGTACGCCTGGATCTACATTTCCTTGCCCACGTGCCTCAAGTGGGCTGGCATGGCTGCCTTCGCGTCGCATCACGCCCGGCTCGCGCTCTACCCCTTCCGGCTCCACACCGACAGGAGCGGCTACTCGGACATCCCGCGGAGCCTCCGTCACCGCAGCATCCTGCTGCTCGGAGACGTAGAAACCGTCCGTGCGACGAACAACGCGATCTTCGACGACATCTTCTGGGTGCACCTCGTGTACGCGTCCACAGACGACGGGATCGAACGTCTACGTGCGCTTCTGGGGAACGACCAGCGTTACGGTCCGGTCCTCGCGGGCTTCGAGAGGATCGACGCGGGGCGCCGCGCCCTGGAAGACCCGGCGGCATCGGCGACGGCGCGCCAGGCCGCAACTGACCTGATCTGGGACGGGAACATCCAACTCCTCGAGCACGAGCAACGCACCGTGGTGCAGCCCAACTTCGACCGCCTGTCCCGTACCTTCGGAACACTGTTCTCCGCCGGATCGAGCTTGAGCTTCGAGGCGCGGGGGCTACGAGAGGAACTTGCGTACTTCTCGTCCTTCTACCTGTACTCCTTCGGACGAGGGCTTCCAGCGGTGCTGCGTTCGCGTGCATGGCCGCGGGTCACCCGTTTCGACGACCGTTGGAGCTGGATCGTGACCGCAGTCGTTCCGAGGTTCCGGCGACTGGACGCCGACGCGAACTCGGTCGACGTGAGCCTGCGTCGAATCTTCAACGAAGCGCGTCACAGCACGTCACTCCCTTGTGGTGGTCCCCCTTCGGCTGAGATCGAGGAGGACGATCGAGCAGGTCGATGACGACGGCCAGGTCCACGAACTGGGACGCTCCGCGACGTGTGAGCCGCTGAGGCTGCTCCCGCTTCTACAGCCACTTCTACAGTGCCGCCCGACACGGACCCGGCCAGGTCGGGACCAACAGGCACGACGGCCGAGAAGAATCGCAGCTCAGCGACACGATCGCGATGGGCGAAGCCAATGCCAGGTTCCGCTCGGCGATCGAACAGGGCGACGTCGAGGCTGCCTTGCGCGGAGACGACGAGCTCCACGGAATCCCCGTGGCCCGGCGTCTTGCGGATTCGACACCGTGACTGACAGGGTATGTGACGCGGGAGAGGGCTCGACAGACAGCCGCAATGGGCCAGGGGCGCGGTGGCGATGGAGGTGTAGCAATGACCGAACATGCTGTGGTGATCGCAGGAGGCGGCCCAACCGGGCTGATGTTGGCGGCCGAGCTGAAATTGGCGGGGATCGATGTCGTCGTCATCGAACGACGCACCAGTCAGGATCTCGACGGCAAGCGAGCCGGGGGTCTTCACTCGCGCACCATCGAGGTGCTCGATCAGCGTGGCGTCGCGGAGCGCTTCCTCTCGGAGGGCCAAACGCATCCCTTCGTGGGCTACGCCGGGACCTTCCTGGACATCAGCGACTTCCCCACCCGCCACAACTACATCCTTGCGCTGTGGCAGAACCGGATCGAGCCCATCCTGGCCGACTGGGTCGATGAGCTCGGGGCCCCAATCCTTCGTGGACTAGAGGTGGTGGGGTTCGCCCAGGATGACACAGGCGTCGAGGTCGAGTTGTCCGACGACACCACCATCCGAGCCGAGTACCTCGTCGGGTGCGACGGAGGACGCAGCCTGGTCCGCAAGGCGACCGACATCGAGTTCGCTGGGTGGGACGCGTCGGCCAGCTACATGATCGCCGAGGTGGAGATGGATGAGGAGCCGGAGATCGGCATGCGGCCCGAGGGTGGTGGCATCGGTCCGGTCAACCGGGAGGAGGGCGGAGGGCCGTACGGCGTGGTGCTGCTCGAGAAGGAGGTCGAACACACCACCGAGCCCACCCCGGAGGACCTCAGCGAGGCGCTCATCGGCGCCTACGGGACGGACTTCGGGGTGCACAGCCCCACGTGGATCTCCCGATTCACCGACATGACCCGGCAGGCAGCGTCCTACCGCGAGGGACGCGTGCTGCTCGCAGGCGACGCCGCACACGTCCATGGCCCGCAGGGCGGTCAGGGCCTGAACACCGGTGTGCAGGATGCTGTGAACCTGGGATGGAAGCTGGCCCAGGTGGTCAAAAAGACGTCACCCGAGAGCCTTCTGGACACCTACCACGCCGAACGGCACCCGGTCGGTGCCCGGGTTTTGCAAAACACCATGGCGCAGGTGGCACTCGTCCGCACAGATGAGCGGAGCCAGGCGCTCCGCGACACCGTTCTCGACATGCTCGGCATGGCGGAGCCGCGCACGCGCATCGCGGCGATGATCTCCGCGCTGGACATCCACTATGACCTCGGTGAGGGGCACCCGCTGCTCGGGCGGCGTATGCCCGATCTCGACCTGCACACCGCCGACGGTCCCACTCGTGTCTTCGGATTGTTGCACGACGCCCGGCCCGTGCTCCTCGACCTCGGTGAGCCGAGGAGCTTCGACATCGCTCCATGGGCGGATCGGGTCCGGCTGATCGAGGCCAAGCACGACGGTATATGGGAGCTCCCGGTCCTGGGCGAGATTGATCCGCCCCCGGCCGTGTTGATTCGTCCGGACGGGCATGTTGCCTGGGCGGGAGACCTCACGGACCCGGATCTACCTCGGGCGCTCGAGACCTGGTTCGGAGCGGCCATTCCGGCTTGAAAGCGAGGGTCCAAACCCAAGCGAGCAGGATCGAAGAAGCCATGGTCCTTACACTTATTTAGGGTGAGTCGCATGCATGAAGCCGACAGCCACGACTTGATCCGGGTGACCGGAGCCAGGGAGAACAACCTCAAAGACGTCAGCATCGAGATCCCAAAACGCCGGCTGACGGTTTTCACCGGGGTCTCCGGCTCGGGGAAGAGCTCACTGGTCTTCGACACGATCGCCGCCGAATCGAAGCGGCTGATCAATGAGACCTACAGCGCCTTCGTGCAGGGACTCATGCCGACGCTGGCGCGGCCCGATGTCGACGTGCTCGACGGGCTGACGACAGCGATCATCGTCGACCAGCATCGGATGGGCGCCAATGTCCGCTCCACAGTTGGCACCGTCACCGACGCCAACGCCATGCTGCGTCTCCTCTACAGCCGGCTCGGTGATCCGTACATCGGTCCGCCGCCCGCGTTTTCGTTCAACATCCCGACCCGTCAGGCGAGCGGCGCGATGACCGTCGACAAGGGCAAGGGGGAGCGGATCACCGTGCGCAACGTCGTCTATCACGGCGGAATGTGCCCGCGGTGTGAGGGAATGGGCTCGGTCAGCGACATCGACCTCACCCAGTTGTACGACGAGGACAAGTCACTCGCCGAGGGCGCGATCAGCGTGCCCGGCTACAAGGCGGGCGGATGGTCCGTGCGGTATTTCACCGAGTCCGGATTCCTCGATCCTGACAAGCCGATCCGCGAGTACACCGAGAAGGAGCTCGACGACTTTCTCTACAAGGAGCCGACCAAGGTCCGGATCAACGAAATCAACCTGACCTACGAGGGACTGGTCCCACAGATACAGAAGTCGTTGCTGTCCAAGGATGTCGACGCGATGCAGCCGCATATCCGGGAGTTCGTGGAGCGGGCGGTGGCGTTCACGGCATGTCCCGACTGCGAAGGCACCCGGCTCAACGAGGCAGCCCGTTCTTCGAAGATCGCCGGCAAGAGCATTGCCGACCTCTGCGCGATGCAGATCAGCGATCTCACCGAGTGGGTCCGGGAGCTCGACGAGCCATCGGCGAAGCCGCTGCTCGACGCAGTGCAGGAGACGCTCGATTCCTTCGTCGAGATCGGCCTCGGCTACCTGTCCCTGGACCGGCCTTCGGGCACGCTGTCGGGCGGTGAGGCACAGCGCACCAAGATGATCCGCCACCTCGGATCTCCGCTCACCGACGTCACCTACGTCTTCGACGAGCCCACGATCGGCCTCCACCCACATGATGTGCAACGCATGAACGACTTGCTGGTGCAGCTGCGCGACAAGGGCAACACGGTGCTCGTTGTGGAGCATGAGCCGGAGACCATCGAGATCGCCGACCATGTCGTCGACCTGGGCCCGGGTGCGGGGACGGCTGGCGGCGAGGTGGTGTTCGAGGGCTCCGTCGAGGAGTTGCGGGGCAGCGACACGTTGACCGGCAAGCATCTCGACGACCGGTCAACCGTCAAGTCAGAGTTCCGGACCTCGACCGATAGCCTCGAGATCCGAAAGGCAAATCAGAACAATCTCCAAGACGTCGATGTCGACATACCACTCAATGTGCTGGTTGTCGTCACCGGTGTCGCCGGGTCGGGAAAGAGCTCGCTCGTCCAAGGCTCCATTCAGGATGAAACGGGTGTTGTCCTGGTCGACCAGACCGAGATTCGCGGGTCGCGGCGCAGCAATCCGGCGACCTACACCGGGATGCTCGACTCGATCCGGAAGGCGTTCGCCAAGGCCAACGATGTGAAGCCGGGGCTGTTCAGCCCCAACTCGGACGGTGCCTGTCCCAACTGCAACGGCGCCGGTGTGATCTACACCGAGTTGGGTTTTATGGACACCGTCGCCACCACCTGCGAGGTGTGCGAGGGCAAGCGGTTCGAAGCTGCAGTGCTCGAGTACGAGCTCGGTGACAAGAACATCAGTGAGGTCTTCGAGATGTCGGTCGCGAACGCCGAGCTCTTCTTCGCCGAGGGCGAGGCCAGGGTGCCGGCCGCTCACGCCATCCTGGAACGGATGTCCGCAGTCGGGCTTGGTTACCTGAGCATCGGTCAACCGCTGACGACGCTCTCGGGTGGCGAGCGCCAGCGGTTGAAGCTGGCCATCCACATGGCGGAGAAGGGCGGGATCTACGTCCTCGATGAGCCAACCAGTGGGCTGCATCTCGCCGATGTCGAGCATCTGCTCGGTCTTCTCGACCAGCTCGTCGATTCGGGCAAGTCCGTAATCGTGATCGAGCACAACCAGGCGGTGATGGCCCACGCCGACTGGATTATCGACCTCGGCCCCGGAGCCGGGCACGATGGTGGGCGGATCGTGTTCGAGGGCACACCGGCAGATCTCGTCGCAGACAGGTCAACCCTCACCGGTCAGCATCTCGCCGAGTATGTGGGATCGGCATAGAGCCAGTCGCCGGACTCGGCCGACATGCCAATGTGAGATCTAGGCTGGGCGTGTGAGCCTCGACCTGAACGAGCTTCGTCTCTTGCGTCAGGCCCGAGACCAGATGGACCGCGAGTACGCGGAGCCGCTCGACGTCCCGGCGCTCGCCCGCACGGCAGCGATGTCGCCGGCGCATTTCAGCCGGCGTTTCCGCGAGGCTTACTCGGAGACGCCGTACTCATACCTGATGACCCGACGGATCGAACGGGCGAAGTGGCTGCTTCGTATCGGTGACCTATCGGTCACCGAGGTCTGCATGGCGGTCGGCTGTACGAGCCTCGGCTCTTTCTCTTCCAAGTTCACCGAGCTAGTCGGCGAGGCGCCGAGTGCGTACCGCGCCCGCGATCATGGCGAGATGGTGGGCGTTCCTTCCTGCCAGACGATGGTTGCCACCCGGCCACGGAAGGACCGGCGCACCGGGTCGGAAGCGAGCAGTTTTGGAGAAGCAACCGTCGCCACGCCCTCGTAGGGTTCCTGCCATGAGCGTTTCACTGAGCACAGTGCACATCTACGTCGACGACCCTGACGCCGCCCTCGGCTTCTACCGAGACACCCTGGGACTCACGGTGCAGGACGAGGTCGAGAACGAGGGCTTCCGCTGGATCACGCTTGCCACCGAGAGTCAGCCCGAGATCAAGATCGTGTTGTCGCAGCCACATGCCGGCCGGTCTCAGGAGGACGGAGACACCCTCGCCGCCCTGCTCGCCAAGGGTGAGCTGCCGGGTCCGTTCTTCCGGACCGATGATCTCGATACCACCTTTGACAAGACGGCCGCCGCGCCAGGCGTCGAGGTCCTGTCAGAGCCGGCCGACCAGTTCTGGGGTGTCCGCGACGCCGCCTTGCGGGACCCGGCGGGCAACATGATCCGCATCGAACAGGGCTAGAGGCCGAGCGAGCCAGATATCGGGCATGTCGGACCCAGAGTCGTCTCGGGGGATCACCTGGGGTGAGTTCTCCAAACTTGAGCCGGACCTTGCGCGGTTCGGAGCAGGCAGACTGACGGCAGCGCCGGCATACCTGGCGACTGTTCGCAAGTCGGGGGCCCCTCGAGTCCACCCGGTGACGCCGATCTTCGCCGGCGACGGCCTGTTCCTCTTCATGGAGCCGACTTCACCCAAACGGCGAGACCTCCTCGAGCGGGGATTCTTCGCCTTGCACAGCGGCGTCCCGGACAATGCGGGCACAGGTGGCGAGTTCTCGGCCAGTGGCATCGGGCTCGCCGAGGACGATCCAGAATTGTGGGCCCTTGTGGCCGACGCCGCCGGGTACGACCCGCCCGACCGCTACGTCCTGTTCGAGTTCCGACTGAGCGAAGCCCGCTGCCACGGGTACGGCGATGTGCCCCTGCCCTCGACCCGAAGGTGGACGATCGACTGAACCGCGGGCCGGATGCCGCTCACGTGAGCCCGGCGGCGATCTTCTCCGCAACTGCAACTACGGGGAAGTGGATGTTCCCACGCGGGCAGGTCGGGAACAGCGAGCTGTCGGCTACGACGAGGTTCTCCGCCCCATAGACGTGGCCGGACGAGTCGGTGACGGCGAGCGAGTCGCTGGCGGGGCCGATCTTGGCCGTGCCCGAGCAGTGGTTGGTCGTCTGCGACCGCTGCCGGACCAGCTCTTCCAAGGACTTCCGATCGCTCCACTCCCAACGCCGTTTCCCGGCTGGTTCGATGACGGCAGCTAACTGCGAGGACGAGTAGATCTCCATGGTCATCTCGATGCCGTCGCACATCCGCTCGAGATCTTCTGGTTCCGAATAGTGCCGATGTTCGACATGGGGAAGGGCAGTCGGATCTGCGGATGTGAGCGAGACGACGCCTACTGAGCGAGCGTTCACCATCGAAACAGCAAGGCCGATGACCCAACGCCCCAGGTCGTCGTCGAAGCTCTGACCGTTGTAAATGTGACAGTCGATCTCTCCCGGTGACCTGGGGGATCGACTCCGTGCCATTGCCTGTCCCTGGATCTTCTCGCCGAACTCAGCCTCCGGGACAATCACTGCCTCCGCGACGTCGATCGCGAACGGATGATCGAGCAGGTTTTGGCCGATCCCGGGAAGATGCTGACGGACCGGGATGTCGAGGGAGTGGAGGTGTTCTTCGTTCCCGTACCCCGAGCGGTTCAAGATTCCGGGCGTGAAGTAGGCGCCCGCCGCCAGAACCACCAAATCGGCGTCGATCTCGTCCCCGGTGCTCGTGACGATCCCGATTGCGCGCTCATCGGCGAAACGCACCCGGTCGACCAGAGTGTCCGTCTGGATCGTCAGATTCGGCCGGTGGCGGACCGATGCCAGATAGCTCAGGGCGGCGTTGAACCGATTGTCGGTGACGATGTTCTTGGGTACCGGACCGACAGAAGGAAATTGGTCCCGGTCGCCGTTGATGTCCACGACCTTGCTCAATCCCAGGGAGTCGGCGGCTTCGGTGAAGGCGAGGTCCCCTTGCGACCAGTCGGTAGCCCGCCATACCCGAACCGGGCCCTCGGTTCCATGGAGTGGGCCCCCGAGTGGGTCGGACTCGGCTTGCCGGAAGTACGGCAACAGATCGTCGAACCCCCACCCAGGATTGCCGAGGGCCTCCCATTCGTCGTAGTCAGCCGCTGAGGCGCGAATCCAATAGCAGGCGTTGACCGCCGACGAGCCGCCAAGCACGCGAGCTCGGGGAAGGAAGTTCCCATTTTCAGCATCGTGGAGTCCCCATGAGTGCGATGTCAGTGGCTGCTGCTGAGGGAAGAGGAGATCCGCCGGCCAGTCCGCGACATCTGGGCCATAGTCGGGCCCGGCCTCGACCAGGAGCACTGTTCGGTCGGCGTCGTCGGTCAGCCGATTTGCCAGGACGGACCCCGCGGGCCCGCCGCCAACGATCGCAACGTCAAACCCTTTGCCGTTCGCCAATGCTCCGCTCTCCTCTCCGGACGTCTTGCGCTGCGATTATGGCGGTCAACCCCCCAGGAATCGGTCCCGTCCGGCCACGAGGGCGCTGATCTTCCGATCGGCCACCGAGCGATGGAGCATCCAGAACCCACAGTCGGGGTGCACCCACCGGACGCGGTCTGGCCCGAACGCCTTGACGGCCTTCTCGATTCGGGCGGCAACCTCGTCGACCGTCTCGACGTGGTTCACCTTGATGTCGATCACACCTACGCCGATGGCGACGTGGTCGCCGACGTCCTGGAGAGCGTCGAGGTCCGAGTCCGGGCGGTGGGCGAGCTCGAGAACCAGGTGATCGGCGCGGAGCCCGTTGAGGAATTCGATGAGAGACTTCCATTCACCTGACTGGACCGTCTGACCGCCGTAATTGCCGAAGCAGAGGTGCACGGCACTTTCGACCTCGATCGCGTCGAGGATCCGGTTGATGCCGGCCTGGGCAATGGGCGCGTACTCCGGACTTCCAGGCACGTTCGCCTCATCCACCTGCACGCAGACAGAAGGGAGGTCAGTGACCTGACGTGCCAGGCAATCTGCAATCGCCATGGTCAGCGCCTCGACGTCGTTGTAGTGATTGTCGAGGAGCATGCGCGCCAGCATGAACGGGCTGGTGAGGGTGAACTTGAGTGGCCCATCCGCAACCGACGCCGACCTCAGGCAGGCATTTGGCAGGTCGAGAGTGCCTTCGGAGATCTCATCCTCGACCACGCCGGCGGGCTTGCGTCTGAAGCCTGTCTCCGACTTCGCCTGAAAGGCTGCGCTGTCACTTCTCCCGATCTCGGTTCGAACGCCTCCCATCCGGGAAACGAAGTAGTCGATCATGCCGTTCGTCTCGGCGTGATTGGGGTCGAACCGGTACAGCTCCCCATCTGTCGGCAGGTCGATTCCGGCGCGCTTCTGTGTGTGGATCACGGCGGAAGTGGCATCTATCAGTGCTTGCTCAGACGGTGAGGCGAGTAGCCAACTGATGGGTGGGTACGAGCCCACTGTTGTCGTGAGAATCTCAGGCTCTGACGGCAGTTGCATCGGGTTCATGCGGCGGGACCGTACGCGGATGAATTGCTCGATCTCAATCGGGGCGGCGCCAGTGACTTCTCCGATCGGATTGACCGAGGCGGTCAGATGAATTCGAACAATGGTGGGAGGACGACCACTACCGCTGCCGCCCAGACCGCAAACACGGGAAGGTAGCTGGTCTGCCAGCGCTCGAGCCGGTTGAAGGTGCCGCGCCCGATGAGGAACCTGGTGGATAGCCAAGCGGTCCCAGCCAGGCTCACGAGGAGCAGGACGTTGAGGCCCAGTGCTGCCGTTCGGTTCGGGGTGAATCCGAGTTCGCCGATCCGCGAGATCATCGCGCCGAGCACCATCACGTCGAGCACCAGAGCGCTGACGACCGCGACCAGTTGGATCCGGTCCATCCAGCCCGGCGAGGCGGACGGATTTCGGGCAGAGATCCCGTACAAGACGAGCCCGAGGACCACGACCAGCAGAGCGTCGAAAACGCCGAGTAGGTCTCGATCGAATCCGGCGCCAAGCCCGGTCACGAGGTAGACGACTATGGCGGCGACCAGCATCACCGCGAACAGCGGCGTGAACAGCATGGTGAGCACCGGAGCCATGTTCTCCACGACCCGTTGCTTCGACTCGACTAACCATGCGGCCACGATTACGGCACCCGCCGCGGCCGGTGGCAACACCCAATCGATGACTCGTTCGGCGTCGACACCCGTGGGCTCGAGGATGAACGCGGTCAGCGCCAGGAGCACGCCGCCTCCTAACGAGATCAGCACGTAATAGATGAACCACTCGCCCGTGAAGCGGACGAAGTTCATCCGTCGCTCATGCGATCGCACGACACCACTCATGTACGGGTAGGCGACCACGAACCAAAGGGCAACCGGCAGGTGCGTAGCGACCAACAATTCGGTCGGCCCGCCCGCTATGAACGGGTAGACGTTGATCACGATGGCAGCGATCAAGAACGGGATGGCCGTGAGTAGGGACTGGCGCATGGGAAGTCGTCGACGGCGGGCGAAGTAGCCGGCCAGGAACGGCAACACGAACAGGCTCGCATTGAGTGTGAACCACGATGCCTGCTCGGTCGGGAGCCCCGCCGCCAGGCGTGCGACCTGGATCGTGGCGGCCGCCGCGACGGCGAACACGAGTGCCTCCAGCCACCGACTGTCCGGCGGCTGCTCGTCACCGTCGGCGATGACGAGCTGCCTCCAGAGTCTGCCGCTCTGCTCGCTCGCGAACTCCCGGGATAGGTCCTCGAGTTTTCCCATCCGCTTCACGGCGACCAGGAAGGCCTCATCAGGAGCGAGACCTACCGTGATCAACTCGGCGATCTGATCACGCAGATGGGTCTCCAGTTCCTCCACGTCACGGCCATTGAGCGCCGGGTCCTGTCCGATGAAGGCCCGCCACTCCGCGATCTCCAACTCCAACTGCTCCACGTCAGGCCCACCCAAACGCAAAGGGCAGCAGGTCGCCGCCTCTCCAGATGCCGCTCAATGCCCGCGTCACGGTCTCCCACTGTCGCTTGTGCTCTGCGAGGGCGGCATGCCCCCCATCGGTGACCACGTAATACCTGCGGCGCCGCCCCTCAGGCGGCGTTCGCCATTCCGTCGTCACGTACCCGAGCCGGGCAAGACGGTGGAGCAACGGGTAGAGCATCCCGTCAGTCCAGTCGAGCTCACCGTCCGATAGCTCTCGAACTCGCCTCAGGATGGCGTACCCGTAATTCTCGCCCTCGGCCAGTATCGCCAAGACCAACGGCGTAGCCGACGCGGCGACTAGGTCCTTGTCGATTTGCATCAGCGTCTCCGATACCTCGATCCGGAATGCATAGAAGTACAAGGTATCGCATCAGGTCGAACCTGACAAGCCCCGAATCTGGGCGGAGTCCTATGGTCCTTGTGCGCCCCAAGCTCCTGGCCCCGTTGCTCCTCAGTCAGGTTTTTCGTCGGTCTGGGGTGCGAAGGTGGCAAACGACATCTCGGCAGCTGTCTCCAGCTCGTCAGCAGTGGCGGTGCCCGAGGCTTCCACTGCCGCGATCCACGCGTGCACGGACTCTCTCGATAGCTCCAGCGCCTCGGGCGAGCTGGCGGCGGCGACGGGGTCGTCGGCTACGACACCGTCGAGGTAGAGGCCGAGTGCCACGAAGGCACCATCCCAGCCCGGCCCGACATACAGCGACCCCGCTCCACTCATCGCCATGTCGATGGGAACCGTGTGTTCGAGCTCGAGCACCGTGCGGTCTTCCCCTTCAGGAGAGAGGCGGAGCTCGACCAAGCTGGTCGGACCACCAAAGGTGACCTTGAGCAAGCGCGGTGGCTCGCAGCGCTTGATCTCACCGCCGGCGTTTCCCTCGAGCTGGAAGGTCCCGCCAAGCTGGAGATCGCCGCTGACGGGGTAGAACCAGCGCTTTATCCGTTCCGGATCGGTCAGCGCGTCCCACACCTCCAGGTTGGGGGCGTCATAGCTCCGTCGGATCAGGACCGCGACCTCCTCGCCGTCGGGACCTTGTCTCCTGCTCACCTCGCGCCCGATGGCGTCGATTTCGCTCGCTATGTCGATCATGTTTCTTCCTCTCTCTCCGGTGGCCCTTCGTTGACCGTCGAACCTCGGGTGTTGCCTGCCCTGGCACGGCGCTCTCGAATGCCTCGTGCCAGCTCGGTCTCCAGGGCATCGAGGGGCTGGTCCCACAGATGCCGGAAGCGCCTCAGCCACATGTCGACCTCCTGCAACGCTGCGGAGCTGACCGTGTAGAGACGCCGGGTGCCATCGGCCCGGACGAATGCGAAGCCCCCATCCCGGAGCACACGTAGATGTTGTGACACTGCCGGCTGAGAGATGCCGAACTCGTTCTGGATGACCGAGGTGATCCCGCCCGATGTGTGCTCACCTTCGGCCAGCATCTCCAAGATTCGGCGCCGCACCGGGTCGCCGAGAATGTCGAAGGCGTGCATCGAGTCATTATTACAGCGCTGACTTATATAAGTCAACCCTGATATTAGCTCTACCCTGACCCCGGGCCATCTTTGTTTGCGCGGCAGCCCCAAAGTGCCAATAATACAAACGATTGCGTGAGGCAAGGTCGGACCTTCGTTCTGGCAGCGCGCAGAGGCGAGAGGAGTGCACCGACGATGGCTGACGACAAATATCCGCACCGGGTGGGCTGGATAGGCACCGGTCGGATGGGTGCCGCCCTGGTCGCACGGCTTCTCGCCTCCAACGTGGACCTGTGGGTCTACAACCGAACCCGGGCCAAGGCTGAGCCATTGGCCGACAAGGGGGCAAAGATCGTCGACTCGCCCGCCGAGCTAGCCGAGCGCGACATCGTATTCACGATGGTGGCGGGGCCGGAGGATGTGCTCGAGGTGACGATCGGTGATGAAGGAGTTCTCTCACAGCCGAACAGTCGCCCGCAGATAATCGTCGATTCGACCACGATCGACGGCCCCACTTCCGAGACGCTCACCGAACGGGCCGGAGAGCTGGGCACTGCGGTGCTGGCGGCACCAGTTTCTGGCAATCCAAAAGTCGTCAAAGCCGGACGGCTCACCTCTGTGGTGTCCGGCCCGATGAAGGCGTTCGAGACCGCGCTCCCGTACCTCGAGCTGTTCGGGCGAAAGGTCACATACGTAGGAGAGGGCGACGAGGCCCGGCTGGTCAAGATCTGCCATAACCTCATGCTTGGTGTCGTGACGCAGTCGATGGCCGAGATCACTGTCCTGGCCGAGGCGGCAGGCGTTTCCCGCGCCGACTTCCTCGACTTCCTCAACGACAGCGTGATGGGGTCGACTTTCACCCGCTACAAGACACCGGCCTTCGTGAATCTCGACTACACGCCGACGTTCACCTGGGAGTTGCTTCGCAAGGACTTCGAGCTCGGTCTCGAGGCGGGTCGCCTCCTCGATGTCCCTCTTCCGACGGCCGCCCTGGTCCATCAGATCGTCATGGATGGAGTGGGACGTGGCTTCGGCGGCCAGGACTTCGCGTCCATGTTGTCCCGACAGGCCGAAGGCACCAATGTCACCCTCGAGCCCGAGAACAAGGACGTCTCTGACGGTTTGACCTGACCGGCGTTCTTACCCCTTTAGGTGCCGGCCGAGGTAGGAGAGGACACCGGCGATCGCTTCCTCCTGGACCTCATTGACCTCATATTCGCCGTCAGGCCCGCGCTGCGGATAGACGTATCCGTGGAGATCGTGGTCCCAGCTGACCCACTCGACAGGCTTGCCTGCCTCCGCCAGAAGGTCGTAGCTGGTGCGGAATATCCCCTGGAGGTGATCATCTTCCCGGCCCATGACGAGGATCGGTGTGTCGATCGTGGCGATCCGCTCCGTCGCCTTCGCCATGTCGATACGTGATCGCACCTTCTCGGTCTCGACCATCTGCATCTCCTCGATGTTGCGGAGACCGGTCTCCGGGTCGACAAAGGCAGTGTTGTCCGGGCTCAAGGAGAGGAACTCATGCGAGGCGGGCTCGGAGGCGACCGCTGCCGCGAGGCCCTGATACTCAGAGGCGATCTTGAGGACCATCTCCCCACCGTGACTCATCCCAATGAGCCCAACGCGGTCAGGGTCGATGCGCGGGTCTTGCTTGAGCTGCTCGACGATGGCGATCTCGTCTTCATACTCGAGGGGGGATCGGTTGAACATGTCGCGGCCCTGCCGTGTGTCCCGCACGAGATGTCCACCGTTCTCGTAGCCGAGCTCCACCTCGGTGCGATAACGGATCCAGGCGCACGCGTAGCCCTGCTCCAGCAATCGGTCCATGATGTAGCCCCGGTTGGCGACGGCGTCCCTGATCCAGGCCATGCCCCCTCCTCCATTGCCGGAGGCGAGCAGCACGAGGGGATGGGGTCCCGGTCCCGGTGGGAGTCGCAGTCCGATCGGGGCGTAGAGCCCGTCCCAGGTCTCGACATATCTCGAGCTCGACCGGAATGTCTGAGCCGGGAACCTCCTCGACGATGGTCACATGCTCTGGATCGATTCCCATGATCGCCCTTTCGGTTTGCACAATCGTTATGGCCGGACAGTAGATGCCGAGAGGGCGGCCCACACCGTTGCCGGTCGGAGCGGCATCTGAAGATCGGTGACGCCATACGGAGCGAGAGCGTCCAGGACGGCGTTGACGATCGCAGGGGGTGCCCCGATGCAGCCGGCCTCACCGGTGCCCTTGACGCCTAGGGGATTCGATGGCGCCGGGTGGACCAACCGCTCGGCTGTGATCGGGGGCGCGTCGCTGGCCCGGGGTAAGGCGTAGTCCATGAGAGTCGAGGTGAGAAGCTGGCCCTGATCCGAATACTGGACCCCTTCGTACAAAGCCTGGCCGACCCCCTGAATGAGGGAGCCGTGGAGCTGGCCTTCCACGATCATCGGATTGAGCACGTTTCCGCAGTCGTCGACGGTGACGAGGCGATCGAGCCTGACTTCGCCGGTCTCGAGCGCGACCTCCACGACGGCGACATGGACCCCGTACGGGAATGTCTGAGCGCCGGGGACGAACCACTCCTCTTCGCTCAGGTCGATCCCGCGGCTATGTGCCGCGGCCGCGACCTCGGCCCACCCCATCTCGGTGCCGGGCACGCCGGCGATGGAAAACGTGCCATCGGAGAGCACCACGTCGGCCGGCGACGCCTCGAGGAGCTCGGCCGTCAGATCGATAGCCCGTTGTCGCACAACCTGAGCCGTGCGCCAGATGGCCGCCGCTCCTATCTGAGCCGATCTGCTGGCGAAGGTCCCGGCGCCCCGGGCCACCTGGTCGGTGTCACCGGCGATGTATGTAACGGCGTCCGGGTTGAGACCCAAGGCCGCCGCCGCCACTTGTGCCCACGCCGTCTCGTGGCCCTGACCGGAGGAAGCCGATCCGGTGCGCACGGTGACCCTTCCGTCCTGGTCGACCTCGACCCGTCCGTATTCGCCGGCGTCGACCGCTCCACCGGCCCGCTCGACGAAGGCACCGAACCCGATGCCGATCGGGTCGCGCCCGTCTGCCAGGCGCGCCTTCTGTTCTTCCCGTAGCTCGTCGAGCCCGACGAGGTCGACAGCACGGCGCAACGCCGCCGCATAGTCACCCGAGTCATAGAGGGCGCCGGTGGCGGTGCGGTAGGGGAGAGATTCGGACGGGATGAAGTTGGTCAGACGGACCTCGACCGGGTCGAGACCGGCGGCATGGGCGAAGGCATCGATCGCCCTCTCGATGGCATAGGCGGCTTCGGGACGCCCCGCACCGCGATACGAGCCCGTGGGAGCCGTATTGGTGACGACGGAGGTGGTCGTCAGCGCCGCACTCTCGATGTCATACAGGCCGAAGGCGACCAACCGCGAGAAAACGGGGATCGTGGCCCCGTTGTGTGGGTAGGCGCCGACGTCGGCGAGGACGTCGATCTCCGCTCGTTGGACGCGGCCGGCCGATGTCCCCGAGAGCCTGACCTTGTGCACCGAGCCCCGCCCGTGGGTTCCGCCGCTCAGATGCTCGCGACGTCGCTCGACCCAGATGACAGGCCGCTCGAGCCGGAGGGCCACAGCCACTGTCACCGTGTGCTCGGGATAGGTCATTCCCTTCATCCCGAAGGCTCCGCCGACGTCGGGGACTACGACTCGCAGCTTGTCCGGGTCATACGGGAGCAGCTGGCATAGACGGGCCTTCACACCGTGTGGTCGTTGGTGGCTCACGTACACCGTGAGGCGGCCCTCGTCTTCGGGCACAGCGAGGATGACGAGCGGTTCGATCGAGTTCGGCGCCAGCCGCTGATTGGTCACGTCGATCTCGGCTACCACCTCGTAGCTCTCTTTCGGCTCACCTGCAGCCAGGTCCGAACGACTCACCACATTGGTCCCCGCAGCCTCGTGCAGAATGATTTCGTCCTCGAGGCTCGCCGCGGGATCGACGACCGCAGGGAGGATCTCGTAGTCGACCCATATCAAGTCGGCGGCGTCGGCTGCCGCTGCCGCTGTGTTGGCAGCGACCACCGCCAATGGCTCGCCTACATATCGCACCTTCTCCGACGCGAGGTGGGGACGGGGGAAGTCGGGCGCAGGGACGGCCGTGCTGTCACCCGGGATGTCCGCCAGGTCGAGGTCGGCTGCGGTGAACATCCCCACCACATCGGGGGAATCGACCGAATGCGTGTCGATGCCGGTGATGCGGGCGTGGGCCTCGGTGCTGCGAACGAAGGCGAGATGGACCGTCTCCGGGGGCGCCAGGTCGGCGACAAAGCGTCCCGAGCCTGTGACCAGCCGATGGTCCTCCAGACGAAGATGAGAGAGCGGCTCGAAATGGGGGATGTCGTCCACGCCCCCCTTTTATAGCCGTAAGACGGCTGGCAATCGATTGCGCGACGGACCCTATACTCCCCGGCCGGTGGATTCACGTCGGCCCAAGGTGGCGATTCTCGGAACGCGGTTCGGCGATTTCGACGTCGAACGTGGAGTTCTCGGTGACGTCGAGCTGGTCTCCGGCCCGGGGCAATCGGCCGAAGACGTCATCGCGGTCGCCGCCGGCGCGGATGTGATCCTGGCCGGAGCCGCACCGCGATTCGATGCCGGGACCCTCGAGAAGCTGGAAAGCCGGGCCATCGTCCGTCTCGGGGTCGGGGTAGACGGCGTCGACCTCGACCGGGCACGGTCGTTGGGGATGTGGGTGGTCAACGTGCCCGACTACGGCATGGACGCCGTCGCCCTCCATGCCACCACTTTGGTTCTAGCCTCGCTTCGCCGTCTGACCACCGCCGACCGGAAGCTGAGGGAGGGGTCCTGGGGCGTCGCCGATCTGCGGCCGCTCCGCCTTCCGTCGAGTCTGACGGCGGGTGTCATCGGATTCGGAAGAATCGGGCGACGGGTCGCGCTGCTTCTCGCGGGCCTCGGTTTCGAGGCCGTCCTCGTCTCTGACCCGGCGGTCGAGGCATCAGACGTGACCACGGCGCTCGGCGGTGCCCCGGGTCGTCTCGCAGGCGTGGACGAACTGCTCGCCGGCTCCGATGTGGTCACACTTCATTCCCCCCCTCCGGCCCGGGGGTACCTGCTCGGCGCCGCCGAGCTGCGGTCCATGAGGGAGGGCTCGGTTCTCGTGAACACTGCCCGTGGATCGCTCATCGACACGGGAGCTCTGGTCTCGGCGCTCAGAGACAACCGGCCTGGCTTTGCCGCACTGGACGTATTCGAGCACGAGCCACCCGATGTTTCCGTCTTCGAGCCTGTCGCGGAACGGGTGATACTTACGCCACATATGTCCTGGTACACCGAGGAGAGCGAGCTCGCTCTCCGACGCCAGGCTGCGGCGGAAGCCCGCCGGATACTCGACTCGGAGCCGCCGTTGCACGCTGTGGTGACTCCGGAAGCAGCGGAGATCGGTTGAGCATGTCGAGCAGATCGATCAACGACCTCGCTTCACCGGACGTGGCCGAGTTGATTGGTCGCAAGGGCATGGTGGTGATGCCATTCGGGAGTGTCGAGCAGCATGGGCCGCACCTGCCCTGTGGCACCGACACCATGGCTGCCGAGCTCGTTGCCGAGGAGCTCGCCGAGCGCCTCGATGGCATCATCGTGTCCGCCGGCCCCTACGGCGTCACTCCGATCCACGCCGGGCATCCCGGCACGATCTCGATACGCCGGGATGTCTTCGAGGCGTACCTGGCCAACCTGTGCGAGGAGTTGGTGGCGATGGGGGCGAGGACCTTCGTCTTCGTCAACTGGCACGAGGGAAACATCGCCTCGCTCGATGCCGTGGCCACCGACGTCCAGGACCGCGAGGATGTCCTGTTCGTCACCGCGCACGCCTGTTACACGGCGCAGCGCATCTACGCCCCCGCAGGGGGAGAGCTCACCCATGGTGGCGGAATCGAGACCCTGGCGGTGCTTGCCCACGATCCGGACCTGTTCCATTCGGGTCGGGTGACGGAGCCGACCCGGCCGGAAGGCGCCGATGAATTGGACGCAATGCGTCGCTCCCGAGAGGTATACGGCTACATCACAGACGTGACCGAGATCGCTGACGACGGCTGGTATGGGAACCCGGCCTGGGCGGACCAAGAGCGCGCCGGGCAGTTCGCCGCCACCGTGGCCGACGAGATCGCTACCGCGGTGGAGTCCATCCTGAAGCTGCGGAGACGCGGGTCGTGACCGTTGTCGGCCCGGGCCAGCTCGATTTTCGCGACTTTCCCGGTAGGTCCACCGCCGACCCGTTCAAGACCGCGGGCCAGGGTGCTTCGACCGTGCGCCAGGTCGTCATCGAGCACGTTCCCACCAGATCACCGCATCTCCACCCGCAGAGCGAGGAGATCGTGTACGTGGTAGCGGGTCGCGGCCGGGTCTGGCTGGACGGTGTGGTGCACCCCGTGGGCCCGGGGACCTGGTACCGCATTCCCGCAGGGACGCCGCACGCAACCATGGCCGATCCAGACGAGCGGATGTCCCTCGTGTGTTTCTTCCCCCACGACGATTTCGCCAACAACATCGAGGAGCTCGACCTTCTCCTCGAGACCGACGAGGAGGGGACCGATGAGTGAGCGGGTCAAACTCGCCTCCATAGGGCTGGGCCGCTGGGCCAGGGTGCTCGCCAGGGGGGCACAACGAGGCACGGTGATCGAGCTGGCGAGCTGCTTCTCACGCTCACCCGAGAGTCGCACAGCGTTTCAGGAGGAGTTCGGCGTTCTCCGGGCGGCATCCTCCCTCGACGAGTTGCTCTCCGACCCCGAGATCGAGGGAGTGCTGGTCACCACCCCGAATGACACGCACAAGAGCGTCATCCTCGAGAGTCTCGATGCGGGCAAGGCCGTCTACACCGACAAGCCGATAGCCCACACGATGGAGGACGCCGGTGAGATAGCCAGAGCGGCGGCCGCATCCGGCAAAGCTTTCGCAGTCGGTCACAGTGCCCGACGACTCGGGGGGCACCGGGCCATGAAGCAGTGGATAGAGACCGGCAAGATCGGCCAGGTGTCGCTCGCAGAGGCCAACTTCTCGAACGAGCGCGGCCTGGAGCTGACCACCGACACCTGGCGCTGGTACGCCGACAAGAGCCCAGGCGGGGCGATGATCCAGCTCGGTGTCCACCACGCCGACAATCTCCAGTATCTCCTCGGCCCGGTCGCTTCAGTGTCGAGCCATGCGCGCAAGCTGTACACCAAGTCGGAGGTGCCGGACGCGATCATGTCGATTCTGGAGTTCGAGTCCGGCCCTCTCGGGTATCTGGGCACCGGCTGGGCCTCGCCAGGGGTCTATCAGCTGCGCCTGCAGGGCACGGAGGCCAACCTCTTCTACGACCTCGACTTCAACAACTGGGATGAGTCCCATTTCGTGGACTCGAAGAGCACTCTCGTCAGCCAGGCATACCGGGAGTCGACCCGACCTCCCGTCGACATGCCTCACACCGACATGTTCCGGGAGCAGTTAGACGAGTTCGCTCTCGCCATCAGAGGGGAGGCGGAGATCGAGGTGGGTGCCCTCGAAGCGATCAGAGCCCTCGCCGTGGTCCATGCCGCTCTCGAGTCGTCGAAGCGAAACGGCGAGGCTGTGCCGGTGGCGCCGATGGTGGAGCAAGCGGGGGCCCTCCGGTGAGAGTCGATCCCGCCACCACTCGGACCATCCACCACCCGGACCCGCTCGTTCAGGAGGTCCTCGATATCTGGGCCGCTCGCTTTCTCCACGGGATCGCCCTCGGCGACCTGACGGCCACTGTCGACAGAATCGGCACCTGGCCCGACTGGGGACCGGAATGGATGAACACCGCCCGTGTCCACGAAGAGATGGGCGAGCAGGCGTGGGAAGAGGGCCGACGCATCTCCGCGGTGTCGTCGTTCCTGAGCGCGGCGGCCTGTTATCACCTGTCCTACTTCCTCTCGGTCGACGACGAGGAGGCCCACGCTCACGGTCTGGCCAAAATGCTCGAGTGTCATGACCGTGTCCTCCCGTTCATGCAGCCCCCGGTCGAGAAGATCAGCATCCCGTTCCCTGAGGCCGACCTCGCCGGGCTCCTCTCTGTCCCGACGGGCGGCGGTCCCGCCCCGCTCGTTATTTTCCTTCCCGGTCTCGACTCGACGAAAGAGCAGCGTCACGGGGGTCGGGGGACGCTGCTCCGCCGGGGCATGGCCGTACTCAGCCTCGATGGCCCCGGCCAGGGCGAGATCAGCACCAAGCTGCCGATACGCCACGACTACGAGGTAGCGGTGTCCGCGGCCATCGATTACCTGGAGGGACGAGACGAAATCGACGCGACGAGGGTCGGTCTGATCGGGGCCAGTCTCGGCGGCTACTACGCGTGCCGGGCGGCCGCCTTCGAGCCCCGGGTCACGGCGGCCGTTGCCAATTGCGGGCCGTACAACTGGATCGACTGCTGGGACGAGCTGCCCGGCGTCACCAGGGGGGCCTTCCGCAAGTACTCGTGGTCCGCCTCAGACGAGGAGGCCAGGGAAAAGGCGAAGGCTCTAGACCTCACCGGTGTCGCCGACAAGATCGAGCAGCCCTTGGTGGTGGTGCATGGGATGCTCGATCCGCTCATCGGAGTCGATCATGCCCGGCGGATCGCAGAGGAAGCTCCCAACGCAACTCTGATCACAGTCGACGACGCCACACATGGTGTCAGCAACCTGAGCTACAAGTTCGCGCCGTGGGTGGACGATTGGATGGCATCCCAGCTTGGCGGCACCATCATCTGACGGCCCAGGCCCGGCTCAGACCACGATCAGCTCATGGGGGAACTTCGTCACCTTCTCGTGACCACCCTCGGTCAGCACAAAGGTGCGCCCGAAGAAGATCCCGAACAGCCCGTCGGGTGTGATGATGGTCGGCTCCAGCATGGCCACCGTCCCGGCCTCTAGATCGAGCTCGTCGTCCCCGGCGACGACGTGGTCCACCATCACATGTGGTGGGTGGCTGACGAAGTCGATGCAGTGGAGATACAGCGACCTCGAGTCGTAACCCTTTTCGCGGAAGAAGGCGCCCGCCTTCATAACGTCGTCCCAGGTGTTGCCCCCGACCAACTGCTGCGCCATGAGTTCGAATCCGGGGACGACGACTTCGTCGAAGAAGTCGCGGATCCAGGCCGGCGGCTCGCCGATGCAGATCGGGGTGCCCAGCTGGACTGAGTACCCGTTGTACCCGCAGGCCAGCTCATTGATGATGATGTCGCCCTTCTCCAGCCGCCGGCTCGATGGCCACGGGTTGCCAAACACCATGCCGGGGTCGTTCATCGGTGTCGACCCGATGATGTTGAAGTCGGTCTGACCACCGCCGTCCATCACGGCGTGGGTGGCGGCGGCCGCCAGCTGGTACTCGGTGACGCCGGGACGGGCTATGGCGGACATGGCGTAGAAGGCCTGGTCCATCAGCTGGCCTGCCTTGCGGACACATTCGATCTCCTCAGGACTTTTCTTGTGCACCAGCTCGTGGAAGAAATCCCCGACACGCTCCAGGGTGGCCTCGGGGAGCCCGTCACGCAGTCTCTCCCACTCGTCGACGGGAAGATGATGCCCGTAGACGGGATCGACACAAGAGATCCCGATGGTGGCGTCGGCCAGGCCCCACTCCTCGATCAACTCGACGATCACATCTCCGGAGTGGCCCCAGCGGGAGTGCCTCACGTCCTTCAGGGGAGTGGCGCGTCGGACCGCCTCACGGTGGGCCCCTCCCGGGCCGCAGATGAGAACAGGCTCCCCCTCGGGAGGGACCACGGCGTACGCCGACATGCCGTGCCACTCCCAGTGGTTGCTGAGCCAACGCATCCCACCTCCCCAGCTCCAATGATTGGGCCCGCCCGAGGCGATCAACACGTCGAGGCCGAGCCGCTTCATCTTCTCCTGGGTCGCATTGAACCGACGCTGGTATTCGGCATCGGAGAATCGCTCATAGACCGCGTCGGAGTACCAGGGGGTGTTCGTCACTCGGCCGAAGACCTCGGTGTGCATCTTTCCCACGGCGTCCTTGAAGTCGACATCACCAGGTGTCACGGAGTCCCTCCTTTAGGAAGCAAGCGAGTCGAGCAAGCCGAGCCCGTCCAGGTCGGCACGCAGGGCTTCCAGGCGCTGGTCGCTGAGTGGGATCAGCGGCGGGCGGACCGGCCCCTGCGGCAGGCCCATCAGTCCCAGCCAGCCCTTGAGCTCGGCGATCGGGATCGCGCCGCCACCCTGTGCCAGCCACTGGTCGCGCATCCATCGCTCGAATGCATCGCGCTCCCGGTCCAGGGTCTTCTGTAGGGCCCAGGCCCCATCGATGTCCCCTGCGTCAGCGAGCCGTGTGTAGTCCAGGATGGGGCGGCGGTCAGGTGTCTGATACATGGCGAGAGCAGGTGTCGACATCAGTGCCGGGAAGCCATGATCCAGGTGCAGTCCGAGCCAGTCCCCCTCATCGGCGTCACAGACCACGATCCGGTCGCCCACCAGGTCCTTGACCTCGAGCAAATGCTCCATCGGCTTCGGATTCTTGATCCCGCACACGGTCTCGAGGTCACTGAGCTCGGCGATGAGTTGCGGGCTCAGCGCATACCCCGAGTAGGAGGTGTTGAAGAGAAAGAAGGGCACCGCGGACTCCGAGGTGAGCCGCCGGTACCAATCACGCACGATGTCGTCAGTCGGCTTGATTGGGAAGTAAGGGTTGATCGCGATCACGAAGTCAGCGCCGATCTCCTCGGCATGCCGGCTCAATCTGGCTGCCTCCGAGTACACGTGATGCCCGATGTGCGCCATGATCGGCACCCGTCCGGCAGCAGCACCGACCACCAGCTCGTGGACACGGGCCCGCTCCTCGATCGTCATCGACCAGAACTCGCCCATCACCCCACCGCAGAAGATGCCATCCACTGCCAGGCCGTCGATGTAGTAGTCGACGGTCTTGCGAAGCGTCCCCTCGTCGATCTCCCCCGATGGTGTGAACGGGGTGGGAATCGCGATCCAAAGCCCGGTGATCTTTTCGAACGCCGTCTCCTTGGCGGGGCTCAGCGCAGTCATGTTCGGTGACCTCCTCTCTCCTCACGGATCAGGGCCGTGAGTTTCCGCAATGGATTGCACCAGATGACCCGACGCTAGCAGCGCATACGTTTGTGCGAATACAGTCCGGGCCATGCCGAAGCAGCCTGAATACACCAGAGGAGAGGCCAAGGCCTGGGCGAGGGAGACGTTCCATGGGGCATGCAATGTGATCATCCCCTCATATACATCGGATCTCAGGTCGCTGAACGAGGCCGCGATTCGCCACGATGTGCGACGCAACATCGAGCTCGGGTTCTGGGGCGCCCTTCTCGTCTCCGAGGCGGGCACGACTCTCGACGAGATGCGCACATTCATGGAGATCGCCCTCGACGAGGCGTCGGGGGAGCATCGCTTCCTGCTGCAGGGGGTGTTCGACACGCCCGGCGACATCATCGACATGGCCAACGACGCTCGCGCCCTTGGTGTCGACGGACTGCTGCTCGGGCACCCGAACAGCTTTTATCCCTCATCGGCGCAGGAGGTCGAGGGCTACACGGTCGACATCTGCCGGGCCACGGATCTCGCGGTCGTCCTCTTCGTCGTCGAGCACTCCAACCTGCGGCGTCTCGATGTTCACGGGTTCCCTGCCGACGTGCTCGACCGGTTGGCCGGGATCGACACCATCGTGGCTGTCAAGTACGAGCTGGGCCGGCAGCAGACGATGAACACGTACGAGACATTCAGACGCCTGCAGGATGCCGACGTGCTCTTGTCCGACCCGATGGAGTTCAACGCCCCGATGTGGGTGGACATCTTCGACATGCAGTGGATGGGGACGAGCAACTACGAGTACTACGGGTCGTACGTCCCGCGACTCCTCGACATGCTCCGCGCCGGGAAGACGGAGGAGGCCATGGGCGATTACTGGCGAATTCAGCCGGCTCGAGACGCTCGCTCGGTGACCATGAGCTCGGGTGGATCGAACTTCGTGCACCGCTACCTGTGGAAGTTCCAGGCCTGGCTCAACGGGTACAACGGAGGGCCGATCCGCCAGCCGGCAATGAAGTTGTCCGAGAGTCAGATGAGAACCTCGGCGGAAGGTGCCCGGAAAGCCGGGATCGCACCGGGGGACGAGCCGTTCGCGGATTTCTTCATCGGCCGCAACCCCGTCTGAGCATGAGGATCCTGGATACGGCCGACGTAGACCAGCTGATTGATGACGAGATGGTCCTCGACGCCATACGTCGTCTTTTCTCACTGCCGATGGGGTCGGAACAGATCGGTCTTGGCCGAATCGATCTGACCCATCCCAAGGGATGGCTTCGCTCTCTACCCGCGTTCGTCGCCGGGGAGGACCTGCTCGGGTTCAAAGTCCTTCACCGGACCACCGGAGTGGGGATGAGATACACGATCTACGTTCATCGGCTCAGCACCGGAGAGTTGATCGGCATCGTCGATGCCCTGGAAATCACCAACCTTCGCACCGGTGCCGTGTCCGCCCTTGCCACCGACCTTCTCACGCCCCGAGATGTGGGAGTAGCGGCCATCGTGGGCACCGGGCCGGTGGCCCGGGGCCAGCTTCGCGCACTCGAGCTTGTGCGGCCTGCGGCCGAAGTTCACGTGTTCGCCAGGACTCCGGAGAACCGGCGAGCGTTCGTGGATGAGATGTCGCGGTTCGTCTCCGGTCGTCTCGTCGACTCACCGACCCTCGAGGATGCCCTCCGGGGTGCCGAGATGATCACACTCGCCACCAAGGCGACGGCCCCCGTGCTTCGGGCCGAGCATCTCCACCCCGGCATACATGTGAATTCGGTGGGGCCGGCCAGCAGGGATCGTGTCGAGATCGACCCCGGGATCTTCGACTCCTTCGATCGGGTCGTTTGCGACTCGGCCTCACTGGTCTTCGATGAGGCCGGCGACGCATATCAGGCTGTGTCGAACCACGGCTTCCAGCCCGAGCACGCCGAAGACCTGGCCAGCCTTGTGGCCGGTGATACACCGGGCAGGGGCCAGCCGGAGGAGATGACGCTCTTCAAGTCGGTGGGTACCGGCGCTCAGGATCTCATCGTGGCGGCCGAGCTCCTCGAGCGGGCGGCTGCCGCCGGCGTCGGCACCGTCGTCGGCGATGTGAACTCGATCAAGCCGATCGCTCCGGGTGGATGAGCGGGGGGTTCAGCCCGCCCTGACCAGCTCGAACGGGTAGGAGTGGAGCGAGCGTGCCCCATCGTCGGTGACCACGCAGAGCTCGCCGACCTGGACGCCGACTGTCTCGTCCGGTGAGATCACGTTGGGCTGGATGACGATCGTCTGGCCTGCCTCGAAGACCCAATCGTCGTCTACGCCGTGAGTCGTTTCCCTGGTTCGGATCGATGGGGGGAGAAGACCGATTCCGTAACCGTGCACCAGGCCGTCCCTGATCGTGAATCCCCGTTCCGAGATGGCGTCCGATGCCTCCCACACATCCTCGATTCCCGCGCCGGTGCGAATCGCATCCGCCACGCCGTGATAGACGTCTTCTGCGGTCGCGTGAAGCTCCGCGATCTGGGGCGTTGGATCGGCTGACACGGTGAATGTGCGGAGGCACTGACCGGCGTAACCGGCATAGGCGATGGCGATCTCGCACGTCACAACGTCGCCGGTCTCGATCACCCGATTGGAGAGCACCTGTGCCGGAACGCAGCGTTCGGGTTGGCTCATCGGAGTGGAGGCCAGGTAGTAGAAGCCGGTCGTCCCACCGTCGGCTAGATAGGACGTCTCTATCGCCGCGGCCAGCTGGTACTCCCTGATCCCGGGCTTCAACGCGTCACGCAACCCGGCCAGGGCTGCATCGGTGAAGGCAGCTCCCCGTTGTAGCCACTCGAGCTCCTCGGGGCTCTTCTTCAGCCGGATCTTGCGGAACGCGGGCGTTACATCCTCGAACTGGCACTGTTCGCCGGTCGTCCGCCTCATCGAGGCGTGTTGCTGATATGGCATCCACCCGACGACTCCAACTTTGCCAAGCCCCCGTCGAACAAGCTCCTCACCAACCGTCTCGCCGTTGTCGACGCCACCCCATCTCACATCGTCGAGAAAGGAGACCTCGGTTGCGTTCGGGACGTGGTTGTAGCTCTGGGCGAAGAGTGTCGTCTCGCCCCCGGCGGAGAGGACGACATAGTTGTCCCGCATCCCGAGGTAGCCGGAGAGGTAATAGACGTCGGCCTGGGCGGTGCGGTTCTGTGCCGACCAGCCGAAGACGACCAAACCGTCGAGCTCGCGCTCTTCCATGAACTCCCCGACGAGCGCTCGCCGCCTTTCGACCTCGACGTCGCTGAATCGGGGGTAGAGATGAGTGTTGGGGGACTGCACGACGTCACTCCGTTGTCGGTTTTGGCCGACGGACCATAGCCGTGGAACCCGCCCAGAAAGCACCCCGAATTGGTTGCACCGTCTCACGCTCCTGGTTAGCGTTGCAAACGATTGGGCAAACAATCTAAGCCAGTTCGTGTGGGACAAAATTCGAGGAGGACCTCACATGGGACGTAAAACGATTGCGTGGAGGATGCTGGCCCTGGTCGCCGTTCTTGCGCTGGTCACCGCGGCTTGTAGCAGCGGGGAGACGACCGACAGCACCACCGGTGACACGTCGGGTACCAGCGCAGCCAGTGGGGAGGTCCCCAACCCCGATGTCCTTGTGGTGACCGTCAACGACGACGTCTTCAACCTCGATCCCGCCGCGGTGAACGAGAACGACGTAGGTCAGAACGCCATCCTGAACGTATACGACCGACTCGTCGCTATCCCCCCGGACAGTGGCTCGCCCGTTCCCTCCCTCGCCACCGAGGTCCCCACGGTCGAGAACGGTCTGCTCTCCGAGGACGGGCTCACCTATACCTTCACCCTCCAAGAGGGTGTGACGTTCTCAGATGGGACCGATCTCACCGCCGAGGATGTCAAGTACTCCTGGGACCGGGTCGTTGAGATGAACCTCCCCGAGGGTCAGGCAACTCTGTTCGAGAATGTCGCCGAGACCCGGGTGGTGGACGACTTCACATTCGAGGTCACCCTCAACCAGGTCGACGCCGCCTTCCTCGGCCGCGTCGCCGCCGGTGTGGCGGCCAGTGTCGTGAGCCCCGATGCCGTTGACGCGAACGGTGGCATCGTGGCCGACACGCCCAACGAGTACATGGCCCAGAACATGGTCGGCACCGGCCCTTACACCCTCGCCTCCTGGGAGCGTGGCGACCGCATGACATTCGACATCAACCCGGACTACTGGGGCGAGCCGGCGCATTTGCCGGTGCGTTGGGAGTTGATCGTCGACTCCCCCGCCACCGGTCTCCAGGCCAAGGAATACGACATCGTCGACATCAGCCCTACCGACGTGCCTTCCATCGAGCCCATCGAGCATGCCGTGGTCGACGATGCGAATCTCGACCTGCAGGTGCTCCAGATCGGCATGAACATGAACATCGCCGAAGGTGCGTTGCCCGAGGGTGACACCATCCCGCTCGATTTCTTCCAGGACGTGCGAGTCCGGCAGGCGTTCAACTATGCCTTCGACTACGAGGGCTACATTGCCGGGATCCTTGGCGGGCTGGGTGGCCGGAACAGCTTCGTCCTCCCCACCGGGATGTTCGGCTACGACCCGGACGCTCCCATATACGAGACAGACGCGGCGATGGCCGAGCAGCTGTTCACCGAGGCTGGATACTGGGACGAGGGCTTCACCATCTCGATCATCAGCGACCAGACCCACGAGGGATTCACGGGAGCGGCGCTGACCCTCAAGGACAGCATCGAGGCACTGAACCCCAACTTCCACGTGAACGTGCTGGCGGTGCCGGAGGCACAGTTCGACGAGGCACTGGCTACCGACCCGCTGCCTGCGGCGATGTGGTCCTACACCAGCTCGCAGTACAGCACCCCCGACGCCTACTTCTTCGACAGCGCCCTGTCCGATGGCAGGTACGGGAGTGTCAACAGCTTCGTAGACGGCTACAGCGATGCGCAGGCCGTCGACGACCTTGTCAACGGGGCCAGCACTGCACTGGATGAGGACGAACGTCTGTCGATCATCTCCGAGCTCCAGACCGTCCTTTACGACGAGGCGATGTGGATCATGCCCGCCAACGAGGCGGCACCCTCGGCTCGTGGCGATTGGGTGACCGGGCACATCGAGAACCCGATGTGGCCGCGTCCCTCGCAGTACTGGGCGATCTACGACAAGTAATACATCGAGCGAAGCGCCGGAAGAGTCCCCGCTCTTCCGGCGCCCTCCATACTGATCTGGAGGTGCCGTAGACTCGCTCTTGGGAGTTGAAGGTTGCATAGATTCATCGGACGGAGGCTGCTGGCACTGCCATTCGTGATCCTGGCGGTGAGCATCCTGGTGTTCGGCCTCACCCGTCTCGGTGGGACCACGATTGGCCCCTATCTGACCCCCGGTATGACCGACGAGGAGATCGCCGCCCTCGAGGAGCGCTTCAACCTCGACGAGCCGGTGCCAATGCAATACCTCGCCTGGCTCGGTGGGGTAGTCCGGGGAGAGCTCGGCTGGTCGGCAGTGGCGGGGGCGCCGGTGGTCGACGTCTTCCGACAGAAAATCCCCGCATCATTCGAGCTGGGAGCGGCCGCCGCTCTCTGGGCGGTCACTCTGGGGATCGGGCTGGGCACTTTCGCGGCCAGACGTCGTAACCGTTCGCCGGATCAGCTGACGAGTGTCTTCGCTGTGGGTGGGGCGAGCATGCCTACCTTCTGGCTCGGCATCGTCCTCCTGATCATCTTCTGGTCCTATTTGGGCTGGTTCCCCCACGGGCGATCCGACCCAGACCTCTGGGCCAGCATCCCCCATCCCACCAACTTCTACGTGATCGACTCGATCCTCGCCGGGAACGCCCAGGCACTCCGGGACGCCCTGTGGCATCTGGTGCTGCCGGCCCTCACGCTGGGCTACGCCGCGGTGGGCATCGTCACCCGAATGATGCGCTCCTCGCTGCTGGAGGAGATGGGCAAGGATTACGTCGATGCCGCTCGAGCCCGTGGGCTCCCGGAAAACCTCGTCGTTCGCCGACATGCTCGTCGCAACGCCTTCATTCCCACCATCACGGTGGTCGGCCTTGCGATCGGGATCATGTTCGAAGGCACCGTGGTGGTGGAGACCATCTTCGGCTGGCCAGGCCTGGGCAGCTGGATGGCGGCATCCGTTCTGAGCGGTGATCAGGGGACCACGCTCGCCTTCGTCATCTTCACCAGCATCCTGTTCCTGATCGTCAACCTCGTGGTGGACGTCCTCTACGGATACCTCGACCGTCGTGTCGTCTTGAGGAAGACCTAGCCCATGTGGTTCTCAGCCGTCCGCGCCGAGCGAGCACCAGGGGTGCCGGTGCGGGAGTCGCCGCTCAGAGTCAAGGTGGGGCGATTGGCCTCGACCACGCGAGAGGTGTTCAGCAAGGGGAGCACGAGGTTTGGGGCGATCATGATCGTGCTCCTTTTGGGCATGGCCATCTTCGCTCCCCTCCTGGTCGACGCGAACCCGCGTGGCGCCTATCAGATGCCGCGGGACCTGAGTGCGGTCGCCGCGCCGCCGGGTTCACCGGGCCACCTGCTGGGCACCACCCGTCTCGGCGGCGACGTCCTCTACGGAATCGTCTGGGGCGCCCGCCTCTCGTTGCAGCTCTCGATCTACGTCGTCGCGGGCGCCATGCTCATAGGTCTCATCGTCGGCTGCACCGCCGGGATCGTTGGGGGCAAGGTCGACGCCGTCCTGATGCGGGTCGTGGACGTCTTCCTGGCTATCCCCACGCTGGTGTTCCCACTGGCGATTGCCGCAATTCTCGGGCCTTCGTTCGAGAACATCGTCGTCGCGCTGATAGTGATCATGTGGGCGCGCTACGCCCGGATCGTCCGAAGTCAGATACTCCAGGTGCGTGAAGAGGACTATGTCGACGCGGCGCGGGCCGTCGGGGACTCCCGGTTCGGAATCATCCGAAGGGACATCCTCCCCAACTCATTCACGCCAGTGGCCGTTCAGGGGACCCTGGACATGGGTCACGCCGTGTTGTTGGGTGCGACTCTCGCCTTCATCGGGCTAGCCGTGGCCGGGCAGGCGGAGTGGGGGACTCTGGTGAGTGAGGGCCAGGCCGACATCATCGCCGGGCGGTGGTGGACCTCGACGTTCCCGGGTCTCATGGTGTTCCTGTGGGCGCTCTCGTTCAACCTCGTGGGTGACGGCTTGCGAGACGTCCTCGACCCGCGGACCGAGGGCCGTTAGCGGACCTCAGCGGTACTTGAGACCGGTCCCGGTGTTGAACACGAGCGTCCTCTCCTCGGGCCCGATCCAGCCACGATCGCGCAGAGTCTCGAAGGCGGCCCACGCCGCCCCCGCCTCGGGGCAGGCGTCGACACCCGTGGCGGCGGACATCGCGGCCGAAGCCGTCTCGATGTCGGATTCCGGGACTGCGATCGCCGTGCCCCCGGTCTCCCGGAGAGCGCGGAGGCAGATGAACCCTGCGATGGGGTTGGGCACCCGAAGCCCGTAGGCCGTGGTCCGGGGATCGGGCCAGGGCTCGGTGCGACGGCTTTTCGTCCTGAACCCCTCGACCACGGGGGCACACCCGTCTGATTGCACCGATACGAGTCGGGGCCGATTCGCCCCGATCCATCCCATGGCCTCCATCTCGTCGAAGGCCTTCCACATCCCGACCAGGCCCGTCCCACCTCCGGTCGGGTAGACGATCACGTCGGGCAGGTCGCCGTCGAACTGCTCCCACAGCTCGTACCCCATCGTCTTCTTGCCCTCGACGCGGAATGGCTCCTTGAGGGTGGATAGGTCGAAGTCGTGCGGCGATCGGTGCTCGGCCAACCATCTGCCCGAGTCGGCGATCGTGCCGGGGACCATTTCCACCTGTGCCCCGTACTGCCGGCATTCCTCGACGAACTGCCGAGGCGTGTCCTCGGGCATCGCCACCAGCACTTCCACGCCGGCTGCGGCCCCATACGCCGAAGCGCGCCCGCAGCGTTCCCTGCCGATGGGGCGACGAGGCGTTGGACGCCGAGGGCGACGGCCGCGGACACCCCCATCGACATGCCGCGCGCCTTGAAGGACCCGGTCGGGTTCCGGGCCTCGTCCTTCACCCAGGTTCGCGCGTCGGCCTCACCAGTGGTGTCCACCCCTCCGTGAGCGAGATGGCCGCTTCGGGGAGGACGGGTAGAACCGCCGAGTAGCGCCAAAGGGAGTGGATGGAAGGGTCGATCACCGAAGCCGGGTCGGTGTCGGGCTTCAACCTCATGTTGACCTGCAGGGGCAGACCGCAAGACTCGCACACGGAGTGGAGTCGTCCGATTTCGTGATGGGCACCGCAGTCGAAGCAGGTCAGGGACTCGAACTCGGGGTTGAAGGACGCCACGGGTCCGCTCGCTGTCATTGGTGGTTGGTCGCCTGGAGCAGACGAGCGACGTTCCCTCCGAGGATGAGGTCTCTCTGCTCGTCCGTGAGACCGGGAATCGAAGCGACCGTGTCCACCGGCGTGGGGTCACCCATCGGGAACGGGTAGTCGGTCCCCATGAGAACGTGATCGGCACCGACGTGGTCGACCAGGAACGCCAGCGGGGCAGGGTCGTGAAGGACGGTGTCGTAGTAGAGGCGACGTGCCAGCTCGGATGGCGGCGTCGAGATGTTGTTCGCGGTCAGTTTGGGCACGGCATCGAATCCTCGTTGCATGCGGCCGAGCTGATAGGGGATGAAGCCGCCGCCGTGCACCACGCAGAGGATGAGACCAGGGAAGCGCTCCAGGGCGCCACTGAACAGAAGGTGCGCCACCGCGATTGTGCTCTCTGCGGGGCGCCCGACCATGTTGTCGAGGAAGTTGCGCGACAGATCCACTCCGGGGAGCGGGTCGCAGGGGTGCAATACCACGGGGCATCCGAGGTCCTCGGCCGCCTCCCAGAAAGGGTCGAGCCCGGCCTGATCGAGGTCGGTGCCGTCGACGGTCGTGGCGATCTGCACCCCGGCCATGCCCAGGTCTCCGACTGCGAAGGCCAGCTCCTCGGCCGCTCGAGCCGGGTCCTGCAACGGGACTGTCCCTAGAGGGAGTAGGCGATCGGGATGTCGGCCCGCCTCCGCGGCGATGATCTCGTTGAACTGGCGTGAGTACTCGCCCGCGACAGCAGGGCTCAGCGCATACGCGGTCAAGTCGATCCAGCCCGAGATGAGCTGGACGTCGACTCCGGTGGCATCCATGGCGCGCAGGCGGGCATCGAGGTCGGTCAGCACCGGGTTGAAGGGGGCCAGGCGCACCCTGCCTGCTATCACCGCGTATTCGCCCTTGCCGTCATCTGCCAACTCGATGCCCAGGCGGGGGCCCTCCTCGCGCAAGAGGTCCAGCAAGGCTGCCGGGATGCAATGCGCGTGGATGTCGTAGGTGGTCACTGTCGAATCGGGTCTCCTCGATCGCTCACGACGCCGCTTGCGTCATGCGGGTGGACAAGGTGATGTCTGGCTCGAGGATGTAAACGCCGCCGTTGACTCTGTCGGTCACGTAGACGGTGTGGTCCTCGGATACGAAAACATCGTTGATCTGGGCCGCAGCCTGGTTCGGGGGGCATTCAGGGATCCAGTGCGCGATCTCCACCGGGTCGTCGGGGTCGGCGAGGTCGTAGACCCTGAGACCGGCGTTGAAGTACGTGGCGAACACGAGCTCCTGGCTCCGATAGCTGTTGGGGCGGTTCTCGTGGAGGCAGTGTGACCCGAAGCGGAGCCCCCGCTGACAGAAATCGCCCTCGGGCACCGGGCAGATCGAACGCACGAAGGGGGCCCTCTCATCGGAGACGTCTACGACTCTGATCATGTGTCTGTCCCCGTCGCATCCTTCCGTCAACACCTCATCGGTGACGACCACGAGATCGCGGTCGGGAAGCGGGAGGCAGGTGTGGGTGTGTCCTCCTTCCTCCCATCCGAGTCGGGAGATCGTCGTTGGGCTGGACGGGTCGGAGATGTCTATCACCACCATCCCACCATCCCAGAAACCAAGGTAGGCACGGTTTTCGTGGACCATCGCATGGTGGACGAGCCAATCCTCGCCCTCAGGCGTGTCCAAGGTCTCGCCATCCGAAGTCCACATCCCGGGCCACCACCAGCGACCGACTTCGGACGGGTTGGCCGGATCGGAAACGTCGACGATCAGCCAGATTCGACCGGTGTAACCGTCGGGGGTCGCCGAGACATAGGCAAAGCCGCCGCCTTCGTAGACGATTCGGTGGACACCGCGGCCGCCGGTGTCGAAGAAGCCGAGCCGTTGAGGGTCGTGCGGGTCATCGAGGTCGTAGATGGCCATCCCCACCGGGGCCGGCCCCTCACTACGAAACAGCTCGTGATTGGTCATCAGCAGGCCGTCGGCCACCTGGACCTTGTGGGTATGGGACCCCTCAGGTGCCTCCCACTGCCGTACCACCAGGGGCGTCGCCCGGTCCGAGATGTCGAGGATCGAGGTGCCCATGCCGCTCGGCCCGAAGTGACCGACGTAGAGGGTGTCGCCGTGAGGCATGACCTGCATGCCGTCGCCGAAGCCGTTCAGATCGGACTGACCGACGAGTCGAAATCCAGCCGTGTCTTCGGGGTGCATGGGTCCTCGCGCTTCCCACCTGGGGCCTGCACAAACGTTTGTAGCATGCCCTTTCGATCCATGCGAGATTACATCCGTCGTCTGCGCGCCACGACCGGGCTGCGGGAGCCGAGCCTCGTTTCAGCGGCCGTTCTCACCCTCACTGCAGTCGCCTTCTTCCGGGTCGCCCTTTTGCCCGAGTTCGGCCGTGAGCTGTCGATGTCGACCTTTCAGTTGGGGCTCGTGACGACCGTGTTCGCCTTGGGCAGACTCGTGGCCGACCTGCCGGGCGGCCATTTCGCTGACAGGGTGAGGGCTATCAACCTCATGGCACTGTCAGCGGGAGGCGTGGCTCTGGGCAGCCTGCTCCTCGGGCTCTCCTGGGTGGCACTCGTGGTCTACGTTGCCTCTTTCCTGCTCGGGATCTGCTCGGCCACTACCAACGCCACGGGGATGACCTTCTTCTCGACTGTGTCCGGCGACAGTCATCGAGGCACGTCCATGGCGATCTTCTCGGCTGCCTTGCTGGGCGGGCAGGCCATCGGGCCGGCGACGGCCGGTTTGATCGCATCCATCGGTGGCTGGCGGGTTGCGATGTTCGTAGGCGCCGGAGCCGCCGGGATCGTGGTTCTCGTCTTGTTGACGGCCCGGTCGAACCGGCCCCCTCCGGCGTCGGCCGCCCGGGCGGGCGATCGCGGTCTTGCTGACCCAGGGGGCCGATCCTTCCTGCCGCTCCTGGTCCTGCAGAGCGTGTCTTTCGCCGTCTTCCTCACTCTGGGCTCTGTCTCTCAGACGATGGTGCCGATCATCGGAGCCGACGACCTCGGCCTGGGCACTGCAGCCATTGGGCTCGCCCTGGGCGTAGGGGGGCTGGCGCGGTTCGCGGGGACGCTCGTGGGTGGCCGGTTGTCCGATCGACTCTCGAGAAAGTCCGTGCTCGTGCCGGGTCTGTTCATCCAAGCCTTCGGTGTCGCGCTTCTCACGCTTCAGCCCACTGTTGCCCTTTGGATCGCTGCCATCGTCGTCATGTCGCTGGCCAGCTTCGCGGTCCCTGTTGCGGCCACGATCCTGGGGGATATCACCGACCCGGCTCGAGTCGGATCGCATTTGGGCCGTTTTCGATTCGTCGGGGATCTCGGCTTGATCACCGGACCGCTGGTAGTCACGGGCCTGTTCGCCGGATTCGGCAGAGTCGTGGCTTTTCTGTTCGTGGCGGGCGTCCTGGTAGCTGCGGCCTTGTTCTCCTGGAGGTTTCTTCCGGATACGGGTGGCGCTCAGGCGTAAGAAATGCGGTGCCATCAGTCGGCCTGAGGGGTTTGGGTACCCTCGCCCTGTGAGTACTCCTGGTGGAAATGGCGAGACGCGAGCGGGCAAGCCGCCGACGTTGCGTGACGTCGCCCGCGAGGCCGGCGTGCATGTGTCCACCGTTTCCCGCGTCCTCAACGACCAGGCCGCCGCAGGGCGGATCACCCAGGACACCGACGAGCGAATCCGCGCGGTGGCCCGAAAACTCGGTTATCGCCGCAACACCATCGCCCGCGCCCTACGCACCGGACGAACTCTCGTGGTCGGGATGGTCGTTCCCGACGTGGCCAATCTCTATCAGGCGGGTATCACCCGCGGTGCCGGCGACGTCCTCTATGCCCACGGGTACTCGCTGATACTCGCCAGCACCGACGACGACCCGAAGCACGCCGAGTCTCAAGTGTCTGCCATGCTCGGAGTTCAGGCAGATGGCCTTCTGTACGGGGTGGCCAGGGAAGACGACGCCGTTCTGGCTTGGCTCGTCGACGAAGGAATCCCGGTGGTGCTCTTCAATCGTGGGGCCGAAGGCCGCGAGATCAGCGCCGTGCTCCCCGATGACCGCACCGGGACCCGTCTGGCGGTGGAGCACCTGTTCTCGCTTGGCCATCGCAACATCGTGCACGTCGGAGGACCGGAAGACGTCTCGTCCACCGTCAATCGGCTCGGGACGTTCGAAGAGACGCTCCAGGAAGCGGGTCTGAGCGGGAGTCACGGCTTTGCCAACCGTCACACCGAGGAGGAGGGTTACCGGGTGACGAGTGACCTGCTCGAGGAGCGTCCCGACACCACTGCTGTGCTCGCCGCCAACGACCGGCTCGCGTTGGGTGCGATCGATGCCATCCGGGAAGTCGGGCGATCGTGTCCAGAAGACGTCTCGGTGGTCGGCTTCAACGACATGCCGTACGGCGACCGGTTCTCACCACCGCTCACGACAGTCCACATCTCCCAGAACAACCTGGGCTCGATGGCGGCGAATCTCTTGCTGGAGACAATCGCGGATCCAGGCCGGCCCGCCGAGACCCACCTTGCGGCGCCGGAGCTGGTGGTTCGGGGCTCGACGGCGCCTGCCCCGACCTGACAGCCCAACCGTCTGAGGGCTACTCTCTGAACAACCGTTTGTGCAACGCCGCTGACGGTCAGGATCGGAGACGGAAACGTGAGCCGCGAGCACATGCTTCTCGCCAATATGACCCAACCCGAAGCACAGGACGCCTTGGGTCGGGGGACGGCCGTGCTGGTGACGGGCAGCATCGAGCAGCACGGGGGTCATCTCCCCCTGGGCACGGATGCCTTTGCCGCCCTCACCATCGCCCTCCGCGTCGGTGAGCGACTCGAGGCTCCGGTAGTGCCCATCTCCCCGGTGGGCGTGGCGTCCTATCACCTTCCCTGGCCGGGATCCTTGAGCATAAGTCCTGATACTTTGGCGACGCTCCTGGTGGAGGTCTGCGAGGGGTTGGCCAATGCCGGCGTGGTGAGGGTTCTCATCGTCAACTGGCACGAGGGCAACTCCACCGCGATCCGACTGGGCGCCGACCGGGCCCAGCAGAAGCTTCCCTTGCGTGTGATCGTCGCCGAGTCGCATGTGATCACCAACGCGCTGTTCCCCGACGAGATGGAGTTCACCCATGCCGGGTCGATGGAGACGGCGGCGATCCTGGCTCACGATCCCGCGCTGGTGAGGCTGGGCGGGGAGGTGGACGGTGCTGCGATCGACCGGGCCACAGATGGACACGCGCTCTTCCGGCGTCGCGACGTGTTTCCCATCATGAAGGATTTCAGGGAGGTGGCGGCCGAGGGCTGGTATGGAACACCCGACTCGATCACCGAGGAGCGTGCTGGAGAGATCATCGACGCGGTGGCCGAGCACATCGTGAGTGAGGTGGATGAGGTGTGGAAGAGCCTGGCGGAGCGGGCCCCCGAAGCCGGAGGAAGTTCGTGACCACCATGCGGGCCGCAGTGTTGAAGGGATGGAACGACCTCTCGGTGGAGGACGTCGATGTCCCCGAACCGGAAGCGGGCGAGGTCCTGCTCAGGGTGAGGGCATGCGGTCTGTGCGGCACCGACCTGAAGATGGTCCACGGTGCCTTCGAGAAGCGTGGCTGGCCCCCGTCATTGCCCTTCGTCATGGGCCATGAGTGGTCGGGGGAGGTGGTTGCCCTCGGCGAGGGTCTCGACGATCTGGAGCTGCAGCCTGGCGACAAGGTGGTGGCCGAGAACCACGTCGGTTGTGGTCGGTGTCCCATGTGCCGTCAGGGGAGGTACAACCTATGCGAGAAATCGGGTACTCCGGGGTATCGCCTGTATGGACACACCGCCCCGGGTGCGTTGGCCGAATTCGCCGTCAGACCTGCCCAGATGCTGCACAAGCTGCCCGACTCGGTCAGTCCTCTGGAGGGGGCGCTGGTGAATCAAGGGTCGCTCACGGTGCATGCCCTGCGAAGGGTCGAATTCCTGCCCGGGTCGAGTGTGGCGGTCTTCGGACCAGGTCTCCTCGGCCTTCTCACCGCGGCTGTGGCGTCGGCCTCAGGGGCTGCGCAACTGATCATGGTCGGGCGGGGTAGCAGACTCGACCTTGCCGCCAAGATGGGCTGTGACGACGTAGTGGATTACGAGAAGGAGGACCCGGCCGCCGGAGTGCGTCGTCTCACCGGAGGGCGCGGGGTCGATTACGTCTTCGACTGCACGGGAAACCCGGACGTGCCTGCTCAGGCCATTGGCGCAGTTCGCCGCGGCGGCAGGATCGCTCTGCTCGGACTCACCGGCGGCAAGCCGTCCGAGATCGATGTCGATCGTCTCACTCTCGACGAGGTAGACCTCATGGGGATTCGATCCAGCCCAAACGCGTATCCGGCGATGATCGCTCTCATGCGCTCGGGCAAGGTGGACTTGAGCCCGCTGGTCACACATGTGTATCCGCTCGAATCCGTAGGTGATGCCCTCGCCGCACTCGAGTCTCGTGAGGCGGTCCGACCCATCGTGGAGCTGTGATCGTGGCCCTCGTGGAACATCCGCACATCTCGATATTCGGCTCCAGCGAGTGCACTTGCACAGAGGAGGAGGCGAAGGCCCTTGCGGTAGTGGCCGCCTACCGGGTGGCGAAGGTATCGGAGCGTGGCCCTTTCCTGGCTCCTGGCTTCAAGCGCCACCGCGCCGGCTTCACCCACATCGGCGATCTCTGGGAGAGCGAGGGTCCCAAGGGCATGGACGACGAGTCGATGAGGGACCGTGAGAACGTTCTCCTCGACCTCACGGCCAAGAACGACAAGGTTTGGGGGATATTTCGCGTGGTCGGGACCCACACCGGATCGCTGTATGGGATCCCGGCCACCGGTGAACACATAGACGTGGTCGAGGTCGGCCTGTGGCGTGTCGAAGATGGCGTCATCGCCGAGGCCTGGTACTTCGGGGACGAGCTCGGGCTCCTGCGGGCGATCGGAGCCAACCCGCCGGACCTCACGAAGGCGCTGGGGTAGACCTGCCTGTCGGCTGCGCATCGGCAGCGAGTCGAGGCGACCGCGATCTCGGACCGGCCTAGCCAGTGACCACCGAAGCGGTTCTCGTGATCCTGGTGATCGCGGGGGCCTATTTGATCAAAGGCGTGACCGGCATCGGCGGGCCGCTTCTGGCGGTGCCCTTCATCGCCGGAATCGCCAGTGTGGAACTGGCTGTGGTGGTCCTGTCCCTGGGGAACCTGGTGTCCAACGGCTGGTTGCTATGGGAGCACCGCGCCGGCGGCCGCGGCACAGGGTTCGTAATGACGCCGTTCCTGATCGTCGGTATCCCGGCGACCATCGCGGGGACCTGGCTCCTCACTGAGGTGGACGATCGGATCCTCTCGGCGATCATCGCCGTTGTGATCCTGGGATACATCTGGCGCCACCTGGCGGACCCCCATTTCGTGCTGGAGCGGGAGACCGCTCGCCGGATGGCCGCCCCCATGGGCCTGGTGGGAGGAGGACTCCTCGGTGCCACCGGGACTGCAGGACCTCTCATCGCGACCTACATGCACGCCATCCGTCTCGGCCGCCCGTCGTTCATCCACATGATGAGCCTCACCTTCCAGGTCTTCGGAGTGATCCAGTTGGTGACCCTGGTGATCCTCGGAGCCTTCACCCCGGAGCGAACCGTTCAGGCGTTGTGGGCCATCGTCCCCGTGACCGTCATGACGGCGATCGGCATTCGCATCGGGCGCCGGCTGAATCAGCGGGTACTCGAGTTTCTCGTGCTCGCGCTGCTGGGGTTCGCTGCCGTTCGGCTGCTGTTATCGGCGCTCGACTGAGGGGGCCAGGTCTGATGGCGTCGCTCGGTGTGGAGCAGGCAGGCGGTCAGATGTCCGTCACCGACATCCTCGAGCTCGACTGGTTCCACCGGGAAGAACCTGATGTCCAGGCTGCTGCCATCGGTGGTCACTGTCTCGAGCGCCGCCTTCATGGCCGGCGGCATATCACCATCTTGAATTGCCCTAACCACCGCGGACGCCGACTCCTCGTCGTGGAAAACCAATGTGGCGTCGAAGTTCGATCGGCGCCGCACGTCGGCGAGACCCGCTGCCAGTAACTCACGGGCCTGGAGCCACGCCACTGCGTCGTCGACCTCCCACCCACAGGCCGGGGTAGCCACCGGGCACCGGGTATGGAAGCGACAGCCTTCCGGCGGGTTGGCCGGATTGGGTACCGCACCCTTGAGGCCCTTCATCACGGAGACCTCTGCGCGGATGTCGGGGTTGGCGGCGAGGAGAGCGTCGGTGTACGGGTGACGGGGGTCTTCGAAGAGCTCGCTGGCAGTGCCGTATTCAGCGACCTTGCCCAGGTACATGACGGCGATCCGATCGCTCATCAGCCTCACGACGCCGAGGTCGTGACTGATGAACAGGTAAGTAAGACCACGATCCTTCTGCAGTTCGTGAAGTAGGTTGAGGATCTGGGCCTGCACCGAGACATCGAGAGCGCTCGTCGGCTCGTCGAGGACGATGAACTCGGGGTCGAGGGCGAGGGCTCGAGCGATAGAGATCCGTTGTCGCTGACCCCCGGAGAATTGATGGGGGTAGCGGTAGAGGTGCTGGCGACCGAGACCGACGCTCTCCAGCAGGGACACGACACGCTCGATGAGCTCCTGGCCGGATGCCTCCTTGTGGACTTGGAGGGGCCGGCCCACGAGGTCCTTGACCAGCTGTCTCGGGTTGAGCGAGCTGAAGGAATCCTGGAAGACGATCTGGCAGTTGCGCCGATACGTCCGCCATGCCTTTCCCGACATCACGTCCACGCGGTGATTCGCGTCGATCCGCTCTACCTGCTTGCGTTGCTGCACAGTGCGATCGGCCTCCGGGATGGGGTCGATCAAGTCGAGCGTGGCGGCGTCCTCGTCGGGGAGCCTGAAATAGATCTTGCCTCCGGTCGGCGGCGCCAGGCCGCTGATGCAGCGGCCGAGCGTGGTCTTGCCACATCCCGACTCACCGACGAGACCCATGGTCTCGCCGGGACGAACCTCGAAGGAGACACCGTCGACCGCCCGCACATTGCCCACCACCCTCTGCAGGGTGCCTTCCTTGATCGGGAAGTACTTCTCGACCCCGCGCACCGATATGACCGCCCGTTGGGCTGCCGCCGGCGGCTGTCCTCCTTGTTCGGCAGTCACGGATGTCATGAGACCCACCGGGTCAGCGTGGGTAAGACGACGGAGCCATCACTCGTGTCGTAGGCGAAGCATGCAACCGTGTGCTCCGCCCCCACCATCACCAGCCCCGGGTCGGTGGTTCGGCATATCTCGACGGCGAAGGGGCAGCGGGTATTGAACCGGCATGCCGGGGGCGGGTCGACCAGTTCAGGGACCGTTCCCTCGATCGCTGCGAGCTCGCCCCTCTTGTGGAGGGCGGATGGGACGGCGGCCATGAGACCTCTCGTGTAGGGGTGCTTGGGATCGCTGAACACCTCCTCGGTTGTCCCTGTCTCGACTATCCGCCCGGCATACATGACGGCCACGCGATCGCAGATCTCCTTGACCAGCGAGAGGTCGTGGCTGATATAGAGCACCGACGTCTCGAGACGCTGCTGCAACTCGGCGATCAGCTCGAGGATCCTCGCCTGAATGGTCACATCCAGCGCTGTCGTGGGCTCGTCGGCGATCAGCAGGTCGGGATTGCAGGCCAGGGCCTGGGCGATGAGCACTCGCTGTTTCATCCCGCCCGACAGCTCGTGGGGATAGTTGTCCATGATCGCCCGTGGATTGGGGATCTGGGTCTCTTTGAGGGCGTCGGCGACGAACACGTTGACTCGCTCTCTCAACTTTTCTGTCTTGGCCCGCCACGGAGGGAGCTTGAGCAGGAATCGCTCGAAGCTGTTCGACTGCTGACGGGCGGCGCGGCGGATGAGAAGGGGCGCGTTCTCACCACCCAAGGGCTCGAGGATGTCCTCGGAACGGTGCTGGTAGAAGACCTCTGCGACCTGGCTCCGTATCGAGAGGGCCGGGTTGAGCGCCTTGCCCGGGTCCTGGAAGATCATCGCGATCCGATCTCCGCGGATCTCGAGCATCTCGTCATGGGGAATCTGGAGGAGGTCGATCGGACCCATGCCGTTCTTGCGTGCCTCGGTCGACCAGAAATCGATCTCACCGCCTGCGTAGATCCCGGGAGGGCTCGGCACGAGACGGATGAAGGAGCGAGCGGTCACACTCTTGCCACAGCCGGTCTCGCCGACCAGCCCGAGGGTCTCGCCATCGCGTATGTCGAAGGAGACGCCATCCACGGCGTGCACCACCCCCGCCTTGGCCTGGAAATAGACCTTGAGATCCCGGACCGATGCCACCAGGGGCTGGGTGGCTCGGTCCTGTGTGGTGTCGATGTCGACGTGACTCGTGGTCACGACCGCACCCCGTGCGGCCAATCCCTAGCGCCGATCGAGGTCACGCCGACCAGTATGTCATGCGACCACCGGCTAGCTGCCTTCACCGCCGTCCTCCCTGTGCCCTTCCATTGCGCAATCGATTGCTGACCGGAAACGCACGATAGCACGGGCGCGTGTGGAGAAACAGTGGGGGTCGAGTGGTCCACCACACCGATGAGACTGGTCTCGCGGGGCCGTCTAATACTGACATGAAGAGAATCGGGGATAGACCCGATCGAAAGGACAGCGAGATGAGAAAGCTGATCGTTCAGACGTTCTTGACGCTCGACGGGGTCATGCAGGCTCCCGGCGGACCCGAGGAGGATGCCAGCGGCGGGTTCACCCACGGCGGCTGGTTGGTCAACTATTGGAACGAGCAGGCGGATCAGGTAATGGGCGAAGCGACGAGCAACCCGTTTGCCATGGTCCTGGGACGTCGGACCTACGACATCATGGCCGCGTTCTGGCCCGACGCCCCCGAGGAGGCGGGCGGCCAGATCTACAACGAAGCAACCAAATACGTCGCGTCGCGGAGTCAGCCCACGCTCGCATGGAGCAACTCGGTTCTCATCGAGGGAAATCCCGCCGACGGCCTCGCTGACCTCAAGGAGCAGGACGGGCCCGAGCTGGTGTCATGGCAGCGGGAATCTGATCCAGACGTTGTTGCCTCACGACCTCATCGACGAGTTCCGCCTTTGGATAGCTCCTCTCGTCGTCGGATCGGGGAAGCGCCTCTTCGGCGAAGGCACCATCCCCGCTGGGCTCGAGCTGGTCGATGGCCAGATATCCAGCACCGGAGTCGTGATGGGCACGTACCGGTCCGCAGGCGAGATCGTCACCGGGACGTTCGGGTCGGACTGACGACAGACGATTCAGGCACGGCCACAATTGAACGATGCGTGTCGCCACCTGGAATGTGAACTCGCTGAAGGCTCGACTGGAGGCCGTTGAGAAGTGGTTGGACCGGGCTGCGCCCGACGTGTTCCTCATGCAAGAGACCAAGCTGGCCGACGATGACTTCCCGCATCTGATTCTCCAGGCGGCTGGATACGACGTGGCCCATCACGGGGAGGGGACGATGGAACGGAGTGGCCATCGCCTCACGGGTCGGGATCTCGGAGGTGGTCACCAACTTCGGCGACGGCCCGGTCCGGGACAGCCGGGGCCGGAGCCAGGCGGAGGAGGACTTCGATCCGTTTGACGAAGCCCGGATGCTGAGCGCGACATGCGCTGGGATCAGGTTCGTCAGCCTGTATGCCCCCAACGGTCGGGTTGTGGGATCGCCGTTCTTCGAGGGCAAGTTGCGTTGGCTAGCACGAGTCCATGAGTGGGTGGCCGAGGAGCTGACGCCGGATGAGCCAGTGGTGCTCGGTGGCGATCTCAACGTCACCCCGGCCAACGAGGATGTGTGGGACCCGGAGAAGGCGCACGGCGGGACCCATGTCTCGGCCGAGGAGCGTGAAGCCCTGGCACGTCTTCGTGAGTGGGGCCTGGTCGACGCTTTTCGGATCTGCCGCCCCGAAGCGGGCCGCTTCTCCTGGTGGGACTATCGAGCTGGGATGTTCCAACGAAACCAGGGAATGCGGATCGATCTCCTCTACGTCACCCAGCCTGTGGCCGAGAGAGTGGTCTGGGCCGAGATCGATCGGGAAGCTCGCAAGGGAAAGCCCACTCCATCCGACCATGCCCCGCTGGTTGTCGACCTCGACGAGCCGGGAAAGTCTTTCGATGCCGGTTGGGAGGGTGCCATGGCGAGGATCGCTACCCGGAAGTAGCCGCGGGAAGCATCGTCTTCATCCTGCCTTCACGGGAGCTGAATAGTCTCGGATTTGAACTGCCAAAGAGGGAGAGGACTCGTGCTGAAGGCCGGCTTTCGCAAGGCTATGCCTGTTTCCATCGTCATGACACTGATGTTGGCCGCGTGCGTGGGCGGGGCAGGAGACACCGCCACCACCACCGGTCCTGACGCAGATGGGACCACGACGTCCGTCGTCGAAGAGGCCACCACCATGGCAGAGACCACGACAACCGCCGCGGCAGAGACGACGACAACGGCCGGCGAACAAGGGGCGAGCATCGAGGACATCCCGCCGGAATGCTTGGCCGAGATCTCGGCGATCCTTCAGGTCTTCGAGCCGGCGGTCGAGGGCATCGACTGGGAGACGGCCACCATCATGGATCACATCCAGGTCATGACGTCATTGGCCGGGACCTCGATTGGGGACACCGCGGCGTGTGAGAACGTGGAGGTGGACGTCGACGTGAGCGAAGAAGAGGGCGTGGCTCTGTTTCTCGAGGTCGCAGAGCAGGAGGCTCCAGGGGCGGTCGGCTACTTCGCCGCAATCCTGGCCATGAACGAGACACTCGGCGAGAGACAGTCGACCGGTGAGTGTCAGACAGACGTCGCAACCTTCGAGGATGTCGTCGCCGGGGGAGTGGCCTTCGTCGACCTTCCTCTCCCTGAGCAATGGCTCGTGTTGAACCTCATGGGCTCCATTGGATTCTGCAACCTGCAGACGCAAGGTGAGCTGATCTCCCGACCTGAGGTCGAGGAGTTCCTGGCCGGATCGCCCTTCGGGGGAAGCTGATCCGGGTCCTCGCCTACAGTCGACGGCAATGACTTCAACTGACAATCCCCAGGCCACGATCGACTGGCTGCTCGACTCCGACCCATCGATCCGCTGGCAGGTGATGCGAGACCTCACCGATGAGCCGGCGGACATGGTCGCTGCCGAACGTTCCAAGGTCGCCACCGAAGGATGGGGAGCCCGGCTCCTCTCCCTCCAGGACGTCAACGGGCAGTGGGCCGGTGGCACCTATCAACCGAAGTGGACATCGACGACCAACACCCTGACCCTGCTGCGAATCATGGGACTCGACCCGGCCGGCGAGCAGGCCCGATCTGCAGTGAGCTTGGTGCGGGAGAAGGTCAGGTGGAACGACCATCCGGACGCCCCGTGGGCCGAGAATCCGTATTTCGCCGGCGAGGTGGAGCCGTGCATCAACGGCCGGGTCGTGGCCGTGGGCTCCTACTTCGGCCAGGACGTCCATGGTCTGGTCGACCGGCTACTCGGTGAGCAGCTACCCGATGGAGGTTGGAACTGCGAGGCAGAGAACGGCTCGACGCGGTCGTCGTTTCACACCACGATCAACATTCTGGAGGGCTTTCTCGAGCACGAGCGCGCGACCGGCACCACTGACACAACGGAGGCCCGCCTGAGGGGTCAGGAGTACCTCCTCGAGCGTCGCATGTTCCATCGGCTCTCCACCGGGGAGGTGGTGGATCCGGCGTGGACCTATTTCTTCTTCCCGACCTGGTGGCATTACGACGTGTTGAGAGGGCTGGACTACTTGCGGAGTGCCGGTGTCGCGCCCGATGGGCGATGCGCCGAGGCCATCGAGTTGATCCATGAGAGACGTGGCGAGGATGGACGCTGGACCATGCATTACTCGTACCCCGGTGAGGTTCATTTCGATATCGACGATGGGGAGGGCCAGCCCAGTCGCTGGATCACTCTTGGTGCGTTGCGCGTCCTCGATTGGTCGTCTGGGCATTCGACGGTGAAGTGACCACACTTCGGACGATGGAGCCGATCTCACTGACCGTTGACGACGTCACATATGCCCAGCTGGCCGGGACCATCGACCATTCCCTGCTCAAGCCCACGCTCACCAGCGACGACATCAGGGCCGGGTGCAAGCTCGCCGCGGACTATCAGGTCGTCTCGGTGTGTGTTCGCCCCGCCGACGTGGCGCTCGCGGCATCGGAGTTGACCGGCACCGGGGTCGCGGTCGGGACGGTCGTGTCCTTCCCTCACGGCGATTCGACCACCTCGACCAAGGTCGCCGAGGCCGAGAAAGCCTTGGAAGATGGCGCTGTCGAGCTCGACATGGTTCTCAACATCGGCTGGCTTCTCTCCGGGCATGATGAGGAGGTGCAGGCTGACATCGCCGCCGTCGTCGATGCCTCCGGGAGCGGCCCTCGTGAAGGTGATCTTCGAAAATGCCTACCTCACCGACGAGCAGAAGGTCAGGGCTTGCCACCTGACCGAAGCGGCAGGGGCCGATTACGTGAAGACCTCCACCGGCTACGCGCCGACCGGGGCGACCATCGAAGATCTCCGTCTCATGAGGGCGAACACGGGCCCACGGATGAAGGTCAAGGCAGCTCATGGAGTGCGGACTCTCGATGCCTTGCTGGCTGTGATCGAGGCCGGCGCAGACCGCTGTGGGGCCACGGCCACTGCGACGATCCTCGACGACTATCGGGACCGCACCAACCGCTGAAGGTCCAAGCCCTGGGATCGAACGCCGGCCGTCAGTCGGGGCTGGTGGGCTCGTCGATGTGGGCTCGCTGCAGCGTGCCACTGAAGTCGAGGAAGACGGTCTTTATCTCGGTGAATTGCTCGATGGCCGCGGTTCCCGACTCCCGGTGCCCGTTGCCGGTGTCCTTCACCCCTCCGAACGGCAAGTGGATCTCCGAGCCGATCGTCGGGGCATTCAGGTAGACGAGTCCCGCCTCCAACTCGCTGACCGCCCGCAACGCTCGTGCGGTGTCACGCGTATAGACCGCCGCCGAGAGGCCATACACGCGTCCCGTTGGCGACCGAAATGGCCTCTTCGTCCCCGTCGACCCGGATCACGGTGATGGTCGGTCCGAAGATCTCCTCTTGAGCGATCCGCATGTCCGGTGTGGCATGGTCGAAGAGCGTGGGCGCGTAGAAGTGCCCCCCGAGGGATTCGTCCAGCTTCTCCCCACCTACGACGAGGTCGGCACCCTCCTCGACGCCGATGCCCGTGTAGGAATGGACGCGTTCGAGTTGCTTCGCGTTGATCAACGGGCCGACTTTCGTCTCCGGGTCGAGTCCGTCGCCAACCACCAGGGAGCTCATGCCATCCACCAGCCTCTCGACCACCTCGTCGGCAACGCGGCTGTCGACAACCAGGCGACTGCTGGCCGTGCATCTCTGCCCGGTCGTAGAGAAACCTCCCCAAAGCGCCCCTGTCACAGCCTCGCCGAGGTCGGCATCGTCGAGGACGACGAGGGCGTTCTTCCCACCCATCTCCAGTGAGACGTGCTTGAGCTCGGCCCCGGCCAGTGCGGCGATCTGCTTGCCGACGGCCCGCGAGCCGGTGAACGAGATCATGTCGACATCGGGGTGCGTCGTGAGCGGCTGCCCTGCCTCCGGCCCGAATCCGGTGATCAGGTTGGCGACCCCAGGGGGGACACCGGCCTCCTCGAGCACCTCGAACAGCCGCACCGCGGACAATGGAGTGTCCTCGGCGGGTTTCACGACGGCGGTGTTGCCACAGACGAGGGCGGGGAACAGCTTCCAGGCCGGCATGAGCATGGGCAGATTCCACGGCGTGATGATGCCGACCACGCCCACAGGGCCGCGGACAGTCATCGCCAGGCGGTTGGGGAGACCGGAGGGCACCGTGTCGCCGAACATCCGCCGACCCTCACCTGACATGTACTCCCCGGAAGTAATGGCTCCCTGGACGTCGTAGCCGGAGTCCACGAGCACTTTGCCCATCTCCCTGGTGATGGTCTCGGCGAGCTCGGGCTTGCGCTCGACCAGCATCCGGGTGGCCCGGGCGATGATCTCGCCGCGGAGGGGCGCCGGGGTGTGTCTCCATTCGTCCTGGGCGCGCGATGCCGCCGACACGGCCGCATCGACGTCCTCGGGGCCGCTCCGCTGGAACTCCCCGATCACCTCGCCGGGCCGGGCCGGGTTGGTGTCGAGGTAGGTCTCCCCGCTTGCGGCGGGCACCCACTTGCCGTCGATGTAGTTGAGGAAGGCGTCGGGCACGGTCAGCGGCTCCCTACGACTGGCTGATCCCGGCCAGCTCGAGGACCAATCTCATGCGATGGGCAGCCAGGTCAGGGTCCGGGAGGAGCCCGGCCTGGTCGGCGAGTGTCAGCTGACGGGAGAGGTGGACGATCGACCGCGCGGATTCGAGACCATTCACCATTCGGAAATGGTCCTGGTGACCGGATAGATAGGCCATGAAGACAACGCCGGTCTTGTAGTAATACGTTGGGTGGGAGAAGACGTGTCGACTCAGAGGAAGGGTCGGGGCGAGGATCTTGTCGAACTGCTCCATCTCCCCGTTGTCGAGAGCCTGGATCGCAGCCGAGGCGGCCGGGGCGATCAAGTCGAAAGCCCCGAGGAAGGCGTCGCTGTGCCGGTCACCGTCGCCTCTGATGGTGGTCGGATAGTCGAAGTCGTCCCCGGTGTACATGCGGAGACCTCCAGGCAGACGCCGTCTGAGGCCGATCTCGCGGTCCCTGTCCAGAAGGGAGAGTTTGACTCCGTCGATCCTTGCCGCGTTCTCCTCGAGGACCGAGATGAAGCAGTCCGAGGCCTCGTCGAGATCTCGTGATCCCCAATATCCGGCGAGAGCCGGGTCGAACATATCCCCGAGCCAGTGCACGATCGCCTTGCCGGAAACCCGCCCGAGGACCTCGGAGTAGACCTGGCGATAGTCCTCGGGACCCGAGGCGACGGCGGCAAGATGCCGGCTTGCCATCACCACCGGCTGTCCTCCGTTGCTCTCGATGAGATCGATCTGCTCGTGGTAAGCGTCCACGATGCGCTCGATTGTTGCCGGCACATCCGGCAACTGGTCTGTGTTGGCCCCGCAGGCGATGTCCCCGCCTTCTGCTTTCGCCTCACGCAACGAGCGGACGATCAGCTCGCTGGTGTTGGGCCAATCGAGACCCATCCCGCGCTGGGCGGTGTCCATTGCATCGGCCACGGCCAATCCCCAGGACCAGAGATGGCGGCGAAAGGCCATGGTGGCGTCCCAATCGATGTTGGCACCCGACGCCGGGGTGTTCTCTGCCCGCGGATCTGCAACGACGTGGACGGCTGCGAAGGCGCGCCGACTTTGCAGTGGACCCGTGGGACGTTCGAAGTGGGCCGGCTCGCCGAGGGAGTGAACGATCAGGGAACCATCTTCGAGCGGGATCGTCACCCTGGATGACATGAAGGTTCTCCTATCGAGGAAAGCGTTATCCGCGGATGCTACGCCCGAGGTAGGGCACCGACAAACAGGCGCTCAATAGCCGGGTAGGCGCGTCCCGGGTGCCGTCGTGATCTCGATCGTCGACTCGGGGCGAAGAGCGACCGGCACGCTGCCGGAGACATAGACCCGGGTCAACCTGGCGCCGAGTTGCTGGAGGACCTCCCAGGAGATGGTTCCCCGGACGTCGGCGACATCATCGGCGGTGATCACGTCGTTGCCCATGCTCCCGAGAAGGGTGAACTCCGAGTCCGGCTCGACGCCCTCGATCTCGGTGACGTCGACCGTGAGAGAGTCCGAGGACACCCGGCCTACCACCGGTGCACGCTGCCCTTCCACGAGAACCGACGTGCCCGGGGAGGAGGACCGGGACCACCCGTCCGCATACCCGATGGGGAGGGTGGCGATGGTCGACACCCGTTCGGCGATCCACGTCCCGGCGTAACCGACCGCCGTCCCTGGCGGCACCTCGGCGATGCGCACCGGATGCGCCCTGATGGAGAGGGCGGGGCGGACGGACGGTGGCAGCGGCCGCCCGGCGCCCGGATGCAAGCCGTAAAGAGCCAGACCGAGCCTCACAAAAGCGTGTCCTTCCATGACGGTGGCGAGCAGCCCGCCCGAAGCCAGGGCATGAACCGCACCCGGGTCGATCCCGGCCCGTGTGATCCGGTCCACAACCGAATCGAGCAGGGTCAGCTGCCGGTCGGTCGCCGGGGTGTTCTCCGGTGCTGCCAGATGGGTCCACACTCCGGCGAGGGTGGTCGTCCGACCTTCGTCGATGGCAGTGGCCGCGTCGAGGGCATCCTCGGGGCTCAAGCCTCCCCGTGTCATCCCGGTCTCGATCTCCAGATGCACCCGAAGGGCCGGGTCGTCGGGAGTCAGGTGGTCGGCGATGTCTCGCGCCTCACTCTTGCTGCCAACGGTCACGTCGACCGCAAGGCTTGCCATCTTCGAAGCGATCCCCGGAGGCACCGGGTAGAGCACGAAGAGGTTGCCCGGGTAGCCATCACGACGGAGGCGGCCTGCCTCGGCGGCGTCGGCTACGCAGAGCCATACGGCACCGCCGGCGACCGCACATCGTCCTGCCATCTCGAGCCCATGGCCATAGCCATCGGCTTTCACCACGGCACCCAACGCTGCGGGTCGTGTTAGAGATTTCAATGCCACGGCATTGGCGGTGAGCAGGTCGATGTCTACCTCGACCCATACCGAGCGTTCCAGAAGAGGTAGGCCGGCCTGCTCCAACGCACGATCGATGCGGCGGGTCAACTCAGCTCTCGGTCTCCGACCCCGGTATCCAGGACTCGAGGGCGCTTCGCATGATGTCGGCTGTTGATCCGATGCCGGTCCACCGCTCGAACGCGACCTCGCCCTGGCGCACCAGCATCTCCAGCCCGTTGCATACGGCGAGCCCGCGGGCCGACGCCGCACGGACCAGCGGAGTCTCGGGTGGGACGTAGACCAAATCGAAGACGAGGGCGGTCTCGGGCAACGCGGCCACGTCGAGGGCGACTGTGTCGGTGGTCATCCCCATCGTGGTGGCGTTCACGGCGATGGCGGATGAGCCGAGTGCTTGGGCCAATGCCCGGCCCTCGAGTGGGGCTGGCTCGACCGTTCCATATGTGGAGAGGTGCTCGGCAAGGTCCCTGGCTCGCTCCGGAGTCCGGTTGGCCACGAGCACCTTCTCGACGCCTGCGTCGAGGAGTGCCCAGACCACGGCTCGGGCTGCGCCGCCCGCTCCCACCACCACCGCCGGGTGACCGGCCACCGAAACGCCTGTCGATGTCACGGCAGCTATGAACCCTGATGCGTCCGTGTTGAAGCCGACGAGGGCACCGTCATCACGTCGCACCCCATTGTTCACCGCGCCGATTGCTGTGGCACCCTCCTCGATCTCATCGAGATGGTTCATCGCGGCCTGCTTGTAGGGCGCCGTCACCCCAAAGCCGAGCCAATCTTCTCCGCGCGCTTCCGCGAAGAAAGAGGTGAGGTCCTCCGGGCCGATCGGCCGTAATTCGAAGGAAGCGTCGATGCCATGAGCGGCGAAGGCGGCGTTGTGCATCACCGCCGAATGCCGACGCTTCAGCGGGTTGCCGATGAGTGCGACTCGTTGCGTCACCCGGCTGCTGTGGGAAACCGAACATGGGGGATGATGTGGGTTGCCCACTGCTCGAGCTGAGCGGGGTCCGGGGTCATGGTGTGGAGCATGAAACTCTGGACACCGGCATCGACCCTGGCCTGAAGTGACTCCACCACCTCGTCGGGCGTCCCGAAGAGGTAGACCCGCTCCAGGTACGCCGGACCCCGTGCCTCACTCATCACTTTGGTCATTGCCTCGTGCTGTTCCTGGCGAGCACGCTTGGGGTCTTCGGTGCCGACGAAGTGAAAGAAGTTCTCATGGGCGATGATGAGGTCGGCGGGATCGCGGCCATTTTCCTTGAAATAGACCTGCAACTCCTCCCAATCTCGTGCGATGTCCTCGGGTGGGCACGTCGGCCGGGGCACCCACCCCTCGGCGGCCAGGATCCGCTTCTTGACGGCGTCCACGAGGCGGGGGAGATCGGGCGACCCGGGGTCGGCCAGCTGGGAGCCGCCTCCGATCCACACTTCCGGCCGTCGACTGGACCGGGGCTCGATGAGCACGTCTTCGATCGAGTAAAACCGGCCTTGGTAGGTGACGGTCTTCCCTTCGAGCAGGGGCACGATGATTTCGAGGATCTCATCTGTGCGGGGACCCCGCTCCGACTTCTTGACCCCGGTGGCGGCGTACTCAGGCGGGTACCACCCGATCCCGGCCCCGAGCACGACCCGGTTGTTGGAGAGGAACTGCAGGGTGGCCAGTTGCTTCGCCAGCAACACCGGCTCGCGTATCGGCATGACCATCACCGACGTGCCCAGTTTGACGCGCTCGGTCACTCCCGCCACCAAAGACAAAGCGGTCAGAGGCTCGAGGAAGGAGACCGAGTAGAACTGCTTGGCGGCGAACAGATGGTCGGTGATGAATATCGAGTCGAAGCCGGCGTTCTCGACCTCGCGTGCGAAATCGAGGATCCCTCGGGCCCGTTCCGGTCCATCCGAAGGCCAGACGAACGAGGGGAGGAACACTCCGAACCGCTCGATGTTGGATCCATCAGTCATTTCATGATCCACCTCTCGTAAGACCGCCGGTCACTGACCGGTGAACCGGGGCGGCCGCTTTTCGAAGAATGCCTGTGCCCCCTCCAACATGTCCCGGGAGGCGAAGATCCGCTCGGAGGCATCGAGCTCGCGAGCCATCCCCTCGTCCAGCGGCATGTCACCGGCCAGGTCTAGGGCTTGCTTCGCCTCGCGTACCGCCAGCGGCCCACGCTCGGCGATGGTTTCCGCCATGGTCATCGCATCGTCGACTGCTCGGCCGGCGGCGGCGACCCTGTTCACCAATCCGATCGCGAGGGCATCGGATGCGCTGATGATCTCTCCCATGAGGATGAGCTCCTTGGCCTTGGCGATCCCGACGATTCTGGGGAGCCGTTGGGTGCCGCCCGAACCGGGCATCACCCCGAGGCGAACTTCGGGGAGGCCGAGCTTCGCCCGCTCGTCGGCCACCCTCAGATCGCAGCACATTGCCAGCTCGAGACCGCCACCGAGGGCGTCGGCCTGGATGGCGGCGATCGTTGGCACGGGGAGCCGGGCAATCCGTCGGTAGACGGCCTTCTCCAGGAGCAGCTTGCCTTCACCCACCCGACCTTGGAGCGACTCGAACTCTTTGACATCCGACCCCGCGGAGAAGGCGCGATCGCCGGTGCCCGTCAGCACCACACAACGGACGTCGGGGTCGCCTTCGATAGTGGCCAGGGCACGGTCGAGGGCCCTGGTGAGCTCGACGGTGACGAGGTTCAGCGGCGGGTTCTCCAGTCGAATCGTCGTAATCGGCCCGCTTTCGACCACGATCGGATCTGGACCGCTCATCGACTCATCCCGAACTCCTCGGCCAGACCCATTAGTCCCTCCGAGAACACCCTTTTGTCGATCGTGGTGAGCTCGTCGGAGATCTCGGGGACGAACCCCATGTGAGCGATCACGTCGGTCTGAGGATCGAGACCTTCGGCGACCTCGATGAGGGTCACCTTCCCATCCCGGAGCTCGAACACCGCCCGCTCCGTGATGTACCGGACATGTTGACCTCGACGGCTCGCCGTCGCCCCGCTGAAGCTCACCTCGTCGACAGATTCGACGAATTTGGGAAGGGTCCCCTCGGACTCGATGCGAAGACGCCCGTCGGCCACGCCCACGCTCAGACCGGATGTGGTCAGTGTGCCGACGAAACAGATACGGCCCGTTCGAGAGCTGATGTTGGGGAAGCCACCCGGTCCCCGCAGACGACCGGGGAACTTGTGGACGTTGACATTGCCGGACGCGTCGACTTGGGCGAACGAAAGGCTGGCGATGTCGAGACCTCCGCCGTCGTAGAAATCGAACATGTACGGCTGGTCGATCATCGCCTGGAAGTTGAAGCCCGCACCTCCTTCGTTGCCGGCTACCGGGACACCACCGAACATTCCCTGCTCGACTGTCAGGACGAGCCGATCGGCGATTCCCTCCTCCCAGGAGACGGCGCCGATCATCTGGCTGATCCCGAATCCGAGGTTGCAGATGTCCCCGGGCCGGAACTCGAGCAATGACCTCCGTGCGATCACCTTGCGGACATCGAGTGGTGGTGGGTCACCTGCGTCGGTGCTCGGTCGTCGCAGCGCGCCGGAGTAGTAGGGGGAATGGACCGTCGCGTAGGTCTGGGTCTGCTCGGGGTCGAGATAGGCGAGGTCGACGAGGGCTCCCGGGACCACGACTGACCGGGCTGGCAGAGACCTAGCGGCGGCGAGGCGCTTTGCCTGGGCGATGACGATGCCTCCCGAGTTCCGGGCCGCCATCGCCATGGCCAGCATCTCGCCTCTAACCGCCTCGTCTTCCATGGTCAGGCTCCCATCCTCGTCGATGGTCGAGCCGCGGATCACGGCGACGTCGATGGGGAACGCACGGAAGAAGAGCCATTCCTCGCCGGCCAGCTCGACCACCTCCACCAGATCCTCGGTGGCGGTTCCTTGTTTGCCCCCGGTCTGCCTGGGATCGACGTAGGTGTCGAGTCCCACTGCGGTGATCAATCCTGGCCTCCCGGCCGCGATCTCCCGACAGAGTTGAGAAAGAACACCCTGGGGGAAGGAATAAGCCTCGACAAGGCCCTGCTCGACGAGCTCACCGAGACGCGGCTCGTTTCCGATGTTCGATCCGATGGTCCTTCGCATGAGGCCCGGCAGGGCCAATTGGGAGAATCCGCGGTCGGCGAAGTCGCCGATGCCGACAACCCGCACCGTGGTCAGGTCCTTGGGCGCCCCCTCAGACCGAAACACCTCGGCCAGGGTGTCGATGAAGAGCTGGGGCAGAGAATGACCGGCCCCCGACCCGCCGATGATCACAGTTGCCCCGTCGGGCGTGGCGCGAACCGCCTCTTCCGCGGTGATCAGTCTCATGGGGCTTGTCTACTCGTCGCGCTCATGGCATGTGGCCCCCACCGTTCGGACACAGCGTCTGCCCGTGATAGAGGGCCGCGGCGTCGGTGAGCAGAAACACCACGCTGGCCGCCACCTCATCGGCGTTGGCGAAGCGGCCTGAGGGGAGCTCGGCGAGGCGCTTCTGTCCCACGTCGCCCGTTGTGATGTCGGATGTCATCTCGGTGATGGTCACACCAGGGGCGACGGTGTTCACTCTGACCCCCTGCGGTCCCACCTCCTTGGCGAGGGACTTGGCCAGGGCGATCAATCCGGCCTTGGCTGCCGCGTAATGGGCCACACCCGCAAAGCCGATCTGGCCCAGCCGCGAAGAGATCATGACGATCGAGCCCGAGCCACGACCCAGCATGTGGGGGAGAGCGGCCTGGCTGCACAGGAACGCACCGGTCAGATCGACGTCGATCACGTCCCGCCACTCGTCCAATGTCATCTCCGACACCGGGCTCTCCGGCATCACGCCGGCGTTGTTGACGAGCCCGTCGATTCTCCCGAATCGATCGACGACGGCAGCGACCATGCCTTCGACCTGGTCAGGATCCCGAACATCGGCAGAAAAGGCATCGGCATCCCGACCGAGGGCGCGAACCTCCGCCACTGTTGCTTCGGCGCCTTTTGTTCCTTCGAGATAGCCGACCGCCACATCGGCCCCCGCATCTGCGCAGCCCTTGGCGATAGCGGCACCGATGCCACGACTGGCCCCGGTGACGAGGACCACCCGGCCGGCCAGGGCATCGGGCTTGAACACGGACAGGGTCAATGAGTCTGCTTTCTCTGGGGTCTGCGTTCTCCAGGGAGAAATGGCAAACGATTACCGCGACTGTCCGGCACCGTACCGAGCGGCCCGAAGGCAGTCAACAGCGACGCTCATCCCGGCGTCTCGACGGTGGCGACGGACTCCCGCTCGATGATCTCGCCGCTGAGAACTACGTCATCGGGTGTCTCACCGGCCAGCGCCTCGAGCAGAAGTGATGCCCCGTGTCGGCCGATCTCGTAGGTCGGAACCCGCATGGTGGTGAGGGGGACAGGGCCGTACTCTGCTATCGGGATGTCATCGAGGCCGGCGACCGACATCTCCTCCGGGACAGCGACACCTGAGGCCAGCAGCTGACGCATTGCCCCAATCGCCATGAGGTCGCTGGCGGCTACTACGGCCGTGACGTCGACATCCTCGAGGAGCTGGCCCATCGCCGCCCCACCCCCGGTCACCGTGAATCCCCCATTGGCGATGTATTGCGGCCCGGTGGCGAGCCCGAATTCGGCAACGGCGGTCGTGAAGCCGGCCAGTCTGACTCCCGATACGAGGAGTTCCGGAGGACCGCTGATATAGCCGACGCGACGATGGCCCCGCCCGACGAGGTAGCCGATCATGTCGGCGACCGCCCGCCGGTTGTCGAACCTGACGCGAGGCCCCTCGAGAAGGTGGTCGGACAGCACCACGATGACGCCTCCCCGCGTCCGAAATCGTGCCGAGAGCCTTTCGAGGGTCTCGGCGTATGAAGGGTCGGTGAGTGAGCTCGCCGCAAAGACGATGGCGTCGACCTGATGGGCGTGGAAAGCCCGGACGTAGTCGAGCTCCTTCACCGGATCCCGGTCGGAGCTCGCAACGAAGAGTCTGTAGTCCTCGGAATGAAGGCCGTCTTCAAGGCCCTTGACGATCTCCCCGAAGTAGGGATCCGAGATGTCGTGCACGATGACGCCGATGGTCTGTGATTTGGCGGTGACGAGTGCGCGCGCCAATCGGTTGGGCTCGAATGAGAGCCTGTCGGCGGCGGACAGCACGCGCTCACGGGTCTTGGTGCTCACCGGATGACTCGATCCAGACATCACCCGTGATGCCGTGGCGACGGATACCCCCGCCAATTGTGCGACATGGCGGAGTGAGTGGGCCGCTTCTTCCTCGTTGGGTGATGAGATCGGTGTCTTCGACGACACCGAGGCAGGGTAACCGCGGAGCCGCTTGCTCTTGAAAACGTTTGCCACTCCATTCGATAGAGTCGCCGCCTCTGAATCCGACTCCGCGACTGGGGAATCATGGGTGCTGATGTGGCCTACCGCTCGGCGGTGGAGCTCGCCGATGACATCGCCGGCCACCACGTTTCGCCAGTCGAAATCATGGAAGAGACCTTGCGGAGGGTCGAGGAGCGCGAGCCGAGTCTCAACGCCATCGTCTACCGGGGTTTCGACGAGGCCATGGAATCGGCACGGTCGGCCGAGGAAGCTCTGGCCCAGGGACGGTCGGGTGGTCCTCTCCTTGGCGTGCCGGTCCTCATGAAGGATCTCTTCGACTTCAAGCCGGGGTGGCCGGCCACCTTCGGAGGCATCCCGGCGATGTCCGAATTCTCGATCGATGGCTATTGCGTGTGGGCGGAGCGGATGGAAGCGGCCGGCGCCATCATCATCGGGAAGGGCAACAGCCCGGCGATGGGTTTCAGGGGAGCTTGTGACAACTACCTCTTCGGACCGACCCGCAACCCCTTCGACACGACGCGGAATAGTGGCGGTTCCTCCGGAGGGTCGGCGGCCGCTGTCGCTGACGGGCTGGTCCCAATCGCCGAGGGCACCGACGGCGGGGGGTCGATCCGCATCCCGGCATCTTGGTGCGGCGTCGTGGGTTATCAACCTTCCGCCGGTCGTGTTCCCTCGATCCTGAGACCTAACGCATTCTCGGGCGTCTCTCCATTCATCTACGAGGGCCCGATCACGAGGACTGTGGCGGATGCCGCCCTGGCGATGAGCGTGCTCGGTGGCCCACATCCGGGAGACCCCTACTGCGCCCTCGACACCGTCGATTTCATGGCCGGTCTCGACAGCGGAGTCGAAGGGTGGAACATCGCCTATTCGCCCGACCTCGGCGTCTACCCGGTGCAGCGGGACGTGGCGGCCGTCGTGGAAGAGGCGGTCCGGGCGTTCGAGGATGCCGGCGCCCGGGTGGTCGAGGTCGATCTCGAGATCGACATCGACCAGCGCGAGCTGGCCGACCTGTGGTGCCGTCTCATCATGCCGCTCAGTCTCGATTCGTTCGCCAACCTGGCCGCTGGCGGGATCGACCTCCTGGGCGATCACCGCTCGGATCTACCGCCTGAGTTCCTGCGTTGGGCTGATCACGTGGCATCGATGACAGCGATGGAGTACTTCAACGACAATTCGATGCGCACCCGCGTCTACGACGCCTTGCAGTCGGTCCTGGGCGAATACAACGTTTTGGTTTCGCCGACGCTGGCCTGCTTGCCCGTCGAGAACCTCGCCAATGGTGAGACTCGGGGCCCGGTCGTCATCGAGGGGGTGGAGGTCGACCCCCTCATCGGGTGGTGCATGACCTACTTCACCAATTTCACCGGCCACCCTGCAATATCGCTCCCCGCAGGGCTGGCGTATGGGCTGCCGGTGGGGATGCAGGTCATCGGAAGACGCGGCGCAGATCTCGACGTGCTCACCGCCGGCGCGGCCTTCGAACGGGTCAGACCTTGGGAGCAGATCTACCAGATCCCGGCCAACCGACCGCTCACGGTCTGAACGTCGGTCTCGGGCCGATCAAGGCTCTGTGACACGGGTGTAGGCCGCAGCCACGAAGATGATGAGCGCACCGAAGAGGATCTGACGGACCGCTTCCGGGTATCCCAATGAGGAGAGGATCGACGAGATGACAGTGAGGATCAGGGCGCCGATCATCGTCCCGCCGTACCCACCGCGCCCACCCATGATGGAGGTCCCACCGATCACCGCGGCCGCAACCGACGGGAGCAGCGCCGTATCGGCAAGAGTGACGCTTGCCACGTTCGTCAGGCCCGAATAGAGAAAGCCGGCGACCCCGGCGAGAACCGCCGAGATCACATAGAGCACTATCAAGACCTGCCAGGAACGGGCGCCCGACAGCCTCGATGCGATTGGATTGTCTCCGATTGCATACAGGAGCCGCCCGTAGCCAGTCCGGTTGAGACCGAGGATGATGAGGATAGCCAGGGGCACGAACAGGAGCAGGCTCCTGGGCACGAACCCGAGGAATATCCCGGCGCCCAGATCTCTGAACTGATCCGGGACGCCCGACCCGGTCTGCACCATCTGTATCTGCCAGACGTTGGCAAAGCCGAGTACCACCAGGCTCATGCCCAGCGTCATGATCAGAGGGTGGACCCGGAAGATGCCGACTCCGATTCCGCTGATGAGACCGACGATTGCTGCCACCGCGAGAGCCACGAGGATGCCGGTGGCCAGACCAGGCCCGCCGACCAGCGTCGCCACGACGAAACCCGACATGGACGCCACCGCCCCGACCGAGAGATCGATGCCGCCGGTCAGCATCGTCATCGTCTGACAGCCCGCCAGTATCGCCAGCGGCACGGCGGCACGAACCATCACACCTGCCCAGTTCAGGTTGACGATCCCGGGGCGGATCAATTCGCTGACCACGACGAGAATGGCGAGCAGGCCGATCAAGGGGATGATCGGCCGCTCGCGGAAAAGGGCACGCAAGCCTGCGGTGGTCAGCCGCTTGGGCTTGGAGTCGGTCGTGGTCACGGTATCGGTCATGGCTCACGCTTCCGCAGTTGGAGCAGGCTCCCGACCATCACCACTCCCACGAGGATGAGCCCCTGGGCTACGGTCGCCAGATTGGTGTTGACGTTCAGGAACGTCATGTCGGTGCGGAGCAGGGACAGGATCACGACGGCGACGATCGGCCCGAAGACCCCGCCGCGGCCTCCCGCCAGGCTCACCCCGCCGAGCACGACGGCTGCGACGCTCAGGAGGGTGTAGGGCCCGGGAACCGGGGTGCCGATCCCCGTCGTGGCCGTGAGGGTGAGACCGGCGAAGGCGGAGAACAAACCAGTCAACGTGTAGGCGAAGATCTTGGTGCGCGCCACCGACACGCCGCTTCGATATGCAGCTAGTGGGTCGCTGCCGATTGCGTACAGCGACAGGCCGAGCCGCGATCTTCTGATCGGGATCCAGATCGCGGCGACGATCACCAGCAGCAGCAATGCTGCCTTCGGGATCCAGGCGCTGAGGATTGATCCTCCGGTCAGGCTCCGAAGCCACTCGGCCGATCCACCGCCGGGCGTGCCCAGCACGAGCAGGGCACAGCCCGCCCACACGAAGAGCATGGCCAGGGTGACGACGATGTCGGGCACACGCGTCAGGACTATGAGGCTGCCATTCACCGCCCCGAGGACACACCCGAGCAGGAGCACCCCGATGACGACCAGGACGGCGAACCCCTCGCTCCGCTCGTCCATGAGGGACGCCGAGATGACACTGGTCAGAGCCATCATCGACCCGACGGACAGATCGATCCCACGGGCGATCACCGCAATCGCCTGGGCGACTGCGGCGAAGGCGAGCGGGAGCACGGAGATAGCCAGGCCTTGCACCCCGGCCGCGCCGTAGGACGGTTGGATGAGCCTCGTGACGACGAGGAGAACCAACAGGATACCGACCAGGCCCAGGGTCCAGCCGTGACGGCGGATCATCGACGCGAGCGCCGAACTCGTGCGTGCGGTCGTCTGGTCGGCCGTGTCGACGGTCGTGCTCACAGATCGCCCGCCTCGTCCAGCCCGGGCTCTTCGCCCGCGCCTTCGGCATCCTCCTCGGCAGCCACCGCCGCGGCGACCACTTCTTCGGGGAGGGGAGCGTCGGAGCGAAGGTTGTGGGCCGCCCGGAGCAGCGTTGCCTCGTCGGCATCCGATACGTCTATCTCTGCCACGACTTCGCCGCCGAAGATCACGATCGCTCGGTCGCAGGCGAGCTGGATCTCACTGAGCTCCGAGGTGTAGAGCAGGACGGCGGCGCCTGCTTCCGCCAGGTCCCGCAGCAACAGATACACCTGGTGCTTGGTGCGGATATCGATCCCACGTGTTGGGTCGAAGCACAACATCGTCTGCACCCCGCCGGCGACCCACCGGGCGATCGTGACCTTCTGCTGGTTGCCGCCGGAGAGGAGGCGGACCTCCTTCTGTGCCCTGGTGTCGATTTGCAGCGTGTCGATCGCCTTGTCGACCTTGGGTTTCTCCTTGCTTCTCCGAATCGGCCCCCACCCGGAAATCGGCGCACTGAACGGCAATGCGATGTTCTCCCGCACCGAGCGTTGCATGAGCAGGGCCTCTGCCCGATCGGCGGGAACGAAGACGATTCCGGCGCGGATCGCGTCCGCCGGGTGCCGGAAAGAGACGGATCGCCCGTCGACGAGGACTTCTCCCGTGCTGGCGTGCTCTGATCCGGCGAGGATGTCGAAGAGCTCATCCTGGCCTTGGCCCTCCAGAGCCACGAGCCCGACAACCTCTCCGGCGCGGACGTCGAACGAGACATCGCGAAGACGGCCGGACGACCCGAGACTGCGGACTTCTAGCCGCGGAACCTCGTCCTGTTGCGATGCCAGCGCCGCCCGCTCTGTCCGTTCCGGCATCTCTCCGACGGCCTCGCCGAGCATCAGCTCGACGATCCGGTCCGCGGAGTCGGCGGAGATGTCGACCACCCCCACGGTCACTCCCTCCCGCAGAACGGTGGCCCGGTCGCAGACTGATGCGATCTCGGTCATCCGATGTGAGATGAAGATGATGCTGCCTTCGCCGCCGCGCTGGCCGGCAACCACCTCGAGCACGCTCTCGGTGAGGTTGGCCGGGAGCGCTGCGGTGATCTCATCGAGCATGAGCACGTCTGGACGGATGGCCAGGGCGCGGGCGAGATCGATGATCCTCAGGGTGGCGAGCGGCAGGTCTCGCGCCATCCTCGACAGGTCGAGCTTTCCCAGGCCGAGCTGGCGCACCCAGTCGCGAAACGGCTCGAGTGGTGTCTCGGTGAGCCGCAGGTTGGAGGAGATGTCGAGGTCGGGGATCAGAGCCGGCTCCTGGTAGACCGAGACCAGGCCGCCCCGGCGAGCCTCGGCCGGGGAATGTGCCATGCGCTCCTTGCCCCTAACCGTGATCGTGCCCTCGTCCGGGCGGACTGCGCCTGTCAGGACCTTGACCAGGGTGCTCTTGCCGGCACCGTTCGCCCCCATCAATGCGTGCGCCTCGCCGGGTCGCACACGGAGCGAGGCAGACTTCAGTGCGACGACGGCGCCGTATCGCTTCGAGACATCGGATGCCTCGAGCAGGTACCCGTTGGTGCTTGCCGTCATCGTTTCGATCGCAGAGTCCTCATAAGCAGATGCGCCGGGCAAGGCCGGCGCATCTGCTCGTCTATGGCTAGTTGTTGGTTACTCGCCGGGGCCGAGGCAGGCCACGGCCTGCTCCGGGGTGTACGTGGTCCAGCCCTCGATGGTCAGACCGAGTGGCCACAGCGGGTCGAGACCGTCGACCTGCCATGACTCGAGCGTGGCCCGTCCATCATCGCTGACGTTGTCTGCCAGCACCGGGTCGAGCAGCACCGTGTTGGGTTGAGCAGCGTCCGCTGCTGTCTCCACGGTCTCCCCGTTGAGCAGCTTCAGAGCCAGGTTGACCCCGGCTCCGCCAACTGCCGCGGTGTTGGTCACCGCCGAGCCTTCGAGGCCGGCAAACCCCTCGGAGTCGAGGAGCTGGGTGACATACGCGCCGAGGTCGGCACCGACGATCGGGACGAACTCGAGGTTGGCCTGCTGGACGGCGTCGACGACCTGCGAGTCCATGCCCGAGGTCCAGATGCCGTTGGTGTCCCCGTACTGACCACTGGCGATCCAGTCGTTGATCAGCTGGGTCGTGGTGGCCGGGTCCCAACCAGTGTGCTCACCGTCGATGCTCGGGATCACCGTGATACCCGGGTAGTTCTCCAGCGCCTGCTGGAACCCGGTGTGACGGTCGGTATCAGCTGGGTGACCGGCGAAGCCACGCATGTAATACACGTTGCCCTCCCCACCCATCTGCTCGAACAACCACTCCGCACCGAGACGTGCGTACTCGATCTGGTTGTTGTAGAGGTTGTAGGTGCCCTCGTGCGTGACGAACGCGTCGACCGAGACCGTCGGGATCCCGGCTGCTGCTGCTTCGTCGAGTGCTGGGTTGAGCGCCTCGGGGTCGTTCGGGTTGAACACGATCGCGTCGACGTCGGCGGCGATCAGGTCGCGGATGTCCGCGAGCTGGCCGGCGGCGTCCGTGTTGCGATGGATCTGGTTCAACTCGGTGACCTGACCGGATGCCAGGGCCTCTGCCTTCGCCGTGCACACCTGCTCCTCACGGAAACCGTTGCCCACGCCGCCACCGTTCGAATATCCGATGACGAAGCCCTCGCCCGCCGCTGCGGTGGTCTCGGTGCTCCCTGCTGTAGTAGTGGGTTCCGCTGCGGCCGTGGTGTCCGGGGCGGCGGTGGTGTCTGAACCCTCGGCCAGGGTCGTGTCAGAACCCGAGCCATCTCCACAGGCGACGGCGATCATGGCAATCGCCATAACCGCCACCAACCTCTTGAACCATTGGTTTTTGGTCATAAATGAACTCCTCCTAAGTGGTGCCCGAAGGCGTGCGGGAGTGTGTCATACGCAATAGCGGATGTCCACTCACCCGATGTGGCGAATCGTACCGATCGGCCCGGGTATGGCAAACGTTCTCATCACCCCCGTACGTCCCGGCGAATCGCTTGGGGTCATTGCTTATCCTTCCCGCTCGGATTCGCGTCGAGTGGAGGTTCATGAGCCCGAGCGAGATCAAGGCCGGAGTGGTGGGGATCGGCTTCATCGGGGTGGCACACGTCGAGGCTTTGCGTCGTCTTGGCGTCGAGGTGGCCGGTGTGGTCGGCTCTTCGCCGGAGCGCACCCGGCCCAAGGCCGATGCCATAGGCGTCGGCCGGGTGTACGACAGCGTCGAGGGGATGGCCGCCGATCCGTCGATCGACGTCATTCACATCGCTAGCCCCAATTACGCCCACGCCGAACAGGCACGCGCAGTCCTTGCCGCCGGCAAACACGTTGTCTGTGAGAAACCGCTCGCGGTCACCTCGGAGGACACCGCCGATCTCGTGGCACTTGCCGCCGATTCCGGGTTGGTCAACGCGGTCTGCTTCAACATTCGGTTCTATCCAGCCAATCACCAGGCAATGGCGATGGTGGCCAATGGTGACATCGGCGAGCCTCGCTTCATCACTGGCTCCTATCACCAGGACTGGCTGCTGCGCGAGACCGACTGGAACTGGCGTCTCCAACCCGAGGAAGCGGGAGGGCTCCGGGCGGTGGCCGACATCGGCTCGCACTGGCTCGACCTCAGCCGATTCGTGTCCGGTCGGCGCGTAGTGGAGGTCATGGCCGACCTCCACACCCTCGTGCCCGTTCGACGGCATCCCTCAGGACCGGTCGAGACATTCGCGGCGGTCGCAGATGCCGAGGACCTTGTTTCAGAGAAGATGAGCAGCGACGATGCCGCCGCCGTCCTCCTCCGTTACGAGGATGGCGCCCGTGGGGCGGTCACGATCTCTCAGGTCTCGGCGGGACAGAAGAACTCTGTCCGCTATGAGATCGCCGGGTCCGAGTCGGCGATCCGCTGGCTCTCCGCCAACCCGGACGACCTGTTCATCGGTCACCGGGGTCGACCGAACGAGGTGCTCAGCCGCGATCCCGATCTCTATTCACCTGGGGCCGCCGGCCTGGTGGCGTATCCCGGTGGTCATGTTGAGGGCTTTCCCGATACGTTTCGAGCCCTCTTCTCTCAGGTCTACGCGGATGTGGCCAATGGATCGCCCGCAGCGGCACCGACCTATCCGACGTTTGCCGATGGCCACGACGCGGTCCTGGTGACCGACGCGATCACCCAAAGTCACGAGACCCAACAATGGAGACCTGTTCGACGATGAGGAGGAAGACATGAAGCTGGGACTGCTCACCGCACCATTTCCGGAGACGCCGCTCGACGAGGTCGTGGACTGGACCGTCGACAACGGGTTCACCACGATCGAGATCGCCTGCTGGCCGGCATCGAGTGGTGACACCCGCCGCTACGCGGGGACGAGTCATATCGATGTCGACGGCATCTCCGATGCCCGCGCCGGCGAGATCGCCGACAGCGTCACGGGGCGTGGTCTCGAGATCTCGGGCCTCGGCTACTACCCGAACCCGCTGAGCCCGGACGCCGAGCACCAGCGGATGGTGATCGACCACCTGAAGAAAGTGATCGTTGCCGCCGGCAAGATGAATGTCCCAGTCGTCAACACCTTCATCGGCGCCGATCACACCAAGACACAGGACGAGAACTGGGAAGACGCCACAAGGGTCTGGCCCGAGATCATCTCCTCGGCGGACGACAACGGTGTCAGGATCGCAATCGAGAACTGCCCGATGATCTTCTCCAAGGACGAGTGGCCGTCGGGGCACAACCTGGCCTACAACCCCCGGATCTGGCGCCGGATGTTCGAGGAGTTCGGCGAGACGATCGGTCTCAACTTCGACCCGTCGCACCTGGTCTGGCTGATGATCGACATCGAGCAGGCCATCGAAGAATTCGGCTCCCGCTTCTATCACTTCCAGGCCAAGGACGTGATGATCGACTACGGCGGTCTCTATGAGAACGGAAGCCTGTCATCTGGCATCGGATGGCAGGTTCCCCGGCTTCCCGGTCTCGGACACGTCGATTGGGGTGTCGTCTTCTCGGCGCTCTACCGGGTCGGCTACGACGGCTCGATAATCATCGAGCACGAGGATCGTGGGTTCGAGGCCACCGACGAGTTGGTCAAGCGGGGCTTCCTACTGGCCAGGGACGTACTCAGCCCGTACGTCCACTGAATCACTCGCTGGTTACAAGGTCGAAGATCTCCCCGGTTTCCTTGTTGGACAGCATGAGTTTCACCCGGCCGTCGGGAAGGATCTCTCGCTTGACGATCGAGTGGCCGTCGTGCGTACCCGCCTTCTTCTCGATCCGGCCCGTGGTCCCGCCCCGCCACTCGATGTCGACCGGCTCCCACTGTCGTGATCGCGCCGAGCGATACGCCGCGTCCATGACAGCGTTCACGATGTAGCCGTCATAGAAGGTCTCCCGTGGCTCGCGACCCTGGTCCATCGCGTCGAACATGTCGGTGAACATGTTGGCGTACCCGAACTCACTGACCTCATCGCCAACAGCGAAGACCCACCCCTCGGTGGATTCGATCTTCTCCGCCACATAGCGGTCACCGCTGCCGGAGGTGTACATCTCGTATCCGGTCCGGAGGAAGTGATTGAGCCAGATCGTGCCCTCGGTGCCGGCGATCTCGTCTCGCAGGTCCAGCCCACCCCGAAAGGTCCAGGAGACCTCGAATTGGCCGAGGGCGCCCGATTCGAATTTGATCAGCGCGACAGCGTTGTCCTCTGCCTCGATTGGGTGGACCAGAGTGTCGCTCCATGCCATGACCTCCACGGGGCGGTTTCCCTTGCCCATGTACGTGCGGATGACCTCGATGCAATGACACCCGAGATCGACGATCGCTCCGCCGCCTGCCTTCTCCTTATCCCAGAACCAGGCGCTGTGAGGCCCGGGGTGGGTCTCCCGGGATCGGGCCCAGGTCACGTCGCCGATCCCTCCGGATTCGATCGTCTCCACGGCCTTCATGGCCTTCGGCGTATAACAGAGATCTTCGAGATAGCCGGCGAACACGCCGGCCGACTCCACCTTGTCCAGGATGCGCCTGGCCTCCTCGGCGTTGCGGGCGAGGGGCTTGGTGCAGAGCACAGCCTTTCCGGCGTCGGCCGCGGCCACGATGACCTCCTCGTGGAGGAAGTTGGGCAGGCCCACCACCACCGTGTCGGTCTCATCGTGGTTGATCGCCTCTTCGATGGAGGTCGTATAAGCGGGGATGTCCCAGCGATCGCTGAAGACCCGGGCCCGCTCGTCGGATTGTGAAAAGACGATGCCCACCCGGTCGCGGCTTCGCTGGCTGTGGAGCGTCATCGTGTAGAAGTCCCCGATGAGACCGGTGCCGAGCATTGCGACGTTGTGAGATTTCATTGGCCCTGCTCCTCCGGTCCGAATGTCACTGCAACGTATCAGGGACTGCCGGAGCGAAATACAGTGCTTGAGTGGCTGTACAATCGATGGCGGCTCCGCCTCACGAGGAAAGGACAGGCTCATGGGCGAAGACAGCAAGATCCTGAAGCAGTTCCTGGGCGACACCGACTTCCCGATCGATTGGGCCAGCGATGAGGAGAAGGGGCTGTTCTGGTTCTTCGACGACCTTCATTGCCCACAGCCACTGTCTCCCATGTACTTCGACATCGGGGGCTGGTGGCTGACCTGCGATCACATGTTCCGGAGGTTCGGCACACCCTTCGCCTCGGACTGGATCGCCAAGAACATCAACGGATACCTCTACACCGCCGCCATCCCCGCCAATCCGGGGACCACCGTGGAGGGGGTCGAGTTGGGCAACCGGTACGCCCCGCGGACTCCCGTCGACGACCCCGCCTACCCGAGCAGATCGGCGCCTATCTCAACGCGGTGCTCCCGACGTACGGGGCTCATTTCGCCGACTGGTGGGCCAGCCGCCTCGTCCCCGAGATGATCAGGAACTTCGAGTACCTCGAGGAGAAGATCGAACGCTGGGAGGACATCCCCCTGATGGAATGGGCGACGATCCTCGAGGATGCCATCGACATCCACGATCGCCACTGGAAGATCCATTGGATGCTCAACTTCTCACAGCTTTCGGCCACGCTCGCCCTGCAGGCTGCTGTCGAGGAGCTGAAGGAGGGTGTCGATCCGACACTGCTCGGCCGGCTGCAGAACTCGGCGAGCGACCGGAACTGGGACTCGATCGAGGCGCTCTGGCGGATGAAGGGGGAGGTCAAGGAGGACGAGGAGCTTTCTGGGCTCTTCTCCCGTGAGACAGGTGTCGACATCCTCGCCGCGCTGAACGGAAGCGACAGGGGCAGGAGTTTTCTCGAAGAGAGGCTTCGGCCCTACCAGAAGGAGTTCGGCTGGCATGCGGTATGGAGTCACGAGTTCGTGTTCCCGACCCGCTACGAACACCTGAGCCGATCCTGGAGGTGATCAAGGGATATGTGGACACCGATTACGACTACCCGGCGGCCATTGGCGAGCTGAAGAAGGATCTCGAGGCGGCCACCGATGAGCTGTTGGATGGGCTCGAGGGTGAGGCACTTGAGCGCATGAAGCAGGCACACGACACGAATGCCCGAATGGCCCCACTGACACCCGACCACCACTTCTACATCGACCAGGGCACCAACGCCCATGTCCGTCTGGTCCTCATCTGCATCGGCCGTCACCTGGCGGCTCGAGGTGCCATTGGCGATCCCAACGACGTCATGTTCCTCAAGTACAACGAGCTCCGCTATCTGATGGCTGATCCGGAAGGCTCCGACGTCCGGGAGCTGATCTCCGACCGCAGGGATGAGCGGGAGGACGCCTATGAGATTCGGCCTCGCGACTGGGTGGGGACTGCCACCGAAGCGGCACTGGCCTTCCCGTATCTGCCTCTCTGGGGATTTCCCGAGCGTCTCGACCGGGACTATGCCGTAGCGGAAGATCGGGTCGAAGGGCTGGCCGCTTCGCGGGTGTCATCGAAGGCGTGGCCAGGGTGGTGCTGAGCCCGGAGCAGTTCGACGAGGTGAAAAAGGGGGAGATCCTGGTCTGCCAGATGACCAACCCGGCTTGGGTGACGTTGTTTACGAGGATCAGCGGGTTGGTCTCCGACGCCGGCGGAGCCGCCTCACATCCTGCAGTCCTGTCGCGGGAGTTCGGCATTCCGGCCGTGATCGGGACATCGGTGGCCACCCAGAAGATCAAGACCGGCGATCTGGTTCGGGTCAACGGCTCGACCGGCGTCGTCGAGATCCTCCCCGACGATTATGTTGCCGGGAGGCACCGACATCCGATCTATTGACCTCATGAGCGTGACCGAGGATGTCATCTGGCTGGATGACATCGAGTGCCACCGGGCGGAACTGGCCGGTGGCAAGGGTGCGAGTCTCGGCAGGATGACGGGTACCGGCATGCCGGTGCCACCCGGCTTCGTGGTTACGGCTGGCGCCTTGAGTGACTCTCTCGCCACACGGGGCGTGTTGGAGGAGGTGAGAGCTCTGGCCCGATCCTTCGAAGTGGGCGCCGAAGGAGGTCGCATCGCCGGTGAAATCCAGGCGATCGTGCTCAGCTCGCCGCCATCGGAGGAGTTGGCCGAGCACATCACGAGCGCCTATCAGAACCTCGGGCCGGATGTC
>CAWHEU010000024.1:0-149568 GCA_963828465.1 uncultured Acidobacteriota bacterium | reverse complement strand
CGAGCAGGGCGTCCCGGCCGTCGTAGACGGCTTCAACCGGGAAGCCGACCGTGAAATCGTCCACCGACCGGCCGACCAACTGCTCTGCGTCATCATGTACTCCCGCCCGATCGAGGACCTCGGCCAGGGGCACACCGAGCCAACGAGCGTTCCCGACCAGGTCACCACCGACCTCGTTGGAGACCCAGGACAGGGTCACGTCTCTCCCACCATTGGCATGTCGAGAAGATCGAAGTATGAGATCGAATAGGGGCGGTCGACCCTCCCCTCGATGGAGAGGGCCCACTCCTGGGTGTCGACGTGGGGCACCCCGAGGAATGCGGTATCGATCCGATAGAAGGTCTCATTGGGCGTGATCACAGAGCTCAGCCCCTCGACCCCAAGCTCGGATGCTTCGGGGACGCGGGCAGCGCCTCGGCGGCTGCGGGAAGGGCGACATCGCCTCGCCCCGCCGCCGAACGCGTCGCGCGATTCACCAGTGCCCGCCCGATGCCGGCGGAGAGCACCGCTACTCCGAACAGAGAAACCAAGCCAATGACGAAGCCGTGTCGTGAGACGTCCCGCGGGTCATCGCTTTCAGCCGGCGGCACGGCGGGATCGGCACCCTGCCTGTACAACCACTGGAGCGTCACCAGACCGGTGATGGCCGCCAATCCGGCCGGGATCACCGCGACGCCCAGGGACACGCTTGGGTCATTGAGCGCAGCGAGGGAAGCCACGGCGGCGAACCCGATGAACACCGCGGTCGCGATCCCGAAGCGATCACGGGCGAGGACACCCACCAACGCCCCGAGGAGAAGCGTCACTACGACGATCCCAATGAGGAGGACCAGCTTGTCATTGGTGCCAAATGTGGCGATGGCCCATTCCTTGAGCGGAGTCGGAACCATGTCGATCACCCAGTTGCCCATGCCCTCGATCAGTGAGGGCAGACCCAGCAATCCGGCGGCCAACTCGGAGACCCCGAGAGCGACGGCTGCGGCCACAGCGCCCGACAACGCATCGCGGACCGTCTTCGATCTCATGGAGACAACTTAAGCCCGGCCCGGACAAAGCAAGCTAAAGCAGCGAGAAACAAACCATCAAATAGTGTCTGCCCATGGACCTGGTCATTGGCGACGACGGAGTGCCGCGTCTGCTGGTGGGGAGCCGAGCCCGAGATCTATCGGGATTACCACGACCACGAGTGGGGCCGGGCGGTCACGGACGACAACCGGCTCTTCGAGAAAATCTGTCTCGAGGGATTCCAGGCAGGTCTCTCCTGGCTCACGATCCTGCGCAAGCGGGAGAGCTTCAGGGCAGGGTTCGCCGGGTTCGACCCTGCCATGGTCGCCGGGTTTGGCGAGGAAGACGTGGCACGACTGCTGGCCGATGCCGGGATCGTTCGCCATCAGGGGAAGATCCGCTCGACGATCAACAATGCGGGCCGCGCCCTCGAACTGATCGAGGAGCGCGGCTCTCTGGCTACCTACTTCTGGTCCTGGGCCGAGCCCGAACGCCCTCCCCCGGTTGAGATCCTGTCGACGACCGATGTCTCGACGGCATTGTCCAAGGACCTGAAGAGACGCGGGTGGTCCTTCGTCGGCCCGACCACGGTATATGCGTTCATGCAGGCGATGGGTCTGGTCAACGATCATCTCGAAGGTTGTCACGTCCGCGAGGAATGCACTCTCACGAGACGTCACGCCCTGGGCAGCGGCATCTAGGTTTCGCCGGTGGTCGACCGTCCCGCCTTCACCATCGGTATCGAGGAGGAGTACCTGGTCGTCGATCGGGAGACGCGGGATCTGGTCAAAGACCCGCCTCCTGACTTGTGGGATTCACTTCGGGAGGTGCTCGGGCCACAGGTGGCTCCCGAGTTCCTAAAGGCTCAGATCGAGGTGGGCACCAAGGTCTGCGCCAAGCTGTCCGAGGCCCGAGACGACCTCTCCGGCCTTCGCCGTGACCTCTCCGGCGTGGTCGAGGAATACGGGGCTGCGATCATCGCCGCCTCGACCCACCCCTTCGCCAACTGGATGGAGCAGGAACCGACCGAGCAGCCCAGATATCAGCGCATCGCCGCCGACTACCAGGTCGTCGCTCGCCAGATGGTCATCTGCGGGATGCACGTGCACGTTGGGATCGAGGACGAGCACCTCCGTATCGACCTCATGAACCAGATCCGCTACATGCTCCCCCACATCTTCGCCCTCAGCACCTCTTCTCCATTCTGGGCCGGCACCGACACCGGGCTTCTCGCCTACCGCCCCATCATCTTCAAGAACATGCCCCGGACCGGGGTGCCCGAGGAGTTCGAGTCCTGGGGCGAATACGAGCGAACCGTGAACATCCTGGTGGAAGCCGGGATCATCGAGGACGCCACCAAGCTGTGGTGGGACATCCGGCCCTCCGCCCGCTACCCGACTCTGGAGATGAGGGTCAGCGACGTGTGCACCCGGCTCGACGACGCCATGACCGTGGCCGCCTTTTACCTGTGCCTGCTCGGGTTTCTGTTCCGGCTTCGCCGGCGCAATCAGAGATGGCGGGTCTACTCGCCTTTCTTGATCTCGGAGAACATGTGGCGGGCGCAGCGCTACGGGACGGACGGTTCGCTCATCGACTTCGGCCGGGGAGAACTGGTCCAGTTCTCGGACCTGATGGAGGAGATCATCGAGATGCTGGCCCAGGACGCCCTCGAATTCGACGTCATCGAGGAATTGCGACACATGCGAACGATCGTCAGCGACGGGACCAGCGCCCACCGTCAGCTCGCTGTCCATCGCGCTGCGGTGGATTCCGGAGCGGGTGAGCGGGAAGCCCTCGAGGCGGTGGTCGACCATCTGATCCACGACACAATGCACGGGCTATGAAGGAATATCAGGTCGACCCCGCGACCCTCGCCCTCCGCATATCCGGTCTGTTGCCTGAAGACGGCTCACATATCCGCCAAGTCCTGTTCGACGACATCGAGACCCGATTGCCACGCGATCCCGAGGCACGGATCAACATCCAACTCTCAGAGCTGAACCCCGGCCGCACCGCCTCGTGGCATGTCCACAACGGGATCGTCTACTTCGTGTTGCTCCGGGGAATCGTGTCCCTGCAATACGAGGGACGAACCGAGCACTATTCGGCTGGTGACGTCTACACCGAGCCGATCGAAGTGGTGCATCGTGCCCTCAATCCCCATCCTGAGATCGCGGCCGCGCTGATCGGGTTCTGGGTTACTGCCGCCGACCGCCCCCACATCACCGAGGTCGCTGCACCTGCCTGGGAGCCCACCGGGAACAGACACCCGGGTCTGAACTGACGGCACCGATGGGCGCTGCAGGCTCGGAATTTCGCTTTGCGGTCTCTGGCGATTAGCCGCCGAGGAGACCTTCGATATCGGCGGACGGTGTCACATCCGGGAGGCGCATCATGCGGAACCCGTTGAAGAAACCGACCAAGCTGGCGAGCAAGGGAACGAGCAGGGCGACCTGGAGCGCGATCGGCCTCGCCTCGGTGTTGATACGGATGATCTCGTCCTGGATCGTCTCGGGCTGCCCGTCGACCAATTCCTCGAGTTGGGCGGTGCTCATCAGCTGGGCGTCTTCCTCCAGTGCCGTCGCAACGCGTTGCTGCTCGTCCGGAAGAAGAACACTGCTCGCATCGGCCATGTTCACGAAGGTGAACGAGAGAACTGCGAGCATCACGCCTCCAGCGAAGGCAAGGCCAAAAGAGAGTCCGAATGATCCCGCAGCGGAGTTGACGCCCGCGGCCTCACTGATCCGCTCATCCGAGATCGGCGCCAGGGCGTAGTTGTTGAGCTGAGAGACCAGCAGACCGAGCCCGATGCCCATGATGAACAGCGGGACGGCTAACCACCACCCGGTATCGGTCCGGGGCACGATCGGGATCATGACCGCAACTCCCAGCGTCAGCACCCCGAAACCGGTGCGGATGACTGCGGCCGGACGTCGCTTTCCAGCGCGCTTCCCGGCGAGCATTGCCACGAAGAACATCGTCAACGACATCGGGGCGATGGTGAGACCGGTCTGCATTGCGTTGTATCCCAGCACCATCTGGAGGAAGATCGGGACCACGATCATCGAGCCTCCGAGGGCGATCTGCTGCAACATCTGCCCGCTGATGCCGAGACGGAACATCTTCGACTTGAGGAGGTCGGGGTCGAGCAGGGTCACCTTGCCTTCCCTGTGGCGTCGCACCAGCCAGCGGGCCAGAAGCACCAGACCGGCCACGCCGACCCCGACGAGAAGGGCAACGGACTCGCCGCCCTCTTGCCAGGCCAGGATCCCCAGGACCAACCCCCCCATGCCCAGGACCGAGAAGGCCGCACCTCCCAGGTCGAGCCTCCGATCACCGGTGTACGGCACATCGCGCACCATCCCCATTCCGAGCAGCACGACAACGATGACAACGACTTCGAGCATGAACCCGACCCGCCAGGAGAGATAGGTGGTGACGAAGCCCCCCAGGAGGGGCCCGATCGCAGCAGCGATTGCAGCTGATGCTCCGACCAGCGCATAGACCCGCCTCTGGGCACTGCCCGAAAAGTTCCCATGGATCAGCGACTGCATCGCCGGGAGCAGAAGCGAAGCACCGAGTCCCCCGAATATGGCCCAGAAGATGATCATGGGCCCGATGCTGTTGGTCAGCGTCATGGTGAGGGCCCCGATGGCGTAGCCGAGGAGACCTAGGACGTATGCCTTCTTGCGGCCGATCAGATCACCGATCTTGCTGCTGATCAGGATGAAAGCGGCCGACACCAGGGCCTCCAAGGCGATAGCGGCCTGCACGCCACTCACAGTGGTGCCCAGGTCCTCGACTACCTCCGAGATCGAGACGTTCATCAACGTGGTGTCGACCACGAGGACGAACATCGCCATCGCCAAAAGGATGGCCAGCCGCGGGTTCCATTCGCCTTCGTCGCTGGCGGAAGACGTGTTTACGTCCGACAAGTCGCTCCTCTAGGCCGGCATACCGCCGACGTATGAGGCCGGCCACAGGGTGAAGTTAACGCTTCACGCGTCTCCGACCACTGATGTGATCGCCCGGTCTAGAGCCGCGCGAGATGAAAAACAATCAAACCTCGGCGGGGATCCCCGACGGCGTGCCCACAGGCTCCATCGGGATCAAGCGGGTGAAGTACAGGGCCACCACGACGAACACGGCCAGGATCGACAGACTCGCCCGCAGGCCGTCGATCCGCGCCTGCTCGTTTTCGGCGAGGATTGCCTCGGCCTGGCTCGAAGAAACACCAGCGTCCTCGAGCGCCGACTCGAGTTGGGCATTGGAGACAAACGGGATTCCCCCGGCTAGCTCGACCTCGGCTGCAGACGACACCTCGGGAGGGACGTCGGGATTCGCCTGGATTCCCTGAACGAAGGAGGTGGTCAGGGCCGCGATCAGGATCGAGCCGGCGAGGGCGGTGCCGAGGGAAGCGCCCAGATTGGTCATCGTGTTCTGAAGACCGCCGACTTCGCCCGTCTCCTTGTCGGGAACGGCCGAGACCGTTACCGCTCCCAGCTGTGAGGCCAACGCGCCGACACCCAGCCCGGTGAGGAGCATTGGCACCGCGACGATCTCCGGGCCGACGCCCACCTCGAGGGCGGCGACGAGAGATATCACCCCGGCGAGAAGTGCGATCAGCCCCCACCGCACGACTGTGCGCGGCGCGGCCTTTGGCCGGTACTTGGGGATGGCGACGGCAGTGAGGAGGAGCGCCACCGAGAGAGGCAGCAATCGCACCCCCGTCTCCAGGGCAGTCAGTCCGAGCGCTACAGAGAGGAAGAGGGGGACGGTGAAGAATATGCCGGCCTGGATCATGAACTGGAAGAAGAACATCGTCAGGCCCCCATTGAGCTGGGCGTTTCGGAGCATCTCGATCCGCACCAGAGGTTCCCGCCCGCTGGCTACCACCCTCGCCTCCCAGGCAAAGAAGATCCTGATGATGAGAGCCCCGGCCAGGATCAGCCACACGGTCGGCGAAATCCCGAGCCATTCCGGGCCGCCGGCCTTCGGCTGGATCCAGCCCCACTCGCCAGAGCGAAGAACGCCGTAGACAGCCAAACCGAGCCCAGCCGCAGTGAGGGCAGCACCCACCAGGTCCAACCGGTGTTTGGCCTCAGCGGGCGCGTCCTGGATCCTTCGCGTGAGCATGAGGATCGCGGCCACCACCACGACCTCGCCTGCGAACACGTATCTCCATGTCCAGTTTGTCGTGACGAAACCCCCGATCAGGGGTCCCGCGGCGACCGCGATGGCGCCGGCCGAGGCGACCAGGCCATAGGCACGGGGCCTCCCTTCGGGTGCGAAATTCGATGCGACCAGCGCGACGATCGCCGGCATGATCAGCGCCGCACCGATGCCCTCCAGGAACGACCAGCCAATGATGAGGACGGTGAGGGTGGGAGCCAGCGAAGTCGTCAGTGAGCCCGCGCCGTAGATGACACAGCCGATCATGAAGGCTCGCTTTCGACCGATGAGACTGCCGATCTTCCCGCCCGTGATCATGAGGGTCGCCATGACCAAGGTGTAGAGAGTTATCGCGGTCTGGATCCCGGTAACCGTCGTGCCCAAATCCTCGGCCACCTGGGCAATGGAAACGTTCATCACCGAGCTGTCGAGGGTCATGAGGAACTGACCCGACGCCAGCGTCAGGAGGACGATCCCGGCCGCGCTCTTGGTCCTGTCCGTCATCTAATCGCGTCGCCCGACGTGGGTGCGGCGCCGCGTGCAGTTAGCGAATCTGGCAGGTGGGCAAGCGGCACAGGGCCACTGTATTGATCCGCTTCGCAGGTCGGTTGCTTTCGATGGCCGAATCGAATGAATCACCTCACAAAGGCGACGTGAGGGGTTTCGGCGGGATATAGAGTGCCGCACGATGAGTTGGGGTGACCGCATCGATATCGGCGCGAGTGGCCATGCTCGCTGAAGCCGTCGACCGCGATCGACTCGTGCATACATTCCTCGATCTGGTCTCTATTGACAGCCCGACCGGGCACGAGGAGGAGATCGGCAAAGAGCTCGAGGCGAGATTCATCGCCCTCGGTTGCACCGTATCCATGGATGACATCGGGAACCTGGTCGCCGTCCTACCCGGCACCCGGCCAGACACCGTGCTGCTCTCGACCCACATGGACACGGCGGGGACCGATGTGGGAATCCAACCCATCATCGAGGACGGTGTCATCAAGACCGATGGGACGACGATCCTCGGCGCCGATGACAAGTCCGGCATTGCGGGATGTCTCGAGCTGCTGACCGTCCTCCGCTCCCAACCCGAGGTGGAGCATCCGACCCTCGAGTTCGTCATCTCCGTTGGTGAAGAGAGTGGGTTGCTCGGATCCCGCCAAATGGACCTGAGTCGTCTGATCTCGACCTATGGGTTCGTATTCGACACCGCCGGTGCTATCGGCGCCATCACTTACTGGACGCCAACCTCGGTCTACATCACGGCGACGATTCACGGCAAGAAAGCCCACGCCGGCGTGGAGCCCGAAAAGGGCATCAACGCAGTGAAGGTGGCCGCCGAGGCGATCGCCGCGATGCCGCTGGGTCGCATCGACGAGGAGACGGTGGCCAACATCGGGACCATCACGGGTGGAGAGGCACGCAACATCGTGCCCGGCGAGGTCACCCTCCAGGGCATGGCACGAAGCCACGACCAGGAAAAGCTGGACGCCCAGCTGGACGCCATGCGTTCCGCGCTGACCGAGGCTGCCGACCGTCATGGGGCGACTCTGGACTTCGAGGCCGAGGAGATCTACCGGACCTACCACATCGAGGAGACGGAGCGCCCTTACCGCGAGGCAGCCCGGGCGATCAGGTCGCTGGGGCTCGAGGTGATTCCACGAAAGAGCGGCGGAGGAACAGATGGCAATTTCTTCAATGCCCACGGAATAGCCTGTGTCGCTATGGCCACAGGCATGGTCGATGAGCACGCCGCTACCGAGCACATTGCCATCGATGACATGGTCATGGCGTGCAAAATCCTCGTGACGATCGTCACCCAGGAACCGGATTGAAGGGAGCGGCACGATGACCGGAGTCCGCCGACGAGCATGGTTGGTCGCCACGACCGCGCTCGCCCTGACGCTCGCAGCATGCGGGAACGCCCAGGAGCGGGATCTCTGCCGGCAATACGAAGACCTGCAGGAAGCAGTGGCCCAGGTCGAGAGCTTGGACCCGGCAACCGCCAGTGCCGCCGACGTGGTGGAGACCGTCGACGAGGTGGTCGTCCAGTTGGAGCAGTTCCAAGAAGCCACTGAGGGCCTCTACGACCAGGCGGTCTCGAACCTCACTTTCAACTTGACCGAATTGAGACAGGTGGCCTTCGACCTCGGTGAGGAAGGCCTGGAAGTGGCCCAGCCGCTCATGCAGGATTCACTGGACGCTTCGGTCACGGCATACAACGCCCTCCAAGAACGACTCGACATCGTCTGCGGCACGGACTGACCCGGAAAAGGAGCCAAATTGGACATCACATTCATCCTCGAGGCGGTGGTGGTCCTCGCCGCCATCGTCATGGGCACCCGTGCCGGGGGAGTCGGGATCGGCGTTTGGGGTGGTCTCGGTGTCGCCGTCCTGGTCTTCGTCTTCCAAGAGGCACCCGGTGAGCCGCCGATATCGGCCCTGCTGATCATCCTCGCCGTGGTCACCGCGGCAGCACTGATGCAAGTGGCGGGCGGGGTCGACTGGATGGTCAAGATCGCTGCCGGCGTTATCCAGCGTCACCCCAGGCAGATCACGGTGATCGCCCCGCTCACCGCCTTTCTCTTCACTGTTGGCGCGGGGACGAGCAACATCCTCTACCCCCTCCTTCCGGTGATCTATGACGTCTCCTATCAGAACGGCATCCGGCCCTCACGCCCGCTGACAGTCACCGTCGTTCAGTCCGGGATGTCGCTGGCCGCGTCCCCGGTCTCGGCGGCGATGGCTGCAATGGTGACCCTGACTGCGGTCGAGCCTTACAACTTCGACCTGGCTCAAATTCTGTCGATCACGTTCCCGGCGGGTGTCATAGGAATCATTGTCACCGCCCTGGTCATGGGGCGGATGGGCAAGGACATCGATGACGATCCGGAGATTCAGGCCAAGATCGCCTCTGGCGAGCTGGCTCGGCCCGAGACATCCGGCGAGAAGATCGAGTTGACCTCCACCAAGGAGGGGCGCAACGCGGGGATCATCTTCCTCCTCGGTGTGCTCGCCATCGTCATCCTTGGCCTGTTCCCCGACCTGCGGCCCGCTTTCGAGGTCGAGGGGGAACTGGTCACGATCGACATGACCACGACCATCGAGCTCGTGATGTTCACGGTCGGTGTCCTCATCATCCTGATTTCGAAGCCAGATGTGAGCGAGGTCCCCGGGGCTTCGGTGTTCAAGGCGGGAATGGTCTCGGCCATCGCACTGTTCGGCATCGCCTGGCTGACGGCGACCTTCATCGCAGCCCATGAGGAGTTCATCGTCACCACCATCGGTGGATGGGTGAATCAGGCGGTGTGGATCTTCGCCCTCGCCGTGTTCCTGGTCGCTGCGTTGACGACGAGCCAGTCGACAGCAACCCGAACCATCGTTCCGATCGGTTTGGCAGCGGGTCTGGCCCCCGGTCTGGTCACCGGTATGTGGGGTGGTGCCCTGGGTGGTGTCTACACCCTCCCCGCCAACGGCACGCAGATCGCCGCAGCCAACTTCGACCTCACCGGGTCCACGAAGCTGGGAACGAAGCTGCTCGACCACAGCTTCTTCGTCCCGATGCTGATCATGACCGTGACCTCGGTGTTGGTTGGTGCCTTGATCGGGGTGATCTTCTACTGATCACAAAGTCGAGATGACCGCCTCTGAAAAGCCGGCATCGGGCGGCATGACCGTCCGCGGGGCGGCATCGCTCGGCATCGGGGCCATGGTTGGCGCCGGCATCTTCGCGCTGCTTGGTGAAGCAGGTGCGGTGGCCGGTGCCGCCACCTGGCTCTCCTTCCTCTTGGGAGGGGTGATCGCGACCCTTCTTGGATACGTTGTCGCCAAGCTCGGGGCTCGCTATCCGTCTTCGGGCGGGCTGGTCACCTTCCTCACGCAGGGATTCGGAGTCGGGCATCTCGTCGGGACCTTTGCCTGGCTCCTCTATTTCGCCGCAATCATCATCACCGCAATGGTGGCGGTGTCATTCGGCAGCTACGCCGTTGCTCTGTTCGTCGGCGAAGGTGCGAGCGCCACCGCGGCGAATCTCTTCACCGCAGGTGTCATCGTGGTGGTGGCTGCGGTACAGATCCTCGGAGCCGACGCGATCAGCAAGATCCAGTCGTTGGTAGTGGTGATACTGATGGCCGTCTTCGCCGTCTTCATCGCAGTGACGCTGGGTCAGATGGATGCCGAGTTGCTCTCCCCTTCCCTCTACCCCCGCGCCTTCGACATCATCTCCAGCATTGCTCTCACCTTCTTCGCCTACCTGGGGTTCGCCGTCATCAGCTATGCCGGAGAGGACCTGCCGGACCCGGCGCGCAACCTCCCCAAGGCCACCTACATAGCGCTCGGAATCACAACTGCTCTTTACATCCTCATCTCCCTCGGAGTGTTCGGAACCCTCACGGTCGATCAGGTGATCGGCTACGGGGAGACCGCACTCGCCGAGGCGGCACGGCCAGTGCTCGGTGATGCCGGATTCGCCATGATGGCAATCGCCGCCCTCCTCGCCACGTTCACCTCGGTGAATGCCAACGTCTACGGTGTCGTCGGCCTGACCTCTGCCCTTGCCCGCAGCGGCCAGTTCCCTCCGAAGTTCGCCCACCCGGGACGATTCGGGAGCACCATGGGCATGGGTGTCTCCTCGATCCTCGTCCTGCTCCTCGCCCTGCTCGTAGACCTGACCGCGATCGCATCGCTGGGTAGCGTCGTGGCACTGGTCATCTTCCTCATGGTGGCCCTCGCCGGGATGCGGCTCAGGGCTGAGACCGGCTCCAACCTTGTGATAATCGTCCTCGGCATCCTGTCCACAGCCGTGGTCCTTCTGGTGTTCGGGATACAGACCTGGCAAACCGCACCGGAGACGTTCGTCGCCATGATCGTGGTCCTCGGTCTCGCCGTCGTGCTCGAGCTCGTCTGGAGCGCAGTGTTTCGCCGCCGGCAGGCAACATCCGCGACGGGGTAGAAATCCGGTTATCGACTGGGACGAAAGACGACCTACAGGAGACAGAGATGCTGACTACTGACGAAATCCGCTCGCGAACCAAGTCCCTCATGCCCGGACTCACCGAAGACCTCAAAGACCTCGTGAGTCATGCCTCCTGTTCGTTCCCCGGATATCCGGAGGAACCGGTTCACGACATGCGCCGAGCGTCGATGGCGCTCCTCGAGAAGCATGGGGCCGAGGTTCGTGAGCTCGACCTCGGCGAGGGAAAGCCCGCGATCTACGGCGACATGCCGGGGCCTGAAGGCGCCCCCACCGTCCTCTTGTACGCCCACTACGACGTACAGCCCGCACCGGTCGAGGCCGGATGGGACACTGATCCCTGGAAAGCAGAGCTCAAGGACGGGCGCCTCTATGGACGCGGGGCGGCAGATGACAAGAGCGGCGTGATCATCCATGCCGGGACCCTCGGGGTCTTCCAAGGGGACCTCCCGGTGAATCTCCGCATCCTCATCGAGGGCGAGGAGGAGACAGTCAGCCACATCGGGCCCTACGTCGACGCCCATCCTGAGCTCTTTCAGGCGGATACGTATGTGATCGCCGACATGGGCAACCCGGCGGCCGGTGTGCCGGCGGTGACCACCACCCTTCGCGGCAATGTTGTCGTGGTCGTCAAGGTGAGTGCCCTCCACCACCCGGCGCACTCCGGGCTATTTGGCGGGGCAGCACCGGACGCCCTTCTCGCACTCATCCAGATCCTCGCCAGCCTCCACGACGATGCAGGCGACACCATCGTCCCCGGCCTGGCCAAGTTCGAGTGGTCGGGCAGTGAGATGGATCCTGATGCGTTCCGCGAAGCTGCGGGGATGGTCGACGGGGCGGAACTGATCGGCTCGGGCACCGTCGGTGCCCGCCTTTGGTCCCGCCCGGCCGCCTCGGTCATCGGGATCGACGCTCCCACGGTCAAGGATGCCGCCAATGTCGTGATCCCGGAGGCGGCGGCCAAGATCTCGATGCGGATCCCGCCCGGCGCCGATTCCGAAAACGAGGTGGGTTTGCTCATCGAACATTTGAAGAACGTGGCGCCGTGGGGTGTGCACGTCGAGGTGGAGAAAGTGCGGGTCGGCTACCCATTCGCGGCGAAGATGGACGGGCCCGCGGTCAAGGCTGCGATAGAGGCAATGGCCGCGGCCTACGAGACCGATGCAGGCTTCATGGGAAGCGGCGGCTCGATCCCGCTGGTGGCCCGTCTCCAGGGAATCAGCCCGAGCGCCGAGGTGATCCTGTGGGGAGCAGAGGATGTCGCCCAGGCGAAAATTCATGCTTCCAACGAGAGCGTGGATCTGAGCGAGATCGAACGACTGATCATTGCGCAGGCCCTGACCTTGCAGACATTGGGAGGGCAAAACTGACGGCCGCCCACCGTCGAAGCATGGCTCGTGAGCCATAGTCTGTCTCCATGGCCAATCCAGTACTGACCAAGCAATTCGGGGAACCGGCCGCGTCCGACGCCAGCCTCCAGACCGCGCCGCCTCCTGCGACGACAGCCACCGGCGAGAAGAGGATGACGATCGGCTCGGTGGCCGCTGCCACCTTCTTCCTGTTGCTGCTGGTAGTGGCCGGGGCGGCCTATGGATGGGCCAACGCCGTGGCGGTGCAACGTTGGTACTGGCTGTTCATCATCGGCCTGCTGGTGCTGGTCTTCGCCACCGTGGCCCGCCCCCGCCTGGCTCCGATCACCGGCATCGTCTACTCGCTGGGGCAGGGCGCTCTCGTTGGGTCGATCTCGAAGATCTACGAGACCTTCTACGAGGGCATCGTGTTCCTCGCCCTCACGGCCACCGTTGCGGTGTTCGTCGGGGCCCTTCTCCTATATGTCTTCCGGATAATCAGGGTGACCCAGAAGACCCGGTCGGTGATCATCATCGCCACAGTCGGGATCGGTCTCTTCTATCTGGCCACCTTGCTCCTGTCCATCTTCGGCGTCAACGTCCCACTGGTCACCGGGGTCGGCACTGGCGCGCTCGTGTTCAGCATCTTCGTTGTGATCGTCGCCGCCCTGAACCTCCTCCTCGACTTCTCGGTGATCGAGCACGGCATCGCGACCGGGGCGCCGAGGGCGTTCTCCTGGTTCGCCGCCTTCGGTCTGATGGTCACCATCATCTGGCTCTACATCGAGATCCTGCGGCTGATCGCCATCGTCTTCGCCCGGCGGGGATAGGTTCGGCTGGTGAGCAGACCGGTACGGATTGCGGTCCAACTACAGCCGCAACACGGTGACTACGCCCAGATCAGGGCTGCCGCCGTGCGTGCAGACGAGATGGGGGTGGACGTCGTCTTCAATTGGGACCACTTCTTTCCCCTCAGCGGGGACCCTGACGGCAAGCACTTCGAGAGCTGGACGATGCTGGCCTCTTTTGCCGAGGTCACCGAACGGGTCGAGATCGGCGCACTGGTCACGGCCAACAGCTATCGCAATCCCGAACTACTCGCCGATATGGCGCGCACTGTGGATCACATCTCCGGCGGCCGGCTGATTCTGGGGATCGGTGCCGGATGGTTCGAACGTGACTACGAGGAGTACGGATACGAGTTCGGCACTCCCGGTACCCGTCTCAGTGACCTGAGGGATGCGCTGCCCAGGATCGAGAACCGCTGGGCGCAGCTGAACCCCGCACCGATCCGGGAGATCCCGATCCTGATCGGTGGTGGCGGGGAGCGCCGGACCCTCCGCTACGCCGCCCGTCATGCCGACATCTGGCACGGGTGGGGGCGACCCGACACGATCCGGCACAAGTGCGAGGTGCTCGACGAGTGGTGCGCGACGGAAGGGCGGGACCCGAACGAGATCGAGCGTTCCTGCGGCGCCAACCCGCTCAAACCGGAGTCAGGTGACGGATATGTCGAGGCAGGGGCCACACTTCTCACCTTCTCGTTCGACGGTCGGGAGTCGTGGGACCTCGCCCCGCTGAAAGACTGGTTGTCCTGGCGCGATCAGAGGAATCGGCAGCAGTAGGTCACTGAACAACGCCCTAAATGCGAGGCGCTAGGTTCGCCGCCGTGGGTCCAGCGACAGGTGACTGAAATTCAGGTATCCCTCGGGAGGCACGGTCGGGAGGGCATGCGCCGGATCCCGGGCGGCCAATTTCGCATGGGCTCGGAGGACTTCTACCCCGATGAGAAGCCGGTGCATGAGGTAGCGGTCGACGGATTCTGGATGGACGAGCACCCGGTGACCAACGCCGAGTTCCGCAGATTCGTCAAGGAGACGGGCTACATCACGGTCGCCGAGCGGCCGCTCGACCCGGCCGACTTCCCCGACGCGGACCCCGATCTGCTGGTGCCCGGTTCCCTGGTGTTCCACAAGACGACGGGACCGGTCGACCTGAACGATTATCGGAACTGGTGGGAGTACGTGCCCAGGGCGCACTGGCGACGCCCGGGCGGGCCGGGGACGACGTTCCACGGGAAGGGCGACCACCCCGTGGTGCACATCGCCTGGGAGGATGCCAGGTCGTATGCCGATTGGATGGGTAAGGACCTGCCTACTGAGGCGGAGTGGGAGTTCGCCTGTCGGGGCGGGCTCGACGGAGCCACCTTCGCCTGGGGCGACGAGCACTTCCCCGATGGCAAGGCAATGACCAACAGCTGGCAAGGGGAGTTTCCCTGGGAGAACCTGAAGGTCGACGGTTTCGAAGGGACTTCGCCCGTGGGCAGCTACCCCGCCAACGGGTATGGGCTCTACGACATGACCGGGAACGTCTGGGAGTGGACCATCGACTGGTACATCCCACGTCACCCGGACCAGGTCGAGCACGCCTGCTGTGTCCCTACCAATCCTCGGGTGACCTCACCGGAGCAGAGTTACAACCCGGGCCAGCCCGGCGAGCACATCCCTCGCCGGGTCATCAAAGGAGGCTCACACCTCTGTGCCCCCAACTACTGCCTCCGCTACCGACCCGCAGCACGACAGCCGCAGACGATCGACACCTCCATGTCACATCTCGGATTCCGATGCGTGGTCCGCGACAAGGCCTCGAACGAAGAAGGAGATGCCGCGGATGGCTGACAAACCATCCTCGTCAGGTCGAGATGCTCCGCTAGCTGGAGGGCAACGGGTTCACCTCTTACATCACGGCTGTTCGCCGACTGACCTCTTGGCTGCGCCGATGCTTCAGGTGTAGCTTCGAACGTCGAATCCGCTGGAACCGAGGAGGACGGCATGGCGCACAGGGAAGTAGAGCCACCCGACATCTCGGGTGGGGAGTTGGCTGCCGGGATCGGCGTCATGTTCGCCGCCACCTTGATGATCGTCGGCGGGATCATGCAGGTCTTTCAGGCAATTTCTGCAATTGCCAACGACGAGTTCTTCGTGACCCTCCCCAACTACGTCGTCACCCTCGACGTGTCGACTTGGGGTTGGATCCACCTCGTCTTCGGCATTCTGGTGGTGATTTCCGGCATGTCCCTCTACTCGGGGAGCAGGGCGGCGGCCATTTTCGCCCTCGTCCTGGCAGTGCTCAGTGCTATCGCCAATTTCGGCTTCATCCCCTACTACCCGGTGTGGGCCCTCTTCATCGTTGCCGTGGATGTGTTCGTCATATGGGCCATCGCCCGATCCGGAGTGCTCCACACCTGATCTGTGTTGTGGATGTCGAGATCAGATCCATGGCGACGGTGTGAGCGGCGCCGCTGGTTGGGGGGCGACGATCGTTGCCATCTCCGTGCGCTCCCGCCCCGCTGCGGCTAATGCCCGGATCACATCCGTCCGAACTGTGAGACCGTCGGCCGGTTGATGCCAGAAGTAGACGAGTGCCGTCACCCGCACAGGGTCGATCGCGGTCAGGAAGACCGCTGGCTTTGGTTCGGGGAGAACCCCTGAGACATCTGCGACTGTTGCGATGAGTCTTTGACCGGTCCCCTCGACATCCTTCGACCGAACCCGCACCTCCACCTCCGAACGGCGTGCCCCCTTCGTCGAATGATTGATGAGGGGATCACCCAGCACCTCTGAATTGGGCAAGTGGACGGTTCGGCCATCGAAGGTCTCGATGACCACCGCCCGACTATCCATATCGAGGACGTTTCCTACATAGCCCAAGGACTCGACCTCGTCACCGATATGGATTGGGCGGCGGGTCTGGAGAACGATGCCCGAGGCGAAGTTGTCGGCGATGCCGCGCAGGGCAAGGGCCAGAATCACGCCAAAGACGATGGCGACTGTGATGAGCGGCTGGATTGCCGCACCGAGAAGTGCAAGGGCAACGCCGACCCCAAGAAAGATCACGACGTAGCCGGCGAGGCGGGCGATGAAGGCGCGCATCTCGTCGGAGATGCCCTCCAGCTTGGTCAGGACCCTGGCGGTGGATTTTCGGGTGATTCGCGACAGAATCCAGGCGACGATCAGGACAACCACCGCGAGTACTGCGCTCCAGGGGTCTATCGAGGTTTCGGCCAGATCCCCGACATCGACGGCGAACACCAAGCGCATGGCCGACATGGTGTCACGGGGTCACCGGTGATTTCGGGATTTGGACGGTGCGTCAACAGCGCCCTTAGGCGCTGATCAGAGCCTGATCTGCTTCCTCGGAGACGATTCGCTGATTCTTGCCTAGCCACCACAGGGCGATCAGCCCGGCGATACCGGCGAGGAGGCCGCTCAGCTGGTTCCAGGTGAGTGCGCCGATCTCGGCGTCGCCGCTCCCGAACCGCAGCGAGTCGAGCAGGAACCGCTGGAATCCGTACCAGGTCACCCAGGCAAAGAAGAGCTGGCCGTAGCGGAGCTCGATGCGGTCGTAGAGCAAATAGAGCAGGCCGAGCAGCACGGCGGCCCCGATCATGTCGTAGAAGGCCACGTGGTGATACACGCCACAAAAGACCTCGCCGACATCGGCGGCTGCGCACTCCAGCCCATCGTGCTGGGGAGCAACGTCGTAGCCCGGCCGTATCCCGTAACCCCACCAGGCGGTGGTGCTCTTGCCCAGATGCTCGACGATGGCGAGGTCGCCGATTCGACCGACCACGGTTCCCAGCGCCAGACCGAATGAAGACATGTCGAGGGTGGGCAGGACCGGGAGGCCGACCTGTCGCATCCGTATCCAGCCGGCGATGATTCCTCCGGCGAAGCCGCCCATGATCGAGAAGTTGCCCGAGATCGGGTTCAAGGCGTCCACCAGGGGCACCCCAGCCATCAACTGGGCAGGCGTGGTGAGGTAGCGAGCGCCGATGAGGGAGCCGATGAGACCCCAGGTGAGCACCGACTGGTATTTGGCGGTGTCGAAGCCGCGCTTTCCCATCTCCCTGTTGGCCAGCCAGGCCCCGGCAACAAAGCCAAGGGCGGCGAATAGCCCGTGCAAGGAGAACTGGAAGGGGCCGATATCCCAAATGGGGATCGGCGGATAGCTGATGACGGCGAGCATGCTGGGAGCAGGGTACCTGGACCCAGAATCTGAGCTTCTAGCCTTCCGCTGATGTCACCGGCCGGCGATCGAGTGGAGGTCCGGGCACCTGGTCGGGTCAACTTCATCGGCGATCACACCGACTACACCGGAGGTCTCGCCCTGCCTTTAGCCATCGATCGTCAGATCGTGGTCCGGGGCGTCGACACCGATGAGCCTGTCATCACCCTTACCTCCGACCAGGACGCGACACCGGCGACCATCCCGCTGCCGGCGGTGGTCGCAGACACCGAGCCGCCGTGGGCGAGACGGGTCGCTGCCATCGCCGCCGAGCTGGGGCGGGAGCATGGGTTTGCCGGGTCGGTCGAATCGACGGTGCCGATCGGCGCCGGGCTCTCCTCGTCGGGTGCCCTCGGCGTCGCCCTGGCCCTCGCTCTGGGCGTCGATGCCGACCTTTCACGGCTCGAAGTCGCCCTCCTCTGCCAGCGAGCCCAGCAAGCTGCCACGGGGGTCCCCGCCGGAATCCTCGACGAGATGGCCTCCCTCCACGGGCTCGATGGCCATGCACTGCTACTCGACTGCCACGAGCTGACGGTCGAGCCGGTCCCGCTGCCCGGGGGCGCCGACATAGTGGTCAAGTACATCTCCCACCGCACAGTGGCCGGGAGCCCCTATTCGGATCGGGTGGCGGCCTGTCTCGCCGCCGAAGAGGTGATCGGACCGCTTCGTCTGGCCGGGATGGAGGATCTCTCACCCCTCAGTGATCCTGTCCTTCTCGCACGGGCCCGCCACGTGGTCTCCGAAAACGAGCGAGTGCGACGATGCGTCGCAGCGTTTCGATCAGGTGATTTGAAGGCCGCCGGCCGGCTGATGACCGCCAGCCACGTCAGTCTGCGCGACGACTACGAGGTGTCCACCCCCGACCTCGATTCCGCGGTCGAGAATCTGATCTCCACTCCCGGTGTCTACGGCGCCCGCCTCACCGGAGCCGGCTTCGGCGGCTGCGTCATCGCCTTGGCGGAGCCGGGAGCAGTGACGGACGCCTGGGTGGTAGGAGCCGTGGATGGGGCGGAGGTCGTCTCGGGTGGATCCAATTACTATCGCGCTCTGTGAGTGAACTGCTGACCGCAGCCGCCGACGCTTTGAATGTGCCCGAGACGTTGGTGCAACGGTCGGCGGCGGCCAGGGCCACGGCCAACGGCACGTCGGTGGACGACGTGTTGAACGCGTGGGCGGGTGGAGCACCGGCCGCCGGAGCGGCGCCGGCACCTGCGGCGGCCCCGACCGAGGAAGCTGCGCCCGCGGCCGACGAATCGACGGAGCCCGCCCCCTCCCCTGATGCAGGGCCCGAGCCGGAGCCGGCCACTCAACCCGAGGTAGCGCCGGTAGCGGCAGCAGTAGTGGTCGAGCCGGAGCCGGAAGTCATCCTGGAGCCGGTCCCGTTGCGACGTCGTGTGCGCACCGCCGTGAGGGTGGGGGCATGGACCGGCGCCGGGCTCGGACTGATCGGCTTCGTCGTGGCGAGCAACTGGTGGGCGTCCACTTCCACCGTCACCGGTGAGGAGTTCTTTATCCCGGTGATCCAGGTCGATTCGAACGGCGTGATCATCGGTGCTGCGCTGATCAGCATCATCTTCGGAGCTGTCATCGCCTCCCTTTCGCGGGCGGCCGCATCGTGGGCCAATCCCGGCATGCAGCTCAGCAACTCGCCTAGCTCGACTGCCTGGGTCGGCGCCCTGATAGGCATTCTGCTCGGTGTGGTCGCCGGGGCCGTCCTCACCGGCCTGGGGACACCGGTGGAGGGGGCGGAAGGGGTGGTTCAGCTACCGGTCCTCGCCACTACCGGCGTGATGGCGATCGGGGGCGCCATCCTCGGTGGACTGACCGCGACTGTCACACAAGCGATCGGTGTCCCGGTTGCGGTGCCCGACGGCTCGGGCGAGGAGATCGACAGTGTCAGGCAACGACTCGGCTTCGCCTTCGGCATCCCCCTCACCGGCCTCCTGCTGCTCGGGCTGCTCGTCCTTCCCTTCGCCTGGGTCCTCATCGAGTCCAATCACCTCGCGGAGGGTGGGGCTGCGATCGTGGGGATCCTCGTTGCTGCCGGCATCCTTGGATTCGCCTCACTTGCCGGAACCAAGCCCAACATCAAGCTGTCCTTTGGCGAGGTGATGGTGGCAGTGATCGGGATCGGCACCATCCTGGTCTTCATCCTGGCAGTCATGTTTGCCCGCAACCCGGAAGAGGAACCGGAAGAGCCTGCGGCCGAGTCCGAGGCATCGATCACACTCGTTATCGGCTGACTCTGTCCGCTCGTGGGGGGATCAGCTCAGACCGGAGGCGTTGGCCAAATCCGACGCGTTGATGGCGGCAGATAGGTCACCCTGGGCGAGGGCGGTACGCATACTTCGGGCCACCTCGAGAGCCACCTGGATCTGAGCCTCTTTGGTCGATGCGCCGAGGTGCGGTGTGAGAACGAGGTTGGGGGCGTCGAGCAACGGGCTGTCCGGCGACAGCGGCTCGTGCTCGTAGACATCGAGACCCGCACCTGCGATCCGTCCACTGTTGAGTGCTTTGGCCAGGGCCCTCTCGTCGACGACACCACCACGAGAAACATTGAGCACGAAGGCACCCTTTTTCATCCGGCCCAACGTGCTTTCGCCGATGAGACCCCTCGTCTCTGAGTTGAGGGGGACATGGAGGGTGATGACGTCCGAATTCTCGATCAGGCTGTCAAGCGACACCAGATGTGGATGCAGCTCGTTCACTCTGTCGGCGGCCAGATACGGGTCGTAAACGATCACGTCCATCCCGAAAGCCCGGCAACGCTGCGCCACCTCCCAGCCGATGCGACCCGCGCCGATGACACCCAGAGTCTTTCCTCTCAGCTCGACACCCTGCAGGCTCGAGCGCTCCCATCGCCCCTGGCGAATCGACCGATCGGCCACGGTCACCCTGCGCGCCACTGCCAGCAAAAGCGCCATGGTCAGCTCGGCGGCAGAGATTGTGTTGCCGCCCGGGGCATTCATCACGGCCACGCCTCGTTCGGAAGCGGCGGCTACGTCGATGTTGTCGACGCCGACGCCTGCACGGCCCACCACCTTTAGGCCAGGCGCCCCGTTCAGCAGCGAGGCATCGACTCGGGTAGCGCTGCGAACGATCAGACCCGCGGCGGTCTTCAACCCAGCAACGAACTCCGGATCGGAGGAGTCTTTGATCAGGACAACGTCGAAGCGATCGTCGTCGCGAAGCGGTGCGAGGCCCTTCTTCGACACCCGATCGGTGGCCACCACCCGATATGGCATGGTCAACGCAAGACCTCGCCGAGGGTGCCGAGCAGCTCGCCGAGCACCTGCGGGTCGTGATCGCCCATGTGCCCGATTCGAATAGTCGACTCCTTGAGCCTCGAGTAGCCGCCGCCGATGACCCAGCTCCGCTCTCGCATCGCCGCGACCACCTCAGGGCCGGAACGGCCCTCTGGCAGGCTGATGCAGGTGATCGTTGGTGAGCGGTGACCCTCTGGTGCGAGCACGGCGATCTCGGAACCTTCGGACCGCATTGCCTCGACCCACTCGATCGTGGCCGAACGCATCGCCGCGTGCCGCTCCCAGCGTTGCTCGATGCCCTCGGCCCTGATCCTCTCCAGTTGGACTTCGAGGGCATAGAGCAGTGAGATCGCCGGTGTCGAGGGGGTTTGAAATGCCTCCAGAGACTTCATGAGCGGCAACAGGTCGAAGTAGTAACCCTTGTTCGTGGCCTGGGCGGAGCGATCCAGCATCGCCGGCGAGGCGACGGCGAAGGCCAGGCCCGGAGGCAGGGCCAGCGCCTTCTGCGACCCGGTGAGGACGAAGTCGAGAGCCCAGTCGTCGGTGCGGATCTCGGCTCCGGCCACTCCGGTAACCGAGTCGATAAGCAGCATCACACCCTCATGCCGCCGGATTACCGAGGCGATCGCCTCGAGGTCCTGAAGGGCTCCGGTAGAGGTCTCGGAGTGGGTCATCGTGACCGCATCGAAGCCTCCCTGGCCCAACCTGGCGTCGAGCTCGACCGGATCGTGCACTAGGCCCCAATCCACCGACCAGACCTCGGTGTCGTGGCCACAAGCCATGGCGATCTCGGCGAACCTCGAGGAGAAAGCGCCGTTCACCAGGCTCAACACCCTGCCGCCGGCCACTCCATTTCGCACCGAAGCCTCCATGAGGCCCGTAGCCGACGAGGTGGACACGATCACCGGCTGCTCGGTGAGAAAGACCTGCTTCAGCCCGTCCTGGAGGCGGGCGAGCAACGCTTCGATGGCCCGGCCCCGGTGACCGATCATCGGTCGAGCCTGGGCGGCGAGCACGTCGGGATGGACCTCGGTAGGACCGGGTAGGAAGAAATGACCTGGCGGTAGGTCGATCGGCATATGCTCCTCGTACTCGGTTGGGCGCCCTCTACCCGTCAGCCAGGCTCAGTGCGTACCGCACGCTACCTACGATCTCCCATTCAACGAGAACCGGCTCGCCCGTCCGTTGGTGCTCCCGGAGGTGGGAGAGGGGGAAGTCGTAATCGCCGTCAGCGGTTGGAAGGAACTCGAGCTCAGACCCCTCGACCAGTACCACGAACGAAGTGACGTCCTCCAGACTGCCGTCCACCGACGTGACCACGCCACGCGCTGTGCCTTCCGTCTGATTGCAAGCGACCAATCCGAGGGTCATCACGACGACGGTGATCGACTTCAGGAGGCCCGAAGCGTGGACTCGAGACGCTCCCACTCGCGCTCCTGCTTCGTCCAGCGGAACCAGATCACTGCGATCGTCGACCAGAGAAGTAGCCCGCCACCCAGTTTCATGATGACCCCTGCGATGGTCTGGTCGGTCACCGCAGTGAGCCCGAACGCCAGGGCGGCATCGCCATAGACCGGATAGAGCGGAACCGTCGAGAAGGTCAGGAACGATGCCGGGATGGTGGGAAGCAGCGACTGGGCGAAGAGGTAGCCCATCTGGCCAGGCGGCGGGAGCCTGGGGATGGCCGTCGTCGGAGAGAGAACGGGCATCCACATGAGGATGGAAACGCCGAACAGCCAGGCGTGGACCAGGAGGTGCGGCGGGCCACCCTGCACCATGAGGGCCACCAGGTCGGGCCAGTGGATCGCGATGAACGTGGTATTGAATAGGACGAAGGCGGGCACGGGTTTGGCCAGAGGCCTGATGAACCGTGCGACCTTGGGGTGACCGATGGTCACATCGGCCAGCCATCTCGGAATACCCCGGAGCATCAATGGCGGTATCACCAGTGCGATGACCATGTGCTCCACCATGTGCACCGTGAACAACGATGTCTCGCCGATGTCGTGGACTGGCCAGCCTGAGACCAGCCACAGCGCCACGACCGCCAGATACCACTGCCATTTCTGCCCGGTGGTCGCCGGCGGCGCCTCGGGAGCGAGCACCGGGCGCAGCCTGCGGTCTGCGTACCAGTAGCCGAAGGCGAGGGCGAAGGCCAGCGCCCACACGTCGTAATGGGGATGAAACGGGGGGATCATCTCGTCAGGGCTATCGCCCCGAGGGCAGTCAGGATGATGGTGTACAGGGCACATGCCAGGATGAACCCGGCCGTGAAGAACCGGCTCAGCATGCGGTTCTCGAAGCGGAGATGCATGTACCACCCGATGACGATCACGAACTTGAGCGCCGCCAGGCCGATCAGAAGCACGGTGTTGAAATTGCCGAGGTCGAAGTCCCTGTGGATGTAGTAGATGGCGACCTCGACGGCGGTGAGCACGGCGAGCACCACTGCGATCTTCCAGTATTGAGCCGGAGTCGGGTGATGGATGTGCTCTGAGCTGCTCACAGCGGTGGCTCCGAGAGCAGGTAGACGACAGTGAAGATCACGATCCAGATGATGTCGACGAAGTGCCAGTAGAGACCGACCAGCTCGAGATTGAGACCCTGCCGGTCACTGAGCCCACCCCGGCGCCGTGAGATCCCCCACAGAGACAGGAGCATGATCACCCCGATGGCGACGTGGGTCCCGTGGAATCCGGTGAGGAGGTAGAAGGCGGATGCGGCCGGGTTAGTGGAGAGCTTCATGTCGAATTCGACGATGAACTCGGTGAACTCGAACACCTGGCCTGCGAGGAACACCGAGCCCAGGGCGGCCGTGGCGAAGAGCCAGGTCCTGGCCCCGTTGGCGTCCTCGCGAGTCTGGGCGTTGTGGGCGAGGACCATGGTCAACGAGCTCATCAACAGGACGAACGAGCTCACAGAGGTGAAGGGGATGTCGTAGATCTCGGACGGGTAGACGCCTTCGAAGCCGGGCCGCTGCGAGTAGAGCAGGTAGTTCGAGATCAGGGCTCCGAAGAAGAGGAACTCGGAGCTGAGGAAGAGCCACATCCCCAGCTTGCGGTCCTCGACACCCGTCCCCTCGTGCTCCGGGTGGGCGTGCTCCAGGTCGGCCTCGTGGATGAGCTCAGTCATCGGATGACTCCATAACTCCCCCCGAAGCGGGGAGTGCCGCCGAAGGCGGGGAGGGAGGAATCTTCTCCTCTTCCTCGTCGTGATCATCGTGAGGCTCTTCCAGGGGCTCGATGGCCCAGCCGATTACGGCGGCGAGAGCGATGATCAGCCCGACCACGATCAGGCCCTTGCCCCACAGCTGCTTGTGATAGATGACGCCGTAGAACATGAGTGGGAGCCCCAGGGCGAAGAAGAAGGGGAAATACGACGGGTTGGGGAGGTGGATCGGAGACGACGGGTTTAGCTGCTCGTGGTCGATGGTGGCCACGATCTCGTCACCGTCCTCCTTGCGGACAGCACGGCCCTCGGCGTCCTCGTCGTACTTGAGATGCCAGAAATGGTCCAGGCTGGTCACCACCGGCGGCACGGCGAAGTTGTACTCCGGGGATGGATTGGGCGACATCCATTCGATCGTGCGAGCGTCCCATGGGTCCAGGCCCGAAGCCTCGCCCCTGCGGCGGCTGGTGAACCAGTTGATCATGAAGATGAATATCGAGAAGGCGATGATGAAAGCGCCGATCGTGACGGCGACATTCCACGGCTCGAGATTCGTCTCCGGTGCGTACTTCCAGGTACGTCGAACCATCCCCTGGAGGCCGAGCCAGTGCATCGGGCCGAAGGTGAGGTTGAAGCCGAGGAGCATCAGCCAGAAGTGGACCTTCCCCAAGCGCTCGTTCATCAGGCGGCCGGTGAGCTTGGGGAACCAGTAGTAGAGCCCACCGAACAGCCCGAACACGGCGCCGCCAAAGATCACATAGTGGAAGTGGGCAACGATGTAGTAGGTGTCGGTCTGCTGCCAGTCCGAGGGGACCACGGCGTGGGTGACCCCGGAAAGACCGCCGATGGTGAACATGGCGACGAAGCCGATGGCGAAAAGCATCGGCGTCGAAAGCCGGATCCTTCCCATCCACATCGTGCCCAGCCAGTTGAAGATCTTGATCCCCGTGGGGATGGCGATGGTCATCGTGGCCAGGCCGAATGCGGCCTGAGCGACCGGTGTGATCCCGGAGGCGAACATGTGGTGGGCCCACACGCCGAAGCCGAGGAAGGCGATGGCGGCGCCGGCGAACACGACGGCCGAATATCCGAACAGCGGCTTCCGGGAGAAGGTGGGCAGGATCTCGGAGACGATCCCCATTGCGGGGAGGATCAGGATGTAGACCTCGGGATGACCGAAGAGCCAGAAAAGGTGCTGCCAAAGAATCACATCGCCACCCGCCTGTGCAGCGAAGAACAACGACCCGAATTGACGGTCGAAGGTCACCATGAACAAGGCCACGGCGATGATCGGGAGCGAGAACAGGAGCAGGAACGAGGTGATGGTGGTCATCCAGGCGAACACCGGCATGCGGAGGAGTCGCATCCCCTTGGCCCGCAGGTTGAGCACGGTCACCAGGAAGTTGACCGAGGACACCAGGGAAGCGAGACCGATGATCTGCAGCCCCAGGGCCCAGTAGTCCATCGCCGTCCCAGGCGAGTAGAGCGGCCCGGCGTTGGGCTGATAGCCGAACCAGCCGCCATCCGGGGAATCGGCAAGGAAGTTGAAACTGCCGGGCCCACCTCCCGGGGCCAGGTTGCCGTCGATGCCTCCGAGCCCGTCGACCCCTACCGGCGGCGCCGAAGTGCCGAAGATGAATGTCGAGTAGAGAAAGATCCCCCCAAAGAAGAAGATCCACCACGACAGGGCGTTGAGCCGGGGGAAGGCGACGTCTCTCGCCCCGATCAGCAGCGGGAGCATGTAGTTCATCAGCGCCGACGACGCGGGCATGACGAAGAGGAAGATCATCGTCGTCCCGTGCATCGTGAACAGTGCGTTGTAGGCGCCGGCCGTGAGGAACTCGCCGTTGGCCTGGGATAGCTGGATACGAAGAAGCAGGGCCTCCATGCCGCCGATGATGAAGAAGGTGAAGGCGGCGTACCCGTACATGATCCCGATGCGCTTGTGGTCCACGGTGGTGATCCACGACCAGAGCCCCTTCGTGGAACTCGGGCGCCGGAAGATCGTGGTGGTGGGGCGTTCGGCGGTGGCGGTCATTCCATGCTGTCCAGCCATACGATGAGAGCATCGATCTCGGCCTCGGTCAAGGCGAGGTCGGGCATGAAGCTCCCGGGCTTGATGTAGGGGGGGTCGGCCAACCAGTCCTTGAGTGCCTCGTCCCGGCTCTGACCCTCTTCAGGGAGTACGGCCCCGGCAAACACGGACCGAGAGGCGAAGTGGGTCAGGTCTGGCCCATTGAAGGAGGCGCGTTCGATGATGTTCGATGCCGAGTCGTCCTCGAAACGGACGGTGTGGCATTGGATACAGCCCTTGGCCGCGAACACTTCGAACCCCTCATACCCGTCCGTCCCCTCGGCAGGAGTGGCGGCGGCAGTCTGTTGCTCGGCCAACCAGGCCTCATATTCGGCCGGCTCGACGGCCTGGACACGGGCCCGCATCAGAGAGTGGGAGAGACCGCAGAACTCGGCGCAATGCCCCCAGTACTCACCCGGTTCGTCAGCCTGCAGCCGCAACAGCGTGGTCTGGCCGGGCACCAGGTAGCGCTTGCCGTTGAGGGCCGGGATCCAGAAGTTGTGCAGAACGTCGTCGGAGGTCATCACGGCACAGACCTCTTGCCCGGCGGGGATCACCATGATGTTGGCGGTGTCGACCTCGGCCTCGGGGTAGTGGTACTCGAACCACCATTGATGCCCGGTCACCTGGATCTCGATCGCGTCCGGATCACACTCGGTCAGCTCGAAAACCGCGGCCGTGGTTGGCACTGCGATGCCGGCCAGAATGAGGGCGGGGATGATGGTCCAGGCGATCTCCAGCTTCGGGCTGCCGTGGAGCTGCTTGGCCTCTTTGGACCCGTCGCGATCGCGGAACATGAAGACGGCGACGAGGATCGCTCCCTGCACCAGGATGAACACAGCGACGGCGATCCAGAAGACCGGCCAGAAAAGGTTGTCGATCTGCTCGGCGAAGGGACCGGCCGGCTCGAACGTGGTCAACGGCTGATCCTCGCTCCCGATGAAGGAGCAGGCCCCGAGTACGAGGATGGCGCCGATAAGGACGCCGAGGCGAATCAGGCGGTGACGGGACCGGACCATCGGCCTGGCATCATACGGACTCGCCAAACCCCCGACCAACTATGGGCTGACGGCGTCGATCGCAGTCGTCAGCTCGTCATCGGAAGCCGCGCCCTCGAACGCCGAAGAGACCACACCGGAGTCGTCCACCACGAATACCCAAGGCTCGGACGGCAGTCCCCACTCACCCGTGGCCGGAACAACCGTCAGGTCTTCGGGCGTGGCCACCTGGAGATCCTCGTAGATCTCGACATGGACGAATTCCACCCCCGGGTAGTCGGGTCGCAGGGACTTGACCTGGTCGAGGAGGGGCCCACAGGCCTGGGATGCGCAAAAGGCAGGTGTGGCGAAGACGATCACGGACGGGGCGCCAGACGTGACGGCCGAAGCAACGCTGGATTGATACATCGCCGGGTCGGGCTCGGGGTCGGAGCTGATCACGGACAGATCAGGGAACTCGGCTGAGGTCCTGGTCTCCGAGGCGGGGGCTTCGTCACCGGGCTCGATGACCGGAGGGTCGTCGTAGGCGACGAATCCGGCCGGCCCGGCAGTGGCCAGGCCCTCAGCATCGATGGTGGCCTGGTAGGTGGCCGCTTCCGGGATGTTCACATCGGCGACGTACAGGCCACGCACGTCGGGGATGGTCCAGATGAATTCCATCGGGTAGGTGTCGAGTGGCGAGCCGTTCTCGTCACGGATGGTCACCGTTGCCTCCCGGTCAGGGGAAGCCAGGAATTCGTCGGTCTCCGGGTCGACCAGCCCGAACAGCATTCGTTGCTCGCCAAGCCCGATGCTCCCATTGCTCGAGGCAACAAGAGCGAAAGGCTCCACCTCATCGGAGCCGCAGGCGGCGCACAGCATCACCAGCCCGAGCAGCCCTGGGAGAATCCGTCTCATCGCACCAGCACGTCGAGCATGACCGCTCCAAACAGAGCAGCGAGATACACCGTCGACGTGGTGAAGAGACGCATCGCATCCTCAGGACGGCGATAGACACGCCAGGTGTCCCAGAGAAACCAGGCACCGAGGGCGATGGCCGCGCCGAGATAGATCCAGCGCATGCCGGCCACCGGGACCAGGAGCAGGCTGATCGCCACCATGAGCCCGGTATAGAGCAGCATCTTGCGCGTGGTGGCCTCGACCCCGGCCACCACCGGGAGCATCGGCACCCCCGCCTTCTCGTAGTCGTCCCGATACCTGATGGCGAGGGCCCAGAAATGAGGTGGCGTCCAGTAGAAGACGATGAGGAAGAGCACCCAGGCAGGAAGGTCGAGCGAGCCGGTCACGGCCGCCCAACCGACCAGCGTCGGAGCAGCCCCTGCCGCCCCGCCGATCACGATGTTCTGCGTGCTGGTCCGCTTCAGTCTCAGGGTGTAGACGAACACATAGAAAAGAAGAGCAGCGGTGGCGATGGTGGCGGCGAGCAAGTTGGTGGTGGCCCACAGCCAGGCGAACCCGGCAACGCCGAGGGCCACGCCGAAAACGAGGGCGTTCGACGGTGGCACCTCGTGCCGGGCAAGAGGCCTCGAACGGGTCCTCTTCATGATCTGATCGATGTCCCGGTCGACGTAGTTGTTGAGAGCGTTGGCCCCGCCGGCGGAAAGGGATCCCCCGATCAGCGTGGCGAGGACCGGCCACACCCCCGGCCAGCGACCTGCAGCCAGGACCATCGATGGAATTGTCGTGATGAGCAGCAGCTCGATGATCCGCGGCTTGGTCAGTGCGAAATAAGAGGCGGCCTTGGATCTGGCCGACACGCCCGCAGCGGTGGGGTCTGTGATCAACGGGATGGCCATCTCATGCCCGTCAGTCGCCATCGCTGCTCTCTTCTGTCGACACCGCTTCCATCTCCGGTTCGGTCTGTCTCTCGGCCGCGGTCCGTTTTGCCCTCCGCTCCGCCCAACGCAGGGCGAGGATGGCCAGCACCGCGGGCACCACGAAGATGCCGATCTCGTCGATGCCCCCATAGTGCGCAAATATCACGTTCACCCCGCGAGGATGAGCAGACCGAGTGTGGTCAGGGCAACCATAAGTAGAAGCATCGCATACTGAGAGCGAACGGCCTCTGTCCCGAAGTCTCCGAGCGCCCGATCGTGGGCCAAGATCACCCCGAGCACATGACCGGTGACGATCACGGCCACCTGTGCGTACCACACCGGCTCGGCGGAAGTGATGAAGAAGTCGACCTTGCGGTCGGCAGTGTCGAAGAGATCCCAGCCGAGCGCGAACGGGTCTGACACGGCGGCGATCAGCTGCTGCCCCTCGAAGACGATCAGTGTCATGTAGTGGGCCAGGGCGTAGGCCAGGGCGATGGGCACCAAGGTGTGGGCGAACCGCATCGCCACGCGGGCCGTTGTCCACTCACCGCCCACCATGCGGGCCGCAGCCCACGAGGCGATCCAGTAGGCGGCGCCGATGGCGAGGACACAGCCGATCAGGAGCACCGTTTCCCCGAGCATGGTCTGCCCGAAGTCCCCCATGAAGCTGCGGAACGACTCCGTCGCCGAGGCGCCGTCGTAGGTGACGGTGCCGATGGCCACCACCACGAAGGCGGGTAACCCCCTCCAGGCGGGAAGGACGGTCAGGGCGCGCAGCCAGCCCCTCCAGACCAGACGGCCGTCGTCACGTCTCCCCAGCGGAGAAATGGCGGAGAAGAGCCTGTTGTACGGGGTGAAGCCATCGAAAACAGCCAGCCCGCTCTCCCGACCCGCATATGCCATCGCGCCGAGCATCCCGAGCGTGTAGACCAGCGCGGCTGTGCCCAGAGTGACCGGATTGCCCGAATCCGGGCTGACCAACTCCAGCCAGGTGAAGGCGACCAGCACGATTGCAGCGGGCCACACGCCGAAAGTGTCGAGGAGACCCGCCCGCTCGCCGCGGCCCAGCCGGAGCACCCTGGCCAGCGATCGCCACGGGTTGATGTCGGTGTACCAGTCGCCGATGACGGCGCCTGCGAAGGGGACCACCAGCCAGAAAACGACCCATACCAGGACCGGGGCGATGGTCGGGCGGGTGGGATCGGTCTCCAAGCCGAATAGGGGAGGGATCAACTGCCCGACAACGAGGGCGAGGGCGATCACCCCGAGGGTGGGCAGGATCCAGCCCCGGCGCACGGTGAGCCGGGCGGCATCGTGACGGGGACCTTCCTGGAGGCGGGGCTCGGGCCAGAGGACGGCGAGACCGATGAAAGTGATGACCAGGACCACGCCCGCCCCCACGATGAAATAGCTGAGTGGCACCGGCAGATCGAGCCTCCCCCCGATCCCGTGCGCCATCGCCACCGAAGGCGAGCCGAGGACGGCGAGACCGGCGACGAAGAAGACGACGCCGAAGCGTCGAATCAAGGAGTCACCTCGAGCACAAAGAGTGGAACGTGGGTCTCCTCCAGCTCCACTTCCCAGATCCCGGGCACATCGACGGTCAATGCGATCTCGGTCGGAACTCCTGCCGTTGCCTCGAAGAAGAGGTCGTACCCGTGAACGTGGATCTCGGCATCGACATCAGAAAGCACCCAGATCGACACCGCATCCCCCACGGTGAAGCTGAACGTCGTCGGCCCGACCACCTCGCCGCTCTCTATCGAGACGTCAATCGTTTGGGATGACGTAGTGGTCGCGGCTGCCGTCGAGGTCGTAGTTGCCATCGTCGTCGTGGTCGTTGGCTGCGTGGTGGTGGTCGGAACGGTCGTGGTGGTCGAGCTCGTAGTGGTGGCGGTGTCGTCTCCACCACATGCCACGATCAGCAACACGATTCCCGCCAGAATCACCATCCTGGTGCGCATCGGCGGAACGCTAGATGTGTGCCCGGCCAATCGATGATTCCGGACATAGGCTCCGGGCATGCGATGGGTCCGGCGGAATCCGGGGAGGTGGACGATCGGGCGGAGGGAAGTTTGAGGCTGGTGCCCGATTCCTAGGAACGTGGGTCACCACCCCCGGGAGGCTCCTGTCCCGGGGAGACGGGCGGTCTGACGGTATGGGAAGACTTCGATCAACTCGCCTGATCTGATACGGGTCTGGATGGCGCGCCAGGCGTCGATACCGAACAAGTCGGCATGATGGTCGAAGAAGACCTGGCGCAGGTCCGGGGCCAGCCCGAGAAAGCTCTGATGCTCCTCTGGGAACACATCGTTGTCGCCCACCGGGAACCAGGGCTCCGACCCCAGTTCTTCGACTTCGTCACGGGCTGCGGGCAGCTCCCGGAAGTTGATGTCGACGAGGGAGCTCAGCTCGTCGTAGTCGTAGAACACGACCCGGCCGTGGCGGGTCACGCCGAAGTTCTTGGGGAGCAGGTCGCCGGGAAAGATGTTTGTCGAGGCCATGTCTTTGATCGACTGTCCGAAGTCGACCACTGCATCGACGGCGGCCGGACGCGCCGCCTCCCGGACATAGACGTCGAGCGGCACCACCCGGCGCTCGACGTAGACGTGGCTGATGATCACCGAATCGCCCTCGAGCCGAACGGTCTGCGCCGCCTCGGATAGCAACTCGTCGAGGACCGCGGACGAGAATCGCGACCGGTGGAACTCGAGATGCTGGAAGTCTTGGACGTCCATCAGCCTCCCCGCTCGGTCGTGTTGGAAGACCAGCCGGTATTTACCCATCACCCCTCGCCGGGTGGTTCGTTTCGGTGGCGGGAATGTGTCACGGATCACCTTGAAGACGTCGTCGTGGCCCGGCATGCCGAACACGATCATCACGAGGCCCTTCGTCCCCGGCACCGGCTGGAACTGCTCCTCCGTCGATCGCAGATGTCGGAGCAGGTCGCGGTAAAGCTCGGTCTTGCCGTGCTTGTCCTGCCCGACGGCGATGTAGATCTCAGCGAGGCGCTTCCGGGGCATGAGTCGGCGGAGGAAGCGGGCCAGGTCGTAGGGACGGGCAACGTCGACGGAGAAATACGACCTGGTGAAGCTGAACACGATTGACGCCTCGTCCTCGGTGAGGAGGACTGCGTCCACGAAAATTCCCTCGTCGCCGTGACTCAGAGCGATGATCAGCGGGAACCTGTGCGACCCGGCATACAGCAGCCCGACTATGTATGCAGACTGCCCGCGGTAGAAGACGGTGCGCACGATCTCCGCCTTGCCCACCGCCGCGAGTGCGCCGGGCTCACTGAGCCGAGCATCGATCCGCCCCGCTACCTCGTCTGCGTCGGCATCCAATCGGGCATACGGGATTGCGTGGGCGAACGTGTTGAGGATGTCCCGGACCAGACCGGTGGTCGACTCCCTACGGTCGAAGGTCAGATACACCGACTCTCGAGACGGGATGGGCGGGCTGTCGAAGTCGGAGTCGACGAACTCGATGTGCTCGGCGACGCCGACAGTCTTGAAAACGCGCCGGGTGACGGAGTTGTAGAAGGTCTCGGCGAGCTCCCAATCCTGCCGGTCGGAGATCAGGCCCGAATAGACCGCTTTGACTGCCACCCATACCAAGGGGTCGTCGGCTCTGGCAGCGAGCAGGTGGGTCACCGACTCCATTACCCGATCGACCACCACCGTGTAAAGACGGAGACGCTCGACGGCATCGCTTTGCATCCCGGGCCAATCGCGCTCCTCGAAACGGCGGGGTGCTCGTTGGTTTATCGCCCGGAATCGGGACACGTACTCCTCGAACCCCTCCAGGATCCGGTTGGCGCCCAGATTGGACAGGCGGCTGTCGGTGAGCGCCCCGCTCGAAGGACGTCTCTCAGCCGACAAAGGCTGAGATCACTTCGACGACCCGGTCCGGATGGGTCCAGGGCGCCTCGTGCCGGACCCCGGGCAGCTCGACGACGGTCGCATTGGGCAGCGATGCCGCCAGCTCGTATTGCCAGGCAGCCGGAACCAGCTCGTCCAACGTCGGGATGACCACGAGGGTCTCGATCTCGATCTTCCCGATCCACGGACGCGAGTCGAACCGAAGGAGGGCCAGCGTCGCCTGGGCGCCGGCATCGACATCCCGGCGGTGGGTCTCCTCCCAGAGCCATCGCGCGTGGCGCTCCTCGACGGCACCGGTCCAACGGAGGTAGTACGAGCGGGCCTCGGGGGTCCCCAGCCCGGTGAGACGCTCCCCGGCTCGGGCGAGCACCGCCCCAACAGCCCGGAAGACGCGGTGCGGCTGGGGGTGATGGGTGAAGGTGGCGATGAGGGCCAAACGGTCGACCCGGTGGGGATGACGGCGGGCAAAGGCCTGGGCGATGGTGCCACCCATCGAGTACCCGACTATCGATACCCGGCCAACACCGAGAGCATCTAAGACTCCGGCCATGTCGTCGGCGAGGTCTTCCACCTCGAAGCGGTCCCTGGCCAGAGGGGCCAACCCATGACTGCGGTGGTCGACCATTATCACCCGATACTTCTCGGCGAGACCGGGCCCGATCCGGTACCACTCGGCGAGGGACGACCCGGCCAAACCGTGGATCATCAGCAGCATCGGTGCGCCTTCGGGGCCGGCCTCGCGCACCACGAACTCCTGGTCCCCCACGAACACGGTTCGTCCCGCCGTACGCCAAGGGTGCTCTTGAGGTGGTGCGAAACGAGGGCTGATGGTCGGGGCGAAAGCCCGCCACACGATCAAGGCCACCAGCCAGCCCCAGAGCTTCTTCATCGAGCACCTCCCGTCACGGTGAAGACGAGATCCTCGACGGGAGTGCCTGACGTCAGGTGCTCATCGATGATCCGGTCCAGCGACTCCTCGGTGAGGCCGGCGTACCAGGTGCCTTCGGGATAGACGACGCAGATCGCCCCTTGCTCGCAGATGCGGAGACAGTCGACCTTGCTCCTCAGGACTGACCCATCGCCTCGCTCCACCTCCGTGGCTTCTGCCTCCGGCTTGCCTGACCAGGGTGGCGGCGCCGAAGCCAGACCCAGATCCTTGAGCCTCGACTTGAGATGGCTCCACAGGGCGTGAGTGACTTCGCGGGGTGCGCATTTGGGGTTGGTCTGATCGGCGCAGAGGAAGATGTGTCGCTCTGCCCGGGGGATGGACAGAGCCACTGCGATCGCTTCGAGTCGCTCCTGACTGTTCACGCCGTGACCGTGATTCCGGTGCCGGACTCGACGCGGCCGATGAGGGCCGATCCAGGCACCGATTGGAAGTACTCGCCGGCCGACTCCGACGGAACGGCCACCAGGAGCCCGCCGGACGTCTGGGCATCCGCCAACAACTTCAGGTCGTCCTCGTCTACCTCTGACTCGACGAACTCGAGGACAGACTTCAGGTTGCGCGCCGATCCACCGGCCCACATCCCCGCGTCCAGCAACTCTCTCACCCCGTCGAAAACCGGGACACGATGCAGGGCGATCGTCGCCGAGACGTCGGAAGCGAGGCACATCTCCCGGAGATGGCCGAGCAGGCCGAAGCCGGTGACATCGGTGGCGGCGTGCGCCGAGCTCCGAGTCAGGGCGTTGCCTGCGACATCATTCAGCGTGGTCATCGACTCGATCGCTTTGGTAGCCAGGTCGGGTGGGCACTTCCCGCGCTTGATGGCGGTCGTGACGATGCCGATCCCCAAAGGCTTGGTCAGGATCAACGTGTCGCCCGGCTCCGCCCCCGAGTTCGGGAAATACGAGTCGGACCCGACCATGCCGGTTACTGCAAAGCCATAGGTCGGCTCGGGGCTGTCGATCGAGTGCCCTCCGACCACAGTGCACTCTGCCTTCGCCATGACCTCCATGCCACCGGAGATCACATCGGCCGCCAGGTCCAAGTCGAGCCGGTCCCGGGGCCAAGCCAGATATTGCAAGGCGGTCAGGGGCGCTCCACCCATGGCATAGACATCGCTGAGAGCGTTGGCCGCTGCGATGCGACCCCAGTCCGAAGGCGAGTCGACCACCGGGGTGAAGATGTCGACGGTCTGCACGAGGGCACGACCGGCGCCGATGTCGTATACGCCCGCGTCATCCGAGGAAGCAGTTCCAACCAGGAGGTCGGGGTGTGAGCTGGCCGCGTGCCCGATGACCGTTCCCATCACCCTGGCCAGGTCGTCGGGCCCGAGCTTGCAGGCGCAACCGGCCCCGTGGGAATACTCGGTCATGCGCACATCAGTCACCCCGGAGAAGATAGCCCTGGCCTCACGATTGCCCTCCGGGGCCGGGGCGGCCGCCTTCGGATAGGCATAGGCCCGGGGTTAGCCTTCCCGCGCTCATGATCGACGAACCGACTTTCCTGACCCCTGCCGCACATCAGAAGATGCAGGATGAGTTGGATGAATTGAAGACCGCCGGGAGGCGTGAGATCGAAGAGCGGATCGCCGAGGCCCGATCCCACGGCGATCTGCGCGAGAACGCGGACTATGACGCCGCCAAGAACGACCAGGGCCTGATGGAGGCCCGGATCCGGAAGCTCGAGTTTCTGCTCAACAACGCGGAGGTGAGAGAGGTGAAGGACACCGGGCGGGTGGAGGTAGGAAGTGTCGTCACCGTGGTCGACTCCGACGGGGACGAGCTCGACTACTTCGTCGCCCCCCAGGAGAACAAGGTCTCGGGTCTGCTCCTGGCCTCGCCCACCAGCCCGCTGGGTGGCGCCCTGCTCGGAGCTTCGATCGGGGACGAGGTCCCCTACGAGGCTCCCGCCGGAACGTTCCGCGTGACGATCAAAGCGGTTCGCCCCTACGAGGGGTAGCGCTCCGGCTCGTAGGTCCCGTGCTTGTAACGCCGAGTCCTCGGCGTTCCTGGCAAGGACGCAGGACGAAGACGCACTGGTAGTGCGTTGAGGACGAGGACGAAGCCCAGGGGCGTCGAGGGACGGCGGGACACGTGCGATGACCTGCGGGTCGGAGCGCTCTACTCTCTGGCCGGTTCGCCGTTCGAGGGGTACCGGTGAGACTCAGACTCAGAAGGCCGCGCCAGCTTGCCAGGGATCTCCTGGCTGCCGCGCGCCGCGACCACGAAGAAGTCGCCGACTATCTCGAGACTCACGGTGAGGAGTGGGAGGCGCTCGCCGAAGCCGCCCCCGGTGACGCAGCAGACGTCCTGGAGCAGCTGACCGAAGAGGACGCGGCGGGCCTGCTCGCCGAGCTGGAGCCCGAAGATGTCGCCGACATCTTGGAGCAGATCGCCCCGGAGCTCGCCGCCGAACTCGTCGAAGACGTTCCAATCGCCGACCTCACCGCCGCCGTCAGCGAGATGACCGGCGAGGCCGCAGCCGACCTCCTGTACGAGCTGGACGACGACGTCACGGAAAGCGTCCTCGCCATGCTCGACGACGAGTCGGAGCAAGAGATCCGCCGCCTGCTCGAGTACCCCTCCGACACCGCAGGCGGTCTCATGACCACCGAGATCGCCGCTCTGCCCCTAGGCCTGACGGCCGGCGAGGCAATCGAGAGGATCCGACAGCTGCACGAGCAGTACGAGGACTTCGCCTACGTCTACGTCGTGGACGATGACCAGAAGCTGAGGGGCGTCATCTACTTCCGCGATCTGGTGTTCGCCCGCCCCGGGGCCAGCCTCGAAGAGGTGATGGTGCCCGACCCGGTGTCGGTCGAGGGGATGACCGACCGGGAAGAGGTAGCCGAGCTCGCCCAGAGGTATCGCCTGTTCGGGATCCCGGTCGTCGACGAGCAGGGCCGCCTTATCGGGGTCGTCACGACCGACGCTGTCATCGAAGCGGTCCAGGACGAGGCCACCGAAGATTTCGCCGCAGCGGTTGGCGCGGGTCTCGGTGAAACCGTCTACACCGACGTGACCAAGTCGTTCCGCTCCCGCGCGCCGTGGCTCCTCCTCAACCTGGTCCTGGCCACTTTCGTCGCTTGGGTCATCGAGCGTCAGACCAGCATCATCTCGACCGAGCCCGTGCTCGCCGCGCTGATGCCAATCGTGGCCACCCTGGGCGGCAACGGGGGGAATCAGAGCCTGGCAGTGATGATCCGCTCCCTGGCCTCCGACGACGTGCCCCGGGCCCAAGTGCCCTCGATCCTGCTTCGACAGGCCGGGGTGGGGATCCTCAACGGCGTGCTTCTCGCCGTGGCCGCCGCCGCCATGACCTATGTCTTGGTCGACTCGGGGGTCTTCCAGAGCAACTCGGACCCGGTGACGGTCGCCCTCGTTATCGGGATCGCCTGTCTGGCCAATCTGCTTATCGCGACCCTGGCGGGATCGGCGATTCCCCTGGTTCTGCGTCGTCTCGGCCTCGACCCCGCCCTCGCTTCGTCGATCCTGCTCACGATGATCACTGACGCGGTCGGCTTCGGCGGGTTCCTCCTGGTCGCCGCTGCGCTGCTCTGACCCTCAGGTTCCCCGTTTCTTATACGGGCCGAAACGCCTCACGTTCGGGCTGCCCCACGCCGGACAACCCACGAAGCTGAGGCAGATCGGCCCGGATGCGGGCCGCAGAACCTGAGGTTGCCAGGGGCACGCCTCCCCTAGCTGCCGATGACGAACTCGCCCGACTCGGCGAATGGTCCGCGGTAGATGAAGGTGGTCCCGTTCTGGACGCTGGCGAAATGGTGCTGTTGGATGAGTTGGGTCTCGCCCTCGGTGCGCTCCGCCTCGGGCTTGCGGTAGGCATCGACCGCGCCGTTGTCGTCGAAGACCTCGGCGCCATAGGTGATCTCGCCACTGTCGACGAGGCCGACTACGAAGTTCTCGATGTCGACATCGGTGTATGCGCCGGGCGGGATCACGATGAAGAGTGTCTCCCCGGCCGGGTCCGACACCCGCGCCACAACCTCGTACTCGGCGACTTGCTGACCGACGAGTGTCGTCGAGGTCGTGTCACCTCCCGTCGCCACTGTGGTGGTGGTCGCCTCCTCCCCACCACCGGTGGTCGGGCTGGAAATGAGGGAGGACGTCGTGCTGAGGTCCGTGGTCTCGCCGTCGTCACAGGCCGCAAGGGCCAGGACCAGTAATCCGAACAGGCCGAGACGGAGCGTCTTGGAGGAGATCATGGCGTACAAACGTACCCGAGCCGCCCCTGGTTCCAAACCACGTCTCAGTATGTAAGGTCATGCCCATGTACGGCAGACGGATGGCCGCTCTATTGCTCGCGTCTGCCCTGATGTCAGGGCTCTACTTCGTGAGCACGCCGGCAAGCCCGGTTGCCGCCGCCGAGATGTGCCCTCCGGTGACCATGGACATCCTGTTCCCACCAACCACCCTGCCCCCACCGACGACCCTCCCACCGGAGACGACGACCACGGCGCCGGGCACCACAGTCCCATCGGAAACGACGACTACAGGGCCGGGCACGACCGTCCCATCGGAAACCACCACGACTGCGCCTGCATCGACTACTACAACGTCGACGACCACGACAACGGTTCCCGAGGAGACGACCAGCACATCTTCCCCGGACGAGACCACCACGACGGCGTCTGCATCGACCACGACCACTGCGCCTGGCTCGACCACGGCGCCACCCACCACGGCCCCGCGAGAAACCACGACCACGATCCCGCCCCCGCCCCCTTGCGTGCCTTTCGTCTACGACATGGCCTGGCCCATGGGCGGGGTCGGTCAAATCGGCTCACCCTTCGGCGCCGATCGTGACGGTGGCGCCCGCAAGCACATGGGCAACGACATCGCCGCTCCCAAACTGACTCCGGTCCGGGCCGTGGCTGATGGTGTGGTGAGCAGGGTCGCCCAGGACCAAGGGACGGACAACTGCTGCTGGGCCATCGTCCGGCACACCGACGGATGGCAGTCCTACTACATCCATCTCAACAACGATCAATACGACACCGACGACGGCCTGGGCATCGGTCTGCGCACCGATCTCGTCGAGGGCTCGGAGGTTGCTCGCGGCGAGGTGATCGGCTGGGTGGGCGATTCAGGGAATGCCGAAGGCACGGTGCCCCACCTCCATTTCGAGCTGCGCAACCCTGAAGGCCTCGCCGTCGATCCGCGTCCGAGCCTGCTTGCCGCACAAGGGGTGGCGGTACAAGCCGATCCCCAGCCATCCTGGCCATACGCCGATGACGACGGCAGTCCTGCCGAGGCCATCATCGCACTGCTGCTGACTCAAGGACTCCTGCTCGATTGCGACGAGACAAGGGTCGATTTCTGCCCGGACCGAATCGCGGAGCCGGAACTGGCCGCTGTCCTCGCCGGACACCTGGCCGGCACGGCGCCTCCTCAGCTCGAGGGCCGGTATCTGCCGTTGACCGACACCTCGGCATGCCCTCCACTCGACCCCTGTCTCTTCCTTGGGCTGACGGAGGCCGATGTCGCCCGTCTCGCCGTTTGGGTCAGGATCGATGCCTTGGTGTCGACCCTGCGGCCGCGGTCGCAGACCGAGGGTGTCCCCGAAGTCTTCGTTCCCACCGCCGAGGAGGCCGAGGCCAAGCTGCGGGAGATGGGCGCTCGTGCCGCATGCAACCCGAGTCTCGACAACGACCGGGTCCTGACCAGGGCGGAGACCGTCGTTCGGCTCGTCTCGTGGATCCAGGGCCGGAATCCCGAGTCCTGCCCACCACCCGTTCAGTAAAGGCGCTGGTAGAAGAGACGCGCCAGGTCGGCAGTGACTGGCCCTTCCTGGAAACCACGCCCACCTATCGCAGAAACCGGTTGGATCTCGCGAACCGTGGAAAGGGCGATCGCCTCCTGCGCCCGATCGAGCCGGTCCAGATCCCATGTTCCCTCCACGACCTCGATCCCGAGCTCGGATGCCAGTTGCAGCATCACCCGACGGGTGATCGAGTCGAGGATCCCCAATTCGAGCCCGGGCGTTTCGATGACACCGTCGACCACCCAGGCCACGGAGAATGTCGGGCCCTCGAGCATCGCCCCCTCGATAGTCGTCAGGAGGGCGTCACCGAATCCCTCGGCGATGGCGCGCCGCGTGGCCGCCATGTTGGGGGCATACGACAGGATCTTGGCGCCGGCGAGTTCCCACTCTGCGCCTGCCGCGTGCCATGGGGCAGGAACGGGAAGCAGGGTGGCCGGGCTTTCGCCCTTGCCCAGCGCGTGGGCGAACACGATCACGATCGGCTCGCCGGTGATCCCGGGCATCGCCGGGCCCCTCGTCACAACCACCCGGACCAGGCACCCATCACATGAGGCGGCAGCCTGCTCTACCCATTGCACCAGGTCCTGACGGTCGGGCAAAGGGATCTCGAGGGCCTTCGCGCTCCGATCGAGGCGGTCGAGATGATCCTCCATGGCGAATGGCCGGCCCGCGTAGGACCTGATCACTTCGAAACAACCATCGCCCCTGAGGACCGAGGAGTCGGTGACAGGAACGACACCGTCCGACTCGACTCCGTTTATCAGCACCTTCAGCGTCATCGGCAACCCGTCACGGGGATGACGGCTTGTGTCTGTTGGTGATGGGCAGTCGACGGTCCTTGCCGAACGCCTTGACCGTGATCTTCACCCCGGGCGCGGCCTGCCGGCGCTTGTACTCGTTGCGATCGACCATGCCCGCCACCCGTGCCACCAGGCCTGGGTCGAAGCCCCGCTCCACGATCGCGGTCACGCCGAGGTCCGCCTCCACGTAGAGCGAGAGGATCTCATCGAGGGTCTCGTAGGGTGGAAGACTGTCCGAATCCTTCTGATTCGGGCGCAATTCGGCTGATGGCGGCTTGTCGATTGTGTTCAGGGGGATCACGTCCCCATCCTTGTTCCGCCAACGGGCCAGGTCGTAGACCAGGGTCTTGAATACGTCCTTCAGAACCGCGTAGCCCCCAACCATGTCTCCGTAGAGAGTGGCGTACCCCGCAGCCATCTCAGACTTGTTTCCGGTGGCCACCACCATCGGGCCGTGCTTGTTGGAGATCGCCATCAGCATCGCACCCCTGGTGCGGGCCTGGAGGTTCTCCTCACTCGTCCCGAACTCGGTGCCGGCGAAAACGGGGGCGAGGGCCTCTAGGTACGCGCCGTAGACGTCGTCGATCGGGAGGAGGTCGAAGCGCAGCCCCAGGTTCTCGGCCAGTTGCCTGGCATCGTCGATCGAGTGTTGCGAGGAGAAGCGCGACGGCATGGCGACACCCCACACCGAGTCAGGTCCTAGGGCGTCGGAGGCAAGGACCGCGGTCAGAGCCGAATCGATGCCGCCGGACAGGCCGATCACCACCTGCTCGAACCCGTTCTTCCTCACGTAATCCCCCAGACCGGTCTCCAGGGCCCGATAGACCTCTTCGACAGGATCCAGAAGGTCAGTCAACGAACCGACCTCCACTGCCTCCCCGGGCAGCGGCACGTCGACTACGAACATGTCCTCTTCGAACTGCGGAGAGCGGTGGACAATCGTGCCGTCGGAAGCCACCACCAAAGAGCATCCATCGAACACGAGCTCGTCCTGGCCCCCGATCAGGTTGACGTAGACCACGGCCGCCCCGGATGCACGGGCTCGGTCGACGATCATGCCTTCGCGCTCCCTGGCCTTTCCTTTGTGGAACGGCGAGGCGTTGATGTTGAGCAAGACCTTGGCACCGGCTGCGGCCTGATCACGTGGAGGGCCATCCGGGAGCCAGATGTCCTCGCAGATCGACACCCCGACGCGGGTCCGTCCCATGTCCCAAACCCGTGCCGGATCGTGCCCTACGGTGAAGTAGCGGTCCTCGTCGAAGACGCCGTAGTTGGGGAGCAGCACCTTGTGATATATGCCGACGATCCCACCGTGGTGAAGAACGGCCGCCGCATTGGCCACGCGGCGGTCCTCGGCGTCGACGGCACCCCGTGACGGGCCATCCGATCGGTCGACGAAGCCAACAACCACCACCGTCGACCCGGCTCGTGAAGCGAGACGGTGAAGGGCGTCGATGCCCGCCGACACGAAATCGTCGCGAAGCACCAGATCCTCGGGCGGATACCCGTTGATCGCCAACTCAGGCAGGAGCAGCACCTCGGCACCCTCTGCTTCGGCCCAATCGATGGCGCCGGCAATCCGTCTCTCGTTGCCCGGTATGTCGCCGACACAGAGATTCAGTTGGGCCCCGGCGACTCGGAGTGGCATACCTCCACGATACGCCCCGGCATACGCTGTCGGACGTGACCGACAGACGGCCCGTAGTCGCAATTCCGCCAGCAGAAGCAGGAAGACTCGAGGTCCTGGTACCGGACCCGGACCGGAGATCGTCCATCGTCGACCTGGTGGCGAGGGGAGCAGATCCTGCGGGAGCCTGGCCGAGATTGATCTCGATGATCGAGGCAGACCCCGAGCTCGTCCTCACCAGCCCCGCACTGGAGCGAGCCTGCGCCATTGCCGGCGCTTCTCGCGCTTTGAGTCAAGCGATCGCCCGTCGACCCGGTTTGCTCATCGGGTCGGCCCCCGAGGATTCGGTCCCGCTGCGCCGGAGGGCCTCTCTCGCCACCATCGCCGGGGACGACCTGGCCGGTGTCATCGACATGACGGTTGCGACCACCCGGTTCTCTGATGCCATCGACCACCTGGTGGAGGATGTCCAATCTCGGGCTACGGCAGCGGTCGCGGCGAAATACCCACTCGTCTCCGACCTGCCCTTCGCCGTCATCGCCATGGGGAAATGGGGCGCCCGAGAGCTCAACTACTCGTCCGACATCGACCTGCTCTTCGTCCACGACAGGGCAGGTGATGACGAATCGGCGAGCCGGACCGCCGCCCTCGCCCTCGCCCTTGCCATCGTTGGTGCCCTGTCCGCTCGTGGATCCGACGGTTCAGGGCTCCTCGTTGACACCGATCTGAGACCGGAGGGATCGATCGGGCCCCTCTCACGAAGCCTCGACTCTTATGCGCAGTACTACGCCAGGTGGGGCGAGCCTTGGGAGCTCCAGGCGCTGCTGAAGGCGCGTCCCGTCTCCGGCGACCCCTCCCTCGGCGAACGCTTCGCCTCCATGGTCGAGACCGTGATCTGGGAGCAGGGTCTCGACGTGGACTCCCTGCGGAGCCTCCGCAAGCTGAAGGAGCAGGCGGAGACGGGAGCGAGGCCGTCCGACATCAAGCGGTCGCGAGGTGGTATCCGGGACGTCGAGTTCTCGGTACAGCTCCTCCAGCTGGTCCATGGTCGACTCGCCCCGGAGCTGAGGAAGCCGGGCACACTCGAAGCTCTCCAGGCCCTGACCGACCTCGGATTCGTGGGTGAGGAGGATCGTTCCCGGCTCGACTCCGCCTACCGATTCTGGCGAGATCTCGAACACAGGATCCAGCTCTGGGACCTGCGACAGACCCACGAGATCCCGAATGACCCGGAGCGCAGAGAACAATTGGGCCGCGCCCTGGGAATGGGGATCGATCCGGCCCGCGAGCTCGAACAGAGGATCGGCGAGGTGAGGTCGATCGTTCGCGACGTTCACGAGCGTCTCTATTTCAGACCGATCCTGGACGCTCTCGTCGGGTCCCCGAGTGCTCGGCTCGGTATGGAACAAGCCGCTCTGCGTCTCGAAGCCCTCGGCTTCAACGACGTGGCGGCTGCAAAGAGGGCACTCGAAGACCTGACGTCGGGTCTGAGCCGGCGGTCGCAGGCCATGCATCAGGTGCTCCCCCTCATGCTCGACTGGCTGTCGCTCACCCCCGATCCGGATCTCGGGCTGAGGCAGCTTCGCACGGTCCTGGCCAACACTCCCGACCATGCCGCGCTGGTGACCCTGCTCCAGGTGAACCCGCTGGCCGGCGAGCGGCTGTGCCGGCTGCTTGGGACAAGCCGTCTCATCGGCGACCTGATCGACCGCATCCCCGAGTTCGTCCCCCGTCTGGCCGACGAGCGGCTGCTGGCGGAGATCCGCGGCCGGGAGGAGGAGTCGAGCCGCCTGCTCGGCCTGCTCGATTCCCGGCCAGAGCCCGACGCCAAGGTAGGGACCATCCGCCGGATGGCCCGGCGCAGAAAGCTCCGCACTGCGGCACGCGACATCCTTGGATTGACGGACACGGTCACCACGCTCCGCTCCCTCACCGACAGTGCCGATGTGGCGGTGGGCGGAGGCCTCCACGTCGTCACCCGAGGTGACCCGACCGGGCTATGTGTCGTCGCAATGGGCAAGTGGGGGGGTGGCGAGCTGTCCTATGGCTCCGACCTCGATCTCATGTACGTGATCGCCGAGGAATCCGGACGCGACGACGCGTTCCGTGTCGCCACCGAGTTGTCCAGGGTGCTCTCCGAGACAAGCCGCCATGGAGAGGCCTACCGGCTCGATGCCGAGCTCAGGCCGGAAGGCCGAAAAGGGCCTATGGCGAGGTCTCTCGAGAGCTACCGCCGCTACTACGAGGAGTGGGCCGAGCCCTGGGAGATGCTCGCCCTGGTCAAAGGGAGGGTGGCGGCCGGAGATCCATCCCTCGCAAGCCAGTGGTCCGAAGTGGTGGGAAGCTTCCTGTGGCGGGACAGCTTGCCCACCGACTTCCAGCGTTCGATTCGTGAGATCAAGGCGAGGGTGGAGAAGGAGCGGATCCCGGCCGGTGAAGACCCCGACTACCACCTCAAGCTGGGCCGGGGGAGCATCAGTGATATCGAGTTCCTCACCCAGCTCCTCCAGTTACGTCACGGTGGCAGAGTCCCCGAGCTTCGGGGCCCCAGCACATTGGATGCGTTGCAGGTGCTAGTCGGGCACGGGCTGCTCGAACCCGACGAGGAGAGCGCCCTGTCGGAGTCCTACCTCTTCTGCACCCGCGCCCGGCTCCGCCTCCACCTCCAGATGGGTCGGGCCGTCGACTCGCTTCCCACCGCACCGCTGGAGCTAGGCAGTCTCGCCGCTTCGCTCGGGTTCGACAGGGCCTCTGAGCTCAGAGATGTGTACCGCCGGGTCACCAGAAGGGCCCGTCGAGTGTTCGAGACCCGCTTCTACGAGTGAGCCGCCTCGAAATTGGGACCCACAGCTCTCACACTCGGGACTGTGGCTCCCAATTTGGGATGGGTTAGCCTCAGCAGATGATCAGCCCCGATCGGCTCGAGGCGCTGGTGGAGGGCATCATCCCCCAAGCGGTCGAGCTTCGCCGACTCCTCCATCGCCACCCCGAGCCGGCCAACGAAGAACACCGGACAACTGCCCTGATCGCCGCCTCACTCGATGAGAACGGGATCGTCTATCACGACCGACGACCACAGACAGGTCTCTGGATGGACGTCGGCCCCGAGCCCCGTATCGGCTTCAGGGCCGACCTCGACGCCTTGCCCATCCACGAGCCGGAGGGGAATGCACCGCGTTCGCAGAACGCCGGGTGGATGCATGCCTGTGGGCACGACGGGCACGCTGCCATTGCCTTCGGCATCGCCGTTGCACTCCGCCAGCTCGATCTGCCGGTCGGGGTGAGACTGCTGTTCCAGCCCGCCGAGGAGGCGTTCCCCGGTGGTGCGTCCCAATTCGTCGAGGAAGGGCTGGTGGACGGTCTCAAGGGGATTCTGGCCTTTCATGTGGACCCGTCGCTGGAGACCGGCCGTGTGGGGACCCGGGTAGGGCCCATCACCGCCAGCGCCGACAAGTTCACCGTCGTTCTGGAGGGGCCTGGTGGACACACCGCCCGTCCCCACCAGACGGTCGACCTGATTGCCGATGCCGCCCGCCTGGTGCACGAGCTCCCCGGAGTGCTGCGGCGAACGGTCGACGCCCGAAGCACGCTGACCGTTGCATTTGGGTCGATCCAAGGTGGCACAACCTCGAACGTGATCCCGACCCGTGTCGAGTTGCAGGGAACGGCCCGTACGTTGGATCGCAGCCTGTGGGACGTGCTCCCCGGCCTCATGGACAAGGCGATCGGCAGTCTCATGGCGTGGTCCGGAGCGGGCTACACCCTCGACTATGTCCAGGCGATCCCCCCGGTCGTGAACGACCATGCCGTGGTCCAGGCGGCCACTTCCGGCATCTCCCAGCTTCTCGGTTCGGAGACGGTGGTCCCCACCGAGCCATCGATGGGTGGCGAGGACTTCGCCAACTATCTCTCGGTGGCGCCCGGGGCGTTGCTCCGGCTCGGATCGTCGGGGAAGGGCCATGATCTCCACTCCCCCGGGTTCGTGTTGGACGAGGCAACGGTCGGATTTGGGATACGGGCCGGTCTGGGTGCCGTGATCGGGCTGGCCGAGGGGGTCTGACCAGCAGGCGGCCAACGTGTGATTGGTACCATCCCATTCGTGGCGACCGACCGAGAGGCTCGTAGAGAGGAGACACCCTACGAGCCCCACATCGGCGAGACCCGCCAGTACTGGCGGGACATCATCCTCGGGGTAAACGACGGTCTCGTTTCGATCTTCCTCCTCGTCGTCGGTGTCGTTGGTGGTGGGCTCGACACCGAACAGGTGCTTCTTACCGCTCTCGCCGGGGCCTTGGCCGGGGCGGTCTCGATGGCGGCCGGTGAGTATCTCGCCACGAAGTCACAGGATCAGGTGCTCGAGGCGGAACTTCGGCTGGAGAAGGTCCACATCCGCGACCATCGCCAGCAGGAGCTGGACCAGCTAACCGAGATGTTCGGTGACATGGGTCTACGGGAGGAGGACGTCGACATGGTGGTGGCCGCTTTCGACCGCTCCGACGACGCCATCCTCAACGCGATGAAGGCCCTCGAATTCGGCTTCGTCGAATCGGAGCGTCGCTCGCCCTATCGGGCCATGCTCGCCTCGGGTGGCCTGTTTCTCGTGGGATCTCTGCCCGTCGTCATTCCTTTCTTCGTCTTCGACGCGGCCAACGTGGCGCTGGCCTGGGCGACGGTTCTCGCCCTCACCGGCCTCTTCATCGTCGGGGTGGTCAAGGCGAGGGTGGCAAAGCACAACTGGCTGACCTCGGGTTTCGAAAACATGGCCATCGCCGGGATCGGCGGCGTGGTCGCCTGGCTGATCGGGAGTGCAGTCGGCACCGCGTTGGTCTAGAGCGGCGCCCGCTAGCAAGTGCTTGCAATAGTTAGCAGCTTGCTGTACGCTTACACGTAGTGAACGAGAGCAAGCAGAACGACCTCGGCGAGTTCATCCATCAGCAGAGGGAGAGAGCCAATCTCTCACTTCGTCGTCTGGCGGAGCGGGCCGGGATCTCCAACCCCTACCTGTCACAGATAGAGCGCGGGATCCGCAAGCCTTCGGCTGAGATCCTGAGCCGTCTGTCACGCGCCCTCGAGATCTCGGCGAACACGCTCTACTCCAGAGCCGGCCTCATCGACGAGGAGTTGGAGTCACCGACGATCAACGAGGCGATCGACGCAGACAATCTGCTGAGCGCCAATGAGAAGAAACTGCTTCTCGACATGTACCGAGCGTTGATCCATTCGAATGGGTCAGTAAGACAACACACCGAACAGGAGAGACAATGAACACAAAGAACGTGCTTTATGCCGCCGTCGGCGCACCCGTAGTCGCCGCCCGCAAGGTCGGCGCCAAAGCAGGCGAGGTCAAGTCGAAGCTGACCGAGGGCGCGACCGAGTACGGCCAGGTCGCCGAGAAGACGATCGATGGCTGGGCCGTCGAGGGTGAGAAGGTCGTGGGCCGGATCACCGATGGCAAGGTCGTCGAGGAGATCTCCTCGAAGGTCGACCTCGACCAGGCCAAGGAGCAGGTGAGCAAGCTGCGCGACCAGCTCGAGGACATGCTGGCCACCTGGCGTACCTCATTCCGGCCCGAGAAGGCGACCGAGACGGAGGCACCGGCCAAGGCTCCTGCCAAGAAGCCTGCAGTCAAGGCCGACACCACCCCCAAGGCTTCTGCTGCCAAGACCACCACGTCGACCGCAGCGAAGACGAGCTCTGCGAAGACCAATTCGGCTCCCGCCGACAAGGTTTCCTGAGCTCACTCCTCCTCAACGAGAAGAAGGGGCCCCTCGGGGCCCCTTCTTCGTTATGGGTTGTGAGTTCTGAGTGGTGAGTCAGCCGGAACTCGGCTCCAACTCCTTGGCTATCTCGATCCAGACCTCGACCATGGATTCGGTGGGGAGCCGTCGCACCACCCGGCTGCTGCCGTTGAGACCGATGATCTTGGCCAGGAGCGCGGTGGGGTTGCGACGCCTTAGATCACGCAGGGTATCCACACCGGCCGCGGTGAGGAGCTCGGCGTACTCGGCGCCGACCCCCTGGACCCTGAGCAGATCGGCGTGATTGACCCATAGCTGGAGATTTCTCGCGTCGATGCCGGTCGCAGCCGCCAGTTCGACCCTCCCCTTTCGATCCGCGGCAACCTCGATGAGGCCTTTGCTCGTCCGAACCCCGGCCTTTCGCAGCTTGGTGGCGTCCTTGTGGGCGATGCCAGCCACCTGATCGATCCGAGCCATGAGTCCCTTCAGCGCAACAGAAACCAGACAGCGCGACTTTAGACCGATCAACTCATACAGAACCCGGGTGCTTGGGTCGTAACTCCACGATGTCGGTCTCGGTGTCCACGTCTCGGGGAGCGAGGTCGGAGAACCACACCTCGTTGACCCAATCCGGGTGCGCCTGCCACAGGCGCTGCGCTCCCTCGTCTCCCTCGAGAGACATGAGGCGCGGCCACAAGGCGCGCTCCACCAGCACCGGGTTGCCCCAGGAGTATCGGTATTTGGGGACACTCACCTGATGGTCGGAACGTGCATGCGAGTCCATCAACGCCTCGACTACCCCCACCGGGACCGAAGGCTGATCACCCATGACGATCAAGGCCTTGTCGACCCGGGAAAGCCGTGTCAATGCGTCGAGGGCAACCCGTATCGACGAGGCGATGCCCTCGGACCATTCCGGGTTCTCGATGACGCCCGCATCGCCGAACTCGGTCTCTTCGAGTATCCGCTCGTAGTCGTGGCCGAGGACGACCCATACCTCGTCGACGGGAAAGGCCCGTGTCCGCGCCACGACATTGGATAGGAGGTTGGAGTCTCCCCAGGGCTCGAGCTGCTTCGATCGGCCCAGACGACGCGAAGCGCCGGCGGCTAGGACGACCGCAGCAGTTGTCATCAGAGCCGCACCGGGCGACCTTCGAGCTGCGGCTCGCGATCGTGCAGGTAACGGGCCGCGATCATTTCGCCCAGGATCGCGATTGCGACCTCCCCGGCAGCCCGGGAGCCGATATCGAGTCCGATCGGGCCATGGATACGGTCCACCTGCTCGGCGGTGAAGCCCGAGTCGAGCAGACGTTGGCGACGGGCGGCAGATGTCTTGGACGACCCCATCGCCCCGATGTAGCGCACATCCGTGGGGAGGAGAAGCGGCCACAGCGGATCCTCGAACCGTCGGTCATGGGTGAGGACCACGACGAAGGTGCGGGCATCGAAGGCGGTGCTGTCGACAACGTCGTCTGGCCACCCCACCCTCAGCTCGTCGGCCTCAGGGAATCGTTCCTTCGTGACGAAGGCGGGCCGGGGGTCGGCTACGACAGTGTGAAAGCCGAGCAAGCCGGCGTGCTGCACGAGCTCTTGGGCGATGTGGACTGCCCCGAAGACGAAGAGTCGAGGGCGCGGGGCGATCACCTCGTAGAACAGCTCATCCTCCTCGTACGCCAGAGTGGTGCTGGTCTCCCGCAACATGAGGGTCAAAGCGTCAGCCCGAGCCGGGGCGACCAGTCGTTCGGGAAGTGATCCCGCAATCACTACGCCGGAGTGGTCGAGCACGATTTTCGACCCGGCCTCGGGTCCGGCGATCACCGTGATCACCATCCCGAAGGCATCCTCATCGATCAGGCTTCGGGTGGCTTCGAGTACTGGTGACGTCACCACGGTTCGATGTAGACCTGGATGGTCCCGCCGCAGGCGAGACCCACCGCAAAGGCGTCATCGTCGGCAATGCCGTATGTGACCAGCTCTGGCTCGCCTTTCTCGAGGACCGACATTGCCCGGACCACGACGTCGTTCTCGACACAGCCCCCGGATACCGATCCTTCCATCTCCCCTTCGGAGGAAACCAGCATGAGCGAACCCGGGCCTCTGGGCGCCGACCCGTAGGCCTTGACGACTGTGGCCTTCGCCACCTTCTTTCCCTGGTCTACCCAGTGCTGCCGCTGATCCAGCGTCTCTCGCATGCGCCCAAGAGTACCGGTCCCATAGACCTCTCCTCAGGGGTGTTGAGGAAAGCGGGTGAGTGCCCCGATGCCGTGGGCGTCGAGCGGCGAAGAGACCACTATCTGATGGGTTCGCCCACCAGCCGCCACCGTCGCCTCCATGGCCGCCGCGACGATGTCGTCTACCTGGAACATGGTCGATCCGCACACCGGGCAGCGATTTCCGGACCGTGCCAGGAATCCGCAGGAGTTGCAGATGGAGCCAGGGCGGCCGAATTCACCAGCCACCACGAGCGTGTCGATGGCTTGGGAGTTGGAAGCCGTTAGAACCGGTGTCAGGCCGAGCACGCCCAGGCCATCGCTCCGGGCCGTATCGCACACTCGGTCGGCCAGCGCCGACTCTCTTCGTCGGCTCACCTCGTCGGCACGTGACGCCAGCTCGACCCGTAGAGCCGGGAACGAAAGCGACTGCGGTCCGGCGTGGAACGTGGCCCGGTCGACCCGATCGAGATAGGGGTGGAGATTCCTGCCGATCTCCTCGACGATCTCACCATGCCCTCCGATCGCCAGGTAGTCGAATGGCCGTTCCTGGTGCTTCTCGAGGAGGATGGCCCCGGCCTCCCGCCACATCCTGGTGGACACCTCATCGGCCCTGAGCCTCACGCCATGTTCCTCGTATCCCGAGAACCCGCCGTAATTGTGCTTCCCGATGTCGGCGATGAGGGGGGGACCCACCTCGTCTATGAGCTGGCCGGAGACGACGAAGACCCGAGCCTGGGAGCGGTCGGCCACGATGACCCCGGCCCGAAGCGCTTTGGGAGCGGCCCTCAGGGGTCGCAGATAAGGGCGGGGGCCGAGTGAGGAGACATTGGGCACCTTGTGACCGAGTGACTCGACCGTGAAGAGGCCGTCCAGATCAGAGGCGAAAATGGCGTAGGCCGGGGCAGCATCCACCTCTAGCTGCTCGGCATGATCATGGATGCGCTCGGCGTCTGCGCGAACGGACTTCTGAACCGACCGTTCCTTGGACTCTGCCGCCTCCCGCACCGGCCGCAGCAGATCGGTCAGTAGAGCCGTCATCCCGCCGGGGCTGGGTCGACCCAGGTACACCGAGATGAGCGAGCCGGAGGGGCTTCTCAACTCGGCTATCGGGTCTGCAAGCAACGGTCACCTCCCGCCTCTCGGGACCTCCCGATGCCCCGGCTGACGGCGAGCCATCGAACCTACTCCACCGCCCGGTTGATGCGTCCCGGTGACACCGGGCTCACAGCGATCGGCTCAATTCCGAGGTGAGGTCCTCGAGCAGCCAACCCAGATAGTCCATGATGTCCCGCTGCTCCTCGGGTAGTTGATCGTGGTCCTCCTCCACGTCGAGGCCGAACCGGGCGCCCAGCGCGAGCCTGCCCTCGTTGAGCACTCTGAGAAAAGCGTCGGCCTCCTCGTTGCTCAGGTGGCGCCGACCCCCCTCGTCGAGGACATGCTGGAACACCCTGCGATCCGCATTGCGTGCTGCGTTCAGCTCGCCCTCCATCAGCCGCCACCACTCTTCGTTCGACTCGGGGTCGTCGAGATAGACGGGCACACGGAGGCGTCGTGAAGCAGGCTCGTCGGCCGCCGCCGGGATGCCGGCGAGGAGATCGAGTAGCCCCGTCAGGAAGACCTTCTCATCGTCCGTGAGATCGACATCGATCCCACCCCGGGTCGACTTGAACCGGCGCTCCATCAATGCTCCATCGTGGCCCAAAGTCCGTGACCATGAAGCCGGTAGCAGTCGACCTCCGCCTTCTCCCGGGGACCATCGGACACCGTGGCCCGCCCCTCGTGATGAACCTGGAGCATGAGCACCGTCGCCTTGGGCTCGTCGTACCCGAAGAGCTTGCGCAGCACATAGACGACGTAGGACATTGTGTTCACCGGATCGTTCCACACGATGACCTGCCAGGGCCGGTCGATGTCCTGGTCCTCACGGGTATCAGGGTGAATGACGGGTGCTGGATGGGAGATCACCTGGGCGCGATCGTAGGCCGAATCTCCGGCCATTCACTCCTCAGCAGGGCCGGCCAACGCCTCGAGGAGTGCCTCCCGGCATGCTGTCACTGCGACGGAGAAGCCGGGATCGGAGTATGGGATCTCGGCGATCGGGAACGGGGAACCGATGCCGGTGAAGCCGGGCACCGGGTCGGGGAAATCCTCGACTCCGAGATCGACCATGCATTGGCTGAACTCCTGAAGCTGCTCGAGGATGGCCTGACGGAGGACATCGTCGTCTCCCAAGTCCAGCGCTCCTGTCTCGAGGTGCTCAGAGCAGAGCGAGACTGTCTCGGCCGTGGCCGGGTCGCCGAAGTCCAATGTGGCCATCACCCAGTCGAGGCGGGGGTGGCCGGTGGCGTCCAATGGGATCTCTTCGATCTCGATCCCCCTGTCAGCGAGACAAGTGCGAAACGCCTCCACAGCCACGTTGGACAGAACCGTCGTGGTCGTCGTTGGTGGGGTCGTCGTAGTCGTCGCCGGTGCATCGGTGGCCGACGGCGCATCGGGATCTGCGGTGCACCCGGCCAGGAGCACGACCAGCAGCAGGGTGAGGACCGACCGTCGGATCACTCGCTCCCGACGGTCTGACCTTCAGCGGCGCTCTCCGTGAGACCGTCGGCGAGGATCATCGCGAGGTCCCGGACCCGTACGTCGTCCCGGCCCAGTTCCTTGACCCCGTCATCGAGCATCACGAAGCAGAACGGGCAGGCAACTGCGATCTCGTCGGCACCGGTGGCCAGCGCCTCCTCGGCCCGCTCGATGTTGATCTTCTTCCCGGTCTGCTCCTCCATCCAGAACCGCGCGCCTCCGGCACCGCAACACAGCGCCCTTGTGCCGTGACGGGGCATCTCAACCAGCTCCATCGATCCCGAGCCGGCCACCTCCCTCGGGGCGAGATAGATGTCGTTGTGCCTGCCGAGATAACAGGGGTCGTGATAGGCGATCTTCTTGGCGGCCCCGTCGGATTGCACCGGGGCCTCGAGCCGGCCCTGGGTCAACAGCTCAGCCAACAGCTGGCTGTGATGAACCACCTCGTAGCTGCCCCCGAGCTGGGGATACTCGTTGGAGATCGCGTTGAAGCAGTGAGCGCACTGGGTGATCACCCTGGTGACCCCGACCTCCTCGAAGGTGGCGATGTTCTCGAGCGCCAGCTGCTGGTAGACGAGCTCGTTGCCGGCACGGCGAGCCGGGTCACCGGTGCACGCTTCCCGTGCTCCGAGGATGGCGAAGTCGATGCCGGCCCGGTGGAGGAGGCGCGCCAGCGAAACGGATACCGCGGTGTTGCGATCGTCGTACGACCCCGCACACCCGACGAACCACAGGTAGTCGGCGGTGTCCTTGCCGTTTTCACCGAAGACCGGAACTTCGAAGTCGAGCTCCTTCGTCCAGTCGGCTCGAGCCTGGCGGCTCAGACCCCAGGGGTTGGCCTGATTCTCCATGGACACGAAGGCCCGGCCCAGCTCGCTGGGGAACTCCGATTCCATCAGAGTCAGGTACCGGCGCATGTCGAGGATCCGGTCGAGGATCTCGATGTTGACCGGGCAGATCTCGTCGCATGCGCGGCATGCCACGCAGGCGAAAACCTCGTCGGGCTGAACCCGGTCGAAGAGGTGCCCTTCTCCGTCGAGCACCGCCAACGATGAGACCGGCGGAGAGACCGCCGCTACCGATGCCGCGACCTCACCCGTCTTGATCACCATCTCCCGTGGGTCGAGGGGCTTCCCTGTGATGTTGGCCGGGCATACCGACGTGCAGCGGCCGCAAATGGTGCAGGCGTCCGTATCGAAGATCTGCTTCCAGGTGAGATCGGTCACCACCGAGGCACCGATGGTCTCGATGTCCTCGGCCTCGAGCAGGTTGGGCATCTCCCGCATCGCCCCCTTGGGACGGGGCCGGGGGGATAGAAACATGTTGGCTGGGGACGTGAACATGTGACGCAGCTTGGTGACGGGGACTACGACGAGGAACCCGACGAAAGCTGCGACGTGGACGATCCAGAGCGCCTGGTGAAGACCGGCCGCCGAACCCTCACCGAAGAGGGCCGACAACGGGTACCCGACGAAGGACCACACCTCGAAGTCGGGCCGGCCGGCGAGGGCGATCCGAGCCGACTCGGTGAGGAGGCCAGTGAGCCCGATCGCGGCGAGCAAGAGGAGGATCAGTGCATCTTCGGGCCGCGTCTTGGTCCTGATCCGGCCCGGTCTCACCAGATACCGGTTGAGCGCGAACAACGCCACCCCGCCGAGAAAGATCAGCGAGGCGAGGTCGAGAACGGCCGAGTATGCCTGATAGACGACGCCGTGGAGGAACTTCAGGTTCGAGGGAAGGATGTGATCGATCTCGAGGGTCACGGTGCCCAGGAACAGGACCAGGAACCCGTAGTACAGAGCGGCGTGGGTGATCCCGGCCCGGGGGTCGCGCATGAGCGTCTTCATCATGAGCCCGCCACCGAGACGCTTTATCCGCTCTCCCCAAAGCCCGGTGCGGCGTTCCGCCGCCCCCAGCGACCAGCCCTTGGCCCTGCGGGCGAAGAGATGGAGCATGAGCCAGACGAAACCGGCCACAGACACGTAGAAGACCACTTGGAGGGCAACGGGGATGTTTCCGAACACCTCGCGACCCACTTCGAAGTCCGGATGCTCGGGAATGGTCCCCAGGATGCCGAGTGCAAGAGTCCCCAGCGCGAGGAGGATCCCGAGACCCTCGAGGACCTGCGATGCGTCGGGGCGTCGCTTCTCAGGTGCGGACTGCTCTTGCCGCTCCTCGGTCAGGGCCATGGGCGGTGATCTTAGGGTTGGTCTGCAGGTCGTAATTGGGACACAAACGCATCACATGCGGTCCTGTGGAACCGAATCACGTGAGAGGATCAGCCCTCGAAGACCGATCGGACTAAGAACCAGGCGTTCGACGGCCGTTCGGCGAGCCGGCGGGTCAGAGATGTGCCCGCCCAAAGGGCATCAGCCGCGCCTTGCCTCGCCCGGTGCCGGTGATCGTCCGCTCCACTGGCCTGGCCTCGGTGAGGGCCATGACCACTCGGGAGAAGACACTCAACCCTGCTGCCCGAGCTCTGCTGCTCGCTTCGCCGCAGCTTGGACCGCGTCCTCGACCAGAGCCCGAAATCCCCGCTCTTCGAGCACGTGCACGGCGGCAGCGGTCGTCCCTCCCGGCGAAGTCACCTGTGAGCGCAGCTCGGCCGGTGTGGTGTCGGTATCGGTCAGAAGATGACCGGCGCCACGGATGGTCTGATGAACGAACTCCTCGGCGATGTCACGGGGTAGCCCCTCCCGGACAGCGGCCTCGGTGAGCGCCTCCGCTAGGAGGAAGACATACGCCGGCCCGGTACCGGACACTGCAGTCACCGCATCCAGCAGCGATTCGTCCATCACCCTGACCCCGCCCACCGCTCCGAGGACCTCCGTCGCTCGCTTGAGATGCGCCTCGCCGGCGTGCGTGCCCCGAGCAATCCCCGTTACGCCTTCCCCAACCAGAGCCGGCGTGTTCGGCATTGCCCTCACGACAGCGACCTCCCCAAGAACGTCCTCGTATGTCCTGGTCGTGACTCCGGCAGCGAGCGAGAGAACCATCTGACCAGTGGCGATGTTGTTGGAGAGTCGCTCGATGACTCCGCCGACATCCCTCGGCTTCACCGCCACAACGATCACATCACGGCCCTCGATGGCTTCTTTGGGGTCGAGCGTGACGAGGGATGAGGTGCGAGATGAGAGCTCGGTCGCCCTGTCCTCCCTGCGCACGGCGAGCGAGAGCTCTTGTGGCGCCCATCCGGCACGCTCGAGGCCACGCCGCAAAGCCTCGCCCATAGCTCCGACACCGATAATTGCGACCGTGGGATGTGCGGTCATCTCAGAAATCATACGACCGGGCCGAAATCCCAGCCTCGCTGTGAGCGGATCATCTCGATCACCACGTCGACCGCCTCCGAAGTGAAGCCGTCCTCGATGATGACGTCGGCGTACCCCTTCGAGGGCTCGACGAATTCCAGATGCATGGGGCGGACCGATGCGAAGTACTGGGCGATGACGGAGGTGACAGTCCGCCCCCGCTCCTCGATGTCCCGCTCCAGACGACGGGCGAGGCGGATGTCTGCATCGGTGTCGACGAAGACTTTCAGGTCGAGCTCGGCTCGCAGGCCGGGTTCGGCCAGCACCAGGATCCCCTCGACGACGATCACTGGCGCAGGGGCGATCATCACCACCTCGTCGGATCGGAGATGACGTGCGAAGTCGTAGGAGGGCTTCTCCACCGGCTCCCCGGATCGGAGAGCGACCAGATGCGCCACCAACAGCTCCGTCTCCAATGAGGCGGGATGGTCGTAGTTGACCTTGGACCGGTCTTCGAAAGAGAGCTGTGGTGTGTGCCGGTAGTAGGCGTCGTGCTGGACGAGGGCCACCTGCCCGTTCATTTGGTCGACCAGGGAGCCGGCGATGGTTGTCTTTCCGGACCCGGAACCCCCCGCGATCCCCACTATCAGAGGGACATCGGACTCAGAACCGGTGCGGGCAGCCATGCCCGCCGACGTTACTTATCGCCGACCCGGCTCCGAAGACGGCGAATCTCGTCGTACACACCATCGGTGAGGGTGGTCGACGCATGGGCGGAGACCCCCTTGAGCTCCACGTGGGCCCGGCTCGGCTTCGAGGCGGCGACGCTCACCGGCTCGGGCTCGGTGACCTCGGGCTCCTCCGCCGTTGCCGGCTCGGTGACGTCTCCGACGACCTCGGACTCTGTGTCGGCGACCGGCTCAACCTCGTCCTCGTCACCGACCCCGTTCCAGGCGCCATTGGAAGCGACACCTTCGGCCAGGCGGTCGAGCCACTCGGCCTCTTCTTCGGGTATGGCGACGGTCTCGGCGAGGCCCAGCCGATTGAGGGTATGAAAGGTGCGAACTGCAGTGCCGCGGCCATACCTCGCCTCGAGGGCGCCGAAGCTGAAGGTAGGCACCAGATTGACGAACGTCTGCCAATCGGCAGGCTCCACGGTCATCGGGTCGGCGATCTCGTTGATGAGCTTCACGCCGTTGGCCTCAAACAGGCCGGTCTCTGCGATCTCACCCTCGAGGGTCTGAAGCGCATCGACATCGACGAGGACCTCCTCGACCGTCCAACCCTTGGCGTCGGGGCCATCGGCTGCCCCCACGGAGAACGAGCCCTCGGCGACTGTGGAAAGCACGTAGAGGATGTCGGCGACACCAGCGCGATCGGACCCGGTGTGTGCCCCGTCGTGACCGCTCAATTCGGCTCCTGTGACCCGTCCCTCGCGGAAATGGACACGCCCGCGACGTTGTCCCTCGATGTCGAGTGACCCGGTCTTCTTAGTGACCTGCATGATCTGGAGCAGATCGTTGATGCTCCAATCAGAGAGCTGGCCCGAGAGATGCATCGATACCCTTCCGTTCCCTTGCTCCCCCCTATCGGCAGGAACGGGGGAGCGGTTGAGAACTTCAGGCCTGCTTGGCGGCCTTCATCGCCTTCTTCTTCTCTCGCAGGGCGAGCACGTCGTCGAAACTGGCCACATCAGCGATCGAAGGCCAGTCGGCTGCCTTCTCCTCCCACCCTTCAGGCCGCACTCCGAGACGTTTCCCGAGGAGGCCGACGAAGATCCTGGACTTCTCGGCCCCGAATCCAGGTAGCGCCCGGAGACGGCTCAGGAGCTCCGAGCCGTCCACGGCGGTATCCCATAGGTTCTCCGCCCTGCCGTCATAGTCATCGATCACCGCCCGCGCCAGCTCCTGGGTCCGCTTCGCCATCGACGACGGATAACGGTGGATGGCCGGTGGCCCGCGAAAAATCACCTCCAGGTCCTCTAGGGGAGTGGCGGCGACGATTTCCGGGGTGAGTTCCACACCGAGGCGGTCTTTGAGGAGCTGAGGGCCGTAGAAGGCCCGCTCCATGGGGAATTGCTGGTCGAGCAGCATGCCGGTGAGGAGGGCGAACCCGTCGGAGGCGAGCAGCCGGTTTGCCTCGTCGGACTCGGTGAAAGGGAGGAGGTCTGGTCGGTCCATTGGCCAACCGTAGCCCTCAGAACATGAGGCGGAACAGGACGTAGAGGACGAGCAGCCCGGCCGGAGCGTATGCCACCAGGCTCATCGGGTCTCTGCGGGGCTCGTTCATCTCTATCGTCCTTTTAAACCGAACATACGGCTTCAAGATTCCGGGTGAAATAGGGGTTCCCCCCTATTCGACCCGGACCAACTGGCGAGAATGTGAACGGATCGAGAATGAGTGGTGACATCTACATCGTCGATGCCTGTCGCACTCCGATGGGCAAGCTCGGAGGGCAGCTCGCCCAGATCAGGCCGGACGACCTGGCCGCCCACGCCATCGCCGGAGCACTGAGACGCCAGCCCGATCTCGACCCGATGGCGATCGAAGACATCTACTGGGGCGCGGCCAACCAGGCGGGTGAGGACAACCGCAACGTGGCCCGCATGGCCGGCCTCCTCGCCGGCCTCCCGATCGAGATCCCGGGAGCGACAGTCAACCGGCTGTGCGGCTCTGGGATGCAGGCGGTGATCTCGGGGGCGCACGCCCTTGCCGGCGGGTGGGGTGACGTCGTCTTGGTCGGAGGATCCGAGTCGATGACTCGCTCGCCCTACGTGATGACGAAGCCAGAACGCCCGTTCGCCACCGGCGCACCCGAGATCGTCGACACAGTTCTCGGCTGGCGCCTGGTCAACCCGAGGATGAACGAGCTCTACCCGCCGATCACACTCGGTATGACTGCCGAGGTTGTTGCTGCCAAGTACGACGTCAGTCGGGAGGACCAGGACGCCTTTGCGCTGCGCAGTCACCAGTTGGCCCTGGCGGCGGTCGCGGCTGGTCGCTTCCACGACGAGATCGAGCCTATCGAGGCACCCGTCGACTCCCGACGCCGGGAGACGAGGTTGATCGAAGCTGATGAAGGGCCGAGGGCGGACACCTCGATGGAAGCACTGGCCAAGCTCGCCCCCGTCTTCAAGGAGGATGGGACCGTCACGGCGGGCAACTCATCGCCGATGAACGACGGGGCCGCTGCCCTGATTCTCGCGACCGACGCCGGGTTGGCCACCCATGGCCTGACTCCGATGGCCCGGATCGTGTCTTCGGCCGCGGCGGGAGTCCACCCCGATGTGATGGGGATCGGCCCGGTGCCGGCTTCGGAGAAGGCGATGAAGCGAGCCGGGATCGGTCCTGACGACCTCGACCTGGTCGAGATAAACGAAGCCTTCGCCTCCCAGGCCGTGGCCAGCATGCGATTGCTGGAGATCGATCAGGAGCGGGTCAACGTCAACGGCGGGGCGATCGCCATCGGGCACCCACTCGGGGCTTCCGGGGCACGGATACTCACCACCCTCACCCATGAGTTGGTGCGTCGGGGCGGCCGCTACGGGCTAGCCACGATGTGCATCGGGGTGGGCCAGGGGATCAGCACGGTCATCGAGCGTGTCTGACGTCGGGCCCCTCGATGGCACCCTCGTCATCGAGTTCGGCAATCTGATCGCGGCGCCCTACGCCGCCATGCTCCTCGCCGACTTGGGAGCCCGGGTGGTGAAAGTGGAGCCCCCCGAAGGGGACCTGTCGCGCGGGTTCGGGCCTCATCAAGACGGCGAGTCCGCCTTCTTCATGGCGGTCAACCGGGGCAAGGAGTCCCTGGCCCTGGACACCAAGGACTGGCTGTCGAAACGGGTTCTCGACAACTTGGTTCGGAAGGCCGACGTGCTGATCCACAACCTCAGACATGGGGCAATCGAACGACTCGGGTTCGGCGCCAGTCGCTCGCACGAGTTGAACCCGACGCTCATATACGCCTCGATCTCCGCCTTCGGCGCCGAAGGCCCCTACGCGAATCGAGCCGGGATCGACATCGTGTTCCAGGGTGAGGCCGGCATGATCTCGATCACGGGCGGTCCAAAAGACAGGCCGATGAAAACTGCCACCACGATCGGCGACTACGTGGCAGGCACCAACGCAGCGCTGGCGATTTCGGCGGCACTGGCGGAGACGCCCCGATCGGGAAGGCACATCGATGTCTCGCTGCGTGACGGTGTGATCGCGGTCCAGTCGGCGTGGAACGCACTTGCCTTTGCCGAAGGGAAGCAGCCGGAGAGGGTGGGGACGGCGAGCCCCTACGTCGCCCCCAGTCAGGTATTCGAAGCTCTCGACGGGCACTTCACGCTGGCCGTCGTCTCGGATCGACATTTCCGGGTCCTGGCCGACAGCCTCGGTCTGCCCGAGCTGGTGGATTCATACCCGAGCAACGAAATGCGGATGGCCAAACGGGACGCCCTTGCCAGGAAGCTCACGAGTGTGTTCAAGATGGAGACGGCCGATCACTGGGTGACCGTGCTCGGTGAGGCCGGTCTTCCCGTGGGTCACGTCCTCACCCTGAGCGAGGCGTTGACCGACCCGCAGGCGCGGCACAACGAGATGATCGTCGAGTTCGACCATCCCGTGGCAGGCTCGGTGAAGACCACCGGTTCGCCGATCCACATCGACGGCGCGCCCGCCCGCGCCACCTCCCCCCCTGCCACTCTGGGCCAGCACACCCGGCCGATCCTGCGGGAGGCGGGGGTAGATCCCGACTCAATCGAGAAGATGGTCGCGTCCGGGACCGCGGTCGTCTCGTGAGCGGGTTGGTCCATTGGGCCGAAGACGTCGACGAGGACTGGGCCTCGGTCCTCGCCGAGTTGACCCGGGCGTTCGAGGCGGCTCGGTCGGTGGCGCAGGGCGAGGAATCGATCGTCTATGTCGTGCGTCAGGACGACCTGCTGGGGAGAAGGGGACCAGCGAACGCGATGGTCGCCTGCGGTTTGCTCTCTGCTGCACGCACGGCCGCGCTGGAGGGAGCTCGCAAGGGATGGACGGCGAACGTGGTCGCCTTCGACCAGGAGGAGCGTTCGGTGGCGGAAGGGTGGGCCCGTCGCCTGCTCGACGACGGCAGCGTCAACGGTGAGCTGATAAGGGTCGGTTCGGGCCACATCGGGAAGACGCTGGCATGAACGGGACCATCGTTGTCACCGGGGCGGCACGTGGTATCGGCAGGGCCATCGCCGAGAAGATGGCGTCGACCGGTCCGTTGACCGTCATCGGCGTCGACATCGCCCCCGAGCTGGCGCTCTCCGAGTCGATCATCCCGGTGCAGGTCGACCTGATCTCGATCGAAGGCCCGGGTTTGGTCACCGAAGCGGTCGAGGCATCAGGGTCGCCCCTGCTCGGGTTGGTCAACAACGCCGGGATCACCCGGGACGCCCGGTTGGTCAATCTGAAAGACGCGGACTTCGCCGCCGTTCTCGAGATCAATCTCGGGGCGACCTATCGATTGACGACCGAGTTGGCTCCTCTGATGTCCGACGGCGGATCCATCGTCAACATCGCCTCCCGGGCATATCTGGGCAACTTCGGCCAGTTCAACTACTCGATGTCCAAGGGCGGGGTGGTCGGCATGACCCGGGCCATGGCTCTGTCTCTGGCCCCCCATGTCCGGGTCAACGCAGTGGCCCCGGGCCTGATCTCATCGGAGATGAGCATGGCCATCCCCGAGGACATCCGGGAGAAGATGGTCGACTCGATCCCCCTCGACCGGATGGGGACCCCGGACGAGATCGCCAACACAGTCTGGTGGCTCCTCACACCCCTCTCCAGCTACATCACCGGCGAGGTGATCGTGGTCGGGGGCGGGCGAAGCCTGCTAGATCCCAATCAGCCTTCGAGGTCAGTAGTACAGCCGGCTGACCGTCTCGGCGACCATGGCCGGCTTCTCGGTGCCCTCGACCTCGATCGTGACCTGACGGTTGAGCTGGATCCCACCCTCGACATCGGTGACCGAGACAAGACCGACTCTGGCCCTGATCCGGGTTCCCACCGGGATCGGAGCGGGGAAACGGACCTTCTCCAGCCCATAGTTGATGCCCATCAGGGGGGATCCGACCTCGAGCGGAACCTGTTCGGACAACGCAACCGTCAGGGAGAGGGTGAGGAACCCGTGGGCGATGGTCCCCCCGAAAGGGCTCGCCGCGGCCCGTTCACGATCGACATGGATCCACTGATGGTCATCAGTGGCGTCAGCAAAGGCATCCACCCGGTCTCTGGGTGATCTCCATCCACTCACTGACCCCGATCTCGGTCCCGACCAGGTCCTGGAAGTCCGCCGCTTTCATTTCAAAGCACCCCGTCCGCCATGTTTGTTGCCGTACATTAGGAATGTGCAGGTCCTGCCCACCAGAGTCGATCCCCGGTCGGATGAATACCGGGTCAATCGGGCCGCCATGGAGGAAAAGCTCGCCGAGTTCGAACAACTCATGGAGAAGGCCCGACAGGGTGGAGGCGAGCAGTACATCAAGCGTCACCGGGACCGCGGAAAGCTCCTGGCCCGGGAGCGCATCGAATTGCTTCTGGACCTGGACGCCCCATTCCTCGAGCTCTCGACCCTGGCCGCCTGGGGCACCGACAAGAACCTGGGGGCCAATGTCGTCACCGGGATAGGCGTGGTGGAGGGGGTGGAATGCGCCATCCTCGCCCACGACCCGACCAGCCAGGCCGGCTCGATGAACCGTTACTCGGTGGCCAAGACCCTTCGCATCATGGACATCGCAGGTGAGAACCGGCTACCCCTGATCAATCTGGTCGAGTCGGGCGGCGCCGACCTCCCCGACCAGGCCGAGGTGTTCATCGTCGGAGGCAAGTGGTTCCGAAACCTCACCCGTCTCTCCAAAGCGGGCATCCCGACCATCGCCATCGTGTTCGGCAGCTCGACGGCGGGTGGCGCCTATTTCCCGGCAATGTGCGACTACGCCGTCATGGTGAAGGAGCAGGCCAAGGTGTTCCTCGGCGGCCCGCCCCTCGTGAAGATGGCTACTGGTGAGGAGTCGACCGACGAGGAGCTCGGCGGGGCCGAGATGCACTCCAAGGTCTCGGGTCTCTCCGACTACTTCGCTCAGGACGAGCACGAGGCGATCCGGATGGGCCGTGACATCGTGAGCCATCTCAACTGGCGCAAGCGCGGCTATGGGCCGACCAAGGACCCCGACGAGCCGGTTCACGAAGTCGACGACATCCTGGGCGTGATCCCGAGCGACCTCCGGGTCCCTTTCGATATGAGAGAGATCCTGGCCCGGACCCTCGACGGCTCCCGCTTCGAGGAGTACAAGGCGGTTTATGGCACATCGATCCTGACCGGCTGGGCATCCATCCACGGTTTCCCGGTGGGCGTGATCGCCAACCAGCAAGGCGTGATCTTCTCCGAGGAGGCGCAGAAGGCCACCGAGTTCATCCAGCTCAGCAACCGCTACGACACTCCGCTTCTCTTCATCCACAACACCACCGGATACATGGTCGGCAAGGACTACGAGCAGCGGGGGATCATCAAGGACGGCGCCAAGATGGTGAATGCCGTGGCCAACTCCGAGGTGCCCCACATCGCTCTCATGGCCGGCGTCTCCTATGGCGCCGGGAACTACGGGATGTCGGGGCGGTCCTACGACCCCCGATTCGTCTTCGGCTATCCCAACCACAAGGTGGCGGTCATGGGGCCGACCCAGCTCGCCGGCGTGATGTCGATCATCGCCCGTCAGGCGTCCGAATCCCGCGGGGGAGCCCTTCGACGAAGAGGCAGACGAGAAGCGACGCAAAGAGGTCGAAGCTCAGATCGAAGCCGAGGAGTTGGCCTACTTCTCGACCGCGAGAGTTCGGGATGACGGGCTCATCGATCCCCGGGACACCCGACACGTGCTCGGCATCGCCCTCTCTGCCACCCATTCCGCCGAGGTCAAGGGAACTGATCGCTTCGGCGTCTTTCGGATGTGATCAACCCTCCCAGATTTCCTCACCGTCGAAGTCCACCCCTCCGGTCGGCAACAACCCGAGCGCAGCCGCCACCTTTCCCGAGGCAGCATGGTCGGGATGGATGTGAGCGACCAGTCGCCGTGTCCCGCCAGCGGCGAGCCATTCGATCATCGCAGTTGCAGCCTCGGTAGCGAAGCCCCGGCCCTGCCAATCGACGCCGACCAGCCATGCGATCTCGGCTTCCTCACCGGTCACAGTTGCCTGCACGAACCCAACCGCCGCCCCGTCTTCGACCAGTCGGATGATCCAGTTGTGCCATGTCTCGCCCTCGGAGGGCGATCCCGCCGATTGCGCCCGATATCTCTCTTCGAGCTCAGCCAGGGTCGGCGGCCTGCCACCTGTGAAGACGTAGAGCTGGTCGTCGCCCAGGACCGACACCATCTCGCCGGCGTCCGACGGGTCGAGCGGTGTCAGCCGCAGTCGTCGGGTCTCGAGTGCTGGCGTCATGCCGGTCACCCTTCGATGAAGGAGAGGCGCACCTTCCTGGTCTGGTTGTCGACATTGGTGTCGACCAGCACCACCGACTGCCAAACGCCCAATGTCGGTCTGCCTGCGACAACCGGGATGGTGAGGCTCGGCGACACGAACGCCGGCAACACGTGATCGCGACCATGTCCAGGACTGCCGTGCTCGTGACGCCACCGGCCCTGCTCTGCAGGAAGTAGATCGTCGATGGCTGCGATCAGGTCGTCGTCGCTCCCGGCGCCTACCTCGATCACGGCTACACCAGCCGTGGCATGAGGAACGAAAACGGAGAGCAGCCCGTCACCCTGACCCGAAGCGAACCCCGCTATGTGGGCCGTGATGTCGAAGACGCCGCCATGTCCCCCGGTTTGAACTGTGAGCTCTTCGCTTTTCACCCGGGGAGGTTACGAGCCTCAGCCGGCGAACTCGACCACCACATCGCGGTATCCGAGGCCGAGCAGGAAGTCGGTCAAGACCTGACGAGCATTGGCCTCGGCGTCGGCGAGAACGCCATCATCTACGGCGGCCTGAACCAGGACCTCTTCGGCTACTTGACGTGCATCGGTCTCGAGCCTGGGGTCACCCTTTGTGAACAGCCCGGTCTCCCGATCGAGGATCTGGGTTGCCTCGTTGTCGACAGACACGTACTGGATCTCGGCAGCCGGGACTGTGATCTCGACCACGCCCTGGTCATCCAATGAGACGTTCTGCACGGAGATACCGCTCATATCGATGCCGGCGCCGATCCGCGCCACGGCGAACAACTGAAGGCTGTCACCACGGGCCCATTCCAGCCATCCCTGATCTGTGCCCTTGTCGACGATCGTGTATTGGACCGTCTCCACAGTGGTCAGATTGGACATGTCCCGGATCGAGCTGATGACCACCGGGCCGATCTCCTCATACGGCTCCGGCTCGAAGACGGCCGCCAGGTCACCCGGTGTCGGCACTGCATCGACCAGATCCTGGAGGCTGGAAACCACCCAGATCCCGATCACGACGAAGAGGGCGACGACGCCGCTGACGATGGCAATCGGCACGATGGTCTTCCGGCGTCTCGGAGCGGGTTCAAGCCTCTCGACCGTCTCCCGATCCTGTCTTTCCATCAACTGGGTATCACTCATTTGGACCTCAACTCGTAGTTATGACGACAGGCATATGACGTTCCAGAGGGTGAAATGGTTTCCACCGGTACGCTCATCGAGCGAATGATCCGAAGAATTCTGGTGGCCAACCGCGGTGAGATCGCCCGCCGCGTGTTCCGCACCTGTCGTCAAATGGACATCGAAACGATCGCCATCCATTCGGATCCCGACACGACCGAACCGCACGTGCTCGAAGCAGATCATGCAGTAAACCTTCCCGGCTCGACCCCCACCGAAACCTATCTGCACATCGATGGCGTACTCGGAGCTGCCAAACAGAGCGGGGCCGACGCCATCCATCCCGGGTACGGCTTTCTGGCTGAGAACGCCGAATTCGCACGCCGCGTCATGGAGGAGGGGCTGACCTGGATCGGCCCGCCGCCGGAGGCAATCGAGGTCATGGGCTCGAAGCTCCGCTCGAAGACATTGGTCGAGACCGCAGGAGTCCCCACACTCGGCGCCATCGACCTCACAGAGAACGATGAGGCGGAGGCAGCCGCCGAAGGGCTCGGATACCCGGTACTGGTAAAGGCGTCAGCCGGGGGTGGGGGTAAGGGGATGAGGATCGTCGGCGATCCCTCGGGTCTGACCGAGGCGATCGAAGGTGCGCGAAGGGAGGCGGCCTCGTCCTTTGGCGACGACACCGTCTTTCTGGAGAAGTATTTGCAGGCAGCACGTCACATCGAGATCCAGGTGCTCGGAGACGGTCACGGCCGGGTGATCTCCCTCTTCGAACGGGAGTGCTCGATCCAACGGCGGCATCAGAAGATCATCGAGGAGGCGCCCTCACTCGCGATCGACGAGAGCCTGCGCCAGCGGATGGGTGAGACAGCGGTGGCGGCAGCTACTGCGGTGGGATACGTCGGGGCGGGGACGGTGGAGTTTCTCTTCCAGGACGGCGACTTCTACTTCCTGGAGATGAACACGAGACTCCAGGTGGAACACCCCGTCACCGAGATGGTCACCGGGTTGGACCTGGTGCGTCTCCAGATCGAAATCGCCGACGGCGCCCCGATCGACGTCGAGCCAGTCATCTCGGGACATGCGATCGAAGCAAGGCTCTACGCCGAGGACCCCCGCCACGACTTCCTCCCGGTCACCGGGATGATCCACCGGTTCGAAGTTCCCGGTCTGCCCGGATTGCGGGTCGACTCCGGGGTCGAGGACGGCTCGATGGTGTCGATGTTCTACGACCCCATGCTGGCCAAGATCATCGCCCACGGCGCCACCCGAGACCGTGCGGTCGAGACACTGGCCCAGGCGTTGCGCCGGGCGAAGCTCCATGGTCCCGTCACCAACCGCGAGCTACTGGTTCGGATCCTGGAACACGATGAGTTCCGGTCGGGGGCGATGGATACACACTTCCTCGAACGGCATGACCCGACGCACCTCGGCCGGCCACTCGCGGACATGGAGACCGAGCGCCTGTCGGCGATGGCGGCGGCGTTGGCCGACCAGGAGTTCGATCGGGGCCGGTTCCGGGTGCTGAGGACGATTCCCTCGGGTTGGCGTAATCGGCCCGGCAACTATCAGGAGCGGGTGTATCGAGGCGATCACGGAACTCACGTGATCCGATACTCGATCACACCCGCCCCAGTCGTCGAAGATCTCGGCCCCATCTACGTCACCGAAATCACGCCCGATCGGGTCGAACTCAGCCACGACGGACTCGACCACAGCTTCGAGGTGGCCAGGTATGGCGAGGTCCGCCATGTCGACTCCGAGCGGGCACCGGTTCGCCTCGACGCCTTGCCCAGGTTTCCTTCGCCCGAGTCAGTCGAGACTCCCGGGTCGCTGCATGCGCCGATGCCGGGGCGGGTGGTCAGGGTCGAAGCGAGCGTCGGTGACAGAGTCAGGGCCGGTCAGGTGCTCGTGGTGCTCGAGGCGATGAAGATGGAACACACCCTCCGGGCGCCTCATGACGGGATCTTGGACGAGGTCGATTGCGCCCCTGGCGATCAGGTCGAAGCCGGTGCGGTGCTCGTCGTGATCGGACAGCCGTCAACCACTGGTTGACGCAGAGCTCATCGTCAACCTAAGGTTGACGCGATGAGCCAACCCCCGCAACTGGAGCAGCTGGTCGACCTCGTCGAGACCAATGTCCCGGAAGGAACGCGGCTCGACCAACTCGCCGAGGCGGTCGGAGTCGCCGAAGGACTCAATGTATTGGCCGACCAACTCATCGGCCACTTCGTCGACCGGGCCCGGGACTCCGGAGCTTCCTGGGCCGAGATTGGTGGTGCCCTTGGGGTGAGCAAGCAGGCGGTCCAGAAGCGATTCGTCGCGAGACGCGTGCCGAGGGAGAGCCAGGGCATGTTCACGAGATTCGACGACGATGCCCGCTCCGTCGCCATGGAGGCCGTAGAACACGCTCGCGGAGCCAAGCACGACCACATACAGCCCGGGCACATCGTTCTGGCGCTGATCGAAGATCCACAAGGCCTGCCTGCCATGACAATCGAGTCTCAGGGCGTGTCCTTGGAGCAGGTGAAAGAGTCGATGGAGGGCATCCTGGGACCAGCGCAGGAGCCGGTAACCGGTCACCTGCCTTTCACTGCAGATGCAAAGAAGGTGCTCGAACTAGCCCTTCGAGAGGCGATCCGAACGAGATCGCGAGTCATTCGCCCGGGGCACCTATTGCTCGGAGTGCTCCGTGATCAGAAATCTCCCGAGGCCATGTGTCTCGCCGGCCTCGGCGTCGATCGCAAGAAGATAGAAAGGGCGATCGCCGAATCCGATGGAGAGTGACAGTCAGTCGCAGGCCCTCGTGGTCTCCGGACCCGGCAGATACACCACGTCAACCCCGCTTGCTGACGCGGTCAAAGTCGGCTCCGGGCCCGGCGTCATCATCAGCTCGAGATCGAGGAGACCATCGATTGTTGCCGCCTCCCACTCAGCGGGCATCCCGCTCCCCTCGGCCCGATGCCAGTGGACGGTATTGATCTCCCCGAGATAGGCGACGCCACACGCGGGGTCGATGGTCAGTGGCGGACTGGGAAATCCCGGTTCGATCCATATGGGGCATCGGGGTGACCTCTCGAACCGGCCCGGCCTCGGCCCGAACGACGTCGCCTCGTGCAGGGACACTGCCCGGGACCCGTAGATCAGTGGCGATCTCTACCCGCGATCCATACCCCTCCTCGGTCGTGAGCTGGAAGGGAGGCGCTGGGAGTCGATCCCGCTCAACGGCGACCAGATAGGTGCGAGGAACCCAATCAGCCGTGCAACCCATCTCCTCTGTGATGGTGGGGACCACTACATACACCACGCTGTCATCGACGACGACTTCATCGAGACGGGTCCGGGGGCAGGAGCCGCTGTGACCGATCACCACGGAAAACACCACTGCTTCTCGAAGTCGACGTCAGGTGGCTCCCCAGGGATCCCGAGCTGATCCCACATCGCGCTCAGATCCGCAGGGTCGGCAAGGATTCGGGGATATTCGGTGTCGGGCATGGTGTCAGCCTCACCGAGGTACGACCATCCATCGCCGCTCTCGAGCTGCGGACCGTCTGCAGGCGTGGTCGCCGGGTCCTGGCCACTGATGCAGACCGGGGCGTCCCCGACAACGTCCGATACGGAGGCGATGTTCTCCGGATTGAGCCGACCCACCCACATCTCGATGAATCCCTGAACCTCATAGATGCTTGCCGTTTTCATCCCATCGGGGAGACGGCTCTGGAGATCCCGGGAGAACTCTTCCAATTCGGCCGCGGTGTATGGCATGTTCACCGCAACCACCCCGACACCCGGGAACTCGCCCTCCAACGCGGCCTGACGTGCCTCGACGTCGGCGTTGTGGAACCCCACTCCGATCCAGCCATGGTGAGCCCGGTCGATCCACACCTCCTGGAAGCCCTCGAGGGTATGGGCGAATGCCCGCACCTCCTCGATTGGCATCTCATTACCGACATAGATCGGGGTGTCGGCATACCAGTCATCTGGGGCGTAAGGCGTGTCTATGCCCTCACAATTCACCACCTGCGCCGACGGCGGGGTGGTCGAAGGGATGATTGCCGGCGGGATGGTGCTCGGCTCTGGCTCGACCCCGGCGGGAGGCTGCGCACAGGCAGCGACTGTCAGAAACAACGCGACAACTGCCGCGACTCGGTTCGGTTGCCTCACGATTGTTCGACGCCGGTCGATCTGCTCGCGGTTCCCTAGAACGCTCCCAGTACCTCCAACACCCCATCGATGTCGGCCTCGGTGTGGTCGGCATTGACCTGGAACCGGATCTCCTCGTCGCCCTTGGGCACAACCGGGTAGTTGAGACCGGTGGCGAGGATGCCGTTGTCGTGGAGATGCCGGACCAGGGCCGTTGTCTGCTCTGTGTCCCTGATCATGAGCGGCACCACTGGATGGGGGCCCGGGATCGTCTCCAGACCCAGGTCGACGAGACCGTTCTCGAATCTGGCCGTCATAGCTGCGAGATGCCTCAACAAGGAGCTGCCCTCTTCGGAATCGACGACCGACAACGCCGCAGTGGCGGCGGCGGCCTCACCCACGGTGATCGGGTTGGAGTAGATGTACATCGGTGCCTTTTCCCGCAGGAAGTCGGTGAGGCTCTGGCTCCCGGTCACATATCCCCCGTTGACCCCGAAAGCCTTGCCCAGCGTGCCGATGAGGACGTCCACCTGGCCTGATCCGGACAACTCCTCGGTGCCCCGACCTGTTTCCCCGAAGGCTCCCACCCCGTGGGAGTCGTCGACCACCACAACAACGTTCTCCTCAAACGCGTCGTCGTGCGCCCGGGCGACTTCCATAAGCGTCGAGAGATCGGCGTAGTCGCCGCGCATCGAGAACACCCCGTCGGTTACGACAATCGCTCGCGACGCCCCCGCCGGCCGGGCAAGCAGCGTGTCGAGTGCAGCGAAGTCGAGATGGGGATAGACCTCCCTCGAGGCCGGGCGGGAGAGACGAAGGGCGTTGATGATGCAGTTGTGATTCAGCTCGTCGCTGAGCACCACGGTGTCGGGGGTGATCAGCGAAGTCAGGCTCGAGACGACGGCGGCATAGGCCGAGGAGAAGATCATCGACGACGAACGCACATGAAAGGACGCCAGCCGTCGTTCGAGATCGAGATGTGCCCGATACGTGCCCGAGATGAACCGCACGGCTCCCGGCCCGGCGCCGAACTCCTTCGTCGCCCTCTCCTCGGCTTTGATCAGTGCCGGGTGCCGTGAAAGGCCGAGGTAGCCGTTGGAGTTCATCCTGATGAATCGCCGATCGTCTCCTTCGAGGAGATAGCGGGGACCGTGCCCTTCGTGCTCGGGCTCGATGCCCACGATCACGGCCTCGGATCCCTTGGCTGTCCCCGATTGGCGCAGGGCCGACACCTCGCCGGCCATGGTGGCATCGAGTCGATCGTGGGGCATGGGGTGGGTCTAGCACACCCCTAGAGTGCCCGGCCATGACTCGTCTCGGTTTCATCGGCCTCGGCACGATGGGTCACGGGATGGCCCTGAACCTGCTCATGGCCGGGAACAGCTTGACCGTCTGGAACCGGACCGCAGGAAAGGGAGTGGATCTCGTCTGTGACCTCGCAGCCGACCCAATTGAGCTGGGCAAGGCGAGCGACATCGTCTTCGTCTGCGTGTCCGATACGCCGGATGTGGAGGAAGTGGTCTTCGGCGACAACGGAGTCATCCACGGCCTGACCCGAGGCGCGGTCCTCGTCGACCACTCCACGATCTCGCCCGGCGCCACTCGGGAACTCGCAGCCCGCGCCTCCGAGTCCGGGGTGTCCTGGGTGGACGCACCGGTATCCGGTGGGTCGGAGGGCGCCGAGAAAGGGACCCTGGCGGTCATGGCCGGCGGCCCTAGCGAGGCCTTGGAGCGCGCTCGGCCCTTCATGGAGGCTTACTCGAAGACGATCACACACATCGGCGAGGAGCCGGGATCGGGCCAGATGGCCAAAGCGGTCAACCAGGTGCTGGTCGTGCTCAATGAGTTGGCCGCTTCCGAAGCATTGCTGCTGGCGCAAGGGGCTGGCCTAGATCTGGGTACGACGCTGGCGGCGGTCGAAGGCGGGGCAGCAGGGTCGTGGATGCTGTCCAACCGGGGCCCACAGATGATCGCCCGCGACTGGCGACCCGGATTCACCATCGACCTGCAGCAGAAAGACCTTCGCATCGTTCTCGACACGGCGGACGAACTGGGCATACCGCTGCCCGGGACTTCCCTGGTCTTCCAGCTCTACCGCGCTCTCCAGGCCCAGGATCTCGGCTCTGAGGGCAACCACGCCCTGGTCAAGGCCCTGGAAGAGCTGGCCGGCATCGAGTTAGGCGAATAGCCCGCTCCGGCCCTGTTTCTCCCCCCGAAGGGGGGAGTCCCGCCGCAGGCGGGGAGGGGGGACTCCTTGGCCACCTCCCCCAAAGACCCCCTCCGGCCCTGCGGGCCACCTCCCCCAACGTCGCTTCGCTCCTGGGGGAGGAAACTCAGCCCAGGAGGTCAGCCTTGACCCGGGCGACGTGACCGGTGGCCTTGACGTTCCGGTACGCCTTCTCGATCTGGCCGTCGGCGCCAATGACGAATGTGGACCTGATCAGGCCGTCCATCGTCTTCCCGTACATCTTCTTCTCACCCCAGGCACCGAGCGAGGTGGCCAGCTCCTTGTCCTGATCGGAGAGCAGGTCGAAGTTGAGGCCCTCCTTCTCCTTGAACTTTGCGTTCTTGGCCGGAGTGTCGGGACTGACCCCGACTATCTCGTAACCCGCCTCGGAGAACTCCTGGTAGCTGTCGCGGAAGTCACACGACTCTTTGGTGCACCCCGGCGTCATCGCGGCCGGATAGAAGAACATGACCAGGCGCTTCCCGGCGAAATCCTCGGAGCTGACGGTCTCCCCATCCTGGTTGGGAAGGTTGAAGTCGATGGTCTCGGGCATGACCCGAGGCTACTTCAGTGCTGTCCCTCGTAATCGACTTCCGCAGCAGCCTTCGCCTCGGGCGACCTGAGGAAGGTCATACCTCCGGCGAAGAAGCTGAGGGCCGCCGGCAGCCAATAGGAGACGATCCGGTAGATGATCACGGGCGCCACGGTCGTGGCTGCCGGGAAGCCGTAGGCGCTGAGGATGAAGACCAGCCCGGCCTCGGTGACCCCGAGTCCGCCGGGGGTGCCCGGGAGCCCTCCGGCGATCGACGCCGCGCCGAAGGCGGCCATGACCTGGAACACATTCACGTCGAGCCCGAACGCGATGAGCACGAGGCCAAGTGCGGTGCCCTCGAGGATCAGCCGACACCAGATGTAGGTCTGCGACTCCGGGCCGGGGAGATGGTCGATGACCGTCGTATCGAGACGCTTGCGAATGGCCTTAGGCAGGAATCGGGAGAGTGATCCCAGCTTCCCGGAGCCAAACATGAGGAGGACGCCGGCGAGGAGGACGAACGGGGCGAGAACGGTCAGGCTGACGGAGGCGATCCGGGCTGAATCCTCAGGCCGGGCCAGCAGCAGTCCGACCCCGGTCATCATCAGCAGCCCGGCATAGTTGAGGAGGACGGCCCGAACCGCGGCGCCGGTCGTTCCGGGCTCTTCATCCCGGACGGTCCAGCCCATAGCCACCGGGGTGATGGCCCCGCCGGCCGGTATGAGCCGGGCGACACCTGCGCCGACCAATGCTGCTTTGAACGCAGAAAAGGCCTTGAGCTGGCCACCGGCCTCTTCCACCGACTCTTTGTAGAGCAACCCGTAGAACCAGCTCGCCGTGATCTGGGCGAGGGCAGCGAGTGCAACCAGACCCCACGCGTACGCGTTCATCTCCGGCAGTTCGAAGTTGTTGAGGATGAAACCGGCGAAACCGGCGTAAACGATCGCGGCAATGACCGCGATCCATGCCACCCGCTTCGGGCTCATGGAGTCAGCAGGTCGTCCGCGCCTTGCGGAAAGTCCCCACCACCCGGATCTGTGTCGAAGATCGCACGCCTCATCGCCGGACGCATGCCGCGCGCGCTGTCGGGGTTGCCCTGCATCCTGCGCGCCATGATGACGATCGAGAGAGCCAGAAGGACCAGCGACTCAGTCGCTGGACGACCCATGGCAGTGGAGACGATGGGCAGGAGGCCCCATCCGAGGAAGCCGGCCACACCCCCACCGATCTTCCAGCCAGCCACCGACCAGCCCGTGGTCCAGACCAGCAGCACCGGGTCGAGAGCGAGCAACAAACCAACTGAAGTAGCCAGGCCGCGCCCCGATCGACCCCTCAGGAACACCGACCAGTTATGACCGACAACGGCCATGAGCCCCACCATCCCGGCGGCGCCTTTGCCAAACCCCATGCCTTGAGCGATCAGAACCGGGAACAAGCCTTTGAGGCCGTCGAGCACGCCGCCAATTAGCCCCCATTGCCAACCGGCGACGCGGGTCAGGTTGCCGGCACCGACGTTGCCGCTGCCGACGTAGCGCAGATCCACGCCCCGGAGGCGCCCGACGACCTGGGCGAACGGAATCGACCCCAAGAGATAGGCCCCCACCAGCAGGAGAGGCCAGTAGAGAACCCACGGTGAATCTGGCATCTGCGATGGAAACGCTAGCCAGCCTCTGCTCGCTTCGGTAGCCCAACCGGTTCCCCGGATTCGGGTGCCGGCCATTGGTTAACGTCGGTCGCTATGAGCCCGCACCCAGCACAGCCATGCCGATGAAGATCACCTACGCCACGATGTCCACGGACAACGAGGAGATGAACAGGGCCTATGAGGACGCCCTGGAGAGCGTGAAGCCGCGGCTCGGGCAGGATCACGGCGTCGCCGTCGATGGCAAGCATCGCAAGGACAGGGATTTTTACGCAGAGGTTTCGCCAATCGACTCCGGGATCGTCGTTGGCCGCTATGCCCAGGCAGTGACCCAGGACGTGGACGACGCGCTGTCCGCCGCCAAGGCCTTCGCACCGGAATGGGAGGCTTGGGGCTGGGAACGCCGGCGAGATCTCATGCTGGCGGCGGCGGATCACATGGACGGCCAGCTCTTCGAGCTCGCTGCCCTTATGTCCTATGAGATCGGGAAGAACCGTCTCGAGTCGCTGGGCGATGTGGCCGAGACCGTCGAGTTCCTCCGCTACTACGCGGGTCAGATCACCGAGCATGACGGATTCATCACCCCGCTCAGCTCTCACGGTCCCAATGACGCCAACACTTCGGTGTTGCGCCCGTTCGGGGTCTGGGGAGTCATCTCACCGTTCAATTTCCCGATGGCGCTCGCCGGCGGCCCTTCCACCGGAGCATTGATCACCGGCAACACAGTGGTCATCAAGCCGTCCAACCAGGGGGCCCTGATGGCGCTCGAGTTCCATCGGGTGATGCTGGAGGCCGGCCTGCCAAAGGAGGCCCTCCATGTCGTCACCGGTGGGGACGAGATCGGGGACTACCTGGCCCATCACCCGAAGGTCGACGGGCTCACCTTCACCGGCTCCTATCCGGTGGGCATGTACCTGTACCGGACGGTGAACGAGACGAGGCCAAAGCCCGTGGTGTGTGAGATGGGTGGGAAAAACCCGGTCGTCGTCACCTCGAGCGCCGATCTCGACGTGGCCACACAGGGGATTGTCCGGGGTGCATTCGGCCTCAGCGGCCAGAAGTGCAGCGCAACGTCCAGGGTTTACGTCGAGGAGGAGGTCTACGACGAGTTGATCGACAAGCTGGTCGAGGCGACCGGATCCGTTGCAGTCGGCAATCCCCTCGAGCAGGGCACCTTCATGGGACCTGTCATCGATGATGCTGCCGTGGAGCGTTTCCAGAAGGCGGTGGACGAGGTGAAGAACAGCGGCGGGGAGGTCCTGGCCGGGGGCGTTGCCCTCACCGAGGGCGAACTGGCGAAGGGGTCCTACGTGGCGCCCACCGTGGTCAGCGCCCCTCTCGACTCATGGGTCTGGAAGGAAGAGCTGTTCGTTCCCTTCGTGGCCGTCACCAAGGTCAAGTCGTTGGAAGAAGGGATCGCCCTCTCCAACGACACCGATTTCGGTCTCACCGCCGGGCTCTTCAGCGGCGAGGAAGAGGAGATCGACACCTGGTTCAACCAGATCCAGGCGGGTGTCACTTACGTGAACCGGGCGGCCGGAGCCACAACCGGCGCCTGGCCGGACATCAATCCGTTCGGCGGCTGGAAGGGGTCGGGGACATCCGGCACCGGCGGGGGCGGTCCCTGGTACCTGCGCCAGTTTCTCCGGGAACAATCCCGGACCCTGATCAAGAACTGATTCGAGTAGCTCGAATCAGGCTTGCTCGAACCGAAGCTGGAGCCCGTCGGGGTCGGTGATCTCGATGACGTTGTCTCTGGCGCTCATCTCGAGATCGAGGCTGCTCAGGTGCTGACCCCAGCGCTCCAGGTCGTCGACGACGAAGGTGAGGGCGGCGGGCCGATCTTGACCCTCGACCAATTCGATCCTTTGCCCCTTCGCCGACTCGATCACCTCGGCCGCAACACCCTGCGTGGGCGTGCGGACATGGGTGAACCCGAGCCCGCCGTAGAAATCGAGGGATTTCTGCAAGGAGGTCACCCCGACACGGACTGTGGTGGCCACTACCCCGCCCGGGGCCCGTGTGGGTCCACCACCGGCGAGCACCTGCTTCGCCTCCTCGATGGTGAAGCGGCCGGCCGTCACCTCACGACCGACGACCACCCCATCGAGGCTTCGCCCGGCGGCCTCCAGACGCAACAGGTCTCGTAGATCCTCGAGGTCCCTGACCCCGCCCGCCGCGATCACGGGCTGCTCGACCGTGGCCAACGCCTCGGCCATGATCTGGAAGTTGGGCGGGTCTTCGAGGGCGTCACGACCGGCCTCGGACACGAGGAATGCCACCACGCCAGCCGACGACATCTCGATGAGCACCTCCTCGAGATAGCGACCGCTGTTCTGCGTCCAGCCCTTGGTCACGATCTCCTCATCGGAGCGGACGTCTACCGATACGGCGATCTTGTCAGGGTTCTCACGACATAGATCCCAGACCATGTTCTGGTTCTCTATCGCGGCGGTGCCCATGACGATGCGCCAGGCTCCCTTCTGGATCAGACGCTGCGCCTCACCTTCGGAGCGAATACCTCCAGCGACCTGGACCGGGACCGGGACCTCGTCGATCAGCCGGTCGATCAACTCACGGTTGCGATAGTCGCCATAGGCGGCGGCGTCGAGATCGACGATGTGCATGTAGTCGACGCCCTGCTCCGCCCAATGCCGGGCCCGTCTGATCGGGTCATTGTCGAGGGCGATGGCGTCATCCAGCCGCCCTCGGGGAAGCCGCACTGACAGGCCCCCCAGGATGTTGACCCGGGCGTACAGATCCATCACAGGACGCTAGCAAGACGGCGGTTACTTCGAACCTGAGGCGATCCCCAGGGCCTCCTCGGCGGCGTCGAGGGTTTGACCCCCGGCAACGACCGGGGCAAACAGGTCGCCATACCGCTGGAGACGGTCCCAGAGGTTGATGATGGTGATATCGCCGTTGGCTATCTCGCCGAGCTCCTCCCAGGTCAGCGGCGCCGAAACCGATGCACCAGGACGGGGCCGGACCGAATAGACCGAGGCGACGGTCTGGCCGGAGGCGTTCCGGTTGTGATCGACGAACACCTTGCCCTTCCGTTTCGGCTTGTCCCATTCCATGGTGATGGCGTCTGGTTTGGCCGCCGCCAGGTAATTGCCCACCTCACCGACGAAGCGCCGCACCCTCGAGAATTCATGTACCGGCTCGAGCGGAACATAGACATGGAGCCCCCTCGCACCGGAGAGCTTGGGATAACCGGCCAGACCGAGCTGCGTGAGAGCTACTTGGAGGAGCCGGCCACCTTCCACCACCTGGTCCCACGTAGAGCCTTCCGCCGGATCAAAGTCGAAGATGGCGTAGTCGGGGTGATCGAGTCGACCTTCACGGGAGTGGAACGGATGGGTCTCGATGCATCCCATGTTGGCGAACCACATCAACGCCTCGACGCTGTCAGCGACGAGGAAGTCGATGACCCCGCCTTGGGAGTCGGACACCACAGGTGTCGTCCTCATCCACTCCGGTTGGTGGCCCGGAGCGCGCTTCTCGTAGAACGAAGGGCCTTTGATCCCCTCCGGGTAGCGACTCATCGAGATCGGCCGCCCTGCCAGATGGGGCAGCAGAACCGGCGCCACCGAGGCGTAGTACTGGATCAGGTCGCCCTTGGTTACGCCCTCGTCGGGAAAATAGACCTTGTCCAGATTCGTCAACCGAAGCGGCCGATCGAGCCCCACCGGTTTGAACCCATCGCCTTCCTTGATCGCGCTGATAGGTGAGGGAAAAGGGGCTTCCGCGGTGAAGACGAGCCGGCCCGAGTCTGTGGAGGGCCTGGCCTCCATCTGCAGTCTCGTCTCCTCCCAGATCCGGTCGTGACTGGCCAGGTCCCTCGCCTCCGAGATCAGCACCATGCCGACCCCCGCTTCCTGGGCCGCCTCGACCAGTGGCCCGACTCGAAGGGTCCCCTCCCCGTAGGCGATGTGTCGGATCTCGCCCCCGGCGCCGAACTCGTTGTCCGAGAACTGAGTCTGAAGCGGGGCGATCATCCAGCCGGGAAACTGACTCTGAATGAAGGAGAACACCGAGACGAAGGCGTCCTTGGAGGTGAGGCCACCCCCGGTCATCGCATGGACATGGGCCCAGTCGACAACGGGGCGAACGAAGGAGTACTCGGAAGCGAGCATGGCGATGTCGCCCAGGCTCCCGAATGACCGATTGTTGCCAGCCGTCTCCAAGCCCATCCCTACTCCGAGCGATTCGACCTTGGAGACCACCGAATCGAGTCGGGACCGGATTCGATCCATCAGGACATCCGGCTCCTCTGAGTAGTTGGACCCGAAATGGGCGACGATCACCGGCGCCGTCAAAGCCTTGCCCAGCTTCATCGTGTGCTCCAGGGCGGCCAGCGACTGACGCCCACGGTCCTCGTCGGGCAAGGTCAGTCCGGCGAAATAGGGCGCATGAACCGAGAGTCTGATGTCACGTTCGGCGGCCAGCTCGCCGAATGCCTGGCACCTCTTCTCCTTCCAGGGGAAACCATCGACGAACGGCAGCTCGAGAGCCCGATGACCCTTGGCCACCAGGTCATCGAGGAACTGCTCATCGGGGACATCCTCAGGGGGCAGGCGGGAGATCCCGAAACGGATGCTGCTCACCAACGCGAGGCTATCGGGCCGATCGCATCGGGCTGCTCACCACAGCGGTCCTCTCCAGCAGAGCACCCCCGTCATAACCTGACGCCATGTCTCGCGGCCGGCTCATCACTTTGATCGTCCTGGTCGTCGCCATCGTTGTCGTGGTCGCCGTCTGCAATCGAGACTCGGATCCACCAACCACGACCGAGCTACCGACCTCCACCACCACCGCCGGGGTCTCATCCACTTCGGCTGATACGACGACGACCGCCCCCGGATCCACGACGACGGTCGCATCCAGTACGAGTGTCCCCGCCGCCGATCAGACGGTGCCCATCCTCCTCTCCCCGTTCTCGGAAATGGGGCCCGGGTGGACCGAGCAGATCTTCCCTTACGGCGAAGGTGAGGAGTTCCTCGGCACCTCGCCGGGCGGCGACGGCCTGATGCTCGGGCCGGACTACGGGACCCAGACACCGGACGGCTCATGGTGGTTCCTCGACGCCGCCAGTCTCCGCATCGCCCATTTCGCCGCCGACGGCTCGTATCTCGACCAGGTCGTCATGCCCGAGAACCTGCTGGTCGACGGTCTCTACTTCCAGTACCAAATGCCACAGGGCCTCGACGACGGATCCATCACCGCGGGTGGATTTCCCTCGGAGGACACGATGTCGCTGCTGCGGATCGCCGACGGCCAGGCCACGGGAGCCACGTTCGAGGGCGCCGTGCCACTGGTGACGACCGACGGTGCGCTCCTCTACGGGCTCGGCAACGATGGGGCGCCTCACGCCCTCGACCCCGCACAGCCAGCCCTGGATCCGGTCGACTGGCTACTGGCCCGAGACGGCACGCCCTTCATGGTGAGCGTGAACGGGGACGAGATCGTGCTCGAGCTACCCGACGCCGGGCTGACCAGGACACTGCAGATGCGGTACTCGGAGGACCCTGAGGTCGTCGCCCACGGCGCGATCGAGGTGGAGACCGGGGTCGATGGGACGATCTTCCTGGTGGCCTACGGGATACCAGAATCGGACGAGACGCTTGGCATTGGAGGGTTCGTGTCGGTGAGCCCAGACGGGCAGGTCGGTCAGATGGAACCGATAGTCGACCCGTTCAGCCCGTCGGACTCCGGCAGCCCATCACATCTGGGGGTGACCCCGGGCACGTCGACGCCCTGGATCATGGTGGTCTGGGAGGATGGGGTGCACGTCTTCACCAAGGCCGGCTAGCGACCACGGGCATTGCGCCCGATCTCGTCCATCGCTTCCGCCAATGCCGTCATCCTCTCCGAACCGATGACGTCGAAGGTGAGCCGCCTGACCAGGGCGAGATGGGCGGGCGATGCATCCTCGACCACCTTCACCCCGAGATCGGTCAGCCTGGACTCCGTGCCCCGACGATCGATCTCGCTCGGGGTGCGCTGGACCCACCCCTCTTCCTCCATCCGTCTCACGGCATGAGAGAGCCGGCTCGGCGAGAAGCCCACTTCGGCGGCGAGCTCACTCATCCGGAGGGCCCGCGCCGGTGCGCGATGAAGCCGGCTCAGTATCTGATAGTCGTCGTGGCTCATCCCCGACTCGTCGCGGAGTTGGCGATCGAGGGCGTTGAACAGCGATCTCGAGCCACCTGCCCACCGTGACCAGGCCCTCAATTCGGTCCTGGTCAATGGGCTCGGCATCAGCTGGAGCATACCCGGGAATATTTGAGACTTCAATTATCTTGACCTAAGCTCAGAGCCAGATCAGGAGCACGCAAAATGTCCGTTCATCGTCTCAACCATGCCGTCCTGTATGTCAGGGACGCCGAGCGTTCCGCTCGCTTCTATGAGGAGGTGCTGGGTTTTCGACGTCTGCCGCTCCCCATTCCCGGCGCCGTGTTCATGCAGGCCGAGGGCTCCAACAACGATCACGACCTCGGCCTCTTCTCCATCGGCGATGGGGCCGCCGACTCGGCGGCAGGCCGGCAATCGGTCGGCCTCTATCACCTCGCCTGGGAGGTCGACACTCTCCAGGATCTGGCCGAGATAGGCGCCAAGTTGTCGACCAGGAGTGCCCTGGTCGGTGCTACCGACCACGGCACCACCAAGGCGCTCTACGGCAAGGACCCAGATGGAATCGAGTTCGAGGTCTCCTGGCTGGTTCCCGCCGACCTGATCACCGAGGACGTCGTGATGACTGCCCAGCGACTGGACCTGGCCAAAGAGATCGAGAGATACGGAGACGACACCCTCGGCGGCATAGGGATCAGCCGGGCCCGGCCCGTGGAGGCATAAAGGAAGCAGCCATGAACACCGCCCTATGGATCGCCCAGATCCTTCTCGCTCTTGCCTTCGGGGCTGCCGGGATCATGAAGAGCACGCAGCCGCATGAGAAGCTGACGGCGAGCATGGGCTGGCCCGAGGACTACTCCCCCGGTTTCGTCAGGTTTGTCGGCGTCGTCGAGATCCTCGGGGCACTAGGTCTGATACTCCCCGCCGTGACCGGGATCGCTCCTGTTCTCGTTCCGATCGCCGCCTCCGGCCTGGCCATCGAGCAGGTTGGTGCGATCGCGGTGCACGCCAGACGGAAAGAACCTCAGCCGATCATCGCCAACGTGGTGCTGATCGCCCTGGCTGTCTTCGTTGCCTGGGGCCGGTTCGGGGACTACCCGCTGTAGTCGGGTTGGGTCAGCTCGGCCGGGCTGTCCGGCACCCGCACCCGGGGAGCTGGGTCGCTCAGGCCCTCACGGAACACCCAGGCAGCCACCGACAGGGCTGCGGCGACCACGAGCGCGACGGGGACTCCGGCGAGAACGGTGACCGCAACGGTCAGAACGCCGATCTGACCGGCCAAGGCAACCACTCGGCTGGTGGGACGGAGGCGCTCGATGCGACGATGGAGCCGCCCGAGGTCGGTCGGGGTGCGCACGCCGGCAGCGGGAAGGATCGCCAGCCCGCGGAGCAGACCGAAAAATGTGACGACTCCCAACGCCAGCCACGGCTCGCCGGTCGCCGCGGCGACGATGACCATCAGATAGATGCTGGCCGACATGACATAGGTGGCCACCCCGACTCCGAGCTGCCAGCCGAAGCCAAGTCCGTAGATCCAGGAGCGATAGCGATCGAGCCACGTCCTCTCCACCTGACGTGGGTTGGCCGGGAGTCGGAAGCCACCGATACCGAGGTCGGAGGCGAGGGTGATCAACCCGACGGCGAGAACGAAAGCGGCCGATCCGGAGGACGACAATCCCAGGCCGGCCACGGCCATGGCGCCGAGAGCCGCTACGGCGCCGAGGGTCAACCCACCGAGCACCGACCCCACCACGAACCACGACACGGTGGCCCAATAGCGATGACCCCTACCGGCCTCGGAGAGAGGAGTGATCGAGGAGAGCATCGACACCCCGCAAGGGGACCATGTCGACCTGAACGCCGCCACGACTGCGATCGCCAGCGCCGTCGCCGTCATCAATTCCATCTCGACCACCGTAGCTCGACTGGCACGCCACCCTAGCTGGCAGCAGTTGGTGGCCCAATCGGGCCGGTAGCCTTTGATCCTCCAGGGTCTCTAGCTCAATTGGTAGAGCAGCGGGCTTTTAACCCGTTGGTTGTGGGTTCGAGTCCCACGGGACCCACCGACGCAGAGCCTTACCCCGTTTAGGTTTTCTGATGCGGCCACCGACTCGGCGAGAGTGCTCAACGGCCAATTGGCAAGCGGATTGCATACCTACGCCCGAACGCTCGTTCTATCGTGGCCGCTGCATGCTCCGCCATGCCCTCCCGGAAAAGTTGGTAAACGCTCATCGTGAACAACTGGCAGTGACGCGCGAGAGTCGATGGAATAGGTTCGCTAACACCACTCGACCTGATAAGGGGTGACCCAATAGGAAAGTGGAGAGTGATCGGCGCAGCAACCGTCGGGTGCGTTCTGCTCACCGCCACGATGGCTTGGGCCGCGTTGCCACCGGGCGGCACCTTCATCGACGACAACGACAGCATCTTTGAGGGCGCTATCGAGGCCATCGCCGCCGAGGGGATCACCCTCGGCTGTAACCCACCCGCGAACACTCGCTACTGCCCAGACGACCTGGTTACCAGAGGTCAGATGGCGATCTTCTTGGTCCGAGCCTTTGACTATGTCAATAACGGTGGAGGTGACCTGTTCGTCGACGACAACGGGGCGGTTTACGAGGACGCCGCCGACCGTCTCAAGACCGCGTTGGTCACCCAGGGCTGCAACCCACCGGCCAACGATCGGTACTGCGGCGATGATTTCGTGACCCGCGCCCAAATGGCCGGATTCCTGGTCCGCGCCCTCGGACTTACTGACGACGGCGGGGGTAGCCTCTACGTCGACGACGACAACTCGATCTTCGAGCCGGCGATCGACCGGCTCGGCACCGCAGAGATCACGCAGGGTTGCAATCCACCGGTCAACGACCGCTTCTGCCCCGAGGACAACGTGACCCGTGGTCAGATGGCGGCCTTCCTGATGCGAGCCCTGGGCCTGACCCCGATCAACCCGCCTCCGCCAGCCGGAACATTGCTTCCCATCGGTGTCAGCTGGAACCCGATCATTGCGGCTGAACCTGCCGGGACGATCTTTGTCGTGGAGTCAGGGGTGCACTACGGACAAACCGCGAACCTGAAACATGGCGACGTGCTGGTCGGTCAGCCGGGAGCGGTCATGGACGGTAGAAACGTCACCGATTGGGCGGTGCAACCTAATCGCGCCAACAACGTGACCGTCAGAGGTTTGGAGATCCGGAATTACAGCCCTGACGATCAGTACGCACCGATCACGGCACGAACCTACGAGGGGGCGGCGGCGGGTTTCGGCTGGACAATCGAGAACTGTGACCTGCACCACAACAGCTATGCCGGATTGACCCTATCCGACGGGTCGATCGCCCGTAACAACAGGATCCACGACAACGGTGTCATCGGCATCAAGATCTCTTGGGTGCGGAATTCGGGGGCGCTGGTCGAAGGAAACGAGATCTACAGGAACAACACCACCGGAGCCGACGAGTACTACGAAGCCGGTGGGTCCAAGTTCGGCGCGACGGAGAACCTCGTCGTCCGTGACAACTTCGTACATGACAACAACGGCCCGGGTCTGTGGACCGACACCGACAACGTCAACACCCTCTATGAGAACAACATCGTCGAGGGCAATTCGGGAGCGGGCATCTTCCATGAAATCTCATACTCGGCGACGATCCGCAACAACCAGGTTCGGGGCAACGGGTTCCGCACTCGAGGTTGGCTTTGGGAGGGCGGGATCATGGTGGCGGGTAGCCAGGGCGTGGACATCTACGGCAACATCCTCGAGGGCAACTACAACGGGATCACCCTGATCCAACAGAACCGAGGGTCCGGGGCCCTCGGGCCCTACCTCCTGAGGAACGTCTCCGTTCACGACAACACAGTGGTCAGATCGGGAAGGACAGGCGCGGCCCAAGACGTAGGTGACAAGTCGGTGTTCACCGCCCGAGACATCACCTTCCATAACAACGACTACGAAAACGTCGTCGGGTTCTCATGGGCAGACCGATGGCTGGCATGGTCACAGTGGCGCGGTTACGGAATGGACCTGACAGGAAGCATCAAATGAGGGTCTAGGTAGGTGCTTGGACCAGTGATAGCCGCTGGGTGGGCCCACTCGGAAAGGCGGGTAAGAGCCAGGCCACGAGGCGAATGTGATCAGCGGCACGGCTTCGTACCCCGCAGGCGTAAGTGGTGTGATCGTCAGGAACTGATCGAAGTCCCTGACGAAAAGGCTCGATGTCCGATGTCGGCCCTTTCGACGCTGGTTCGATCATTCCTCATCATTCCTTGGCTTCATGCCACGGTTCCTCGCTCATGTCACAACAACGCACACGAGGACTCGATTGGTCTACCGCCCGACGGATTTTTTGTTGACGGTCGAAGGAACTAGTGCTTAGGTTTATTCGGTCCCTACCCCCTAACGAGGTGACGCTATGAGGTCTTCAACGGTGACAGAGGAGCCGAAAGAGCGCACACGAAACCTGTGGCGCGCCGTGGCTGTGGGGGTGTCCGCCCTTGCGATTGCAACCCTCTCGGTCGGTCTGTCGGCCCAAGTAGAGGACGACCTGCTGGGCCCATTCACGCCGGGCGAAGTGGCAACTTGGGCGGCAGGACCGCACCTTCCCCACAGGCGGTTTTACGTCTGTCACTGCTTTCGGCCGGAACGACGTGGCCCGGCTCGGCATCGACAGCGCCAATCCGAGCCCTGTGTCGGCGTTCTATAGGACGGAGGGCGTCCAGAAGGCCGAGTCATTCGGAGATGCCGTCCAGGTCGACCTCTACCTCGATCCCGCTTGGCAAGGCAACGCAATACGGGCCGGTGTCTGGGTGTTCGACCCGGTGACTGTTGCGGCCGGCCTCGAACCGGCTTACGGGATCATCGAGTTCTCGAACGTCAGGCCTCCGTTGACCGGTGCGCCGGGAACTGGATGGGGCCCGGGCTCGGAACCCTTCGAGGGCTTTCGCATCTGGGATTCAGAGGCCCCAGTAACCTTGGTGAACCTGCCCGGCGTCGACTTCAATTACGGCGAGTGGGTGACGTTCAGGATCGAACTCGACACAAGTCAGCCTGCACACGTATATAGGTACTTCATCAATGGTGTAGAGGTCGAAGAAGTATCCGCAGGGGACGCGACAGAAATCACACAGGTGCTCCTGGAGAGCTTCAACTTCGGGGCCAACACGTTCGAAGGCCTCGGTACCGCAAGTTATGCCGCCCACTGGAGCCAGACGCCGCCGCCGGAACCACCAGCAACGACAACAACAACCCAACCACCGCCGCCTCCACCCACATCCCCACCACCTGTAATCCCTCCCGAGGATCTCAGCCCGGGTGACGAGGATCCTGGGGGGACGGTCACCGCTAAGGGGGGCCAGACACCTTTGCCGGGGCAGTTGGTGACAATCACGCTGTCCGGATGCGCCCCCAACGAGTTCGTCTATTTGCGCATGTTCCCCGGCCCCCTCAACCTCGGCTGGCATCAGGCCGACGCCAGTGGCCAGGTAGTCGTTCATGCACGAGTTCCGGCTATTTACGAGATAGGTGAACACCATGTGGTCGGGCAATGCGAATCGGGTGCCGTCACCTGGACGACCTTCGAAATCGTGGGCTCGAGCTTTGTCGATGTTCCTACGGATAGCCCGTTTGCGCTGGCCATCGCCTGGATGGAGAGGGTAGGGATCACCCAGGGCTGCAACCCGCCTGCTAACACCAATTACTGCCCCACCGAGGACACCACCCGTGGGCAGATGGCCGCCTTCTTCGTACGAGGGCTGTGCACTACCCCCGGCCGGCGACCAGGGCTTCATCGACATAGCCAATTCGGTGTTCGTCAACGCCATCAACTCGATAGCCCTCGAGGGGATCACCCTCGGCTGCAACCCGCCGGCTAACGACCAGGTACTGCCCCGACGACATCACCAGCCGTGGGCAGATGGCCGGCTTCTTCACCCGGGCTCTGAACCTTCCCCCGGCCGGCGACCAGGGGTTCACCGACATAGCCAATTCGGTGTTCGTCAACGCCATCAACTCGATTGCCGCTCGAGGGGATCACCCGCGGCTGCAACCCGCCTGCTAACACCAATTACTGCCCTGAGGACCCGATCCTGAGACAGCAGATGGCGTCGTTCTTCCTCCGTGCGTACATTGCCGGGAATCTCGACAGCCTGGGACCGCTCTAAGCACGGGATCCAACCCGCACTCTAGACGCGAGGACACCATGAGGTGTCTTCGCGTCCTGGCATGGGTCGTCCTGGCGGCTGCCTGCACCACGTCAGACCCGATTGAGACATCCACTCCGATCGAGATCGCCGTTGCCGTCGAGCGGTCTTCAGAGCAGGACGTCGGTGTCGATGTTTCGATCAGCGGGGGCGACTTCAGAGAAACCATTCACGTCTCTGACGAACCCGTCACCGTGGAGGTGCCCGGCCCTGGCACCTACCTCTTTCAGGTTGGCGGCGTCCTCGAAGAGTCGACCGGTCCCACGACCGGATGCTGGTGGTACGGAGAACCGGTTTCGGTAGAGGTCACCAACTCGCAGACGGTGAGCCTTCGAGCAGATCAGGTGTGCGCTTAGACCCCGATACGGATCGGACTCTCTCACCCGAGATGCTCGCGGACGAATCCGACCTGTTTCTCGAAGTGGACCGAGCCGCCTCCCTCGTGCCCGTTGAACTCGTAGACCTCGATGCGACGCTCCCCGGCGAGATTGTTGTAGGCGGCGAACACGGTTGAAGGTGGGGTGATCTCGTCCATGAGCGCCACACTGAACAGCGATGGCGACGTCACCCTCTTGGCGTGGTTGACGACGTCGAAGTAGGAAAGTGTCCTGAACACGGACCCAACCCGATCGGGGTATGTCGCGCAGTAGTCCCTGATCTCTGAGAACGGCGCCGCATCTGTGATCGCCACCGCGCGGCGAAAGTCGGACAGGAACGGCACGTCGGCGAGGACCACAGACGCTTGTTGGGAGAGACTTGCCGCGGCGAGGGCGAGCGCACCGCCCTGGCTCCCACCGCAGACGACCACCGGGCGATCGGCAACGGAATCGATCGCCCTCGTGGCTTCCACTGCCCGAGCAGCATCGACGAAAAGCCGCGAGTAGTAGTGGTCCTTCGGATCGGACAGCCCTCGCGTGACGAAGCCCCTGCTCCCCGGCTCACCTGTGTCTCCCGGATCGGGTGTGTCACTCGATCGCCACACTCCGCCCTGTCCCCTCGAGTCCACGACGAGATGCGGATAGCCAACGCTCGACCAGCGAAGCCAATCGATCGGCCGGCCCCGGCCTCCGTTGTAGCCGATGTACTCGACCACCACGGGCGCTGCATCGGCCGTCTCGTGCGGCAGGTAGAGCCAAGCGGCAACCCTGTCACCACCGTGCCCGGAGAACCGGACATCCAGGACGTCAGCCGACCTGATCAGGTCGCCCGCCGGCTCCACTGCCACGTCGATGGCATGAAGGGATGCGTCCTCGAGCCGTGATGGACCAGAAGGCATCGAAGTCGGTCGGTACCTCGACGTCCGGGACGTAGGTCTTCAGTTGGTCGAGCGGAAGATCGAAGTGCGCCATTACACCCTGGCGATCCCATGACGGCTTCCCTCGAGCACGAGCTCAACAGCTGCGGCGATGGGCTCGGACTCCAATCCTGTGAACCCTAACGAGTCGTCCGGGGCGATTCCGGGTCGGCCGCACCCGGTTTCGCCCATTGCAACCCCCGTTGCTCGCCGTAGTTATGTCCGGACCGACCTCCAGGTGACACGCGGTCGCGCTTTTCGTGTCACCAAACTGCTGTGCCGGACACATAAGGGTCCGACGAGAGAGTTAGGTGGAGGAGTTTGAGCCGCCCACACGATGCAAGATTCGCCGGCATCTATGACCGCCACCGGTCCGCCGTGTGGCTGTATTGCCGTCGACGTGTCGGTGCAGACCGGGCCGACGATGTCATGGGCGAGGTCTTCCTCACCGTGTGGCGTCGAATCGACCAAGCCCCGAGCGGATCAGAAACTCTCCCCTGGCTCTACCGGATCTGCCAGTTGACGGTGTCGAATCATTGGCGAGGCGCGGCGCGCAGGTGGCGTCTCGAATCGAAGGTGAGCGCGATCAGAGTGATAGCGCCGAGCCCGACCGCTGACCAGGTGGTGGTACGCGAGGAGGTGAGGGCGGTGGTGCGTCTTCTCGATGATTTGAAGCCGGCCGACGCCGAGATCCTCCGCCTGGCCGCCTGGGAGGAGCTCGACACCGCCGAAATCGCAATCGTGCTCGACATCTCCCCCGATGCGGCCAGTCAACGGCTCAGCCGCGCCCGCAAACGGCTCAGCGACATGTACGAGGACACATACGAAAAGAAGAACGTCATTCCCAACCCCGCTGCTCAGGAAGGAGGTGTGTGGTGAGCGACGAACGTCTTGTCATGGCATTGCTCGCAGAGGGAAACCCGGCGACCGAAGTCGCCGAGGAAGCCTCGACGGGAGTTCCCGCTGCCACCTACCTCGCCACTCTCGAGCAAAGGAGCAGCGACATGACCCAACTGGAAACCCAGAAAAGCGAAGAGGAGAGCAAACGACTCTGGACCACACCCTGGCTGGTGGCGGCCATCGCCGTGATCGTCCTCGGCGTGGCCGCCATCGTGTTAAACCAGGCCGGAGTGCCGGCCATCCCCCTCGAAGTAGCAGACGGTGATCCCCAAGCCGCAGAGGAGTTCCATGCGGTGGAGGCGGCCTTCCACGCATTCAACACCGGAGATCCGGTGTGGGTCGATGTGAGGGCCATGGGAAATGCCGAGGCGCCGAGCGACGAGGAACGTGCCCAGGACGTGTTGGGCCTCCAGGCAGATCACGATTTGAATGGCCGGCTCGACGTGACCGGATGTGAGTCTCGAGGCTACGGCGATTGGAGCGAGGTGACCGACCCCGGAGTTCCTACTCCCACCGGTTACTACTTCATCTGCCAAGCCTTCGAGACGAATTCCCTCTGGGACATGGCCGGGATCCAAATGGCTACCACTTACCACTGGGTCGTAGACAACGGAGCAGTCGTGGCCGTGATGAACCGAGAAGTCGACGCCGAGGTGGTCGCATTCCGCGAGGCATTCGACGTCTGGTTGGAAGAAGCCCACCCCGAAGTCGAGGTGGACACCCTCATGAGTAATCCGGAGACTGTTCCAACCGTCCTCGAGTATGCCGAAGAGTTCGTGGCGCAGTCGGAGGATTATCCGATCGAAACGGGTGCCCCCTGATCGAGGAAATGACGAAGGGGGAGCGGTTCCGCTCCCCCTTCGTCAGATGAGCACCGAGTAGTCCGCCTCCAGCCGCTCCCAGTCGAGCATGGCGGTGAACCCGCCCAGGCTCAACGTGGACGCCAGCGCGGCGATGTCGTCGAATGGAGGCGGGATGAACTTGGGCTCCTCGACAAGACCCTCCTCCTCCAACTGATGGAGGGTCACCATGTCGAGCAGATCCACCTTTCCGCAGAACAGGAGCGGTATTCGATGTGAGCGGCCCAGATTTATCGCCAAGCGGACGTAGAGAAGGGTGAGGATCAGACCCTTGCCATAGCCCAAGTCTTTGGTGAAGGGCCCTTGGTCCGGAAGGCTGCCTCGAAAGATGCGAACCGCAGCCGCCCAGGCCTCGTCCTCGGTGAGACCATCGGTGCGGAACATCTCGAACACCTCGACGAAGTTCGCTCCTTCGCTGGCCGCTCTTATCCCCTCGATGCGATGCATGAGCTTGGCGAGGCGACGGGGATGACTGCGCAGGTTGAGCATCTCGGTGAGGACCGCCAGCCCCTCCTGGGTCACGGTGGTACGAGGGGCCGCCTTGCCCAGGAAGGTGCACACCGGCTGGGCCAGGCCGTTCTGAGTGGTCCCGATATGGACCCAGGCCTCATGGGTCTCGAGGAGGTCGAGGTCACGCTGGGAGAACATGCGGTCTTCTCGGACCTTGATGTAGTCGCTCCCGGCGGCGGCGTCGGCTGCGATCCCATCGTCTGCCCGGACATCGACCATGCCCTTCCCCATCGATATGTCTACGCGGCCCTGCAGGATCCCCACCGCCTCGGTGCCCTGGATGTTCCGCAGGTCCTTCTCCGTCTCCGAGTCCACATCCAACCCCTGGAGCACATGTCTCATCTGTTGTGCCAGATCGGCAATAGTCGGGCCCCCGACGTGGAAGACGTCGTGGGGCGTCCCGTAGAGCAGACTGGCGATCTGGGAGAACCCAGGAGTTCCTCTGGCGTCGAGCAAGTCGACCGTCTGCCGGAACTGCTCACACATGAATCTCATCAGGTTGCCGGCCGGAGAGACCGGGCCGAGTTTGGACTGGAGGTCGGCCTCGATGCCCCTCAACTGGTTGCGGGTTGCATCGGGATCGAGCTTGCTATTGCGGGCCTCGTAGTAGGCCAGGTCGATCGCCGGAAGCTCCTTGAACTCCGAGGCGAAGAACTTCTCCTTGATCGAGTCGTCCCAGTTGATCGCGTTGAGGACCTTGATCGGCTTCTGGGCTTCGACGATGCGGTCGCTCAGCTCCTTGATGGTGTCGCGGTAGGTATCGGTCATATGACCGGCGAATCTAGGTGAGAGCCGATCGTCGATAAGCAAGGGCGGCCCCGAAGGGCCGCCCTCGCCGGCTCCATTGGGTAGGAGCACCCGCTACTTCTGACCGCAGATCGCGGCAGAAGAAGCCTCAGACTTTGGAATAGCGGCGCGGTTGGGAGACGATTTGAGCTAACCCCCGAGAACAAGCGGCCCGTGGCTCATGCCTCTCCCTACTCACGTCTCCCAAGCGCGTCCGTAGGTGATTATTCCCGAGGGGGAAGCGGTTGAGAATGGGCTGTTCGACCCATCTTCTCCCCGAAGGGGGGAGTACCGCGCAGCGGGGAGGGGGGACCTCCAGGGCTTGGTCGAGGTCGGCGATGATGTCCTCGGGCGCCTCCACCCCTATCGACAGGCGGATCATTGCATCGGTGATGCCAATCCGAAGCTTGGTCGCCGGGTCGACATTGGAGTGAGTCGTGGTCCACGGGTGGCATGCGATCGACTGGGTTCCTCCCAGGGACGTGGTGTTGGCGATGAGCCTCATCGAGTCGAGGAAGCGAAACGCCTCCTCTTTCCCCCCGGCCACATCGAAAGAGATCATGGCGCCCGCCGAAGACCATTGGCGTTTGGCCAGGTCCGCCCGGGGATCCTCGTCCTCGATGAGGCCGAGGTAGCGAACACTCGCGATCTTCGGGTGCCCGGCCAAAAACCCGGCCACCCGGCCGGCGCTTGCGGTCTCGCGCTCGACCCTGATGGCGTAGGTCTCCAGACTCCGCCCCAGGAGCCACGCGGTATGTGGATCGGCGGTGGTTCCGATCCTGTACCGCATCGTCTTCATCGGTTCGATCAACGCGGACGCACCGGTCACCACCCCGGCCACCAGATCGTCGTGGCCCCCGAAGTACTTGGTGGCCGAGTACACCACGAGGTCGGCCCCGTGGTCCAGCGGACGCTGGGCATACGGCCCGAGAAACGTGTTGTCCACGATTGTCAGCGCGCGCTGCTCGGGCGTCGTTGCTGCGGCCGCGACCCGCGCCGCAAGGTCGATGTCGAAAACGTCGTTGCTCGGGTTGGCCGGAGTCTCCAAGTACACCGCAGCGAGGTCGCGGTCCCCGATCAAATCCTCGACCTCATCCTGTGATGCATCCGGGCCGTAGGCGGCCATCTCATAGCCAAGCGGCGCCAGCACCTTGTAGAGCATGGTGTTCGTACCCCCGTACAGGGGTGTGCTGTGGAGGATCAAGCTGCCGGGTCTGGCATGGGTGAGGAAGGTGGTGAAGACGGCAGAGGTCCCGCTGGAGAAGATGAGCGCTGCCTCCGCCCCGTCCCACACGGCAAGCCGGCCCTCGACGACGACCAGGTTCGGGTGGTCCATTCGGGTGTAAATGAACCCCACGTCCTCGCCCGGCTCCGGAGTCTCCCCTCCATAGACGATGGCGAAGAGACGCTCGGCCGCAGCCGCGGACTCGAACACGAAGGTGGAGGTTTGGAAGAGGGGGGTTTTGAGCGAGTCGAGCCCTTCCTCGGGATCCCAGCCCTTGCGCATCATCTCCGATTGGGGATCGGACATCCCGGGTCAGCTCTCGCTCGGCTCGAGCATCCAGTACTCGGTGAACTCGGCGCAACGGCCCTCGGCGAACCGGAGCAGGAAGCAGTTGTGATACACCTCGTCGCCCTTGTCCCCGGCACCGAAATACCGACTGGTACCAGTAGCAACCGCCCGATCGCCTTCGACGGCGTAGGGCCGGTACGACGCCTCCCACTTCGCCGGATCCTCGTCGAAGTCGATCCAGCTGCTCACGATGTCGGCGATACCTTCGGCGACCCGGCCATCGCCCCCGTACGGCCGGAAGCGGTAGACGGCGTCGCTGGTGAACAGTGCCTCGACCAGTTCGGGGTCGTTCTTCTGCCACGCCTCGATGTAGCGATCGAGCCAGGCCTGGACTTCCGATGTCGTCACAACCGAATCGTACGCCGGGCTCTCCCCGGGTCACACCGATTTCGTGAGGACAGTTGAGCTACGGGGTCGAGAAGCCGGATAATCCGGCGTGACCCAAACATCCTCCGACATCGAATCGGCCATCGCCGTCTTGCGCCCTGCGGAAAAGATTCTGGTGTTCACCGGTGCCGGGATCTCGACGGAGTCGGGAATCCCCGATTTCCGCGGGCCTGATGGCTTGTGGAGCAAAGTCGACCCCGACGACTTCCATATCGATCGCTATCGGTCGAGTCCCGAGCTCAGGATGAGGGGCTGGAAGATGCACCTCGATGGCGAGCTGTGGGGCGCCCGCTCCACGGTGCGACCCAACACAGGGCACGAAGCCATCAAGAGACTCGCCGACGCCGACCGACTGGCCGGAGTTGTCACCCAGAACGTCGACGGCCTCCACCTGGTCTCAGGTCTCGACGACGATCAGGTGGCCGAATTGCACGGAAACGTCAGAAAGAGCCTTTGCGTGGACTGCGCGCAGGATTGGGACACGGAGACCGTCCTTGCCTGGGTGGAGGCCGGCGAGCTCGACCCCGCGTGCCCGGACTGCGGCGGGATGGTAAAGACGGCCACGGTGATGTTCGGCGAGATCCTGCCCCAGGAGGAGATGGAGAAGGCAATGGAGTTCCTCGCCATGGCGGACGCCATCATCGTCGTCGGATCGACGGTGTCCGTCTCGCCGGCGTCCGACATTGTCATGTACGGCGGTTATCTCTCACTTCCGATCGTGATCATCAATCAGGGTCCCACCGAGGCCGATGAGCAAGCCGCGGTCAAGATCGACGCGGCCATCGGTGAGGTGCTTCCCGGGTTGGTGGAAGGTGTCCTCGCCGGATAATCGGCCACCACCACAACCGATCATCGGTACCTTGCCGGTATGGACATCAGGGCTCTGACTCTGGAGGATGCCCCGGCCGTCGCGGATCTGATGAATCGCTACGAGCGTTTCTGGGACCTGCCTGTGCTGACTCCGGCGTCCGAGGTGGAGGACGACTTCGACGAGCCCTTCGTCGACCCCGAGCACGACACCCGGGGCTACTGGCTCGAGGGAACCCTCGTGGCGTACGGGCTCGTGTGGCATCGTCCAAGCGGCGCACGTGAGGAGCGGGCCCTTCTGATCGGGTTGGTGGACCCCGATTACCGGGGGCAAGGCATCGGCCGGCATCTCATCGGATGGCAGATCGAGCGGGCCCGGGAGTCCCTCTCGTCGTGCGACCCCGCCTTGCCCTGGTACATCCGAACCAATGCGTTCGACTGGGTTGAGGACGAATTTCGGCTCTACCGCCGCTTCGGCCTGGAGCCCGTCCGGTTCATAAAGGAGATGATCCGGCCGCTGGAAGCGCCGGTCGTGCCGCGGTCACCCGATGGCGTGGAGATCATCCCCTGGGACCGATCACTCGACGAGGGGACCCGCGAAGCGCTGAACGAGGCTTTCGGCGATCACTGGGGGTCGACCCGCATGGACTCGGAAAGCTTTCGGCACCTCATCGAGCGCAATGCGATCCGTCTCGATCTCTCCTTTCAAGCGGTGGCTGGGGGCGAGGTAGTCGGCTACACCCTCAACGGATTCTTCCCCGACGACGAGCAAGTGACGGGCCGCCGGGAGGGTTGGGTGAGAAGTCTTGGGGTGAAACGGGCGTGGCGGGGCCGGGGAGTTGCATCGGCGCTACTCGAGAACTCGTTCAATGCTTTTCTCCACGCCGGACTGACACATACGATGCTCGGCGTCGACTCCGAGAACCCCACCGGCGCCTATGGCCTCTACGAGGGATTGGGGTACGAGGTCCTCCACGGAACCGTCATCACACAGCTCGAGGTGGGCCACAGCTAGAGGTGCTCGGTACCCTTTTGGCATGGCCGGGTACCAGCCGCGCATCGACGACATGATGTTCACCCTCACCCATGTCGCCGGGTTGGAGGACGTTGCCAAGCTCGATGGCCATCAGGACGCCGATCCAGACACGGTGGGGGCAATTCTCGAGGAGGCGGGCCGGTTCTTCACCGAGGTGATGGCGCCGCTCAACCGGACCGGCGACGAGGAGGGCTCGGTCCTCACCGAGGCGGGAACCGTGCGAACCCCCGAGGGCTTCAAGGAGGCGTATCGAAAGTACGTCGAGTCGGGGTGGGCAGCGGCGCACATGCCCGAGCAATGGGGCGGCGGCGGTATGCCATACGTGGTGGGAGTCGTCATCGAGGAGATGTTCAAGACGGCCAACATGGCTTTCTCCCTGGCGGCCATGCTCACCCACGGAGCAGTCGAGGCCTTGCACCGGCATGGGTCTGACGAGTTGAAGGCCGCTTACATCGAAAAGCTGGTCAACGGCGAGTGGACCGGCACCATGAACCTGACCGAGCCCGAGGCAGGATCCGACCTGGGAGCCGTCCGGACCAAGGCAGTGCCACAGGACGATGGCTCCTACCGCCTGTTCGGGACCAAGATCTTCATCACCTGGGGTGACCAGGACCTGACCGAGAACATCGTCCACTTGGTCCTGGCCCGAACACCAGACGCCGCCCCGGGGACCCGCGGGATATCGATGTTCCTGGTCCCCAAATTCATCCTCGACGAGAACGGAGAGCTGGGTGAGCGCAACGATCTGAAAGTGGTCTCGCTCGAGCACAAGTTGGGCATCCACGCCTCCCCGACCTGTGTGATCTCCTACGGCGACGAGGGAAATGGGGCCGTCGGGTACCTCGTTGGTGACGAGCAGGAGGGAATGCGGAACATGTTCACCATGATGAACATGGCCCGGGTGGGCGTCGGCATGGAGGGGGTCGCCATAGGCGAGAGGGCTTATCAACACGCCCTCGACTACGCCCGGGAGAGAGTCCAGGGTCGGTCCATCGGCGCCGAGTCCAAGGCCAGCGTCCCAATCGTCGAGCACCCAGATGTCCGTCGCATGCTGCTCACGATGAAGGCGTACGTCGAAGCGATGCGCTCCCTCCTCTATGTCACGGCGGCCGAAGGTGACCATCTCGGTCATGCCGATAGCGAAGAGCGGCGAAAGCTCGCCTCCGATCGCCTGGCCCTGCTCACCCCGATCATCAAGGCCTGGTGCACCGACGTCGGCGTCGAGGTCGCCTCGCTCGGAGTGCAGGTGCACGGGGGCATGGGCTATATCGAAGAAACCGGGGCCGCACAGTTCCTGCGGGACTCGAGGATCGCACCGATCTACGAGGGCACTAACGGCATCCAGGCCATCGATCTCGTGCTGCGCAAGATCCCGCTCGAAAACGGCGCCGTTGTCGCCGGTGTCATCGGCGCCATGACCGATGAGCTCGCCACCATGGAAGGGCATGAGGAACTGGTCATGTTCCGTGAGGAACTTGGTGTCGCCATACAGGGCCTCGCTGAGACTTCTACCTGGCTGGGCGAGCGGCTGGTCGCCGGGGACATCCAATCGGCGCTGGCCGGCGCCTCGCCGTACCTGCGGCAGTTCGGAATCGTGCTCGGGGGCTGGCTCATGGCCCGCACTGCGGTCGCCGCCCTTGGCGAACCACCCGGATTCGAGGAGTCTTTCCTGGCCGACAAGGTGACCACCGCCCGCTTCTACGGTGAGCAGCTGCTGCCGATGGCCAACGGACTCGCTCCCGCCGTGAAGGGCGGGGCGTCGTTGCTCGAGAGCGCGCCATTTTGAACATCATTGATCGGGTAGTCGTCGTCACCGGCGGGGGCAGCGGAATCGGCGCCGCCATGGCGCGACGGTTCGCCGAGGAGAACCCCCGAGGCCTGATCGTGGCTGATCTCGATATTGCATCGGCGACGTCGGTCGCATCCGACATCGGCGCCACCGCAGTGCACGTTGACGTCGCCGACCCGGAGTCCAATGACCGCCTCATCGACGAGACGGAGGATCGGTTCGGGCCGGTCGACCTCTTTTGTGCCAACGCGGGAATCGGCTTCGCCGGCGATGAGCAGACCGCTCCGGAGCGCTGGGACTTCATGTGGCAGGTGAATCTGATGTCACACGTGCATGCTGCCCGCCGCCTCATCCCGGGATGGCTGGCACGAGGTGAGGGGTATTTTCTGTCGACCGCGTCGGCGGCCGGGCTCCTCACCAACCTGAAGGCTGCCCAGTACTCGGTCACCAAACACGCCGCCGTGTCCTTTGCCGAATGGCTCGCCATCACCTACGGAGACCAGGGGATCAAGGTGAGCTGTCTGTGCCCGATGGGGGTCAAGACTCCGCTTCTCGACTCGGCCGACGAGTTCCACACCCTGCTCGACCCCCTGGCCCTGGATCCTGACGAGGTGGCAGACGCTGTGGTCGCCGGGATCGCGGCCGAGCGCTTCCTCATCCTGCCCCATGCCGAGGTCGAAAAGTTCTTTCAGAACAAGGCCAACGATTACGACCGGTGGATTGGGGGAATGAGAAAGCTGCAACGGACGGTTTTCCCAGCGTGAGGTTTCGGGCAGAATTGAGCACATGAGCATGCGGAAGGTTGTCGTCACCGGGATCGGTGTCGTGGCCGCACCCGGTGTCGGCATGGACGATCTGTGGAAGGGCATGCAACAGCCCCCATCGGCGCCGGGGTCGCAGCTGGTCGCCAACTGGGACCCGGAGCCTTGGCTTCCAAAGCGCGAGCACCGCCGTCTCGATCGATTCACCCAATTCGCACTCGTCGCGGCCCACGAGGCCCTGGAGCAGGCCGGCCCGCTCAATGTCGACCCCAACCGGGTGACGGTCTCGGTGGCCACCGGCATCGGCGGCCTCGGATCTCTCGAGGAACTTGTTCATGTCGCCGATCAGGACGAGCCAAGGGCTTCACCGTTCCTCATCCCGATGATGATGACCAACGCCGCCGCCGCCGGGATATCGATCAAGTACGGATTCGGTGGGCAGGTGTCCACGCCTTCCGTGGCCTGTGCCGCCGGAACTCAGGCCGTTCTCGAAGGGCTCCGTCAGATCCAATGGGGATATGCCGACGCAGCGGTGGTTGGCGGCACCGAGGCCGCGGCCCGCCCGTCCGCCGAGGAGGGGTTCAGGGCGGCCAGGGCTCTGTCCCCGAGCGGAATCGCCCGCCCGTTCGACGTCGACCGAGACGGGTTCGTCATGGGTGAAGGTGCGGGGGCCCTGGTCCTCGAGACCGAAGACTCGGCCATCCAGCGCGGGGCAACGATCCTGGCCGAGCTCAGTGGCGGCGCCTCGACCGCCGACGCCCACCACATCACGGCACCCCACCCTGGCGGGGAGGGGGCGGAGCGGGCGATCCGCCTCGCCCTGGGCGACGCCGGTATCGCTCCCGAGGACATCGGTTACGTGAACGCCCACGGCACCGGTACCGAACTGAACGATCGCACCGAGGGCGGGGTGATCGACCGCGTCTTCGAAGTTCAGCCTGCGGTGTCATCGATCAAGGGGACCACCGGCCACGCCATGGGGGCTTCGGGCTCCATCGAGGCCGCTGTCGTCGTGGAGGCGATGCGACGCCACGAACTGCCTGCGAACATCGGCCTGACCAACCTGGACCCGGAGATCGCACTCGACGATGTCGTACGAGAGCCTCGGGAATGGGAGCCTGCCCCCGCCATCACCAACTCCTTCGGTTTTGGCGGGCACAACACTGTGCTTGTTTTCACGCCTGTGGCGTGAAAACAAGCGTTCTAGGTTTACGTACTACGCAATACGGATAACGTATAACGCAACGGGAGCTCGGTGAGACCGGGCTGAGAGGGGGTCTGTGGAGACCCCGACCGATGAACCTGACCCGGATAATGCCGGCGTAGGGACCCGCCTCATCGCTCCCGACAACGAGGAGTTGATGAACAGTGCGGAAGTTCCTGACCGTGGCGGTGCTAGTTGCCGTTATCGCGTGCGGAGCCGAAGAGGCCGAGACGCCGGACACCCTCCGCCTCATGGCGCATGACTCGTTCGCCGGGTCGGTGAGCGAAGAGACATTTGCCGGTTTCACCGAGAGGACCGGGATCGGGGTCGAGATGATCGCCGCCGGTGATGCCGGGTCGATGGTGAACCAGGCCGCCCTGTCCAAGGACAACCCACTCGCCGACGTGATGTTCGGCGTCGATGACACGTTCTTGTCCAGGGCGATCGACGAGGAGATCTTCGCGGAGCATCGGAGCGACCTGCTCGGGGAGGTAGGCGACCAGTTCGTCCCCGACACCGACCTGGTGACCCCGATCGACTACGGCGACGTTTGCATCAACTACGACAAGTCTTGGTTCGCCGAAAAGGGAACGGCCGTTCCGACCGAGCTCGACCAACTTCGTGACCCGGCCCTTGCCGGAGTGCTGACTGTCGAGCACCCCGCCACCTCATCACCAGGTCTGGCCTTTCTCCTCGCCACCATCGACGAGTACGGGGAGGATGGCTGGCTCGAGTTCTGGTCCGACCTGAAGGCTGGCGGTGTCCGCGTCGTCCCGGACTGGGACACCGCCTATTACAGCGACTTCACGCCGTACGGTGGAGACAGCCCGATGGTCGTCTCGTATGCCTCGTCGCCGCCCGCCGAAGTCGTCTTCGCCAGTGAGCCGATTGATGAGGCTCCAACCGGTGTCGTCGAGGCCGGGTGCTATCGACAGGTGGAATACGCCGGCGTCCTGGCCGGGACGGACTACCCCCAGGCTGCAGGTGAGCTGATCGATTACATGCTGTCGGTCGAGTTCCAGGAGACCGTGCCCCTCACCTGGTTTGTGTTCCCGGTCAACGACGGGGCTCAGTTGCCCCCTGAGTTCATCGAGCACACCACCATTCCCGCCGACCCTGCCAGGCTCGACCCGGCCACCATCGCCGAGAACCGCGACCGGTGGATCGACGAGTGGGTTGGCGTGATGGAGGGTTGATGAGGCCGATTCGCTGGGGCCATGTCCTGGTCGCGGCCGTCCCGGCCCTGTTCATCGGGTATTTCTTCCTCTACCCGCTCATAAGGATCCTCACCCTGGGGCTGTCGGAGCTCAACATCGGCTTCGACGGAGTCGAGGCTCGGCTCTTTCAAATCGGGTGGTTCACCCTGTGGCAGGCGGTGTTGTCGACGGTGCTGACCGTGGCGGCGGCGGCGCCGATGACATGGGCCGTCTCTCAATTCGAGTTCCGCGGGCGCAAACTGGCCACGGCACTGGTGACTGTGCCATTCGTGTTGCCCACCGTGGTCGTCGGCGCGGCATTCGTGGCGCTGGGCTGGAGGGATTCCGTCGGGGCCATCCTCGTTGCCCATATCTTCTTCAACGTCGCCGTGGTCGTCAGGACCGTCGGAGCCTTGTGGTCACGACTCGATCCCGACCTGCACGATGCCGGGCGCGTGTTGGGAGCAAGCGAGTGGAAGGTGTTCCGGACCATCACGCTCCCACTCCTACGACCTGCGATTGCAGCCGCCTCCGCCATTGTGTTCTTGTTCACCTTCACCTCGTTCGGCGTGGTGCTGATCCTCGGCGGATTCAGGTACGCCACCCTCGAGGTGGAGATCTATCGACAGGCGGTGACCCTGTTCGACCTGCCACTGGCCGCCGCCCTGGCCGTCGTGCAACTGGTAGGGGTGACGGCGACCCTCTATGCCTACTCCCGCTATCAGGAGCGCCACACCTCGACCTGGGCACTCCGTGCCGAGGCGGACCGGCCGAAGCCAAATGGCCGGGCGCGTGTCCTCGTCGGCGCCTCTGTCATCGGCACTCTGATGGCTCTGGCCATCCCCGTCGTCGTGTTGGTGGCCCGGTCGCTACGAGGCGTTGCCTACGCCGGCCTCTTCCGGGACGATCCGGTGGTTGGCACTCCGATCGCGTCGATCGGAAACAGCCTGCGCTTCGCCGTCATCGCCTCGGTGATCGCGGTCCTCATCGGGGTGATGGCATCTTCCGTCATCACTGGGGGCAGAGGCACCATGTCACGCTGGTTCGACCTCACGCTCATGCTTCCGCTGGGGACGTCGGCGGTGACCATCGGATTCGGGTTCATCGTGGCCTTAGGCGAGCCGGTCGACCTCCGAGCGTCGTTCTGGCTGATCCCGATCGCACATGCCCTCGTCGCCATTCCGTTCGTCGTGCGCAGCACCGTGCCAACTCTCCGCTCTATACCGGCAGAGACCCGGGAGGCAGCCCGCGGTGCTGGGCGCATCCCCGGGCCGGGTCTGGAGGGAGATCGACCTTCCCATCGTCACCCGTGCCGCCCTGGTCGGGGCCGCATTCGCCTTCGTGATCTCACTCGGCGAGTTCGGGGCCACATCCTTCATTGCCCGTCCCAACACGGCCACCATGCCTGTGATGATCGTGCGACTTCTCTCCCGGCCCGGATCGGCATCGTTCGCCATGGCGCTCGCTCTCGCCGTCATCCTGGCGGGGATGACGGCGGTGATCGTTCTCTGGATCGACCGGCTGCAATTCGGCGAGATCGGCACGTTCTGATGCTGGGCGTGAAAGTCGATCGACGTCCGCCTGGGCGAGAAACTCATCCTCAGGGATGTCACCATGACGGTCGAGACAGGCGAGACAGTGGCAGTGCTCGGGCCCTCGGGATCGGGCAAATCGACGTTGTTACGGGCCGTGGCGGGGTTGGTGCCGATCGAATCGGGGTCGATCACCTGGGACGGCCAGGACGTGACCACGGTCCCGACCCATCTCCGGGGCTTCGGCCTCATGTTCCAGGGCTATGCCCTATTCCCGCACCTCGATGTCTTCGGGAATGTCGGTTTCGGACTCCGCATGGCAAACCTGCCCGAGAACGACATGCGTCGACGGGTAGCCGCCACCCTGGACTTGGTCGGGCTCGACGGCTTCGACAATCGATCGATCACCGATCTGTCCGGTGGCGAGAAGCAGAGGGTGGCTCTGGCCCGGACCCTCGCCCCCGAGCCCCGAATGATCATGCTCGACGAGCCGCTGGGCGCCCTCGACCGTGCCCTTCGGGAGCGTCTCATGGTCGACACCCGGAGCATCCTGTCCGATGGTGGGGTGACCGCTCTGGTGGTGACTCATGATCGTGAGGAGGCGGAGGCGCTGTCCGACCGCATCGCCCTGATGCGGGAGGGCTCCATCGTCCAGTCCGGCACCCTCCCTGACATCCTCGCCCGTCCGGCCGACGATTGGGTGCGGGACTTCCTGGGCTGAATCGACCGTCCTCGTCTCGGCTGCACTCCGTTAGCTGCAGCCCGACCAAACACAGCACAGACGAGGGCGGTCATCGACGGTCCTCGTCTGGGCTGCAGCATGTCGTCGCCAGCCCAACGTCATGCAGCGCGAAGGAGGCAGGTCGTTATCGCCTGCTCGAGGCATTTCCCCGGTTCCGACTTCAACATGTCGTAGGTGAAACGGAGGACCTGGATGCCTCGGGCGGCGAGTGCATTGTCTCGTCGACGGTCCGACTCGAATGCTTCCCATCTGGTGTGCCAGTTCCGGCCATCCGCCTCGATGACCACCCGGGCCGATGGGATGTAGAAGTCCACCCGCGATGGAACACCATCCAGAGAGAACTCGAATTCGCGGGTCCATCCGGGCATCCGTGGATCGTGAAGAACCACCTCGAGCAGCCTCTCGAGATACGACGAAGACGTCGAACGGGCGCCCGGCAACCGCGACGACGTCAGACGTCGCAGCAGCGGCGTTCCGGGTGTTCGGCGACCGGCCTCGCGGTCGATGGTGGCCGACATCGCCTTCAGATCGAGTTTGCCTGATACCACCGCCTCGTCGAAAACATGTGTCAGCACCTGCCCTTTCACGTCTCGGGCAAGCACCAGGATCGTCTCGGGCATGGTCGTGACAGGCAGTCCGTCAACCGTGGTCACGGCGATTCGGTCGAATTGATCCGATTCGTAGATGTGCGCCACCGAGGATCTCGTATTCGATGCCCTGGGAGTCAGGATCATCGGCTCATGGTTGGGGATGTCGCTCATGTCGAGGAGACGACAGGCACTCCAATGAGTGACGATTGCTCGGGGCCGACTCAATACGGCCGCCCACAGGGTCTGCCTCCAGGTTCGAGGTGCCGACACCAGGGCATACACCGAGTCGTCCAATCGGGTCCAGGTGCCGGTAGAGATTCGATGGTGCACCGCCGATCGATCAAATCCTGTCTCGCGGGCCTGGACGATGTTGAACGCCCCACATTGCCTGGCGGCGATCCGGTAGAGACTGGCTGAATCCCCCACCTCCTCAACATGGTGGGTCGCCGACCGTTGTTCAACCCCATCGTTTTCACTCGTCTGCGCTGCAATCCGTCAGCCCCAGATCAGCGGTATGCAGCGCGGACGAGGGACCGAGCGGAGCTTGTCGAACGGGCTGCACCACGTTGGGCCCGGACCGACCACGTGCAGCGCAGACGAGGCGGGCGGGAGGGTTACGGGTTCAGCCGGAGGCCCCTCGGACCCGGGGCCGGACGACTCGGCGCCAGATGTACCAGGCGACGGCGATGGCAATCGCGGCCAGGACCGCGTTCTTGAACAGCTCCAACGGCTCCTCGACCTGATCCCAGCGCTCCCCGAGCAGGTACCCCGCCCCGATCAGCACCACGTTCCAGACCAGGCTGCCGATCAGTGTGTAGAACGTGAAGGGGATGATCGACATCCGCCGGAACCCTGCCGGGATCGAGATCAGCGACCGCATCAACGGCACACAACGGCAGATAAGGACGGCGACGTTGGCGCGCCTGTCGAACCACTCCTCGGTGCGATCGAGATCGGCCTCGTCGAGCCGGAACCAACGGCCGTAGCGAACGACGAGCGCTCGGAGCCGAACCGGGCCGATTGCGGCTGAGATGCCATAAAGGAGAAAAGCGCCGATCATCGACCCGATCGTTGCGGCCACAACCATCCCGGCCAGCGACGCCTCACCATTCGCCGCCACGAATCCGGCCAATGGCAGCACCACTTCGGAAGGGATCGGCGGGAACAGGTTCTCCAGGGCCACGAGGAAGGCGACACCCCCGTAGCCGAGGGATTCGACCACCGAGGTCACCCATTCGACCAAACCTTCGAGCACGTGCGATTCCTTCCTCGTGAGCGGTAATACAACGGTAGACCCCACCGTTGTGCTGATTGTCGACAGGAATTGGCCTCCACTACAGTCTCGGCCCGCAACCCCCTAGGAGGATCTTTCCCTTGAACATGGTGACTTTGGCTGCCGAAGGCGGCTACCAGGAATTCACCCTCGGCCCCGCCGAGTGGGCCTGGCTGTGGGTGGCGGCGGCAACTGCTGTGCTCGCCCTGTTGGTCGGATGGGCCCTTTCCCGCGGCGTGCTCAAGGCCGACCAGGGCACCCCGGCGATGAAGGAGATCGCACTCGCGATCCAAGAAGGAGCGATGGCCTATCTCCGGCGACAGTTCAAGACGATCGCCCTCATCCTCATCCCGCTGGCTCTCATCGTTTTCTTCACATCGACCGCGGTCCTGGCCCCCGACGGCTCCGAAGCACTCACCTTTGCCCAGTCGGGCGGCTACCGCACCATGGCGTTCGTCGCGGGGTGTTTCCTCTCGGGGCTGACCGGGTTCATCGGGATGTCGCTCGCGGTGCGTGGCAACGTCCGCACGGCAGCGGCAGCCCGTTCTGGCTCGCTGCCGGCCGCCCTGAAGGTCGCCTTCCGTACCGGTGGCGTTGCCGGCATGTTCACCGTTGGCCTCGGTCTGCTCGGGGCCACGATCATCATCATGATCTTTCAGAACACCTCCTCGGCGATCTTGATCGGATTCGGATTCGGTGGCTCCCTCCTCGCCCTCTTCCTCCGGGTCGGTGGTGGGATCTTCACCAAGGCCGCCGACGTCGGCGCCGACCTCGTGGGCAAGATCGAGCAGGGGATCCCCGAGGACGACCCGCGTAACCCAGCCACGATTGCCGACAACGTCGGTGACAACGTGGGTGACTGCGCCGGCATGGCTGCCGACCTCTTCGAGAGCTACGAGGTCACCCTGGTCGCCTCGATCATCCTCGGTGTCGCCGCCTTCAACTCGATCGGCGCCAATCCTGCCCTCGGCCTGATCTTCCCGGTGATAGTGCGCGCCATCGGCGTCCTGGCCTCGATCGTCGGCGTATTCCAGGTCAGGGCAACCGAGCGGGACAAGTCGGCCATGGCACCGATCAACCGTGGCTTCCTCACCGCCGGCCTCCTCACCGTCGCCGGCACCCTGGCCGTCGCCCTCCTCTATGTCGGCAATGAGAACGGGAACGAGGGCTGGAAGGTGTTCGGGGCGGTCGTCGCCGGGCTCGTGCTGGCCCAGGTCGTCAGCCGCCTCACCGAGTACTTCACCTCGACCGAGGAGAAGCCGGTCCAGGAGATCGCCGAGGCCACCCAGACCGGGCCGGCGACGACGATCCTGTCGGGCATCTCATCGGGTCTCGAGTCGTCGGTTTGGGCCATCGTCGCCATCGCCGGCGCCCTCGGCGTTGCGATCGTCCTCGGCGGGGGCAACATCCAGTTCTCGCTCTACCTGGTCGCACTGACCGGCATGGGGATGCTCGCTACGACCGGTGTTGTGGTCTCCGAGGACACATTCGGACCGGTCGCCGACAACGCCGCCGGCATCGCAGAGATGTCCGGTGAGTTCCATGGCGAAGCCCGGAAGGTGATGGTCGGCCTCGATGCGGTGGGCAACACCACCAAAGCCGTCACGAAGGGGTTCGCCATCGGATCGGCGGTAATCGCAGCTGTGGCCCTCTTCGCTGCCTTCATCGAGACGATCGCAGGCGAGCTGGGGCTCGTTGCAGAAGGATCGGAGCTGTTCTCCCTCCCTGAGACGTCGATCAACGTCGCCGATCCGACCACTTTCATCGGTCTCCTCATCGGTGGCTCGGTCGCATTCATGTTCTCCGGTCTGGCCATCAGAGCGGTCGGTCGCTCGGCGGCTGTGGTGGTCCAGGAGGTGCGGAGGCAGTTCGCCGACGGCGCCATCATGCGAGGCGAGCGTCGCCCCGACTACGGGCCTGTGATCGACATCTGCACCACCGCCTCCCTGCGTGAGCTGCTGACTCCGGCCCTGCTGGCGGTTCTGACCCCGGTCATCGTCGGCTTTGGGATCAACTACTTCGCCCTTGGCGCTTTTCTCGCTGCCTCGATCCTGACCGGACAGCTCATGGCGAACTTCCTGTCCAACTCGGGTGGGGCATGGGACAACGCCAAGAAGTACATCGAGGACGGCAACTATGGAGGGAAGGGCTCCGAGTCACACAAGGCGGCCGTCATCGGGGACACGGTCGGGGACCCGTTCAAGGACACCGCCGGGCCTGCCCTCAACCCGTTGATCAAGGTGATGAACCTGATCTCGCTGCTGATTCTGCCCGCGGTCATCGTGTTGCAGGACACCTCGGCCCGCTATTGGATCGCCGGCATCAGCCTGGTCATCCTCCTGTCCGCCATCACATGGTCGAAGCGCCAGCCCAGCGTCGGCCTCATGGCCGGGGGCGAGGTCGAAGCGGTACAACCGCAGGTCTGAGCACGCACAGCCTCAGGTTCGGGGTATCAGACCTCTGATGTGGTCGGCGAATTCGGGCGGGATGCGTCTTGGTTTGCCGACCAGGTCGGTGAAGGCAGCCGAAACGGTCAGGCGTGCAACCTCCTCGTCGTTTCGCAGCATCACCTGCCGCCAGGTCGACTTCACGCGGCCCACCTCTTCGATCCAGGTGTGGATCATCAGCTCTTCCCCGAACCGGGCGGCGGCGGAGAACCGAGCGTTCAGGTCGACGACCACGAGCTGCCAACCCTGCTCCTTGAGCCGGTCGAGGCCCCACCCCATTTCGGTGAGGTAGTCGATGCGAGCCGTCTCGAAATACGAGAAGTAGTTGGTGTGATTGACGTGGTCGTAGGGGTCGAGCTCGTAGAAACGCACCTTGACCGACGAGACGTGCACCTCGCGATCCGTTGGTAGCTCGACGCCCAATCCCTCTCCTCGACTCAGACGGTCCGAGGCTACCCTCGCCTCGATGAAGGCCTGGCAGCTCACCGACACTCAGGGCATCGGGTCGTACGAGCTAAACGAAGTCGAGGACCCGGAGCCGGGGCCCGGCGAGATACGGGTCAGCATCAGCCATTCGGCGCTCAATCACCTCGATCTCTGGGTATCGCAGGGCCTTCCCGCCCCCAAGCACCTTCCCCATATCGGTGGCGCCGACGGAGCAGGGACGGTCGAAGGGGTCGGTGACGGGGTAAGCGGATTCGACATCGGGGACGAGATCATCATCGACCCATCCTTCTCCTGCGGTGAGTGCCCGCAATGTCGGAACGACGAGATCGTCTACTGCGACTCATTCCAGATCCTGGGCGAACACAGGCCGGGGACCTTCACCGAGAAAATCGTCATCCCGACCATCAACGCAATCCGCAAACCATCGGCGATGCCCTGGGAAGTGGCCGGCTCGTTCGGTCTGGTGACCGCGACCGCGCTCCGCATGATGGAGAGGGCCGGATTGAAGCCGGAGCAGACCCTGCTCGTCGTCGGTGTCGGGGGCGGGGTCTCGGCAGCGGCAATGGAGCTCGGCCTCGCCATGCGGGCGAAGGTGTATGTCACCTCACGGTCTCAGGACAAGATCGACTGGGCCGTCGAGCAAGGAGCGGCGGGAGGCTTCCTGTCCGACGCCGAGTTCGGGACTGAGATGGCCGCTCTGGGAGGGGCCGATGTCGTGATCGAGAACGTGGGCCCGGCCACCATCCGCCAGTCGATGCGGGCGGCCAAGAAGGGGGGTCGGATCGCCATCTGTGGAGCGACCAGCGGATCGAAGATGGAGTTGACCATCCCCAGCCTTTTCTTCCGCCAGCTCGAGCTGATCGGTTCGTCGATGGCCAACCACGCGCAATTCGCCCGTGCGACGACGTGGGTCGGCACACTGGGCGCCAGGGCGCCGGTGAGCAAGGTGTTCGACTTCACCGACCTTCCCGCCGCGCTCGAGTACCTCGAAGCCGGTGAGCAGGTGGGCAAAGTCGTGTTGCGGCACGCGGGTTGAGCAATGCGTGGCGCCAATCTCCTGATCGCGATCGGTGCCGGGCTCGTCGTGGTGGGGGTGACGCTCCGTTATTTCCCTGGCCTGTTCTCCTGGTTCGGGAACCTCCCGGGCGACATCAAACGGGAAACGGAGAACGCGACGATCTTCATCCCTATCACCTCGATGCTGGTGGTCAGCGTCGTGGCCAGCCTGATCCTCAGCCTGGTGAGCCGCTTGTTCCGGGGAGAGTGACGGATCAGGCCTCGGGAACCTGCTGGATGCGCCCCTTCATTACGATCAATTCGGACGCCTCCGGCCCGTCGTCCTCGCTCTCGAGGGTCACCCAGATCGAGGGGTAGTCGGCCAGGGGGACCCCCGACCAGAGCACGATGGGCATGTCCTCACCCCGCAAATGGAAGGTGCCAATGCTCACTCCCTCCCCCTCGTCGCTCCAGACCCAGCCCTCGTAGTAACTGCCGTCGGGCGCCGGGGGAAGACCGGTGACATCGAGGCGGATCCACCACCCGGCCTCGTTCGGCCCGAATTCCGCCTCGCCGAGGGCTGCCGCCTCGAGCTCGGTCCCACTCATCGCCACGACGTTGTCACCCTCGTCCTGAATGACGTTCATCGTGCCCAGGACCAAGGCTCCGATCGCAACAAGACCTCCTGCTCCGGCTAGGACCAATGCCCAGCGGCCTGAACGCTGCTGGTTCATCGCCGGGGCGGGGATCGCTTCCACGGCCAGCGCGGCTAACAGGCCGTCGGCGACCTGCGGGGGTGGCTCGGACCAGGTCGCATCAGTGGACAGCACGTCGCGGATCAGGTCGAGCCTTTCGTGACTCTCCCCTCCCTCCGTGGCCCCGGATGCCAGGTAGTGCGCGCGCGAATCTTCAGTGGTCATAGCCCTCTAGCCAGTACGTCCCACGACCCCCCGCCGGTTCGCAGCACCATCACGCCTCCTCCACATGTTTGAGCATTTCTATGAGTCGCTGATGGGCTCGATGCGACCGGGACTTGACCGTGCCCACGGGGATGTCGAGTCTTTCTGCGATCTCGACATGGGTGAGTCCGTCGAAGTGACTCATCTTGATCACCTGACGCTCTTCGTCGGGGAGACGGTCGAGGGCGGACCTGACCTCGAACACCTCCCACACCGTCTCCAGGCCGATCGGGAAGGTGACGACGTCGACGTCGTCACTCACTACCACCCTCGCCCGTTTCCGGTAGAGGTCGATTGCCGTCCTCCGTGCAATTGCATAGATCCACGGCCCGAAGCTCCGGCCGGCGTCGTAGGTCGATGCGGCGCGCCAGGCCTTGATGAAAGTCTGTTGTGTGGCGTCGGCGGCCAGGCCGTGCTCGCCCAAGATGCTCATCGAAAGAGCGAACACCGGCCCACCGTATCGGTCATAGACGGCCTTGACCGCCGCCTCATCACCGAGCCGGAACCGTTCCAGAACCTCGCGGTCCACAGGGGGATTCTGCCAGGTTGCGAACCATGCGACGCTCCGATGCGTAGAGAATGCAACAGACAGAGGAGAAAACGATGAAGCGACGCACCCTGACCCTGTTGACAGCGGCTCTCCTGGTGATAGCCGCCTGTGGCGAGGAGGGAACCAGTGACACAACAGTGGCCGACACCGGTGACACCACCACATCCGCCGCCGTCGAGGACGCGACCACCACCACCGCCGCAGCCGCCGAGGAGACCACCACCCCCGCCACTGAGCCTGCGGCCGAGGGCGTCAGCACGGCCGAAACCGACCTAGGTTCGATCCTGGTCGACGCCGAGGGTTTCACCATCTACATCTTCACGAACGACACCGAGGGCACCAGCACTTGCTACGACGACTGTGCCGCGAACTGGCCGGCAGTCCCCGGTGACACTGCGATCGGCGCCGATCTCGATGCCTCCTTGTTCGGGACCTCCCCCCGTGACGACGGGACCGAGCAGCTGACCGTCAACGGAATGCCGCTCTATCGGTTCACGCCTGACGAAGCCCCGGGCGACGTCAACGGCCAAGGGGTGGGTGGGGTTTGGTTCGTCGTCGGCGCTGACGGGAACATGATCGAAGGCCCGTCAGCCTCCAACGACGTCGACCGCGGCGACTACTAAGCAGCGATCGAAGAGCCCGACTCAGGGACGTCTCTCAGGTGCGACAACTGAGAGACGTCCCTGTCGCGTTCCGGGGGATCCGCGTATTCTGCGATCTCGATGGCAAACAGGTTCGACACGGTCGATGCCTATATCGAGTCGTTCCCGCCTGAGGTCCAGGTGATCCTGGAGGAGATACGACGGCGGATCATGTCCGCCGCGCCCGGCACCGAGGAGACCATCAGCTATCAGATTCCGACGGTCACCCTCGACGGCAAATATCTGATCTACTTCGCCGGTTGGAAACGGCACGTGAGCATCTACCCGATCCACGTACTCGACGAGCCCCTGGAGGAGGAGGTAGCCGTCTATCGATCCGGGAAAGACACGGTGCAGTTCCCCCTGAACGAGCCAATCCCCTACGAGCTAGTCGAGAGGATCGTTGGCGAACTGGTGGATACCAGACGGAGCGCCGGGCGCTAGATAGCGCCCGGCGTCCTTTTCAATCAGTCCTTCAGCGGACCTGTCCTCTGATCTCGCCTCCACGGAAGTTCTCGGTGTGGATGTTGACATAGGCGTTGCCACTTGCCATAGCTCCAAGAACATCACCGAGATCGGCCCACATGCAGGCGTTGCCGGCGTCAGGCCCGGCGAACGATCCCCGGACTCGGTCGTCAGTGTCGAGGGGCTCATGGACCAGAGTCACCCCGACGGGGCCGTTGGAACCCGCAGGCGCACAGTGGATGTGGCCCATGATCACGGCACTGGTCAGGTCCTCCCACTCCACGTTGTAACGGACACGATTCCTGCGTAGCTCGAGGTCGGCCTCGCCGTCGCCATCCGAGACCACCGCAGGGGTCTGAACTTCCTGCTCGGGGTCGAGCCCGAATTCGAACTCGAGATCATCGATCCGGAGCTGTCCCCGGATCTCGCCCCCACGGAAGTTCTCGGTATGGATGTTGACGTAAGCCTCGCCTGAAGAGATCGCGGCGAGAACATCCTCGAGATCTGCCCACAGACAGGCGTTGCCAGCGTCGGGCCCGGTGAACGATCCCCGGACTCGGTCGTCGGCCTCGAGTGGCTCGTGGACCAGGGTCACCCCGACCGGGCCATTCACTCCGGCAGGGGCACAGTGGATGTGGCCCATGATCACGGGGCTGGTCAGGTCCTCCCATTCCACGTCATAGCGAACCTGGCCGCTGCGGACGGTCAACTCAGCTTCACCTTCTCCGTCCGACTCAACAGGTGGCGTCGCTACTTCCTCGTCGGGGCTCAGGTCCGCTTCAAACTCGGCTCCGTCTGCCAGAGCGGTCAACGGGGCGGCTACCACGAACAGGGTCGTAGCCAGCCCGATCTTGAGGGTCTTGCGCAACATAGGCACCTCCTAGCGCTGCTGCCTCAGATCTCGGCCATACCCCACTTCGAACAACTTCAATACGGTTCGATCAGGCGATCGGTTCGTCCCTGACGCCGGTGTCTATCCGCGGGACTCTTCGATTTGGTGGTGGGGGTCGGTCGGAGTCGCCGACCGGCACCCACCATTCAGCTTGCGTTGATCAAGGAGGGTCGACCAACGCAAGGTGACCGTCCGATCAACTCTCTTCGTTAGACCGGGCACGAATCGACTTCGCCGCAAGCAGGGTCAACGCCCCCAGTGCCAGGAGGACCAAGGCCAGAGGACCCAGCGTTTCGCCGTCGACGCCCGTGAAGGGCAACTCGCCTGCCACGATGGTCGTGCCAAGCACCTCGTCCCCAAGCGTCGTGCTGGTGACCACCGTCGGCAGCACTTCGTCCGGAATGGTCGAGGTGGTGCCAGGATCGCCCGTCGTCGTCGTATCACCAACCGCGGTCGTGGTAGTGCCCGGATCGCCCGTCGTCGTAGTCGTCGGCTGAGTCGTGGTCGTGGTCGGCTGAGTCGTGGTCGTGGTGGTCGTCGGATCAGTCGTCGTGGTAGTGCTGCTCGTGGTCGTCGTGCTGCTGGTAGTTGTGCTCGACGTTGTGCTCGACGTGCTGCTGGTCGTCGTGACCTTCTCCTTGACCGAGCACACAATGACGTGACTGAATCCCGGTGCGTTCTGACCCACTGACGGATAGCTGTGACCTGCCTCCGGGTCGTTGTAGACGTAGTTGACAATTCCCTGCTTGATGACCACCAACACCCAGTCTCTACCAACAGGCTCAGCCGGCATCACGAAAGCGGTACCTGCTGCCTGGTTGATCTTGCTACACGAAGCGTCTTCGATGTCTCTCACATCGTCCAGGTACTCGACCCAATAGGGAGTCTCGTTGGCCTCGTTGTTACCGGGGCCGCCTGGCTCCGTATCATTTGGTGGTTGATGAGCAGCCCCCGCTACCAGAGGCACCATGACGGTCACCAATGTCAACGCCACCGTGAAACCCGCGAGCGCCGACCGCCAGCGATTCTTCAACATATCCAACACCCCTTGCTATTCGAAGGGGGTCGGTCTCACCACTGGCCCAAGGCGACGGTCTTTCTAACCCCGTCCCCACCACAGCCTCCCCCAATGTTCCCTGGCAAGCGAAGGTCATCGCCCCCGCATTCGAATGTATTATCGCCAGGGACGTCTCATGAGGTCCCGGATCATCCGGACCATTTAGTGAACGCCGGAGTGGACTAGACCTTCCTAGAGACCGGGTCCCGACCCGAGAGCGATTGCTAAAGCGTGTGAATTGGGCGCTCGCCGACCCCACAAGGGGAACCCGCACTCCACCTCGATCTGATGTTGAGCAGGCACCGGTGAGATCTATACTTCCCCGGTCGCCACGAACCTTCTCGGAATCGGCGACGTCCCCGGGGGCGTAGAACAGCCTGGAGTGTTCGCCGGCCTGTCAAGCCGGAGGTCGCGGGTTCAAATCCCGTCGCTCCCGCCGACCAAAGCCATTTAGGGTTTGGTTTGGAGGTCAGGTAGCTCAGTCGGTAGAGCGCCGGTCTGAAAAACCGGAGGTCGACGGATCGACGCCGTCCCTGACCACGGAGAATCCCCTGCTAGTTACAGGGGATTACTCATATCCCGACTGACCTGTTCTGGCGCCAAGCTGGTATCTGATGCCGTACCGCCGTCGACTTCGTTGTTTCCCGATCCTCGGGGCGGGTAATCGAGGTTTCCCGCCATCAAGAAGGAGAGAGAGATGCAGGAACTAGTGGTGGACTTCATCATCTCGCTTGACGGCTACGCCTCCGCAGAAGGCTGGCCCGGGTGGTGGGGACTCGAGGCCCCCGAGTATCTCGCCTGGCTAGACGAGCGACCCGATCGCGACTACACGATCCTGATGGGAGCGAACACGTATCGGCTCATGTATGGATTCGCCGCCGAATCCGAGACTTCGGAATCAGACGAGAGAACCAACGAGGACGACGCGATGGCTGAACTCACCAGATCGCCCAAGGTGGTGTTCTCCTCGACTTTGGAGAACCCACTGGCGTGGGCCAATACCCAGCTCATCAGAGAGGATCCAGTCGAGGCTGTGGGAGCGATGAAGCGGGACGCCACCGGTATGAGCACACTGGGCAGCCTGACCTTGTGCCGGTCGCTCCTCGAGGCGGGCCTGGTGGACCGCTATCGCGTGGTCGTCTTCCCCGTGATCACCGGGAAGACCGGTCGCGAGCGGATCTATGACGGATATCCCGATGTCGCCCTCGACATGGTTGCCAGCCGGACGTTCGACGACAGCATCCAGCTCCTCGAGTATGTCCCAAGGGTGCTCGAGGGTCCGCCCGCCTCTGCCTAGATCAGACCGTTGCTCCAGGGCCCCCAGATGGCGTAGGTGATTCCGTTGGCCTGCATGTTGGCGTAGAGCACCTTGCCCCCGGGTCCAAAGGTGGCACCGGAGAACTCGTCGACCCCGCTTGCGACATTGTTCAAGGCGAAGTCGAATATGAGCCCGTCTCTCGTCAGCGCCCGGAGCATGTTGCCCCCGGAACTGTCCTCACAGAGGATCACACTCTTACGACGCGGCGAAATGATGATGTTGTCGGGGAAATCGAGCACATCCGGCCCCGGTGACTCGAACACCAGCGTCAGTGTCTCCTGGGAAATGTCGTACATCCAGACCTGGCCATACCCGCCACCAAAGCCGGCGCTTCCGTTCGGAGGCGGGTCCGAATCGAAAGGCCCGCCTCCCTCGGTAGAGACGAAGAAGATCTTCCCGTTGAAGTAGTCCATCCCCTCCAACCGGGAGAATCGAGCCGCCCCGTTGGACTCTCCTTCCTGGAAGACGACGCGTGCCGCTTCGTCATTGCTCAGGCCAGGAGCAAAGGCCGGGTCGGGATTCTCGATGCGGATCCAGCCCACCTGATGGGTGGCCCCTGGAGCCTGGTCGGCGTGAAGATCCATGGTCACCGGTTCTGAGGCGCCGGGCGGGATCACGCCCAATATTTCCAGGACACCTCCGTCGGCTATCCGCTTGTCCTGCTTCGGCCGGTTGGGCGGCCGGTAGCGATAGAAACCAGATGCATATGCGAAGTCGTCTTCTGTCATGTACACATCGCCCGTGGTCGGGTCGACGGCGGCAGCCTCATCCGCGAAGCGCCCAGCAGAGCGGATCGGCTCGGCGACCTCCAGCTCACCGGGTCCCCGCGAAACAGGGACTTCGAACAAGTAGCCGTGTTTCTGGGTGTAGGTGAGATCGTCCGGTTGGCCGGGCAGGACCAGGAAGCTGCGTTGCTGATCCATCCCATTCGGCGTCTCCTCGCAGGTCAGCCAGGTCCCCCACGGGCTGGCGCCACCCGCACAGTTGAAAGTCGTGCCGTTGAGGCTCACCCAGCTGCTGACCTCGTCGGCGGTCGGGGAGATCTCCAGTGTGGTGGTACCCCCAGGAGCCGCAGGATCGTAGGCGAGGCTGACGTTCCCGAACACGCCAACCGGATTCGGCTGGGTCTGCTCGTGATTCCGGACGATCCGAACCTTCCCTTGCTTCCAGGAGAACACGGCCATCCCGTCATGACGACCAGGAGTCAACGTCGACTCTTCGGTCAGCGAGGTGTTCCGAACCCCGAATGACCGATACTTGAAACCCTCCGGGAGGAACAACCGCTCCACCCCATCCCGCAGGTCGCGGAGCGGAATCAGCGGTCCATACCCTCCGTTCTCTGCCGCGAACTTGGGCCCTGCAGTTGCAGCCCGAGCGGATAACCCAGCGAACGGCCCAATGGTGGAACCGAGAGTGGCTACAACTGCGGCGGCACCCTTCTGCAAGAAGTCGCGACGGCTGATGGCGGCCATGTGTCCTCCTTCTCCGTTTGCAGAGGAGAGATAACCTACACGTCCGCCTGACGCATCGTCTAGGGCGCGTAAGCAAACGTTCGAAGGCGCGAGTGACCGACCGAGACCAGACTCAGAAGATGATCGACGCCCTGGTCGAGCGGGCCAGGGCGCTGACGGATGACGACCGACTCCGGCTGGCCGCGGCACGGGGGACGATCGAGGAGTCCTTCCATGCCGGCGCCTGGCGAGCGGCCTCTGAGATGCTCCCTGTCCGCGCAGATATGTACGCCTTGGCCTGGCAGCGGATCGGATCCGCCTTTGTGCCGGAGCATTTGCTCGAAATGGTTGAGATGGGTGACCAGGGCGACCCCGTCGAGCTGAAGAATTGGCAGGATGTGGCTCGACTCGTGCGGCTTGGGATCGACGACGAACTGCTGGCTCTGCTCACCTCTGACTCCATTCCGCCGGCTCATCTGCGGCAACTTCACATGTCTTGGGCCGCGATGCTTGACCAATCGCAAGAGCCAACGGTTCGCCCTCAGACCTGACCCTTGCACTGAGGGGGTTTACCCCTGGCCATTGATGGGTAGGGCGGGGCTCCATGGCCCAAACGAGCCGTCACACCGGGGGCGTCAGGAGGCTAGCCCTCGTCGCCCTACTTGTGGTGACCGGCGCTTCGGTCGCCGTGGCACAGGAAACCGAGCTCGGCGGCAAGCTCCAGTCAGGAGGCCAGATCACAATCCCGGCAGATCAAACAGTCGATGGTGACCTCTATGCATCGGGTGGGCGGATCCTCATCGAAGGCACGGTGGACGGTGATCTGATCGCAGCCGGCGGCCAGGTGACCGTATCGGGCGACGTGAGTGGCGACCTCATGGCCTCCGCCGGCGCCGTAGATATCTCTGGAGAGATCGGAGGCGATGCGAGAGTCGCCGCTGGACAAACAACGGTGAGCGGATCGATCGGTGAAGACCTGTTCATCGCCTCGGGACAGACCACCGTGTCCGATTCGGGTGAGGTGGGAGAGGATCTGGTGTTCGGGAGCGGTCGGATGACCATGAGTGGCACAGTCGGGGGTGACGTGCTCGGGGCCGCCGGTGACTACGACCGGCAGGGGACCGTGGCGGGGACCGAGAACGTCACGATCCGGGAGGTGGAACCGCCCACCACCACCGATCGGGTCGTGGACGCGCTGCAGCGGCTCATCAGCCTCCTCGTGGTCGCCGCACTGTTCCTTTGGCTTGCCCCCCGGTACGTCGAGGAACCCACCCTGATGCTGAGGCAGAGGCCTTGGGCATCTCTCGGCTTCGGTTTCGTCGGAGTGATCGCTTTCGGTGTTCTGGTCTTCCTCGTGATCCTGGTGGCGGTGCTCCTGGCGATCGGGCTTGCGCTCGTCGGACTCAACGATCTTGTCGGAGCGATCGTCTTCGCGGCTCTGGTCGCGATCGTGACGCTGACCTTCCTCCTCTTCCTCTCTGCTGGGTTCGGTGCCCCAACATGGGTCGGTATGGCGAGTATGGGGTTCTCGCTCCAGTCAGCTGCTCGTAGATGGACCGCCCTGATCTTCGGTCTGGTCCTGGTCGTGGCTCTGACTTCGATCCCCGTCGTCGGTGGCTGGCTCGGGCTCATCGTCATCTTTTTCGGTCTCGGTGCGGTGATCCTCGCTTTCCGCCCTCGCAGAGCGGCGCCGGTGCCGGTCGAACCGACTCCCGTCTCGCCTTCGAGCGTCTAGACGCCGAACGACGGAAGGCGCCCCTGCCGACTCAGTCGGTCCGAAGCACGGGCTTCACGTCGATCACAAGTGTCCCGTCGACCGCCTCGAGGTCGCTGACCAGCACCCTGTTCTCCTCGACGGCGAGGACGGTCACGGTGTGCAGGCCGAGGGGATTGGGCCGGTCCTGCGACCTCGTGTCGAACACACCGCGCATGGGTTGGCTCTCGTCGTCCCGGGGATGTACCCGCAGAACGGAACGGTCGGCGAGATGCAACCACGTGATCACATGGATCCGCTCCCCTACTGTCAGCTCCCGCATCGCCGGCTCGTACTCTCCTTCGAAGACGAGCCAGGCCTCCGGACCTCCTTCTACACCCTGTTTGGGCGCGATGGCGGGATCGGTGAGATCGGACTCGACGTGCCCGACCGGGCGCAGCTCATAACTCATGACCGGCCCGATTGTCGCGGGTGCCAGTTGTTCTAGCCCTCCCAAACAGAGCCGGTCGCGATCCTCCGGCCATCCGGCACCGGGGCAGTGATGATCGCGCCGTTCCCAACCCGGACGTTGTCACCGATGCTGATCCCCAGATATGTCGTGACCCCCATACCCAGCAACGTGGCCTCACCCACGGTGATCCCCCCGGCGAGAAGACAACCCGGGGAGAGGTTGACGTGGTCCTCGAGAACACAATCGTGTGACACCACCGCACCGGTGTTGACGATCACCCCTTTGCCCACCACTGCATCCGAACCGACGTAGGAGTGAGCCAGGATCTGGGCGCCCTCGCCGATCGAGGCGCTGGCCTCGACGAAGGCCGTGGGGTGGACGAGCGCTGGAAGGACAAACCCACGGGCGGCGAGTGCTTGAGACACCTCGACACGCGACGCCATGTTGGAGATGCCGCCGATCGCGTTCGCTGCCAGTCCGATGCCATCACGCCGTATCGAGGCCAGATCGTCGCGATTGCCCAGCACCGGGATGCCCAGAATGTCCGAGCCTCTGGCCGAACGGTCGTCGACGACGCCAACTAGCTCCAGTTGCCCGGCCTCCCGGATGAGCTCGATCAGCGTCTTGCCGTGGCCACCGGCGCCGAAGACGATCACCGAGGAGGGATCGGCAGGTGGCGCTTCCACCCGGCCAACATCGGACGCTTCACGAACGTGACGCTCGGTGATCAGGACCCCAACCGGCAGCGTGCTCAGGTCGAGCCCGAGCTCCCTGGCGACCGCCAATGCCGGCTCCGTGATCCGCAGGTCCTCGGGGACATCGTCACCCTGATCTCCCTCGTCGTCGACCGGCGGAGTCCATTGCGGGTCCTCAGACAGGTAGCACAGCACGTTGCCGGCTGTCACCGTCGAGCCCAACTTGGCAGCCAGTCCAAAGACGTATCCCGACACTTCGGCGTAGACGTCCTCGACCGACTTCGAGGTCTCGAGCGAGCAAAGGACATCCCCAGCCGAGACATGGCCACCTTCGGGCAACGCAACGTCGACGACGAGAGCGTCCGGCTCGTTGGGATTGACGAGCGGGACCTCGACGACGACCGGATCAGCCATCGAGTGCGGCAACGAGTTTCTGAGCGGCGCCGACTATGACGTCGACGTCGGGCAGGACGGACGCCTCCAGCACCCGGGAGGCCGGCACCGGGCTGTCGAACGCAGCTACCCGGGCGATCGACGAGCTTCTGCGGTGAGGTCTCCACGGCCCTCGCCACTACTTCGGCACCCCACCCATGAGTGTGCGTGCCCTCCTCCACGGTGAGCAAACACCCGGTCTGCCGAAGCGAGTCGGCGAGAGCGCGTGGGAGATCCCCGCTGGGACCCAGCGGGTCCAGCTGTTCCAAGGCGACCAACTCTGAGAAGATCTCGAGCTCGTAGGCCATCTTCAGCTGGGCCTCGGCCGCCCTCTCCGCCATGTCGCCGTAGGCCGCGATGGTCAACTGGGGTCGCGGTGCGCCCGCGACACTCACTGTGGCTGCCGTGGCGTAGCCCTCCTGGGCCTGCACCCGTGTCTCGAGAGCAGAGAAGGCGGGGTCATCGAGCCGCCTCTGGTATTGGAGCTTGTTCTCCACGAACAAGACCGGTCCGGGATCGTCGATCGCCGCCCGCAGCAGCCCGCCCGGATCCGTGAAAGCGGAAGGTGCCAGCACCCGCAAGCCCGGGAACGCCGAGGAACAGCTTCTCCAGGGTTTGGCTGTGAGTAGGCCCGTAGCCGCGGCGGCCACCCATCGGTGTGCGGATCACTAGAGGTATTTCGAGCGCCCCCCCGTACATCCATCCGTATTTGGACAGGCCGTTGATCACCTGGTCCGTGATAAGGGTGACAAAGTCGCCGAACATGATCTCCACCACCGGGCGAAGGCCACTGAGGGCGAGCCCGGTGGCGACGCCGACAAAACCGGCCTCGGATACCGGCGGTGGTTATGACACGGTCCGGGTATGCCGTCGACAGGCCCCGAGTCACCTTGAAGGCGCCCCCATATGGGTCGAGGACGTCTTCGCCGAGGATGTACACATTCTCTTCGGCCTCCATGGCGCCATGGAGGCCGGCGTTGAGCGACTCGAGGACGGTGCTCATGCCGCCCCCACTTCGACGTCGGGCTCCGGATCGGCGAGGGCGACAGCGAATGCTTGGGACACTTCCTCGGCCACCTCGGCGACAAGTTCCTCACGCTGATTGCGGATCGAGCCGGGAACGCGTGGATCTCAATCGGGTCGGAAGTCGCCCACAGCGCTTCGATCGCCTCCTGGGGCCTCGTGTCGTCGCCCTTGGAATGAGGAGCGAAACGGTTGGTGTCGATGACCAGTGCCTGAGGAGTACCGCCGTCCCGGACCTCTGCGATCGCCTTCGATGCGGCCAACGAGATCTCGTCGACGTCGGACGAGGCGATGGCGAGCGCAGGTACGCCGAAGCCCTCGAAACGGCCGGGAATGCTTCCGGCCATGGCCAACTCGATCGGCGTGGTCTGTGCGATCCGGTTGTTCTCCACCACGTACAACACCGGCGCCCGCCACAGGGCCGCCATGTTCAAGGCCTCGTAGATCACACCTTCGCCCATGGCACCGTCTCCCATGAAGACCACGACGATGTCGTCGTCACCTCGAAACCGGCCTGCCAGCCCCATTCCGGTAGCCACCGGGATGGCGGAGCCGAGTACGCCGTTTGAGTAGAAGCGGCGCCAGTGGATGTGTTGGGAGCCGCCACGGCCTCCACAGATTCCCGTGGCCTTCCCCATCAGCTCAGCGAAGAGGCCGCGCATGTCGCCGCCGTACGCAAGGAAATGCCCGTGGCAGCGGTGGTTGGAGAACACCGAATCGCCCTCCCTGATGTGGTCGAGGATCCCAACCGCGTTGGCCTCCTGGCCGATGTAGGTGTGAGTGGTGCCGTGAAACACACCGGTGGGGAACTTGTCGAGGATCGTCTCCTCGAATCGGCGAATCCGGAGCATGGCCCGGTATCGGGCGGCGGCGTCACTCACGCTTCCTCCCCGAATTTGGGCATGGTGGCGTGGCCTTCGGCGCTGATCCCTTCCCTGGCCAACACCTGCCCGATCGTCCGGCCCAGAATGCGGAGGTCGAGGCTGATCGAGCGGTTGTCCACGTACCAGGTGTCCAGCTCGAACTTCTCATCCCATGTCAAGGCGTTGCGCCCATTGACCTGTGCCCATCCGGTCACGCCGGGAGGCACGTCATGTCGTCTCATTTGCTCCGGCGTGTAACGATCGAGGTACTCCATCAGCAAGGGCCGCGGGCCGACCAGGCTCATCTCCCCCCGGAGAACGTTGAACAACTCGGGGAGCTCGTCGAGGCTCGTCTGACGGAGAAACTTTCCGATCGATGAGATGCGCTCGCTGTCAGGGCGTAGATCGCCGTCGGCATCCCGTTTGTCCGACATGCTGCGGAATTTGACCAGTCGGAACGGTCTGCCCCGATAGCCGGGGCGGGTTTGACGAAAGAAGACCGGCGGACCTTGCAACAGACGGACCAGGAGCGCGATGACCAACAGAACCGGCACCCATACAGGTGCGGTCAGCAGGGTCAAAACCGCATCGAAGACGCGCTTGGCCCCCAGTCCAGAAGATCTGCTTCCCACGTTCACCCACCGTGATTCTAAACCGCCTTTCCCTCGCTCACTAGAGCGAGGGTGCCGGCCGTGCCCGACCCGCCTCAGGACGGCCGCCGGGGCAGAATGCGTGACTGTGAAGCTTGTCGTCACCGCGTTCGTCACCCTGGACGGTGTGATCGAAGCCCCCGGCTTCGATGAGCACCGCGATGGCAGAAACGCCTGGGCGCTGCGGGTTCAGAATGAAGACGACGAGGAATACAACCGGAACCAGGCCTTCACCGCTGACGCCTACCTACTGGGTCGGAAGACATATCAGATCTGGGCCGCCTTTTGGCCAACAGCCACCGGTGATGAGGAGCTTGCCGAGCGGGTCAACGGCATCCCCAAATATGTGGTTTCCAACACTCTGACGAGAGCGGACTGGAGCAATTCGACACTGATCAACGGCGATGTCGTCAGCCACGTGATCGATCTCAAGAAACAGGCGGGTGGTGACCTGGTCGTCTACGGCAGCGCAGACCTCGTGGACCTTTTGCTCGAGCATGACCTCGTCGATGAATACCGGCTTCTCATCTACCCCACGATCCTGGGCTCTGGGAAGCACATGTTCCGCGACGGAATCGACACCCGCTATCTGCAACTCGTCGCTACCCGCACCTTCAGCTCTGGAGTCGTTCTCCTGACCTATCAACCGCAACGGGAGGAGCCCACCAGCCGATACGTGGCGGATTTCGCCTGGACCCAGGAACAGGTGCGCTCCCTGCAAGCCGCACAGGACGTGGATCGGATTCTGGCCTCGGTGATGTTCACGGACCTGGTCGACTCCACCGGGCGGGCGGCGGAACTCGGCGACCGCGCCTGGCGACGGCTCATCGACCGTCACGACGAGGTGGCACGCTCCGAAGTCGACCGTTGGATGGGCAGGTTCGTCAAGTCCACAGGCGACGGGGTGCTGGCTACCTTCGATGCGCCAACCAGGGCGCTGCGCTGTGCCTTCGATCTCCGCGACGCCCTGGCTCGAATGGGACTCGAGATGAGGGCGGCCATCCACACCGGTGAGATCGAAGTACGCGACGCCGACGTCGGCGGCATCGCGATTCACATCGCGGCCCGAGCCCTGGGATCGGCATCGGCGAATCAGGTCGTGGTGACTCGAACCGTGCTCGATCTCGCCACCGGAACCGATCTCGGTTTCGCTCCCCTGGGGTCGGTGAGCCTCCGTGGAGTTCCCGGCCAATGGGAGCTCTATGCGGCCTCGCTGACCTAGTCGATCCCATCGCCGAACCACTCCAGTTACGGTCCGACTCGTGACCGGGCATTCGCGCCATGAGGTGGCCCATCAGGCCGGGGTTGCTTCCTCCTATGTCGACCAATTGGTCGAGCTCGGGATGTTGGCACCCCTGGTCGATGACGCTTTCTCGTCGGGTGACGTACGCAGGGCGCGTTGGATTCACAATTTCGAACGTGCCGGCGTGCCCCTCGAGGACATGGCCGAGGCAGTCCGTGACGGGACCCTCTCCTTCTCCTTTCTGGACGAAAGTGCGTTCGATCGGTTCGCCGGGCTCAGCAACACCACCTTCGAGGAGCTGAGCAATACGCGGGGCATTCCGCTCGAACTCCTTGCTGTCGTCCGGGAGGCGTTTGGCCATCCGGAGCCGCGGCCAGAGGACTACGTCCGCGAGGAAGAGCTGGCGGTGGTAGCCGCTGTCGAGCTTCAGCTTTCCAGCGGTTTCCGGCGGGTGGTCATAGAGAGGTGGCTGAGGGTCTACGAGGAGAGTCTTCGCCGCATCGCCGAGACCGAGACCGACTGGTACGGCTCCGAGGTCGTATCGCCGCTGCTCGAGGGGGGCATGGTCGAGGCCGAGATGTTGGAGGCTCAGGGCGAGTTCGGATCGAGGATGGCGCCGCTCGTCGAGCAGGCTCTAGTCGCCATCTACCACGGACAGCAAGAACGGGTGTGGACCAGGAGTGCCGTGGAGCGAACCGAAGACGCCCTGGAGAAAGCAGGCCTCCACAGCCGGCTTCATGGCCCGCCGGCAGTCAGCTTCCTCGACCTCACCGGATACACCAGGCTGACCGAAGAGCAGGGGGATGCGGCGGCGGCAGACCTGGCCGCAGAGCTGAGGGCACTGGTCCGGCGGTCGGCGCTGGAGCACGGTGGCGAGTCGGTCAAGTGGCTGGGCGATGGCGTGATGTTCTATTTCTCCGACCCGACCCACAGCGTCCTGGCCGCCTTCGACATGGTGGAGGTTGCCGTGGCCCATGAACTTCCGCCCGCACGCGTCGGAATCCACGCCGGACCCGTGGTCTTCCAGGAGGGTGACTACTTTGGCCGGACCGTGAACGTCGCGGCGAGGATCTCCGATTACGCACGGCCTGGGGAGGTGCTGGTGAGCCAGGAGGTCGTCGACGCCGCTTCGGGAACCCAGCTGAGGTTCGACGAGATCGGACCTGTCGAGCTGAAAGGCGTGGCCGGCGCGGTTTCGCTCCACACGGCTCGGCGAGCGGATGGCGGGCAGTGACGCACGATCGGCGCTGCGATGATCAGAGTCTTCAGAGAGGAGTTGCGTTGACAGACCCGGACTTGCTGGAACTTCTCATCAAACACACCGAGGCCTGGAACCGCCACGACCTCGATGGACTGATGGATCTCTTCGACGACGATTGCGTGTTCGAGTCCTCGGGGGGAGATGAGGTCTGCGGAACGCGGTATCAGGGGCGCACCGAGGTGAGGCAGGCGTTTGCTGATGTCTTCGAATCCATGCCCGACGCCAATTGGGGCAATGGGCGTCACCACGGCATCGCTCCCGACTACGGGGTATCCGAGTGGACCCTGACCGGCACGATGGCCGATGGACGCCGGTTAGAAGTCAACGGTTGTGACTTCCTGACCGTGCGCGACGGGAAGATCCTCATCAAGAACGCGTTTCGGAAACAACGACCACCATTCGATAGTCGTCAGTAGGCGGTTCAACTCCCGTTCCCCGGCCCAGGCGATGTGCCGCTCACACCGGCGCGCCCACCGACGATGAGGAAGTACACGGAGATCATCAGGACCCATGCCGGGAAAACGAGGAAGACCCAGAGGTTGACATTGATCACGAAGAGAAGGACGAGTGCGAGGACGTAGGTGGCGATGTTCAGCCACAGCGGCATCGTCCTCGTTCTGGTTCCGATGGTCGCCAGAGACAACATGAAGACCGCGGCCATTCGCATCGAGTAGATGCTGCTTACCCGATTGGTGAGGTCACGGCCGAAGCTGTAGATCCCGCTGTCGAAGATCTGGTCCGGGAACTCGGCGTGAGCGACCAGCAACGATCCCGCCGCCGCAGCCGAAACGAAGACCATCGCCAGAAATAGGAGGCCGCTTCCGAAGAACACGGTCGAGAAGAAGCGGTCCTCGTAGTCACCGATGCGGTCTCGAACGACACCCATGAACCAAAGGAAGGCGATTCCGGCGAAGGGGATGAGGCCCAACGCCACCCTCACAGTGCCGGCGTTTTCGGCGAGCCATTCGCTCTCTTCGGGATCGAGCGGTATGGAGAGGCGGATCAGGGTGTAGGAGGTGCCCAGGAGTAGCGCGAACGCGATGCCTGCCACCGCCGCAGCACGGGGGGTTCGCAAACGTCTGCCCGTGAGCGTCATTCCGGCTCGGGCAGCATCGGGTAATCCGGGATCGGGTAGATACCGACTACGAACCCGTAGGCGGTGTCCCCCGAACGGGGAATCAGGTCGAAATCCTGCACCAACGACATGACCTCTGTCCAAAACCCGGATACACGCTCGGGCGGAATCCGGGCATGTCGGATGAACGACCACAACCGGTGGGCCTGATAAGCCTCCTGTGACTCTTGGGCGGCGACATCGAAGTCGTTGAAGTCCAACGGCATCGCCGCATCGCCCGAGCCCTTCCCCACCCCGACGTAGAACATCCGGGCCGTCCGCCCGTAATAACGCTCTTCGATGGCTCGCACCCGACGCGTCTTAACAACACGGACCAACCCGGCCCCGTGCAGGACGTCGACGTGGTATGCCACCGTGCTCTTCGGCCGGCCAACGGCGCTGGCGATCTCGGTCACGGTGGCGGCCCGCTCGTGCAGCAGGCCGAGGATCGTCGTACGGAGTTGGTTGCCGATGGCCTGCACCTGGGTCGGGTCAGTGAGCTCGATGGTGTCCGCCAATTCGTAATCGGGTACGACGGGGTTGCTTGCCATGACCGTCCAGACTAACGTTCCCGATTGTTCCAATATTTTGGATCAATGGCAACCAGGAGGAAGACCATGGCCGAAATCGTGTTGTTCCACCATGTAATGGGTCTCACCCCCGGGATCGGAGATTTCGCCGACCGGCTGCGTTCTGCCGGCCACATCGTTCACACCCCCGACCTGTTCGACGCCCAGACCTTCCCCACCATCGAGGAGGGCATGGCCTATGCCAGGACTATCGGATTCGACACCATCCTCGACCGCGGCGTCACCGAGGCGGAGAAGCTGGGATCCGATCTGGTCTACGCGGGTTTCTCGATGGGAGTGATGCCGGCCCAGAAGCTCGCTCAGACCCGAGAGGGGGCTCGGGGGGCGCTGTTCTTCGACTCCTGCCTCCCGGTCACCGAGTTCGGCGACCAATGGCCCGACGGTGTGCCGGTTCAGATTCATGGGATGGACGCCGACCCAGAATTCGCGGGCGGCGGCGATCTCGATGCGGCGCGGGCCCTCGTCGACTCCACTGACCAGGCAGAGTTGTTCCTCTACCCCGGTGAGGTGCACCTATTCGGCGACTCCTCCCTGCCAACCTATGACAGGACCGCGGCCATGCTGATGACGGATCGCGTGCTCGTCTTCTTGTCCGCCCTTGGGTGAGCAGCAATTCACGTAAGTCACTCCGTTACAACAACCACACCGCATTGGTCCTCGAGAACCTGAATCACCGTCTGGGTGGCGGTGGCGGGTGCTGTCGGTGGAGGGTTATCGACGAGCTCCTCGAGTGGCGGCGACGGATTCCACTCGTAGGCCTCGTAGAAGTCGTAAATAGCCTGCTCGTAGAGCAGGAACTCGGCAAAGGCTCCTTGCGACGCCTCGTCGACCAGTTCGACCGCCTCCGTGTAGAAGGCGAGGGACGCCGTGCGAACGATCTCCAGATCGTCGGGCCCTTCCACCGGGAGATGACCGTCGGTGGCCGACACCATCTGCTCGTGGGCGACACAAAGCGGGTCGTTGCCTGCACTGGTCGCGGGAGCCAGGGTGGTCGATGCCAATGAGACGGAGGGGGCCACACTCGTGGCTCCGATCGCGGCTGAAGTGGTCGTCGGTGGCGTCTCCTCCCCGAAGGCCCCCAGGGCAAAGGCCACACCAAGACCGGCAGCGGCCAACAGCACGACGATCCCGGCGATCCGCCCGACGCTCATCTATTCCGCCGGAGGTGGCTCGGGGCCGCCCAGGTCCTTGTTGACCTGGAGAAACTCCTCTCGGGTCATCTCACCGTGGGCGTAGCGAAGACGGATCGCGTCCAGAGCCTCATCCCCGGAGGAGGCGGCGACCTTGGTGTCGCCACCGCCGCGTCGCCACAGCAACGCAACTCCCAGAGCCAACAGGGCGAGGAACGCCATGAACAGAAACCAGGCGATCCAGCGCATGGCGAACCCGCGTCCCCACGTCCATGGATCGTTTACCAGTTGGAGAATCAGGTCGGCAGCCATCAGCCGAGGATACGCGTCAGAGTGCCATCCCCTCCCCGAAACGGCTTCTCGCATCATGCGGGATCAGCGGCTTCTCGGCCCGAGCCTTGATCTGCTGGACCGACCAGGTATTCCCATCGGGGTCGGCGAACCCGAAGAAGGTCCCCCCGTCCCTGTCATCGAAGACAATGATCTCGCTCGCCTCCACCCCCCGATCGATGAGCTCCTGACGGGCCGCCTCCGCGTCGGCCACGACCAATTGGAGGCCTCGCATCGAGCCCGGGGGCATCTCACGATGTGCATCGAGATCACCGAGGACGATCGAGCAGCCCGACCCCGGTGGAGTCAGCTGCACCACATGCATCTGATCGGTCCTCGTGTCGTGGTCGAGATCGAATCCGACCTTTTCCCGGTAGAACTCGATAGCCCGATCGATGTCGCTCACAGGGAGCAGCACCACTTCCAATGTCCAGTCCATGTCGTCAGCTCGTTTCGGCCATCAGCGTGGCCAGCAGATCGTCGAGACGCTGATACCCATCGTTCATCCCTACCTCCATTCCCCCGCTGACCATGCCATCCCTTGCTTCGAGTGAGGGATAGGTGGCGTGGCCGCGGACGCGGGTTCGCCCATCTCCCAAGTCCTCGAAGGTGATGCTCTCGATACTCACGGCCTCAGGGAACATCTCGAACTCGAACGTCTGGATGGCGAACTCGTTCTCGCGGACAACGTGGAAGACCCCGTTGAACGCGTACTCCTCCCCCTGCTGGTTTCGCTGGACAAAGCGCCAGCGGCCCCCGGTCCGGAAGTCATAGATCTCGATATCCGTCTCGTAGTCGCGCGGTCCCATCCACTGCTTGACGAGATCGGGCTCTTTGTGGGCCTGGAACACCGCGGTGACCGGGGCGTCGAACTCACGCTCGAAGTCGATGAAGGGCAGACCTTCCGGTGCGCTGACCTGTAGTGGGTTGGTCATTTTCGTTTCTCCTTTTTCATGTCGAGCATGGCGTCGAGACGCCGGTATTGCTCCTCGTGCTGCAGCCGGTATCGATCGATCCAGGCGGTCATTGCCTCTAGCTGGACGGGGTCGAGGTGCACGGGACGCCGCTGCGCATCACGACTCCGCGTCACCAAGCCGGCCTGTTCCAACACCTGGATGTGCTTCGACACCGCCTGCTTGGTGATCTCGAACGGCTCGGCGAGCTCGTTCACCGTTGCCGGTCCCCGACTCAGCCTGGCGATTATTCGCCGCCGCACCGGGTCTGCCAGCGCGGCGAAAGCCCGATCGAGACGATCCTCAGCCGACGGATCGATGATCATTATTCAACTGTTTCCTTTATCAATCGATTGATTGACTACGGTACCGCATCCTGCAACGGGCTGTCAAGTGGGGACTGATAGGTTGGGCGGATGGCTGAAACATTCGAACGATCAGTGGTCGAGGTGCCGGGACATCCAGCACCGGCCGGGCACTACTCCCACGGGATCGTCACATCGGGACGTCTCCTGTTCGTCGCCGGTCAGGTCGCCCTCGACGAGAACGGAGAGCTCGTCGGAGGTGACGACGCCGCCGCCCAGGCGAGACAGGTTCTCAGCAATCTGCAACGGGTGATCGAGGCGGCCGGTGGCCGGATGGCCGACGTTGCCCGAACCACCTTGTACCTGACCCGGCTCGAGGACCGTGGTCCCGTGGGGGAGGTCCGCAAGGGGTTCTTCCCCGCCCCGGCGCCGGCCAACACGCTGCTGGTGGTGTCGTCGCTGGCCAGCCCCGAGTACCTGGTCGAGATCGACGCCATCGTTCCCCTGCCCTGACAAGCGATGGATGCGGCGGCGGAGCTGGCCGGCCACATCCGGCGGATCGGGAGGGATCGGCCCGGTCCGATCCTCGTCGCCCTCGACGGGCGGAGTGCAGCAGGGAAGTCGACCCTGGCCGCGGTGGTGGCCCCGTTGGTGGGGGCCGTCGTGATCGATGGCGACGAATTCTATTCGGGTGGCACCGCAGCGACCTGGGATGCGATGAGTGCAGCCGAGAAGGCGAACCACTGCATGGACTGGAGAAGACAGCGACCGGTGCTCGAGAAACTGGCAAGGGGCGAGGTCGCTACCTGGCACCCCTACGACTGGGAGGCGGACGACGATGTCAGCCTGTCGCCGACACCCATCACTTGTGAGCCGGCCCCGGTGATCATCCTCGACGGGGCATACAGCGCTCGACCCGAGCTCGCCGACCTGTTCGACCTCCGGGTGCTGCTGGATGCCCCGGCCGAGCTGCGTAGGGCCCAGCTGATCGAGCGTGAGGGCGAGGATTACCGGGAGGAATGGAACGCCCGCTGGGATGAGGCGGAGCAGTGGTATTTCGGCAAGGTGATGCCGCCGGAATCGTTCGACCTGGTCATCGAGGCCACCTGAAACGGCGAACCTCAGGTTCTCCGTAACGGACACGTGACCCGGAGCCTCAGGTTCCGGTTGGGAACTTGCACATTTCTTTTGCACAACTATTGTGCATACTGTGACAACCACCGCCCCCTATCCCCGACTCGATCCGGATGCGTTGAAGGTCCTGGCCCATCCGCTCCGCAGCCGTCTTCTCGGCGAACTCCGGCTCAATGGGCCGGCGACCGCCACCACTCTGGCTGATGTCCTCGGCACCAACACCGGAGCCACCAGCTATCACTTGCGAAAGCTGGCGGCGGTCGGCTTGGTCGAGGAGACCGGCGAAGGCAAGGGACGGGAGCGATGGTGGCGTCCCTCCCACGAGATGCACTCCTGGTTCTCCAGCGATCTCAGCGAGGACCCCGACGGGATCGCCGCCGCCGAATGGTTGCACGGCGAATCGTTGCGCCGGTTCCAGGTGTTCGCCGAGGAGTGGTTCGCATCGGAGTGGGACTGGCCGGTCGAGTGGCGGGACGCGGCCGGCTCTTCCGACTATCTCCTCGAGCTATCCGCGTCCCAACTTAGGGATCTCGGCAAAGAGCTGACCTCGGTGATCGACCGCTATCGCAAACTCGAAGCCGGTCCTGACCCTGCCCGGATCATCTTCTGCACTTTTGCCTTCCCTCAGCCGGACGGACGGATATGACCCATGCTCTGTCCGCACGTGGCGGTGCGGCGGCGATACCTGACACTCGTGGCGATGCGGTGGTTCCCCACCGGCCTCCTCATCCCCGTTTTCGTCCTGCTGCCGTTGGAGCGTGGCCTTTCCCTAAGCGAGATTGGGCTCGCCGCCGCCGGACAGGGACTCGTCGTCCTCTTCCTCGAGCTGCCCACCGGCGGCCTGGCCGACTCGCTGGGTCGCAAGCAAGTGCTGATGGCATCGACTCTGGTCGGGATGACCTCGGTCGGCATCTATCTCTTCGCCGACTCCTTTGCCGCCTTCTTCGTCGCCTTCGCACTCCAGGGTGTGTTCCGGGCCCTCGACAGCGGGCCGCTGGAAGCCTGGTACGTCGATGCGACCCACGCCGCCGATCCCGAGGCGCAGATCCAGCAAGGGCTGAGTGGCGCCGGGGTTGCGCTTGGGGTGGCCATCGCCGCCGGCGCCCTGCTCAGCGGGCTGCTCGTCACCCTCGACCCGATCACAGGGCTGGAGGCTCTCGCCACTCCGGTAGTCGTGTCTTTGGCCCTCCAGCTCATCGGCCTCCTCGGCGTCGCCCTCCTGATGACCGAGATCCGTTCCGAGAAGGGGTGGCAGGCGGCGACACGTGCCGCTCGCGAGACACCTGCTGCCATCAGAGGTGGGCTGCGACTGCTGCGGGACAACCGGGTCCTCCTCGCCATCGTCTCGGTCGAGCTGTTCTGGGGCTTTGGCATGGCCACTTTCGAGACTTTCACCCCACTGCGTCTATCCGAGATCCTTGGTGACGCCGACCGAGCGGCAGCGATCGCCGGCCCTGCCGCCTCGGCGGCCTGGCTGGTGTCGGCAGCAGGGGCAGCCACGGTGCCCTGGCTAGGTCGTCGTGTCGGCCTGGCCCCGGCGGCCATGATGCTTCGAGTGCTCCAGGGGATAGCGGTGGTCGGGATCGGGTTCGCGGCCGGGGTGCCTGGCGTGATCGTGGCCTATCTGACTGCATACCTGTTCCATGGCGCCTCCAACCCGATCCACATGACCCTGCTCCATCGCCAGGTCGATGGGACGTTTCGCGCCACCGTTTCCTCCCTCAACTCGATGGCAGGCATGTCTGCCGGTGCGTTGGGCTTGATCGCGCTCACCGCCCTAGCCGAGGCGACCTCGCTCAGCACGGCCACATATGTCGGGGCTGTCGTCCTGGCCGCCGCCGCCCCCCTCTACATCCCGGCCTGGCGCCAGTCACGGAACAAGGAACCGGCCCGGGTCTGATCGGTCGTCACGAGCCATCCTTGCCTCGAGTTCATCCCAATCTTCAGGCGGCTGACCAGGACACCCAGGAGCCGTCGTGGACCTTGACCGGGTCGCCACCGGCCACGAGGTGGACCCAGATGCCCGGGTCGTCGTCGATTGCGCCTGGCAGGGCGAATGCCGCCGAATCGGGAGACCACAGCTGAAGTGACTGGCCGTACTGGTCGAAGAACCGGAGCACATCGGCGACGAAGGTCGGATTTGGCGACATAGTCGAAAGCTCGGTCGTCTCACCGGCCCGCCAGACGGTCGTGGTCAGCTCAGCAGCGCCGCCCTCGTCAGGGATCAGGACCAGGAGTGATTCCCCGTCCGGGCTCCAAAACAGACCCAAGGAGGCGGCAGCCACCACCTCGGTCATCTCTCCGCTGTCGACGTCTATGACAACGACTGTGTTCGAGGGAATCGCCGGCGTCTCGGTGATAGCGGCGTTCACCCCAGGGGGTGTCTCTTCCTCGACGAATGACTGAATTGCCACACTGGTGCCTTGGCGGTTGGCCACGAATGCGACCGGTCCTGGAGCAGTGGCAAGCAAACGTGATTCGCCGCCGGTCTGGCGCAGCTCGAGCCCCGCTTCGGCGAGGTGGAGGATCCCCGCCGGGATCCAATGCGGCGCCTGGTAGCCCGGGGCGGTGGCCCCCAGGTCGGAGCTCTCGCCATCGAGGCCGATAGTGCCGAAGAACTCCGGCCGGGCATGAGCGGCGACCTGGCTGCTGTCCGGGCTCCACGAGAAGTAGAACGAGGAACCCTCTGCCAGCACCTCGGATGAGGTCGCGCCAACGTCGACGACCTCGAACTCGATCGCTCCGGCGGCACTGTTGTGCAAAACACCGATCCCGTTGCCGTCGGGTGACCAGAACATATAGAACGGAGGGGCAGCCATCGGTATTGAGATTCGGTTCTCGCCCTGCCCGTCACTGGAACCCAAGCCTGATCCCTCAGCATTGATCTCCGACCAGACAACAGTGTCGGAAACCGGGGAGAAGGCCGGCTGCCGATAGCCGGCTGCCTGACCGCCGTCCTCGGTGATGTTGGCCGAGTCAGTGCCATCGGGCTCCATCGTGACGATGTTGCCGTCGTCGTCCACGACCACGAGGCGACCGGGAAGTTCCGACACGTCGGCGGGTAGAGGCTCGGTTGCCTCTGGCGCAGTTGTCTGCTCGACGACCGTCGACGTCGTGCCCGAATCACCCGTGCAGGCCGCGAGAAGATGAGAGCGGCCGCGGCCGGCGGTCAGCCGGTACATCAGCCAAGGCTACCGATGGGGCTCCGCCCCGTTTCACCCACCACCCTGGCCAACAGCGATCGATCGACGCTTCCTCCACTCACGATGCAGACGCTGAGGCCACGCTCCTTCGCCGGCGTCGCCAGTGCGGCGGCGACGGAAGCTGCACCCGCTCCCTCGGTGACCAGTTTGTCGCCCATTGCGAGCACCCTCATCGCCGCCATCACCTCGTCCTCTCCGACCAGGACGAGGTGGTCGACCAGGCGGCGAAGCATCGGGAACATCTCGTCGGTGATGACAGGGGTGGAGGCGCCTTCGACGATGGTGTCCTGCCACTCGATCCATCTCGGCCCTCCAGATTCGAACGCAGCGGCGAGCGCCGAGTTGATCCGAGCTTGCACCGCGTAGACCCGGATGGACGGTTTGAGCGTCTTCAACACCGAGGCCACGCCACCGAGCAGGGCGCCTCCACCGACCGGGACGAAGACAGACTCGAGTTCGGGTAGGTCCTCGAAGATCTCGATTCCGATGGTTCCGTGACCGGCGATCATCAGCGGTTCACCCCAGGGGTTGAGATAGCTGTGGGGCTCCTCCCGCCATTCCTCCTCGAACATGAATCGCATCAGATCCGTCATCGAGACGTGGACCAGATCCACCCCGTAGGCGGCAAGGGATTCCAGTTTCGACTGGTGGAGGGAGTCGGGGACATGGGAGCGCGCCGGCACATCGAGAATCCGGCCCATGTACCCCAATGCCATGGCCGTGTTCCCTGCGCTGGTGGTGGCGATCCCGCGCCGTCTCTCCTCCTCGGTGAGGCTCAACGCCCAGTTGCCGACACCCCGGATCTTGAACGATCCCACCGGCTGAAGGACTTCGGGCTTCAGGTAGATATCGGAGGCAGCCTCGTAGCTGTGCATTGGCATGAGGGGAGTTCGCACCACGAGGCCCTCGATCCGCTCTGCCGCCTCTCTCACATCCTCGAGATGCGGCGTCTGGACAGGGTCCCCGCCCCATCCGGTCGGGCGATCGCCGCTCACTACCTTCCTCCTCGCAGGACAGCGACTCTATTGGTCTGGAGGTCATGAGATGGAGAAGGTCGTCGTCGAGGGGCTCGCCCGTGTTCCCTCATTCAGCCATGCCGTCATCGCGGGCGACTTCGTCCACGTGGCGGGGAGTCTGGGGACCGTGGGCGATGGCACGGAGTTGGTCGAGGGAGGCGTCGGCCCTCAGACCACCCAGACCATCCGAAACATCGAGCGGATCCTCGAGGCGGCAGGCGTCGGGCTGGGCAACGTCGTCAAGATGAACGTGTACCTATCAGACATGGCCGACTTCCAGTTGATGAACGAGGCGTACATGGAGGCAATCGGTGACTCGCCTCCGGCGAGGATCACTGTTGGCGGTGTCGATCTCGCTCTCGGGGGAGCCGTCGAGATCGACTGCGTCGCCTACCGGGGGGAATGACCCGACGGCGCCTTCACCCGAAGGCGCATTCTGTCGATAGTCAGCCATGGCACCGACCAACAGGCCGGTCATTACGCCGCGCTTTCGTGTCGCGGTGCTGCTGGCCGTCGTCGTAGCCACCGTCTTGGGCATCGTCGCCGAGTACGGAACATGGTCCGTCGCCGCGCCTGGTGCGGGATACCGCCTTGCCGCATACGCCGTCGTCGGGCTCACCGCCGCCTATCAGTTGACTCGTCATCGGCGCATCGAGGTGGTGGTTGCAACGGCCGCACTGACGCTATGCGCGCTCAGCCTGACCGATTCATGGAGAACCCCCGGGTTCGACAGCGGTTACACCCTGGCCTGCCTGATCCTCATATCGGTGGTCTACGTGGCCACCCGTCAGGGAAAGTCGGTGGCGCCACTCGTCCTCGTCTCGGGCCTGACGGCCGCCTTCACCATTGCCTCCCTCATCCTCGATCGACCCCCGGCCTCCGTCGTGTTCGCCCGGCTGATGATCGGTATCCCGGGGCAGGCGTTGGTCATTTGGATCACCTGGCAGCTGATCCAGTCGCTGGCGGACGCCTCGGAGCATCAGGCCAACACGGCGCGCATCCAAAAGGCGCTGGCGACCTGTTCCCAGGCGCTTCTCACCGGTCGTGATGAGCAGCCGCTGACCGCCGCGCTGCGCGCCCTTCTCGACGCCACCGAAGCGGACTATGCCTACATCGACATCAATCGGGTCTCCAAGGACGGCAACGTGACTTGGGAGATCGTGGCGGAGGCACTAGGTAACAACGTCCCTCCGGGGCCGGACTCCTTCGACGAGGGCGACTACAGCCAGTTTCCGGACATCATCGAGGTCCTCTCCGCAGGCCGGCCAGCCCGGATCCGGGTCAGCGACCTGCCGATGCCGGTGCGGGCCCGATATGAGGCGGAGGGCATTCGCTCGGAGCTGATGGCCCCGATCATGATCCGGGATCAGTGGGTGGGGACGCTGGGCTACTCCGATTTCTGGCGGGACGATGTCTGGACCGATGTCGAGGTCGAGGGGTTGATGAGGGCGGCGGACATGGTGGGCGCGTATTGGGAGCGGGAGTCGGCGCGTGAGGGTCTGGAGGAGTTGGCCGAGGCCAAAGACCGATTCATCGCCACCGTGAGCCACGAGCTGCGCACCCCTCTGGCCGCGGTCGTCGGGTTCTCAGGTGAGTTGGCCGACAGCCTCGACGGCTACTCACGCGAGGAGATCGCCGAGATGGTCGTGCTCATCTCGAGCCAGAGCCAGGAAGTCGCCCACCTGGTGGACGACCTTCTCACCGCCGAAAGAGCGGCATCGGGCAACCTGACCATCAGCCCGCGGTCAATCGATCTCCTCGACGAATGCCGGTCTATCGTCGAGTCGCTCGGAGTGGACCTCGACGTCGCGATTGTCGGGGACCCGTCGACGGCATGGGCCGACACGTTGCGAACCAGGCAGATCGTCCGGAATCTGCTCACCAACGCCCATCGCTACGGAGGCAACAGTGTGCGGGTCGAGGTGTCCAACCAGCGGAACGTGGCATCGCTGGTGGTCAGTGACGACGGCCCGGGGGTAAAGGGCATCGACGCCGAGCACATCTTCGACCCGTATTACCGCTCGCAGACGCCGTCGGACGCCAGACCGGACTCGGTCGGCCTCGGCCTCGCAGTCGCCAGACAGTTGGCGCGGATGATGGGTGGGGACCTCGTTTACCGGCGTCGGGGCGGCTGGACGCGCTTCGAGCTCAGCCTCCCAATGACCGAGCAGACCGCCTCACTGGCCGGCTGACCAGGTCAGACGAATAGTTGGACGTCGGCGTCGGCGGCGAAGTCGAGGAATGCGGCCGCGCCAGCGATCTCACACCCCTTGATCAGGTCGCCCTCCTCCACGCCCATGACTCCCATCGTCGTCGAGCAGGCGAAGAATCGGACATCGAGGCCCTGAGCCATCTCGATGAATTCGGGGACCGTGGGCATCCGGGCGTCGCTCATCCATTTCTTCATGATCTTGGTGGCGGCAGCCGTCGCACCGGGAAGTGCGCCGAGCAGGTTGGGGAGCTGGATCGGCCCGGCCGGGTTGGCCAGCGACGCCACCTTCAGGCTCTCCAGTCGGTCGTTGTGGATGATGTCGAGGCCGTAGAAGGTGAAGTAGACCCCTGCCTCCCATCCGAGGCTCGCCGCCGTCGTGGCCAGGATGAGAGGCGGGTAGGCCTGGTCGAGCGTCCCTTTCGAGGCGACCAGGGCGATCCGGCGCCGGCGCTCCTCCTGTCGATCTTCGGTAGCGGGCTGCCTGAGTGTGTCGGTCATGGCCGCACCGCCTTCTCGATCCAGAACAACTGACGGGTCTCCTCACGTTCGACACCGAGCAAGACGTTGCCGGTCTGCCTGGCCAGGGCCGGGATATCCTCCAGCGCCCCGGGGTCGGTCGTGATCAACTTGAGCACCTGTCCGGGCGACATCTGGCCGAGAGCCAACGAGGCCCGATAAACCGGTAAGGGGCAGAGCACCCCCGAACAGTCGAGCTCAACATCGACGCGTTCGTCAGTCACCTTGGCGTACTGGCTGGTCATGGGCTTTCTCCTTCTGTGGTCCGGAGGGGCCCGTGAATAACAAAGGCCCGCATCCGGTGCCGGTGCGGGCTTCGAGTGTCTGTCTCTTGCTGACTCAGGACATCGCTACCCACACGGCACGGCCGCACAGCTACAAGCGCAGCAGCGGGTCGGGCTCGTGGGGCAAGTCATGTCGGGAACGATGGTAGGCGTTTCCCGACACGGGTCAATACCGGAAGCGTCATCGTCACGGTTTGCGAGGCCAGTGGAGCGTTTGAGGAGGAGAAGGAGTCCGCTGGGAGTAGCGGAAACTGGCTCCACTGGCCCTCGCAAAGTTTGGAGGAGGGGAACAGCTTGTGATTCTGTTCACAAATCCACAACGTATGCGGACCCGATTTATTCCCGACCCGGTTCAGCTGCTGAAAGTGACCGAGAAGGCGGGGGCCCACCGGGAGACGACCCGACCGTAGTTCTCGCCGGCGGCCATCATGTCCCCGTCGGCGAGGGCCTCGATCGAGCGCCGCACCAGCTCCACCGAGTCGTCGAACACCAGCTCTTGTGGGGCGAACAGGTCGGAGACCGTCGAGTAGTCGAGCTCGAGCATCGATCCAATCGGAAAGCTCTCGATCCAGTCCGACAGCTGAGCAAGCTCCTCGGCTGGGCCCTGGAAGACCTGGAGGCCACGGAGCACCCCCAGGGCATGGTCCACCCGCTTCCGGCCCACAGCCAGATCGACCCGGAGCCGGATTCGGGGAGCGCCGTCCACCTCGTACACCTCCTTGTCCTCCGGCTGGAAGGCGGTGAACCAGCGGACCGGCACGTGCCATGCGGACGTGAGGACGTGGGAGCGATGACCGGGATGCTCCTGGTGATACCGGCGAAGCTCGCTATCTGCGGCCTGCGCCGCCTCTTCGGGGATGAGGCCGGATCCGAGACCCCGAAACGCATTGGCGAAGGCGACAGTCGATTCGAGGACACGAAGACGCAGATTTCGCGGGCACACCATTCGCTGCCCGTTCCACTCGACCACCCAGTCGGCGTCGCTCTCCGTCTCGGAGAGCAGCCCATAACCCCGGACGAACGCCGGCACGGGGTCACCGTTCTCGGTGCTCTCCGGCGTGTAAACCCGAAGATGGGCGGTCTTGGTCACACCAACATCCTGGCATGGGTTTACCCGAAGTTCACCAGTCCTATCAAGCACCGCAAGGCGCGGGGCCGTGCCAGGGGCGTCCAGGTAACATCGGTCGCGGAGTGAGAACCGCCTCTCGAGAATGGAGGACCGGACTTGGTCGTATTCGATGAGGTTGCCCGTGGAGGTCACGAGCAGATCATCTACGGCTACGACAACGTATCGGGCCTTCGGGCCATAATCGCAATCCACTCCACGGCTTTGGGTCCCGCCCTCGGCGGGACCCGTTTCTTTCCGTACCAGACCGAACAGGACGCACTGGTCGACGTCCTCCGTCTCGCCAAGGGGATGACCTACAAGGCCGCCGCCGCCGGTCTCGACCTGGGAGGCGGCAAGGCCGTGATCATCGGTGATCCGGCTACCGACAAGACCGAGCGCCTCCTCCGTGCCTACGGACGGATCGTCGACTCGCTCCGCGGGCGTTACATCACTGCCGAGGACGTGGGCACCACCACGACCGATGTAGACATCATCCGCCGTGAGACCCGCTGGGCCCTGGGCAGCTCACCGGCCGAGGGAGGCGCCGGTGACCCATCGCCCGTCACCTCACGAGGTCTCTTCGCTGCGGCCAGAGCAGTGGCCGACTTCATCTGGGGAGATACCGACCTGGCCGGGCGCAGGTTCGCCGTTCAGGGAGTAGGCAAGGTCGGATCGGCATTTGTCCAGCTCCTGGTCGAGGCCAGGGCCGAGGTCATAGTGGCCGACGCGAGCGAAAGCGCGGTCATGGACGCGGTAGAGACCTACGGGGTGAAGAGTGTCGACATCGATGACATCTACACCGTCGACTGTGACTTCTACTCGCCATGCGCTCTCGGAGGAGGGCTGAACGACTCGACGATCCCCCGCCTCAACTGTCAGGCGATAGTGGGCAGCGCCAACAATCAACTCGCCACCGACGAGGACGCCGATCGCATCGCGGATCGGGGCATCCTGTATGCCCCGGATTTCGTGGTCAACGCGGGCGGCCTGATCAATGTCCACGACGAATTGCACGGATACTCGAAGATGCGAGCCATGCACCGTGTCGATTCCATCTTCGACGCGACCAAGGCCATCCTCGTCGCATCGAAGGATCAGCAGATCAACCCGAATCAGGCGGCAGTCATGGTCGCCGAGGACCGGATCAGGGCAATCGGTGACCTGCGCCGCTTCCGACGCAGCGGAGAGGACACGAATTGACGAGCCACCGCACCTACGGCATGGACTTCGACCGGAATCTCCACCACGGGGAATTGGGCTTGAGCGACGAGCAGGTCGTGGAGATGTACCGGCTGATGCTCACGACGCGGCGAATCGACGACCGTCTCTTCGCCCTTCAGCGTCAGGGCCGCGCTCCTTTCGTGGTCGGGTCCTCGGGCCACGAGGCCGTCCAGGTGGCCTCGGCGCTGGCACTGGACCAAGAGAAGGACTGGGTTCTGCCCTACTACCGCGACATGGGTGTGGCGCTGGCCTGGGGTTTCGAGCCGGAGGAGATCTTCCTCGGTGCGTTCGCCAAGAAGACCGACCCGATGTCCGGGGGTCGCCAGCTCCCTGGCCACTGGTCCAGTCGGGAACGCCGAGTCCTGACCCAGTCCTCGGTGATCGGCACTCAGTACCCCCATGCGGTAGGCATCGCCCAGGCTGTGGCCAACCGGGGTGACGACTCCGTGGTGGCGGTGTACGGGGGCGAGGGCTCGACGTCTGAGGGCGACTGGCACGAGGCGATGAACTGGGCTGGGATCCGCAAACTGCCCTTGATCTTCGTGATCGAGAACAACCGATACGCCATCTCGGTGCCACAGGAAGAACAGGTCGCCGGAAGCCTCGCCGCGAGAGCGGAGAGTTACGGGTTTCCCGGTGTCGAGGTCGATGGCAACCGGACACTTCGGGTTTACAAGGTGATGCAGGAGGCGGTTCGCCGGGCCAGGGCCGGGGAGGGACCCACCCTGATCGAAGCCGAGACTTATCGCTACTACGCCCACACCTCCGACGACAACGACACCCTGTACCGCAGTCGGGAGGAGGTTGAGACCTGGCGCAAACGAGACCCGGTGGCCAGGGTCCGTCAGTACCTCATCGAGAACCGCCTCCTGACAGAGGCCGAAGAGTTGCGGATCGACGACGAAGTGATCGAGGCTCTGGCCCGGGCGGTCGAAAACGCCGAGGCCGCCCCGAACCCCGACGAGCCGACCAGCCGCGTGTATGCCAAGGTCATCGAGCCAGGTCCCCCGGTCACCGAACCTGAGGTTGCCTCCGGCGGCGAGACCGTGAATCTCATCACGGCGATCAACATGGCCCTACACGAAGTGCTCGAGGCCCACGAGGACGCGATCGTGTTCGGTGAGGACGTGGCCCGGCGCAAGGGCGGAGTCTTCAAGGCGACTCAGGACCTGACCGATCGCTTCGGAGCCGACCGATGCTTCAACACCCCGATCGCCGAGTCATCGATCATCGGCGCCGCCATCGGCATGGCCGTCAGCGGATTCAAGGTGATCCCTGAGATCCAGTTCGCCGACTACATCCACCCTGCCTTCGACCAGTTGGTATCGGAGGCGGCGCGGATCTCGTTCCGATCCGACGGGAAATGGAACGTGCCGATGGTCGTCCGCACCCCATACGGCGCCGGGATCCACGGCGCGCTCTACCACTCTCAGTCCATCGAGTCTTTCTATGCCCACGTGCCCGGGCTGAAGGTGGTGGTGCCTTCGACTCCCGCAGACGTGAAGGGGCTGCTCTTCACGGCTGTCGAGGACCCAGACCCGGTCATGTTCCTCGAGCCGAAGAAGCTCTACCGCCTCGCCAAGGGCCCGTATCCGGCAGGCGAGCATCGAGTTCCCCTGGGCCGGGCGGCCATCCGCCATCAGGGCGAGGACCTGACGATCATCGCCTACGGGGCGATGGCCCATTTCGCCGTCGAGGCGGCGTCATTGCTCGAGGAGTTGGACATCAGCCCCGAGGTGATCGATTTGCGCAGCCTCAAGCCACTCGACTGGCCCACCATCGAAGAGTCCGTCAAGAAGACGTCACGTGCTCTGATCGTCTACGAAGACAACGAGTTCGCGGGATATGGCGCAGAACTCGCGGCCCAGATCGCAGACAAGACCTTCGAATGGCTCGACGCGCCGGTGCGTCGGTACGCCCTTCCCGACGTCCCCATCATGCCGTACGCCGGACCATTGGAGAACGAGCTCTACCCCACGCCTGAGGGCATCGTCCTCAAGGCTCAGGAGCTGGCGAAGTATTAGGTCCTAGGTTCTAGGTCGTAGGTCCTAAGTACTGTCGATGACATGTCGCTGCTGTCGTATCTCTCGTCGATCGCCGGTGAAGCCTTCAGCGAGCTCGGGTTGTCCCCCGAGCTGGGCGAGACGGTTCCCTCACAGAGGCCTGAGCTGGCGCAGTACCAGGTCAACGGGGCCATGGCCGCCGGGAAGGCGACCAACCAGGCACCCAGAGAGATAGCCCAGAAGGTCGCGGACCGCCTGGCCGAACATCCCGACATCGCGAGGGTCGAAGTGGCCGGCCCCGGCTTCATAAACATCACGATGACCGACGCCTCCATCGCTCGGATCGCGGTCGAGGATGCCGCCGACCCCTATCTCGGTTTCCCTGTCACGAACGATCCGGAGAACGTGGTGGTCGACTACGCCGGCCCCAACGTGGCCAAGGCGATGCATGTCGGCCATCTCCGGGCCACCATCATCGGTGACTCGCTCGCCAGGCTCTTCTCCTTCGCCGGGCACAAGGTGATCCGCGACCCCCACTTCGGCGACTGGGGCTTCCAGATGGGCTTGCTCATCGCCGCCATCGCCGAAGAGCAGCCTGAGCTCGCCTATTTCGATCCCGACGCCGGCACGTATCCGTCAGAGTCACCGGTCACGCTCGACGATCTGCAGCGGATCTACCCAGAGGCGTCGGTTCGTGCCCGCAGCGACGACGACTTCGCCGACATCGCCCGTGCGGCCACGGTTCGGCTCCAGCAGGGCGACCCCGGGTACCTGGCCCTCTGGCGTCATATGAAGTCGGTATCCGAGGAGTCCCAGCGTCAGGATTTCGCCACCCTCGGAGTCAATTTCGACCTGTGGTACGGAGAATCGGATGTGCACGACAGGCTGGGTCCGCTGGTGGCCACGTTGCGGGAGTCCGGCGTGGCTGAGGAGTCGAAGGGTGCGATCGTGATTCGGATCGGCGAGGACGGAGACAATCGGGACATCCCGCCGTTGATCCTCGAGTCATCCCGCGGCGGCTTCCTATACAGCACCACCGATCTGGCCACGATCCAGATGAGGATGGAGGACCTACGGGCCGACCTCGTCCTTTATGTTGTCGACCGGCGGCAGGCCGACCATTTTCTCCAGATCTTCCGCGCGGCAGCGAAGGCCGGCATCGTCCCCGATGGGACCAGATTGGAGCACATCTGGTTCGGGACGATGAACGGGCCGGACGGCAAGCCCTTCAAGACACGAGAGGGCGGAGTAGTCCGCCTCTCCGATGTGATCGAGATGCTCACCGAGGCCGCTCGACGGCGGCTCGACGAGGCGCACCTCGCCGAGGACTACCCCGAGGCAGAGAGATCGAGCATTGCCTCCATCGTGGGCGTGGCCGCCCTCAAGTTCGGCGACCTGATCAACAACCGCACCTCCGACTACGTCCTGGACCTGGACCGGTTCACGTCCTTCGAAGGGAAGACAGGGCCCTATCTCCAGTACGCCGCAGTGAGGATCAAGTCGATCCTGCGCCGGGCAGAATCGGAAGGGGTGGAGCAAGGCCCTCTTCTGGCACCGGGCGTCGATGTCGAGCGCGAGCTCATGCTCGAGCTTCTGCGCCTCCCCGACGTCGTCGGCCGCGCCATCGCCCTTCGCGCTCCGAACCATGTCGCCGAATTCGCATATGACGTTGCGGGCCGTTTCAACCGGTTCTACGACACCTGCCACATCCTCTCCGAGCAGGACACGGCCCGCAGGGGATCCTGGCTCTCGCTCGCGGCGTGGGCGCTGGCAGCTCTCGAGCGCCTGCTCGATCTCCTCGGCATCGAAGTGCCCGACCGGATGTAGCTGTGTCGTTCGTCATCCGCCCGGCCCGGGCCGAGGACGTCGCGTCGATCGGGCGCTGGACCCAGGACACTTTCATTTGGGGTGACTATGTGCCCGCGATGATGGGCGACTGGCTGGAGGAGCCGGATTCCCTTGTAATCGTCTGCGTCTACGACGACGACATCCCGGTTGCCTTGTCACGGGCGCAACTCCTCTCACCGACCGAGGCCTGGCTCAGCGCCACCCGGGTTCATCCCGACCATCGGCGATCGGGCATGGGAATGGCCATGAACGACCATGCCGTGGAGTGGGCCAGATCGCACGGAGCCCTGGTGGCCCGACTCGTCATCGAAGAGTCGAACGAGGCCGCCCGCGGCCAGGTGATGCGGTCGAACTATCGGCCGGCCGGCCGATGGGCTTACGCCACCGCCCCAGAGTCGACCGGCCGGCGTCTGCCACAAGACGAGCGTCTGCGGCCGGGTGTCACCGTGGATGCCGACGCCGCCTGGACCTTCTGGTCACAGAGCGACCTCGCCCATGCTGCGCGTGACCTCATCTCGCTGGGCTGGCGATGGAGGAAGGCATCCCGCGGCGACCTGGAGCGTGCCGTGAATACCCACAACTTCTATCAGAGCCCCGGGGGATGGGTCGTTGTCGAGGCCGATGAGGAGGGGATCTCGGTGCGGTGGCTGGCGACCACGGCTCCGGACGCTCCGTTGCTTCTCCAGGGTCTGCGTGACCTCCTGCGAGATCGGGAAGGCGGTCGGGTCGAGGCCATGGTCCCGGTCACGGTCTGGAGCGTCGAGGCATTGCAGCGTGAGGGCTTCGAGGTGCACCCGGCGGAGATCTACTCGAAGGCGCTCTGAGGGCCTATTTCTCCCCCCGAAGGGGGGAGTACCGGCGAAGCCGGGGAGGGGGGATCGTCACCTGAGAATCCCCCTCCGGCCCTTCGGGCCACCTCCCCCTACGGGGGAAAGGCTCAGGAGATGATCGCCATGGTCGCCACCGCCCATATCACGAACATGATGGGGATCTCGGTGGAGCGGAGCCAGTCCGGCCCATCGGGATACCAGCGGGCGGCGAGGGCGACAGGGACCCCGAGGAGTGGCATGACGGTCATCCCGGCGACACCTACCGCCCGGATCCCGGCCACCCCGGTGGTGACCGGCAACGGCAGACCTTCCACCACGTCGTCGATAAGCCCGTGAACGATGAGGAAGAGAAGGCCGACGACGAACACGGCGATGATGCGGCCCAAGCCGACCTCCCACAGCTTGAACCCGATGAGACGCCGGCCCCGTCCCAACGGCCCTTCGGCGGCGACACCGAGGCAGAAGAGGCCGATGACCGCCAGCACCAGCGTTGAGGCGAGCATCGCCCCGGTGGACAAGTCCTGGATCACGTTGACGATGTCGAAGCCTGCGAGCAAGACCGAGACGGCCAGACCCACGAGCAGACTCCCGATCACCATCAGGCCGACGTCGAACATGGTCCCGAACGACCCGTAGGCGAGAATGGCGTAGCGCTTGGCGGCGTGGCGGCTGTCGACGCGGGCGATGTCGTCGGTCATCTCGCTTCCTTCACCGAGGCGACCCTACCGGGCGGCCCCGCTGCTGCGATAGCGCTCAGATACCACTCGATCGGGTGCGCGATCTCGTAATCAGGTCCCAGGGCAGACCTGAGCTGCATCTCACAACCCGGGTTGGCGGAGGCAACCCTGCTCACCCCGGTTGAACGTATCTGGGCCGCCTTTCGGTTTCCGAGCTCTTGAGATGCCTCCGGCTGGAGGACGGTGTAGAGACCGGCGGCGCCACAACACATCCCCGCCGGGTCGATCTCCACGACCTCGTATCCACCTGCCTCGAGGATTTGCCTGGGCTCGGCGGTCACCCGCTGGGCGTGTCGGAGATGGCAGGGGTCCTGGATCGCCATCTCGCCCGAGCCTCCGGATAGCGACGGGAGGAGGCCGGCCTCAATGGCACGTGCCACGGCCACGGTGACGTCGACTGCCCGGGCCCCGATTTCCTCGCCGTGTTCGGCCCAACGGCCGTACTCGCGGACATGGGCTGAGCATCCGGCCGAGGTGACCACCACCTGGTCGTAACCGGAGAGAACCGGCACGTTCCGCGCCGCCAGGGCCCGGGCGGCCTCCGACTTACCGTCGTGGGCAGCCAGAGCGCCACAGCAGGTCTGGCCGGGGGGAACCTCGACTCGATAGCCGGCCAGCTCCAACAGCTCGATGGCAGCGTGGTTGACAGGTCGGAACCACTCGTCCTGGATGCATCCCGCGACAAGAGCGACCGAGCCCGACACGCCGCTCCCCCCTTGGTGACCGAGTGTCGGCTGTGGCCTCCGACCAAGCGGACGTATACCCCCGGAGAGCCTCCGATAGCGCCGAGGCGCCAGGGAGGTGGCCCGGGTCGCCTGGGCCATGCGCAGAGCCCCCGTCGAAAAGCGAAGCGATCGCCTCGAGCCGATAGCCGTGCCGAGCAGGAACGAGCGAAGCCGATGACCGAATGTTGGGCGTTGTGCCGCGATCTCGGCACGGGTTCCCTCGAGTGCCCTCCCGTAGGGGACCATCCCCGGGCATACCGGCTCACAGGCCCGGCAACCGAGACAGAAGTCGATGACGCCCTGAAACGGACCGTCGACCTCGAGCACACCGTTGTGAACCGCTTTCATCGCCTGGATTCGACCGCGGGGGACGCGGTTTCCCGCCCCGTCAAGCGGAATGTGGGGCATGCGGGCAGGCAAAGCCCGCACTGGACGCACGCATTGAGCTCATCGGTGGTCGGATGCTCGAGGGTTGCCCATCCCATCACAGACCTCCGGGCAACCGGCCCGGATTGATGATCCGGCCCGGATCGAACTGGGCGATGAGACGACGCTGGATCTCCAGTCCCGGGGGCGGCGATCCCCAGGGGTCGAGACCGTCGAGGCCCCCGTCTGGCGCACCGATCACCACCACGGCGCCGCCGGAGGCCTCCACCCACGAGCGCAGCACATCCGCCCCATCCGCGTTGGACGAGGCGGCGCGAATGTCACCGGCGCCGTGGACGGCGAGATAGTCCCACCCTGAGGGGAGCCGGGCTATCGCCTCCGACGTCAGGGCGGGTGGGACTCGAACCGACCATCGGTATAGGCCCTGTGGGTCGGCCGGCCATCGATGCCCCTCCACCGCCGCCCCACCGAGGCGACCCCCGGAAGCTGCGACCTCCTCGGGTGTGCCCCAGAGAAAGACCTCGGTGACGCCGTTTCGCTCCAGGACAGCAAGCGGCCTCGTAACCCGGTCGGCAAGTCCAATGTCATCGATGGTGATCGTCACCGCAGCGGGGGGCATTGGCCACAACTTGAGACAGACCGAGGTGAGGACCCCTAATGAGCCGAAGGCGCCAACGACCAGACGCGGCAGGTCGTACCCGGACACGTTCTTCACCACCCGGCCGCCACCCCGAACTACCCGACCGTCTCCGGTCACCAGGCGCACTTCGAGCATCCTTTCCCTGGTGCCGAGGAGACGGGCCCTCCGCAACGGTGAGATCCCGGCCGAGATGACCCCTCCGACAGTGGATTCGCCCGGGACTTCGGGTAGTACTGCGGTCTGTGAGCGTTCGCCTAGGGCAGCTTCCAGTTCGGCGACGGGGGTTCCTGCCCCAACGGTCACGGTGAGGTCATCGGGGTCCCACTCCTCGATCCCGGAGAGCCCGCTCATCTCCAACACGAGGTCAGGAAGCAGGGGGGAGCCATAGCCCTGTCTGGTCCCGCCCCCGACCACATTCACAACGCGTTGTTCCTCGGTGGCCTTTCTCAGGATCGAGGACAGATCCTCGACGGTGGATGGAGCGACACGCTCGGGACCGCCCCCGGCGGTCCCGTTCATACCCAGGCCCCGTCCGGTATCTCCCGTCTCACCCCACCGAAGTCGAAGCATCGCGAGCCCTCCGGGAGCACCTTCGCCGGGTTGAAGATTCCAGCGGGATCGAAGGCCTCCTTGAGCCGGGCCTGGGCATCGAGGTCGAGCTCGGTGAAATCTGCCCGCATCATGTCCCTCTTCTCGAGGCCGATCCCGTGCTCACCGGAGAGGGCGCCACCACGGCTGAGACATGCTGCAACCATCTCCTCGCCCGCCTTGTGGACCTTGTCCAACATGACCGGGTCGGAAGCGTCGAATGCCATGAGCGGGTGGAGATTGCCGTCGCCGGCATGAAAGACGTTGTAGACGTCCAACCCGTATCGGTCGGCGATCGCCTGAACCTCCTCCATCGTCTCGACCAGACGCGACCGAGGGACGACCGTGTCGTGCAGGTAGTAGTTCGGGGAGACCTGGGCCACGGCTCCGAACGCCGACTTGCGCCCCTTCCAGAGGATGGCGCGCTCGGCCTCGTCTTTGGCCACCTTGACATCGCGCGCCCCGTTGGCGCGGCCGATGCGTGAGATGAGGGCTGCCTCGGCCTCCACCGCCTCGGGCTCGCCGACCACCTCGGCGAGGAGGATCGCCGCGCAATCGCAGGGAAGGCCCGCCTTGAGCCAGTTCTCGACGGCGGTCGTCATCTTCTGGTCCATGATCTCCAATGCCGCCGGCACGAGCCCGGATGCGATGACCTGAGACACCGTCCGCGTCGCCCCTTCCAGGTCCTCGAAGTCGAGAAGGAGCGTCCTCACGTCTGCTTCGATGGGCAGGAGGCGGACCAGGGCCCGAGTCACCACACCGAGCGTGCCTTCCGATCCAACCATCAACCCCTTCAGGTCCAGACCCGGCATGTCAGGTGCCTGGCCGCCGAGGACGAGGGTCTCGCCACCGGCCAGGACCACCTCCATGCCGAGGACATGGCTGGTGGTGGCGCCCTCGGCCAGACAGTGGGCGCCGCCCGAATTGTTGGCGACGTTTCCGCCGATCGTGCAAGCCGACTGCGAGGAGGGATCGGGGGCGAAGGCCAGACCGAACGGCTCGGCCTCCGTGCTCAGATCGAGATTGATCACCCCGGCTCCGACCCATGCGGTCCTGTTCTCGACGTCGATGTCGATCTGGTTCATCGCGGTGGTGGACAGGACAATCCCGCCGTCGACGGGAATCGCCCCGGCGGCGAGCCCGGTGCCCGCGCCGCGGGCGACGATCGGGACCCCATGTTTCTCCGCGACCCGCACCACCTCGGCGACTTCCTCTGTGGTTTCGGGGAAAACCACGCAAGTCGCCTGACCTTGCATCAGGGATGCATCCCTCGAATAGAGGTAGAGCTCGACCGGCTCCTCGAGCACCCGATCCTCACTCAACACACCACGCAGATCCCCGACAAGGCTCACAGGGGTGAGGGTAGTTGTGGCCTGGAGCGGCGAACCTCAGGTTGTACGGCCCGTATGTGAAACGACTTGCCTCACGTTCCGGAGCGCATTTCGGCCAGGCACGGAACGTGAGGCGATTCGGCCCGTATCCGGGTCGGAGAACCTGAGGTTCAGGGTCGGCCCCAGCCACCGCCGCCGGGGGTGAGCACCAGTAGGCGATCGCCGGCGGACACCGGGATCGTGGATTTGGCGGGTAGCCGCTCCCGGCGGCCATCTGGCTTGATCAGCAGGTCCTCGCCGGTGGCCCCCGGTCCACCACCGGCCAGGCCCCAGGGTCGATGCCGCCGCCGCTCACCCATTAGCGAGAGCGTGGCGTCGGCGAGGAAGAGGATCTCACGCTCGATGCCCTCACCACCCGGGAACCTGCCCTCACCACCGCTTCCACGTCGCAGCGTGTAACGCTCCACCCGGAATGGATAGTGGGTGTCCAATGCCTCGATCGGGGTGTTCTCAGTGTTGGTCATCCCCGTCTGGATCCCCGACTGACCGGCTCGCCCGGGCCGACCGCCCTGCCCCCCGGCGATCGTCTCGTAATACGCGAACTCGTCGTTGCCGACCAGGACATTGTTCATCGTCCCCTGGGAGGCCGCTGGCACGCGGTCGGGGGCAGCCTGGGCCAATGCCCCCAGGAGGACATCGGCGATTCGTTGGCTGGTCTCCACGTTGCCGGCGGCCACCGCTGCGGGAGGGCGGGCATTGACCACCGATCCCGACGGGGCGATCAGGGTCAGCGGTCGGTAGCACCCGCCGTTGGCGGGGATAGTGGGATCGGTTGCCACCCGGACCGCGTAGTAGAGACAGGACCTCGTCACCGCCTCGACTGCGTTGAAGTTCGCCGCCACCTGGTCGTCGCTCCCGGTGAAATCTGCCGTGAGCCGCCCATCGGCGATGGTAACGGTGACCCGGATTCCGACATCGGCTTCACCCAGCTCCATGAAGTCGGTGAATTCGAATTTCCCTTCGGGCAATTGACGAAGGGCCGCGATCGTCCGCCGTTCCCCGTAGTCGAGAAGAGACGCAGCCATGGACGAGAACGGCACCCCGGCGATTCCGGCGACCAGTTCCGCCAACCGGGTCGAGCCGACTGCGTTGGCTCCGATCTGCGCTTCGAGGTCCCCCCGGCGCTCCCACGGAGTACGAGAGGCGGCGATGAAGGGCTCTGCGAAGTCATCTGCCCAATGGCCCGACTCGAAAGCCACCACCGGAGGGACCCGATGACCTTCCTGATCGACAGTCACCGCATGGGCCGGCATCGACCCGGGCGCTTCACCTCCGACGTCGGCGTGATGGGCCCGATTCGCCACCCAGGCGACATGTCTCGAGGCCACAAAGACCGGGGCGACGAGAGTGAGATCGTTGAGATGAGTGCCACCAAAGAACGGGTCATTGACCGCGTACTGGACACCTGGGACTGGTTCGAATCGGGCCAGGCACGCTGCCACCGACTCGGGCATCGATCCGAGATGAACCGGGATGTGCTCTGCCTGGGCCAGCATTTCGCCGTCGGCCGTGAACACGGCAGCCGAGCAGTCGGCCCTCTCCTTGATGTTGGGCGAAAGGGAGGAATGCCGGAGGACTGTGCCCATCTCGTCTGCCACCGAGGCGAGACGATTACGGGCGACCTCGAGTGCTATCGCATCGGCAGTCACGATGGGAGGAGATGGCCGATGTGCTTCGTGGCTTCCCGGTAAGACAAACCGGAGAGTTGATCTCGACGCTCGATCACGAAACGTGCAACCGCGTCGGGATCGACTCTGGCGTGTTGGCGGAGCGCCCAGCCGATTGCCTTGCGGATGAAGAATTCCGTCTCGAACGCACGTGCCTCGCAGAAACGGAACAGCCTGGCTGCATCGATGTCCTCCTGTGCACCGACCTGGCAGATGATCGCCGTCCGCCTCAGCCACATGTCGTCGTCGTCGATCCAGGTGTCCACCGTCGGCCAGACCGCCTCCGGATGTCCCACCACAAGATCGCAGATCAGATGAGTGGCCACCTCGTCGACGAGGTCCCACCAGGCACCCTCTACGATCAGACCCCGGTACAGCGGGAGCTCTTCGGGCACGACGAACTCGTGGCAGTGCCGGGCCACACCGAGCGCCAGATACTTCTCCTCCCTATGCGCAAGCCGCCAGAGCGCCATCACCAGTGCTTCGTACTCTGCTCGGTCAGCGGGCGGGAACCGATGGACCAGTTCCCGGAGGATCTTGGCTCGAGCCGTCTTTTGCACCCCATAGAAGGGCATATCGGTCTTCATGTAGGCCTGCATATCCGGCGCCTTGGATGGATCGGCGACCGCGGCGAGGGCTGCCGAGGCGAACCGGCACGCCTCGATCACGAGCCCGCTCATGAATGGATCTCCAAGG
>CAWHEU010000023.1:0-7462 GCA_963828465.1 uncultured Acidobacteriota bacterium | reverse complement strand
CGGGGCCGCCGATACGGGGGCGCGAAGAGGAACCAGACGAGGGCTAGGCCCCAACTGCCCGGAGAGATCTGTTCATGTAGTGACTTGTTGCTTTAGCTCGACTTCGAGCATGGCGCGATGCATTGCCTGGACCGATCCCCCACTGAGCTCGAGGAGGTCCATCACTCTCGCCCTGGCCTCCGGGTCCTTGGCCCGAAGAAGAGGGGCGGCTAGCTGACGAAGCAGTTCAGCCTCCCTGTCGACAGACAGTCGCAGGCCGGGGTGCCTGGCTTCCAGATCCTGGTCCATGAGCCGCTTCGCCTCCGTGACGACGATACCTGTTCCGGAGCGAATACCCCCGCATCACCGATCGGGCGCACCCACTCCCACCTGGACGAACTCCAGCTCAGTCGGGGAGAGACCGGATCTGCGGAGCAAGTCGTCTCGACTGAGGGGTTCGCCTGTCGACTCCAGGCTTGGCGTTGGCACGGCGGTCCGGGAGGCGAGGTCTTCTCCCCGCTCCCACAGGGTGAGCTTCGACTTGATGACCTTCAGTGGGAGAAAGTGGTCACGTTGCTGCTGCAGGATGAACCGGAGCCTCGCCAGGTCCTCCTGATCGAACTGGCGGTACCCGCTGTCGGAGCGCCCGGGATCGATGAGCCCTTGTGACTTGAGGAACCGGATCTTCGACACGGACACATCGGGAAAGTCGTCACGAAGGAGGTTGATCACCTCTCCGATGCTCAGTGACTGGCTATTGGTCATCGCCGTGGGCGACGACGAATTGGAACCTTCCCACAAGGACTTCGTCACCGGCCTTCAATGTTGCCTGGTCGACCCGGGCATCATTCACATAGGTCCCGTTGGTCGACCCGCTGTCCTCGACCACGAGACCGTCGTCATCGGCGACGAACCGACAGTGTTGACGGGACACAGTCACGTCATTGAGGAAGATGTCACTCTCCGGGTGGCGACCCACGGTCGTGTTTCCCCCGGGGAGCAGGTACGTCATCCCGGTCGTAGGCCCTTTCTCAACGATCAGGGCATAACCCGTCACCCCGTCGAGGCTGGAGGCCTCCTCCCTCGTCATCGGGTGGTCCGCCCGATCCTGGATAGGTACGTACACCACGGTGGGATCACCGTCAACCTCTAGTCGAGGTTCGGGCTGCTCCTCGGGGACGCGCTCGTCGGTCACGGAGGAGATGATAGGGATTTGCCGGCTATTCGCCCGGCGACCGATTTACTCCGTCAGGTCCCGGTAACGGGTGGCATCCAGCAGGCGATCGGTGGGCATCTCGCCGTCGACACTCATGAGTATCAGCCAGCCATCCTCATAGGGGCTCTGGTTGACGAGCTCGGGGCTCTGCGAGATGTTCTCGTTGACGTTGGTGACCGTGCCGGCAAACGGGGCGTAGACCTCGCCGACCGACTTGGTGCTCTCCACCTCGACCAGGACGTCGTCCTTGGCTACTTCTTTCCCGAGGGGCGGGAGCTCGACGTAGACCACATCACCGAGTTGGTCCTGGGCGTAGTCGGTGATCCCGATCCGCACCAGGGAATCTCCCACCTGGCGGATCCACTCGTGCTCTTCCGTGTAGAGCAGATCGTCGGGAATCTCCATCAAGCCTCCTCGGGGTCAGCCGACGACTTTAACGCCGCGAGCTTCGCTCGACTGTCCCCGATATACAGGAAGGCGACGTACCAATAGAGCACCAGCCCGATGATCCCCAGGATCCAAGCCACTGGCCACAGCAGCCATTCGGCCGCCCCAGCTGCGGCGAGGTAGAAGGCTGGCACCGCCCCATACAAGGCGAAGGTGGCCGCCTTGCCCACGAATCTCACCTCTACCGTCCCCCCACCACGTGCGGCGAGATTGAGGGCGACGGCGCCTACCAAGATCTCACGTGCGATCAAACCCCAGCCGAACCACGCCGGCAACACGTCGGCGATGAGACCGCCTATCACGGCCGAGGCGATCATCAGTCGATCGGCCACGGGATCGAGGATCTTGCCGAGCTCGCTCACCTGACCCAGGCGCCGGGCCAGATAGCCATCGATCCAATCGGTCCATCCGATGATGAATATCAGCCAGGCGGCCAATACCACGTTGTCCTCGATGAGCAGGGCCCACCAGAACACGGGGATTCCCAGCAAGCGGACGAAAGAGACCAGATTGGGAATGGTCAGGATGCGGTTGCTCGCTGCCGTATTGGTCACGGCGCGGAGGCTAATTGTCGTGGGTCAGGAGACCGGGGTCAGGTCGTTGAGCCCGCCGAGGCGGCCCTGTATCCCACCGAGCACTTCGTGCTCTGCGAACCGGACGCGGTCGGCCCGGTATCCCTCGACGATGTTCGGGTGATAGAGGACCAGATAGGGCAGATCTCGTGCGACAGCCCGCTCCATGCCCCACAACGCATCCCTTGCTTCGTCGGGCGCTGCTGCCCGCTCGAAGCGGGCGAGACTGGCTTCGAAGTCGGCGTTGGCGTACCCGGTCGAGTTGGCCGCCCCATCCCCGGCGAAGAGCCATCGGTGATATTCGGGGAGGGCGGGATTGCCCAGCGTCCACCCCAGGACATACATGTCGTACTGGCGGGCGCCGGACTGATCCACCGTGAACGCCAGGTCGACGACAGTGTCGAAGTCGGTGATCACAGGTCTCACGTCGAACCCGAGCGCCTCGAGAGTGGTCTCGATCCGGGTTGTGTAGTCAGGACGCGCCGGGTCGTACTCGTCTCCCGGGGTCAAGATGGTGAGGGGAGCAGGGGGCTGGCCGTCGATGGTCAGCCCGAGGCCGGCCACCAATGTGCCGTCGACCACGGCAGGCGGGGCCTCCCATGAGTAACCCACGCCTTCCAGCTCGGAAACGGCTGCGCTCACCCGAGTTTCGAGGGCCTGCGCGTAGGGGTCCGCGATCGACGCCGCCTCGGCCTCGTCGAACCATGACACGTTGGCGGACGACAGCGTCGTGTAAGCCGCCGTCGCATCCGGCACGACTGTCTCGGTGGCCCATCCTCGATCGAGCAGCAGGGCGAGACTCTGCCGAAACTGTGGTTTCGACATCGGGTCCCGCGTCAGGTTGAAGCCGAGATAGCGCACCGAATTGGCTGGGCTGCGCTCAAGGGCGACACCCGTTGTCCCGGATAGTGCGGAGACGCCTTCGTCGGAGAGACCGTTCGGGTCGAGCACGGTGTCGATCGCACCCGTCTTCATGGCCGCGATCGCAGCGGCTTCGTCGGCGAAAATGGAATAGACGACGTCCGGGATGCCCTGGTCCGGATATCCCGGATTGGCCACCGTCTCGATCCGGTCGTCGGCGATCGATACGATCTGGAGCGGGCCACCGGAAACGTCTGCCTCGGGATCGAGCGCATAGAGCTTGGCGGGAGTGTCGATGCCATCGGTCTGTTCGGCCCAGACATGGGCGGGCATGATCGGTGCCAGACCGACACCATGCGGCCAGAGCCCGAGTCCGGGGCGGCTCGAGAACTCGATCCTCAACTCGGTGGGAGATTCGGCCACCATCTCCTCGATCTCCTCGGGATAAGAATCGGCCCAGTCGCCCCCGAGCCCCAGCCTTCGCACGGTCTCGAACGTGTAGACGACATCTGCGGCCGTCACGGGATGCCCGTCCGACCAGGACAGAGAGTTGCCGAGGTCGACGCGCACCCGCCACGCATCCCCGTCCCATGTCGGACGCACAGGTGCCTCCCGGGCAACCTCGGGGGTAAGCGCGTTGGAAGCAGGGTCGATTCCATAGAGAGCAGGCTTGGTAGGGCCGAGGACATAGGCATTCCATGCCGTGGGCTGCTCCCCGACGTACTCCCAATAGTTGGCGGTGCTCACGCCTGAGAGCAGCCCGACCCTGTACTCGAATGAGGTCTCGGCTTCGGCCTTGCTCGTTTCGACATCCATAGGGGCGGTGGTGCCTGCAGGGGCCGCGATCTCGGCCGGAGTCTGCTCCTCGGGTCGCAGCTGGACGACGGCGGCGATGACGATGCCGATCAATACGGCCGTCGCGCCGATCGCCCGTGCTGTCTTGCTGCGCATCGCACATATCGAATCGGCAGGTCAGACGTGGTCCTTGACCATCGTTCGCCCATCTCCGAAGGCCGTTCCTGGTGCGTCTGCCTCCCGGCTACGATTGGCTGATCCACAACTTCGGGCTGTGGCGCAGTTTGGTAGCGCACTTGGCTGGGGGCCAAGGGGTCGTGGGTTCAAATCCCGCCAGCCCGACCATGAGCATCCGTGACATCCCCATCACAACGATCGATGGGGTCGACACTTCCCTGAGCGAGTACTCCGACAAGGCGGTGTTGATCGTCAATGTCGCCTCGAGATGTGGGTTGTCGCCTCAATACGAAAAGCTCGAGGATCTCCAACGCACCTATGGGGACCAGGGGTTCAGTGTGCTGGGATTCCCCAGCAATCAGTTCCTCCAGGAGCTGAGCAGCGAGACAGCCATCAAGGAGTACTGCTCGACGACCTGGGGAATCACTTTTCCCTTGTTCGAGCGGGTGAGGGTGAACGGGCGGTCACAGCATCCTCTGTATACCGAGTTGACCAAGACACCCGACAGCGCCGGAAAGGCGGGCCGGATCATCTGGAATTTCGAGAAGTTCCTCGTCTCCCCATCCGACGAGGTGCGTCGCTTCCGCCCGACGACCGAGCCGGATGCACCCGAGGTGATCACCGCCATCGAGAGCGTCCTGCCCCGACCTTCCGGATAGGTCGAGCCGCTGACGGTTCCTATCTGATGAAAGGCATCGGGAACGTGTGATCCGAGGGCCTCGGGTCACGACTGGTGCGGGGTGGCTCGGCAACGATCTCGACGGGCTCTCGGATCGTGGTGAGGGCGGCCGTCACGACACCGCGCAGGGCAAACACCTTCAAGCCGGGCGTCTCGTCGGCCTCGGCAGGCCCAGACCACGCCGGCATTCCCAACCCGATGGCAATCACGGAAACCATCCCGACTGATCATCGGCAGAGCCTGAGCCGATCTTGAGACCCGGACTGGAAAGATCAGACCGGGATTGAAGGTCCAAGGATCGAGGCAATCAGAAGCACCAGGGCCAGCAGCATCAGCAAGACCCATTTCGAACGTCGCCAGACTTCCACAGGGCTCCTTTCGGCGGGCACCAACAACCTAGAAGCGCATCCTGAACGTCCCGGGGCAATCGGGTTACAAGCCGGTGAATGTCGGAAACCATCGTCGATAGATGCTGAAATCGTCACAGTGTTCGCAGGCCAGGACCTCACTCCAGCGGGCCAATCAGCTTGAGCCTCTTCGCTCTAGCCCTCGCCCTTCTCGCTGCGCTCATGCACGCGGTCTGGAACCTCCTGGTCAAGTCCAGCGACGACCAGTTGGTGGCGGCTTGGACCGTCGTGGCCGGCGCCGCCATTCTCGCGTTGCCGGTGCTCGCGTTCTCGGGCCTCCCCGACCGGTCGGTGTGGGACCTGATCCTCATCTCGACGGTCGTCCAGGTGGCCTATGTGCTGACGCTGGCGGCCGCATATCGGGTCGGTGACCTGTCCTTCGTCTACCCCCTCGCTCGGGGCACTTCGCCGGTCCTCGTGTCCCTCGCCGGAGTCGCTTTCCTCGGTGACGAGATCTCCGCCCTCGGATGGATCGGAGTGCTCACCGTCACCGTGGCCCTCACCTGGCTGGCGTGGCGGCGGGTGGATCGATCTGGGCTCGCTCTTGCCCTGGTCACGGGTGTGCTGATCTCTCTCTACACCTCGGTCGACGCCGCTGCTGTTCGTGAGCAGGGATCTGCGCTCTCGGTCATAGCCGCCGAGTTCGTCTTGCTTTCGATTGCCCTTGGAACGGTCCTCCTGGTGGTGCGTGGCCCCGGCTCGATGCTCGGCATGGTGAGGGACGACTGGCGAAAGGCAGCCGTCGGGGGTTTCGCAACCGGCACCGCCTACCTGCTGGTCATGGTCGCCGCCCTGAGTGCCCCGGTGGGGCTGGTCTCCGGAGTGAGAGAGACATCAGTGCTGATAGCCGTGATCGCCTCGAGGCTTCTTCTCCACGAGGAGGTCACCAGATCTCAGATCGGGACAGTGACCGCCGCCGTGGCCGGCATCGCCCTCATCGCCATCGGCTGAGCCGCCACGATCAGACGACGTGGAGGGAATCGATTCCGGGCACCACGACCGTCGCCAGGATCGAGGTATCAGGTGGCTGGTCTCCAACCAGCACGATGCCTGCCACCCCGGCAGCACGGGCCGCCTCAGCATCGACCCAGGAGTCGCCCACATAGAGCAGGCGAGCGGGTTCCACGCCCAGGCGACGGGCGACTTCGATCAGCGCGGCCGGTGCCGGCTTCGCGTCCAGCCCTTCGTCACCCGCCACCACGGCCTCGAGCAGCGGGCCGACCGCGAGGGCTTCGATCGCCGAGTCGATGGCACTTCGGTCATCACTGGAGACGATCGCCAGCCGCAAACCCGCTTCCTGCAACGATCGGAATGTCCCGGCCACATCCCCCAGGGCCACGAGATTGCCCTTCTCCCCCGCCAATGCAGACATCTCCCGGGCACGGTCGGACGACGCCCTGGCATCGACCTCGCCGGCTCCGTTGTCAAAGAGAGCCCTGAGGGTCGTCTCGTACAACTGCCCGACCGTACCGACAGCGAACAGCCCACCCCCGACCAGGTGCCCGGTGGCGAGATCCAACCCGAGGCTGGCAGCCAGCGTCTCTTCCAGAACCGGATCACCGGAAGCGGCAGTCATCACCCAGGCGAGAGCTGCCGGGCCCCATGCAGCATCCAGGTCGATCAGAGTCCCGTCCTTGTCGAACGCCACAGCATCGACATCGAACACCACGTCACCGGCTTTGACCTGTGGCACGCCGGATTCAGGCCAGCACCCAGCAGGCGTGGGAGGGGAAGGAGACCTGAGTGCCATCTCCTGCCACCGGCAGCTCCAGCAGGCGCTCGTTGAAGAGGTCCGCGGTGAGCCGGCCACCCGTCCACTGCCACCTGGACCCGCACGATCGAGCCGAGGAAGGTGACGGATTCGACCGTGCCCTCGAGGACGTTCTCCTCTTCGGCATCGAGTGTGACCTCCTCGGGCCGCATCATCAGGGATACCTCGGCGCCCTCCGGCGACTCGATGAGTGATGTAGTGCGGATCTCGCTGCGGCCAACCCGAAGGCGGCCCAGGGCAGGATCGACCACCGTTACCGGCAGACGGTTGAGCTGGCCCACGAAGGAGGCAACGAACCCCGTGGCCGGATTGTTGTAGATCTCGAAAGGCTCGCCGACTTGCTCCATTTGGCCCTTGCTCATCACCACGATGCGATCGGAAAGAGCCAGGGCCTCTTCCTGGTCATGGGTGACGTAGATGGTGGTGATGCTGAGCTGACGCTGAATGCGCCGGATCTCGGCGCGGAGGTCGTCGCGGATCTTGGCGTCCAGAGCGGAGAGTGGCTCGTCGAGGAGGAGGAGCTGGGGACGGATCGCCAGCGCACGGGCCAGGGCAACC
>CAWHEU010000022.1:0-603886 GCA_963828465.1 uncultured Acidobacteriota bacterium | reverse complement strand
AAGTCGAAGAGGAAGATGTCTTGGAGGGTGATGATCTCGCCTTCCATGCCTTCCACCTCTGTGACGTGGGTGACACGCCGGGTTCCGTCCTTGAGACGAGACACGTGGATGATCAGGTCGACGGCGGCTGCGATCTGCTCACGGATCGCTCGCACCGGGAGATCGAATCCTGCCATGAGGACCATGGTCTCGATACGGGAGAGGGTGTCCCTCGGGCCGTTCGAGTGGACCGTGGTCAGGGAACCGTCGTGACCGGTGTTCATCGCCTGGAGCATGTCGAGTGCCTCGGCACCACGAACCTCACCAACGACGATTCGGTCGGGTCGCATACGCAGAGTGTTCCTGACAAGGTCCCTGATGGCGATGGCGCCCTTGCCCTCGATGTTCGCAGGGCGGGACTCGAGCGTGAGCACATGCTCCTGGTGAAGCTGGAGCTCGGCCGCATCCTCGACCGTGACGATTCGCTCATCGCCAGGGATGTATGAGGACATCACGTTGAGGGTGGTGGTCTTGCCGGAGCCGGTACCACCGGAGATCAGAACATTGAGCCGGCCACGGACGCAGGCCCTGGCGAAGTCGGCCACGCGCTGCGTGATGGTCCCGAAGTTGATGAGGTCGGCCTCCTGATAGGGGTCGACTGCGAACTTTCGGATGGTCAGGAAGGGCCCGCCAATGGCAAGGGGGTGGATCACCGCATTGACACGGGAACCATCGGGGAGACGGGCGTCCACCATGGGCGTCGCCTCGTCCACTCGCCGGCCGATCTGCCCGACGATCTTGTCGATGATGCGGCGCAGGTGAACCTCGTCGACGAACTTGACGTCGGAGAGGAGGATCTTGCCCCTCTTCTCGTAGTAGATGTCATACGGGCCATTGGCCATGACTTCGGTCACGTCCGGGTCGTTGAGGAGCGGGTCGATCGGGCCGTACCCGAGGACATCTGACGCGATCTCGTTGAGCAGAGCCCGACGATCGGCGGACGTGAGTGGGAGCCCCTGCTCCTGGTCGACCGCCCATTCCAGCATCTCGAGGACGCGAAGGCGTAGCTCGGCGTCCGACATTTGACGGTCGTACAGGGTCGGGCCCAGTTCTTCGACGACCTTGAAATGGAGACGACCGCGCAGTTCGCCAAGAGCGTCCGAGCGGTTGCTGCCGACGTCTTGTGTCTCTGTCTGCCTTGCGGCTGCGACTCTTTCAGAAAGCGATGGCACTTTTATCTACCTTCCACTATTTCCTGCCGAAGAGCCCGCCCTTGGACGTGCTCTCGGGGATCTTTCCGGCGATCAATTCGGCGACACTCTCGAAACCCTTGGCAACCTTGCCCTTGGGATCGGCTTCGACGATGGGACGCCCTTCGTTGACTGAAGTCGGGACTGCGGCATCCGAGGGGATGGCAGCCGAGATCTCCATCTTCAGGGCGCTTTCGATTTCCTTGTTGTCCAACTTGGCCTTCGAGTTGTTCCGGTTGAGGACCAGCTGGACGTTCTGGGTCGAAAACTTGAGGAGACGCAGTGTCTCCAGGGCGAGCTTGGCGTTCTTCACGGAAGGAAGGTCCATGTCCACGACCATCAGGACGTGGTCCGCTTTCTCGATCAGCGACAGGATCAGCTCGTCGAGCATCGAGGCGGTGTCGACGACCACGTAGTCGTAGCTCTCCTGGAGCAGGTCGAGCATCTGCATCAGGCCGGCGGTTGTTATGTCGTCGGCGAATGCAGGCTCGAGAGGAGCGGCGAGGACCTTCAGGCCGCTCGGGTGCTCGGTGAGCAAGGAGTCGAGCATCTCGGGATCGAGATGATGGAGCTCGTGGGCCGCATTGACCATCGTGAACCTCGGCTCCAACTGCAGCAACAGGCAGACATCGCCGAACTGCAGATCGGCGTCGACCAGGACCACCTTCTTGTCGGGGATCCTGTTGAGGAGGAGGGCCACATTGGTGGCGACGACTGTCTTCCCACTCCCACCCTTGGCGGAGGTGATCGTGACGATGGCGCCCCTCTCAGTGCGAACAGGCTCCTCTGTCGGCTTGGCCACGCTGCGGCGCTTGAGAACGTCGTGGCCAAACTGCTCGATCGCGGCCTCGATCTTGGTCTCGTCGAGTGGCGCCTCGATCACATCGGAGACGCCGGCTCGCATCGCACCTCGCAGGAGGTCGGACGTGACCGTTTCCGCAACCATCATCAGGATGAGGGCCGGGTCCTGGTTGTGCAGGCTTCGGATCTGCTCGAGGGACTCGTCGTTCGAGAACGATGGGCCGAGCAGGAGCATCCTCAGTTCACCGGATTCCGCGGTCTGACTCGCCTCCTCAATGGAGCGAGCAACCGGGAGCCGGCCCTCGAAGAGCTCCTTGGCCGAGGAGACGAAGTCATCGTCCTTGTCCACGACCAACAAGTTGTGCTCAGCCATCGTCATCGTCGAACCCCTGTCAGTTTCCGAAGATGTCGTCCAGCAGATTTCCGCCGAACAAGTTGAGAGTTGTCACACCGGTGGTCTCGACTTCGACGAAGTCGCCCGGCACCAGTGTCAGCCATACAGAGCCGTTCTCTGTGGCGTATGCGATCCGCTCGGCCTGCTCGGGTGTCACCTCGAGCGTGAAGGTCGTGTCGTTGCCGAGCTCCTCCTCGACAGGCTCCCCCTCGGGAGTCGTGTCACCGGTGGTCTCTGGGTCGACCTCGACCGTCTCGGGCGCATCCTCTTCGGGCCGGATGTCACGACCGGTGGCCATGACGGGGAGACCCTGCAGGACAAACCGTGTATAGGTGACTGCTGCCACTGCCTCGGCGGCGGGCGCGCCTTCCTCCGGCGCAACCGGCTCCTCGGCGATGCCAGCCAGCTCATCTGGGAGCAGGTCCTCGGGGATGTCGATCGTGATGATCATGTTGACCCGGTCACCGGGCTCGACGAACCCGTTGATGCCCCTGATGTTGTCAGTGGAGATGGTCATCGCCTGCTTGCCGGAGGGGATCTCCTCCGCGAGCGGCACCACATTCACCGTGATGGCAGCCCACTGCGATTCGTTGAGGATCGACCCTGCAGCGATCGGGCCGGCGGCGACACGATCGGTGAGCACCTGATTCAGCTGCTCGGCGGTCGTGATGGCGCCCACGGGCACGTCTTCGGCCTGGTCTTCGCTCTGTGTGATCAGCGTGCCGCCGCTGTTGAAGTCGGATAGGAGGATCGCTCCGTCCGTGCCCTCTGCAATGGCTTCACCGGCGCGGTAGACCTCGACGATCTCCTGGCCTTCGACAATTTCGTTCTCGACGTTCTGGAGATAGTTCCAGACCGCCCAAGCTGCTAGCCCGGCCAATACCAAGGCCACTAGCAACACGATGGCTCTCCTACCCATTGAGTCCCCTTCGTATATCCCCTGGGAATGCCGCCGACCCGTGCCGGGCGCATACCTCGAGGCATGCTACCGACGGACAGGCGCCATCCCGGTGCTTCAAATCCGATTCCACAGGAGTGATTCGGACCGTTTTAGAAGAGTCTTGAGTGTTTCCCCACACTTTCCATAGTTCGGTCGCCCCATATGCGGCACGATCGGAAGTGTGAGAACCCCCCTCCCCGGCTCCGCCGGTACTCCCCTCTCAAGGGGAGAAACGGGTCACCTACGGCCGATGCCGCGCTCCTTCAACTCCTGCAGGATTGCCTCGAGAGAGGCATCGACGGGCATCGGCGGCCGCTCTTCCTCCGAAGGGCCGAACTCGCGCTCGAACTCTTTCTGGGGGCGGCGGCGACCCTTCTTCTGCTCCTCCATCTGGGCCTCCCTCTCCTTCCAATCGGGAGAGGCTTGCTTGATGGAAAGCGAGATGCGGCGACGCTCGTCTTCCTTCTCGGTGATCTTGACCTTGACCTGCTGGCCAATGGAGAGCTCGAGCTCCGGTGATTCGACTCGATGACTGGCGATCTCCGAGACGTGGACCAATCCCTCGACTCCATCGGCGACCGAGACAAAGGCGCCGAATGGCACTGTCTTGGTCACCATGCCGTCGATGACGTCGCCCACTTCGTGATCACGGGCGAACACATCCCACGGATCGTCGCTGGTCTGGCGAATGGAGAGCGAGATCCGCTCCCGATCGCGGTCGACTTCGAGAACCTTGACCTGCACCTTGTCTCCGACCTTGACCAGCTCGCCGGGATGATTGACGTGTTGCCACGACAGCTCGGAGACATGGACGAGGCCGTCCATCCCCCCAAGGTCGACGAACGCTCCGAAGTTCACGACTGAGGAAACCACTCCGTCGCGGACCTCACCCTCTCCGAGGCCGTCGAGGAATGCGTTGCGCTCCTCGGCCTGTGCCTCCTCGAGGTATGCCCGGCGTGAGAGGACGACATTGTTTCGGGCCCGGTCGAGCTCGATGACCTTGGCTGTGATGCTCTCGCCGATGAAGGGGTCCAGATCACGGACACGGCGCATATCGACAAGTGAGGCCGGGAGGAACCCGCGGAGGCCGATGTCGACGATAAGACCACCCTTGACGACCTCGATGACAGTGCCGTCGACGGTGCCACCTTCTTTAGCGACTTCCTGGATTCTCCCCCAGGCACGCTCGTACATCGCCCGCTTCTTGGAGAGAATCAGGCGGCCCTCGTCGTCCTCCTTGTTGAGCACGACGGCTTCGACCCGCTCCCCCACTTTGACCGCATCGTTGGGGTCGACGTTGTTCCGTATGGAGAGTTCACGTGTCGGAATGAGGCCTTCAGATTTGTAACCGATGTCGATCATGGCCCCGTCGCCATCGACGCTGACGACAGTGCCCTCGACGATGTCGCCCTCCTTGAACTCGAGAACCGTTGCCTCGATGGCGCGCTCGAAATCGTCGGCGATGTCATCGGGAAGGTCGCTCAGGTCTGGGGCGACGAGAGCCTCGCGGCCCTGATACTCGACTACTTCGGGAACCTCGGTGGGCTCCTCCACATCGACGGAGATCTGCGTCTCCGCCTCGGTGGTCTCGGGCGCCTCGACGCTCTCCGTTTCGGGAGCGCTCGCGGGCGCGTTTTGTGGCTCGCTGGTCATGTGTGAGTGGTTACCTCCAAAGGGAACTCTGCAAACGCTGGGTCCACAGGCGTGGTGAGTCTACGCAGGTTTGTCCACAACCGCCAATGAGTTATGGGTTTTGGGTGGTGGGTCAACCCTTGACACTGGCGAGATCGGGCCCGGTGGCGACATCGACTTCGAGCGGCACATCCAGAGAAACCACTCCCTCCATGGTGGTCACCACCAGCTTCTCTGCGACCTCGATCTCATCGAGTGGGCTCTCCAGGATCAGCTCGTCATGGATCTGGAGGATCAACGTGGAGGCCAACCCTTCGGAGCGGAGGCTGGCGTCGAGATCGATCATCGCCTTCTTGATGATGTCGGCGGCGGTGCCCTGTACCGGAGCGTTCAACGCCATCCGCTCCCCCATCTGGCGAATCCGGAAGTTGTCCGACTTCAGCTCGGGCAGATATCGCCGGCGCCCGAAGAGAGTTGTGGTGTAGCCCTGGTTTCGGGCCTGGGTGACGACCGCCGACATGAACTCCCTCACCTGGACGAACTGGGAGAAGTAGGCGTCCATGTGCTGCTGCGCCTCGTCCCGCGAGATCCCCAGCCGGTCGGCCAGGCCGAAGGCCTCCATCCCGTAGAGCAGCCCGAAGTTGATCATTTTCGCTGTCCGCCGCTGATTTGCGGTCACCTCCGATTCGGAAAGGCCCCAAACCCGGGCAGCCGTCGCGGTATGGATGTCGGAGCCGGAGCGGAACGCCTCGACAAGGAAAGGGTCCCCGCTCATGTGGGCCAACACCCGCAACTCGATCTGGGAGTAATCCGCTACGAGGAACTCCGCTCCCTCCCCGGCGATGAATGCACGGCGGATAGTGCGACCCGACTCGGACCGGATCGGGATGTTTTGCAGGTTCGGTCGATCCGAAGAGAGTCGCCCCGTCGTCGCCGCCATCTGGTTGAACCGGGTCCTGATCCGACCATCGGCGTCGACCAACGGCAGATACCCATCGACGTACGTTCCCCTCAGCTTCTCGTACTCCCTGTATTCGAGGAGGGCATCGACCACGGGATGATCGAGCTTCTTCAATACCGATGCGTCGGTGGACGGCTTGCCCGTCGACGTCTTCTTGACGACCGGGAGAGCGAGCTTCTCGAAGAGCACGTAGCGCAGCTGATCGGTGGAGTTGACGTTGAACTGCTCCCCCGCCAGCTCCTGGATACGGGCATCGAGCGCAGTGAGCTTCTCCCTCAGGTCGGCACCCATGTTCTCGAGATAGGCGCGATCGACAGCGATGCCGGTGTGCTCCATCCGGGCGAGAACGGGGATCAAGGGGAGCTCGAACTCTTCGAAGAGCTCACCTTCCTCACGATCTGACAGCTCGTCCCGCATGACTTCGACCAGCCGCCGCACACCTTCGATGCGGCGACCCTCGGTCTCGAGGTCGGGCCCGCTGTCGAACGGCAAGGTCCCCAGCGCCGCCTCGTCGTCATCTGGCGAGACCAGCTCCAGACCGAGCAAACGGTCGGCCAGCTCCTCGAGGTCGTACGTGCGTTGAGATGGATTAACGATGTACGCGGCGAGCGCGGTGTCCATGGCCAGCCGATCCACGTCTCGGTCCAGATCGAGCAACACCCGCACCAGATCTTTCACGTCGTGACCGGCAAGGGCGGCCTGTCCACTCTCGAGGGCATCGAGAATCGGGCCGGCCGCGTCGAACGGGACCACGGCCGCCTCCCCCGGTCCTGTGGAGACAGCAAGCCCGAAGGGCTCTCCACCATCGATCACCAACCCGGCGATCAGGACAGGAGTCTGCGCCATGGCCGCGACCTGTTCGGGCGAGGTGAGCAGAGACGACTCGACTTCGACTAGCTCGGACACCGTGGCGGCCGATGGGAGAGCCTGCTCCAGGTCGTTCCACATCGAGTGGAATTCGAGACTGTCGAACAGGTCCTTGACCTGATTCCGGTCCCATTCCCGGGTGCGGAGGTCCTCGATCTCCACCCCCAGGTCCATGTCATCGACCAGCTGCATGAGCTCCCTGTTGAGGAACACCTGCTCGCGATGCGCAGACAGGTTCTCCTTGAGCTTCGGAGTCAGGTCGGTCACGGACAGGAAGAGATTGTCGAGATCTCCGTGCTCGGCGATCAGCCGTGATGCGGTCTTCTCCCCAACACCAGGCACTCCGGGAAGGTTGTCCGACGTGTCGCCCCTGAGCGCGGCGTACTCCACGTACTGGTCGGGCCTGATGCCGTACTTCTCGACGACGTACCCCTCGTCCGCCAGGACGATGTCGCTGATACCGCGGCGGGTGTAGACCACCTTCACGGTCTTTTCGATCAGCTGGAACGCGTCTCGGTCGCCGGTCACGATGAGGATCTCCCATCCGGCGGCTGTCCCGTTCCTGGTGAGAGTGGCGATGATGTCGTCGGCCTCGAAGCCCTCCTCGCGGAGCTGGGTGATGTCGAGCGTCTGCAGCACCTCATCCATCAATGGCAGCTGGCTGCGGAAGTGATCCGGCGCCTTCTCGCGTTGTGCCTTGTACTCGGGATAGGACTCCTTCCGGAATGTCTGGCGTGACACGTCCCAGGCCACGGCGATGCCATCGGGGTGGTAGTCCTTGAGCAGCCTGATCAGCATCCGGGTGAACCCGAATACAGCGTTCGTCACCTGACCGCTCTTCGTCGCCAGGTCCTCCGGGAGCGCATAGAAGGCCCGGTAGGCGATGGAGTTGCCGTCGATCAGGGCGAGTGTGGGCACCGGCCTGACGGTAGCGGCGCGCCCGATCAGTCGGGCAGACGGGCGAGGAGCCGGTCCCTGGTCTTGATCAGCTTGGCGCGGCGAACCCTGAGATAGAACGCGGTCCGCTCGAACCTACGAACATCGCCGGCAGTTCGCCCGGCCTCTTCACGGTCGATGTAGTTGCCGACGACGGCATCACGCTGGGCATCCTCGTCGATCGAGCGGTGGTTGGAGAGCTCGGCGTTCACCAAATTCAGCTCACGGCTGAGCGAGTCGATTTGGTCGTTGATCCGAAACAACTTGCGATGGATGCGCTTCAAGACCTCCGCAGGGTATCGCCGTGACCGGCGATATCGTTAACGTCTCACGCACTTCACAGCATGCCGGAGTGGTGAAATTGGTATACACGATGGACTCAAAATCCATTGCTCGCAAGGGCGTGCGGGTTCGAGTCCCGCCTCCGGCACGGAATCACCACGTCTAGGCGTCACCGGTTCGTTCGGGTATCGATACCACCTCAGCCTCACCCGCTCCCACCGTCACGGTCTCGCCCGGCTCGACCCCGCGCCGGAGTAATGCCAGCCCAACACCGTCTGCCGCCGAGCTGAGCATCCCCACCAGTTCGCCATCCTTGGTGACCTCGGCACCGACCTCCGGCGCCGAACCGTCGAAGCGAAGGATGCGAAGATGGTGGTTGACCCGCCCTCCCCGACTGTCGAGACGTGCGACCAGCTCCTGACCGAGGAAGCACCCCTTCTCGAAGGAGATCGTCTCTCTCACCAGACCGGTTTCCTGGGGAATGGTGGCGTCCGTGACATCCACACCTGCCAGCGGCTCACCCGCCTCGATGCGGAACACCTCGTAGTCGTCGACCTCCAAGAGGGGCAGGTCTGGCCTCTCCCCCACAACAAGAGTTCGCTCGATGTTGGACCACGACACGTCGGCGATGAGAGCCGATCGATGGCCGGTCCACCGCCCCGGATCGCCACCGAACGGGCCTACGACAAGCCATCGCTCGAGCGGAGAGGCCTCGATGTCGACGTCGACCCGGATTCGGTATCGAGCCAGCTTTGCGGTCAGGTCCTCGCCGCGCCCGGAGTCGACCGACAAACCGACGTCATCCGCTCCACGAAGCACCCAGATGATGTGGTCGAGCTTTCCCTGCGGGGTGAGCAACAGTGATCGACGCACCGTGCCCGGCTCCATGTCGCCGATCTCCTGACTGATGAGGTCATTCAGGAACCGAATCGCGTCGGAGCCACCGAACCAGACGAGCTCGGGTGCCGACGGGGCGAGATGCGGCTCGCTGAGACTCATTCAGATCGTCGCCAGGTCACGGAGGAACGGTATCGAAAGCAGGACGTCGGAGAACCAAGTCGACAAGGTGCCGACATTTCCCGTCAACATGAGAACACCGAACAGCGTCAGTAACACCCCCGACGCGATATTTATCGGGCGGAGATAGGGCTTGAGACGTCCGAACAACTTGAACAGGCCGAGGCCGCTGAGGAGGAAAGGCACTCCCAGTCCCACGGAGTAGGCGAGGAGGAGCAGCATGCCCTGGCCGAGTGTCTCCTGGAGTGATGCAGTGGCGAGGATCACAGTGAGGACGGGGCCGATGCACGGCGTCCAGGCGAAGCCGAAGGCCAGCCCCATGACCGGGGATCCCCACGAGCCGAGCCGACTGGGCCGGACGTCGAGCCTGCGATCTCTCCCGATGGTGGCGAGTGGCCCTCGATCGGACACCGCCATGGCCACCATGAGCACCCCGAAAACGATCACGGTCAGTCCGGCCAATCTGGTGAATGTGGTCAAGTTCTGGACCAGCCACGTGCGAAGGCCGGTGGCGATGGCCCCCAACGCGACGAACACGACGGTGAAGCCCGCGATGAAGAGGAGGATGACCCGGGTCATCCGAGCCGTGGAGACATCGCCCTCCTCTAATTGGCTCGCCGAGTAGCCCGACATCATCGACAGATAGCCGGGGAGAAGCGGCAGCACGCAGGGGGAGACGAACGAGATGATGCCCGCCCCGAACGCGATCAGGATCTGGAGGATGTAGGCGGCGGAGTCGACGTTGTCGAACACTTTGGTTCCCCGGTGATTTAGCCGAAGTGTGGGGATGATCGCACGCGTGCCCCTCTACTCTCGACTCGTGGCACCGTGGCTGCGACGCGTTCTGGGCCCGTTGCTCCCGGTGGACAGGTTCACCTCGGGCGATCGCCGAATCGTGTTCGTCATCTGGACAGCCGGAGTCATACAGGGCTTTGCCCAGTCCCAGGCGGCTGCGACGCTCCCGTTCACGCGCGCCGGTCTCGGGCTCACCGAGGGCGAGATGAGCCTTCTGCTCGGCATCGCGCGGCTTGCCGCGTTCGCCGCTCTTCCTCTCGGATGGCTCGGCGACCACAAGGGCCGGAGGCGCCCCTTCCTCTGGTCTCTCACAATCGTGATCATCGGTGGCACCCTGGCGGGACTCGCCTTTGAGGCATGGCAGTTCGGGACTGCCCAGGCGATCCTGCGCACCGGCACCGCCGGCATGGGGGGCTTGGCGATCGTCCTTCTCGCCGAGCAGGTCTCGCCCCACATCCGTGCCTACGCGATCTCCTTCTACGGGGCCGCGGTGTCATTTGGCGGCGGTCTGGCTTTGATGACACTCCCCCTTGCCGACGGAGGCGGCCAGAGCTGGCGGATCCCACATCTCATGATCGCCCTCGGCTTCCTCGTCCTCCCGTTCCTGATCCGCAACGTGCCGGAGAGCCACATCTTCATCGAAGACCACGAGGACAGGCACTGGCGGGAGCTGGCCACCGGGGAATGGGCGCGTCGGTTCTGGGTGGTGGTGATCATCGCCTTCCTCGTCTCCGCCTTTTCGGCCGTCGCCCTGGCCTTCTCCACGACGCGGTTGATCGAATACCTCGGCCTGAGCACGGGATCGACCGTCCTGATCGCTCTTCTCGGGGGGACCCTCGGCGGGCTCGGATTCTTCGTCGGCGGCCACCTGGCAGATGCCTGGGGAAGGCGAAATACCACGGTCGTGAGCTTGCTGCTGGCCGTCGGAGGTGGCCTGGTCATCTACTGGTCCAACTCGATCCCGTGGATCGTCGTTGCGGTGATGGTGTCCTCATTCGGCACCTTCGCCTTGGTCCCCGCCGCGGGCTCCCACCGAGCAGAGCTCTTCCCCACCGGGCTCAGGGCAAGTGCCAACACGGCAGCGACGAACTTCGGATTGGTCGGGTCCGGTCTCGGGCTGATCCTCGGGGTCTTCACCATCGATCGCTTCGGGCTATCCCAGACGGTCACGATCCTCGGGCTCGGAATGGGTATCGCCGCCTTGCTGACCCTGCTCCTTCCCGAGACGCGAGGTCAGGACCTGAGGGCTGTTCGCACGGCCCGCCTGTAGCCGAGGACGAAGACCAGGCCCCGAGCGGCAAGCATCGCTCCGATCGCCCACCAGATCCCTTCGAGCGAGTCGCCCAACGCCGTGACCGAGAGGAGGGTCACGAGGACGGCAGAGCCAAAGGCGGTCGAAACGATGATCGTCCCGAATGCCAGGAGCCCGAAGAAGATGCCGTCCGCAACGAACAGCGGCGCTCCGATCGGCATCGTCCAACCTGCGACCGCCGCTGCGGACACTGTCAGGGCCGCCACGGTGGGATCATTGACGAGACCGGCGAGGGCGGGACCGCCGACGACGAAGGCGCCCATCAGCAACACGCCGGTGAGGACTCCCCAGAGCAGCAGCCGCCGGGACAGGTCGTCGGTCGCTCTCGATTCTCCCCCGCCAATTACCCCGGCGACCATCGCTTGCCCGGCAATCGCAAACGAGTCGGCGATCATGGCGGCCAGGAGCCAGACCTGCATCACCACCTGATGGGCGGCGATATCGGCCGGGCCGAGCCTGGTCGCTGTCGCGGCCGCGAAGGTCAGGCCGAGAAGGAGAAACCCGGTTCGAATCGATACCAGGACCCCATTCCGGGCCAGGGCCAGGATGGTGGGGAGAGCCTTCCTGAGACCGGCGGGCCGGTCGGCCATGCGCCGGGAGCGGATCAGCTGCAGGAACCACAACGCCCCCACCCACTGGGCAATCACCGTGCCGAGGGCTGCGCCTTCGAGGCCCAAACCAAAGACGAAGATGAGGAGAGGGTCGATGACCAGGTTGACCACATTGATTCCCACCGCGACCCGGAACGGTGTACGTGTGTCCTGGTACCCGCGAAATGCGCCATGCCCCGCGGTCACCAAGAGGACGGCCGGCGTAGCTATCCCCCGTATCCGCAGATAGGCCACCGCGGGCCCCGCTACTTCGTCAGTGGCGCCCATCAAGCCGACGAACCATGGGGCCAGGACTTCAACCACGATGGCCGCGACGACGCCGAGGAGCGCGGCGAGCACGACGGCGTCGCCGACCCACCGTCGCGCCTCGGCCTGGTTTCCACGGCCGAGCGCCTGAGCCACCAACGGCGTTGTCGCGTAGGCGAGGAAGTTGAACCCGAAGAAGACGAATCCGAGGATGGCGGAATCGACGCCCAACGCCGCCAACTCGTCGACACCAACCCGCGCCACGAAGGCGGTGTCGATGAGAGTCAGGAGCGGGTCTATCGCCAGGGTCCCCAACGCAGGAATGGCGAGCCGGAGGATGGCCCGATTGGCGATTCGGGCGTTGGTCACCGTGGAGGGGTTTTGTGGGCGAACGCGAACCGATCTGGGAACTCGCAGAGATCGAATAGCTCGCATTGCCCACAAAACGGCCGCCTGGCATCACATACGTCACGCCCGAACTGGATGATCCTCATCGACAGTCCGGACCAGTCCCCTTTCGGGTAGAGCGCCATCAGGTCACGCTCGATCTTCACCGGGTCGGTCTGATCGGTCAGGCCGAGGCGGCGAGAGACCCTCCGCACGTGGGTGTCGACGGCGATCGCGGGCACATCCCACGCCTCGGCGAGCAACACGCTCGCCGTCTTGCGACCAACGCCGGGGAGCGTGACCAACTCGTCGAGGTCCATAGGCACCTCGCCGTCGAACATCTCCTCGATGGCTTGGGCCAGCTTGATGATCGACTTCGTCTTCTGGCGGAAGAAGCCGGTGGAGTAGACGATCCTCTCCACTTCTTCGGGGTCGGCGTCGGCGAGGTCGCTGACTCCCGGATAGGCCTCGAAGAGAACGGGGGCCACCTTGTTCACGTTCTCGTCCGTGGTCTGCGCCGAAAGGACAGTCACGACCAGGAGTTGGAAGGGTGACTCGTAATCGAGAGCGGTGCCGATGCTCGAGTAGCGGCGGCGGAGACGGTTGAGGACGGCGCGTGCCTTCCCTTTCTCAGCCCGTGACGGCACCGACCCATCGGCTCTGCTCAGCGGCATGAGCCGGCATCGTATTGACCGCCGCGGGCGCCAGAGGCGTGGACGCAACCGGTCCCGCTCCTACCCTGCCCCCGCTCATGTTCAGGTCCAATCGAAGCCGGGCAATTCTCGCCTTGTTGGCGGCATCGTTCGTCTTTGGCGCGACCTTCGTGGTCGTCAAGTCTGCGGTTGTACAGGTCCCACCCCTGACCTTCGTGGCGTGGCGATTCCTTCTCGGGGCGCTCATCCTGTCCATCTTCGCCTTTCCCCGCGGGCGCAGGATCTGGTGGCACGGCACCCTGGCCGGGCTCGCTCTATTCGGGGGATACGCTTTTCAAACTGCCGGCCTGACCGAGACCAGCGCCAGCAACTCGGCGTTGATCACCGGCCTGTACGTGGTGATCACACCGTTTCTCGCCGCATTGTTCGCCCGACGGCCACCGAGCTGGTGGAGCGTGGGTGCGGCCGCCCTGTCGTTCGGTGGCCTGATCCTCATAACCGGCGCAAGGGACCTTGGCTTCGATCGAGGTGACCTCCTCACCCTTGCGTGTGCGTTCTGCTTCTCGACGCACATCGTCGTCCTATCCCGTCTCGCCCGTCATCACCCCGTCGTCCCGTTCACTGTCGTTCAGTTGGCGATCACCTCGGCGCTGGCCTTCCCTGCGGCTCTGTTGATCGAAGGCCCCGTCCTACCACCGAGCTCGGTGTGGGGCGCGCTGTTGATCACCGGGATCGGGGCCAGCGCCGGATGCTTCGTCCTCCAGATCTGGGCTCAGACCGTCGTCGGCGCTACCACCGCAGCTGTTGTGCTCGCAGCGGAGCCGGCATTCGCCGTCGCCACGGCATGGGTGGTGCTCGGCGAGAGGCTCACAGTGGCGGGATGGACCGGCGCTGCCCTCATCCTCATTGCGATCTTCATCGTGGTGACCAAGCAGACCGACCAGGCGTCAATCGAGGCCGAAGCGGTGACACCTGCTCACTGACTCACCTGGTAGTCGTCAGAGCGGAGACGTCGGGCCAGCTTCATCAGGAGTCGGATTCCCAAGACCGCCAGGAACAACCCGATAGTGAGGAGAACCCCGAATTCGGCGGCGGTCGTATACGGATTGCTGCAGGCCTCGATGCCCTGAGGGCAGAGACCCCAGCCGGTGCCCCCGTCGAGCAAGTCGATGAGGACGAGGATCGGTACCAAAGCAATGCCGATAGCCGCCGCAGAGAGTATGAATACACCGAGACGCACCAGGAACACTGACATTGCACTAAAACGGTAACCGGGAGCGCCCAGTTTCCAGGCATACAATCGCCGACCCGTGACGTCGTACCACCAGGAAGAGTTCACCGCCGAGGAGCAGGCGGTCCTGAGCCGGTTCTTCACCAATCTCGACTTGCCGGTGTTCGGGTTGATCAATCTCCCCGAGGTGGTGAAGGGAGCGCTGTTCGCCCGCTATTCGAGGTCGGCCAAGTCGTTGCGTCGGCTCTTTCTCGACGAGTTCGTGGCCGATCCAGAGTCCGGGATCGACACTATGTCCCGGGGTCTCGACGATGACCCGTTGGTGGCAACCCGCAAAGCCGAACAGCTCTATCAGCGGGTGTTCTTCGACTATGGGGACGACTCCGTCGCCCAGCTCGGTGGCGCTCACCTCGCCTGCGAGCAGGCCTCGAACCTCCTGACCAAGGTCCTGGAATGGGGGCGGCTCGCCGCCTACCTGGAGCAATCGACCCGCTACATCCGATACGACGCACGGCTCGGCGACCGGTACCGGTACTTCGTGCCTCCCGAGATCGCCAACTCGGCGCACGCCGACCGATACCTCACCCACATGGAGCGGGTCTTCGATGCCTACTCGACCATGGTGGCGAGGATGATGACTCATTTCGAACAACTGCATCCTCGGGGTGACGACGACTCTGCGATGGTCTGGAACGCCACGATCCGGGCCAAGGCATGCGACACGGTGCGGGGCATGCTTCCCGTGTCGACGCTGTCCAACGTCGGCATCTATGGCACCGGCCAGGCATACGAGATGTCACTGGTCAGGATGCGGGCCAACCCGCTGCGCGAGGTTCAGGAATACGGGCAGATGATGCTCGGCGAGCTTCGCAAGATCATCCCGTCGTTCCTCACGAGGGTCGATCTGGAAGATCGCGGAGTTCGCTGGGCCCGATACCTCGAAGACGTCCGCTCAGACCTCGAACAGAGAGCAACCAGCCTTCGATCACCCTCAGACGATGGCCCATCCGTGACACTGGTCGACTGGGATCCCGAGGCAGAGCTCAAGATCGCAGCTGCTGCCCTCTACGCCGTCTCGGAGTTGCCCGATGCGGAGCTGCTCCGAACGGCCAGGTCGATGACCCAGTCCGAGAGGGCGGAGATCATCTCCTCTCTCGTCGGAGATCGGGCCAATCGGAGACACAGGCCGGGGCGGGCCATGGAGCGAACTACCTACCGGTTCGATGTCACCTGTGACATCGGGGCTTTCCGCGATCTTCAGCGTCATCGTCTGATGACTCTGGAGTGGCAGCGGTACACGACCCGACTCGGCTACGACCTGCCGGCGGAAGTCGAGGAGCTAGGCCTCGCCGACGAATGGCATCGATTGATGGCCCAATCGCTCACCTTCTACGAAGAGCTGCGCAGCGACCTCGGAGCCGACGTGGCCCAATATGTGGTGCCGTTCGCCTTCAACGTGCGATTCGTCATGGAGATGAACCCCCGGCAAGCCTTCCATCTGATCGAGCTGCGCAGCCAGGCGGCCGGGCACCCTGCCTACCGGAGGGTCGCCCATGAGATGCATCGCGCCATCGACGAGGTTGCCGGTCACCATTTGATCGCAGAGGCGATGAGTTACGTCGACTACAGCGACGTCGACCTTGAGCGCCTTGAGAGTGAGCGCAAGGCCGAGACCCGGCGAAGCCGGGCCTCGGCTGATAGTGGTAGGTAATAGGTGGTAGGGCGTGCGACCTTCTGGCCTATGACCTACCACCTAAAACCGAGAAGGCAACGCGTTAACGTCGCCCGCATGGCCAAATTCGATGTCGACGCCATGCTGGTGCGCTATCAGGAGCGGGCCGCCGCCGTCAAAGAGCGGCCACTCCCCCCCGTCGCCGGCGAGGAGCGCAGATTGTTCGTGGAGCGGGCGGAAGCCGACTACACCGACTACGCCCTGATCGCGAGTGCCAGTTGGAGCGTGGACGACGGCGAGCTCGTCCTTCGCATACCACTCGGTGGGTCCGGCTAGACCGGCTGCCCTGATGCTCGAGAAACGTCTCGTCCTCGTCTCGGGCAAGGGAGGCGTGGGCAAGTCGGCGGTGAGCGCCGGTCTCGCCCTCCTCGCCCAGCGCAGAGGTTTGCGGGTCCTGGCCATGGAGATGGGCTCGCCCGGCGGCCTATCCGCTCACTTCGGGACGGGTCCTCTCGAGTTCGAGCCCAGGGAGCTGAGACCGGGGCTCCATGCCATGCAAATGGTCCGATCCGATGCTCTCCTCGAGTATCTCGCCCTTCAGCTCAACATCAAAGGTCTCAACAGGTTCGGCCCGCTGGCGCGGGCCTTCGATGCCCTGGCGACCACCGCCCCCGGCATCCGGGAGATCATCACCGTCGGCAAGGCGGTCTGGGAGGTTCGAGAAGATCGATGGGACATCGTCATCGCTGACGCTCCGCCCACCGGCCAAATCGGGTCTTACCTCCGGGCACCGGTGACCATCTCCGAGTTGGTCCCCTCGGGGCGGATCCGGGTCCAGGCCGAGATCATGCAAGAGATCCTCCGCGACCAGACCGTGACCGGGCTCGTCCTCGTCACCCTCCCCGAGGAGCTTCCGGCGACCGAGACCGCCGAGAGCATCACGTGGCTGGCGAAAGAAAACGTGGTGGCCGCTCCAATCGTGATGGCGAATCGCGTTCTCGACCAGCTGGCCGACCCGGATACGCCGCCGGGGCCGGTGGGAGAAGCGGCGCAGCTTCATCGTGCTCTGTGGTCGGAGCAACAGGTCTGGCTGGACCGGCTCCCTCCAGATCACCTGCTCCCCTACCTCCACGGGCTGCTCACACCAGGCGAGGTCGCCGCACGGATGGCCGACGAATTCGAGTTGATCACATGACCCGGACCCTGCTCATCACCGGAGCCGGTGGCGTCGGCAAGACCACAGTCGCGGCAGCCCTGGGGGTAAGAGCGGCCCGAAGCGGGCTGCGCACGCTCGTGGTCACCGTGGATCCCGCTCGCCGGCTGGCGACGGCATTGGGCGTTGAAGATCTCGGCAACGAGCCCCAGCCGCATGCCGCCGAGCCCAACCTGTGGGCGGCCATGCTGGACTCAACCGCCTCGTGGCGGGCGGTCGCCATGCGGCACGCTGACCCGGATGTGGCGACCCGTCTCGCCGACAACGACTTCTTCAAGGCGGCGTCTGAACATTTCCCGGCCTCGCAGGCATATGCCGCGGCCGATCAGGCCGCCACCTTCGTCCAGGCCATGGCTTGGGATCTCGTGATAGTGGACACGCCTGCCGTCGGGCGGAGGGATCGATTTCTTCGCCGCCCCGGCCCAAATGGCGGATCTCGTGGGCGGGCGGCTTCTTCGATGGCTGACGGGCGGCCCGCTCCCCGGGCGCCGCACCTTCTACAACCTGGCGGCAAGACCGGTCCTCCGGATCGCCGATTCGGTGCTCGGCTCAGACCTATTGGAGCGGGTGGCCGAGTTCCTCCTAGATTTGAGGACCACCTACGACGGCGTGGCGCAGCGGGGCCGCGAGATAGAGCGTGTCCTGAGCTCAGCGTCGATCTTCGTGGTCACGACCTCGGACCCCGCCCCGGTGCGCGAGGCCATCAAGTTCTATCGTGACCTTCCCGGCCTGGCGGCGAGCCCTGCCGCCGTTGTCTTCAATCGAATCCTCCCTGAGGAATGGGCGGACTCGACCGCGCCACCGGGGACCTCCCTGGCCCTGGAGCAAAATCTGGCTCGGTGGAGCGCTGAGACGGTGCGCCAACGGGACACGCGAGAGGAGTTCTCATCGCGGTACGGGGCACGCATCGCCACCATCCCCTGGTCTTGGAGCCCTCCCACTGACCTCGACGGACTGGGCCGGCTGCTGGACGAATCGAAAGAGTTGCCTTGGGCCGAGGTGGGCATATCCTGAGCACATGGCTAACTCAGCCGCTTTCTTCGACCTCGACCGGACCCTGATCTCAGGCGCTTCGGCATTCCCCTTGGGCGTCGAGGCCTGGCGTCAGGGTCTCGCCTCCAACCCCGATATCGGCCGATGGGCGCTCTCGGCATTGAGTTTCCGGCTGATGGGCGACAAGGGTGACGCCACCGACGACGTCAAGGGTGACTTCTTGAGTGGGATCGCCGGGGCGTCGGTTCAGGCACTCGAGATGGTCGGCGCCGCTGTCCTGCCCAAGCTGGTCGCCCGGGTTCGCCCGGAGTCACGGAAGCTGATCAATCTGCATCACGAGGCGGGACGGGACACCTGGATCGTCTCGGCCGCCCCTCATGAGATCGTCGAGCCTCTGGCGCGGTCGTTGGGGATGACCGGAGCCATCGGCACAAGGGGAAAAGTGGTCGCCGGCCACTACACCGGAGAGCTCGATGGGCCATTTGTGTACGGCGCCGGCAAGGTCGACGCCATCGAGAAGATCGCCGCCGACTTCGGGTACGACCTCGAGCGCAGCTACGCCTACTCCGACTCCGTATCCGACCTGCCCATGATGGAGGCGGTTGGCCATCCGGTCGCGGTCAACCCCGACTCTGAGCTCGACTCGGTGTCCCATGAGCGAGGCTGGCCGGTGGTGATCTTCGCCCGCAAGACGAAAAGGGCAGTTGCGCTCAGCGCTCTGGGCAGTGTTGGTGTGGCTGCAGCGGTTGGCGCCTATGCGCTGGGACGGAAGCATGGACGGTCGTCTGCCCTCGCCCATATGGCTCAGCGGGAGTTCTGGCGACCCCGGGTCTAGAGGATCGCGCTCGGCCCCAACAGTTCCTTCAATTCGGCGAACAGCGCTGTCCGCGGCTCGACGCGGTGCGCATCGCTCAGCTTGAGCACCTTTACCCCTTGATCGCTGGTCATGTTCAGGTAGACCGGGGCGGACCCGGGGTGATTGGACAGGATCGTCTTGAGTCGGGAGACCATCTCGGGAGTGAGATTCGAAGCCGTCGTCTTGAGCCGCACCATCGAGTCATCACGGATTTCCAACTCCTTGATCTCCCGGGCCATGACCTTCACCTCGTCGCCCCGGTGGTCGAGATGCCCGCCGACGATCACCACGGCGTCATCGATTACGACATGCCCGTAGTCGTTGACTGTGCGGGGGAAGGCAACGACCTCTACCGATCCTTCGAGGTCCTCGAGTTGGAAGAAGATCATCGGATCCCCGTTCCTGGTCCATCGACGGGTGATCCCGGCAACGAGACCGCCCACTGTCACGGTCGTCTTGTCGGCCAACTCGACGAGCTGGCTGACAGTCGTCGTGGTGGCCGCTGCCAGCGACTGGCCGACGGAGAGGAGAGGGTGATCGGAGACGTAGAGACCGAGCATCTCCTTTTCGAAGGCGAGTCTGATCTTCTGCGGCCAGACGAGATCCGGCACGTCGATGCGGCCGTGGGAGACCTCCCCTGGCTCACCGGCGAACAGGCTGAACTGACCCATCTCCTCGTTCCGCCGGCGCTCCAGCGTCCCATCGAGGATCTGCTCATAAACCACGGCCAGGCCCTTTCTCGGGTATCCCATCGCGTCGAAGGCGCCGGCCTTGATCAGAGATTCGACGGTGCGCTTGTTGAGCGCGGACACGTCGACGCTGTCCACGAAGTCATGGAACGAGTTGAAAGCGCCATCGACCCTCGCCTCGACAATCTTCTCCACGACGCCCTCACCCACGTTCCGCACCGCCGATAGCCCGAAGCGGATCCGGCCTTCCTTCACGGTGAAATCGGAGTCCGACTCGTTGACGTCGGGCACGAGCACCTCGATCCCCATCTGGCGGCACTCGTTGAGGTAGACCGCGGTCCGGTCTTTGTCCTTCTTCGTAGCGGTCAACAGAGCGGCGAGATACTCGGCAGGGTGGTGTGCCTTCAGGAATGCAGTCTGATAAGCAACGAGGCCGTACCCGGAGCTGTGGCTCTTGTTGAATCCATAGCCCGAGAAATGCTCGATGAGCCCGAAGATCTCACGGCCCACCTTCTCGTCGTGGCCCTGGGCGACACTGCCGGCGACGAACTTCTCCTCCTCGGCCTTCATCACCGACTTGATCTTCTTGCCCATGGCGCGGCGCAAGTTGTCGGCGTCGACCATCGAGTACCCGGCCATCTCCTGGGCCACCGACATGACCTGCTCCTGGTACACCATGATCTGATAGGTGTCGGCCAGGCTGTCGGTGAGGGCTGGGTGCAGCACTTCGATGGGGGCCCGGCCGTTCTTCCGATCGGCGTACAGGTTGTGCATGTTGGCGCCCATCGGGCCCGGGCGATAAAGGGCAACCAACGCAATCACGTCGTTGAACGAGTCAGGCTTCAGCGAGCGAATCAACGACCGCATGGCGTTGCCTTCGAGCTGAAAGACCCCGATCGTGTTGCCCGATTGGAGGAGCTCGAAGGTCTTCTCATCGTCGAGCGGGACCGCGTCGATATCGAGGCGCTCGCCGGTGCCGGCCTCGACCAGCTCGAGGCAGCGCTCGATGATCGAGAGGTTGCGCAGCCCGAGGAAGTCCATCTTGAGCAGACCCAGTGACTCCACCCCGTACATCTCGAACTGGGTCACCACCTCGGCGCCCTCACCCTTCTGTTGGATGGGGACGACGTTGATGAGCGGCTCAGGAGCAATCACCACGGCGGCGGCGTGGATCGAGTCCTGCCTTCGCAACCCTTCGAGGCCGCGGGCGGCATCCACTGTCTCCCGCACCGCCGGATCGGCCTCGTACAGGTCCCGAAGGCCCTGGGCGTTGGCGTACCAGTCTTTCGTCGTCGAGTCTGCATCTGACGAAGGCGGTGTCATCACCTGCTCCAGGGTCGCCTCACGGCCGAGGATGGCGGGCGGCATCGCCTTGGCTACCCGGTCACCCACCCCGTACGGGTGGCCGAGGACGCGGGCGGCGTCGCGCAGCGCCTGCTTCCCCTTGATCGTCGAGAACGTGACGATCTGCGCCACCCGGTCAGCGCCGTACTTCTGCGCCGCATACCGGATCATCTCCGCCCGGTAGCGCTCGTCGAAGTCCATGTCGATGTCGGGCATTTGGCGGCGACCCGGGTTCAGGAAGCGTTCGAAGATCAGCCCGTAGGCGAGGGGGTCGATATCGGTGATGCGCAGGCAGTAGGAGACGATTGAGCCCGCGGCAGACCCGCGGCCGGGTCCAACTCTGATGCCGCTCTGCCGTGCATGGCGGATCAGATCCCAAACGATGAGGAAGTAGGCGGGAAAGCCCATCTCCTCGATGATCTTCAACTCGTGCTCGACGCGGTCCCAGACCTCGGGAGCGGCATCATGGCCGTATCGGTCGCGTGCCCCTTGATCGACGAGCTTCCGGAGATGGCTGACCTCCGTCTCACCCGACGGGACCGGGAAGCTGGGGAGAAGGATCCGGCCGAAGTCGAGGTCGACGTTCACCCGCTCCGCGATCGAGAGCGTGTTGTCACATGCTCCGGGAAATGTGTCGGCCGGGAAGAGGCGATGCATCTCTTCGGATGTCTTCAGATAGTGCTCGTTGCCCTCGAAACGAAGTCGGCTCGTGTCGGCCCGAAGCGAGCCGGTCTGGATGCAGAGCAGCACATCATGAGCATCGTGTTCTGCCCGATGGGTGTAGTGGGCGTCGTTGGTGGCGAGCAGGGGCGCCCCGGTCCGGGAGGAGATCTCGAGCAGGTCGGGCATGATCGCTTTTTGCGCGGACAGGCCGTGATCCTGGATCTCGATGAAGAAGTTGTCTCGGCCGAAGATGTCCTGGAACCTGCCGGCAGCCCCGATGGCGGCGTCGAAGTCCCTCATCTGGCCCTTGTTCCCCTCTTCGCTCATGGAATCGGGAGCGAGGAGTTGGGCCACCATCCCCCCGAGACAGCCTGAGGTGGCGATGAGGCCCTCGGAGTGCTCGGCGAGCAACTCGAAGTCCATCCTCGGCTTGTAGTAGTAGCCCTCGAGGAAGGCCCGCGAGGAAAGCTGGAGGAGGTTGCGATACCCGACTTCATTCTCGGCCAGGAGGTTCATGTGGAAGCGCCGATTTGCGTTGCCCACCGGCCGGTCGAACCTCGACCCTTCCGTCAGGTACGCCTCAATGCCGACGATTGGCTTGATCCCGGCGTCCTTCGCCGCCTTGACGAAATCGACAACCCCGTAGAGGACCCCGTGATCGGTGATGGCTATCGCCGGCTGACCGTCAGCTGCGGCGGCCGCAACCACATCCTTGATCCGGGCCGCACCGTCGAGCATCGAATACTCGGTGTGGACGTGGAGGTGTGCGAATGACACGGCTGTCATTCACCGTAGCACAGGGCGGCTCACCCGGAGGTGCCGTGTGAAGGACCTCGCGCGAGGCTCCGGGCCATCCAGGCGGCGACGACCATGATCACCATGCTGACACCATGGGCGATCGAAAAGCCGTGCGCCAGAGCGTTCGCAGTCGCACCGCCCAGCTCGGCCTCGCCGCCCGCCAGGGCCTCCCGGACCGACGAGATGTCGCCAACCGAGGCGGCCACCGTTGCCAGTATCACTCCACCCGCAAGACCTGCGCCGACCGACATCCCGACCGTGCGCAGGAAGGCGTGGGCGGAGGTCGCCCGTCCGGCCAGCCTGTCAGCCACCGCAAGGCGCACCATCTGAAACGCGGAATTGGTCACAGCCCCCACCGACATGCCCATTGCGAAGTAGCACGCATAGACCACAGGTAACGGTGCCGAGAAGGAGACCGCGGCCCATGCAGCGGCGATGGCGGGGATACCCCCGATCGCTGCCACCCGAAGCACCTCACGCTCGCTCACCCGATCGGTGATGCGACCGGAGATGTTGGCGGCCGCGGTCCATCCGATCGTGAGCCACAAGACCGACCACGCTGCGGCGGCGGCCGAGCCTCCACGAGCGCCCCGCACGTAGACAGGCAGATATGACGACAGCCCGATCATGGCCACCAAAGTCAGCGACACAACCAGGGCTAGCTGGCGGTATGGGTACTCCCCCACGAACCGTGGGTCGAGCAGGCTGGATCGACCCCGTGCCATTCTCCGCCACAAGACGGTCCCCGACAGGATGGCGACCGCGGCGAAGAGCACCGAGAACGTGGAGAAATTCGAGACGGCCGCCAAAAGGGCTCCGAACGTGACCACCAGCAGCCCGACGGCCACCCAGTCCACGCGGAGCGGGGTGGGTTCCACCGGGCCGGGGAGGGTCCGCCACCCCGCGATCAGAGCCACCGCGGAGATTGGCACCATCAGAAGGAAGATCCACCGCCAGGACCCAACCTGCAGCAAGACCGCCGCGATTGCAGGGCCGGCGAAGCCGAGGATCCCCCATACGTTCGAATTGGCGGCAAAGGCCCTCCCGACGAGATGGCTTGGATAGACGAGGGCAACGGCGCCGACCCCGACGGAAATGATCGCCCCACCGGCGGCACCCTGAAATACACGGGTGGCCACGAGCATCGGCATCGAGCTTGCGGCCGCCGCAGCAAGCGAGGATGCAGCGAAGGCGAAAGTGGCCCACCTGAACACCGTGGATGTCCCAACGGAGTCGATGAACGAGCCGGCTACGGCAGTGGTCACACCCGAGGCGAGCAGGAAGGCGGTGATCACCCACGGCAGGAGATGCACCTGGCCGAGTTCGGCGGTGAGGTCGGGCAGGGCTGCCGTGACAGCCAGACCTTCGAAGGCGACGATGGCGACGGTCGTGAAGATGGCGACCGATGCCGGCAACAGCTCACGGGAGAGGATCGACCTGGGGATCGTCATTGCCCGCCCCAGGATGGCAAGCCCGAACGAGACAGGTGGGGTTCTCTCAGATGGCGACGGCCAGGGCCGCTAAGGCAGCGACTGCGAACCCAACCCAGGCGCGCATCGCCTCCGCGTTGGGGCCTCTGATTCGACTCCAGAGCTCGCCGATGACGAATCCGGCGATTAGGCCGCCGAGGTGGGCCTGCCACGAGATGTTCAATGCACTGAATACAAACGGGATGGCGGCGTTGATCAAGAGGAGGAAGGCGAGCTGGCCTAGCAGGGCCCTTCCCTGAATCGTGTTCCTACGGTGCACTGCCCAACTCAGCCAGATCCCGAAGAGCCCGAAGATCGCCCCCGAGGCACCCACGCCGATATCGCCGATATCCCCCAGGTAGTAGGCAAAGACCCCTCCGACACCGGCCGAGGCGAGAAAGAGACTGACAAAGGGCCAGGTGCCGACCCCACGCTCGATCTGGGGCCCGAGCACCCACAGGGCCCACATGTTGAAGAGGATGTGGGTGATCGACCCATGAAGCAGGACCACGGAGAAGATCCGCCACCACTCACCCTCCGCGATGAGGGCGTTGATTTGGGCAAAGCGAAGGACCAAGTCGTCCACGATGCCCAGGGCATCGAGCAGATAGATCCCCACGGCCACGACGATGAACGTCATCGTGGCGGGCGCCCCGGAGGTGGCCGTCGTTCGGCGCCGCGAACCGGTGGGGATCACCTTCTGTGTCCCCTCCTCTTTCATGCACTCTGGGCACCGCTGCCCGACGGAGGCATCCGTCGAGCATGAAGAACAGATGGGCCGACCACAGTGGCTACAGCTGAGCAATGTGCTCCGGTCGGGGTGCCGATAGCAGACCGGGGTGGTGGTGTGGTCCTGGGTCAAGGCCGGAACGGTATCGCCCTCATGGGCCTACCCGTCCTCCGTGGAGCGGACCAAATCGAGCGCCTCAGCGAGATCAGATGGCAAGGGCGATGTGAAAATCAGCTCCTCGCCGGTGGTCGGGTGGTAGAGGCCCACCATGTGGGCATGGAGGAAGATCCGGGGACTGTCGACTGCCTTGTTCATGCTCGTGTAGGCCTTGTCGCCGACGATGGCATGGTCGATCGCCGTCATGTGGACTCTGATCTGGTGGGTGCGGCCGGTGGCCAGCGCAACTTCGAGCAAGGACACATCTGCAGCTGCGAACTCCTCGACGACTTCGTAATGGGTCACTGCCGGTTTCCCGCCCGGGACGACGGCTCGCCTCGTTGGCCGATCCGGGTCTCGTCCGACCGGCGCATCGACTGTCCCGGTAGGCGTGGCAAATCTGCCATGGACCAAGGTGGTGTAATGCCGTCGTATCTGACGCCGGGCCATGGCGGCGTTGAGCCGTTCGAAAGACGCTGCGGTGCGACCCACCACCAGAACACCAGACGTGTCACGGTCGAGACGGTGGATCATGCCCCAACGCCCGGCGGCGCCCACACCCTCCAACTCCGGGTATCTATGAAGCAACCCGGCAGCCAGAGTGGGACGCTCTTGGCCTGAGCCTGGGTGAACCACGAGACCGGGGGGCTTGTCGACGATGATCAAGTCTGGATCCTCGTGGATCACTCCGAATTCGACCGGCTCGGCAACCAGTCCGGTAGCGACCTCCGGGATGGGGGTCTCGACGACCGCCCCGGTGTGGACGCGGTCGCTGGGGCGGGCGGGGGATCCGTCGAGGAGCACCCCCGCCTCGAGCAGGGAGCGGGCCTGGGCACGGCTCAGTTCGAGCAGGTCGGCCAGCACCTTGTCGACCCGTTGCCCTTCGAGGCGCTCGGGCACCTCTAGGTTGAGCGTGCCAGCCACGCGTGAATCAGTAGCAGCCCGACTGCGATGGTGATCGACATGTCGGCCACGTTGAAGGTCGGGATCCACCACAGGTCGATCCAGTCGATGACTTTTCCATCGAGCAGGCCGGGTCCGCGGAACACCCTGTCGACGAGGTTCCCCAACGCACCACCGATGATCAACCCGTAGGCGGCTGTCTCCATCCAGGGGCGGTCGAGTCGGAGGGACCACAGCAACGCGGCGCTGACAGTGATGGCGGCGATTCCGAAGAACGGGCCTGCATTCTCGAACATGGAGAAGGCGGCACCGGGATTCTCGGTGAATGTGAGCACGAGGAAGTTGGGGATGATCACGATGTCGCCGTTGACGAGCTCGATGGAGGCCCACCGCTTGGTGACCGCGTCGAGCAGCACCACGAGCGCGGCCAGCCCAACCCCGAGGCCGTATCTGCGGATCAAGCCTTGCGTGCGCAGTCGACGCAGAGCGTCGCGTATGGAAGGACGTCGAGTCTCGCCATGGGTATCGACTTGCCGCAGCTCTCGCATATGCCGTATGTGCCTTGCTCTATTTTTTCCAGCGCCCGCTCGACCTTGCTGAGGAGATCGAGGGTGTTCTGCTCGATCGATAGCTCCTTGGCGTACTCCAATTTCGTGGAGCTGGCCTCCGCGTTGCCGGGGTCGGGGCTGCGGTCGGACGAGCTCTCGGAAAGCCGTGCCTCCTCCAACTCCTGCTCGTAGTCGTCGACGAGCCCCTGGAGCCGCGCTCGCTCCTCTTCCAGTCTTGCCCGGAATTTGTCCACGGTTGACTTGGCGAGCTGTCTGGCCACGTGAATCCCCTGCGTAAAGGGCGGAAACCCTACCAACGCACGGCACCTATGGGGCGGGTTTCATCGAAGCCTGCAACAAGGCGCCGCGCCCTAGCATTTCCGACTCACATGACGACGAACGCTCAGGACGCGCCGAAGGGGGCCGGAGATTTCACCCGGGTCGAGCCAGTTGTGGATATTCCTGCCATGGAAAAGGGCATTCTCGAGCTATGGCGCGAATCCAAAGCATTCGAAGAATCCGTCCTGCGCCGACCGGCCGACAAGGAATACATCTTCTATGACGGGCCGCCGTTCCCCACCGGGAGCCCGCATTACGGAAACCTCCTCGCCGGCGTCATCAAGGACATGGTGCCCCGCTACTGGACCATGCGTGGATATCGCGTCGAAAGGCGATTCGGCTGGGACACCCACGGGCTACCAATCGAGATGGAGGTCGAGAAGCGTCTGGGCATATCAGGTCCGAAGGCGATCGCCGAGTACGGAGTCGACCGGTTCAACGAGGCGGCACGGAGTGTGGTCCAGGCCAACACCGAGAACTGGGAGGTTCTGACCGAGCGCATCGGCCGCTGGGTGGACTTCGACAATGACTACAAGACCCTCGACCCCGAGTACATGGAGACGGTCTGGTGGGTCTTCAAGCAGCTGTGGGACAAGGGACTGGTCTACAAGGACTTCAAGGTCCTCCCCTACTCGTGGGGGGCGGCTACCCCGCTCTCCAATTTCGAGGCGAACAAGGACTATCGCGATGTCGAGGACCCCTCGATAACCGTGAGGCTCGAGGTGCTCGAAGATGCGGGCCCTGTCATGGCCGGCGACTACCTCCTGATCTGGACAACTACCCCTTGGACCCTTCCTGGCAACCTGGCCGTGGCCGTAGGTGAGGACATGGCCTACTCCCGCATCAGCGGCGATGAACAAAATTGGGGCGATGACCACTACTGGATTGCCACCGCACGTGCAACGACAGTGTTCGGCGACGATCCGAATATCGTCGGTGAGGCCAAAGGTTCCGAGCTGCTCGGTGTCCCCTACCGGCCACCCTTCGATCATTTCGAGGCCGAGCGTGAGGCGGGGGCATTTCGCATCATCGCCTCACCGGAAGTGACCGTTGACGAGGGGACGGGGCTGGTGCATATGGCCCCTGCCTATGGCGAGGCCGACTTCTACGCCCTCAAGGCGGCAGGGATCGAATCATTGGTCGACCCGGTCGACGCCGAGGGTGACTTCACCGAGCAAGTGCCTGAGGTCGCCGGCCTCAATGTGAAGGTGGCCGACGAGACCCTCATCGATCTCTTGCGGTCTTCGGGCAGCTTGGTCCACGCCGACAGGATCACCCACTCCTACCCCTTCTGCGAGCGGACGGGCACACCATTGATCTACAAGGCGATCCCGACCTGGTTCATCCGTGTCGAAGAAATCAAGGACCGCATGGTGGAGATCAACGACACGATCCATTGGGTGCCCGACTATGTGGGAAGCCGTCGCTACGGCAACTGGCTGGCGAATGCCCGCGACTGGGCCGTCAGCCGCAACCGATATTGGGGCTCATGCATCCCGGTATGGGAATGCACCGGCTGTGACGAAGCGGTCGCCGTCGGCTCCCTCGACGAGCTGGAGGCTCTCACCGGGCAACGACCCGCCGATCTCCACAAGCACGTCATCGACGAAATCGGCTGGGCGTGCTCCTCTTGCGGTGGTTCGATGATCAGGGTCCCCGAGGTCCTCGATGGCTGGTTCGAGTCTGGCTCTATGCCCTATGGGATGCTGCACTACCCGTTCGAGAACGCCGAGCGATTCGAGGCGGCCTTCCCCGCGAAATTCATCGCCGAAGGCCTCGACCAGACCAGGGGCTGGTTCTACACCCTCATTGTCCTCTCTACTGCCCTCTTCGACGCTCCTGCCTTCGAGAACTGCGTCGTCAACGGGCTGATCCTGGCCGAGGACGGACGAAAGATGTCCAAGAGCCTCAAGAACTACCCGGACCCTTCGGAGATCTTCGACCACATGGGGGCGGATGCGCTGCGGGCTTTCCTCATCAACTCGCCGGTCCTTCGGGCCGAGCCGCTCCGCTTCAGCAGTGACGGGGTCGCCGAGGTGGTCCGCACGGTCCTCCTGCCGATGTGGAACACCTACAGCTTCTTCACCACGTACGCCGAGGCGGACGGCATCACCGTGGCCGACCTCGAGATGGCCCCGAAACCGGGTGACCGGCCAGAGCTGGATCGATGGATCCTGTCCGTCCTGCAGAGCCTCGTGTCCGAAGTCAACACACAGATGGAGGGCTATTACCTCTACAACGTCGTGCCACCCACCCTGGGGTTCATCGATCACCTGACCAACTGGTACGTGCGTCGGTCACGACGTCGGTTTTGGCGGACCCGGGGTGAGTCGGGTGAAGGCGACGCCGACAAACTGGCCGCCTTCGCCACGCTCTACGAGGTGTTGACCAGATTCATCGAGGTGCTCGCCCCTGTCTTGCCGTTCATCACCGAGCACCTGTATCAGGACCTGATTGCCCGCCATCATCCTGATGCCGTTACCAGCGTTCATCACCGTGACTTCCCCGAGGCCGAGACCGCCCTCATCGACCGGGACCTGGAAGCGGCGATGGGAGTGGTCCGGGAGGTGGTTCGCCTGGGACGCAACCTGCGCAAGAGGGAGGGTCTCCGCGTTCGTCAGCCACTGATGAAGCTGACTGTGCTCACCCGCGACTCCGACGTGGCCCGGGCAGTGGAGGCGCATTCCGATGTGATAGCCGATGAGCTGAATGTCAAGGTTGTGGCTACGTCCGCCGACGAAGCGGAGCTGGTTCACCTGTCGGCCAAAGCCAACTTCCGCACGCTCGGCCCGCTATACGGGTCGAACATGCCAGAGGCGGCGAGTGCCATAGCGGCCCTCGGACCCGAGGATCTTGAATTCGTCCTCGGTGGTGGCACGGTCTCCATTGTCGGACGAGACATTGGCTCGACTGATCTCGTCGTCGAGCGCACACCCAGGGAGGAAACCGTCGTCGAGGCTGGACCGGACTTCGCGGTCGCTCTCGACACCCATGTCTCCGATGAATTGCTTCTCGAGGGCATCGCCAGGGAGGTGATCAGCCGGGCGCAGAGACTGCGACGTGAGGCCGGTCTAGATGTGACCGACCGGGTGGTTCTGGTGTGGGGAAGCCAGGACCCGCTGATTCGATCTGCCATCGCCACCCATGCCACCGAGATCGGCGCTGAGGTGCTGGCGGTCTCGATCGAGGAGGGTGTCGACGACCAGGGACAGTCCTTCGACATCGATCGGCGGACTGTCTCACTTCGGGTCAGCCCGGCTCCGACTCGCTAACGACGCTCGTTTCCCCGCCTGTAGTTGCCGGTGACTCGAGCCATGAGTTGCTGGGGGTCGCCGTCTCCAATGCGGCTCTTGAACTTCTCGGCCGCTTCCCCGCGCAGCGTGGCCACGGGGACGCCATCTCGTGAGATCACGATCTCATCGGGGCGAGGGGCCTGATAGGAGAAGCCGAGGTCGCCGGCCGAGCCCAAGGATCAGCTCTCCTGGTTCTCCTCGCCGTCCCCGCCCTCAATCTCTGAAGAGCCGGCATCGTCGTCGCCCTCGGCGGACTCGACTTCCGCCAGATCGACCTCCAAGCCGGCTTCCTCGTCCGACTCGGAATCATCCCCACCTTCGGCATCCTGATCCAACTCGTCGCCACCGTCGACGATCTCATCCGCGGAGTCGTCTGCCATGTCGTGCTCGGAATCGGCCGTCCCCGTGTCAGTGTCTTGGTCCATCAAGCCCTTGCTATGGGCTCCCGAAACGACCACATCCATCTCATCGAGCTTGTCGGCCACGGTTGTGGCGAGAACGGCGAGCTGGTTGCGAACTCCGGCAACAAGACCGGTCATCTCGGCCATCTCGGCGTCGACTTCCGCCTTCTTCTGATCCCGCTCCCGGGCGAAGGTGTCGGCCTCCGACCTGGCGTCCCCAACGATCCTGTCCGCTTCGGTTCGTGCGTCGTCGAGCATCCTGTCCGCTGCCGCCTGGGCGGCGATGAGCGCTCGACCCACAGCGGACTCATCGGGCGCCGGAGTGGTCGGCGCAGCCGAGACGGCGGCGAGCGCCGCAACTGCATCCGGGTCTTGCTCGAGTTGGGCGACCCGCTCCCTGGCTTGGGCGAGCTCCTCCTCGATCTCGCGGACCGCAACCACCATCTCGTCGAGGAAGTCATCGACCTCGTCGAGGTCGTAGCCCCGGAGCGCGGTGGAGAAGGTCTTCTTCTCGATGTCGGCGGGTGTTATCGCCATAGCTATCTACCCCTTGGTTGTGGAGTGAGGATACGAACGAACCCGCCTGGCTCCAAGGATCAGAAGATCCCCCGCACCAGCCCCATCAGCAACTGGATCCCGATGAGGAGGACGATAGGTGTGAGGTCGAGCATCCCACCGCCGAGACGAACGGGCGGGATGACCCGGCGAAGCGGAAGTATCACCGGGTAGATGACCCGATCCAGGAATACGTTGACCTTGCCGAGCGGGTGCTCCGAGGACGTCGGGATCCAGGACAGGATCACCCACGCCAGAACGGCATAGAAGTAGATCTGCAGGATCAGGATCAGGACGCCGCCGATGTTCACAGGTCAGTCGTCGATGTCGTCGAGCTCGTAAGCCCCCAGCGTGGAGAGACGCCGCTTTTCCTCCCGGCTCAGGGTGACCCTCGGAGGCAGCACGACCACGAGCCCATCGCCCACTTTCCGCATCGAGCCGTCGAGGGCGTAGATCAGACCCGAGGAGAAGTCGACCACCCGGCGAACCAGGTCGTGATCAGCTCGGCGCATGTCGAGGACGACCGGCACCCGGTCCCGGATGCGATCGGCAAGGATCCGGGCATCACCGAACTCCTCGACGAGGATGACATCGGACTGTGTCTCGACAGTCCTCACGACTCCGACGGTTTCAAGGCCGTCGCGACCCTGGGGCCTCGTGGCGGCACGTCCAGTAGGCGGCGGCTCCACCCTCCGGCTGGGCGGGAATTGCTCGACCCGCCGCGGTTCGACACGTCGTGCAGGCTCCTCGATGGTGCCGGCCGCAGGGCGATCGGCGGTCTCGGAATCGAGCTGGTCCTCGTCGACCAGTCCCAGGTAGACGAGAGCTTTGGAGAACAGTGACGACATATCACTCCGTCAGGTGCGTTCACCAAAGATAGCCCGTCCCACGCGGATAATTGAGGAGCCTTCCTCGATCGCTATCTCGAAGTCGTCGGTCATTCCCATCGAGAGCTCGATGATCTCGGGATGCTCGACGGCCAGGACGGACCGGATCTCCCGCAACACGGCGAAATGGGCGCGCTGCGCCTCCGGGTCATCCGTGAGTGGTGGGATAACCATCAACCCGCGGACCTCCAGCCCGACGGACCGGACCTGGGCCAGCGTCGCGGCAGCATCGCCTGGCTCCACTCCCGATTTCTGAGGCTCGTGCCCGGTGTTCACCTGCAACAGGACCGGCGGCGGCAGTCCGCTTCCCTTCGCCCATGCTCCGGCAAGCGATTCCCTGTCCATCGAATGGAGGAGATGGGTGATGGGTCGGATCAGACGTGCCTTGTTCGTCTGCAGACCGCCGACGAAGTGCCAACGGATGTCATCGGGCAGCCTCGCCGCCTTCTCCGCCATCTCCTGGGCGCGGTTCTCGCCGAAGTCGCGGTGACCCAATTCATACACAGCCTCGATGTCGGCCACCGATTTCGCCTTGGACACCGCCACCAGTCGGACCGCCGAAGCATCCCTGCCGGATCGCTCGGCTGCCGCCGTCATCCGCGCCGCGACATCGTCGTAGTTCTTGACAGCATCGTCGTAGCTCATGACACCCAGGCAATCGTCGCATTGCGCAGCGAAGTCCCGCTCCGACGATGGCTGTACAGGCTCGCCTCATGCATGGTGCAAGCGCCAGAGAGCCAGATGTCCAACCCTTCGAGCTGCCTGCTCAGAACCTTCGCCAGGTCCACCGAGGTCGCTCCCCATCGGGTCTCCGTCAAGTCCTCGGGGAACCGATCTGCCACCTCAGAACCCACTTCGAAGCAACACGGGCCGATTCCGGGCCCGATGGCTGCGACCCGGGGCACATGGCCTGACTGCATCATCTCCTCCCGTAGGGCGGGGACGACACCACTCGTTACCCCCCGCCAACCGGCATGAGCCACGCCCACGGCGGACTCGGAGGTGAGCACGACCCCGAAGCAGTCGGCGGTGAACACAGCCATTGGGAGGCCGGGCACGTCGCTCCAGATGGCATCGGCCTCGTCTAGCTCTCCCGAAGCCTCGGCGCGAACAACGACGGATCCGTGGACCTGGCGAACCGTAGCCCAGTCACGCGAGATCCCCAGCCAGGACGACACCGCCGATCGCGCCGTCAGATCGTTGCGCTGGTCTCCGTCTGTCGCATCGGTGAACGCCGCCCCGTCGACACCGGGGGCCCGGTTCATCCCTGGACGAAGGTGGGGATGTCTAGGACGTCGTCCCCCTCGTCGAAGCCGGAATAGGAGCGAGTCGAGGGGCGCGTGGTTGCCGAGCGGCCTTGACGTCTCCGTTCGAATCCGGCCGCGATCACGGTCACCTTCATCTCCTCACCAAGGTCGTCGTCGACGATCGCCCCGAAGATGATGTCCGCCTCGGTGTCGGCGTGATCGGCGACGACCCGGGCCGCTTCCGTGGCCTCGTGGAGCGTCATCGAGGAGGGCCCGGATACGGAGAGGAGGACACCTTTGGCGCCTTCCATCGAAGTCTCCAGCATCGGGCTGGAGATGGCGCGCTCCGCGGCCTGCTTGGCTCGGTTCTCACCAGTGGCCCGGCCGATGCCCATCACCGCTGAGCCGGCGTCCGACATGATGGTCCGCACGTCGGCGAAGTCGACGTTGATCAGGCCCGGAGTCGTGATCAGGTCGGTGATTCCGGCAACACCGCTCATCAGGACCTCATCGGCCAGCCGGAAGGTCTCGGCGATCGGGGCTTCGGGGTCTCCCACTTCGAGCAGTCGGTCGTTGGGGATGACGATCAAGGTGTCGACCGCATCCTTGAGATCGTCGATGCCCTGTTCGGCGTGCACCGCCCGACGTCTCCCCTCGAAACCGAACGGCCGGGTGACCACGCCAACAGTGAGAGCGCCGACGGACCGGGCTACCTCGGCAACTACGGGCGCCCCACCGGTACCGGTGCCACCACCCTCGCCCGCCGTGATGAAGATCATGTCGGAGCCCTTGAGGACATCCTCCAACTCCGCCTTGTGCTCTTCGGCGGCGGCACGACCGATCTCGGGGTTGGCGCCGGCGCCCAGGCCTCTGGTCACCTCGCGGCCGATGTCGAGTTTGACATCGGCATCGCTCATGAGCAGTGCTTGGGCATCGGTGTTCAACGCGATGAACTCGACACCGCGTATGCCCGCGTCGACCATGCGATTGACGGCGTTGACGCCGCCACCGCCGATCCCTACGACTTTGATGACGGCCAAATAGCCGCCGCTCGACGAGTTCACGACAATTCCTCCAGTGGATATCGGAAGCTGAAGTAGAGGTTTACCGTTCGCCGACGGGTTAGTAAAGACTCAATCTCTAACCTTCAACTAGACGTCTACACCTTCGGGTCAGACCGTCACGGGGGCAAGACGGCCGGATGGGTCGGGGCGATGAGAGTCAGGGTCGAGCCCGGTGCAGGCTCCTCACGGAGCAATGCGGCCAAGCTCAACGCCTTGGCGCCCATCTCCACCGGCCGCCCGAGTCGCACCTGAAACCCGGCAACCTCTGCCCAGATCTCTCCCCCGGGCTCGGAACGCACCCTGGCCGTGGCCCGGAGCTCCTCTGGCAGCGTGGCTACGAATTCGAGCGATCCGAGGACCTCCTGGGAGGTCTCGGTCTCATCGGCGGGGATCGCACCCAATTCGATCCACGGCATCGCAGGATCGGGGTCGGAGGCGGTGCCAAGCTGGACGCCATCGACGGCGAAGAGCCCCCACCCCTCGTTGGTCTCCAGCCAGGCAGCAGGAACCCTCTCCTGGACCCGCACAACGACACCGGTCGGCCAATCGAGCTCGACCATGGACTCGCGGACCCACGGGTCGCTCTCGAGGGCGCTCTCAACGTCGTTCGACCGGATCAGTATGAGCGGCGTGCCCTCGACCACGTCATGCTCGACCAGGACGCTGTCGGCGGAGCTGGCCGCGATTCCCGAGGTCGTCACGGAGGCGACGCTGAGCAAAGGCGAGAGGAAGAGCCAGACGACTGCCCCGGCGAACCCGAGGGCAACGAGGAACTTGACCAGGCGGCTGACCTTGCGTCGCGCTCGGTCCTCGGCGACAACCCGTCGTCGCTCGGCTAGTCGTGGGTCAATTCTCATCATCGAATCCAACGAACTGGATCTCCGGCTCCAGCATGGTGCCCGACTCCTCGAAAACACGGTCTTTGACCGCCACCACCAAGCTCCGAATGTCCTCAGATGTCGCAGATGACCCGGCCACGAAGAAATTGGCGTGTTTCTCCGACACGGCGACGTCCCCCACCCTCAGCCCCTTCAACCCAAGCCCGTCGATTATCTCCCCGGCCGTCGCCCCGACCGGGTTCTTGAACACGCTGCCGGCGTTGAATGTCCCCCCCGGCTGGTTGTCACGGCGCCATCGGGTGATGCGTCGCAATTCGGCGCGGCCGGTGTCCGTGTCACCGGGCGAGGCCTGGAATGAGGCGCTCACGACGACCCGCGTCGAGGTGATGTTGGAGTGCCGGTAGGACAGGTCCAGGTCGTCCGGGCCGAAGATGCCCATCGTTCCGTCGGTTAGATCCAATATCGAGGCCTCGACGAGACGGTCGCGGGTCTCAGTTCCGAAGCACCCCGCGTTCTGGCGGACGGCTCCCCCGACCGATCCGGGAACCCCGATGAAGAACTCGAGGCCGGCAAGACCGGCGTCCACACTGCTGCGCGCCACCTGCGCCAACGGTGCGGCCGCGCCGGCGCGCACCTGTGTCCCCTCGACCTTCACCCCACCGAAAGATGATCCGAGACGGATGACCAGGCCCTCGAACCCGGAGTCGGAGACGACCAGATTCGAGCCGCGCCCCAGGACGAGGATCGGCAACTCGGAGCTCACCCCCGAGGCCACCAGAACGTCGAGCGCCTCGGCGTCATCCACCTCGGCGAGGTATCGGGCCGGCCCACCCGACTTGTATGTGGTGTACGGACCGAGAGGGACTCGCTCGAGGATCTTCCCGGAACTGATGAGCGAATCGAGGGACGTCATCATCGCTCCGCGAGACGTATGGCGAGCTCGGTGGGCACGAGAGTGATGTCCCCAGCCCCCATGGTCAGGACCAGGTCCCCTTCGGCGACACGCTCGGCCAGAAAATCGGCGAGATCGCGACGGTGTGGGACGTAGTGGGCGTTGGCACCGTGACGACGCACCGCCTCGACGACCATGGCGCCGGTGACACCGGGGACCGGCTCTTCCCGGGACCCGTAGACGTCCGTGATGACGACTTCGTCCGCCGCGCTGAGGGCAGCGCCGAACTCGTCGTGGAATCGGGCCGTCCTGCTGTAGAGATGGGGCTGAAAGACCGCCCACAGGACCCCGCTCGCCAGATCTCTCCCCACCGCCACGGTTGCCGCCACCTCGGTGGGATGATGGGCGTAGTCGTCGATCAGAGTGACTCCCGAAACCGTTCCGCGGTGCTCCCATCGGCGGCCGACGCCGCGGAACGATGCGAGACCGAGCGCGGCTGCGGCGATGTCGCGTCCCAGGGAGCCGAGCAGGGCCAGAGCACCCGCCGCATTCAGAGCCACATGGGCACCCGGCCGTCCCAGGCTGACGTGAGCATGTGCCGACGGCCCGACCAACTCGAACCGGGTGCCACCGTCGTGCCTCGTCAAGTCGATGATTCGCCAGTCCGCCGCCGGGTCCAGGCCGTAAGTGATGGCCCCGGTGCGGCGGGCCACTTCGCTCGAGCCCGGATCGTCGGCACAGACGACCAGCGGCCCATCGACGCTCTCGGCCACTCTGACGAACGCATCCTCGAGGTCCGACTCGGACCCGAAGTGCTCCAAGTGCTCCGGCTCGACGTTGGTCACGATGAGACCGGCGAGTCGCAGCCGCTCAAAGGTGCGAAAGGCCTCGTCGGCCTCTACCACGAGCAGGGGCGTCGCTCCGAAATGGCCGTTGGTGTTCCAGTCGGCCAGATCCCCGCCGACGATGAAGCTCGGATCCTCGCCCAATGCCTTCAACGCCGCAACCAATAGCGCCGTCGTCGTCGTCTTCCCGTGGGTGCCGGTGGCCCCGATCGTGGTGATCCTCTCGGTGAGAGCGGCGAGGAGATCCGGACGGCGCCAGACCGGTACCCCGGCCTCCGCCGCTGCGAGCAGCTCGGGGTCCTGATCGGGTACGGCCGACGAGGCGACCACGAGGTCGGAGCCGCGGGCCACGTCCGGGTGATGACCCGTGTGCGTGGCTATGCCGAAGTCCTCCAGCCTGTCCAGAGTCGACCCTCCTCGCTGGTCCGACCCTGAGACCTCGTGACCCATGCCTGCCAGCACCTTGGCTATGGCGCTCATCCCGGCGCCGCCCGCCCCGACAAGATGGATCCGTCGATGGTCCAATCTCAACTCGCCAGCTCCTCCATCGCTTCAGCGATTGTCATCGCTGCGTGCGGCTTGGCGATGCTTCTGGCGCCGATCCGCATGGCCTCGAGTCGCTCCGGCGACAAAAGGATCTCCGAGACGAGGCCCGAAAGCATGTCGAGACGGTCCTGTGCGACGACCTTCGCAGCCCCAGCCCCCTCGAGGAATGCGGCGTTAGCCGTCTGATGACCCGACGAGCCGAACTCGCCGGGGATGAGGATCGATGGTGTCGCGGTCGCCGTCAGTTCGGCAACCCCACCGCCGGCGCGAGCAACAACCAGGTCGCTGGCGGCGTAGAACAGCTCCATCCTCTCCTCGAACGAACCCTGCACCCGGTGGACTGCTTCGGACAGATTTCCTTCCGTGGTGACCTTGCCCTCGCCGGTGAGATGCAAGACCTGGATCCGGCTCCCCTCCCAATTCGTGACCAGATCGTCTACGGCTCCGTTGATCACACCAGCACCTAGCGAGCCGCCCATGGCGCCCAGGACCGGGGATCCCGCATCGAGGCCGTAGTGAGCTAGCGCCTGCGGTCTGACCTCCTCCCGGTCCAGGCTCGACAGCGCTTGGCGCACCGGGTTGCCGACCCACTCCCCTCGCTTCAGCCCTTCGGTGTCGGGGAAGGAGGTGAAGATGCGTGTTGCCCAGCGCGAGGCGATCCGGTTGGCGAGACCGCTACCCGCGTTCTGCTCAGCGACGATCAGCACGGACTGCGAGCTTCTGGTGGCCAATGCGGCCGGGATGGTCACATAGCCCCCCATCCCGAGCACCACCTTCACCTCTCTGTCCTCCATGGCGGCGCCGATGGCGTCACGCGCCCGCCACACCACCCGCGGCAGGCTCAGGTTTCGAGGGGTCATAGACCGCTGAAGACCCCTCACCTCTACTTGGAGGAACGGAAACCCCGCTGCTGGATAGACAGATTTCTCCAGCCGGTCGCCCCCGACATACAGGATCGACTCCTTGGGGGTCCCACGTGCTACGAGAGCCTCGCCAACGGCCAGCCCAGGGAACACGTGGCCACCCGTGCCGGCTGCGGCGATCAGAAAGGTCATGTCTTGGGCTGCACCCCTGCCTGGGCGATGTTGACGAGGATGCCGAGCGACGCCATACACACGATCAGCGAAGTGCTCCCGAATGAGACAAACGGAAGAGAGATGCCGGTGATCGGCATGACACCCAGGACGCCTCCGATGTTGACGATGGCCTGAAAGGTGATCCAGGCGGTGAGACCCGCCGCAATCATCCTGCCGAAGCGGTCCGGTGCCCTTACTGCGACCATCCAGCCAGCCAATGCGAGCACGATGTAGAGACCGATGACAGTCAGCCCGCCAATCAGCCCGGTCTCCTCTCCGATGATGGCGAAGATGAAGTCGGTGTGGGCGTTCGGCAGATAGAACCATCGGGCGCGGCTGGCCCCCAGTCCCACCCCGAAGAGACCGCCGTTGGACAAGGCGTAATAGCCCTGGATCACCTGGTAGCCCTCTCCACTGGCGTTCCCCCAGGGGTCGAGGAACCCGACGATGCGGTCGACCCTGTACGCGTCGCCGAAAGCAAGAACCCAGGCGGCCAGCACGACCAGGACAGAGAGGACGAGCACGTACCGAAGCGGGGTGTCGCTGGCCATGATCACCGCCATCGCAGCCGCGCCGATGATGATTGTCGTCCCCAGGTCGGGCTGAAGCATCACGAGGCCGCCGAGCACACCGACCGTGAACACGACGGGGACCAGGAAGTGGCCGAATCGGGTGAGAAGCCGGTGTTTCTTCTCGAAGAGATGAGCTAGGACCAAGACGATCGCGATCTTCGCCACCTCGGATGGCTGAAAGCTGAAACCTGCGATCGGCAGCCACCGCTGCGAACCACCGATTACCGGTCCCACCGCCAGCACCGCGATGAGCAGGCCCACGGTGACGAAGAAACCGGGCAGGGCGAGCCTGCGGTAAACGCGGTACGGGATTCGACTGGTGATGAGGAGGGCCACAGTCCCTATCCCGACACCGACCAGCTGTCTTTTGAAGAAGTAGAAGCGGTCCTCGGACTGGTCGATGGCGACCGCCGACGAAGCCGACTGGGTCGCGCCCAGCCCGATGACTATCAGGACCACGGCCATGACGAGGAGAGCGGTCGCGGTGCGGTTGTTCATCTTGAGCCGCTCGGCCCGGCTTCGGGCCGCCGCGCGAACCTTCGCGATCGATGTCACGTTCGCTGTCATCCGGACCTTGCCTCCTCCGTGATCGATCGGACCAAGCCCGCGAATCTGTCCCCGCGCTCCTCGTAAGAGGAGAACTGGTCGAAGCTGGCGCAGCCGGGAGCGAGAAGCACCGTGTCACCGGGCTCTGCGAGTTCCACCGCCAGCTCGACGGCACGCTCCAGGGTGCCTGCCACACGTCCTCGCTCCCCCGCCGCCGACGCCAGATCGGGCCCGGCCTCGCCGATCCCGATCAGGAAGCGAACATTGGGCTCGCGGGCGATCGGTGCGACGTCGAGCCCCTTGGCCAGGCCCCCGGCGATGAGAACCACTGAGTCGTGAGCCCTGATCGAGTTGACGGCGGCGTGGGTGTTGGTCGCCTTCGAGTCGTCGATCCAGGTGACGCCGCCACTTCGCGCCACCAACGATCTCCGATGAGGGCCCGGCGCGAATGACCTGGCCGCCTCCGTAACCCCATCGGCGGTCGCCCCCATACGCAGCGCGAGCGCGGAAGCCGAGGCGATGTTGACCAGATGGGTCGGGTCGTCTGAGACGAGATCACCGATCGAGATGGTCAGCCCACCGATCACTAGATGGTCGTCGTCGACACCACCGCCGCCGGGTGGAAGGTGAGTCCCCGAGACGGGGAACAATTCACTCTGCGCCCCGGCGACCAGCGATGCGGCGCCCTCATCGTCGGCATCGAACACCAGGAGGTCCTCGTCGGTCTGATTCATGAAGATCCTCGCCTTGGCCGCCCGGTATGAATGCTCTGAGCCGTGCCAGTCGAGATGGTCGAGGGCCACATTCGTGATCGCGGCCGCTGCCGGGTGGAACTCCTCGCAGAAGCGGAGTTGGAAGCTGGACACCTCGACGACCACGGCCTCGTGGCCCTGGCCTACATGCTCGGAGAGGGCCGAACCGATGTTGCCCGCCGCCGGGGCGTCGATCCCCGATGCCTCGAGCATGGCAGAGGCCGCCTCGGTGACAGTGGTCTTCCCGTTCGTGCCCGTGACGGCCGCTACCGGGACATCCAGGTGCCTCCAGGCGAATTCGACCTCGCTCCACACGGGGATCCCCCATTCCAGGGCCTCGACGATGGGCAGGGAGCGCTCGGGGAATCCGGGGCTGGCGACCACGAGGTCGATGCCGGTGAGCAGGACCGGGTCCCATGCGCCACTGGCGACGGGGAATCCCTTCTCCAGGGCGATTTCGGGCTGATCCCGGGTGTAGATCGTCACCGTCATCTCGCGATCCCGGGCGAGAGCAGCGGCGGCCAGACCGGAGACCCCAGCACCGAGGACGAGTACCCGGGTCACAACAAGTCCTCTAACCGGAGGAAGTCGCCATAGAAGAAACCGAGCCCGAGGGCGACGCCGAAACCGGTCAGGATCCAGAACCTGATGACGACCGTGGTCTCGGGCCATCCACCGAGATCGAAGTGATAGTGGATCGGCGACATGCGGAAGATCCGCTTCCCGAAGATCTTGAAGCTGGCGACCTGGAGGATCACCGAGGCGGTCTCGGCCACGAAGATCGCTCCCAGCACGACCAGGAGGAGACTGGTGTTGGTGAGGAGAGCCAAAGCAGCAAGGAGCCCTCCGATGCCCTGTGAGCCGACATCTCCCATGATGATCTTGGCCGGCGGTGCGTTCCACCAGAGGAAGCCGAGGATCGCCCCGAACATCGCAGCCGAGATAATGGCCAGCTCGAGGGGGTCAACCGACTCGTAGACCTGGGGGTTTCGGAACTGCCAGAAGGCAATGACGGTGTAAGAGGCAACGACCAGGGCAGATGACCCGCCGGCGAGGCCATCCATGCCGTCGGCCAGGTTCACGCCATTCGCCCACCCGGTCAGCATCAAGAGCACCCAGATCACGAAGAACGCGCCGAGATCGATGCCGAGCGGCCGGACAAAAGAGATCTCGGTGACAACCCCGGCTTCGGTGGCGCCCCAGGCAAACAGGGCGGCTATCGCCAGCTGACCGCCGAACTTGGCCGACTTGGAGAGACCGAGGCTCCGCTTGTTGGAGAACTTGATCCAGTCGTCGAGGAACCCGACGACTCCCATGCCTGCCAATGCGAACACTGCAAGCAGCCCGCCGTCGGTGAACGGATCGAGCTCCAATCCGATCCCGCCGGCCGGCGACACCAGACGGACATGCGACACCAGGTACCCGATGATTGCCGCGAGGACGAAGACCACGCCTCCCATGGTCGGCGTCCCCTGCTTGTGGCCGTGCATCCCGGCGATCTCCTCCTGGATGAACTGCCCTATCTCGCGCCGTCTGAAGAAGCGAATGGCGTACGGAGTGCCGAAGATCGACACGAGCAGCCCGACAGCGGCGGCGGTCAGGAGCGGTATCACGTCGTCATGCTCCCTGAATCAAGGTCGAAATCAGCGGACCCGAACCGTGCGGCCAGGATCTCCCTGGCCACCCTGCGATCATCGAACGGAAGCACCTCGCCCCGGACCTCCTGCCCGGTCTCGTGCCCCTTGCCGAGAACCAGGACCACGTCTCCCTCCTCGGCGGCTGCGATGGCCGACTCGATGGCGCGTCGTCGGTCGACTTCGAGGATGACCCAGGGCCCGGCCGCGCCGCCGGCCACTTCGGAGAGGATCTGATCAGGGTCTTCAGAACGCGGGTTGTCGCTGGTCAGGATGGCCAGATCGGCGCCCGTCGCCGCCCGACCCATCATTGGCCGCTTCTCCCGGTCCCGGTCGCCGCCTGCGCCGACCACAGCGATCACCCGCCCCGCCGCTATCGACCTTGCCACGGCTATGGCCTCCTCGACTCCGCCGGGAGTGTGGGCGTAGTCGACAATGACGTGGATCGGCCCGCTCCCTGAGACATGCTCGAATCGACCGGGCACACCTCCAAGACTCGCCAGCCCGTCGGAGATCTCGTCGAGGGTCAACCCGAGGGCCAGGGAGCAGCCCACCGCTACCAGGGCGTTCTCCACGTTGAACGAGCCGATCAGATCGGAGGTGATGGGGACGGCCCCGTGATCTGTCGCCAGGTCGAAGCGCGTCCCAGCCAGTGACGTCTCCACCCTTTCGGCGCGAACTTCGCCGGCACGGCCGACCCTGATCACTTGCGTCTTCACCCAGGATGCGATCGCGGCGCCCACAGGGTCGTCGACATTGAGTACGGCTGTCCCCACCTCGTACTCCCGGAACAGGCGCTCCTTGGCGCGGCGGTAGGACTCCATCGACCCGTGAAAATCGAGATGGTCCTGGGACAGGTTGGTGAACGCAGCGACTTCGAACCGGGTGCCGGCTACGCGGCCCATCTCCAGGGCGTGTGACGAGACCTCGGCGGCGACGACACCGGCGTCGAGTTGTCTCATCTCGCCGAGCAGACGCTGGAAGTCGGTGGCCTCCGGGGTGGTTCTCACCGAGGGCAGGGACATCGCCCCAACACGTGTCTCGATCGTCCCGATCAACCCGACGACCCGGCCGGCGGAGGTGAGGAGCGATTCGAGGTAGTGGGTGACTGTGGTCTTGCCGTTGGTCCCGGTGACGCCGACGACGGCCAGGAGGGTCGAGGGGTCGCCGTGGACCAGGGCCGCGATCGGGCCCATGGCGGTTCGGGTGTCGCCGACCACGATCTGTGTGGCCGGCGAGTCCTGGAGCGTCTCGACTACGACGGCGGGAGAACCGGCTCTTACCGCCGAGCCGACGTAATCGTGCCCGTCGTAGGTCGAGCCCTTGACGGCGACGAAGAGTACGTCGGGACCGGCGAGCGCCGAATCATGGGTCACATCGCCGAGCCAGATTTCGGGGTCGCCGACGACGAGACCTCCGACCCGGCCCGATGCCGCACCCACGGTGCTACCCGGCGCCAGCATCGGGGGGCACCCCCAATCGGTGGAGTGCTTGCTCCATGACCTGCGCGAACACAGGCGCCGCGGCTGCTCCCCCGGTCCGATATCTGTGGGATGGGGCGTCGATGAGAACCGCAACTACGACCTTCGGGTCACTCATCGGCGCCATCCCGACGAACGACGCCCTGGTCACCTCGGTGTAACGCCCGTCATCACCCAACTTGTTGGCGGTTCCGGTCTTTCCTCCGACCTGGTAGCCCTCCACCGTGGCCGCTCTGTCCGGTGCCCTCGTCGACCACATTGGCCAACAGTTCTTGCATGAGGACTGCTGTCTCCGACGACACGACGCGTTTGGTCTCCAAACCGGCGACATCTTGATCGCCATCGACGTCAGTCGTGGAGGCGACGATGTGCGGGGCCGTCCAGATCCCGTCGTTCCCGATGGCGCCATAGGCCGCGGCCATCTGGAGCGGGGTGGCAGCGACCGAGTAGCCGATCGCGGCCGATGCCCAGCATGTCTCACAACCCGCCTCGAAGTTCAGCGTCCCGGGTGCCTCGACCGAGTAGTCGACACCGGTCTGCGAACCGAGGCCGAACCGCTCGATGTAGGAAATGAGTCGGTCCTGCCCCAGTTTCTCTGCAACGAGGATCGTTCCCACATTCGAGGACCTGGTGAATATCTCCCTCACGCTCATATTGGCGGTTTCGTGCTCCTCGAAGTCGCGGTAGCAGCCGAATAGGTCGTCATCCGCCGAACGACAGGCGTCCGGGCGGAGTTCCAGGAGATCGGCGACGCCCGGTATCACGGTCCCGGCCTTCACCTCACCCTCTTCGAGGGCGGCTGCCACCGTGATCAGCTTCTGGGTCGAACCCGGTTCGTAGACGCCACGCACGATGAAGTTCCTGAATGCATGACAGGTCGGGTCGAGCGCCGTGTCACAGGTCTCGTCAAGGGTCTGGCGCGTCTGCGGATCGAACACCGGAGCGCCGGCCAGAGCCAGGACCCCTCCAGATTCGACGTCGAGCACCACCACCCAACACGACTCGGCGCCGGTGCGGTCGACGGCGGCGAGACATTCCTGCTGGGCCTGGTATTGCAACGGCAGATCGATGGTCGTGTTCAGGTCCGTGCCAGGCACGGCGGCGACGATGTCGCTTATTCCCTGAGGGATGATTCGGCCCTCGAGGTCGCGCTCGAAGACGGCCTTGCCCGGGACGCCGCGCAGTGGGTCGTCGTACATGTACTCCAGACCCTCTTGCCCGTTCCCGTCGATGTCGACGAAACCGGTCACATGGGAGGCCACTGCCCCAGCCGGGTAGATGCGAGTCGATTCGGGGTGGGTGTATATGCCCTTCACCTCGAGCGCCGCGATCTGCTCGGCCACACCGGGCTCGACCTGGCGTTTGAGATAGACGAACTCACGATCCGACTCGAGCCTGGTGAGCAACTCCTGAGAATCGACACCAAGGAGCCCGCCCACCTGTTGGGCGACCCAGAGCGGCTCCTCTACCTGCGTCGGATTGGCCCAGATGCTCTGCGCCTCCACCGTCATCGCCAGCAACTCCCCGTTTCGGTCATAGATCTTGCCCCGCTGTGGGGCGAGATCCCGGGTCACGAGACGCTGGTCCAGACCCTGGCCGGCGAGATCGGCCGCCTGGACCACCTGCACCTGGAAATAGCCGGACGGCCAGCCCGAGCAGGGCGATCACCAAGGAGAGCCCGATGAGGGCAACCCTTACCCGGGAACGGTCAGGTCTGGTGGCGGCCTTGCCGGCAGCCACGGCTATGGCCCCGGCCGTGACTCCGGTGGTCGGGAACGACTTGTTCCCTCCGGGAGCCCGGCTCCAGCGCGCCGTCGGGTCCTCATTGCGTATCTCCCTCATCGACGGAGGCCACCGCCGGGCCTCCAAGATCCACCAGAAGTTGTCTGGTATCGCCCGGGATCATCAATCCGAGCTCCTCGGCCAGTGGCGCGATGCGCGCCGGGTTCTCCATGCGGGCGATCTCGAGGCGAAGTTGCTCGTTGATCGCCTCCTGCTCGGCAATGGCACGATCGAGACGATCGAGCTCGAACGCCGACCTGTCCAGGGACGTTCTGGCGAAGCCGAGACCCAGGAACGCGGCCACGCCGATCAGCACCATCATCATCCAGGGGGCGAGAGCAGGTCTCCGAAGCTGCTTTCGTCCCCGCAGGACCCGCATGCCCCCCTGCTTGGGGGCCGGATGCCGCAGTGGGCGTGCCGCTGTCATGCCGCCACCTTTTCGGCAGCGCGCAGGGACGCAGAGCGGGCTCGATTGTTCCCCTCGACCTCAGCAGCGGAGGCGCGAATCGGCTTTCTGGTGAGAATCCGCAACTCGGCGCTGTTCCCGCATCCACAAACCGGGAGATCCGGAGGGCAGGTGCAGCCGGTGGCGCCTTGGGTGAACCGCCGCTTCACGATTCGGTCCTCGAGGGAGTGGTATGAGATGGCCAGGACCCGTCCTTGTGGTCTCACCAGCTCGATGGCGCTGTCGAGACCAGTCGTTAGGGCGTCGAGCTCACCGTTGACCGCGATGCGGATCGCCTGGAAGGTCCGTCGGGCGGGATGACCCGCCCGACGGCGCGCCGCGGGGACCGCCGCGGCCACGACGGTGGATAGCTGGCTGGTCGACTGATATGGGCGCCCCTCGACAATGGCATGTGCGAGACGCCGCGCCAGGGGCTCCTCACCAAAACGCCGGATGACATCGGCGAGACGGTCCTCGGGCCATTCGTTGACCACCTCGCCCGCGGTGTAGGCGGCATCGGGGCCCATGCGCATGTCCAGCGGCCCGTCATGGCGATAGGAGAAGCCCCGATCGGGCTCGTCGAGCTGATGGGAAGAGACCCCAAAATCGAAGAGGACGCCGGACACCGGCTCCTCGGTGACCGAGCTGACGAGGTCGCTCAGGTCGGCGAAGTTGCCCTGGACGGCGGGTACGCCGAGCTCGCTGGCGTTGGCCAGTGCCGCAGGATCGCGATCTATCGCTACAACTTTCACGCTCTCTCCGAACTCATCCAGTAACCGGCGGGTGTGTCCCCCGCCACCGAATGTCGCGTCCACCACGACACCCGGCAGCACCGGGGCCAGCAGCCCAGCCACCTCATGCTCCAGAACCGGCCGGTGGTAGTCCCGGTCGTCGTTGTCCCGGTTCTGGCTCATTGCCAGCCCCCCGGGCGCTGGTACCAATTGGAAGCGGGCGGAGTCAGGGGCCTTCCATTGGTTCCGGGGGGCTGGCGATGAACCAGCCACGCACTTGCTGTCGTTAGTCGTCCTCCTCCAGGTACCTCTGATCGCCGAGGGCACGATCCTCGAGATATTGCGTCTTGTTCCACAGCTCGACGTGGTCGAAGACACCGATCACCGCGATCTCGTTGCCCGTCTCCAGGTCGGCGAAGTCCCTCAGGTCGGGCTTGATGAGCACCCGCCCCGACTTGTCGAGAGATTGCAGGTCGGCGCCGGAGAAGACCGTGCGCGAGAATCGCCGTCCGAAGCGGTTCTGCTCCATCTCGGTCACCTCTGTCGCCCTCGCCTCGAACTCACCGGACGGGAAGAGGACGAGTTGACGGTCCTGGCCCTTGGTGACGACACAACCGTCTTCGAGATCACGGCGAAAACCGGAGGGCATGACCACCCGGCTCTTCCCGTCGAGACTGTGGAAGTACTCGCCAAGGAACACTGCTTTGCTTCTCCGTCCGTCCTCATGTCACTGACCCCACTTCTCATGGGCCGTATTCGCCACTATGACCCACTTCACCCCACTTGTCAACCTTTTGCCCCACCCAGTGACCTGCCGGCGACACGGACGCCCCCTGAGGTGACGAAAGAAGGACAAGAAGGAGTTGGTTCAGGGTTGGAGGAGAGCCCGAATCTGATCGTTGGGAGGGGGGGCCGGCTCACGCGGCGGGTCACTGGATGCGAGTGGTCGATGCCACCAGCCGACGTCGTGCCACTCCCCCAGCTTGTGCCCCGCCCGTGGAAAGATCCCGATCGAGGTAAACCCCATCGAGGCATGGAGAGCTTCGCTGTCCGGGTTGGGCAGGGCGATGCCGGCAAACGCATTGGCGAAACCCCAGAGGGCTGAGAGGTCGAGAAGACCCCTGTACACCTGCCGACCCACTCCGCGGCCCCGATGCTCCTCGTGCACATAGACCGTGGTCTCGACCGACCACCGGTATGCCGAGCGCCCCCGGAACGAGGTCGCATAGGCGTAGGCGAGGATCACCCCGCTCTCTTCGCTGACCAACCAGGGATGGCCGGAGGTGACCGATCGGATGCGATCCGCCATCTCGGCGGGACTCGGAGGATCCAGTTCGAAGGAGACGGCGGTCTCCCGCACCAGGGGCTCGTAGATGGCGGCTATTTGATCTGCGTCTTCGACCGAGACCTGGCGAAGCGGCGCCATGGTCAGACGGCTAGGCGACTTCGAGATAGGGATGCCAGGCAGGATCTACTTGATACCCGGTCGAGGCATAGATCCAGGCATACCTTCGGGGCGGGCCCGGCTTGGTGCTCAACCGAAGCCCCGCCTCGGTGGGCAGGCGATCCCCCTTGGAGATGTTGCAAGGACGACAGCACGCCACCACGTTTTCCCAGCTGTGGTCTCCACCGCGGGAGCGGGGAAGCACATGATCGAGGGATTCGGCCGGCCCTCCGCAGTACTGGCATCGGTGGCCGTCACGCCCGAAGACGGCTCGTCGGGTGACCGGGGCAGCGCGGCGATATGGCACCTTCACATAGCGGGTGAGGCGAACGACAGACGGAACCTCGACCGATGAGCTCTCGGAACTCCAGGTCTCGTCTTTCCCCACGACGACGCTGGCCTTCTGGTTGAGGACGAGGACGACCGCCCGGCGTGTGGTCACCACCGAGAGCGGCTCGTAGCTGGCGTTCAATACAAGGACCCGTGCCATTAGAAACGCTGTTCCTGCCCGGAGACGTTACCAATCGGTGTGGGTCAAACCGGACTCCCCCGCCTCAGAAGCAGGCTCCACGACCCCGATCGCACGACCCACCGCCAGCGGCAACGCCATGGTCCAGCCACCCTCGAGGTCAGCGTGGCCGGTCCGCTCCTGAGTCCCGTCGGTGGCGACGACAGTGAGCGTTCCATCGTCCGGGGAAAGGGTGACCCTCGTGATCTCCAGCGGTATGCGCCCAAGCACCTGACACCAGGCGTCGGACATGCCCTGAGCGATCGCCATGGGTGTGGAGGGCACAAGCCGGAACGAGCGCACGGCGGTGCCGATGACCTCGACCCTGGCTCCGCCTTTCACCTGGGAGATTCGGACGTCCACGCCGAGAGCTGCCCTGGCCTGGGAGAGGCGATTTCCTATCTCGAGATCAGAATGCTCGAGAGATCTCACCCCGTAGGCCACCAGGAGGGCACGGACCGACTCGAGGACTTGGGCCTCGTCGGCGTCCTCGTCGAGTTTGACCTTGATCCCGGATTCGAGTTCTTCGAGATTCAACGACACCGACTCCACGCCGGGTATGTCCTGAAGCCGCTCGACCAGTTTCTCTTTCATGAGATCGCACGCATCCTTCTACGCCATGAAAGATAAGACGCCAAATCCTCGGGTCGAGGTTCCGTCGAGGCATGGCCATAGGCCGTGTGCAGCCGCCAGTCGAGGTACACGTTGGAGGGAAAGGCACCATGGCGACGTCTCATCGCTACGGCGGCACGGACCGCTTCCCATAGCAAAACGGGCCTGCCAGCCAAGGCAAACAGACCCCTGCCCAGTCCGGGCCCATTGTGTATGGATCGGTCGGACACTCCCGTGGGAACTCTAGCTACCTATAAAAGCGTCTCTCAGTAGGATCGAAGCCACAAAAGCGAGTCGGGAGGGTCTTTGGACGTGGTATCACCTCAGCAAATCGAAGCATTCTCGAAACGATTCGACCTGATCGCGACCAACGTCGAAAAGGTCATTCAGGGAAAGCGGGATGTGGTCGAACTGGTGCTGCTCGCCCTGGTGGCCGAGGGCCACGTCCTCGTGGAGGATGTCCCCGGTGTTGGGAAGACGCAGTTGGCCAAGTCGGTAGCCCGGTCGATCGACAGCGAATTCCAACGGGTCCAGTTCACCCCGGATCTCCTCCCCTCCGACGTCACCGGCGTGTCCGTCTGGGACCGCAACCGCAACGAGTTCGAATTCAAGCCCGGTCCGATCTTCGCCAACATCGTGGTCGGGGACGAGATCAACAGGGCCAGCCCGAAGACACAATCCGCCCTGCTCGAGGCGATGGAGGAGCGCCAGGTCACCTCGGACGGTGTGACCCGCGCCCTGCCACTCCCGTTCATGGTCATGGCGACCCAGAACCCTCTAGAGCACGAGGGGACATATCCACTCCCCGAGTCCCAGCTGGACCGGTTCATGATGAGAGTGGTCATCGGTTATCCGAGCCGGCAGAAAGAGCTCGAGATCCTCGATACCCATGGCGTTCGCTCGACCTTCCTGGACCTGGAGCCCGTGGTTTCGGTCGAGGAGATCGAAGAGCTCGTGGTGGTGGCCCGCGAGGTGACGGTCTCCTCGTCGGTGAAGACCTACATCATCGACCTGGTAGACGGAACCCGCCAGCATCCCGATGTCCTGCTTGGCGCCTCGCCGCGTTCGGCGCTCTTCCTCCAACGGCTGTCGAGGGCACGAGCCGCCTCTCAGGGCAGGGAGTACGTCACACCCGACGACATCAAGCTGCTGGCCCACCCTGTGTTGGAACATCGCATGGGGCTGCGACCCGAGGCCCAGATGCGCGGCGAGACGCTCCCCGACGTCATCGAAGACCTGATGGGCAGGTTGAGGGTGCCGGGCACCACGTCCCGGATCGCCACCTGATGCCGACACTGCGAGGTTGGGCCCTGTCGGGCGCCGGTCTTGCCCTTCTCGTCCTTTGGTATGCCCTCGGCGAGGTCGAGTTGCTTCTCACCGGCGTGTTCCTCCTCTTGGCGCAGGCAGTCGCCCTCATCCACGTGCGGAGACGGCGGCCCAACCTCGAGGTGAACCGGAGACTCGGCTCGTCCACGGTTCACGACGGCGAGACGACGACCGTCACGCTGCTGATCGAGAACCCATCACGACACGGTGTCAGCCGTCTATCCATCGAGGACGACGTGAACCGTCTCGGTGTGGCGGTGTTCGAGGTGGCGCGACTCAAGTCCAAGGAGTCGGCAACAGCCACCTATCGGGTCACCTGCCGTCCCCGTGGCGTCTACCGGGTCGGGCCGACGATGGCGCGGGTGAGCGATCCTCTCGGTCTGGCGGAGACGAGCGAGTTGACCGGCCCGGCGGACCGGATCGTGGTCTATCCCGCCGTTGAGGAGCTGAGCGGGTTCCCGATTGTCCGGGGCCAGGACCCGGCCATGCAGGCGTCCCGCCCCGAACATTCTCAGCGCGGAGGCGAAGACTTCTACACCTTGCGTGAGTATCAGCAGGGCGACGACCTGCGACGGGTTCATTGGCCATCATCGGCTCGAACCGATGAGCTGATGATCCGCCAGCTCGAGACCCCGTGGCAATCCCGCGCCCTGGTCCTTCTCGATGTGCGCAGCACCAGCTACGAGTCACAGGACGCGTTCGAGAAGGCGGTCTCGGGCGCGGCCACGGTCGTCACCCATCTCGTCGCCTCAGGATTCGACGCGGACCTCTGGGCCGGCGATGCGGAGGCCATTGACGCCGCCCGCTACTCCTCGGCGATGGAGCGCCTCGCGCTGGTGCAACCCGACCCCGCAATCGACATCGAAGCCGTCGCCGGGAGGATTCGACAGAAGGGTGGCGGTGGGGCCCTTGTCATCGTCACCGGGGTAGCCGACCGGCCGCTCCTAGGTGTTCAGCAACTGCTGGCGGGCGACTTCCCGACAACCGTCCTGATGACTGCGTCGGCTTCGACCTCTCAGACCCTGATCGGCTTCCACCGTATGGGCGTCACGACAGTATCGGTTGCACCCGACCAGGCCTGGGCGCCTACCTGGATGATTGCAATGAGGAGCTCATGGACAACGGCCTCGGTCGGCTAGCCGGCGCCGCCGCCTTCGTGTTGATGATCGTCCGGCTCGGGCGGCTCCTCGACACCGGGCCGGAGGCGCCCGATTGGCAGCTCATCATGCTCGCCTCCGCCTTCCTTGGCGGGGTGATCTGGTGGCTGCTCGCCCAGACAGTCAACAACAAGAGAGTCTCCATGGCGATCTTCGTCGTGGCCGGGCTAGCCCTTTTCTTCCGCATCGCCGTCCCCGACACGCTGTTATTGGGCTTCGTCCCGACCCCGGACACCCTGGGTGGGCTGGGGGACGAACTGGGCCAGACCCTCGACCTGATCCGATTCGGTGTGGCTCCGGTGTTCCCTACCTCCGGTCTCGTGGCCGTCCTGGCTGTGCTGATGTGGATCACGGGTGCCCTCTACGTCTGGGGGGCCACCGCGGGTCCTTCGATTGCGATGATCGCCCCCTCCCTTGGCCTCTATCTCCAATTCGCGGTGATGGACCGGATACCGGGCGGGCCGATCTGGATGGGGGCCGTAGCCATAGTGATCGCACTGGCCCTGGCCTCGATCGGGATCGAGCGGCGTCAGGAGGCCGGGAGGGTCCGTGATGTCGAGGGTCGGCCACTTGCTCGGCGGGCGGGCGGTATGGCCCTCATCCTCGCCGCCCTGGTAGCGGGAGGATCCCTGTTCGTCGCCGACTCGGCCTCTTCGCTGGTCCCGGCTACGGGGAACGTCCGCTGGCGGTATGGCGGAGGCTATGGCCCCGGGTTCGGCGACGTCACATTCGATCGCCTCGCCGACCTGCACCAAAGCATCATCCGGCGATCGAATGCCGTGGTCTTCCGGGCGACCCTCGATCTGAACGCACCACCCGCCAACGAGATCTATTGGCGGATGGAGAGTCTCGATTCCTTCGACGGGGAGGCCTGGCGCCCCACCACCAGCCCGGCGGACTTCTACGAGCCGGGACTCGGAGGCGGCAACCCGGAGCACGCCTATCGGGGAACTACCCAGGAGATCACGCAGAGAGTCCAGATCGCTGCCCTGAGGTCCCAGGTCCTGCCCACTGTCGGCGTCGGGCAGTTCTTCCGTTCGGAGTCGGTCAATGTCAGCGCGTTCCAGATCACCCCCGATGGCTCGGCCATCTACCAGGCAGAGTTGGACGAGGGCGACCAATACGACGCCCAGTCGATCCTCCCCCTGCAGGATGCGGATCTCGGTGCCCTGGCCACCATCCCCAATGGCACTCTCAGCCCCTTGTTCGCCAATGCGGCCGAAGCCGGAGCGACCTCGATGCAACCCGGTGAGCCCCCCGGCGACGTAACCCCGCCCTCGGACATTTTGAGATTCACTGATCTCACCGAGGAGGTTCCCCGGGCGTTGGGTCAGGAGGCGAGACGTCAGACGGCGCGTGCCTCGACTCCTTTCGAGGCAGCGTGGCTGCTCCAGCACTGGTTCCGGGACAGCGGTGACTTCACGTACTCCACCGAGGTGTCGACCGGGCACGACACCCTCGACCTGGAGGCGTGGCTCACGGACCCGGAGAGCCAGAACTACCGGATCGGATATTGCGAGCAGTTCGCCGCCGCCATGGCCTACCTGGGCCGTGTCGTGGGAATCCCCAGCCGTGTTGTCTGGGGATTCACACCGGGCACCGTGGAGCTGCAGGACGACGGCAGCGAGTTGATCGTTGTCCGGGACAACAATGCCCATGCCTGGGTCGAGATGTGGATGGATGGGTTCGGCTGGGTTCGCTTCGATCCGACTCCCCGGGCCGACGGCACGCTCCCCGAGAGCGTCACGGCTGAATTCGACCCGGAGCCTTATCTGCCCGAGAGCGTGGAGGGCTCGGACACGCTCGGTCAACCAGGGTTCTTCGCCGAAAGCCAGTTCGAAGAGGGCGGAGGCGCGATCGGCGCCGGTTCTGGCGCCAACAGCGGCTTCCAACTCACGTGGGTCTGGCTGATACTGCCGGTCCTGGCAGTTCTCGCCGCGCTGGTCCCGACCCTGAAGGCATTCAGACGGCGGAGACGGATACAGCGGCTGCGCGAGGGTGACATCACCGCGGCATGGGACGAGATCGTCGATCGCCTCGCCGACCTCGGCGCCCCGGTCCCCTCCAATCAGACCCCCCTCGAGTTCGCCCACGCCACCGATCGGTCACTGGTCCCATTGGCATCGTCGTATTCGGCCACGGTCTACGGGAACCGCGAGGGTCTGGGGCACGTCTCGGACCTGACCCATGTGGAAACCTGGATCAAGCGGAACTTCGAGGGTCGGGATCGGGCACTGGCCTCCCTCAACCCGAAATCATTGATCGACCGGGACTAGGAGCCGGCGGCCCGCTCTTCGCCGATGTCGTCCTCGACGCGGCGGAGCATGTCCAGAAATCGGCTTCGATCCAGCTCGAATCTGGAGACGTCTTCCTCTACCTCCCTGGCGATCTCGTCGATTGCAACGAAGAAGGCGAGCTGGCCTGTGCGAAGGGCGTCCATCAACTCCCCCTCGTCCGAGCCCACGTGAAATATGGTTTGGCCGTCGGTGACGAGCTTGACCTCGGCGAGATGGTCGTCCATCTCTCCCTCCCGGCGGAGATAGTCCCAGGCACGTCTGACCCTCTGCAGCGACATGCCGTTGTCCAGAAGGCTGCGAACGACTCTCAGTGCGACGAGATCCCTGAACGAATAGAGGCGACGAACCCCGGGTCTTCCACCCGTTGTCTGCACGGAGGGTTTGACCAGTCCAACACGATCCCAATATCGAAGTTGATGATGAGTGCAGTTCGTCAGCCGGCATGCCTGCTCGGCTGTGAATGACTGGTCCACGCGTCCCTTCCTAATACCAACTGCTCCGACCCAGAGTCATGGGCCGACGCTCTCCTCCTCAGGTGGTGGAACCTCCCGAGACCACCGCCAGGGCCGGGAACATTAGCCGCTCGGAGTCAGTCGCGGCGAAAGGGATCCTGCCAGCCGGGACCGTGCTCTTCACCTTGTGGCTCGCTGTCGGTCGCGCGCCACGCCCGCGATCTGAGCCCGGTCACCAGGGCGGCCGCCGAGCCGACCAACAGCCCGAAGCCGAGAAAGGCGACGACGGTGTTCGAGGTGAAGAAGCCGATCACGATGGCGAGACCGGCGACGACCCCCAGCATGGCGAGCCGCACCCCGACACGCGAGGGCTTGGCTATCTGCCTGACGGCACGGGCCAGCTCCGGATCTTCCTCGTAGAACTGCCGCTCTATCTCCGCCAGGATCTTCTGTTCGTGATCATCGAGGGCCATGTCAACCTCTCAACATCTGGTAACAGCCCTCTGACACAATACACCCGGGCTGGAGACAGTTCACCGGTGAAATCAATCATCGGGGGCAGGCCCCCGTATCAGACGGGCCGGTTCCACAGAATGTTCCCCGAAACGGTCTCGCACGTCGGCCACCGCCTCGTCGACGCGCGCCCAGTTGCCCTCTGCTCCGATCGGCATCTGTCTGGGATCACCTGCCGGTTCGAGACCTGATCCCCCCAGGCCGAGGAGACGGACCGGGCGATCGACCTCGACCTGTTCCAGGAGCCCGATCGCGATCAAATAGAGATCGCGTGGGCCGTCGACGACGGTGCCGGACGTGACACTGCGGGTCACCGTGGTGAAGTCGCCAAACCTCAGTTTCAGGGTCACCGTGCGCGCCGCGAGGCCTGATCGATGAAGACGGTCGGCCAGTCTCTGGGCATGGGCGAGGAGGGCGGTCTCCATGACCTCGATGCCTTCGAGATCAATGTCGTAGGTCTCTTCGACCGAGATCGATTTGGCATCGACGTCTGGCGTCACCGGGCGGTGGTCGATGCCCCGGGCGAGATCGAGGAGGTGGCGACCCTGTGTCGGGCCCAAAGACCCGACGACGGCGGCCTCGGGCAGTTCGGCGAGATCCCCGATGGTCTCCACACCGAGGCGCTGCAGCCCGGCCAGGGTCGCCGGCCCCACCCCCCACAACGCATCCACCGAGAGCGCATGGAGGAACTCCAATTCGGTGTCCTTCGGGATATGCCGATATCCGTCTGGCTTGGCCGCCTCCGACGCCAGCTTGGCAATGAATTTGGATGAGGCGATGCCGACCGAGGCCGGGAGGCCGAGGCGGCTCCGGATCTCCCCACGAACCGAGAGGGCAACCTCGGTTGATGTGGAGAAATGGCGACGGAGCCCGGATACGTCGAGGAAGGCTTCATCGACACTGAGGCCTTCGACAGAGGGGGTGTATTCACGAAACACCTCGAAGACTCGAGCTGACAGTTCTCCATATCGGCCATGTGATGGGGGCACGACGACCAGGTCCCGGCACAGGCGACGGGCGGTGGCCGTCGGTTGGGCGGATCGGACGCCGTGGACACGGGCCTCGTATGAGGCGCTGGCGATTACGCCTCTGTTACCCGTGCCGCCAACCGCGACCGGCTTCCCGATCAGTCCCGGGTCCTGCAATCTCTCTGCCTCGACGAAGAAGGCGTCCAGGTCCACGTGGAGAATCGGCTCAGCCCACATCCGGGTCTGAAGTTACCTCGGCTGTGCCCGACGACCGACAACAATGTCCTCATGGCTGCACTGGTACATCTGGTTCGCCACGCCGAGGTCGAGAACCCGGGGCATCTGGTCTACGCCGACCTCCCCGGCTTCGGACTGTCGCCGCACGGCGTGGAGCAAGCGAGGCGAGTTGGTCGCTATCTGGGCCCTCGACCGGTCGTGGCCATCTGGTCCTCGCCACTCGAGCGCTCGCTGCGCACGGCCGAAGAGATCGCCGCTCGCACCGGGGTCCCGGTCAAGGTCGACCCCGACCTCACCGAATGGGCCGTGATCGGGCGGTGGAAGGGTCATGCCTGGCGGGACCTCTCCACGACGTTCCCTGGTGACCTCGAGGCCTATCTGGAGCATCCGGACAGCCTTCCATTCGCCGATGAGACTCTCGAAGCCCTCGCTGAGCGAATGGCTTCCGTTGCGAGGAGGCTTGACGCCGAGCATCCCCATGGCGACGTGGTCATCGTCTCCCATCAAGACCCGATCCAGGCTGGGATCCTCAGGCTGATTGGGTCACCTTTGGGCGCGCTCCACCAGGACAAGCCAGGTCTTGGCACCGTGATGACGCTCCGACCCGGCCCTGCATGGCGGATGGAGACGGTCTGGGAGCCAGGCGAGTCCCCACGCTTCGGAGAAAAGCGGAGTCTCCGGGTACTCGAGCACGCCGGGAACCCGGACGGCCCGACTTCCGCCTGACCCGGGCGTCCTGCGAAACTTTCGCGGGTGACAGTTCCCCTGCTGGCATGCACACCTCTCGTCGCTGCCCTGCTCTGGGCTGCCGCACTGGCGGTGGACAGCGGCCCACTGGCTCCGGGCTCGGTCCTGCTGGTCGTCACGGGTCTTCTCGCCCCGGCCACCGTGGGGATGGTGGGTCTGACTGTGACCGGGGGTCGCTGGGCACACAGGACATTGCTCCTGGTGGTCGCAGCGATGTTGTTGCTCGGGGTGGTGCGCCCCATCGATGCCCTGTGGGGGATCGCTCTCACCGCCTCCGTGCTTGCCGGGATCGCGCTGCTCTCCCCCGCCCTCACCGCCGGGCTACGGAAGCTGCCCGGGGCCGTCGGCCTACCGGCTCGAGCTGTGGCCCTCCCCCTGATCCTCATCGGGCTCCCCTTCCCGCTCGGGGTCGCGGCGTGGAGCGAGATATCACCGGGAGCTCTCATTGTCGGGTTGAGCGCTCCCTTGGCTGCGCTGTGGTTCGCCCGGGTGTTCCCCGGAGGGCTTTACGTGGTCCGGGTGTTCTGGCCGATCGTGGCGATCGGCCTCGCCTTCACGCAATGGCTGGCTCCGGCGATCGTTTGTGTGGTCTCCGGGATCGTCGTTGCCGTACTTGCATGGCATCCTTCGGTCGCGGTCGCCTTCCACCCGCCCCGTGAAGTGGGGTCGGCTTACCCGATCCCGCCCGAGCTGGCCCCGCGAGAGGTCCTCGACTCAGCCGACCTCGATGAGCACGGGCGCCCGACTCGGTGAGACGGAGGCCAAACCCGTGGATTGCGATCCCCTCGCTCGGTCTCGGCCTGCTCGCCGGATTCCTGGGCTGGTTCGTGACAGATGTGAGCTGTCGTCAGCCCGACGGCGCCGGTGGTTTCACCACGTGTTCCGGATGGGCCGCCCTGGTGGCCGTCGTCTCGTTTCTGGTCGTCACCGTGGGCGTCGCGCTCGTCCTGGTGCTGGTTTACCGCTCTCTCGCCGAATGGCGGGAGAAGAGTGGTGGGTCGTGAGTTGTGAGTTATGGGTGGTGGGTTCTGAACTCAGAACTCAAAACCCAAAACCCACCACTCATTGATCTTCGGCTTTGCTGAAGATCAATGACACATTGTGCCCCCCAAAGCCGAACGAATTCGACATCGCATGTCGTAGGGACGCCTCCCTCTTGACATTCGGGACGTAGTCGAGGTCACATTCCGGGTCTGGCACCTCGTAGTTGATAGTCGGGGGCAGTACCTGGTCTCGAAGGGCCATGATGCAGGCCACCGCCTCCACGGCTCCGGCGCCGCCCAGAGTGTGACCGGTCATCGACTTTGTCGAGGAGACCGGGACGGTGTCGGCGGCCGCACCCATTGCGATCCGGATCGCCGCAGTCTCGGTTGCGTCGTTGGCCTCGGTGGATGTGCCGTGGGCGTTGATATACCCGATGTCCTCCGGAGCCAGACCAGCGTCTTCGACGGCATTGACCATGGCCCGTGCCGCACCACTCCCTCCCGGCCTGGGCAGAGTGATGTGATACGCATCGGCCGACATGCCATAACCGGTCAGCTCGGCCAGCACCGGCGCCCCCCGATCGAGCGCTTTTTCCATGTCCTCCAGGATGAGCGCAGCTCCTCCCTCACCCATGACGAAACCGTCACGGTCGGCGTCGAAGGGCCTCGATGCCCGTTGTGGCTCGTCGTTGCGGCTCGAGAGCGCTCTGGCTTGGGCGAAGGTGGCGATGCCGAATGTGGTGATGGCCGCTTCCGACCCGCCTGCGACCACTACGTCAGCTGCGCCGCGGCGAATCAATTCGGCTCCGTCGCCGATTGCGTTGGCGGATGCGGAGCAGGCTGTAACAACGCATGAGACTGGACCAAGCAGGTTGTGCTCGATCGAGGCGAGCCCGGCCGCCATGTTGGGGATCACCCGAGGCACCCCGGTTGGGCTCACCCGGTCCGGACCCCTCTCAGTAAGGGTGACGATCTCGTCGATGAATGACCCCATACCACCAAACCCAGCGCCGACCACGACGCCGGCCCTGGCCGCGGCCGGGTCATCCTCCTCGAACGACAGGCCCGCCTGTACCAGCGCCTGACGAACTGCGACGAGGAAGAACTGAGCAAACCGGTCGAGCCTGCGGACCTCGCGCCGATCGAAATGCTTCTCCGGCTCCCAGCCCCTGACCTCGCCGGCGATCGTCGTGCGGTACCCGTCGGTATCGAAGAGGCTGATCGGACCGATCCCCGACTGTCCCGACAACATGCCGTCCCACGTCGAACCGACGTCTTCTCCCAGCGGTGTCACCGCGCCGAGCCCGGTGACGGCGACGCGCCGTCGCTCGGGTGGCATCAGATCAGCCACCCAGCTTTCCGTACACCACGTCGATTGCCTGGCCAACAGTCATGATCGACTCGGCCTCCTCATCCGGGATCTTCACCCCGAACTCGTCTTCGAGGGCCATGAGGAGCTCCACGACGCCCAGGCTGTCCACATCGAGATCCTCCTCGAAATGGGCCTCCTCGGCGATCTTGGACTGTTCCAGCCCGAGCTCCGAGACGAGCACCTCACTCAGCCGGTTGGCTACTTCACTTCTTTCCACTGTTCCTCCTTCTTGTTGTTGGTTGGCGGAAAACTACAAGGCAAGTCCGCCGTCGACGGCCAGCACCTGACCAGATATGTACGAGGCGGCGTCGGAAACGAGGAACTCGACCGCTCCTGCCACCTCGTCGGCCTCGCCGAACCTGCGCAAGGCAGTGCGGCTCACGGCCTCGTCTTTCACCCCCTGACTCAGATCTTCGGTGAGGTCGGTTGCTATGAAGCCCGGTGCCACGACATTGACCGTGATGCCCCGAGACCCGACCTCTTTCGACACCGCCTTGGAGAAGCCGATCATCCCGGCCTTCGAGGCGGCGTAATTCGATTGCCCGGCGTTGCCGGTGATCCCGGCCACAGAGGCGATGGAAACCACTCTTCCCCAGTGCGCCCTGAGCATGGGGCGCAGAGCGAGACGAGTGCAGACGTAGACCGACTTCAGATTGGTCGCTATCACCCTGTCGAAGTCGTCCGCGCTCATCCGCAGCAGGAGGTTGTCAGCGGTGATGCCGGCATTGTTCACCAGCACGGTGACCGGGCCGAGATCGGCCTCGACCGAGGCAAACATCGCAGAGACCTGGTCGCCATCGGAGACATCTGCCTTGTAGGCGACGGCTGTCCCCCCCGACTCGCCGATCTCTTCCACCACCTCTGCCGCGGCTTCGGGCTGCTTGGCGTAGTTCACCGCGACCTGGTGACCGGATGAGGCAAGACGAAGGGCAATCGCCCGGCCGATCCCTCTCGAACCACCGGTGACCAGGGCGACCCTCCCCTCGGCGCCATCACTCACGTGAGCTTTTCGGAAAGGCCGAAGAAATCGAAATTGGCCTGGAGCAACTCCATCGCGGTGCGATCAGGCGGTGGCAGCTCGGCATCGCTCTCGCCGAGCGGCTCGACGCGCTCCCCCCACCGGTACACGGCCGATCCCCAACTGAGTCCCCCACCGAATGCGGTGAACACGATGTTGTCTCCGGGCTTGACCCGTCCCTGCTCCAGGGCCTCGGTGAGAGCAACAGGGATCGTGGCGGCTGAAGTGTTGCCATACGACTCGATATTGACGAACACCTTGCTCTCATCGATGCCGAGACGGCGGGCGGTGGCGTCGATGATCCTGGTGTTGGCTTGATGCGGGATGACCAGGTCGACATCGTCAAGTGAAAGACCGGCATCCTTGATGGCACGGGCAGCCGAGTCCCCCATCGTGGTGACCGCACGCCGGAAGACCTCGGGCCCTTCCATGCCGATCGCCGACTCCCGGGGGTCGATCGGCCCCGGGTCACCCGAGCTGCCGTCCCTGGGCACGGCGAGGATGTGGCCGACGGATCCGTCCATACCCAGTTCCGAGGAGAGAAGCCCGACCGGCTCATCGGTCGGCTCGAGCACGACCGCCCCGGCACCGTCGCCGAACAGCACACACGTGGTCCGGTCGGTGAAGTCGGTGACGAAGTGGAGCTTCTCCGTTCCGACGAGCAGGACCGTGTTGTTGGTCCCGCCACGGATCATGTTGGTGCCTACAACCAGCCCGTAGACAAACCCTGAGCAAGCGGCGTTGAGGTCGAGGGCCGCGGCGTTCCAGGCCCCCATGTGCTTCTGCACGACCGACGCCGTGGAGGGGATGATCGAGTCGCCCGAGCAGGTTGCCACGAGAAGGAGGTCGAGATCGTTCACGGTCTTGCCGGCTGCGGCCAGCGCCCGTAGACCGGCTACGGCAGCGAGCTCCGACGCCTCGACGTGGCTGATCCGCCGCTCCTTGATACCGGTCCTCGTGGTGATCCATTCGTCCGAGGTGTCGACGAGCTGCTCGAGATCGTGATTGCTGAGCACGTTGGGAGGCATGCACATGCCCCAGCCTGTTATCTCGGCGTTTCTCATACCAGTCTCCTCAGTGTTCGCCCATCGTAACGACGGCATCCAACGCGGTCCGGACGTCGTCGATTCGGGAGATCGTGTGAACTGCGGCGCCTTCGATGGTCCTGCGGGCCAGACCTGCAGTCACGTCGCCGGGGCCGACATGGATGAATGTGTCGATGCCGGCGGCCGACATGTCGAGAAGGGAATCGGAAAAGAGGACGGGCTCGACCATCTGACGAGCAAGGAGATCGCCGATCTCGCCGGTCTGATGTGGTCTGGCGGTCGTGTTGGACCAGACCGGAAACCACGGGTCGGACAGCTCGACCGCATCGAGGGCCGTCTTCAGCTCTTCCCGCGCCGGGGCCATGAACTGGCTGTGAAACGCCCCAGCCACATTGAGCGGCACCACTCTCCGGATCCCGAGTCGGGATCCGTTCTCGCCCAGCCACTCGAGATCGTCTTTTCCCCCTGCCACGACGACCTGGCCCGGAGCATTCAAGTTGGCCACTTCCAGACGGCCGCCAAGATCACGGCGGGCCTGGGTCACCTCCGATGCTTGCTCCCGGTCGGCGCCGATCAGCGCCGCCATGCCGGAGCTTTCCCGATCGGCGGCGCGGGCCATGGCCCGCCCCCTCAGCGCCACGAGACCGAGGGCGGTGTCGAAGTCGAAGACCCCGGCCGCGGCGAGGGCGGTGTACTCCCCCAGTGAATGCCCGGCCGCGCCGCCAGGGGTCAGATGATTCTCTGCGACGACCATCTCCCACAAGGCATAAGACAGGGCGAAGAGGGCCGGCTGGGCGTGCTGGGTGCGGGTCAGCTCCTCCTCGGGTCCCTCCAAGCAGAGGGATCGCAGGGAGAAACCGAGAATCTCATCGGCGCGGTCGCCGAGCAGGTCCTCTCTCGCATCGAAGAGGTCCGCCCCCATTCCCACGGTCTGACTTCCCTGACCCGGGAACAGGATTCCGACACTCACCAGTATCCGACTCGGGTCGGCCCTCCCTCGTTACGGCAGGGTCGAGAGCAGACGGTCCGCATCCGACGCGTCGACATCGCGATGGGTGACGATCCGCCAGCCGCCACCGAGTGGTGGGTTGACCTTGATGCCGGCGCCGTCCAGACGCCCTTTCATCTCCGGCCATTCGATGCCGAGGGCGGCGAACTGAACCCTGACCATGTTGGTCTCTATGAGAGAGGGGTCGACAGCTTTGGGGAACTTCTCGGCAATTGCGTCGCCCAGCAAACGCGCCAGCGCGTGGTCCTCGACGAGGCGATCACGACCGGCCAGGGCAACCCGCGCCGCGGCGGCGATCACCCCGGCCTGACGCATCCCGCCGCCGAGTCGCTTGCGGAGATACCGGATTTCGGAGATCAGATCAGCCGGGCCACAGACGATGGACCCAACTGGCGCCCCCAGCCCCTTCGAGAAGCAGAACTGGATGGTGTCCGACACCGCGGCATAACGATCGACGGGCACACCGCTGGCGGCGACGGCATTGAAGATCCTGGCCCCATCCATATGGATCTTGAGCCCATGCGCCCTGGCCACCCCGGAGGTCTTCTCCATCACATCGAGAGGTATCACCCGGCCTCCAGAGAGATTGTGGGTGTTCTCCCACACCATCAGGCCGATTCTGGGGAAGAAACCGGACATGGCCATGGCCCGCTCCACGTCCTCGGGCTCGATGCGGCCCCCGTCTCCGCTCACGGTGCGAAAGCCGACACCAGAGAGAGCCTGGGGAGCGCCGGCCTCGATGCTGCGGACGTGACTCCCCTCGTGGGCGAGGACCTCTTCGCCCGGGTTCGTCTGGGCCATGATGGAAAGCTGGTTCCCCATCGTGCCGGTCGGCACGTAGATGGCGGTCTCCTTGCCGGTCACCGCCGCCGACTCCTCCTCGAGCAAGTTGACCGTCGGATCGTCCGAGTAGACGTCGTCACCGAGTGGCGCCGACGCCATGGCTTGAATCATGTCCGGCGTGGGGCGGGTCACGGTGTCGGAGCGGAAGTCGGCGGTGCCGTCCGGGAAAGGCATAGGACCAGGCTACAGACGGTCGAGGGCCTGCCCGATCCGGGCCACGGCATCCTCGATCCGGGGGCCCTCCTCGACCAGGGCGAACCGAACGAAGCCCTCACCGCTCGGGCCGAAGCCGACCCCGGGACTGATCGCAACCCCTGCGGCCTCGAGGAGGTGGATCGAGAACTCGGCCGAAGAGAGGTCCTCGTAGGGACCCGGAATGGGAGCCCAGACGAACATGGTCCCTCGCGGGCGATCCATCTTCCAGCCAAGGTCGGCCAGACCGTCGACCAGGATGTCCCGGCGCTCCTGGTACACGACGTTCACGTTTTCGACGAACTCATCGCCTTCGTTCAAGGCGGCGGCGGCCGCTATCTGGATGGGCTGGAAAGTCCCGTAGTCGAGATAGCTCTTCAGCTTGGCCAGGGCCGCTACCACATCCCTGTTCCCTGCCATGAATCCGACCCGCCAACCTGCCATCGAATGGCCCTTGGTCAACGAGTAGATCTCGACAGCGACTTCCTTCGCTCCCGGAACCTCGAGCAGGGACGGGGGTCGATAGCCGTCGAAGCCGATATCGGCATAGGCGAAGTCGTGGACGAGGACGACTTCGTTCTCCCGGGCCAGATCGACGAGTCGCTCGAAGAACCCGAGGTCGACTGTGGCAGCCGTGGGGTTGTGGGGAAAGCTGACGATGATCACCCTCGGCCGGGGCCACGAGTCGTGGAACATCCGATGCACCACATCGAAATAGTCGGCCTCGGAGCCGATCGGGGCAGTTCGTACCTCCGCCCCGGCTATCACCGGGGCGTAGATGTGGATTGGATAGGAGGGATCGGGAACGATGGCTGCGTCCCCGGGTTGGAGAAGGGCCCACATCAGATGGGACAGACCTTCTTTGGACCCGATCGTCGAGATGACCTCGGTTTCCGGGTCGAGCTCCACTCCGAAGCGGCGGCGATAGCGCCCGGCCAGCGCTTCCCTCAGGTCATCGATGCCGCGAGAGGCGGAATAGCGGTGATTGGCCGGCTGTCTGGCCGCCTCGACGAGAGCGTCCACCGCAAGATCGGGAGACGGGATATCGGGGTTGCCGAACCCGAGATCGATGACGTCCACGCCGGCGAGACGGGCCGCGACCTTCCGTCGATTGACCTCGGCAAAGGCATACGGAGGCAGTGACCCGATCCGTCTGAAGTCGAACATGAGATAGGTCAAAGTAGCTCAGGACGAGAAAAACCCCGATTCAATGCCTGCTGACGAGTGTTGGCAAGCCGGGCCGCGCTACCCGGAGATGCGATCCAGGGCCTGGCTCAAACGCTTCGGGATGATGCTGCGGGCCACTCCGGTCACCTCTCGAATCATCGAAAGAAGGTCTCCCGGCCCGTCCCAGTGTTCCGCCACGACCTCGGGACCTGCCCTCTCGATCAACGAGTCGATGGCGAACATCATGAAAATCACGTCATCAGCCCAACCGATCACGGGGATGAACTCCGGAACGAGATCGATCGGGCTGGCCACATATGCCGCAGCCATGCCCAGAGCGATCTTCGACCGCCGGGGAACCCTCGGATCCTTCAACAAGCGGCCCACCAGCTTGACCAGATTGGGCAGCATCAGCGCGGCGTCCTTGACCAACTGACGCGTCTGTACCGACGACGATCCCCCGCTGGGGGGTATCACATCATCGGGCCTGATTGGGCGACGCTCGTCGGTCATTCGATATCGATCCTGGTTCGTGGAGGCTCCTCGGTCGTGGAGTCCTGCTTGTCGCCGATCTTGCTTACTTCTTCGAACACTGCCTCGACCGCCTTGAGCCCTTCGATCACCGCCTGAATCAGGTGGTACCCCGCTCGTCTTCCGGCCCGGCCAAGGGCCTGCATGGTGTCCGATTGCTCTCTCATGATCTGGCGTCCGGATCGGCGAACGAAATGGTGAGGGTGCCCTCATCGAGACGGGCTCGGGTGACTTCCCTGCGATGCAGGGCATCGGGCAGGATGAACGACCGCCGGTAGGGACCGACCTGGATGTACAGCTCATGGCCGTGGCGGTACACATCGAGATCGGACTTCTCGACGAATGGTATGTCCATCTCCATCGCCAGCCCGCCATCCGCCTCGATGATCCGGAACGGGTGGGTGGCCGTGAAATCGGCAATCGGGTCGCGCTCCCCGTAGAGCTCCCCGGCCATGAATCGCAATCGATCGACCCCGACCATCTCATCGTCGAACAGCCGGAGATGGAGACGGGGCACTTCGGCGAAAGCGTCGTCCACAGTCTCGAGGTGACCCTTCTGAATGGCCCGCCAGCGCTCGAAGTATGGATCGGCCACCTCCTGGGGCAGGACCCGGTTGACGATCACCCCGTCAACGCCGTATCCGAACAATCCGAGGTAGCTGTATGTGCGCCGCGCCTCGTCGATGACCATCTTCTCCGGGTTCACCACCAGCCTGGCCGATGTCACGGCCGGGTCCGACATCAATTCCTTGACCCCCTCGATCGACTCGAAGATCGTTTGGGCTGTAGTGAACACCTCGTCTTGGGGTAGCGGAAGGTCGGTGAGCCGACTCAGGATCGGTCTGGCCGCCTTCATCAACCGTCGCTCGGTGGGAAGGACCTTCTCGAAGTACCAGCTCAGGACCTCGGGGAGAGAGAGCAGACGGAGGGTTTCGGCGGTCGGGGCGCAGTCGACCACGATCACGTCGTACTGCCCGGATCGGGCATGACGGTTCACCTCGAGAAGGGCGAAGAGCTCGTCCATCCCGGGGAAGACGAGGAACTCCTCGGCCTCGATGCCGCCGGCTCCGCCCCAATCGAGCACGTCCATCAACTGACGGCGGATCGAGCCCCAGTAGCGGTCGAGCTGGCGCTGGGTGTCGATCTGTTGGCCGTCGAGATTGGAAACGACCTCGCCCGGATCGGATCCAAGGCTCACGGCAAGGGCATCGGCGAGCGAATGCGCCGGGTCGGTGGATGTGATCAGTGTCCGATGACCGGAGTCGGCTGCTCGCAGCGCCGTGCAGGCGGCGACCGTGGTCTTGCCCACTCCCCCCTTGCCCGTGACGAGGACGATCCTCATGCTCAGACCGTGCCCGTGACCCTCTTGCGCAGCCCACGCAGAGCTGTTGTGACGATCTGGTTCTCCGCCTGTCGACGGAGAAAGCCGGGCATCTTGAAATTCGGCTCCACAGTGAGTGCGTAGACGACCTCGGTGGCCCCGTCCACAGCGGTGAAGGTGTACGACCCCTCGAGCATCCGCACGTCTTTCGAGTCCTCCTCCGCCACCCAACTCAGGACATTGGGTCGATCGTGCGTATACCGAAGGACGTACTCGATCTCCTTGACCATGCCTGCGACGACGAAGCGCGCCCTTTCCACGAGCCCATCCGAGGTGCGCTCCAAGACCTCGACCTCTTTGACACCGGTTGCCCATTCGGGATACGAGGCGATGTCCGCCGCCACGTCATAGAGGGCCTCGGCCGGTGCGTCGATTTCGAGAGTCTGGAAAGTTCCTTCGGTCATGGCTGGGAGATCCGAGGTTAGCCAGCCCGCGGCCTATCTGAGATCGGCCGGATCCAGGGGCATGGCCCGTTCGGTGGCCCGGAAATAGCCCACATTGCGACAGCGTGTTGGCCCAACCCGCCAGCTGCTCGCCTGAGGTTGGTGAACGTCGCCGAACAGGTGCAGCCGGGGAGGCGTGGCACGGATGTAGTCGAGGAGGGGCGCCGAGCCCGCGTTCGGCCCTTCCGGTCACGACATCGGTCTGCAAAGGATCGAGGGCCGGCGCGACATGGGTGCAGAGGACGTCTACCTCACCGAGGATGTCGAGCAGTCGGCTCATCTCCTCGTCTGAGACCTCCCCTTCGGCCTGCAGAGGGGTGGCCGCCCCACCCCCGACGAAGCCAAAGCGGAGCCCCTCTATATCCCTGGTCTGCCCGTGCACGTACTCGTATCCGGGTGGAAGTGCCCGCTCCAATGACCCGGGGCGATCGACATTCCCGTGGATCACATATCCGTGCCCACCCTCGAGGGCCTCGGACACACTGGCGTACTGTGCGTCGATTGCCTCACCGATGGCGGCCCGGATCTCATCGATACGGTCACCAACGGTGTCCAGCCAGAGACCTCGCATCTGCTGATAGTCGCCTGCCCCACGTGCTGTGGCCGAGGCCCGTGCGAACTCCATACCCAGGACGTCCGCCACTGCTCCCTCACCGGTCCGATAGTCGGTGAGATTCACCAGGTCGCCGAGGATGAGCAATGTCTCCCCTGTGGCTACGACCCGCCGCAGTGGCTCCGTTGCGAAATGGATATCAGACAGGACCAGCATCGGACCCAGCGTCGTTGCGTGAGGCGTACCACGCCCAAAGAGCCCCGGCCGCCGCCCCGACGACGGCGATGAGCAGGGCTACCTGCCAGGTCAGGTCCAGTGTGGAGAACTCGGCCGAGAGACCGGCCATGCCGAATCCGACCAGGGCACCTATCGCCGCCCTGCCCCCGCGTCCGATCCGCTGCCCCGGGTCACTCTCCTCGCGGTTCACGTTCTCGGCGAACGCGCCCCCGAGAATCACCACGATCAGACCGATCACACCCAGGGCGAGAGCGATCGAATAGAACTTGACCATGCCCGGGCGAGGGTAATTGGCCCTCGGTATCGAACCGGCTCACCCGGCCTGTCTCTCCGTGGGGACCAGGCGAAGACGCGGGACCAATCCTTCCCCAGCCAGATTGGCCAGTGCGTTGACCTCTGACTCGTCGAGGTCCACCGGGCCGTCCGCCAGGATAAAGGTGACGACACAGTCGTCGCAGGCGCTCGTGCCCTGCATCGCGCATTGCTCGCAATCGATCAGCATCTCGTACCTCCTGTTGACGAAGGTACGAGACGCCTGTGACAGATCTACTCGAGGAACCCGTTGGTGGTTAGCCACTCTTCGGCGATCAGCGCCGGGTCCTCCTGATCGAGGTCGGCCCGTGCGTTCATCGCAGTGAGGTCCTCGGTAGTCAGAGCCTCCGAATACGAGTCGAGCAGTGCGACCAGGTCGTCGCCATAGGCCTCGACCACTTCGGTGCGAATGGCCGGGACGATGTTCTCGGCCGGGTTCAGGCCCATGTCGTCTTCGAGTGAAACCCACTCGTTGGCGGCGATGACGCCCGATGTGGTGAACAGCAGGCCGACGTCGATCTCCCCGCCTTCCAGGGCAGCCACGGTGATCGGCCCACCGACATCGAGAGGGACGAACTCGGCGAACTCCAGGCCGTAGACCTCCTGCAGTCCCTGCAGGCAAAGCGGACGTTCCGGGCACTCCGGCGGTCCTCCGAAGATCATCTCGCCCGCAACCGGCTCGAGATCGGAGACAGTCGTAAGACCGAATTCCTCGGCAGTCTCCCCGGTCACGACGTAGGCGTTCTTGTCCTGCGCAGGGCTGTAGGCAAGCAGAGTGATCCCCAATTCCTCCCACGCAGCGCTGGCTGCTTCCCAGGTGGCGTCGGAGTCGGCGGAGGCCTCCGCCCCGAGGAACCCGGCAACGGTCCCGGTGTACTCAGGGATCAGATCGATCTCGCCCTCCTCGAGCGCCGGCTTGACCACCTCGCGGTTCCCCAGGTTGAGCTGCCGCTCCACCGTGTAGCCGTTCGCCTCGAGGCCCTGGGCGTAGATCTCGGCCACAATCGCTGATTCGTTGAAGTTGAAGGACGCAACCCTGATCGGGTCGCCTTCGGGCGGGGTGCCCTCTTCGGCGCCGTCACCCGATCCACAGGCCGTGGCCACGAGCGCCAGACCCAGGATCGCCCCAACGGCGCGAGCGCGGAATGGTTTCCGCATGGGTATCTCCTTCTCTAGGTTGTAAAACAGGCCCAGTCTTTCCACCAGGGCCCACCTGGCAAACCGTAGAGAGTTTCGGCAGATTCCCGTTAACGGGCCGGCCTGATCCCGTGTGGAGTCGTAGCTCTCTGCATGGCCGACAGTCCCAACTCGGCTGCGATGGCCAGAAGGCCGACCAGGACCGCCCCGACGATCAGCCGTCCCATGTCTTGTCTGGCAAATCCGTCGACGATGTACCTGCCCAGCCCGCCCCAGGCGACAAGGGCGCCCAGAGTGGCGGTGGCGATGACCTGGACGAAGGCGATTCGCAGACCCTCCATCATCAGCGGCGCCGAAAGCGGCAGCTCGACTCCGGTCAACACCTCTCGCTCTGTCAAGCCCATGCCCCGAGCCGACTCGATCGTCGCCGGCTCGACTGCCTGGATCCCGGCCACGGTGTTGGTGAACATCGGAGGGGCAGCCAGCGCGACGAGGGCCACGAGGACGGCCCAGGGCTCACCTACCCCTGCGCCCATCTGCACCAGGACGAGGAAGGCGATGGCCAGGATCCCGAACGAGGGGACGGCCCGCCCGATGTTGACGACGGCTGTGGCGACTGCCGAGCCGCGTCGGATGTGACCGAGCCAAACCGCCAACGGCAGCACCAGGATCCCGGCGATGATCACCGCCACCACCGACACCCAGATGTGCTCCCCGAGCCGGGCCCAGATCGAATCCGGCCCCGACCACGTGGTGGGCTCCGAGAGAAACTCCTGGACGGACTCCCACGTCGTCATCAGGCCCTCCGCGCCCAAGGGCTGAGGACTTTCTGCAGAAAGAGAAACCCGATGTCGAGGATCGTCGCCAGCACGACCGAGAGGACGACCCCGACCAGGATCTGAGTCCAGAAGAACGTGTTGAGCCCGCGCAGGATGAAATACCCGTAGCCACCGAGGCCGAGAACGGCGGTCACCGTCACCAGGCCGACAGTGGTCACTGTGGCGATGCGAAGCCCGGCGATGATCACCGGGAGGGCGAGAGGCACCTCCATCTTCCAAAACCTGGCCCGCCTCGTGTATCCCATGCCGTCCGCCGCCTCCAGCACCGCATCGGGGACACCGTCGATGCCCGCCACGAGGTTGCGGATGATGATGAGCAGCGTGTACGAGGTGAGGGCAATCACGGCGTTGGTGGCGTTGAGCCCGACGACGGGCACCAGGAGGGCGAAGAGGGCGAGCGACGGGATCGTGTAGAGAAGCCCCGTGACCCAGGTGATGGGCGTGTAAGACCACCGCCAGCGGAGAGCGACGATCGCCAGCGCGACGGATACCACCAGACCGATCCCGACGGAGACAGCGGTCAAACTCAGGTGCTCCCAGGTGCGGTCGGCGATCTGGTCGATGTTGCGACCGATCCAATCCCAGTCGACCAATGGGGCGGTTTGCCCCAGGACCATCATTCGGTGATCCCCTCGGCAATCGACTCCAGGTCGAGCATCCCTCGATAGATCCCGTCATCGACCACCACCGCCACCCGAGCGTGGCTGGTGACGACCGCGTCGAGGGCGGATCGCAACGTCGATTCGGTGTCCAGCGTGACGAGGAAGGGTCTCGGATCGAGATCGCGCAGCGGTTGGGAATCGACGAGGTCTCCGTCGACCCATCCCAATAGCCGTTCGCCATCGAGGAGGCCGAGCCAATCGACTCCGTGCTGCTCCATGACCCGATGAGCCTCGGCCGGGGTCGTCGAGACGTCGACGAATGGCCCGTGCTCCAGGTCCGCCTCGTTGATCGGAAGCAGTGCGAGGCGCTTCAGGCCACGCTCTCCGCCGAGGAATCTCTCCACGAAATCACTCGCCGGCTCGGCCAGGACCTTCTCGGGAATGTCGTATTGCTCGACGATTCCCCCGATGTTGAGGATCGCCATCCGATCCCCCAGCAGGATCGCCTCGTCGACGTCGTGGGTAACGAAAACGACAGTCTTGCCCAAACGACCTTGCAAGTCTTGAAACTCATACTGGAGCCTCTTCCTGACGATCGGATCGACCGCCCCGAAGGGCTCGTCCATGAGCAGGACGGGTGGATCGGCGGCAAGAGCGCGAGCCACGCCTGCACGCTGCTGTTGGCCTCCGGACAGCTCAGACGGGTAGCGAGCCATCATCTCGGCATCCAGCCCGACGATCTCCACCAGTTCGGCCACGCGCTCATCGATCCTCGCCTGGTCCCAGCCGAGAAGGGCCGGGACGGTGCCTATGTTCTGGGCGATGGTGCGATGGGGAAACAATCCGATCTGCTGGATCACGTAGCCGATTGATCGGCGCAACTCGTGAGCAGGGATGGCCATGGCATCGCGGCCATCGATCTCGATCCGTCCGGACGTGGGCTCGATGATCCGGTTGATCATCTTGAGGGTGGTCGTCTTCCCGCAGCCCGATGGGCCGATGAGCGTCACGCACTCCCCGCGTCCGATATCGAGACTCAGGTCGGTCACGGCGGCGCGAGAACTCCCGGCAAAGACCTTCTTCACGTTCTCGAGACGGATCATCGGGTCGCCGGCCACCAGCACCTCCTAGCGCCAGGCGCACAGTAGGTGAGCTCAGGTCATCCCAGCTCGGCGAGAAATGCGACCACCGAGTCCACATAGCCTTGCCGGTCGACGTCGAATGACTCGATGTGACCAGCGCCCTCGACTGTGATCAGCTGGATCAGATCGGGGTTCGTGGCCTGGAGATCGAGGCTCGTCTCGAGCGGGACCGTGAGGTCTTCGGTCCCATGATGGATCAGGACCGGTTGGCGAATGGTCTCGTCGGCATCGGATATGTAGTCGAGGAGCTTCCAGTTGATTCCTATGCGCAACGAGGTGATGAACTTGGCCGTCGCCGACACTGTTGCCGGGACCGGGAGCGGTAAGACCGGAAGGTCCCTCTGACTTGCTGCGTAGTCGACCGTGCGGCCGAAGTCGACGTTGGGCGCGTCCAACAGGACCCCGCTGACGATCTCTTGCGGCTGGCGGGATAAGAAGGACATCACATGGGCGCCACCGGTCGAGAATCCGCTGAGGACGACATTCTGCGCCCCGTTGGCTACGGCGTGCTCGACGGCGCCGGCAAGGTCCTCCCATTCAGTGGCGCCGTATTGGTAATAGCCCGACGGATCCATCGGCTGCCCGTCATCGTTGCGATAGGTGATCGACAGTTGGGGATAACCGGCGCCTTGCAGAGGAGCGAACAATGGCTCAGCCTCTGCGGGTGTGGTCCCAAGTCCGTGGATGTGGATGACCCAGGTCGGACCATCGGCGGGGAGATACCAGGCGTCCATCTCCCCCAACGGAGTGCTGTAGGTCACCTCTTCCAACTCGTATGAGCCTTGTGGGGGCATGATCGGCTCCGGCGCAGGCACGAATCCATCCTGGATCAGCTCGCTCGAGAAGTACCACCCGCCGGCGATATGGAATACCACCACCAGGCCGATAACGACCCAGAAAAAACTCCAGAAGGAAACCCTCGATTTCACCGCCGGAGATTCTGCACGGATTCAGGCCACTGGCAATGACAATCCGCCGACGAGGTGCTCGTCGTGGTCGGTGACAGGGATCGGATCCCGCCCGAACGTCGGCTCGAGCACCATGGCCTCGGCGATGGTCTCATCGACTTTTGCCGACAGAGCCTCCTCCATCACTGAGCCCACCGGGGAATCGCCGGCCCCCTCGAGACGATTCCGACGCACCAGGCCGATGAGCATTCCCTCGTCGGCAACCGCCAGAACGTTTTCCTCGTGTAGGCGGAGGGTGTCGTCGGCCAGCCGCAGAGGACTGACGAACACCGGTTCCCCCATCCAGCGGAAGACCCGGTCCGGGGCACTGCGCACCATGATCGCCCCGGCCGGAGCCTTGCTCCGTAGCCTCGCTCCCGGGCCGAACATCGACCGCTGCAACCAGGACCCACCAGGGGCTCCGAACACCACGAGTGTCCCCTCGTCGAGAGTCTCCACGAGCTCGGAAATACCCTCGACTTCCACGACGCGGCCACCCATCTCCGGAACCGACAGCCCGATGTGGTCGAGCAGATCCTCGGCTTCCCTCGGATCATCGCCCGGCCGGATTGCAGAAAGCATCTCGGACTCGACAGCCAGACCGCGCCCCAGACGCGACGCGGTGTCTGCAGCCAGGAACGAATGGGGCCCGCCGGCCACGGCCGAGACCACCCGCTTTACGTTCTCGGCTACGAAGTCGAGGGGGACGGCGACACTCACCAGATCGAACGATCCCGGGAATCTGCGTGAGACGAGAAGATCGGCCCGGTGGCTGATGCACTGCCCGACGAGGTCCCCGGTGATCCGGTCGGGCACGCCTTCGGAAAGAAGAGACGCCAACTCGGAGCAACCGTTACCCCGTGTCCAAACCACCGTCATCTCGGTCCCCGCCGATGCGGTCACTCGCCCGCTCCCTCCGTGTCAATCGCGGTCCTGGCTTGGGCGACCCTGAACCGCCGCCGACACCATAAGCCATTCAACGACCGATGTCACCGATCAGTTTCTGCGCTCGGTGGGGGCGCGGAAGTGACAAGATTGCCCCCATGGAATTCGACGAAGTAATCCGCAAGCGCCGCATGGTGCGCAACTACATGCCCGATCCGGTCCCGCCCGAGGCTCTCGACAGGATCGTCGATGCCGGGCTCCGCGCTCCGTCGGCGGGATACAGCCAGGGAATGGGATTCGTGGTCGTGACCGATGCAGCCACCCGCAAATCGATCGCCCACCTCGCCGAAGAAGACGAGTACGTCGCCGGTGGTTTCGACCCATGGATCTCGACAGCCCCAGCCCATATCGTGATCACCGTCAGCGAGGCGATCTACCGGGAGCGTTATCGGGAGCCTGACAAGCTAGGCCCCGATGGGGAGGAGATCGACTGGCCGGTCCCTTACTGGTGGGTCGACGCTGGAGCGGCGATGATGGCCGTCCTCCTGGCCGCGGTGAACGAGGGACTGGCCGCCGGCTTCCTCGGGGTCCATTCGATGCAAGACCTCGCCGTCTTGCTTGCCATCCCCGAGCACCAGAGCCCGATAGGCGTGGTGACCGTCGGCCATCCAATGCCTGACCGCCGGTCAGGAAGCCTGGCCCGGGGCAGACGACCCCGCGCCACCGTCGTTCACCGCGAGCGTTGGGCGGTCTGATGGACATCACCTCGGCGGCGAATCCACGGATAAAGCGCCTGGTCGCGCTTCGTGAGCGCAACCAGCGCGATCGGGAGTCGGTGTTCCTCGTCGAGGGCATTAGAGACCTGAATCGGGCTGTCGCCCATGGTCACCAGCCTCTCGAGATCTACTACGACCCGGCCCACCTCTCAGGTGCACCGCATCGCGCCGGGACCGAGGTGTCGGTGACAGCCGAGGCCCTGGACCGCGCCTCGTATCGGGGCCGGTCGCAAGGTGTGATCGGCGTCTTCAGGCAGTTGGATGTCACCCTCGACCATTTGACACCAGGGCTCGATCCTCTGTTCTTGATCGCGGAGGCGATCGAGAAGCCAGGGAACCTTGGAGCCTTGCTCCGCACTGCCGACGCTGTGGGGGCCGACGCCTTGATCGCAGCGGATCCTCAAACCGATGCTTTCAGCCCGAACGTGGTGCGAGCATCGACCGGAGCCATCTTCTCGGTGCCGCTGGCCGTCGCCGGCCTCGATGACGCCATTGCCTGGGCCCGGAATCATCAGGCTCGGATCGTGGCCGCCGACCCTGGCGCCCCCGTTCTGCTTTGGGAGGCCGACCTGACTGGACCCATTGCCCTTCTCGTCGGCGCCGAGCACTCCGGTCTCACCGGATCGGCGCTCACCGCCTCCGATACGACTGTCTCCGTGCCGATGCACGGATCGACGGACTCCCTCAATGTGTCGGTCTCCATGGCCGTGCTCGCTTACGAGGCCTTGCGGCAGCGATCTGCTTAGTCCTTGCACCGAACATATGTTCGATTAGCCTCGGGAGGGCGTGTCAGCCCTGCTCCAGCCCAGCTTCGACGATCTCTCCACGCCGCTTTTCGACGTCACCTTCTGCGTCTTGGACCTGGAGACAACCGGTGGATCGCCCCGGGATTGCGCCATCACCGAGATCGGAGCGGTCAAGTACCGGGGTGGTGAGTTGCTCGGGACCTTTCAGACCCTGGTCGATCCCGGGCTTCCCATCCCGCCGTTGATCACGATCCTGACCGGCATCACCGAGGCGATGGTGGTCGAGGCCCCCGACATCGGCACTGCTCTTCCCACCTTCCTCGAGTTCATCGACAACGCGGTAATCGTGGGCCACAACATTCGCTTCGACATCTCGTTTCTCAACGCGGCGGCGGCTCTGCACGGCTATCCGTCGTTGAGCAACGACACCGTGGACACCGCCGGGCTGGGACGTCGGCTGGTCAGAGAGGAGGTGCGGAATATGCGGCTGCAGACCCTCGCTGCCCATTTCCGCAGCCCGGTGACACCCATCCACCGCGCACTCGATGATGCCCGTGCCACCGCTCATGTCCTCCACGGGCTCTTGGAGCGGGCCGGCAGCCTCGGTGTGACCAACCTCGACGACCTGCTCCAACTCCCTCGTGCCCGTGGCTCCGCCCACTACTCCAAGATCGCCTTGACCGACTCCCTCCCCCGTCAACCGGGCGTCTATCTGTTCCGGGACCGGCATGGCACGCCCATCTACGTGGGCAAGGCCACCAATCTCAGGGCGAGGGTTCGCCAGTACTTCTATGGAGACCAGCGGCGGACTATCGGCAGCCTCATGCGTGAGCTCGACTCCGTCGACCACATCGTGTGCCCCACGCCCCTGGAAGCGGAGATTACCGAGCTTCGACTCATCCACACCTACCGCCCCCGCTACAACCGACGGTCCCGACCCCCAAAGTCCTCACATTGGGTGAAACTGACCGCCGAGCCCTTCCCGAGGCTGTCTGTGGTGAGGACTCTCAAGACGAATGCATTGGCCCATCTCGGGCCCTTTCGATCCAAGACGGCCGCCGACCTGGTGGTGTCGGCACTCTGGGACGCCACCATGATCAGACGCTGTTCCTCGCGACCCGGTACCCGGTCGGCGCGCTGCGCACCCGCCCAGATGGGAGCAGCGCTCTGCCCATGCGACGGCTCTTTGGATCCGATCGAGTACCAGCACGTGGTCGACCAGATCGTCGAAGGGATCTCCTGCCGATCCGAGCTAGTGCTCGAACCGCTGGTCGAGCGGATGGAACAGCTCTCATCGGAGCAGCGATACGAGGAGGCCGGATGGGCGCGGGACCGTCACGACGCCCTGGCCCGGGCCATCGAGATCAGCCGAACCTGGGTTGCCCTGGGTGGCCTGGGAGTCTGCGAGATGGAGGGGCAAGACGGGTCCCACGTTGTCGTGGATCACGGACGGCTCGTCTGCACCTGGCGTGCCGGCTCGAGTCCGCCTCTCCGACCCACGCCCGATGTCGGAGATGAACCGGGAAACGACGTCCCGGACTCTGTCGAGACCGCCGAGGAGGCACGTCTGATCTGGAACTGGATGAAATCCACACCCATGCGTCTGATCGACGCCACCGGCAGTCTCGCCCTGCCCGTTCGGCCCGTCGTCCGTCTTGGAGCCCGCTCAGAGCGGTAGTCGGTCGATCTCGATCCACGTCGCCGCGGCGACGGCCACTTCGTCGCCGTCAGCATCGAGCAAGGCCGACCCGGCGAAGTGCTTTCGACCTTCCATGCCCATCGGCCAGCCGATGATGGTCAGACGCTCCCCGATCTCGGGCAGCCGGTCGATCCGCGCCGTGAGACGGCCGAGCAGGGCCATCGGAGTGTTCTCGAGCCCGAAATATGACGGGCAATCGAGGGCGGCCCAGACATGACGCCGCTCCACCACGCCTTCGGCACCGACTAGCGACTCATCGGGTGCCCATGGGGCGGCCACCACCGGCGAACCGTCGAGACGACCGGGGAAGATGCGGAGCCCGTCGCCCGGCTCGCGCTCGGGCCCGCAGACGAAGCAAGTCGGGAACGGGTGGGCTTCGAAGCCTGCATAGCTTCTGGATGCCGCCACCGCGGTGTCGAAGTCCGGGCCAGTTGGGACGACTATGTCGAGGGTGTCCGGCACGGCTTCACCGACGAGATCGTCGCCGTCCATCAGCCGGACCTGCCGCCCGTTTTCGATCAGGATCATGGGGACATCGAGCCGTGGGGGGCGACGCAATGTAGCCGTGGCGACACCGTCGATCCCCTCGCCTACGACGCCACAGGCATATCCACCGTTGGCGCTGTTTGGCGGGCCCCGGAAACGCGGGTCGATGACGATCTCCTGGCTCATACCCCCGCTGAAGCTAATGAGGCATTCCGACAACTTGAGTCTGACCCCGTGCCCAATGAGACTTGACCGGGTGGGCACCCATGTCGAACTCGAGGATGCAGGTGTTTCGCTCGGTGGTCAGACGATCCTGCGCGACCTCACCCTGTCGGTGGGTACCGCCGAGGTCCTCGGGATCGCCGGTCCGAACGGATCGGGCAAGACGACGCTCCTCCGGCTCCTCGCCACCCTGACAGCCCCCGCCCAAGGCACAGGCCGTGTTCTGGGGGCGGCGCTCGGCACCTCCGAGGTTTACGGGATCCGGCGCGAGATCGGCCTCGTCGGCCACATCCCCACCGTGGTCGGAGAGCTGACTCTTCGGGAGAATCTGGATCATGCCACCCGTCTGTTCGGTGGGGACACGGCCCGGATCGAGCGCGCCCTGCAGGTCGTAGGGCTGGCAGAGGCTGCGGACCGGAAGGTCGAACAGAGCTCATACGGCATGTTGCGTCGTACCGAGGCGGCCAGGCTGCTCATAACCCGGCCCAGGCTCCTCCTGCTCGATGAAGCGTTTTCGGGTCTCGACGTCGACGCCCAACAGTTGATCGATGCTCTGATCACCCGAACTACCGAGAACGGCGGCGCGGTTGTGATGGTTTCGCACGATGCCGCGCATCTCGCCGAGCGAGCCGGCCGGGTGATGGCTATCTCTGCCGGCCGTCTGGAGCTGGCGGCATGACGTTCTGGGACCAGGCCATCGAGATCAGCCGCGTCGACCTCCGGGTAGAACGACGGATGGGCGACGTCCTGCGGATAATCCTGCCTTTCGCCATCATCGCTCTCCTCGTATTCCCCCTTGCCCTCGGCGTGGACCTCTCCGCCATCACGCAGCTCGGGCCCGCCGTCTTCTGGGCGATCGGCGTCCTGTTCGGGATGCAGGTGGCCTTGCGCCAGGCCGCTGACGACCGGCCGGAGAGAAGGGACCTCTACGCGCTCCTCGGAGTCGATCCGGCCGCCCGATTCGTCGGTCGGACCATGTCCGGCTCGGTGCTCATGTTGGGTTTCATGATTGTCCTCCTGGTGGCGACGTTCGTCCTGTACAGCCCCCGCCTCCCCTCAGGCTGGCCAGGCGCGGTCATCCTCGCCGTGCTCCTGACCGCGGTGGGACTGACCGAGCTCGGGACGCTCGCCGGGGAGGTCACGGCGGGATTGCGGAGTCGCACCGTCCTTGCATCCCTCATCGTCGCCCCACTGGCGATCCCCCTCGTTATTGGAGGCTCCCAGACCCTGGAATCACTAACCCGGGACACAAGTATCCTGCCGTGGTTGTTGCTGCTGGTCGCGACCGACCTGGCGCTGGCCGTGGCCGGCGTCGCGCTGGCCCGACCGCTCGAGGAGGCTTCGAGATGAAACGAGTCCGCATTCTGATGGCGATCGCCGCTGCGGCGATGGTTGCGGGCCTCTATCTCACGCTCACATCGCCCACCGACCGTCTCCAGGGCGAATTCACCCGGATCGTCAACATCCACGCCCCCTCGATGTGGGTCGCCTTCCTAGCGTTCGGTGTCACAGCCCTGGCCTCCATCCTCTGGCTGGTGCGGAAGACAGACCGATGGGACCGAATCGCCGAGGCATCCGTGGAGACCGGCGTCCTGTTCACCGCGACCGGTCTGTTCACCGGCATGGTGTGGGGGCAGGCGGTCTGGGGCAGGGCCTGGGACTGGGCCGATCCGCGCATGGCATCGACCGCGGTCATGTTCTTCGTCTACATCGGCTATCTGGCCCTGCGCCGGGCCACCCCCGACCCGGTCATGAGGGCGAGACGCTCGGCCATCCTCGGCGCCATTGCCGTGGTCCAGGTGCCGCTGGTCTATTTCTCGGTCAACCTGTTCCGTTCGCTGCACCAGACCCAGTCGATCCGGCCCGACGGGGCCACGATGCCGGACGAGATGGTGATCGCCCTGCTGGTCAACTTCCTCGCCTTCACGCTGCTCTATGTCGCGCTGACCGCAGCCCGAGTCGAGGTGGCCAAGGCCGAGGAGTCGAGGTCAGGCGAGACCGTCCCAGCAGGCGATGCCGTGGCCACTCCCCTGCTCTCCGAGGTCGAGGATGTCTGATCAGGTCATCGTCTTCGGCACATTCTTCATCTGCTACGCAGCTTTCGTCTGGTACGCAGCCCGTCTCCATCTGCGATATCGGCGAGCCAAGGGCTGACGGTGAGTCACCGCCGATTCGTCTACCTCGGCATCGGGGGGGTTATTGCCATCGTGCTCGCCCTCACATTCACCGGACTGAACGACAGCCTCACCTACTACCTCTACCCATCCGAGGCGGTGGACCAGCGTGCCGACTTCCCCGACGGCGAGCGGTTCCGGCTCGCCGGCATCGTCGTGGCCGGGACTGTGGTGGAAGCCGACGAGTCGACCTCTTTCGAGGTGACCGACGGAGGGGCTGACATCCCGGTCGTCCTCAACGGCCCCCAGCCGTCGCTCTTCGCCGAGGAGGTCCCCCTCCTTCTCGAAGGTGCGTGGTCCGGGGACACGTTCCAGGCCGATTCCGCGCTGATCCGACACGACGAGAACTACGAGGTCCCCGAGGAGGGCGGGGGCTACCCGGAGGGTTGATGCTGGCCTTTCTCGGATCGGCCGGAGTGATCGCAGCCCTGATCGGGTCGATCCTTCTCGTGGTGAGGGGCATCCGCCGCGCACGAGGCGGGGAGGCGGACATTCGGACACCGGGAAAGCTGGTCCTGGCGGGAGCGGTCATCTCGATGGTCGCGATGCAGGTCGCCCTGCTGACCGACGATTTCAGCCTGGCCTATGTCGCCAACCACCACTCCAGCGCCACCCCATTTCCCTTCGACGTCGCCACGGCCTGGGCCGCCCTCGAGGGCTCGATAATCCTCTGGGGCCTGGTCCTGGCCGTCTTCACCTGGGTAGTGGTGCGCCAGGCGTCCGATCGCTTGGGATCGGCCGCCGTGGCTGTGATGGCTGGAGTCGGCGTCTTCTTCTTCGGTCTCATGATCACCGTGGCCAACCCGTTCGAGGTGTGTGTGGACGCTCTCGCCACCGGGTGCGCAGCTTCGAGCGCGTGGCCGTTCACGGCAGCCGACGTACCTGCCAACGGGCCGGGCCCGAACCCGCTCCTTCAGAACCATTTCCTCATGGCGGTCCATCCGCCGGTCCTGTACATCGGCTATGTCGGGCTCACGGTGCCATTCGCCTATGCAATCGGGGCACTTGCCCTCGGGGTCCCCGGCCCCGAGTGGTTGCGTCGAAGCCACCGTTCGACGCTGGTCGCATGGTCATTCCTGACGCTTGGGATCACGTTGGGTGGCTGGTGGGCGTATGAGGTCCTTTCCTGGGGCGGTTACTGGGCCTGGGACCCCGTTGAGAACGCTTCGCTTATGCCCTGGCTCGCCGCTACCGCCTTCATCCACTCCGGGTTGGTTCAGCAACGGCGAGGGATGCTCCAGGCATGGAACTTCGTACTCGTGATCAGCGCCTTCGCTCTCACCATCCTCGGCACCTTTCTCACCCGGTCGGGGACGATCAACTCCGTCCACTCATTCACCCAATCCGCCATCGGGCCGGCGCTCCTCGGCTTCCTGGTGTTGGTGCTGGCCGGCTCGTTCACCCTCTTCGCCATGCGTTCTCACCTGGTGGCGTCGTCACCCCGTATCGAGACATTCGTATCCCGTGAGGGCACTTTTCTGGTCAACAACCTGCTGCTGACCGTCTACGCCTTCGTGGTTCTGATCGGCACCACGTACCCCCTCCTGCTCGAGGCGTTCACCGGGACTCAGGTCGGAGTGGGCGAGCCTTTCTTCAATCGCCTCGCGGTTCCCCTCTCCTTCATGTTGCTCCTGACGATGGGGTTCGGCCCGGTCACGCCGTGGCGTGGGGCGGCACCTGGCCTGCTCTGGCGACGGCTTCGCTGGCCGACGATCGTCGCCCTGACCTCGGGTTTGGTCGTTGCCCTGACCGTGACCCGAGTCGCCTGGGTGATCCTCGCCATCGTCCTCGGCGTCTTCGTGGCAGCGGCGATCGGCGGGCTGCTCCTCGAATTCGCCGGCGCCCGCAAGGCCAAATCTGGGCTTTCGCTCCATCAGGAGGCGAGGACCGTCATCGGGAACGACCAATCGTTCTGGGCCGGCCAACTCAGCCATATCGGTGTCGTCCTCGTCGCCATTGGCATCGCGTTTGCCGCCAACCTCCCCCTCCACACAGAAGTGGAACTGGCGCCTGGCGAATCGGTCGAATTCGCCGGGTACACCCTCACTTACGACGCGCCGTTCCGCCGCGAAGAGCCCAATCGTGTCGTCCAGGGTGTTCGAGTCGAGGTCAGCCGTGACGATCGCACCATCACCGTGCTCGAGCCGAGCGCGAACTTCTACGACACCGAGATGGGCGGCATCATCACCCCCGCCGTGATGAGCCGGCCCAGCGGCGATCTCTACCTCACCCTGCGAAACCTCGACGCCGAGACGGTTCAGCTCGGCCTCGACACCTCGCCGATGATCTGGCTGCTGTGGCTTGGCGGCGTGACGACAGCCGCGGGCGGCTTCTGGTCGCTGACAGTGAGACGCCGTGATCAGGTCGCCGAGGAACCACTGGTGCTGGCCGATGTCTGAGCGCACCCGCAACATCGCCTCGGTGGCCGTCATCGCGGTGATGGCGGTGGTGCTGCTCCTCCTCACTTCGACCCAGCCGGCGACATCGGACCGGGTCGAGCAGATCGGGACCCGCATCAAGTGCCCGGTGTGCCAGGGAGAGTCCATCGCCAACTCCCCTTCCCAGATGGCTGAGGACATGATGGACCTCGTTTCTGAGCGGGTTTCATCCGGCGTGCCCGACCAGCAGATAATCGACGAGCTCCTGGGCTCTTACACCGGGGCAGTCCTCCTCGACCCGCCGGCCTCCGGCAACACACTGGTGCTCTGGGTCGCGCCCGTGGTGGCCCTGGCGGTCGGGATTGCAGTGATCCTGTGGTGGCGGCGTCATCCTGGCCAGAGAGCCGACGAGGCCACTTCACCCGGGAAGAGTCGGACCCGACTGGTGATCGGTGGTGTGGTGCTGGTCCTGGCCTTTGCCGGGATTGTGGTTGTGGCCGCCAACTCGCTACAGGACCGCCCGGCGGCGGCGGCCGGGGCAGCGGACATCGACGAGCAAGACCTGTCAGAGGTCAGCAACGAAACCATGGAGGCGGTGATCGCCGCCAACGTTGAGGATCCGCAGATCAACGGGATGCGACTCGCCCTGGCCGAGCGGTACTTCGACGGGGGCGACTATCGATCCGCGTTCCCTCACTACCTGGTAGTGGCAGAGGACCCCAACGCCACCGGCGCTGAGGCAATCACGGCATTGGTGCGGCTCGGTTGGATGGCGTACGACGGGAACGGGGAGGTGGAGACCGCAACCCGTCTCATCGACGAGGCCCTGGCCATCGACCCCTCGTCATCGGTTGCCCGCTACGTGAGGGCACGAGTTCTCTGGTGCGGGGCAGGGGAAACCGACCAGGCGATCGAGACCTTCGAAGAACTGCTGGCCGACCCTGAACTCGCCGCCGAGACCAGGATCCAGATCGAGGCGGACCTCGGAATGGCAAATGACGGGGGTGAGTGCCCTTGACCGGGAGGGTCCTGCGCTGGGCAGGTCTCGCCGTCGTTGGAGTAACGGTCGTCCTCGCCGTGGTGCTGGCGAGCCGGTTCGGAAGTGATCCCGGCCTTGTTGATTCCCCACTCATCGGAAAGCCCGCGCCCGAGTTCACGCTTGCCGGACTCGACGGCTCAGAAGGTACGTCCCTGTCTGATCTGCGCGGTGACATAGTCGTGGTCAACTTCTTCGCCTCGTGGTGCTTGGAGTGCCGCGACGAGCACGATGACCTGGTGGCCGCCTCCGAGTCATTCGACGACCAAGACGTCACCTTCGTGCAGGTCGCCTACCAGGAGGCGGCGGCAGAATCGCTTTCTTACCTCGCCGAGGCAGGCGCATCGAGTACGACCCGGTATCTGGCCGATCCGGGCAGCCGAACCGCCATCGCCTACGGGGTGTTCGGGATCCCGGAGACCTTCTTCATCGACCCGGAGGGAACAGTGGTGGGGAAGATCATCGGAGAGGCGGACGCCCTCATCCTCGGGGCGACGATCGACTCCATCCGCAACGGTGAGCAGCCCGGCCAGCAGATCACGGGTGACACCCAGCAACGGCCGGACGCCTAGTCGGGAAGGACGACCTCCAGGCTGACCTCCTCGAATGCGGAGGTGTCGAGGGCGGCGGAGCCGGTGCCGAGGAGGTACACGTCGAAGAATCCGACCAGATAGCGGTCGATGATCGGGACGATGCGGCCGGCCGGGATCGGCCCCTTCCATCCGAATCTCGCTCCGAGAGGCGAGAGAAATGGCATCCCGACGAAGTCCGTCTCAGCGGCCCCCTCCACCCCGATCCAATAACTCGTAGACGTCGAACGCTCGGCGATCCCGCGCAGAATGGCGTCGTTGTCGGTGCCCCTCCAGTCATCCGATCTCATGAAGAGGGCGGGCCGTACCGCCGAGATGGCGAGAACCCGATCGGGAATCGGCTCGACCCATGGATCGAGGCCGAGGACCGCATCACATCGCTCGTCCTCCAGACAAAATTGCACGGCAGCGCCTCCGCCGGTTTCGTTGCCGTAGACGCCGAGCCTGGTCAGGTCCACGCTTTCAGCAAGGGCTCCAAAGGGCCCGTTGGGTCCCGCCTCGAGTGCATTGGCCACGCTCGCGATGTCCTGGGAGAAGACATCCACCAAAGCCTCGGTGGCTTCGAGGTAGGGCTCCTCCCCCACTTCGGCCGGGTCGGGCAACGCCGCCGGGTCGTAGTCGATGACCTCTCCATCAGGGAAACGAGTAGTCACGGCACCGTAGGTGTGGTCGATGGCAACCACGATGAAGCCGTTGCTCACCAGACTCTCGATCTGATGGACCACATTGGTCCGGAAGCCGGTCCATCCGTGGCTGTACACGACCACTGGGTAGGTACCCGGGGCGACGGGAATCGACTCGCCGGCATGGGAAAGGCTGTATTGGGTGTGACTCAAGAACCAGCCAGGGAAGCCCATCAACGCAGAAACCCCGGGCGCGACGATGTCCCAGTCCGCACTCCAGATGAGCGGGTCCACCTCCCCTTGGTCCAACGCCGGGTACCAGACTTGCGCCATCAGACGTCTTCCCGGTCCCGGTGACGGCCCATAGGTCTCCTCACGTTCCGAATCCACGAGCTCGTAAGTGATGGTCCCAATGGGCTCCGGCCCGGTGGGCGCGGGCAACTCGGGGACAGGCAAGACGAGAGGGAGGATCGCGCCCAGCGCTACCCCGGCAAGCCCGAATATTCCCCTGGATATCCGCTGAGTCCAATCGAGCCGGCGCTCGACCGAGAGGATGTCGCCGATGGCGAGGCCCAAGGCAGCGCCGTAAACCGGGATCATCTGCCAACGCAGCCCCTCCGCCTGCCAGTGAACGATGAAGAGCACGAGCAAGAGACCGGCGACGATTCCTCGCCTGGTGCGAACCCCGAACACGGCCGGCCAGGCGACGGCGAACGCCTCGCCAAAGATAAGGAACAGCTCGAAACGCCTCAAGGGCGAACGAGCCTATGACCACCTTTGGCTCTATGGCAGCTAGCCGTCATAGAGCCGATTGTGGACTCTGGTTCCCTGGTGGAACACGATCTGCCACCCCGACTCCCGACGCAGCCATATCGAGCTGCGGCGCGTCTCCTTGCCCTCTCCCCCGACGGTCCGATAGGTGACCAGGGCCACCTCGGGCGTGATCTCCCGGACGTCGAAGTCGCGGATCTTCACGACGCCTGGCGTCTCCTGCACCATCATCTGCACCATCATCTCCTTGGTGTAGACCCGGCCGCTGCTCCCGAACTCGAGGAATTCGGGATGCAGTAGCGGTATTACGGCTTGCGGGGACCCGCGCACAGTCGGGTCGAGGAGACGCTGCTCCAGTTCGAGCAACTCGTCACGCCAATACGGTGATTTGGCCGCGTTCTTCAGACTCATCTACCACCTATCGATGTATCGACCGCCTGCGGGCTGGTCCAGCCTTGCACCGGCGGCCGTCATTCGCTCGTTACACTCGGCTACCCGTGAAATCGACGCTGTACTTCGCTTACGCATCCTTCCTCGACCCTGACAGGATCGCCGCCGTGTCGCCGGGTGCAAGGTTCTTGTTCACGGCCCATTTCCCGGAGACCCGCCTGGTCTTTGTCGACTCCGACGAGGCTCAGGGACTGCCTTCACTGGTCGCTGAGTCCGGTCATACCGTGTGGGGCGGGATCTTCGATGTCCCCGACAGCGAGGTCGGGGCCTTAACCGACGCCGAGGAGGGTGAAGGGCGTGTCGCCGACTGGGACGTCAAGGCGGTCGATCGCGAGGGCAACAAACACGACTGCCTCACCTTCGTAGCCAAGGCCTCACCCAACGGCGAACACTATCCCGAGCAGGGTCACCTCGATTCGATGATCAAGGGCGCCCGCCACTGGTCGCTGCCCGCCGGCTGGGTGATGGGTCTAGAAGATCTGGGAGAAGACCCGCTCTTCTCCTGAGGTCAGGTCTCGGTCACGACTTCCACCGTGTCCACCGCCGAGGGCGTTGCCGCTGGGAACAGCCGGTACAGGCCCCATGCGACTAGCCCACCCACAAGCGGGAACACGATGTAGACCCAGAGCTGGTCGAAATCGCCCGAAACCACCGCCGGCCCGAAGGAACGAGCCGGGTTCACCGACGCCCCGGAGAACGGGATGCCGGCCAAATGGACCCCGACCAGGGTCAGGGCGATGCCGGCAGCGGCATGACTCCCACCCGTCCTGGTGACAGCCATGATCATCCATATGAAGACGGCGGTGAGGATTATCTCCATGATGATCCCGGTGGTCAGGTTCGCGTAACCGGTAACCGTCCCCCCGACTGCCTCGCGGCTGGTAGCCGCCATGACCACGAGCGAGGCGACCGTGGCACCGGCGAACTGCCCGACCCAATACCCGATCGCGTCTCCGAACGAAGTCCGGCCGTCGATCAGCATCGCCAGGGTCACGGCTGGGTTGAAGTGAGCTCCGGAGATGTGCGCCACGGCCCAGATGCCGGCCAGAAGCGCAAGCCCGAAGGCAAATGAGATCGCAACGATCTCGGCGGCTCCAACGGCACCACCGACGGCGAGGATCCCCATGGACCCGAAGAAAACCAGGACAAAGGTCCCCAGGAACTCGGCCAGGTACTTGTTGACGACCATACGAGCAATCCTCCTCTTGGTTCCGCTGGTTCGACCCACGAGCGGCCGGGAAGGTTTCAGACGACATTCAGGCTATGCCGGGGCGCCTGGAACCCGCTGGATTTCAGGAATCCGCTGCGGTCCGGCCCGCGTCGTGCATTCTCGGACAGAAATCCGATTGTCGGCAGCATGGAAATGCATAGCGTCAGATCGGCGAGGATGGGGGCGACTGCATAGGCGGTAGCGTGCTCAAGCTCTTCTCTTGGAACGTCAATGGTCGGGTAGACGCCACCCTCGGGCGTCAGGCCTAAGCGCTTCTCGGCGAGCAGCCGCTTCTCGTCTGCCTTCAAGAGGTCACCCATGGGTCTGAGCCCGGCTGGCGAAAGCATCTGACGGACGCCGGTCTAACTGCAATCGCGAGCAGTACACACCTGATCGGCCCCGGCCGACGCTATGCCAATCTGATCGCGAGCCGGTGGCCGCTCGGAGTGCTGCCCGAGGGCGGGTGCGAGATCCCCTATCCCGAAAAGGTGCTTTCAGCGCTGGTGTCTATTCCTAACACCGCCCTAGAGATCCACAATGCGCACCTGCCTCCCGGCGTGAGCCGGCCGGTCGAGAAGCTCAAGACGTTCGAAGGCATCTACGCTCGGCTCGCCCGCCCAGCGCACGGGCCGCGGATCTTGTGCGGCGACTTCAACACCCCACAGGCAGAGCAGGAGGACGGGTCGATCGAGACTTGGGCGTCGAGCCACCCTGAGCTGGCGGAGCGCTGGGAGCAAGCCGAGGGTGCGGTCCTGTGGGGCTTGCGCGACCACGACCTCAGCGACGCCTACCGGTGGCTGAATGGGTTTGCGGAGAATCCAACGAGTTACATCCCAAGAGGACGCCACCCGAAGCGGCGCCGTTACGACCACGTGTATGCGTCCCAATCGGCGCGGGCAGCGCGGTGCGGTTACCGCGAAGACTGGCTCGACGGCAAGCTGAGCGACCACGCCGCCGTGTGGGTAGAGCTCGATCTCCCGCACTAGCCCCTGGTCGAAGGGAGCCGCGCAAGGAGCTTGGGCACGCCGGTGCACAGTCCTGCGTGAGACCCGGAGCAGGTGCCTGTGAGCCGGTCGCCGACGCGTAGCATCGTGCCCTTAATGACCCGGCCGACGGTCGGGACTGAGGAGATGGACGCATGGCGCAGACGTCACTGCTTCGGCCAGAAGGACTTGTGCAATCCCCAGCTTTCACGCACGTCGCGGTCGTGCCGCCGGGCGCTACGACCGTATACATCGGTGGCCAGAACGCCGTCGACGGCGATGGGGCCCTCGTCGGTGGCGACGACGTCGCCGCCCAGACCCAACAGGTGATGAAGAACCTGCACATCGCGCTGGCCGCGTCCGGCGCAAGCGTCCAGGACCTGGTGATGATGACGGTTCTGTTCGTCGACGGCGTCGACCTCGATGCGGCCTATCCGGTCGCAGCCGCCGAGTTGGCGGGAGCGACCCCGCCGGTTGTAGGCGCTCGGGTGGCCGCGCTAGGAGTGCCCGGTGCGCTGATCGAGGTCAGCGCCGTCGCCGCGATTTCGTCGTAGAGGCGAACCGAACCCTTGACGGTCGATATCAGCGGGGGATTCGTCGCCCGATCCGCACGCCGGGCCGCCGCGGTACAGGAATTCCCGCTCGATACCGATAACGGAACCGATGTCGAACAAACCCGACGCCCTGTGTCGGCATTGCGGCGAGTGGATTATCAGAGCGAACGCCAAATCGCCATGGATGCACGTTGGCGCTATGTCCGAATCGTGCGGAACATATGCCGCCCCAGTGCCACCCGAAAACATCCAACGCGGCAGACATACCAGGCCGACCAGTAGCCCGCACTCCGGTTCACGGGGACCGCGTAAGGCTTAGAAAAGGCCAAACCCCCTGGTTAGAGGGGGTTTGGCGAGGTGAGTCCGCCTGTAAGCCGGATTCTGTCACCGGCACCTTTCTGACCTGGGAAGACGTGCCGTTTTCCGGCGGTGACCTGGGGAAACACCATCCCGACGGTTCTACCTGCTTCTACACGTTTCTACCTGATTCAACGGCCTCTTGTTGAATATCTGTTGAATGGGAGCGTCGGACAGAGAACCCCAATGGGCTGGCCGCTTCCAGAACACCGGACAGGGGCCGCAGCCGGTTGATGTGGTCAACGAAAGACTAGGACCTGGAGAGTCGAGTTCGGGAAGGCCGGAGAGGGTGGCGAAAAAACTTCGCCGGCATCGGACTCTCAAAGAATGCAATGCTGGCCTTAGTTGATTGCTGGCTCGCGACTGTGCAGACGTTTCGTGAGTCGATCCAGAGCCGCTGTCGCCTTTCCGTGCGAACGAATCGCCGGGTCCAGTTGGTCGCTCTCAGGATCGTCTGAGGTGAGAACCACCAGGCCGAGGTTGATTGCAAGCATCCCGAGTTCCCTTCTCGAGGATGAGAAGATCGTCTGCAGCAGCTGGCCATCGGACCGCGAGCTCCGACATCATCGGAGCCAGCGCGCCGGCTTCGTCGCTCTTCTCCGTGATCTTCGTTGCAGAGTCACTCCCTGGCAGGACGAAGAGGTGATAGGTCTTTGGGTCGCTCGTTCGCAGCAGGAGGCCCACTCGTCCCAGGATGCGCGAAGAGTCTTTAACGAGTTCCCACCGCTCTAATCGCTCTCGTTCTTCCGATCGGGAGCGACGTTCAAGCACGCCGCCAATCCAGACTCCAAGCAGGGGAGCGAGGATGGCTAGGGCCGTCAGCCATTCGTTCATGCGATCAAGTTATTCCGTGCGACAGATACCGCGAAGGCTGAGAACCCCCCAATGGCTGGCCGTTTCTGACGTGATGCGACGAGTCTTTTTTCGATTCCACATGTCACGAATAGAGAACCCCCCGACGGGGATTGCCTCATGGCCACCAGCTCCCAATCATTGGCTTCGGCCCTGTTTCAGAGCGGTCCTGAATTTGGGATCTCCTCAGCCTGTCTCTAGCTGCTACACCGTGCCGCCCTCTCCTCTGTCGGCGGAGTGATAAGCCGATCCCGACGAGGGCCGCTACAGCAAAAATCACGATCGGATGGAGGCCAAGCAGGTAGGTGAGACCTCCCCAAACTCCTGCGACAAGCATCGCCCGGATAACTTCCGGAATGGGATGACCGAGACTGGGAGCCAGCCGATCCGGAGCCACCTGGCGAGGTCCATCGCGGGAGACACCTGGGAATGGCGTGTCACCGACGGTGCTGAGGAAGCCGAGCATGAACGCTGCGGCGAGCAGCCAATACCACTCGAGCTGCGCGCCCTCGGCGGACACGGTGAACCACCCGGTGACAGTGCTCACCGTGAGGAGGAGGCACACAAACCCGGCCAACGCCAAGACGTAGCGGAGAAAAGCCCAGAGGCGGATGAGGACGATCACGTTGCCGCCAGCTCTCCGTCCTGATATCCAGCCATTCGGTCCTCCTCGGTGCAATCTCAACGGAGGGAAACGACAGAATCCCCCTGGAGCCTCCCCCAAATCCAGGGGGATTCGTCGTGTGTGGAACGGAGCTCGCCGGACTTGGACGCCCTGCACTCCTATTCGGGCACTCACTTTCCCAATTTCCACGGCGCGAAAACGAAAGCGCGAAACTTTGGTCGTGCCTAACCCGTGAGGATCGACGCGTCTTCGTAACTGGTTTGTTGGGGCCTCGACATCGTGACAACCACTGCACGCATCGCCAATCGTCCAACATCACGGGCCCCCGGTAGGCCTCTTCATTACGGTGCTGCGGGCCCGGACCTAGGTGCCCTGTCGCCAGCCCAACACCTTCAACCAATCGATGTAGGGCCCAAGCCGCTCAAACGTGCTCAGATCGACGTGTCTGCGCTCGAGTGTTCCACCCTTTCGAGTGAGGCCACGAAGGTCATCCCTCAGCTCCTCATACACATCCATCGAGGTCAGGTCACCTGGCGGTTCATGGATTTCGATGACACGACCCCGGTCCCGGTAGTTGTAATGGCGGAAGTTCCGACGAAATGACTTCTGAGGCTGACCCCAGAATTGACCCTTGATCGATCCGCCGTCTTGGTATATGCGGATGACACCGATCATCTCGTTGTACCAGTACGGGCGACCATACCTTCGCAGCGCCCATCTCTCAGCTTCCTCGCGGATCTCCGCGTGAGGAAGCTGACCCCATGAGTCTGAGCCTTCCATGTTCCTTGCGGTCTCCAGAATGGTGTCTTTTAACTCCTTGTGAAACTCGTCGTAGGAGATCCGATAAACGGGCACTTCAAAGAGGAGGTCTTCTCCAAAGAAGTGATCCACCAGCGGAGATTAGGGATCACGCAAGAGAGAACCCCCCAATGGCTGGCCGTTTCTGACGTGATTCGACGAGCTTTGGGGGGTTGTCGATTTGTGCGGGTTCGTAGCGGACGCACAAGGCGCCCCCCGCACCAAACACTTATTGCTGCCCACTCAATCGGCCCGGCGTGGCCGGGTACAGTCGTTCGGAGCGAAGCGGGTAAACGACAGACCCCCTGGCCCACATCAAACCCAGGGGGTCTCGTCGTCCCGGAAGCGCCCTCGGCCAGTTGGTGAGACCGGGACCTTCCTCGAGGACCTGAACGCCCAGGGAGTCCTCACCCATGCAATCGCTCATGGCGTCGTTTGGGGTCCATCGACTTTTCGCGAACCTTCCCTTGCTCGCGTCGGTCAGGCCGCCGCCCGCACCATCTCAATTTGCGCGGTCGGACTGTTCGGTGCAGTCACAATCCGGTGCGGCAAAACATCCATGCTCGTTGTGATAGATCACCGGGTGGTCGCAGTTCGGACAATCGGTCATCATCGGAACGTATGGACTGGCAGTGACAGAAGTGAGGTCCTCTTACAGTCACCGGGGCTTGCCCCACCCTTGTTCAGTGACCGTCGTGCAGCGACGGTTGGGCCATGCCACCGCGCAGGAGACGCTCGACACGTACTCGCACCTCTGGCCTGACGATGACCAGCGGACCACCGAAGCAGTCGATTCTCAGCTTGGACCGGCGCTCTTGTTGAATCCTCGTGCAATGGCGGCTTCGGAGAACGTCTAGAAAAGGCCAAACCCCCTGGTTAGAGGGGGTTTGGCGTAATGAGTCCGCCTGTAAGCCGGATTCTGTCGAGGACGACCATCCATCTGGGCGCACCGTTGCCGATGCGCTCATGCGGCCTACCCAGGACTTGATCGACGGGCCGCCGACGTCCCTGCTTGGCCTTGCTCCTGGTGGGGTTTGCCGAGCCGTCGCAGTCGCCTGCGACGCTGGTGAGCTCTTACCTCACCGTTTCACCCTTGCCTGTGCCCTCTCGGGCCATCGGCGGTCTGCTCTCTGCTGCACTTTCCGTCGGGTCACCCCGCCTGGGTGTTACCCAGCACCACGCCCTGTGGAGTCCGGACTTTCCTCGATCTCTCGACCGCGGTCGCCCAGCGGGCTCACTACATCATTCTACGGGCCGGATCGCTTTCGTCGACCGGCCAGCCAGCCGGTGAAACCGGCGATGACCGCAGCGACCAGTGCCAGCCACAACACCGACACGGTCGGCGCGGGGCTGCCTCCCAGCCTGGCCACAACGACGATGAGCCCTGCCAGGAGCAATCCTGTCACCGCGCCATGGAATCGTTCGGAGTGCCGGGCCATCTGACCCGAGACCCAGCCCGCCACGGCCAATCCGAGCACGACTCCTACGACAAGGCCGATGTCGGCCCCTCCCTCCACACCGGCGACCGTCAGTAGCCCGCCCAGTGTCAGAGCGAGAATGGTGGCGGCGAGGCTCCCGGCTCCGAGGCCGAGACCGATCGCCACGATGTTCAACGCGGCCAGCACGCCCCGATGTTCCCATTCTCCCGGTGCTGCGGCGTCGAAATGGCCGGGTTGGGGGGTCCGGGGCAGCGGGTATCGTCGTAGCCGTGGAACCAGATGGCGGCCGGAGCCCTCTCGTGGTGGCTGCCCATCGTCTCCCCGTCGCCTGGGACGAGCGGAGCGGCAAATGGAAGACCAGCCCCGGCGGTCTCGTCTCTGCCCTGGCGCCTGTGCTCCGTGAGAACGGAGGGGTGTGGGTGGGCTGGAACGGGGGACCCGGTGGCGACACCAAGTCGTTCACGGCCGCAGGTATCCGGAACCGGCCGGTCGTGCTCTCCGAGTCAGAGGTCGAGAACCACTACGACGGCTTCTGCAGCGGGACGATATGGCCCCTCTACCACGACGCCATCCGTCCCCTCGAATTCCATCGGCACTGGTGGCACCCCCACCAGGAGGTGAATGATCGTTTCGCCCGGGCGGTCGCTCGTGCGGCCGGGCCCGAGGGCAAGGTCTGGGTGCACGACTACCAGCTGCAACTGGTCCCGGCCATGGTCCGCCAGCGACTGCCTGGGGTGAGGATCGGGTTCTTCCTCCACATCCCGTTCCCACCGGTCGACATCTTCGAGCGGCTTCCTTGGCGGCGTCAGGTCCTCGAAGGTCTCCTCGGGGCCGACTACCTCGGCTTCCAGACCCGGCGCGCCGTGCTCAACTTCGCTGCCGCCGCCCGCGAGATCACGGGCGCACAAGGCCCCGCCTCGGCCCTCGAGTACGACGGCCGTCTGGTGAGGGCCCAGGCGGTGCCGATCTCGGTCGATCTCGCTCAGAGCAAGGCCGCGGGAAATGCCCCCGAGGCAAAAGAAGCCGCCGAACGGCTCCGCAGCGATCTGGGAGACCCTGAACATGTGATCCTCGGTGTCGACCGGCTCGATTACTCCAAGGGGATCGACCTCAGGCTCCGTGCATTCGAGGTCATGTTGCAGCGCCATCCGGAGCTCATCGGAAAGGTCTCGTTCATCCAGATCGCCGTGCCCAGCCGCGAGGACGTCGGCGAGTACCAGGCGATTCGACGCCGGGTCGAGGAGATGGTGGGCCGGATCAACGGAAGGTTCGCCCGAGCGTCATGGACGCCGGTTCATTACCTCTATCGGAACTACTCCTTCGAAGACCTGGTCGGGGCCTATCTCGCCGCCGACGTGATGATGATCACGCCGTTGCGTGACGGCATGAATCTCGTGGCACTGGAGTACGTCGCAACCCGAAACGACAACCGGGGTGCCTTGATTCTCAGCGAGTTCGCCGGCGCAGCCGAGCGCCTAACCGACGCTCTCATCGTGAACCCGTACGACCTCGACGGTCTGGCAGTGGCTCTGCATGAGGCAGTCGTCATGGACCCCGAGGAACAAACAAGACGGATGTCGAGGCTGAGGAGAACGGTGGGAAGGCTCGACGTCCACACGTGGGCCCGCCAGAATCTCGAGGCGATCGAAGGATGATCGAGGAGCTGGCGACAACCAAGCGCCTGCTCGTCGCCAGTGATTTCGACGGCACGCTGGCGGAGATCGTCGAAGACCCCGACCTGGCCACGCCACTCGCCCGGTCAAAGGCTGCTCTCGAGGCCTTGGCCGGCATCGAAGACACGACGGTGGCTGTGATCAGTGGTCGTCGCCGCGCCGATCTCGTGGAGCGATTCGACCATCCGTCATTCATTCTCATCGGAGAGCACGGCGCCGACCATGGGGCCGGCACCGGCCCCGAATCTCCGGCGCTCACTGAGGCACGCCGGTTGGTCGACGCGGCCACGCAGGCCGCGCCGGGATCCCGGGCCGAGCACAAGGCGCGGTCGGTCGGATTCCACTACCGCCTCGCGGCCGACCCCGATGCCGTGGTGGAGGAGCTGCGGCGCCGCGCCTCGACGATCGATGGGCTGAAGGTTCTCGATGGCAAGAAGATCGTCGAGCTGTCCGACTCCTCGGTGGACAAGGGTGTCGCACTGCGGAAGGTCAAAAATGAGGTAGGGGCCGACCGTGTGCTGTTCATGGGCGACGATGTGACCGACGAGACAGCCTTTGCCGCGCTCGGGCCCGGCGACCTCGGTGTCCATGTCGGTCTCGGCCCCAGCCTGGCCAAGGTCACCGTCCCTGACCCGTCGGCCCTCGCCGATCTCCTCGAGACCCTCGTAACCCTCCGCTCCGAGGGATGAGATGTCGATCCTGCCTCTAACCTCGGGCTGTGTGCGGTCGTTTCTCGATCACCGGTGACCTCGATTTCTACGCCGAGTACTTCGGTGTAGACGAAGTCCTGGCCCAGCGGATCGAGCCGAATTGGAACGTAGCTCCTACCGACCCCGTTTATGTCATCGCCGAGCGTGACGGGGTGAGGTCCCTCGGCTCGATGCCCTGGGGGCTGGTGCCCCACTGGGCCAAGGACGCCCGCTCGATACACATCAACGCCCGAGCCGAAACAGTCGCAAGCACGTCGGCATTCAGAGATTCCTTTTCCCGGAGACGCTGTCTGATCCCGGCCGACGGCTTCTATGAGTGGGAGCCCAAAGAATTGGGGCGGACCCCCCACTGGGTCTACCGCGCCGATGGACACCCAATGGCGTTCGCCGGGATCTGGGCCTCGAGACTCGATCCGGACACCGAAATCTGGAATCGCACCTGTTCCATCATCACCACCGGCGCCGAGGGACCGGTCTCAGCGCTCCACGACCGGATGCCGGTTTCCCTCGTCCCCTCGGTATGGAACGCGTGGCTCGACCGTGACCTGCCGCGACCCCGAGGAGGTGGCGGGCCTCCTTCAACCAATCGATCCCGACATGATCATGGAGCATGCCGTGTCGAGCAGGGTGAACTCGGTGAAGAACAACGGACCCGAGCTGCGGGAAAAGGCAGAGACAGACAGCCTCTTCTGATGGCCCAGGTCCTCCGCCGTGAGATGGGTCTCGGCGGGGCGATCGTCACCGGGCTGGGGTCGATACTCGGCACCGGGGCCTTCGTCGCCATCGGGGTCGCCTCCGGACTGTGGGGTGACGCCGTCCTGATGGCGATCCCGGTCGCTGGTGCAGTCGCCCTCTTCAACGGTCTTTCCTCCGCCTTTCTCGCCGGCCGATTTCCCGTGGCCGGCGGTGCCTACGAATACGGGTACCGCACCCTTGGAGCATCCTGGGGATTCACGGCCGGCTGGCTCTTCCTCCTGGCCAAAACCGCATCGGCAGCTGCCGCCGCCCTCGGCGTGGCGGCGTTCCTCGACGCACCGTGGGATCCCCGGATATCGGCGGGCGTGGCCGTGGTGGTGTTGACAGCGCTCGTCTTGGCCGGTCTCAAACGAACGATCATTGTCAATTCGGTCCTCGTCATCGTGACCGTGGGCGCGCTCCTTGTCTTCGGGTTCGCCGCTCTGACCCAGGCCAGTCCCCAACCGCCAATCGACGGGGACTCGATTCGACTCGGTCTTCTCCCAGCGATCTCTTTCCTTTTCGTCGCCTACACCGGGTACGGCCGAATCGCCACCCTCGGCGAGGAAGTGCGCCGACCCGAGGTCACCATTCCCAGGGCGGTGATGTGGACCCTCGCCCTCGCAGTGTGCCTCTACGGATTGGTCGCCATCGGAGGGAGGTCGCTGGGTGGTGAGCATTGGGGATCCGGCATAGAGGGCGGTGCGACCTTGGTCGACCTCGTGACGGGGCCGTACGTGGTCACGATCGGCGGGATCGCTGCGATGCTCGGTGCCCTTCTCAACCTGATACTCGGCCTATCCCGCGTCTGGCTGGCCATGGGTCGACGCAACGACATGCCGCGGCGTCTCTCCAGGCTCGATCATCGCTCTTCTCCGGCGACCGCGATCTCGATCAGTGCTGTACCTGTCCTCATCATCGTCGGGGTGGGCGACCTCGCCATCGCCTGGAGCTTTTCCGCCTTCACCATCCTTCTCTATTACGGGATCACCAACCTGTCGGCGCTCGCACTCGACCGCCGGCGCTGGACCGCATGGCTGGGGCTGATCTCGTGCGCCTTTCTCTCGTTCTACGTGCCTCTGAGCGTTTGGGTCATTGGCGCTGCCCTCGTCTCTATCGGTTTGGTCTGGCAGGCGCGTCGCCGAGATTGAAACCAGACATCGGTACCCTGACCCCGGTTCCCCCCCATGAAACACGTATTTCGCCTGCTCCTATGCGCCCTAGCCGCGTGCAGTGTTGTCGTCGGGGAGACACCGACCGAGACGATCTCGGTAGTCACCACGTCCACATCGAGCACTACGTCGACGACGCTCGCCCCTACCCCAGTCACCACAACGCCGCCGCCGCAGCGGGTCTGCACACCGGTAGCTGGAGGCACGGCACCGATCGCTACCGGCTCCGTCGCCGGCGATGCCCTGGCTTTGTCGAGGGAGATCTTCCCATGCTCCGACCACGCGGTGGTGGTGTCCGAGAACAACCTCGACGAGGTCGCCGTGGCTGCCCAGCTCGCCGCGGCCCTCGGGGCACCGCTTCTTCACCCCCACTCTGAGCTCGCCGGGGAGTTGGAACGGCTCGACCCCTTGACGGTCCATCTAATGGGGGGTATCGAAGTAGCCACACCGCCGGACGCAGGACTGCTTCGGCCGGCTATTCCCGAAGCGGTCGCTCTCGCCCGAAACACCCTGGGCGCGGCTGGAAATGTCCCGCTCCCACCGGTCGCCGATGCATCGACGGTCGTCGAGACCATCGGGGGCCTGACGATCCGCGATCGTGTGGTGGTCCCCCAGCGCGCCGTAGAAACACCTAACACCACAGTCCCCGCTGCTCCCGTGATCGACCCGGCCGCTCTAATCCGAGGGCTCGCCGCCCCATCCGGGTCAGAATTCGCCTGGATGGTCCCCGCGTCTCAGCCAGTGTCCATCCTCTCGGCGGCGGCCACTGGTCGTGCCATTGGCGCCTCGGTGGTGGCGTATGACCCGGCCAACATCCTCCGCTATCCCATAGTCGGACCGGCTCTGGCCGGACGGCCCCCATCCGCCATCCGCTACCTGGGCGCCGAGCCCACCGCAACGGCCTGGGAGATCGACACGCTGATCAGAGGCGTGCAGGTGCCGGGCGGAGGTTTTCACGTTTTTCCCGCGTCCGTGCCGCGAAGATATGTCGCGTTCTACGGGCACCCGGTGGCGGGGGGGCTCGGGGCCCTCGGAGAGCAGGGCCCCGCCGAGACCCTGGCCCGAATGCAGCCACTCCTCTCCGAATACGCCGCCGACGGTGCCCAGGTGATCCCCACATTCGAGATCATCGCGAGCGTCGCCGCTTCCGGCCCGACAGATGGCGACTACAGCGAGGAGTCCTCACCCGAGAGCCTGGCCCCCTGGATTCAGTTTGCCCGGGAGAACGGGATGTACGTGATCCTCGACCTCCAACCGGGCCGCGAGGACTTTCTCACCCAGGCCAAGCAATACGAGGAGTTGCTCAAGCTGCCGAACGTCGGCCTCGCCCTGGACCCGGAGTGGCGACTCCTCCCCGACCAGGTGCACTTGCGACAAATCGGTCGGGTGGGTGCAGCCGAGGTCAATTCCGTTGTCAACTGGCTCGCCGATCTGGTCAAGACCAACAGCCTGCCCCAGAAGATGCTGATCGTCCACCAGTTCAAGTCGACAATGATCGTGAACAGGGAAAGGCTGAAGCAGCGACCCGAGCTGCAGATGGTCATCCAGATGGACGGCCAGGGCCCGATTCCCACCAAGGACGAAACCTATGCCTTCCTGACGGCGGGAACCGAGGAAGCGCATTGGAAGTGGGGCTGGAAGAACTTCTTCGACGAGGACTCGCCCGAGACCGCGACCCCGACTTACACCATCGACCATTCTCCGGTCCCCGTCTTCGTCTCCTACCAGTAGACCTGGCAAGATCCCGCTCTCGCACGGAAAGGATCGCTCTTGCCCATGTTCGCCTACTTCTGTGGACACGAGCAGTGGCACCCTGAGGAGCTCGTCGAACAGGCTGTCCACGCCGAGGCGGCGGGGTTCGATGCTGTCGTCATATCGGAGCACTTCCACCCCTGGGTCGACGATGTGTCGGCGTCCGGGTTCGCCTTCTCGACGATCGGGGCGATGGCCCAGGCCACGGAGCGGGTTCAACTGATCACTGGAGTCACGACCCCCCTGTTCAGGTATCACCCCGGAGTGGTGGCCCAAGCCGCCGCCACCCTGGACCGCCTTTCCGGTGGCCGCTTCGTCCTCGGTGTCGGGACAGGCGAGAACATCAACGAGGGACCGCTGGGATACGAGTTCCCCGCTTACGCCGAACGCAATGCCCGTATGACCGAAGCCTTGGAGATCATGCGCCGGCTGTTGGATGGCGAAAAACTCACCTACGAGGGCGCCTATTACCAGACCGATCGGGCCAAGCTCTACTCCCCACGCATCGGCCCGGTCCCCATTCTTCTCGCCGCGGGAGGCCCCAAGTCGGCCACACTGGCGGGAGAGTCGGCCCAAGGTGTCATCACATCGGTGAAGGACCCCGCCGAGACCGTGGAGAAAGTCATCGACCCGCTGAGGGCGGCCGCCCTTGCCCAAGGGCAACCGAATCCGATCGTCCTCGCCACCCGATGGTCGATCTTCGCCGGGGACGAAGAGGAGGCATGGGAGGCGATCTTCCCGTGGCGAGGCCTGCGGGCACCGGGCAGGTTGGAGGCGGTGGACCCAGCGGAGCTGAGAGAGATGGCCGACGCCATGCCCCGAGAGGAGATCCTGGGTCGGTACACGAGGGTCCGCACGGCAGACGAGATAATCGAGGCATATCTCCCACTGGTCCGGGACCTCGACGCCGACATCGTCACCTTCCAGATGGCCGCCCTGGACCAGCCCGCTCTGATCCAGCTCCTGGGGAGTGAGGTAGTGCCGGCATTGAAAGGCTGAGTCTGTTCAGCCGACTCTGGTGATCAGCTCCACCAGTTGCAGGATCCGTTGCACCGAATCAGGTGACAGGCTCTCGTCGTTGGCTGCCACCAACAACGAGGGGACCACGTCCTGGAGGGCGCTCAGGATCAGCTGCGAGTCGTCGTTGGAGGAGCCGAGCAACAACTCCACCGGCCCCATCATCCCCTCCGCCAGACCGGCACCGAACGTGGCAAAGAGGTCGACCCGCTGGCCGCCGACATCACGGGTGATCATCACCCGCTGGTCACCCCCTTCGGGTGTTACCCCGACAACGAAGAACTCCACCCCCTCCTCGCTGGTGGTGCCCAGATCCTCGACGGTCACCTCGCCGGCGAATGCGTCTCCAACGCCCTGGGCAAAGCCGTTCCAGAAGTTGGCTGCCACCTCACCGTCGCCGTTCTCCAGTGATGCCGCCACCGCCGAGGGAGTCGCTCCTTCACCCAAGGACGCGAGCACTGCCTGACCGGGAACGGCCAGCGAGCCTGCCGCCCCGAAGTCTCCCTGGGCCAGTAGCCCCTGCAACTCTTCGACGGCAGCGACCGGATCCGATGCACCCTCGCCGATTGTCACGGTTGTCGTGGCTCCCCCACCCGAGCAGGCGGCCAGGGTGAGGAAGACGACGGCGAGGGCTCTACGCATCCTGACCCACCAGGTCGGGAATACGCCCAGTCCGCCAAAGTCCGTCGCGACGGTCCTTTCGATTGAGACCGGTGGCGAACCAAAGCCAGATCAGATAGCCGAGACCGATGGCGTCGAGGACCCATCGCCAGGGGTCACCCATGGCCCGCTCCCAGGCTTGCGGCCAGAACGGCGCGGCTCCAGCCGGCATCTCCCAGCCGAAGAAAGGCCAGAACAGGACTTCGGGATCGGTCCACATGCCATCGAGGAGGATATGGAACAACCACCCCACCCCGAACGCCATGAAGGCACGACGACGCCGGCCACGCCTTGTGAAGAGGAGCACCCCGGCCATATAGAGGCTGGGAGCGAGGAGTGTGTGGGCCCAGAGCTCTCCGATGGCGAGCGATCCGCCCATGATCCCGGTGCCGACGACGAGGTCGACGACGTCCGGGAAGACCGCCCCCGTCAGGAGGAATCTCACGTCCACCTTCGGATCCCGGAAAATCCACCGGAACAACCAAAGGGTGGCCCCGAGGTGCCAGAAGAGCATGGCTCAGGCGACGAGGATCCGCCGACAATGGACGCATCGGGGGATGTCGGCTTGGAATGCCTCGTTCTGCTCGGCCGGCGACAACGTCATGTGACACCCTCCGCAGACACCATGCTCGAATCGACCGATCGCCACGCCCTCCTTCGACCGTCGGAGTGTCTCGTACATCTCGACGAGGTCGGGGGGCACGGGGACGAGGGCTTCCGCCTTGCGCTCCTCCTTGCGAGCCAGCTCGGCGTCGATCAGCTTCCACTCCGACTTGATGGCGGTTTCGTGCCCTGCCTTTTCCTGAATGGTGGCATCACGGCGGGCCTCGAGTCCGGCGACGTGCTCCCGGGCGGGGTCGAGGCGCTCCAGCATGGCGAGAACCCTCTCCTCCAATGCCTCCTGCTGGCCATGCAGGCTCTGCACCTCGAGCCGCATGTGCTCGGTCTCCCGGGCGCTCATGCCGCCGGCAAACAGCCTGGTCTCGTGCTCGGTCAGCTTGGCCTCGAGCATCTGGAGCTCGCCTTCCGATTTGTCGAACTCGAGCTCGAGAATCTTCAACTCACCGGCCGCCGTCTTGATCTCGGCCGTTAGCTCCTGTTCCCGCTCGTGGGCGTCCTTGTATGCATCGAGCTCGGGAAGAGACTGCCGTCTGGCGAGGAGACGATCGATCTGAAGATCTAGATCTTGCACATCGAGCAGATCGGCAAGGCTCGTCATCTCCATTCGGCACGGGAGGGTAGTGCCCGGCTGTGGCCAACCTTCCTCCTCCTAGGCTCACACGCTTGGACCTGACAGCGCCGCTGGGCTGGGAGCCGCCACCGGATTGGCGACGAGTGGTGGCCATCGATTCCCACACCGGAGGGGAGCCGTTTCGGGTGGTCGTCGAGGGCATCCCCGATATCCAGGGGGCAACCATGCTCGAGCGCCGCCGGTTCGCCGAGGCTCATTTCGATGACTTGCGGCGCAGCCTGATGTGGGAGCCACGGGGTCATCCCGACATGTACGGCGCCTTCGTCGGTCCTCCCGTGGACCCTTCGAGCGACATCTCGGTCCTCTTCATCCACAACGACGGGTTCTCCACGATGTGTGGGCACGGCATCATCGCCCTGACCAAGGTCGTGCTCGACACCGGCATGCTCCCGGGGGAAGCCCCGGAGACCGTGATTCGAATCGACACGCCGGCGGGCCAGATCGAGGCCACCGCCCAGATCACGGCCGGGGTCGTCCAGTCGGTGTCGTTCCGCAATGTGCCCTCGTTCGTCGCCGCCCTGGACCAAAACATCGATGTCCCCGGGCTAGGGAGGGTTCGGTACGACCTGGCCTTCGGGGGTGCCTTCTACGCCTACGTGGCGGCCGCAGATCTCGGGCTTTCGATTGATCCGTCGAGCACACCCCGGCTCATCGAGGCGGGACGAGCCATCAAGCAGGCGGTCGTCGACTCAGGGCCGATCGAGCACCCCCTGGAGCCCGGCCTCGGCTTTCTCTATGGCGTGATCTTTGTCGGCCCGGCCCAGAATCCGGAGCACCATTCCCGGAACGTGTGCATATTCGCCGATGGAGAAGTCGACCGCTCTCCCACCGGCACCGGAGTCAGCGGCCGTCTTGCCATTCATCACGCCCGAGGTGAGGTGGCGACCGCCGAGTCGATCACAGTCGAAAGCATCCTGGGGAGCACTTTCACCGGTCGGGTGGTGGAGACGACCGACGTCGGCGGTATCCCGGCAGTGATTCCCGAGGTGACCGGGACTGCTCACATCACCGGTCGCAGCGAGCTGTGGCTGGACCCAAGCGACGAGCTCGGCAAGGGGTTCCTCGTCCGCTGATCTGCCTGGGCTCGGCGGTGGTCGCCGGCGTATTCTGGCTGCTACTACGCCGATCCTGACGAGGTCCTTCGCTCTTCCTCACGTGAGATCCCGAGCGTGACCAGAAGATCCTCATGGAGCTGGAACCACACCGAGTGATACGAATCGAGGGTGTCGGTGACGTAGGCAATGTTGCCGGCGAGGGCGCGCTCGAGTGCAGTCGTGAGGCGTGTGCCGTAAAGACCGAATCGCATCAGGCGACTCGCCAGATCGGTACAAATCCGCTGCGCCGAGGCATCGATGCGGATCAGGCGGGATAGCACCTTGGCGTCGTAGTCGGGGTCGGTGTGATCGTTCAGCATCGGCGTGCTGCCGAACCTTCGCATCTGCCAGTCACCACAAGTATCCAGGAGGGCAGGATTGAGCCCGAGGAAGGATTCGTAGGACCTGAGCACATGAATTCGGCTTTCTTCGGAGTCGAGCTCGCTCCGGGCCAATTCCTCGTCGGTGATGCGACCGCTCTCGGTCACGCCCCAACCCCCGAATGGGCCAGGGTCGAGTGTGACCAGGCCGCGGTCGAGTAGATCGTGCAAGTAGATGACGGTCTCGCCGGTTTCCAATCCGGAGGCCTCCGCCACCCTTTCCTCGCCGGCGACCCCGATGCACCGCAGGGTGTGCAACACAATGAAGTCGGGGTCGGATCGATGTGGCTGCTTCACCGGTGGGCGTTGAGGGACTCGAACCCCCGACTCCTGCCTTGTAAGGGCAGTGCTCTAGCCAACTGAGCTAAACGCCCGCGACCCGGCCCTCGAAGCGCCGTGGTGGGACCGCGAAAGTCTACGAGAAATGAGTCCCTGAGCCCATTCAACATTGTGGGGATAACTGCCGATACAGGTATCGACAATCCCAAAGAGTGGCCAGGGGTGTTCCTACCCTGGCTGGAGGCCGAGTCATGGGTAGAAGCAGCTCCATCGAACGTGAAGTAAGTGACGAGGCGATCCGCCAGTATCTGGACGGGATCGGCTTGTTCAACCTGCTCACCGCCGAGGACGAAGTCCGGTTGGCCAAGGCCATCGAAACCGGGCGGAAGGCCGATTTGGCACTCGAGTCCGAGAAGGACCAGACCAAGCGCCGCCAGCTGGCCCAGATGGTCCGTGCCGGCGAAGAAGCCCGACAGACTTTCATCCGCTCCAACCTCCGCCTCGTCGTTTCCATTGCGAAGCGTTACGGGCACGCCCGTCTCCCCTTCCTCGACCTGGTTCAGGAAGGCAATCTGGGCCTGATACGCGCGGTCGAGAAGTTCGAGTACCGCAAAGGTTTCAAGTTCTCCACCTATGCCACCTGGTGGATCCGACAGGCGATCACCCGTGCCATCGCCGACAAGAGCCGGACCATCCGGGTCCCGGTCCACATGATGGACACCATCTCCCAGATGCAGAGCTCCGAGGCCAATCTGACGAAACGTCTCGGCCGCAAGCCGACCGACGACGAGCTGTCCGAAGAGTCTGGTCTGACTGTCGACAAGATCCGCGAGGCGAGAAAGGTCGCCCCCGAGCCGGTTTCGATCTTCGAGCCGGTCGGCGACGACAACGCCATGCTCGGTGATTTCATCGAGGACCTAGAGGCCGCCGCTCCCTTCGAGCTGATCGCCTCCAAGCTCAACATCGAGAACCTTCAATTCGTCCTGGAGCGTCTGACCGACAGGGAGCGCACCATCATCGAGATGCGCTACGGCCTTGGCAATCAGGAGCCGGCCACTCTCGACGAGGTGGGACGACATTTCAATGTGACAAGGGAGCGCATCCGTCAGATCGAGGCCAAAGCCCTCGCCAAGATGCGTCATCCGTCCACTCCCGGAGGTCTCCGGGAGCTGGCGGTCTCCTGATCTCAGGCTGACTTCACCTGCTCCCAGAGCTCACGGGTATCTGCCTCGATTGGTAACCCGGCTTCGGATCGACGGGGACGACCCCTGGTACGACGGCGGTGGTAGGGCTGGCCATCCCAGAAGATGACACCACCCCATACCCCCCATTCGTGACCATCGCGCAGGGCGATCTCGAGGCATTGGACCCGGACGGGGCAAGTTCCGCAGATTCGCTGCGCTGCAGCCAACTCCGCGGGCTTCTCAGAGAAGAACAGCTCATGGCTGCCCTCGCTGCTACATCGTCCGAGCTCTTGCAGTTGTCTTAGATGGGTTTTCATTTGGTCGAGTCCTTTTGTCGTGTCGTGGGCGGAAAACAAAAAGCCGCCGGGTTCTCCGGCGGCCTCACAACAGACAGTTGCTGGAATGTCACATCATGTGATCAGAGGCCGCCTTCGGGTGTTCGGCACGTCGTCGCCGGCAGCGGAAACGGACGCGTCGAAAAGCCCTGGGGTTCCGTTGGGATTCGTCATCCGCTGCTTCATAGCTGCCTCATTCTCTCGACGCCGCAAGATTGGCGGCCCGAGGGCGAAACGTCAAGGCAATTAAGTTGAGGCGGTGAGCGAGACGCTCGATCTCTGGGATTACAGACGGCGCGTCAACGACATGTACCGGCTGGCGCGAGAGGGTGGTGCCGGACCTGGCCCGTGGGAGGATTGGGTCGCCGCTCGGGATGCGCTCTTCGCCAATCATCCGCAATCGCCCATCGAAGACGGGGAATCGTTCACAGGTCTCCCCTATTACGACCACGACTCCAAATGGCGGACGACCGGTCGTTTCACGCCAATCGACGACCAGGCGGCCGTTCTCGACCACTCCGGAGAAGGCTCGACACGATTCCTCACAATTGGCACGGTGGATTTCGAACTGGCCGGTCAGGAGTGCCGGCTCGAGGTGCTGTGGCTGGATGCCTACGGCGGTGGGATCTTCCTCCCCTTTCGCGACGCAGGGAACGGTGACACCACCTACGGCGGAGGTCGCTATCTCCTCGACACGGTGAAAGGCGCCGACCTCGGCCACGACGGCGATCTGATCGTTCTCGACTTCAACTACGCCTATCACCCATCGTGCGTGCACTCGAGCCGGTGGTCCTGCCCGCTGGCCCCAGCCAGCAACCACCTGGGGCTCGGCGTGGAAGCCGGCGAGCGTCTGCCGACGTAAGGTACAAAAATGCTCGGTCTCATCTTTCGGCTCGTTCGGTATGCCGTCGTCGCCCTTCTCGGTGCCGCGCTGGCAGCCAAGTTACTCCTCCAGTCCCATGCCACGGAGGAGACAGAGGAAATCGATCTGGTGAACATCTTTGGCGGCGAAAAGCTGATCTCGGCTGCCGACCCCTTCTTCGGGGGCAAGGTCACGACATTGTTCGGTGGCACCCTGATCGACCTGCGCCGGGTGGTCCCCGCTCCGACCGGGATCTACCTGGACATCCTGGTGGCTTTCGGCGGTTTGAGCCTGGTGGTCCCGCCCGGTTGGAAGGTCGTATTCGATGGGACCGTCGCGGCAGGTCGTATCGAGGATCTGACCCGGCCGGTGGACGACCCGGACGCTCCGATCGTGCGGGTCGGGGGTCTCGTCGCCCTTGGTGGCGTCGAGGCGACGACACGGCCCTTGGTGGAGGTCGTCGCCTAGCCCGGGTCAGACAATCCTTCTCTTCGACGCCCATCTCGCCAGCTCATGACGGTTGGATAGCTGGAGCTTTCGCAACACGGACGAGACGTGGGTCTCGACAGTCTTGATCGAGATGTTGAGCTTCCGCGCCACCTGCTTGTAGGCGAACCCCCTGGCGATCAGTCGGAGGACATCCTTCTCCCTGGTGGTCAGCTGGTCGAGCTCGGGATCATCCTCGGTAGGCATCACGCCGGCGAAGGCATCGAGGACAAACCCGGCGAGACGTGGCGAGAAGACCGCGTCACCGGCATCGATCCGACGCACCGCATCGACCAAGTCTCCCGGCTCGATGGTCTTGGTCACGTAGCCGCGGGCGCCGGCCCTGATCATCCCGATCACGTCCTCGGCCTGATCCGAGACCGAGAGGGCGAGGAACTTCACCTCCGGATTCGTCTCCCCGACGCCCTCGACAACGACGATCCCACCGCCGTCGGGCATGTGGACATCGATCAATACGACATCGGGCTCGAGCCCTCGAATCTCTTCGATCGCCGTATCGACGTCGTAGGCGGATCCCACGATGGCGAATTCCTCGGAGAGCTCTGCCTTCACGCCGGCCAGAAAGAGCCTGTGATCGTCGACCAGATAGACCTTGACCCTCATCCGGCCGCCACCGGCATCCTGAGCACGACCTCGGTCCCCTCGCCGGGCTCACTTTCGATGTCGGCCTCGCCCCCGGCCCGTTCCACCCTCGCCTTGATGGATTCCGCGATGCCCCGCCGGTCGTTGGCGACACCCGTTGGTTCGAAGCCCTTTCCCTGATCGGTCACATACACAATGAGCTCATTGTCCTCGGCTTCGAAGTAGAGGGATATGCGCTCGGCCCCGGAGTGCTTGGCCGCGTTGACCATCGCCTCATTGGCCGCCCCGAGTAGGGCCCGGGTGTCCTCGTTCAATGGGTGATCCCCTACGACGACCACATCGATAGGCACCTGGTGATCGGCCTCGATCCTCTGAGCAGAGGCCTTGAGGGCAGTAGAGAGGAGGTCGGCGCCCTCGAGGGGGGCATTCCCGTAGAGCCAATCCCGAAGCTCGGATTCCTGATGACGGGCGAGTATCGACATACGGGCCGGATCATCGCTTCGCTGGATCAATGCCAGCGTCTGCAGGACCGAATCATGGAGGTGGGCCGCCACCTCGGCCCTTTCCTCTTGACGGATCCGCTCTCGTCGCTCGGTGCCGAGATCCCGGGCAAGACGAGTGACCCACGGCCCGAAGGCCACCAGGATCCCGAACCCGGTGAGCGCGACGGCGAGGACCACGGGACCGATCCCGGAGATCGGCCCAACGCTCGACGAGAAGACGGCGAGACCCCCAATCAGGAGCGCCACCCCAACCACCATGCGGAGACGTCCGGGTCGGTCGACACTCGGGTCCACCAGGGCGGCGAGAGGGCCAGGCATGTTCCGATCGGTGAGGGCAGCCGTGCCAAAACTGATAGCCCCCACGGTGAGAACCAGAGCGTTCGACGGCCACCACCCAAGGGCTCCCAGAAAGAGCATGGATCCGCCGAAGGCCAGGCCAAGACCCACCGCCTGATGCGTCGCCACCGGCTCGGGGTGGGTGTCCTCGACCCGGTCCAACGCCATAAGCCACAACGCCAGGTAGACGAGCACCCCGAGACCCCAGACCATGCTGAGTGTGACGAAGGCGGCCCGCACGAAGGCGTCACTGACTCCAAGAGTGTCGCCGAGGCCCCCGGCAACACCGGCGACGATGCGATCGCGGCCGCGACGTCGGAAACGGAGCTGCCCGATTTGAGTCACGATGAAATGATCGCGGCGACTGGCCCCAACCTCAATAAGGGACATCCCCGAGAACCCTCGGGGATGTCTCAGGGTCGTCCCCGATTGAAGATCCGGGGCGGAAACGGTCGAATCGGGGAATGGAACAAACCAACACAACTGAGGCCCCTGAGGCCCCCGTGATCACCCGGGAGCTCGTCCGCCCCCGTGAGGGTCGGATCGTGGCCGGCGTCGCCCAGGGGTTCGCCAACCGCTACGACGTGCCCGTGCTGCTGATGCGGGTGATCTTCGTCCTGCTCACCTTTGCCGGCGGCCTTGGCATCGCTCTCTACGCGGCCGGGTGGTTTCTCATCCGCTCGGATGACGAGACCGAGACGCCGGCTCAGCGGATCTTCTCGGGCGCATCGACGTCGAGATCCTGGCTCGGCATTGGCCTGGTCTTTCTGGCCATCCTGATCCTCCTCGACAACTTCACTTTCCTCTCCACCGGCATCGTCTGGTCGGTTGGACTGCTGGTGGTTGGTGTCCTCCTCTACACGGGCGATCTCCCGCGCCTGGTGAGGAACGAGGGAAAGAACGACGAAAAGGAGGGAGTTCAACAAATGACAACGACTCAGACACCTGTGACCTCCACAGTTGAGCCCGTGGCACCATCCGGGCCCGGCGACGCAGGTCCCCCTCCGACGCCCACTCCGACCCCACCTGTCCTGCCTCCGCCGCCGGCCAAGCCGAAGGAGACCTCATATCTGGGGCGTATCACGATCGGCGTGATGCTGGTCAGCCTCGGCATTCTTGCCATCCTGGACAACATCCCGGGGCTACCGATCGAGCCACAACCCCGCCATTACATGGCGCTGGCCACGGTCGTCATCGGGTTGGGCCTCATCGTCGGTGGCTTCGTGGGACGGGCGAGGTGGCTGATCCTCATCGCTGCCCTCCTGGTGCCGACGCTCCTCTTCTCCCCCGTGTTCGAGTACGACTGGAATTCGGAGGAGTTCGACAGGACCGTTTCGCCGGATACCTTCGCTGAGCTCGAGGACAGCTACGCCATCGATGTCGGCAACCTGGTCATCGACCTGACCGACCTTCCCTGGGATGGTGAGACCGTTGATCTCGAGGCCCGAGTCGATGCCGGCAACATCGAGATCTGGATTCCCCCAGGCGTCGGCCTCGAGGGTGAGGCGTCGGTTGACGTCGGCCATGTCGGCGCCTTCGGACGGGAGTCGTCGGGTCTGGGCAATCCGACCCTGCAATTCGACAACCCGGGACCCGAAGGGACAGTCGTTCTTGATGCGGCGGTCGATCTGGGCAACATCGACATCCACGTCGGACGCTGAAGACGAAAGGAACTTGAACGATGAAATCACACAGATTCGATGCCATCTCCTTCATCTCCGGCCTGGTGGCCGCACTGGTCGGGCTCGTCTTCCTGGTACCTCAGACCCCGCTGGACCTGATCGACGCGGTGACCTCTCTCGGAGCATGGTTCTGGCCGGTTCTGCTGCTCGTCGTGGGACTTGCGGTCCTGGTGCCTGTGTTCGTGACGAGGTCGGCCGACGATGAGGAAACCACCCCTGTTCCCGTCTCGGGTCAGGGAGACGACCTCGGCTAGAGCGTTTCCTCAATGAGCCGGGTCTTGAGGTCGGCAAGGCGTCTGGTCACCGACACGTGATACACGTGGGGGTTGACCAGACGCTTGACGCCCGGGTCGAGACGCTCGAGGTCGGACACCCGGCGCTTTCTGGCTTCCGCTACGACAGCAGGGTCATCGGACGGTGCCACGAGGGTCGCCGGTTCGAGTAGCTCCTCGGAAGCCGAGACCCTCGACTCGTCCAGGGTCCGCCCGATGCCGGTCTCGCGATGATGTCGCACCTCGAGAGGGAATCCAAGCGTCTCGTCGGCCAATCCCATGAGGTCCACGGTGGCGAGCCCTCGTTGGTCGTAGAGGCGATGGACCCGTTTGCGGCCCGGGTTCACAATCTTGGCGGGAGTGTCCGAAACCTTGATCGCCGGTCGCCATTCGTCCCGGTCGGCGATCGCGACCAGCTTGTAGACGCCGTCCAGGTATGGACGCCCGTCCGACGTCGCCATCTTGGTTCCCACCCCGTAGAGGAGCCGACGGATCACCCGATCAGGATCCGCCCCGTAGCGGGGAGCTTCATCTGTGACCTGGGTGAGGATCTGGAAGATGGTCAGTTCGTCGAGACCGCTGGAGAGAACGATGTGCACGTCGTGGAATCCGGCCTTGTCCAGCATCTGCGATGCCAGAACCGACAGATGAGCGAGGTCGCCCGAGTCGAGGCGAATGCCGACGGGGCTGTGGCCACGGGCCCTCAGCTCCTCGAAAACGGTGATCGCATTCGGTATTCCCGACTCCAAGCTGTCGATGGTGTCGACGAGCAGGATGCATTCGTCGGGGTACATGTCGGCATAGGCGCGAAAGGCGCCCAATTCTCCATCGCCCAACGCCATGAAGACCTGCACCATCGAGTGAGCATGGGTCCCCTGCGGCATGACCCCCATCTCATGGGAGATTCCGACGTTGGAGGATGCGTTCACACCCCCGATCAAGGCAGCCCTTGTCGCCGCGATGCCACCCTCGTCGGGGGCCCGGCGCAAGCCGAACTCGAGGACGGCGCCACCCCTTGTCGCCTCCACCACCCTCGATGCCTTGGTGGCGACAAGGGTGTGAAAGTTGAGATGATTGAGCAGCGATGTCTCCAGAATCTGGGCGACTCCGAGCGGTCCTTCGACGACCGTTAGAGGGACGTTGGCGTGGGCGACCCTCCCTTCCGGCATCGCCTCGAAGCGCAAGGCATCCCAGCTGACACCGCCCAACCACTCGATGAAATCGTCAGAGAAGAGGCGATGCCCCTCGACTCGATGAGCTCTGAGGGCGTCTCGCTCCTTGGCGCCGAAGCGGGCACGATCGGCCCATCTCCCCAGCCAGCCCCAGCCCGCATTGATGGCGTATCCGGCCTCGTGCTCGCCGTAGTCGGGATAACGCCGGAAGAAGTGCTCGAACCGGGCGTCGCGTTCGTGAAGGCCGTGTCTGAAGTAGAGCTGGGCCATCGTCAACTGGTATTGATCAGTGAGTAGGGCGCCCCGGGAGATTCCCATGTCCCAAGCCTATTGCCCGCTTGTAGCCTGCCGGACGTGATCAGCTACGACACCAGCACTGCTCTCGTCGTTGTAGACGTGCAGAACGACTTCGCCGATCCCAACGGGAGCCTGTTCGTCCAGGGTGGAGACGCTGTGGTCCCCAGAGTCAACATCGAGGTGATGCGGGCCCTGTCGGCCGGCGCTTTCGTGGTCTACACCCAGGACTGGCACCCCGAGTCGACCCCGCACTTCGAGAAGGACGGGGGCATCTGGCCGGTGCACTGCGTCCAGGGCACTTGGGGGGCGGAGTTCCATCCCGGCCTCGAGGTGTCGGGTCCGATCGTTCAGAACGGTGCCAACGGCGAGGACGGATACTCGGGGTTCACGATGCGCGATCCCGTGACCGGTGAGGAGACTCCGACGGCCCTGCGCGGGATGCTCGAGGAGCGTGGCTGCCAGCGGGTAGTCGTCGTCGGGCTGGCTCTCGACTGGTGCGTCAAAGAGACGGCCCTCGATGCGGCAAAGGATTACGAGACGTCTGTGATACCGGATGCCAGCGCATCGGTCGATCTCGAGCCCGGTGACGGGCAACGAGCCATCGACGAGATGCGAAACCATGGGGTGATCATCGGCTAAACGGGCTGAGGCTCCGAGGCGTAAGCCTGGTAGAGAGTGCGGGCAGCGACCAGGACCGCCAACACCCCGAAGAGTGCAGATAGGACCCTGCCGTCGACACCGAGGGCGGCCACGGATGCGAGGACCGCTCCAACGACACCGCCGGCTCCAACCGTCACGGCCTCCCTCAGGCGTACGCGGCGGTTCTTTCGGTTGATGATCGTGGCGGCGATCGAGGTGAGGATGATGGCCAGAAGCGATGTGCCTTGCGCCACGTGCTGGGTGAATCCGAGCAACAGCACCGTTGCCGGGACGATGACGATGCCGCCTCCGACTCCGGCCACGCCGGCCAGAAACCCGGAGACGAGACCAATGCCCACGGCGATCAATCCCAGCGTCAAGTCGTTGAATCCGCCCGCCAGTGGGAGAGGGTCGGTGCTGAAGATCATGCGGACTCCCGCCGCAAGTAGCACCAGGCCAAAGAAGATGCTCAGCGACCTGGTGCTGAGACGATTCATCAGCGACGCACCCACGATCGATCCGATGACGCCGCCCACCCCCACGAGCACCCCAAGACCCAAGTTGACCTCGCCGGAGAGGGCAAAAGTGACCGCCCCCGCGGCCGCTATGGGGAGGATGCTGGCCAGGGATGTCGCGTGGGCACGATGACGGTCGAGGCCGACCGCCACCAGCAGAGGGACCATGACGATGCCCCCACCAATCCCGAATCCTCCGGAGAGGAGACCTGCGGCGAGCCCGATCAGGACGAACTTCCAGCGCGGGACTGCCGCAGCCTCGATCACCGGGGGCAGGTTAGGGGTGGGCGACTCCGGGCCTGGCTGCCCTCACCTTCAACCGACGTCCAGAGACACTCGAGCCGTCGAGAGCTGCGATGGCGGCGTTCGATGCCTTGGGAGTCATCTCTACGAAGCCGAAACCACGCGACTTCCTCGAGTCCCGATGGGTGACGACTGTGGCCGAGTGGACGCTTCCGTGTTTGGCGAAGATCCGTTCCAGATCCTCCCCGGTGACGCTGAACGGCAGGTTGCCCACGTAGATCGACTCGTTGTCGCCCGATCGGCGTGGATGTTCAGGTCTCGACGTCGAGGGAACTCGCTCCTTGGGCATACGAGGCGCGGGTCCTGTCACCATTGCGGAATCCAGACCCAGGGCCCGTTGCATCCTCTGGGCATTCTTCACCTGGCTCCCATCGACGAGTGAGACCACCATCCCGCTTGCGCCGGCCCGGGCGGTCCGCCCCGAACGGTGCACATATGTCTTCTCGTCCTCGGGCGGATCGAAGTGGATCACGCTGGCAACCCCCTCGACGTGAATGCCCCGGGCCGCCACGTCGGTGGCCACAAGGGCCTGGCTGCGCCCGTTGGCGAAATCCTTGAGCGCACGATTCCGCTGCTGCTGTGACCGCCCACCATGCAGAGCAACGGCCGTGACTCCGGCGCCCGCCAGCTGCTTGGCCAGCCGATCAGCTCCATGCCGGGTTCGGGTGAACACGATCGTGGGGCTGGCAGAAGTGACCACCCTGGCGACATGAGCGGTGCGATCCGCCCTCTCCACCTTCCAGAAATGATGCTCGGCATTCGCGATGTCGTCGTCCTGTAGCTCGGACTCGTGTCGAACTGGGTCGCGCTGGTACCGCTGGGTCAACACGGCGACGTCTCCGTCGAGCGTCGCCGAGAACAGGATCGTCTGGCGCTCGGATGACGTCATGTCGAGGATTCGCTTGACGGCAGGGAGAAATCCCATGTCCGCCATCCGGTCCGCCTCGTCGACTACCACCAGATCCACCTCCCGAAGGTCTACGACTCCCTGGTCGATCAGGTCCTCGAGACGTCCCGGGCATGCCACCAGCAGGTCGATCCCCTGCTGGAGGCGCGAACGTTGCGGGCCGTAGGAGACACCGCCGTATACGGCCACCATGGAGCGACTCACCGCCTTCGCCAGCGGCTGGAGCTCGGTGAAGATCTGATCGGCCAGCTCCCTCGTCGGGGAAAGGATCAAGCCCCGGGGCCGGCGACTCCGGCCACGCTCTAGGCGGGCGAGCGCGGGCAGCCCGAACGCAAGAGTCTTGCCTGACCCGGTGGGGGCACGGCCGGCGACGTCACGTCCGGCGAGGACATCGGGGATGGTCATCGCCTGGATGGGGAAGGGGCTGGTGATGCCACGACGGGCGAGCATCTCGGTAAAGGGCTCGGGCAGGCCGAGCTCGGCAAAGGTAGACAATTGGATTCTCTCCGCCCCGTGTCCCGGGGCTGTGGTCAGTTGGTGCGATCTCCCTCGATGCGAACCCGGGACCGGGTTGGCGCGAGATCGGCAGAAGAGGCGGTCTGACCGGATGAGAAGTACTGCCGTTGATCACCGTGGAGCGTCTGAGCGCTGGCCTCCCGGTCGGTGCGGCTACGTCAGGTTAACGGCTTCGGGCGGCTATCACCGACATTGAGGACCTGATCACCCGAGGTTGCCGAAGTACCTGGTCTTGGGCTCGACGTACTCGTGGATGCCCTCGAGCCCCGACTCACGGCCCAGACCCGACTGTTTCACCCCGCCGAATGGCGCCTCGGGGGTGCTGGGGTGCCAGTCGTTGATCCCGATCATCCCGAACTCGAGCGCTTCGCTCACCTTGAAGGCGGTGGCCAGGTCACGGGTGTAGACGTAGGCGGCCAGGCCGTAATCGGTGGCGTTGGCCACGGCGATGGCATCGTCGACGTCGTCGAATGGGATCACCGGCATCACCGGCCCGAATATCTCCTCTTCATGGACAGGCACCCCGGGCTTCACATCGGTGAGCACGGTGGGCTTGTAGAAATAGCCATCGTGATCCGGGCGGTCGCCACCGGTGAGCACCCGAGCACCCTGGTCGACACTCGCCGATACGAGGTCCACAACCCGGTCGCGCTGACGGGCGTTGATCAGGGGGCCAACTGTCGTTTCCGGATCCAAGCCGTTGCCGACGACCTGTTGTTCAGCCGTGGCTACAGCACTCTCGTTGAACTCGTCGACCACCGAGTCGTGCACGTAGAACCGCTGGGGGGCGATGCACACCTGGCCGTTGTTGCGAACCTTGGTCCGCATCGCGCTCTTGGCCACGGCTGCGATGTCACCGGCGTCGGGGAACACCAGCACAGGAGCGTTGCCTCCGAGCTCGAGAGAGAGCCGCGTAACCGTCCTCGAGGCGCCGTCCATGAGCAACCGCCCCACACGGGTCGATCCGGTGAATTGGATCTTCTTCAAGCGTTTGTCGTCGAGCATGACCTGGCCCATGGGCTCGGGATCGCCGTTGATGACGTTGAGAACACCTTCGGGGAGCCCGGCCTCGGCGAACGCATGAGCCACCAGCATCGCTGAACGGGGTGTGAACTCCGAGGGGCGGCTCACGACCGTGCATCCGGCCGCCAGCGCCGACGAGATGGCCCTCGTCTGGTTGTACACCGGGAAGTTCCATGCGGTGATGACACCTACCACTCCCAAGGGCTGATAGGTGACGTCGATTCTCCGGTTGGGCAATCGCGAGGGAATCCAGCGCCCGTAGAGACGCTGTGCCTCGCCGGCCGCCCAGCGGAACTGGTTGGGGGCGGTCTGCCACTCACCCCTCGATTGGGCCAAGGGTTTGCCCGACTCCTCGGTAGTGATTCGGGCGAAATCATCGAGATTGGCCTCGACGAAGGCGGCGGCCTTCTCCAGGATCGCCCCCCGGTCATATGCGGTGAGGTGTGACCAGGCCGGGAAGGCATCGGCGGCGGCGTCGATGGCTGCTGAAGCATCCTCCCCGTCACCAAACGGGATCTTCTCGATTACTTCTTCGGTGGCCGGATTGACCAGATCCCAGGTCCCGCCACCTAGTGCATCTACCCAATCGCCACCGATCCGTTGCCTGAAATCGATCATCTGGCGAGGTTACCGGCGTTCGTTGACACGGTGTTTCAGGATGTGGATCGGGTGGTATGCGGCGCGATGACCAGGGTCGAGAGGTCCATTAAGCCCCGACCCGCGAACAGAGGAAGGAATACTCCATGTCCGATACTCAATCAGGTCGCGCCCGTCGTCGTGTGACCACGATCGCCGCCACTCTGGCGCTGATAATCGCGGTGCCGGTTGCTGTGATCGCCGCCCACTCCTTCGATGACGTGCCCGACTCGAACCAGTTCCACGAGTCGATCGCGTGGATGCAGGAGAACGGGATCACGATCGGCTGCAACCCGCCGGCCAACACCCAGTACTGCCCCGAGGACAACGTGTCCCGGCAGCAGATGGCGGCGTTCATGCGTCGTCTGGCCCAGACGGACGGAAACACCGGGATCGGTGTAACCGACCCAGCAGACACGGTCACCGTAAGCGGCACGACGTATGTCGAGCTGCTCACACTGGAGGCCGCTGCCACTGCTGAGGCCAACGTCACCCTCAACGGGCACGTGACCCTGTCCAATCCAACGCCGGCCACCCCAGGGTCCTATCAGGTGATCGTGGCCCAAGACAGCTGCACCGGCACCGTCGTTGGGGCGGGCGGCTGGTCCACGGCCACCGCGGCAACCCCAGAATCCGCCACCGTCGCGGTGACGGCGTCGGATGTCGCCACGGGAGCGACGACATACGTTCTCTGCGCGGCGACAACGGTGACACGTCACCCGACGCTACGGCCGGCCTGCGCGGCCTCACCGCGTCGTGGGACGCCACCGCCTGAGCTGAAACGTCTGAGTCCCCTTGGACTCAGACGCCTACCCAAACTGTCGTGTCCGGGGGTAGATGGTCCTCCACGAGCCTCGAGCTCGCGAGCAGGATCTCTCCCTCGGGCATGACGGCCGCCTTCGGCCCGAAGTTGACGACCACCAAGACCGATTCCCGCTGAAAGGCAAGACATCCGACGCCGGCCCCGACCCACTCGAAGGACTCGGATCCGGCCAGGTGATGGTCCCGCATCCGAATTGCATCCCGGTAGAGCTCGAGCATGGAATCGGGCACTCCCTCCTGAGATTCCACCGAAAGCCCGCCCCAATCCGCCGGCTGGGGCAGCCACGACCCGTCCGACCCGAAACCGAAGGAGGCGCCCTCGGCCGTCCACGGAATTGGGACCCGGCAACCATCACGGCCTTTCATGGTTTGCTCCGAGCGGGTGTACGTCGGATCGTCCAGGACCTCCAAGGGGAGGTCGTGCACTTCGGGAAGCCCCAATTCCTCACCCTGGTACATGTATGCCGAGCCGGGCAACCCCAGCATCAGGAGCGCCGCCGCCCTCGCCCGGCGTAGGCCCAGCCCGGCATCGAACAACTCCCGGTCGCCATCGAGCAGCCAGTCCCTGGCATCCATGGTCTGAGGCAGCCCATACCGGGTGACCTGTCGCACGATGTCGTGGTTGGAGAGCACCCATGTCGGGACTGCCCCCACCGCAGCAGAGGTGGGAACTGCGATGGAGATCGCCGACCTCATCGCCTCCTCCTCCCACGGTGTCTCCATGAACTCGAAATTGAACGCCTGGTGGTACTCATCGGGCCGGAGATAGCGAGCCAGCCTGTCCCAATTCTCGACCCAGGCCTCGGCGACGAGGATCGCATCGGGATACTCGTCGACGACACTCCTCCATTCCCGAACGATCTCGTGGAGGGGATCACGATCGGAGTACGGGTGGAGGTCCCCACCGGGGATCCCCTTCGGCTTGCTCGACGGCACCGAAATCGGGGTAGGTCGGGGCCTTCTCCAGGCCATTGGCCACGTCGACCCGGAACCCACTTGCCCCGCGATCCAGCCAGAACCTGATGATGTCGACGAACTCGGCCCTGACTTCGGGGTTGGCCCAATTGAGGTCGGGCTGGCTGGAGTCGAACAGATGGAGATACCACTCACCGTCGGCGACCCGGCTCCAGGTTCGACCCCCCGAAGTCGCTGCTCCAATCGGTCGGCGGCTCGCGCACCGTCCGGGCCACGGCCAGGTCGGAAGTGATAGCGGGCGCGAGCCTGACTCCCCGGCGCGGCCGCAATAGCCTCCTGGAACCAGCGTGTTCGGAGGATGTGTGATTGGGCACCAGATCCAGCAGAACCGCGCAGCCCGAGACCGTTCGCTTCCTCAATGAGCCCGATCGCGTCCTCTAGCGTGCCGAACCGGGGGTCGATCCTGCGATAGTCGGCGACGTCATATCCACCGTCGTTCAACGGCGACACGTACCAGGGGTTTATCCAAATGGCGTCGACACCCAGCGACCGGATGTAGGGAAGACGCGACCGGAGGCCGGCAATGTCGCCGGTCCCGTCGCCATTCCCATCGGCGAAGGAGCGCAGATACACCTGGTACACGACGGCGCTACGCCACCAAGGCGTGGACCTCGGCATCGGCTGATTATGACCAGGGATGTGTCGACCCGGCGGTCAAATCGTCAACTGTCGACGTCGCGAGCAGCGGATCGACCCGCCACTCTTGCCACGATCACTTCGACCCCATCGCGACGCAGAGCATCGAGCTCCGCGACCGGAGCCTTGTCGTCAGTGACGAGGATGTCGATGTCGGCGACACTCATCGTCTGCCACATCGTGTCCTTGCCGATCTTGGTGTAATCGGCGAGGACCACTCTCCGCTCACCTGCACCGGCAAGGGCGCGATCCGAAGCTGCAACGGTCACCTCCGGGGTTGTGAGCCCTCGGGCCCGGGACAGCCCGTTCCCCGACATGAAGACCTTGTTCACCCGGAGCGACCGCAAACTCTCTTCGGTGAGAGGGCCCACCAAGGCCCGGATGGAACGCCGGAGCGAGCCGGCGGTTGCTTCGACTTGGATCGTCGAGACATTCATCAGGGCATCGATTACAAGCAGGGAATTGGTGACAACTGTGAGATCGGGCACGAGCTTTATCTGGTTGGCCAGTTCCAAAGTCGAGGTGCCGGGCCCGATGATGATCGAATCCCCAGCCTCGATCAGCCCGGCGGCTGCCACGGCGATTGAGATCTTCTCATCGTGTGCTTCGGCAGTTTTCTCGAGATAGCTCAACTCCCGGGCCATGGAGTCCCTCATCGAGGCACCACCTCGAGTCCTGACCAGCAAACCCTCGTCAGCCATTCTCTTCAAGTCGCGTCGCACCGTCAGCCCAGAAACGCCTAGCTCATCGGCCAGCGCTTGGGTGGACACGACTCCGGCCGCCCTCGTCCTCGAAAGGATGCGCCTTCTTCGTTCCGCTGGGATCATGTCATCACGTTATACCGTATTTGATCGTTAGTGAAGTCTATTGTTCATAAATGAGCAAGTTTCCCGACCCTGAACACAGATCATCTTCTACAACGACTTCGGCAGAAATCGCCCTATGAATAGGGCCGCAAAGGTGTGGGTCCCGGTTGACGCCGTTGATCAGAGTTGATACGGTAACGATCGTAATTGGTAACTCTCGTTCGCTTCTGGACGTAGAGCCTCGCCACGCATGAAGACCCGGAGGAGGATGATCCATGCGACATCAGCGAACCATGGCGAAGACCGTGGTGCTATTCACGGTTCTCGCTCTCCTCGTTGCCGCCTGCGGCACCGAGGGAGGCGACACCACGACATCGGGGGCAACGGACACGAGTGTGGCGACAACTGAGGCGCCGGCTACGACAGCAGCACCCGACACGACTGAAGGGGCCACGGAGACTACGGCGGCGGGCGGTCTGGAGACCGACGAGGCTGCACAGCAGGTCGACCGGACCGAGGGTGAGACCTGCGTCTACGGGGACTACAACGGTGGAGTCGAACACGTCGATCTACTCGAAGGTCTGGTCGGGTTCGCTCAGTCGGAACGAGAGGCAAACCCGTTCCGCATCGCGGAGACCGAATCAATCGTCTCGGAGGCCGAGAAGCTCGGGATCGAGTTGATAACCACCAATGCCGAATCCGATCTCAACAAGGAGATCTCGGATATTCAGAGCATGGTGGATCAGGGTGCGAACGCTCTGATCATCTCGCCGTTGAATTCCGAAGGCTTGGACCCCGCGCTCACCTACGCCCAAGAGGCGGGCATTCCGATCATGACGATCGATCGTCAGCTGACCACGAAGACCGCATGCACCGATTTCATCGGATGGGTTGGCTCCGATTTCGTCGAGCAGGGTCGTCGGGCCGCCGACGCCATGATGGCCGTAACCGGTGACGAAGGGAATGTCGCCATTCTCCTCGGGGCCCCGGGTGTGAACGTCACCACTGACCGCAACAACGGGTTCCTCGAGCAGCTAGAGGCGGAAGGGTCGAATCTCGAGATCGTCGCACAACAGGCCGCCAACTACGAGCGGGCCATGGGCCAGACCGTGACCGAGCAGCTCATCACGAGCAACCCGGAGATCACCGCGATCTACGCCCACAACGATGAGATGGCGCTTGGGGCGGTGGCCGCGTTGCAGGCGGCCGGGTATGCCCCGGGCGATGTGGCCATCATCACCATCGACGGGACCCAGGGCGCGGTCCAGGGCATCATCGACGGATGGATCTCCGGTGTGATCGAGTCCAATCCCCGATTCGGACCGCTCGCTTTCCGGGCTCTCGACCTGTTCTACAACGGGGAAGGAGTTCCCGAGGTGACCATCATCTCCGACAAGGAGTACACCCCCGAGAACGCCGAGGCCGAACTGGCGAACGCCTACTAGAAATCCCCGAGGCGGCGAGACTTCTCTCCGGTAATTTCGACGACGACAAGGGCGGTGACTCCCGTGACCCGTGGCGAACCGACGCTCCAAGCGATCGATCTCACCAAGCGGTTTCCGGGAGTCATTGCCCTCGATGCGGTCTCTCTAGACATCTACCGAGGGGAGGTTCACGCTCTCGTCGGTGAGAACGGTGCCGGCAAGTCGACCCTCATCAAGCTGATCAACGGGGTGTATCGCGCCGATGAGGGCGAGCTCCGCCTGGACGGCGAGCCGGTTTCATTTGCCGGTCCCCGCCAAGCGTGGGAGGCAGGCATCAGCACCACCTTCCAGGAGATCAACCTCGAGCCGTTTATGACCGTGGCCCAGAACCTCCTCCTCGGCCGGGAGCCGATGCGTGGTTTCGGCCTCGTCGATGTCAAGAAGATGAACGCAGATGCGGCCCGACTTCTCCGTAGATATGGCATATCTGTCGACGAACGACGACCGCTCGGCTCGGTCGGGGTCGCCGTCCAACAGATGATCGCCATCGTCCGCGCTGTATCTACCGACGCGAAGGTGGTGATCCTCGATGAACCGACTTCGTCTCTGGAGCCCAACGAAGTCGAGCAGCTGTTTCGGGTGATTCGAATCCTCCGCGACGACGGCGTCGCCCTGCTCTACGTGAGTCACGATCTCGATGAGATATTCGAGTTGTGCGATCAGGTGACCGTCCTACGTGACGGTCGCAGAGTCCATACCGGACCGGTTGCCGAGATCACCCGGCTCGAGCTCGTCGCCACAATGTTGGGCCGTGACGTCCAAGACGTCCGTTCCTCCGGTAAGACCGCGTTCGACATCGAGGGCCGCAGCATCGGCGAACCGGTGCTCGCCGCGTCAGGCTTGAGCCGTCACCGCGTCCTCTCTGATGTCAGCGTGGATGTGCGTGCTGGTGAGGTGGTCGGGCTTGCCGGCCTCCTGGGATCAGGGCGAAGTGAAACGGTTCAGGGGATCTTTGGGTTGCTGCGTCTCGACGATGGTGAGATCAAGGTGAATCAAGTCGTCCTCAAGCGTGGCTCCCCCGCTGCCGCCGTCTCCGAGGGAGTTGGCCTGCTCCCCGAAGACCGGAAGGCCGAGGGGATCGTCCCCACCATGTCAGTAAAGGACAACATCACCCTGGCAGCTGGCCGTTCGGTCGCGAAATGGGGCTTCGTATCGAGCTCCAAGGTGGAGGAGATCGTCGGCAAGTACGTCGATCGCCTTCAGATCAAGGTGACCGATCTGGATCAAAGCGTCGGCGAGCTCTCCGGAGGCAACCAGCAGAAGGTCTTGCTGGCGCGCCTCCTGTGCAACGACCCCGATGTCGTGCTCCTCGACGAGCCCACCCGGGGAATCGATGTCGGGGCCAAGGCCGAGATCCAGGCCCTTATCGACGAGCTGGCCGTCGGCGGTCTAGCGGTCATCCTCATCTCTTCAGAACTCGAGGATGTAATCGAGGGATCGAATCGGGTCTTCGTCCTCAAGGAAGGAATGGTCGTCGGCGAGCTCCAAGGCGAGGCCATCCATGAGGACGCGGTCATGGACCTCATCGCGCATGCTGTCACCGACATTCGACCGGAGTCGCCATGACAGCCATCACGAGCCCAGCGCCGGCAGTCACCTCCGAGAAAGCTTGGCGTTTCATCCGCGAAAACGGCGTCTATCTGGCCCTCGGCGCCGTCGTGCTGTTCAACCTCATCGCAACCCCAAACTTCGCGTCGTTACGCAATGCGCAGCTCCAGCTCGTTCAAGTGGCACCGGTAGTGATCGTCGCTCTGGGCATGGCCCTGGTCATTGGGACCGCTGGAATCGATCTCTCAGTTGGAGCAGTCATGGCGCTGGCTGCAGCGATGGTCGCCATCTTCGTCGAACAGAGCCCTTGGCTCGCCATCGGAATGGCGCTTGTGGCCGGGGTTCTGGCCGGGCTCCTCAATGGGTCTCTCGTGGCCTTCCTGGGCATCCAGCCCATCATCGCCACCCTCGGCCTTTTCGTGGCCGGACGTGGCATTGCGCTCGCCTTCACCAGCGGCCGGCTTGTCGAGATCTTCGACCCGACCCTGGCGGCCCTCGGACAGAACCGTCTGTTGGGGGTACCGATCGCCGCTCTCCTGGCAGGACTGCTTGCGCTGGTGACTGCCTTGATTGTCAGGCGCACCCAGTTCGGCAGAAACGTTATCGCCATCGGCGGGAACCCCCGAGCAGCGTTGGGGGCCGGCCTGCCGGTTCGGCGGGTGGTCCTCATCGTCTACGTCATCTGCGCGGTTTTCGCCGCAATCGCCGGGACTCTCGTCACTGCCCGATCGGCCGCCGCCGATCCGAGCTTCGTCGGTCTCCTGATCGAGCTCAGTGCCATCACTGCCGTCGTCGTGGGGGGCACCCCTCTGAGCGGCGGCAAGGTCAGGGTCCTGGGAACCGTGGCGGGTGCGTTCCTCATGCAACTGGTTTTCTCGACCCTCATACGACATGACCTCTCCGACGCGGATGCGAGGATGGTCCAGGCGGCGATCATCATCGCTGCGGTGTATTTCCAGCGGGACCGAGGCTCCACGTGAGCGCACTCGACCTTTCCCGACCCCCGGCGCCTCCGCCACAGGAAGGCGAGGTGGAACCGAGGAGCCTGGTGCCCGCCACGCTGGCCTACCTCCGACGCACTCCCGCCATCCCTGTGCTCATCGTGGTGGTGGCCGCGGGTGCGTTTGCGTTTGGCACCACCTTCTTGAGTGCCCGGAACTTCGCCAGCATGGCCGTGGCCAGCTCGTTCCTCCTGATCATCTCGGTGGGCATGACGTTCGTCATCATCAGCGGCGGAATCGACCTGTCTGTCGGGTCGATGCTGGCGTTGGGGGCGGTTCTGACCGCATACTCGGCTCGGTGGGGCTCCGGTCCGGCGATCCTCGTTCCTCTCGCGGTGTGCACCGCCATCGGCCTGACCCAGGGGCTGTTGATCAGCAGAGGCCGCATGCCGCCGTTCATCGTCACCCTGGCCGGTCTGCTCTTCGCACGTGGGCTCGCATTCAAGGTATCCGACAACGGCAATATCACTCATCTGATCCCGGAGGGCGAGTGGGTGATATCTCTCGGCCAATCCACGTTCGCGGGGGTGGGCCTACCCGCTTGGATCGCCCTGGGTGTGCTCCTGCTGGGGATGGTGGTGCTCTACCGAACACGACTCGGCCACTCCACCTACGCCATCGGTGGCTCCGAGGAGGCAGCAGTCCTGATGGGAGTGAGGGTGGTCAGGGTCAAGCTCATCCTCTACACACTTATGGGCTTCCTCGGCGGTTTGGCCGGTCTGCTCGTCGCCGCCAGGTCCTCCTCGGGTCTGTCGACCATCGGAGCCGGCTTCGAGTTGGAGGCCATCGCCGCGGTCGTCATCGGAGGGACCCTGCTCACGGGAGGGTCGGGTGGCTTGACCGGAACTCTTGCCGGTGTCCTCCTGCTCGGGGTGATCGAGAATCTCATCAACCAAGTCGGGACTCTGAGCTACTACCACCAGCTCGTGGTCAGTGGCGCATTCCTTATCGTCGTGGTGTCGGCTCAAAGCCTCTTCGCCAAGCGCGAGCTCCGCAGGGCCGGAAGGATCACGTAGCGATGGTGGCTGCTCGTCCCGTGGCCAAGACTTCGACCAGCCTCGCTGATGGCCGCGCCCTCATCTATTTCGACGACCGAGCCAGCCATGGCCATCCGGAACTCGACACACGGGATCTGGCGGAGTCCTCTATCGATCCCGAACTGCGTTTCGATCCGCTCCAGGAGGAGTGGGTGATAGTGGCGTCGCATCGTCAGGAGAGAACACATCTCCCTCCCCTCGACGAGTGCCCGCTCTGCCCAAGCACCCCCGGCCACGCCACCGAGATCCCGGCAGCCGACTATGACGTCGTCGTTTTCGAGAACCGATTCCCATCACTGACGCCGTTGCCCGAGACCACGAGCGACAGCGGTCTACTCGCAGTAGCCGGTGGCGTGGGCCAATGCGAGGTCATCTGTTTCAGCAGCGACCACGAGACTTCTTTCTCATATCTGTCAGATGACCGACTGAGCACGATCGCCGATTCGATAGTCGATCGGACCCAAGCGCTGTCCCAGATCCCTGGTGTCGAGTACGTCCTGGTGTTCGAGAATCGAGGCTCCGATGTCGGGGTGACCCTCCATCATCCTCACGGCCAGATCTACGCCTATCCATTCATTCCGCCCAAGCCGCGAAGGTCCCTCGATGCGGCCGCTCGCTACAAGTCCGCTTACGACAAATGCCTGTTTTGTGCGGTCCTCGACGCCGAGTTGGAGGATGGGCGGCGCATCGTCGGCGAGACGGCGAACTTCGTTGCATACGTGCCCTCCGCCGCCCGTTGGCCGTATGAGATCCACATTCAATCAAGAAAACATCTCGCTGATCTCGCCGACCTCAGTCGGGAGGAGCGCGGCGAGCTCCTTCGTCTCCAGGCCGATGTCACCGCGGCGTTCGACGGGCTATTCGGAGAGCAGATCCCCTATCTCTCGACGGTGTTTCAGGCTCCCGTACATGAGATGCGCGACCTCGCTCATCTTCGTATCGAGGTGGTCTCGCCGAGGAGAGCGCCGGGGAAGCTGAAATACCTGGCTTCCAGCGAATCCGCAGCCGGGGCCTTCATCAACGACGTCGTCCCGGAGCGAGCCGCGGCGCATCTGCGAGCGTCGTGGCCAGCGCAAAGCGACGAAGATTCGACCCATGACTGAGAAAGTGCGTGTCGGCGTAGTCGGGACCGGCGAATGGTGGGGCCGCGAGCACGCCCGGCTGTTTAGTAGGCGCACTGACTGCGAACTCGTGGCAGTGGTGGGTCGAACCAAAGAGAAGACCGAGAGCCGAGCCGCCGAGTTCGGCACCACGCCATATCTCGACCTTCATGAGATGCTCGAACAGGAGAACCCGGATCTCGTCTCTCTCTGCCTACCCAATGAGCATCATTTCGAGACGACTTTGCAAACCATCGAGGCCGGCTTTCCACTGCTCGTCGAGAAGCCGTTCGTGTTCGACGTCGAGGAGTCCCAACGTCTATTAGCGGAAGCCGAGAAGCGTTCGCTGTTCTTTGCGATCAACTTCAACCACCGTTACGCGGTCCCGGTCATCCGCGCCCGGGCCGCGATCGAGAACGGGGAGCTGGGCGAGATCGTGTTTGCAACCTGGAGGTTTGGTGGGGAACCCGGGACGAGCGAGCATCCTCAAGCCAATCTCATCGAGACCCAGTGCCACGGATTCGACATGCTCGAGCATCTGTGCGGCCCGATCGACAGCGTGATGGCTCAGATGGTCGACAACCTCACCGGTCACGGGAACTCGACGATGGCTATCGCCTTGAGCTTCGCCAGCGGGGCGGTAGGGAGTCTGGTCGGGAGCTATGACTCCTCCTACGCATACCCCAACACCCATTATCTAGAGGTGAATGGCACGAATGGCCGGGTGCTCGTGGAAGACACCGTCCGACGATTCGTCTCGAGCAGGGCCGGAGACGAGAACTCCACCGTATGGGAGGCCGGTTACTTCAACGATCGGGACCGCGACTTCCATGACATGTTCGATCGACATCTCGACGAGTTGATCCCGGCCTTCACGGGTGGAGCTGAGCCACCGATACACGCCCGTACCGGGCATCGTGCGCTGGAGCTGGCCCATGCGTCGATCGAATCATTCGAGACCGGCCGCCGAGTCTCGACACCCTGACTAGGCAGTCCAGCCGAAGACCGACTCCCCTAGCGACACGACGAGCCACCAGAAGGCGACAGCGGCGACCTGCATCGCGAGGGCCCATGGCGAAGCGCGGCGGAAGAGCTGGATCGTCACCCACAATCCCACCAACCAGCCCGCATATAGGACGGCGATGCCCCACAACGGCGCCACCAGACCGGAGGCCAGATAGGGGAACACACCGGTGACGACGTAGAGGATGAGGCCGATCAGGGCGAGAACGCGGCCCGCCGGCCATGTGCTGGTCGTTGTCGTCATTGGAGAGTCAGTGTGCCATGAAGGCAGCGGTTCAGCAGGCGGGCTGGAGCACTACGGCGCCCAGGAATCCGACCCATTCATGGGGGATCTTGTCGACCAAGTCCCCCAAACCCAGACCTTGCGACGGTGTCACCACATCGACCGGGCCGTCGTAGCAGCGGCCCAACAAGTAGGTGGCCCGATGGACGTGATAGACCGATGTGACCGCGATCAGGCTCGACCAACCCCTCTCACCGGCGATCTGGCCTATTGCGCGAGCCTCGCCGGCTGTCGTCACTTCGTCGGTGGTGGGGCAGACGACCTCGAAGGAGGCCTCTCCCTCGCAGAGATCCTCGGCGTCCTCGATGTCCGTCCCGTTGGGGATGACCAGGCTCGGAGCAGCTCCGTTCTCCATGAGCTGCACGGCTGTGTCGAGACGGTCGGTAGCTCCGGCGAACAGCACCACTGCATCAGCGGGCGGGACGGTTTCCATCGCATGGGTCGATGGGCCGACGAACCAGACAAGCGTCAACAAGACGCCGGCCACCCCCACGACCGCCAGCGCAAGCAACCACACCAGAAATCGCGGAGCCCGTGATCGCTCCGTCGGCGTGCTCTTGGTGTCGATGGCCAATTCTGGTTTCTCCCGTTTGGTCGGGCATGAAGGGGCTGCCCCCTACTTTCCCTCACGTGTTGCAGACATGATTGCCGGATCCTGGCTCAATGTGGAGTCACAACCGGCGTTTGCTGCCAGCCGATGGCTAACCGTATTGACCAGGTTCCCGGACGAGCCCTTCCGGGCCCCAGAGGTCGATCTGACGCAGGCCGGCCACCCCAAGCGTCTGTGACAACTCGCCGCAGTGATACGCATCGTGACTGAAAAGTCGCTGAAGGACTGAGGTTCGTGAATGCGTTTGCGGCGCACCGAGCCTCATACGTTCGAATGTCTCGCTCAGCATCTCCGGGGTCCATCGTTCGAGACAATCGTCCACGATTTGCCAGGTCGCCTCGAGCGCGGTGACCAACTCGGGCGCATCTCGCGGTTTGTCCTCGTCATCCTCCCAGCCATCGCCGTGTGGATCGGGAAATGGCGACGTTTCCGCTCCTGGCTCGCCGAGGACACCGCACAACCAGTAGACCCGTGCTCCCGCAATGTGAGCAACGATCGCCCACACGGGGGCACGCGTTGTGTCGGGACGCAGAGCAAGCTGCTCGGGAGACATTTCGACTACGACGTCGATGAGTCGTTGGTTGTACTGAGACCAGTGGTCGTAGAAGAGACGAATCGACATCGGCGAGCGCCCGGCAAGACTTGAACCTGACCATCGGATTATGAGGCCGCTGGGCTCTCATCGTCAACCAGAGCAACAGCCGTTCCGGGCGTCTGAAGATACGCCGCACGCAGCTCATCCAGCAACGCGTCGGCCGACGGGTGATCCCAGCCAGCAGACCGGCCGCCTGTATCCGCGGGTCATCCCTCGAATCGACCTCAGGAACGAGCGCAACGGCAGAGGCGCCGCGGACACGGCATCTGCCAGGCACGTCCCCAGCCGAGCCACCCGGTCGGCAAATCCCCCAAGCGGCTCTTTTGTGGCCTAGCGGGGGATGTTCCGGCTCATACCCTCAGCCTCGATGTGTACCGAGGATTTGGTGGGGAGGTTGGTGGGCTGGTAGTCGTCCTCGCTCCACCTGCCCTTCCAGGTACGCACCCGGCCCTCGGCTTCCCGCCCCCGCCAGACCATCCCACCGCGCCAGGCGACGACGGCGACTCCCATATAGCTGATCCATCTCACTGCGCGCTCCAACCCTCAGGATTGGATTTCGGCAGTAAGCCCTCCCCCACATTGCTACGGCATCCAACGGGACCGCGCTGTAATCGGACATGTACCACCGGGCCCTTAGAGTTGCCTTATGGAAGGAGACCCTCGCTCCAAGCGGGGGGCGGCGGGGCGGAAATCGAGCCGTCTTTTGCGTTCAGTATTTTTCGCGATCTCGGTCGTCGAGTCCAGGTAATGATTTCACCCGTCGTACCGTCCGTGTCGCTCGCTCGCGAGTGGGGTGAGGGGGCCGTCCTGAGAGGGGTTGCGGCCCCTTCCTTTTGTCAGCGGAGGACTGATCTTCGGAGCGGGCCGGGCTCGTCGAGATTCAGCCCCCAACGCAGGACGGCGTAATCGCAGGTTCGGGTCGTGGGCACCTTTCTCGCATGCCGACGCTTGCATGAGGCGGCCAGGTTCCTCCAGTTGTCACCACCGCCTCGGGACCGGGGGCGATGTGGTCGACGCCGGTTGCCGGATGTCCGCAGGTCTGGCAGGTGATCTGTTTTCGGATGAGGACGGCGTTCCTGATCCTCCGCCATTCGGTTGGTGCTGCCTCGGGAGGTGTGAGCACTAGCCACCTCATACAGAGGAGGACGTTGCATGGAAACCTCCCGGTGGGTGAGGCCGGGAGGTTTCCTACTGGGAATTGGGAAGCCGCCGGAAGGAGAGGGGCGGCCACGGGCTCCCATCAACCCACTGTCACTTTCCCGAAAGCGTCAGGTGGGAATCGGGCATTTCGGGCCCGAGAAAGGGGAAAGACCAACAAACCCGAAGGTCCGTTGGCCTTTCCTTGATATACGCTTACCCGGCTGCGTTGACGGCTAAACAGAATTTGAGGTCAGCAGTGAACGATCCCCTTTGGGTATCGGGCCGGCATGCCTGCTCCCATTCCGGCATCGCCTGAATTTTGGGTGAGGACTTCGGGGCTGAGCGGCCAGGAGCCGCACGCTTCGAGCAGGTACACATTTCTGGGTGACCGGGAACACAGGACACCGGAAGCTAGGCGGTGGCTGTGACAGGTTCAGACCGAGATCGTTCACCGATTTGCTGCCCGACGCGCGTATCCCTCGGCTCCCATTCAGCGATTACTTAACCGAAAAGCGCCACCGGCTCCGGGGGCGACACTGGGCTGGGAGATAGAGCTCGTATCCCAGGGGCTCGGATCGATCTTCCCCCACATGAAGCCCCGACGGGTTTGGCCGACGACCCTGTCGGGGCTTCATGCTGAACCAGACCACGTATTCAGGTGAGGTTCACCCATGGCGATACCCCCGTCCGCGGAGCCAAGATCTACGGACACAATCTTCCCCACCGCGATCAGGAGCTGGCCGCCAAGCTCGATGGTGCCATGGCGGTGGCCTCGGGGAAATCGCCCCGCAAACGCCTGTTCGAGGCGATGAGAGCAAGCGAAAACCCCAAGTAATCCCTGGGCTTTCTTGTGGGCCCGGCAGGACTTGAACCTGCAACCAACGGATTATGAGTCCGCTGCTCTGACCGGATTGAGCTACGGGCCCGGGATGCCACAGGTTACCTGGGCCGGAGCGGAGTTCCCGTGGCAGCCACGCGACCGGGCCACCGGCACACGTTGGCTAGCCGCCTGTAGGTTGGCTCGCCCCAGATCTTCTATGACACCGGCACAGCCCAGGTCGGTGTCTACCCGTCCGACCAGGCCGGCAACACCAAGGCGACCTACGCCACCCGTCTCGTGACCGATTTCGATGCGGCGACGGAGGTTGGAGAGAGGAACCGTCTCGCCCTGGGCTCCTCCATCTGACCTCCTGGCCATTCTGGGCTTCACGAGCCAACGCCGTTTGATATGTTTCGCCGCGTTCCGGCGTCGTACCGAAAGGGGCCTCCATGAATGTGTCCATGACCGTCAACGGGCGATCGGTGTCGGGGGAGGTCGAGCCGAGAACGCTTCTGGTTCATTTCATTCGTGAGGATCTCAACCTGACCGGGACCCACGTCGGTTGCGAGACCGGCTATTGCGGCGCTTGTACGGTGCATCTCGACGGCAAAGCCGTGAAGTCATGCACGATGTTTGCCGTTCAGGCCGATGGGGCCGAAGTCATGACCATCGAGGGGCTCGCCAGCAACGGCGAGCTTCATCCCGTTCAGGAGGGTTTCTGGGAACGCCACGGCCTCCAATGCGGCTACTGCACCCCGGGGATGATCATGTCAGCGGCGGCCCTCCTCGCCGAGAATTCGAACCCGTCTGAGGACGAGATCCGGCACGGGATCGAGGGGAACCTGTGTCGCTGCACCGGTTATCACAACATCGTCCGCGCCGTGGAATACGCCGGGGCCAAGATGAGGGGTGAGGAGCCGGCGGCTCCGGATTGGGAGGAGGCTCACTGATGGCTACCACGAGTGTGATGGGCGGGGCCGTGCGTCGGCGTGAGGACCCAGCCCTCATCCAGGGCTACGGGGAGTACGTGGACGATCTGACTCGCACGGGCATGGTCCAGGTCGCGTTCGTCAGATCTCCAGTGGCCCGAGCGAAGATCACTTCGCTCGACACCTCGGCAGCTAAGGCCATGCCAGGGGTCGTGGCTATCTACACCCACGACGACGTGGCTCATCTCGGCCCGCTGGTGGCGCAGGTGCCGATCGGGAAGCTCCGCCCCCTGCTCGCCGCAGGTGAGGTCAACCATGTCGGCGAGGCTGTGGCAATGGTGGTCGCCGAAGATCGCTACTCGGCGCAGGACGCAGCTGACGCAGTCGAGGTCGATTACGACGTGCTGCCCCCTGTCATCGACCTGAAGAAGGCGGCATCAGACGAGGTGAAGGTCCACGACGAGCTCGACTCGAACGTCATCCACACCTGGACCTATCACGGCTATTGGGAGGCGCTCGGTCTCGAGGACCAGACGCCACAGGTCGACGCCGCCATGGAACGGGAGGATGCGGTTGTCGTCAGCCTGGAGATGATCAACCAGCGTCTCATCCCCGTCGCCATCGAGCCTCGTTCCGTTATGGCCGAGTACAACAAGGGTTACGGGCAGTTCACTGTCTTCAGCTCGACTCAGGTCCCTCACGCCCTCGGAGGAGCGATCGCTACGACCTTCGGGATGAAGACCACTGCGGTGAGGGTGATCGCCCCCGAGGTCGGAGGCGGGTTCGGCTCCAAGCTGAACGTCTACAACGACGAGATCCTGGCCGCGTTCGCAGCCAAAGAGCTGGGACGCCCCGTGAAGTGGACCGAGACCCGCCGGGAGGCATCCGGGTCGACCATCCACGGTCGGGGCTGGCTTGGCACCGCCACTCTGGTCGGAACCAAGGATGGCGAATTTCTCGGGTACAAGCTCGATGCAATCGCCGATATGGGCGCCTACACCCAGAACTTCACCGTGGCCATCCCGCTGCTGGGACTTTGGATCGGGTCGGGTCAGTACAAGATGCCCGTCTCGTGGACGGTCGCTTGCGTTGTCACCAACACCATGACCACCGACGCCTATCGCGGCGCCGGCCGGCCGGAGGCGATCTACTACCTGGAACGGATCATCGACGCCTTTGCCCACGAGATCGGCATGGACCCGTTCGAGGTTCGGAAGAAGAACTTCTGGCAGCCCGACGAGTTTCCCGCGGTCATGGGTTGCGGCTTCGCCCTCGACTCTGGCAACTACGAGGCAGCCGTCGACAAGTTGATCGCCCAGTCCGACTACGCAGGCATGAGAAAGAGACAGGAAGAAGCCCGCGCCGAGGGCCGACTCGTCGGGGTCGGAGTGGGCTCCTACGTCGAGGTCTGCGGATTCGGCCCTGCCGTGCTGGCCGATATCGGGTTCTCCTGGAGCAATTACGGGCTCCCGGCATCCTTCAACGGCTCCGGGCTGGTCCGTGTCAATCCGGATGCGACAGTCACCGTGGTCATCGGCACCGGGCCCACGGGGCAAGGCCATGAGACGACCTGGGCTCAGATCGTCGGCGACGGCCTCGGGATCCCAGTGGAGGACATCAGGGTTCTGCACGGCGACACCCGGGAGCATCCGATGGGCATCGGCACCTTCGGTAGCCGCTCCATCGCCGTGGACGGGGCCGCAACGTTCGAGGCGACCAAGGTGGTCAAGGCGAAGGCGGCCAAGATCGCCGCTCATCTCCTCGAGGCTTCGGCCGAGGACATGGTGTTCGTCGACGGCGGCGCCCATGTAGCCGGGTCACCGGACAAGAGTGTCGACTGGGCTGCGATAGCGAAGGCGGCGTACCAGTCTCACACCAGCCCTGATGACGTCGACGGCGGGCTCGAGGCGCACACGTCCTTCAGTCCCGGCAACGCCACCTGGCCCTTCGGGACACACCTTGCCCTGGTAGAGGTGGACCCGGACACCGGCAACGTCGAACTCCTGGAGTACCACGGCGTCGATGACTGCGGCGAGGTGATCAACCCGATGATCGTCAATGGGCAGATCCACGGCGGTATCGCCCAGGGGATAGGGCAGGCAATGTTCGAAGAAGCGATCTATGACGCGGATGGCAACATGCTGACCGGTTCGCTTCTCGACTATCCGTTGCCGACAGCAACCGACCTCCCCTCCTTCGACCTCAGCCGCACGGTGACTCCGACACCGATCAATCCGATGGGGGTGAAGGGGATCGGTGAGGCGGGCACCATCGGCTCAGCCCATACCATCGTCAACGCGGTCGTGGACGCCCTCACTCCGATGGGCGTGAAACACGTCGACATGCCGGTCAGACCGAAAAAGGTCTGGCAGGCGATGCAGGAAGCGAGGGCCTGACATGTACCCGAGACAATTCGAATACGTGGCACCCTCCTCGCTCGACGAGGCGCTGGGAGCACTGGGCGACGGCTCGAAGGTGATGGCGGGTGGGATGAGCCTCATCCCGCTGATGAAGACCCGGCTCTTCTCCCCGGCTGTTGTCGTCGACATCGGGCGCATTCCTGGTCTCGACGCGGTCAGCGACGAGGGCGACTACATATCGGTCCCGGCTCTGGTCCGTCACGGCACCACGGCCTCGGACCCGCTCATCGCCACCCATGCCTCGGCACTGGCCACTGCGGCCTCGCTCACCGGTGACGTCCAAGTGCGCAATCGCGGCACGACCTGCGGTTCACTAGCCCACTCGGACGTGGCGGCTGATCAACCGGCGGCGGTGATCGCCCTCGGTGGGACGATGATCGCCCGTTCCTCCTCAGGCACGAGAGAGATACAGGCGTCCGAGTTCTGCGTCGACGCATTGACCTCCGCATTGGAGCCGGACGAGATCCTGGTCGAGATCCAGCTCCCCAAGATGGGTCCCGGCGAGGCATCCGCCTATGACAAGCTGGGCAGACGAGGCGGTCACAGCGACTATGCGGTCGCCGGCGCCGCCGCCTGGGTCAAGAAGAGCAACGGCACGGTGGAGGACGCCCGTGTCGGTCTCACCGGTGTGGGCACGAAGCCCACACTCGCCCTCGGAGTAGTCAATGCCATCGTCGGAACCGACGGATCCGACGAGGCAGTCAAGGCTGCCGCCGAGCATGCCCTCGAAGGCGTCACGGTTCTCGAAGACCTCTACGGCTCGGAGGAGTACAAGACCCATCTGGCCAAGGTGTTCGTGGCCCGCGCCCTCAAACAAGCCATCGCCGCCACCTGACCGACTGATCGAGTGTTGGTTCGGAGATCCGACCCTATAGGGTCGGATCTCCGCGCCAGAATGGGTGCGGCGTCCGTTCTCGCTAACTTCGGGCTTGGGAGGTAGACAACGGAAATGAATGCGCCTTGCGAGCACTTCATCGACCTGGTGCCGGTCGAGCCGACGGGCGAGGTGTGCGAATCCTGTGTCGAGATGGGCGATACATGGGTCCATCTCCGGGCTTGCCTCTCCTGCGGCAGGGTCGGATGCTGTGACGCCTCCAGGAACCGTCATGCCCGAAAACACTGGGAGCGTGAGGGACACCCGCTGATACGCTCGGTGGAGCCTGGCGAGACCTGGAAATACTGCTTCCCCGACGCGGTGGTGGCACGGTGACCGAGGTCAAACCGGTCATCATCGCGGTCGACGACGAGCCCGAAGTCGTCCAGGCGGTGCAACGCGATCTTCGATCCCGATATGCATCGGACTACCGGATCGTCTGGGCCAGTGGTGGGCAGGAGGCGATCGACACACTCCGCTCCCTCGCATTACAGGACACACCGGTCGCCCTGATGCTCGTCGATCAGCGAATGCCCGGCGTTACCGGGATCGATGTGCTCCGGGAAACCCTCGAGCTCCATCCGTCCGCCAAGCGAGCACTGCTCACTGCGTATGCCGACACGGAGGCCGCCATCCAGGCCATCAACGACGTTGGCCTCGATCACTACATCATGAAGCCGTGGGATCCTCCCGAGGAGAAGCTCTATCCGATCCTCGATGACCTCCTCGAGGACTGGATGGCGGCCTACCGGCCACGGTTCGAAGGGATCAGGGTCATCGGACAGCAATGGTCCCGCGCCGCCCACGATCTCAAGGCCTTCCTGGCTCGCAACCAAATCCCCTACCGATCGCTTGACATCGAGCAGGACCCACAGGCGTGGGTCCTGACCGAAGAGGCCGGGGCAACTATGACCGATCTCCCCATCGTTCTGTTCGGTGACGGCCCGCCACTCTTCAAACCAACGCCCTCTCAGATCGCCGACCGGGTCGGCCTGAAAACTCATGCCACCTCGGAGGTGTACGACGTGGTCATCATCGGCGGAGGGCCCGCCGGGCTTGCCGCCGCCGTGTACGCGGCATCGGAAGGCCTCAGCACCCTTCTCATCGAGGAAGAGGCTCCCGGGGGCCAGGCCGGGCAGAGCTCTCTCATCGAGAACTATCTGGGCTTCCCCAAAGGCCTCAGCGGGAGCGATCTCGCCCGCCGGGCCACTGCCCAGGCCGAGCGTCTTGGAGCTGAGATCCTCGTCCCCGGAACCGTCACAAAGCTGACCAGGAAGGACCCGTTCATCGTGGTCCATCTGGCCGACGGGACGACGGTGACCTGCAAGGCGATGGTGGTCGCCTCCGGAGTCTCCTACCGGACACTGACCGCCGAAGGCCTGGAGCCACTCCTCGGCGCCGGCGTCTACTACGGGACCTCCAACATCGAGGCCGCCAATCACAAGGACCAGCCGATGTATGTCGTGGGCGGGGGGAACTCAGCAGGCCAGGCGGCGCTGTTCTTGTCCAGGTTCACGGACTCGGTCACGATCATGATCAGGGACGACGACCTCACCGCCACGATGTCGAAGTACCTGATCGACAACATCGAAGCCAACCCGGCGGTCCATGTCCGTCCCAACACCCAGGTCGTGTCGGCCACGGGAGACACTCACCTGACCGGTCTGGTACTGCGAAACCGGAAGACGGAGAAAGAGGAGCCAGTCGACGCCGGGGCGATCTTCATCTTCATCGGGCAGACGGCACACACCGACTGGCTGGCCGACGTCGTCCAACTCGACGAGCGGGGCTTCATCCTCACCGGGGAAGATCTCGGGCCGTTGAAGGGGTGGAATGTCGAACGCGACCCTCTCCCCCTAGAGACGAGCGTGCCCGGGATCTTTGCCGCCGGCGACGTCCGGCATGGCTCCATCAAGCGGGTTGCCGGGGCTGTTGGGGAGGGCGCCACTGCTATTCGCTTCGTCCACAACCACCTGGCCGGGCTTTGAGCGACATCGCAGAGGTCCTGCGCGGTCTCCCCTATTTCGCCGATCTCCCGCAGGGCCTTCTCGACCAGGTTTGCAGGGAGTCGGAGAGGATTGAGGTCGCGGCGGAGACGACGATCATCGAGGAGGATTCTCTCTCCGAGGACATGTTCGTGATCGTGGACGGAGAGTTGCGGGTGACAAAGATGGGGACCGACCGAGAGGTGGTCCTGGCCACCCTCGGACCGGGTGAGGTGGTTGGCGAGATCGCCTTGCTCGACAACGCGCCAAGGACAGCGAGTGTCACCGCCGTATCGAAGTCATCCCTGATCAGGATCCCGGCCAACGCATTCGAGGACTTGATCGAAGACTCTCGAGTGGTACGCCGGATGTTTCGCACGGTCACCTCTCGTCTGCGCGGCATCGAGGACACACTCCGTCATGAGGAGAGGATGGCCGCGTTGGGCCGCATGGCGGCCCAACTCATGCATGAGCTGAACAACCCGGCTGCCGCCGTGGGGCGGAGCATGGCCCGTGCTGAAGAGGTCTATGTGGATCTCGGCGACGCCACGATCCTTCTCTCCGGGATCGGTGAGCTCCTCAGCCGGCCCATCCCCGTTCCGGCCAAACCCGACTCGATGGATCCCCTGGCCAGATCGGCGCTCGAGGATGGCGTAGCGACATGGCTCGAGGATCTCGGAGTCCCCGATGCCTGGGAGATCGCCCCGGCCCTTGTCGAGGACGGATGGGATCTCGAGTTGCTCGAGGAGACCACCGATGGTCTGGACCCCGAAACCGCGACCAAGTTCATGCGCTGGCTCGGCCTGCGTGTCCTCGCTTCTCAGTTGATCAATGAGGTCCGGATCGCCGCCGGCCGCATCTCTGAGTTGGTTCGGGTAGTGAAGAACTACTCGTATCTCGACCAAGGGCCGGTGCAGCACATCAATCCAACCGAGGGGATCAGAGACACACTGATCTTGCTCAAACACAAGCTCCGGGGCATCGAGACCGTTGTGGACATAGAGCCGGATCTGCCTGCCATCGAGGCCTCCGGACGTGATCTCAATCAGGTCTGGACCAACCTCATCGACAATGCCGCCGATGCCATGAACGGGTCGGGAACTCTGACGATCGAGGCGGGGCGGGAAAACGGAGCGGTGAATGTGCGGATCTCAGACACAGGCCCGGGCATCGACCCGGAGGTGAGTCAGCGGATCTTTGATCCTTTCTTCACCACCAAGGATCCGGGACAAGGCACGGGTCTGGGTCTTCACACCGTCCACACCATCGTCACTCGGAGCGGTGGAGACATCGCTGTCGAATCATCGTCGTCGGGCACGACGTTCACACTCAGCTTCCCCTCGGTGGAGGCGTAGAGGCTTCAGGGCCGCCGGAATGGGGCTCTGGCCCGAGCCACGAGCACATCACAAGGCGCCTCGGTGACCAGACCCTCTGCCACCGTCCCCAGCAGGACCATCCTGGTGGCGCTGGCGCCCCGGCTTGCCACGATGACTAGATCGGCCCCTCTCCTCCTCACGACCTCCTCGATTGTCTCGGTAGGCGGGCCGTCGACGACCAGCGTCCTGATATCGCCATCCCATTGGGCCGTGAAGTCCTCCATGCGCTCCTGCGCCATTCGTAAACGTGAGCCGCGTGAGGCCTCGAGCTCCTCGCTGAACAAGCCGGCGCTGGCAAGCATCGTGTCGAACCGCGACGGCATCGAGTAGAGAGCCGTGGTATCGGCGTCCGGGAACAGGGCCAGGGCCCGATTCACCGCCACTCGAGAGTGCTCGGAAAAGTCCACCGCGGCGATCACCTTTCGATACGGCACGCGTGGCTGACGGCGCACCAGAAGAGTGTCCGTGGTGGTCTTGCGGGCCACGCGCTTGGCCACCGGGCCTACGGAGAAGGCATTGATAGACGACGACCCGACCACCACCAGGTCGGCGCTCTTGCCTCTCGCTGTCAGCTCCCATGAGGGTGAGCCCTTGACCACCTCCAGGTCGACCTCGACCCCGGTCTTCCCCCTGGCCCATTCCGCGAGCTTGGAGGCTTCGGTCGTCTGGTACTCGCGCATCAAGCGTGCCAGCGAAGGCTCGATCATCGCCTCACCGACAGGTTCCAGGACGTGGAGCAAGTGCAAGGGGACGCCTGACGACTCAGCCATCATCCCGGCCCGTTCGGCTACGCGCCGCCCCATGGCGGTCAAATCGACTCCGGCAACGACGGCCCGCAACGCTCCTCCAGGACTGGCAATCGACTCTAGCGGTGAGTCCCTAGAAGCTGTCGCTCTCGTAGGCCGAGTCGAACACTTCCGGCCCGCTGAGGGCTTCATCCAGTTTGCCCAAGTAGGCATCACGCCCGATCACGACCGCCCCGAGCGACTCGAGGTGCGGCGTCTGCCATTGAACATCGAGCAAGCTGCCGCCACCCCGGTTCATCACCACCACGAGATGCACCAGGGCGACCTTCGATGCGTCCCGAACCTCGTGGAACATCGACTCGCCGGCAAAGAGGCCACCGATCGCGACGCCATAGAGACCCCCGACCAGGCTGCCCTCGTTGTCCCAGACCTCCACGGAATGTGCCCACCCCAACCGGTGCAGCGTCGTGTAGGCCTCCACGAAGTCTCCGGTGATCCAGGGATCCCTTCGCCTCGAATCGGCACAGCCCCGAATGACACCCTCGAAATCGGCATCCACCGAAACCTGGAAGCGCCTGGTCGATTGACGTAGCGACCGGCTGATGTGGAGCCCGCGCAAGGGGAGGATCGCCCGCTCGACCGGCGACCACCATCCGAGATGCCCATCGGGCAGGCCCATTGGGAAGAGGCCCCTGCGATATCCCTGGAGCAAGGTGCCAGGCTCGAGGTCGGCGCCTACGGCCACCACATCACCGTCTCCCGAGCTCGGGTCAGGAAGCTCGAACCTGGACGGCATGGGCTCGATAGGCACCCCCCGATTGTGTCAGAGAGGGACGAGCGATGTCCGTAGGCTTGATCCATGCGCGCCCTGATCTGCGACAGCTACGACGGTTTGGACGCCCTCCGGGTCGGCGAGATGCCCGATCCGACACCACTCCGTGGGACTGCCGTGGTAGCCGTCAAGGCCGCAGCGGTGAACTTTCAAGACCTTCTGGTGGTGGCCGGCCAGTATCAGATCAGGCCGGAGCTTCCATTCGTCCCCGGCAACGAATTCGCCGGTGTCGTCGAGTCGGCCGACGGTCTGGGTGATTTCGAACCAGGTGACCGGGTGGTGGGGTTCGTGGGGACAGGAGCGATGGCGGAGCGCGCCACCGCCTTTCCTGGGGCCATCACCCGGCTGCCCGACCACATCGAATTCGAGGTCGGGGCGGCCATCCCGGTCGCGTATGGCACTTCCTATCACGCTCTGGTCGACCGGGCCGGCCTGAGGGCTGACGAGACGCTGCTCGTGCTGGGCGCCGCCGGGGGTGTCGGCATCGCCGCCGTACAGATCGGCAAGGCGCTCGGAGCCATGGTGATCGCGGCCGTATCCTCCGATGAGAAAGCCGAGGTGGCACGAGACGCCGGTGCGGACGAGGTCATCCGCTATGACCAGGTTCCTCTGCGCGACGGCATCGCCGCAGCCACATCGGGAGCAGGAGTGGACGTGGTCTACGACCCGGTAGGCGGCCCTGCCACTGAGCTGGCCCTTCGCTCCACCAACTGGAATGGTCGCCTCCTGGTAGTCGGATTCACCTCGGGTGATATCCCGCAGATCCCATTGAACCTGACCCTGGTCAAGGGGAACTCGGTGGTGGGTGTGTTCTGGGGCCGGTTCAACATCGAAGAGCCCGCCCGGAGCGCAGATAACAACCGGATGGTCATGGACTGGGTGGCCGATGGCACCCTCCGCCCCCTGGTACAGAAGACTTTTCCCCTCGACGAAGCGGTGCAGGCCCTCCGCTGGGTGGCCGATCGCAAAGTCGTGGGGAGGGTCGTGGTGACCCCATGACCGTGCCCGATTGACCGCCCATCCAATGACCGACTTCGCAATCATCGGAGGCGGAATCGCCGGCGTCTCGGCTGCCGCCCACCTCGCCCCTCATGGCTCCGTGATTCTGCTCGAAGCGGAGCGAAGCCTCGCCTTCCACACCACCGGTCGGTCAGCGGCGATGTTCGTTGCCAACTACGGCGCCGACGGCTCCCGCCCTCTGTGCTTGGCGAGCAGGACGTTCCTCGAAGACCCGCCGGAGGACTCGGCCGACGCCCCCCTGCTCTCGGATCGCGGTCTCCTCTGGGTGTCCGACGAGGCTCGATTCGATCGTCTGCGCGCTATGGCCAGTGACGGCGAGACTCTCGGTGCCGGGTCGGTCCTGGTCGACACAGACGAGGTCCTCCGGCTCGTCCCGATGATGCGGCCGGAACGTGTCGCCGGGGGCCTCTACGAGCCAAACGCCCTCGACATCGATGTCGCCGCCCTCCATCAGGCGTTTGTGCGCATCGCCAGGAAGTCCGGTGCCGAGCTTCGGGTGTCTTCGCCTGTCACCGGTCTCGCGAGGGCCGGCCGAGGGTGGCGGGTGTCGACCCCAGAGGGGGACGTCGAATGCACAGCCGTGATCAATGCCTCCGGCGCTTGGGGCGATTTGGTGGCAGGTCTGGCAGGAATCGAACCGGTAGGTCTCCAACCGATGCGTCGAACCGCCTTCATGGTTCCGGGAGATCGGTCCTACGACGGATGGCCGTTTGTCGTCGATGTCGACCAGCTCTTCTATTTCCGCCCCGATGGCGCCCAGCTCCTCTGCTCGCTCGCCGAGGAGACGCCGTCGCCCCCACTGGACCCCCGGCCCGACATGGCCGATGTCGCCCTCGCCATCGAACGGATAAACGAGGCAACCACGCTCGACATCAGGTCGGTCAACTCCCAGTGGACCGGGTTGCGCACATTCGCCCCCGATCGGGAGATGGTCATCGGGGAAGAGCCGACCGCCCCACGTTTCTTCTGGCTGGTCGGCCAGGGTGGCACGGGCATCCAAACCGCACCCGCTTATGGCGCCCTCGTGGCCAGCCAGGTCCTGGGCTCCAGACTGCCGCCCGACCTATCGGGAATAGATCCGGCCGTGACCTCACCGGCCCGCTTCCGCTAGCTCTCCATACCTTTGCGTTCCAGCCATGCGGCCAGGGGCGTGGACAGTCGAGCGGTGCGGCTCCCCCAGTCGTAGACCACCGCAGTCCCGGCGAAATTGTCGTGCCATGCGCGTCGCTCCCGGCCGAACAAGATCCCGAGCAGGCCAAGACCCAAGACGACAAAGGAAAGGGGGTAGGTGATTGCCCGAACCAGGGACTGTCGGCTGTGAAGCGCCACCGACCCTTGCGAATCCACGACCCGGACGCCCATGAACGTCTTGCCCAGGGTTTTGCCGAATATGGCGATCGACAGCCACAGATAGAGGATCGCCCACACGACGAAGCCGACGATGTACCACAACCCTCGCGTCGGCTCGACCTCGACCGGGCTGACCAGCTCGATCAGATAGCTCGCTCCGGCGACGATCACGGTGAACCCGGTGGTCACGATCAGTATGTCCAGCATGAGGGCGATCGTCCGGGTCAGCGGGCCGGCGTAGCGCCCGGTCCGGACCCCGGTGTCCTCGGTGTGGTCGTCCACCCAGTCGACCAGAGCCCCTGGTCCGGTTGGAAAACTCTGGAGGTCCCGGCGGAACAGGCGGTTGATGCCCTTGAACAGGATCTCGTCGATCCCCACTATGGGCCTGCGGAACATGTCGAGCGCTGACCCGGTCAGGTGACTGGTGCTCTCGGCGACGATCTCGGGGATCCCGGCCCGATCGATCAAGGCCTTGATGTCTACCCGCTCCATCAGGGCATCGATGTCGGCTGCCTTGAGCAGCTCGTCGATATCGATCCGCCCGATCAGGCGCTCGACGTCGATGCGATCGAGAAGGGAATTGATGTCTATGCGTTCGAGCAGGGCGTTCACATCGACATGCTCGAGGACCAAGTCCGGGTCGACGACGTCCAGTACCCGTTCACTGGCCCCGCGGGCGGCGCGCTTGAAGAAACCTCGCTTTTCCCTCTCTTGGGGGACGGGTTCTGCGCTCACCTCGGAGAAGCTAGCCGGTGACTGCTCCCGTTTCGGCTGAACCGACGAGCCGGGCGTATTTGGCCAGAGCGCCGGTCTCATACCGCGCCGGGTGTGGTGACCAGGTCGTAGCGCGGTCATCGAGCACCTGTTGGTCGACGAGGACGTCGAGTCGTCGGGCTGGGACATCGACCCGAACCCGATCCCCCTCGGCTACGAGCGCCATCGGGCCGCCGGCCTCCGATTCGGGGGCGACATGGCCGATGCAGAGACCGGTTGTTCCGCCGGAGAACCTCCCGTCGGTCACCAGGAGTACTTCCTTGCCCAGACCGGCGCCCTTGAGGGCAGCGGTGACCTGGAGCATCTCCCGCATCCCGGGTCCGCCCTTTGGTCCCTCGGTTCGGATCAGGACTACGTCGCCAGGCTTGATCTGATGGTCGAACAACGCCTGAATCGCACCTTGCTCCCCGTCGAAGACCCGAGCCGGTCCCTCGAACACATCGAGATCGATTCCAGCCACTTTGACCACCGCACCACCGGGGGCGAGATTGCCCCTGAGGACGGCGATTCCACCTTCCGGAGCCAGTGGCGCGGACGGAGGCGCGATCACATCCTGCTCTTGGTTGAAGACGATTTCCGACAGGTTCTCGGCCATGGTGCGACCGGTGACGGTCAGAGTGTCACCGTTGATCAAGCCCTCGTCGAGAAGAGCACGAAGGACGATCGGCACTCCCCCAACCCGATCCAGATCGACCATGTGGTATCTCCCGAACGGCTTTAGATCGCCGATGTGGGGGGTACGACGGGAGATCCGGTCGAAATCCTCCAGTTCCAGTCCCACCTCCGCCTCGCGGGCGATGGCGAGGAGATGAAGGACGGCATTGGTCGAGCCACCGAGGGCCATGACCGTGGTGATGGCGTTCTCAAAGGCAGGCCGCGTCATGATGTCCCGGGGACGTACGCGATCCTCGAGGAGCCTCATCACCGCCTCGCCCGATCGCTCGGCATAGCCATGAAGGCGAGGGTCGACGGCGGGGACCGAGGCGGAGCCGGGGAGTGACATCCCGATGGCTTCGCCAACCGACGCCATCGTGTTGGCGGTGAACATTCCTGCACAGGACCCAGCCCCGGGGCAGGCGGCTCGCTCGAGTTCCAGGAGCTCTTCGATGGTGATGCGGCCCTCGGACTCGGCGCCGATCCCTTCGAACACGTCCACGATCGAGATGTCCCGCCCGGCGTAGTGGCCGGGAAGACTCGAGCCGCCGTAGAGGAAGATGGCGGGGAGATCGAGCCGGGCGGCCGCCATCAGCATCCCGGGCAGCGACTTGTCGCATCCCGCGATGGCGACAAGGGCGTCGAACCTTTCGGCATGCATCACCAGCTCGACCGAGTCGGCAATGACTTCCCGAGAGACCAACGAAGCCCTCATGCCCTCGTGACCCATCGAGATGCCGTCGGAGACGGCGATCGTGGAGAAAACCAATCCCACTCCCCCGGCCGACGCCACACCGGTCTTGGCGTGCCTCGACAGCTCGGGGCCGGTGAGATTGCAGGGAGTCACCTCGTTCCCGGCGGAGACCACGCCGACCTGAGGCCTGCCGAAGTCCTCCTCGGTCAGACCGACGGCGCGCAACATCGCCCTTGCACCTGCCTTGGCCGGGCCCTCCGTCACTTCTTGGGATCTGATCTTCTGTGTCATTGGCCAGGCATCCTATGACGCCGAGTTTTTCCCGAGAGCGAAAGCGACCACAATCTGGGCATGGCAACCATCTACTACGACGCCGATAGTGATCCGGAGCTCATCCGAGCCAAGAAGGTGGCCGTCATCGGCTACGGGAGCCAGGGTCACGCTCATGCCCTGAACCTGAAGGAATCAGGTGTGGATGTCGTAGTGGGTCTGCGTGAGGGTTCCCCGAGTTGGGCCGAGGCCGAAGGCGCGGGCCTTCGGGTGCTTACTCCCGAAGGGGCCGCCCAGTGGGCGGACACCATCATGATGCTGGTCCCGGACCAGATCATGGGGGTTATCTACGCTGAGTCGGTCGAGCCCAACCTCGATTCCGGCGACACGCTGCTCTTCGCTCACGGGTTCAACATCCATTTCGGGGAGATCGTCCCACCGGAGGACGTCGACGTCGCAATGATCGCTCCCAAAGGTCCTGGACACCTCGTCCGCCGCACCTACACAGAGGGCTCCGGCGTGCCCTGTCTGCTCGCCGTGCATCAGGACGCATCGGGCAACGCCCGCGCTGTTGGGCTCAGCTACGCATCAGCCATTGGCGGGGGCAGGGCCGGCATCCTGGAGACCACTTTCAAGGAAGAGACAGAGACCGATCTGTTCGGCGAGCAGGTCATCCTCTGTGGCGGGGTGTCCGAGCTGATCAAGGCATCGTTCGAGACTCTGGTCGAGGCGGGTTATCAGCCCGAATCCGCCTACTTCGAGACGCTTCACGAACTGAAGCTCATCGTCGACCTCCTCTACGAAGGGGGTCTCTCCTGGATGCGTTACTCGGTATCCGACACCGCCGAATACGGCGACTACACACGTGGCTCACGGATCATCACGGACGAGACCCGGGCTGCGATGAAGGAAGCCCTTGCAGAGATCCAGTCGGGCGCATTCGCCAACGAATGGATGGCCCAGGCCCGGGAGGGAGCGCCGTTCCTCTACGAGCAGCGGGCAGCAAATCGGGCCCACCAGATCGAGGACGTGGGCCGGGAGCTGCGGAAGATGATGCCGTTCATGGAGCCGAAGACGGCCCCGTGACCTCGGGCGGCTTCCGGCGGCCGTGCCTAGGTCGGTGGGCCCGGCTGTGACACGGCCTGAGGTGCAGTGGTCGCTCCGAGCTGGGGCACCGCCACGATTGTCTCCATCTCGTACGGAACCTCGGTGACCACAGTCGCCCCGAAGGGGAGCAAGGCCAGGCGTGCCAGCTTCAGGTTGGCGATGCCGAATGGGATTCCGATGATGGTGATGAAGAAGATGACGGCCAGCAAGACATGGAACAGGGCTAGCCACCAGCCGATCAGGATGAGCCAGACCACGTTCCCTATCACCGACCAGACAACGGAGGCCCCCGGCTCCGTCACGACGGTCCTCCCGAAGGGCCACAACACGTAGTTGCCCAACTTGAAGGACTGGATGCCGAGCGGGATCGTGACGATCAGGATCAGCCCGAGCAGGCCCCCGATGTAGTACAGGATGGCCATCCAGATGCCGCACAGGATCAGCCAGAGGATGTTGCCAACGATCGTCAACATGGCCAGAACTTAACCCGTCTTCGCCAATTCGGCGCTGATCCAGTCGTCGATCTCGGCCCAGACGTCGTACAGCCAGGTCTCCTGCTCTTCGGGTGGCGGAATGTCCTCGGAGCGGAAATGCCAGATTTTCACCTCGACCTCAGTGTCCATCGGCATCGCTCTCCAGATGTCACCTGCGGTGATGAAGGCCTCCAGACCGGCGTGCCCGACGAAGAACACATCTGAGTCCGGCGGTGCCGCCGCCAAAGCCGTGACCACACCGAGCGAGCGAGGCGGCAGTGTTTGTTTCAGATCCTCGGCGCGTTCGGCGAGATCCGGGCGGCCGATCTCCCTCAGCTTCTGGATGGCACGTGCCCGCCGACCATCGGTGTAATTCGCACCTTCAGGGAAGATGACGAATGCGTCGTCATTGTCCATCGAGTGAGCCAGGCTGGAGATAGCGTCGATCAGCTCCTCTCCCCCTTTTCGACCGACCGGGACGAACGCGGCAGGCAGCCGGTTCAGGATCACATCGACGGCTGGATCCCACTGAAGAAACTCCTTGAGAACGATGCGCGGGTCGCGCCGGTATCCGTTGACCAGCCCGTCCATGAGGAGGAACGAATCGCCGGGGCCGGCGTGCCTCGACAACACCAGGATCGATCGGGTGACGCCGTTCACCGCAGTGGTCGGCCGCATCTCGTCCTGCACCACGCGGAGCTTGAAGGTCACCTCCGCCGAACGAATCACAGTCCTCAACATCAACGCGAGAATCCGATAGTGCAATTCTGTGAAGGTCGGCGATCTCATCTTCCAGCCGAAACCGGAGAACACCCAGGTGAGGAACATCACGGCCAGGCTCACCGCCTCCACAACCATGTACAGGAACAGGAACCAGGCGATGCGCAGGATGCGCCAATTCCCGGGGACATATCGGGAGACGAAGGCGGCGACAATGATCCAGATCGGGAGCGAGATCAGTGCCAGTGCTACCAAGAGCACGACTGTCGGATCGATCAGGAGCCGTCGCACCCAGCGCGGTGGCAGGGGAGGCACCTTCATGAGCACTCAGCCTCCAGGTAGGTCCTCGACGCGGTGTATGCGCCATCGATGAGCCCCATGGTCGAGCTCACGTCCCTCCATTTCAGCTGCCGGGCATCATCGAAAGCGACAGGGTTCCCCGACGGCAGAAGGTGAAGACCAATCCCGTCGGGCAAGTTGGCGACAGCCGTGTGATAGGTATGGCGACGAGCGATCTCGAATGAGATGAGGGCAGCCTCGTGGAGACGCTGCGGCGGCCGGAGCGGCGACTCGATGCGCCCCACCTGGAGGACATATATGTCCTTTGCGCCCAATTCGACTGCCCTGCCCAGGGGGACCGAGTTGACCAGGCCGCCGTCGTAGAAATGCTCGCCACCGATCTCGACCGGCGGGAAGAGCGCCGGCACGGCCGATGAGGCAAGGAGCGCCTCGATGAGAGGACCGCTGGTGAACCAATGCTCGGCGGCCCTCTCGATCGATGCAGCCACGCACTGAAAAGGAATGCTCAGGTCCTCGATGAGACGATCGGGAGGGTGGGCGCTAACGAGGAGGGCCCGCAGCTCCGATGTCTCGTGCAGCGCCGGTCTGAGCTTGGCGACGTTCTTGACGCGTGTCATCTTGCTTCCCTGAAAGACAGCGCTCTCCGCGATCCGGATCCATAGCTCCTTCAGACCTTCGACCCCGTCGGCGCCCGGCCGGTCGGCAATGACCGATCCGTTGAATGCGCCGATCGACGTGCCCAGCACCAGATCGGGCACGATCCCCGCCTCGTCGAGAGCACGGAGCATCCCGACCTCCACTGCTCCCCACCGACCTCCACCGCCCAGCACGAATGCTGTTGTCATGCCTCTTCTTCGATATACCACTCGGTGAAGTCGGTGCACCGCCCGTCTTCGTCGAATCTGATCACGAAAAGGTTTCTATAGCTGGCCGGGGGGTCCAGATAGCGAGTGGTGGCGGTGATCACCGCCATGTCATCGGTCTCCACGAGAGGCAGCCATTCGAAATCCCAGTCGTCGGGGTCATCGCCGACGTCCTGCCACCATTCGACTATCTCGCCGTGGCCGTGCTGCTCGCCGTGCGCCGTCTGAGGGTCGTAGACCGCCTCCGGGGTGAACAGGGCCATGATGTCGTGGTCGTCGTTGGTGGTCCAGGCCTCGATGTAGGCCTCCATCCAATCGTCGAGCCGCTCGCTCATCCCAGGTCCCGTCCGACGACCAACGGCTCCTCGGAAATCACGTCGAAGCCGAAACGTGAGAACAAATCGAGTGTCCCGTGGAACGCCCTTGCTTCGTCCTTTGCCTCCCTGACCGGGTACGCCTCGAGCCGACGGAATCCAACGTCGGTGAAGTGGCTCACCACTCCGTCTAGCAGGCGGGTGGCGACCCCTTGCCCTCGGTACGGAGGGGCGATGACGAAGCAAAGGATGGAGAGGATCCCGACGTCACGACCAGTGGCGAGGCCGGGGAGCTCCGCCCGTGGAGTCGCGTTGCACCACCCGACCACCTTGTCTCCGGAGTAGGCCAGCATTCCCGTCGTCTTCCCGGTCTCGATCCGGTCCAGTTGATCGTCCCGATTCTCCTGCCACGGCTCCTGGCCCCAGTTCTCATTGGTCCTTCCGCCCCGCGGGTAGAACATGCAATAACAGGCACCCCACCACGGATTGTCGGGGAACGCATCTGTGTCGAAGAACTCGATCGCATCCGTCGCCGAATCTGGTCCCATCGGGAGGATCTCCACCTCGCCAATCGTCGCCAGCCGCTCAGTGGGACCGATGGAGCGATCCTCGGACTCGAGGTAGTTTCGGATAGCGGCAAGCGTGTCTTCGAACTCGGGATGTGCCTCGTCGAAATGGGCCTTCACCGGGCCGATCAGCGACTCGGTGTCCTCGGCGGAGATCACCGCCTCACAGTCACAGGTCATTGTCCTCGTCATCAGCCCGTCAACGTACCCGTGGTGACCAGCTCGCGATACCAGTCGAAGCTCCGTTTGGGCGAACGATCGAGCGTTTTGCGATCCACCCACACCAGACCGAACTTCTGTGAGAAGCCCTCGACCCATTCCAGGTTGTCCATGAAGCTCCAAACGAAGTAGCCATCGACCGGGACCTGTTCGGCTCGGGCCTCGGCTATGGCCCCTACGTGCGATCTCAGGTAGTCGATTCGTCGGCGGTCGTCGATCACCCCGATCGCATCCGGCCCGTCGGAGTAGCTGGCGCCGTTCTCGGTGACGAGGATCGAAGATGGTGCGTATGTCTCGTTCAGATATCGGAGGTAGCGGTTCAGACCGTCGGGGTCGACCTTCCATCCCATGTCGGTGTGACCCGGTCGTGGATCGGGGCCAGGCGGCAGGCCCAACTCGGCGGGCTCGTCGTCACCGGCTGCGATGGTGACCGTCGTGTAGTAATTGAGCCCGAGGAAGTCGATCGGGATGGCGATCGTCTCCATGTCGCCTTTTGCGATGACTCCAGGACCGATTCGGCCACGATCCACGTACACCCTCATCACGTCGTCGGGGTACCCGCGCCCGAACACCGGGTCGAAGAACCAACGATTGCGAGAACCGTCGTAGTAGCGGGTCGCTGCTCGGTCCTCTTCCGAATCGGAGGCGGGCTCGGCCGGGCGGCAATCTATTCCGATCCCAACCTTGGCGTCCGTCACCACACCACGAATTTCCTCCACCGCATGCCCGTGCGACAACAGGAGGTGGTGGCCGACGGTGACCGCAGTTGGCCAGTCGGAGATGCCGGGAGCGAAGACCCCATCCCGGTGACCCATCATGGTCGTCACCCACGGTTCGTTCTGAGTGATCCAGTGGGTGGCGTGCTCCCCCAGCGCTCCGGCCACCACACAGGCATAACGAGCGAAAGCGTCGACGGTGCTCCGCTTGGCCCATCCACCCTTGTCCTGCAGTGCTTGCGGCAGGTCCCAGTGATACAAAGTCACGTAGGGCGTTATCCCACGAGCCCACAACCCGGCGACGAGACGCCGATAGAAATCGAGACCCGCCTGATTCACCCTTCCATCGCCGTCGGGGATGACCCGCGGCCACGAGATCGAGAAACGGTAAGCAGAGACACCGAGGTTGGCGAGGAGGTCGAGATCCTCGCCCATGCGATGGAAATGGTCGCAGGCGATGTCACCGGGATCACGGAGACGCCCCAGGTCGGAGAAGCGATCCCATATCGAGTCGCCCTTGCCCTGCTCGTGCCGGCCGCCCTCGATCTGATACGCGGAGGTGCCGACACCCCAGGCGAAATCGTCGGGAAAGCTCGCGTCCGATTCCGTGTTGTCGCTCAGACCCCGGGAAGTCTGCCGGTCAGACGCTGGCGCCCACCTTCTGCTCCGATCCGACCCTGAGCCCGCTCTTCGGGTCGAAGAAATGGAGTTTGGCGCAGTCGACGATCAGGTCGATCTCATCACCGCGGGAGACCCGGGCATCCGGGCTCACTCTTGCGATGAAGTTCGTCGTGTCGCCGAGTGAGGACACTTCCTGTCCGGTGTCGGCCAGCAGTTCCTCGATATCGGGCGTGACCACCGGAGGCCGATTCACCGTGAAGTGGACATAAGTCTCGGCGCCGAGCATCTCGGTCACCTCCACCTTCGCCTTCAGTGTCCGGTCCGGGTCAGGGCCCTTGACCGCGGCGGCCTCGAGAGAATTGGGCCGTACCCCGACGACCAGCTCCTCGCCCATCCTGTTCTCGATTCCGGGATGGGATTCGAGAGCGCGCTGGTCGACCTTCAAGTCGGCATTGGGAAGCTTCACCCAGACCGCATCGCCGCGGTTCTCCAGGGTCCCGTAGCTGAGGTTCATGGCCGGGCTGCCGATGAATCCCGCGACGAAGAGATTGTTGGGGTGGTCGAAGAGGTCCGTGGGGCGGCCGACCTGCTGCAGGTTCCATGGCCTGGCGGATGACACGGGCCGGAGCACTGCGACACGATCACCGAGGGTCATCGCCTCGACCTGGTCGTGGGTGACATACACGGTGGTCGTCTCGAGACGGCTGTGGAGACGCTCCAACTCGGCCCGCATCTGCACTCTCAGCTTGGCATCGAGGTTGGACAGCGGCTCGTCCATGAGGAAAGCGGCTGGCTCGCGCACGATGGCCCGACCCATCGCAACGCGCTGCCTCTGGCCACCTGACAATGCCTTTGGCTTGCGCTGGAGGTATTCCTTGATCTCGAGGATGTCGGCCGCCTCATGGACCCGGCGTTGGATCTCGTCCTTGGAGAACTTCCTCAGCTTGAGACCGAAGGCCATGTTGTCGTAGACCGACATATGGGGGTAGAGGGCATAGTTCTGGAAGACCATGGCGATGTCGCGATCCTTGGGAGCGACGTCGTTGACCACCTTGTCGCCGATCATCATCGTGCCCTCGGTGATGTCCTCGAGACCCGCGATCATCCTCAAGACCGTCGACTTGCCGCACCCCGAGGGGCCCACCAGCACGAGGAACTCGCCATCCTCGATCTCGAGGTGGAGGTCTCCTACCGCCCTGGTGCCGTCCTCGTAGATCTTCCCGAGATCCTCCATCGTGATCCGAGCCATGTCTGAACTCCCTCATCTCGCGTGGCCGCCGCCGTGAACCTAGCGGAATTTGCCGGCGCTGGGGAGATGTCAGACCGGCAATTCGGCCAGATCGAAACCTGGCATGCCCGAGGCGACCCAATCCTCGAGGGCCTCCTCATTGGGGACGTCCTGTTCCCGGCGCTGCGCCAGGCGGAATCGATGGTGCAGGAGGTCGCAGTATCCCTGAACCGGGTTGCCTTTTCGCAGCTCCGAAATCCGGATGACCATCGGCTCGAATGACGTGGTCAGCCATTTGAAAGTGCCCACGCTCTTTCCCGACGCCGAGACCGAGCCGTGCTTGGCCAGGTAATAGTTCAAGTCACTGAGGATGACCCGGGCCTGGTTTTCAGAAGCGTCGATGCCCGTCTGCTGCCGCAAGCGCTCCGAATGAAAGGTGCGGCCGCCAACCTCGACCTTCATCCTGACAAGACTTCCCTCATCGGTCGGCGTGAGGTCGACATCGTTGACCGAGAACCCGAGTTGATTGAGACGGCCGATCCGTTCTCGAATCCGATAGCTCTCGTCACGCGTGATCACTAGCTCTTCGGTCAGTTCGTGCCATAGAGACCGATATCGCGTCTCCACATCCTCTCCGAGCGTGAAGTCGGCCCGGTCGATGTCCAACCCGGTCATGGCGGCGATGTCGGCCATCTCACCGGCGAGGTTCAGCTTCATGATCTCCAGGTCTTCGGACCTCTGCCCATCCGAAAGCCGGTCGTAGAGGCGGGAGGTCTCGGCATCGATCATGATCGACTCGATGGCCTCGGCGTCGTATCGGTAGAGCAGGTTCGACAGCGAGCAATCCCCCCAGAAGCACCCCGAGACATGGAGCTCGACCAGGAGGCCGGCTACGGCGTCGAGCATCTGGTCCCGTCTCGGGCCAAAGCCCGATCCACTAACCAGATGTCGGTAGGGAAAGGTGTGCTCGACATATCGCGTGATCACTGCAGCCGACTGCTCGTCATGAGGGTCGAGCCATACCCGCTCGACCAGACCCACCACCTCGGCCGACCTCGTCGTTCGTTCCTCGAGGGCACGGAACACCTGGTATTCACTGTTGGCCAGCCTTCTGGGCAGTTCCTTGATCACGAACACGCCTTCGTCGTAGGCGACGAAGACCACCGGATGGCGATGGATCCCGGTCGGCATCTCGACCAGACGCTCATGCACCCAGTCGTTGACCGGCTGGTCCCAGGGGAGATCGAGGAACTCAGGGTTGCCGGGCCGGATCAGGAGATGTGGGGTGCCCATCCGGAAACATTGTGGTCTGCCGCGTCGTGGCGGTCGATTGCCGTTTGACAGCGGACCTCCAGACTTTGTAAGTTTACTTAACTTTCTTTGGAGGAGGAAAGGGTTGGCTGTCGACAACAATCAGAGCGACCGGCGTCATGCCAAGGCGACCCGTCACGATTCACGTCGCAGCAACCTCCGCACAACTCTCGAACTGGTCTCCGACCAGGGTGCCACCAGTAGAGCCGAGATCGCACGGCAGACCGGTCTATCCCGTGCGGCGGTCTCGAGTCTGGTCAGCGAATTGATCGACAACGGTCTGCTCCGCGAATTGGGCCAAGGGACCTCTGCAGGGGGCAAGCCACCCACGCTCCTCGCTCTCAATGAGAGGGGCCGCGACATCGTCGCAATAGATCTCGGGCACCGACCGTTCCGGGGAGCCTTGGTGGATTTGAGCGGGCGGATCCACGAGCGTGTCGACGCAGATCAGGCAGACATGGCTCCGGTCGGTGAGAAGGCACATGAGGTCACAGTCGATCTGATCGAGACACTCATCGCGAAGTCCACAGCCCCTGTTCTCGGGATTGGAGTCGGTGCTCCCGGTGTGATCAACCCCGAAGGGACAGTCCTCGAGGCCACGAACCTCGACTGGCATGGATTCGATCTGGGCACCGAATTGCGGCGTCGGTTCGACATCCCCGTCTCGATCGCCAACGATGCCGCGATGGCGGCTCTGTTCGAGTTCCGCCGCCGCCCCACTGACCGCAATCTCATCCTGGTCAAGCTCGGCCGTGGAGTGGGAGCCGGGGTCGTCCTCAATGGAGCCCTCCACCGCGGAGAGCATTCGGCCGCAGGTGAGATCGGCCACGTCAGAGTGAAGGACGATGGTGACACCTGTCGCTGTGGGAACTCCGGGTGTCTCGAGACCGTCGCCAGCGTGCCGGCCATCCTGCGTCGCCTTGGTGCCGACCCGGAGCGGCATCCATGGGACGCACTTGCCCTCGCCGGCCTCGTCGGCGACGAGCCAGTCCGCCGGGCGCTTTCCGAGGCGGGCCGCCATATCGGGATGGTCCTGGCCAACGTCGTCGCGACCCTCGACATCGGCCATGTGGTGCTGGCGCCGGAACTGCTGAACGCAAGCGACGTACTCATCGAGGAGATTCGCAACGAGATGCGCAGCCGCATCCTCCCCGCCACAGCGGATCTGATCGAGATCGAGGCCACCCAGATGGGAGCGGACCTCGTCCTGGCCGGCGCAGCCTCTGGCGTCCTGGTCGACCGACTCGGTGTGGTTTTGCGATGACGACGACGGTCGGCATCGACATCGGCGGCTCTTCCACATCAGCCGTCGCAATCGGCCCCGAAGGGCAAGTCTTGGGCCGTCATCAGATCAATACAGGTGTCGAGGGTGGCCGACAGATGGTCTCCTCAGCGGTCGCCGCATTCTCCGCACTCGAGGTCGACGATTGCGCGGCGATTGGGGTGGGAGTGCCAGGCCAAGTCGATCCGGTGACGGGTCAAGTGGCCATGGCAGTGAACCTCGGCGTAGGCGCGGAATCGTATGGCCTGGCAAACGAGATCGAGGCGGCGCTCGGCGTCCCGGTGACTGTCGAGAACGATGTGCATGCGGCAGCGGTGGGGGCGTACGAGAGTCTTCGCCTCGATGGCCAGAGCCCTGAGAGCCTCGCCCTGGTCAGCATCGGAACCGGAATCGGTGCCGGAGTCGTAGTGAAGGGTGCATTGTTACGCGGGGCACGAGGTATGGCTGGCGAGATCGGGCATGTCGTCGTCGACGGGTCGGGCGTCATGTGCCGATGTGGCCAACGGGGTTGTCTCGAGGCGGTGGCGGCCGGGCCCGCGATATCGAGGGCATGGCCCAAAGGAGTGAACGGGACCGCGGCCACTGCCCTGTTCGGAGCGGCCTCGAACGGTGACGCCGCCGCCGAGAAGGTGGCCGGTCGAATTGCGGGCCATCTCACCACCGCCCTCATCTGGCTTGCAGCGACCTACGACACCGAGGTGATCGTCCTGGCCGGGGGCGTGTCGGGGGCAGGCGACCCCTTCCTCGAGGCGGTGCGCGAACAGGTTGGCCGCCGCGGCGTGGCATCCGAGCTCGCCTCCCGGAGGCTGCGACCTGAGCAAGTCGTTCTGGCTAGGGTCGATGACCCGCCTGGGCCCCGGGGCGCAGCCGTCCTGGCTGCCAATCATCTTCTTCAAACGCGGGAGTCACCCGCAGAAAGCAAGCAGACAACATGAGCAACCAACAAGGAGGAACGGTATGAAGAAATACCGGAACTGGCTGGTGCTGGCAGTGGTGATGGCGTTCGTGATCGCCGCCTGTGGAGGCGGCGACGGTGAGGAAGCCACCACGACTGCTAGCGAGACAGCCACCACCGCAGCGGGTGCCACGACGACGGCCGCTGAGGGGGGCGCCACGACGACAGCCGGTGCGCCGGCCGAGTCGACTGGCTATGACACTCTCGACCAAGCCATGGCCGGGGAGTTCGAGGGCACCACGGTTGAGATCGTGGCTCAGTGGGTGGAAGGCGAAGAGGAGAACTTCAACGCGGCTCTCGACCCCTTCCGTGAAGCCACCGGGATCGACGTCCAGTACGAGGGTCTCCCCGACTATGAGCTGGCTTTGCAGACGAGGGTCGATGGCAACGACGCTCCTGACCTGGCCCAGATCGCCCAGCCGGGCAAGATGGCTTCGTACCAGGCGGACGGCCAACTGGTCGACATCAGCAGCTGGTTCAACGTCGACAAGCTCCGAGAAGAGCAGGTCGCCGGTTTCGTCGAGCTGACCGAGGTCGACGGTGGCGTCTACGGCGTCTACTACAAGACCGACGTCAAGTCGATCGTGTGGTACCCGGTGGCACCATTCGAAGAGGCCGGGTACACGATTCCGACCACCTGGGACGAGATGACCGCTCTCAGCGATCAGATCATCGCCGATGGCAATGGCAACCCATGGTGCATCGGGATCGAGTCTGAGGCCGCCGACGGTTGGGTCGCGACCGACTGGCTCGAGGACATCGTCCTGCGAACCGCCGGGGTCGACTTCTACAACCAGTGGTGGAAGCACGAGGTTCCGTTCAACTCCCCAGAGGTGTTGGCGGCCGCGGAGCAGATGTCGGCGATCTGGTTCGCCCCTGACTATGTGTTCGGAGGCAATACGGCCATCAACGCCACCAACATCCGTGACGTGGCGAATCCGATGTTCGATGCTGCCGGACCACAGTGCTGGTTCCAGAAGCAGGCGTCCTGGATCCCCGAGTTCTGGCCCGGGAACCGTGACGTGCCCGACCGCGAAGCCTGGGCAAATCCGCCCGGGGAGGCGAGTTCGTTCTTCTACCTGCCGGGCATCGATCCGGCAGTGGGCAACCCGGTTCTGGGAGCAGGCGACATGTTCTCCATGTTCACAGACGGTGACCGGCCGGAGGTTCGGGCGTTGCTCGAGTACCTGGCCACACCGCAAGGAGCGCAAGCCTGGATCGAAATTGGTGGCTTTATCAGCCCCAATACGACGGTCCCACAAGATTGGTACACCACGTACCCCAACACGGAGTTGGTGCCGATCCTGAATGGGGCTGACGCCTTTGGCTTCGACGCAAGTGACCTGATGCCGGCGGAGGTCGGCGCCGGTTCGTTCTGGACCGGGATGGTCAACTGGGTGGCCGCCAATGGCGAAGGCACCGAGGAGGTATTCCAAGGAATCGAGGACAGCTGGCCCGCGGGCTGAGCCATCAGTGAGTCGAGGTCCCCGGCGGCGACGCCGGGGACCTCTCTTTTGTTAGGTTTGTGTCCGGCGTTTGAGGAGTTCGATTGCCCGAGGCTGTTGAAGCCCAGTTAGACACGAACCGCCGACCACCGTTGTCGATCGTTCGCGACCTCACGGTCGCGGTTGGCGTAATCGTTCTCATCTGGCTCGGGTTGAGGGTCCTTCGGTCCGAGACCGCCCTCGACGCCCTGGGACCCTTTGGCGGCAAGCTGGTACAGGCCCTGATCGGCATCGTGCTCGGCGTGGTCGGAATTTGGGCGCTGTTCGTCGTGGCCAACTCCCTGGTGGAGCTACTGCCCGCCCGCGCCACGACCATCATCCGCCCCTACGTATTCGTCGGGCCGGCGATCGTGGTGCTCTCCATCTTCCTATTGGCGCCTGCGGTGGGGACGATCATCCAAAGCTTCACCGAGGTCCCCGAAGGCGAGGGGCCTTTCTACAACTACGGTCAGGCCTTCACCGATCCAGCCCTTCAGATCGCATTGCGCAACAACGCGATCTGGCTCATCCTGGCTCCGGCGGGAGCACTCCTGATCGGTCTTGCCTTCGCCGGTCTGGTCGATCGGGTCAAACGCGAGTCCCTTGCCAAGTCCTTCATCTTCATCCCGCTCTGCATCTCGGGAGCCGGGGTCGCCGTCATCTGGCGCTTCATCTACGAGTGGCGCCCCGAGGGCCAGCCACAGATCGGGATCCTCAACGCCATCGTCACCTCCTTTGGCGGGGAACCCGTCCCCTGGCTCCAGGAGATCCCCACCAACACCCTGGCTCTCATCGTCGCCTTCGTCTGGATCCAGACCGGCTTCGCCATGGTCATCCTCTCCGCCGCGATCAAAGGCGTTCCGGTAGAGCTCATGGAAGCGGCCCGAATCGACGGGGCCGGCGAATTCCAGACCTTCCTCCGCATAGTGCTGCCCTCGATACGCGGGTCGGTCATCACGGTTTTCACCGTCACCGCGATCGCCGTGCTCAAGGTCTTCGACATCGTCTACGTGACCACCAACGGGAACTTCGAGACCGATGTGATCGCCAATCGAATGTTCAACGAGATGTTCCGATTCCGGAATTTCGGCTTCGCCACCGCACTCGCCGTGATCCTGTTGGTGGCCGTGATCCCGATCATGGTGGTCAACGTGCGAAATCTCCGTAGACAAGGGATCGGGGCATGACCGCAGAGACTGTTGAAGGCTTGCCACCTCTGAGCGGTGACGCCGTCGCAACGGCTACTGCGACCGCCCCACAACGCGGGCAGTCGAGCGGGTGGCTGGCGAAGGTCTTGGTCCTGATCATCGGGATCGCATGGACCGTCCCCACCGCTGGAGTGTTCATCAGCTCATTTCGGCCTGAGGCGGAGGTGGCCACCAGTGGCTGGTGGACAGTGTTCACGCACCCCTTCGACTTCACCCAGTACACCCTGGCCAACTACCAGAGGGTGCTCACCTCTGAGGACATGTTCGAGGCGTTCGTCAACAGTCTCATAGTCACCATCCCGGCCACGGTGATCCCGATCACCCTGGCCGCATTCGCTGCCTACGCCTTTGCCTGGACCCGGTTCCGCGGCCGTAGCTTCCTCTTCGCTGTTGTGGTGGGACTCTTGGTCATCCCGCTCCAGATGTCGCTGGTCCCCTTACTCAGGCTGTACGGCGACTACGACCTAACCGGGACCTTCGTCGGCGTCTGGCTCGCGCACGCCGGTTTCGGGCTTCCGCTGGCCATCTATCTGCTCTACAACTACATCTCCCAGCTACCCAAAGACATCTTCGAGTCGGCTTACATCGACGGAGCGACTCCGTTCACCACTTTCACGAAGCTGGTGATCCCGCTCTCCTACCCGGCGCTGGCGTCCTTCGCCATCTTCCAGTTCCTCTGGGTGTGGAATGACTTGCTGGTGTCGCTGGTCTTCCTCGGCACCAACCCTGATGTCGCGGTAGTGACAGTGAGTCTGGCCCAACTGGTGGGGAGCCGGGGCGCGGCGTGGCATCTGCTCACCGCGGGGGCCTTCGTCTCCATGGTCATTCCCTTGATCGTGTTCATCACTCTGCAGCGGTTCTTCGTTCGCGGCCTCCTCGCCGGCTCTGTCAAGGGCTGAGGCCCCGGCCCGGTCGAGATGAGCGCCGCCGACCCCCATCTGATGCTGGCGTTCGAGGGGACCGAGGTCCCCGACTGGCTGCGGAAGCGCCTCGAAGAGTCTCCCCCTGCCGGCGTCAGTCTGTTCCGGGAATGGAACATGACCTCCCCGGGCCAGGTGGCCGAGCTCACGTCGGCCCTGCAGGAGGCCAACTCGTCCCCACTTCCGCTGTTGATCGCAATCGATCAGGAAGGAGGCCAGCTGATCGGGCTCCCCGGGTCCACCGAATTCGCCGGGAACATGGCGATCGGGGCAACGGGCGATGTCGACCTGGCCTCTCAGGTGGCCGTCGCAATGGGGGGTGAGCTGGCCGCGTTGGGCATCAACGTCAACTACGCGCCTGTTGCCGATGTCGCCTCGCGGGCTGACAACCCGTCACTCGGGATTCGATCGTTCGGCGACGAACCCGAGCAGGTGGCCCGCCTCACCGGTGCCATGGTTACCGGGTTCATCAGCACCGGGGTGCACGCCACCCTCAAGCATTTCCCGGGCAGCGGAGAGGCCGCCGTCGACCCCCACTATGAGCTCCCCCGGTTGGACCTCGACCGGGACCGGCTGGAGCAGGTCGAATTGCGTCCCTTCCAGATGGGGATCGCGGCAGGGGCCGAGTTGTTGATGGTGGCCCATCAGGTGGTACCTGCCCTCACCGGCAGCCCCGATGTCTCTTTCTGTGCCTCGGAGGCAGGGATCAATGGCTTCGTGAGGTCGGACCTCGGGTTCGACGGTCTGGTGATCTCAGATGCCCTCGACATGGGCGCGCTCGACCAGGGCCCGGCTCAGGTAGTCGAGATCATCGCCATGATGCGGGCGGGGACCGATCTCCTCCTCTGCATGCCCGACCCTGGGCTGCAGGAGCGAGTGCGGATGGCGGTGGAAAGAGGTCACTCCCGGGGACTTATCGCCGACGACACGCTGAAGTCCGCGATCGCCCGGGTAGAGCGTCTGCGCAGCTCCCTGCGCGCCTCTGAGATGCGTCCGGACATAGTGGGCTCGCCTGATCACCTCCGTCTCGCCAAACGTCTAGCCGAGGAATCGATCACTCTCGTCCGCAACGACGATTCCCTGATCCCGCTGCAATCTGAACCCGGCCTGCGGATCCTCGCTCTGGAACCGGAGCCGGTCAACGTCACCCCGGCAGACACCACCGCCTTCTATCCCCCACGACTGGCAACGGCTCTGCGCTCCAGGCACTCCGAGGTGACTGAGGTTGTCTACCCCCACCGTCCGGAGCGAAGCGATATCTCGGCTGTAGTCGAGAAGGCGGAGGACCATGACTTGATCATCCTCGGGACCGTCACGGCGACACCGGGACAGGTCGATCTGGCCAAAGCCCTGCTCGAATTGGGGAAACCGCTGATCACCGTCGCCTTGCGAACCCCGTTCGACCTGGCCGCCTACCCGGGCTCTAAGACCCATGTGTGCACGTACAGCTCACACCGGCCATCGCTCGACGCCCTGACGTCAGCCCTGTTCGGGGACATTTCCTTCGAGGGCCATCTACCCGCAGCTATCCCCGGGCTCTACCCGCGTGGGCACGGGATCGAGACATGAACGAACCTGACGGCGCCATCGGGTTGATCGACATACAGATCAACGGTGGCTGGGGTCACGACTTCACCGCCGACCCGTCCAGTATCTGGGAAGTCGGACGTCATCTTCCCGAGACGGGTGTCAGAGCATTCCTCCCCACCATCGTGTCCGCGCCGTACGAATTCGTCGATGCCGCCATCGAAGTCATCCGGGCCGGCCCTCCTCGGGGCTATGACGGCGCCGATGCAGTGGGACTTCACATCGAGGGACCGTGGATCTCCCAGGAGTGGAAGGGTGCACACAACCCCGATCACCTCAGACCTCCCGACCCGGGCGTGGCCCGACGATGGGCTGAGTCGGGTGCGGTGAAGATGGTGACGCTCGCCCCGGAATTGGACCATGCCTTCGAAACGGCTGCGATTCTCTCCGATTCCGGCGTGCTGGTCTCGGCAGGGCACAGCGGCGCCGACTTCGAAACGGCGGCGGCGGCTCTCGAGGGTCCCTGGTCCAGCGTGACCCATCTCTTCAACCAAATGAGCCCGTTTCACCACCGCTCCCCCGGTCTGGTCGGCGCTGCGATCCTCTCCGACCGTCCTTGCGGGGTGATCGTCGACGGGATCCACGCCGTTCCGGCTTCGGTTCGGCTCGCCTGGGAACTCCTAGGGCCGGAGCGGTTCATCCTGGTGACCGACGCGATGCAGGCGACCGGGCTTGGTGAGGGGATCTACATCCTCGGCGACCGGGAGGTGTTCGTGGGTCCTGAGGGCCCTCGGATCGGACGCGCCATCCTCGCCGGCAGCACTCTGACCATGGACCAGGCTGTTGCCAATCTCCATGACTGGACCAATGCCACCGAGGCTCAGGCCCGAGCCTGCGCCTCGACAAACCCGGCCCGCCTCCTGGGACAGGAGAGTGGGCGCTGATGGGACTTCTCGAGGAGATCCGGGAGCAGCCGGAGGTCATTGCCCGGACCACCACGGTCAACGCCCAGCCGGCCCAGCGGGTGGCCGGGCTCGCTTCGGGCTGTACCCACGCCGTGATCGCAGCACGTGGGACCTCAGACAACGCCGGTCGGTATGCCCAATACGTTTGGGGCACACGCAACGGGCTGTCGGTGGGCCTCACGACACCCTCCCTCTTCTCGGTCTACGACCGCCCTCCTCGCCTCGAAGGGGCGTTAGTGGTCGGAATCTCGCAGAGCGGTGAGTCGCCCGACATCGTCTCGGTCCTCGAGGAGGGCCGCGTGCAGGGTCGGCCCACCGTCGCCATCACCAACGAGCCCGACTCCCCCCTTGCCGAGACGGCCGATGTCGTCATCGACCTCGATGCGGGCGAGGAACGGGCGGTGGCCGCCACGAAGACCTACACCGCCCAGCTGACGGTGGTGGCATTGATATCGGAAGCCATGTCCGGGGCGAGCGGGACTCTCGAAGGGCTTCCTTCCCTGGTCGAACACGCCCTGCGCCAGGAGAGTCGGACAGCGGAGACAGCGACGGCGCACGCCGGGATGGAGTATTGCGCCGTGCTGGGCCGCGGCTTCAACCAAGCCACCGCTTTCGAGTGGGCGCTCAAACTCCAGGAGCTCACCCAGGTAGTGGCCCAGCCCTTCTCTACCGCCGATTTCCTCCATGGTCCGATCGCTGTCCTCGAGCCCGGTTATCCGGTGCTCGCCGTCGCGGCTAGTGGCCCGGCGATCGACGATGTGATCGACGTTCTGCGGCGATGCAAGAAGGCCGGAGCGTCATTGGTCGCGATCGGGAACGACACCAGATTGGCAGAGATTGCACCCGGTGCCCTCGAGCTCGAAACCGGGATCGAAGAATGGCTGTCCCCGATCCCCGCAGTCGTATTGGGCCAGCTGTTCGCCTACCACCTCACGCTGGCAAAGGATCTCGACCCCGAGCAACCCCGGGGCCTGCACAAAGTCACTCGGACGACATAGCCCGATCGAAGGCTCGCGCGGCGAGGACCAATGCTCCGGCCAAACCGGACATGTCGCCCAGCCCGGGCGGAACTACGAACCCTGATTCGTGCTCGGCGAGCCCCGGGTAGCCGGACAACTCGTCGATCAAACTCTCGTTGACCCGGTCGATCAGGCCGGGGAGATGTGAAACTCCCCCGCCCACTATCACTCGTTCCGGAGCCAGGATGTACACCAGGTTCCGGACCATCTGGGCGAGATAGAAGGCCTCGATCTCGACGGCCGTCGCCAGATCGGATCCCGATAGAGCTTCTCCCCGGATCCCCGACCGCCCCTCGATCGCCGGTCCGCTGGCCAGTCCTTCGAGACAATCCCCATGGAGGCGGCAGATGCCGGGATAGTCATCGTCTGGCTGACGTCGCACCGAGATGTGGCCCATCTCGGGATGCCCCAGCCCGTGGATCGGCTCACCATCGACCAGAGCACCGCCGCCGATCCCGGTGCCGACGGTGACATAGACAAAAGTGGCTAACCCCCGGGCGGCGCCCCACCGGCCCTCGCCGAGCGCTGCGCCGTTGACATCGGTGTCCAGGCCGATCGGGACATCGATCGCATTCCTCACCGGACCGACAAGGTCTGTCCCCGACCAGCCCTCCTTGGGTGTTACCCCGATACGACCGCCGACAAGGCCCAGCGGCCCGAATGCAGCGATCCCGATCGCTTCGGGTGCCAGCTCCCGCAGGAACTCGACCACCCTCCCAAGGGTCTCCGCCGGCTCGGTCGTGGGAAAGGTGACTTTCTTCGACATGTCATCCGGTGACGAGCCAGCGGCGCACGACGTCCTGGTTCCCCCAATCTCCACCGCCCCGTACTCACGCATGCCCCCATTTTGCCGCCAGAAAGGTTCAGGGAGGGCAGGGAACGCCCGATGTTCTTGACATGCGTACGGGCAGGTTGTTTACTTGGAATCCACACGTGAGACAGTTGTTTGCCGCCGCCGACGTACTCCTTCTTATCGTGTAGCGCGCGCAAACAGACCTGCGTGCGCTCAACCCTCCACCCCGGAGGGTTTTTTGTTACCCGACACCATGACAGAACCAACCAACTTCACCGGATCACACTCACTCCTTCGTAGCTTGGAGTACGAAGGGGTCGAGATCATTTTCGGCGTGCCCGGAGGTGCCATTCTCCCCGCCTACGACCCCCTCCTTGACAGTCCAATAAGGCATGTGCTGGCCCGGCACGAGCAGGGCGCCGGGCACATGGCCGAGGGCTTTGCCCAGGCCACTGGACTGGTGGGCGTGGTGATGGCTACCTCCGGGCCCGGAGCGACCAATCTGATCACTCCATTGCAGAACGCCCTGATGGATTCGACACCGATCGTCGCCATCACCGGGCAAGTACCCACATCGGCGATCGGGAGCGACGCCTTCCAGGAGGCCTACACCACCGGACTCGCCATGCATTGCACCAAACACTCATACATGGCGACCGATGCCGACGACATCCCGAACCTGATCCACGAGGCCTTCCACCTCGCCTCCACCGGACGGCCAGGGCCGGTCCTCGTCGACATCCCCAAGGACGTCCTCAACCAGGTCACCACCTGGCGGGAACCACATCTGAACAATCTCCCCGGCTACAAGCCGACCGTCTCGGGGCACCCGATGCAGATCCGGGCCGCTCTCGACATGATCGAAAAGGCGGAGCGACCGGTGCTCTACGTCGGCGGTGGGGTGATCAAGGCCGGGGCCGCCCCCGAGCTGCTCGCCTTCGCCGAGGCCGTCAACGCCCCCGTCGTCACGACCCTGATGGCCCGTGGCGCCTTCCCCGACGACCATCCACTCGCCCTGGGGATGCCGGGCATGCACGGGCTCTACACCGCCACCACCGCCATTCAGAAATCCGACGTCCTGGTGAGCCTCGGTGCGAGATTCGACGACCGGGTCACCGGCGACCCGAACGCCTTCGCCCCCGATGCCAAGATCATTCATGTCGACGTGGATCCCGCCGAGATCGGCAAAGTGCGGGCAGCCGACGTCCCCATCGTCGGCGACGCCCGTTCGGTCCTGAACGATCTGCTGATTGGTCTCCGCGCTCGACGCGATGTGGCCGATTCCCCGGCCCGGGATGATTGGTTCGCCCAGCTCGGCAGGTGGAAGGAGCAGTACCCGCTCGCCTATGAGCAGGACCCGGATGGGCCGATCAAGGTCCAGCATTTCATCGAGAGGCTCTACTCGATCACCGGTGGAGATGCCGTGGTCGCCGCCGGGGTCGGCCAGCACCAGATGTGGGCCTCCCAGTTCTGGGGCTTCCGTGAGCCGAGATCCTGGGTCAATTCAGGCGGTCTGGGGACGATGGGATTCGCAGTTCCGGCAGCGGTTGGTGCCAAGGCGGCCCGACCAGACGACCTGGTCATCGCCCTCGACGGCGACGGCTGCTTCCAGATGACCTGCCAGGAGCTGATCACCGCCACTACCGAGGAGATCCCGGTCAAGATCATCGTCTTCAACAACGGCGGTTACGGGATGGTGAAGCAGTGGCAGAACCTCTTCTATGGCGGCCGCCTCTCGGCCGTCGACCTCGGGTTCACCTATCCCGATTACCCCAAGCTGGCAGAGGCGATGGGTTGTGTCGGCCTCAGGGTCGACCATCCGGCTGAGATCGACAATGCGATCGAGAAGGTTTTGTCCGTCAACGACCGCCCCGTGGTCCTCGAAGTCGTGGTCGACGGCGAGGAGATGTGCTTCCCGATGGTCCCCGCCGGCGGCTCGAACGACCGTGTCGTAATGCGACGAGACGAGCTCTGATGCAGCACACCCTCACAGTGCTCGTCGAGGACAAGCCCGGGGTACTGGCCCGGATTTCGGCAATGTTCGCCAACCGCGCCTTCAACATCCATTCACTGGCGGTGGGGCCGACCCATCAGGATGGGCGATCCCGAATCACGCTCGTCGTCGATGCACCAGAGCTCGAGCAGCTGAAGAAGCAGCTCAACAAGCTGGTAAACGTGATCAAGGTCCAGGAGATGGAGCCGGCAGAGGCACTCGAACGAGAAGTGATGATCGTCCGGATCAGCGCCCAGCCAGCGACGAGGGGCGAAGTCCGCGACACGGCCTCGTTGTTCGACGCCAGGGTCATCGATATCAGCTCTTCGGCGATGACCTTCGAGGTGGCGGGTACGCCCCAACACCTCAGAACCTTCCTCGAGCATCTCGGCCCCTACGGCGTCATCGACCTGGTCAAGTCGGGCCGCATCGCGATGAAACGGGAGTCGGAGCTCAGCCCGGCCCCGGTGACGGCAGGAGTGGGAAGATGACCCGCGCCGCCCTTTCCCTTCGTCTCCTGGCTCCCCTGAGCCTTCTCGGCCTCGCTCTTATCTAGCCGGAACGCCCCACCGGGCAGACCGGCGCCCCGACGAGACCACGAGATTCAGGAGACACAATGGAAGACCGAGTAAGGATTTTCGACAGCACACTCAGAGACGGCGAACAGGCGCCCGGTATCGCCCTCGACCCCGACCAGAAGGTTGCGATCGCCACCCAGCTGGCGCGTCTCGGGGTCGACATCATCGAGGCCGGGTTTCCCATCTCTTCGCCCGGGGACTTCCGGGCCGTGACCCGGATCGCCCAGGAAGTGCAAGGCCCAACCATCGCCGCCCTGGCTCGTGCCCAGGCCGAGGACGTGGACCGTGCCTGGGAGGCGATTCGTGACGCTGCCGACCCCCGGATCCACGTGTTCCTGGCCACCTCACCCATCCACATGCAGCACAAGCTCCGCATGAACGAGGAAGAGGTGCTCGCGACGGTCAAGGCCAATGTGGCGCGCGCCCGCGATTACACCGAGAACGTCGAGTATTCGCCGGAGGATGCGACCCGATCTGATCCCTCATTCGTCGTAGCCGTCTGCCAGGCGGCCGTCGAAGCGGGTGCCACCACCGTGAACATCCCCGACACGGTGGGTTACGCGACCCCGAACGACTACGGCATCCTGATCCGACGCATCGTCGAGGAGGTCAAGGCGGGTCGCGAGGACGTGGTCGTATCGACCCATTGCCACAACGACCTCGGCCTGGCCGTAGCCAACTCCCTCGCCGCCGTGGAGGCCGGGGCGCGACAGGTGGAGGGCGCCATCAACGGGATAGGCGAACGGGCCGGCAACACCTCGATAGAGGAGGTGGTCATGGCGTTGCGCGTACGTGCCGACGCGTACGGCGTCGGAGTCGGAGTCACCACAGAGGAGATCTACGAGACATCGAGACTGGTCTCGGAGCAGACGGGCTACCCCATCCAGTTCAACAAGGCCGTGGTCGGGCGCAATGCCTTCGCCCACGAGTCGGGGATCCATCAGCACGGCGTGCTCAGGGAGCGCACCACATACGAGATAATGGACCCGGTGGCAGTAGGCATGGGCAGTTCCGTGATCGTGATCGGCAAGCACTCCGGCCGCGCCGCCTTCAGGCACGCGTTGGATCAGGCCGGCATCGAGGTCAGCGACGCCGTCTTCGAGACCTCCTTCACCCGGATGAAGGAGGTGGCCGACCGCTCCGGCGAGGTGACCCCGGATCAGATCCGGGCCATCGTCGAGGAGGTCGTCGCCGGGATCGAGGTACTGGACGGGGTCACGGCCTCGTTCGAATGAGCAGCTATTCCATAGCGAGAGTCCCCGGCGACGGGACCGGCCCCGAGGTAGTCGGCGAGGCGGTGAAGGTCCTAGACGTCGCTGCTGAAGTCCACGGCTTCGAGACCGAATACAACGACCTCGACCTCGGTGGCGAGCGCTACTTGAGGACGAATGAAACCCTCACCGGGGCGGACCTCCAGGCCCTGGGCGGCGCCGACGCCATTCTCTTCGGCGCCGTCGGCCATCCACAGGTGCCGCCCGGTGTCCTCGAGCAGGACATCCTGCTGAGGATGCGTCGGGAGCTCGACCAGTTCATCAACCTGCGTCCCGTGAAGCTCCATCCAGGAGTCAAAGGCCCATTCCGCGACGTCCGGCCTGAGGACGTCGATTTCGTGGTGGTCAGGGAGAACAGCGAGGGTCTCTATGCCGGCCAGGGTGAGTTCACCGCCAAAGGCTCCCCATTCGAAGTGGCTGTGCAGCAGTCGGTCAACAGCCGGTTCGCCGTCGAGCGCTGCATCCGATACGCGTTCGACCTCGCCGGGAGTCGGCCCAGGCGACACATCACCCTCTGTGGGAAGACCAATGTCCTCACCTATGCATGGGATCTGTGGTCGAGAGTGTTCCATGAGGTGGGCGCCGAGTATCCGCATGTCGAGACGTCCTACGCACACGTCGATGCGGCGTGTCTTTGGATGGTCGAGGACCCCGGCCGATTCGACGTCATCGTGACCGACAACATGTTCGGCGACATCATCACCGACCTGGCAGCCGCCATCCAGGGCGGTCTCGGCATCGCTTCCGGGGCCAACATCAACCCCAACGGTGTCTCCATGTTCGAGCCGATCGGCGGCACCGCCCCTGGGTTCGAGGGAACAGGGCTGATCAACCCGCTCGCCGCCATTGGAGCCGCAGGGATGATGCTTCGGATCCTCGGCGAGGGCGCGGCGGCCGACGCCGTCGAGAACGCAGTCGGTGAGGTGGCCGGCTCCCTTCCCTCCCTTCGCGCCGGTGAGATGGGAATCAGCACCTCCGAGGTCGGCGACCGGGTCGCCTCGCTCGTCGCCGAGCCCGAGAAGGCCGGGACCCCGGCATGACCGCGCCGCGCACGCTTTTTCAGAAGGTGTGGGACGACCACATAGTGATCGACGCAGATCCGACACTGCTCTACGTCGATCTGCATCTCGTCCACGAGGTCACCTCCCCACAAGCATTCGCCGGTCTCAACCAGTCGGGAAGGACCGTGAGACGACCCGACCTGACGGTGGCCACGGTTGACCATGGCATCCCCACCACCGGTCGCTCCCTCGGGATTCGCGACCCCCTCTCCAAGCGGCAGATCGATGCTCTCGTCCAGAACTGCAAGGACCACGGCATCACGATGTTCGGCCTCGACGACCCGCGACAGGGAATCGTCCATGTCGTCGGTCCCGAGCAGGGTCTGACCCAACCCGGGCTGCTCGTCGTGTGTGGTGACAGCCACACCTCGACCCATGGAGCTTTCGGCGCCCTCGCTTTCGGGATCGGCACCACAGAGGTCGAGCACGTCCTCGCCACCCAGACGATCTGGCAGGCCAAACCGCAGTCGATGGCGGTCGAGGTCGAGGGCGACCTGCCCTGGGGCGTCGCCGCCAAGGACTTGATCCTGGGGATCATCGCCCAGATCGGCGTGTCCGGGGGAACCCGACATGTCATCGAGTACCGGGGCAAGGCGATACACGACCTGTCCATGGAGCAGAGAATGACTATCTGCAACATGTCGATCGAGGGTGGAGCCCGGGCCGGGATGATCGCCCCCGACGAGACCACGATCCGGTACATCGAGGGTCGACCCTTCGCGCCGAAGGGCGCCCAGTGGGACGAGGCGGTGTCGGCCTGGGAGAGCCTGGTCACCGATCCGGATGCAGTCTTCGACAAGGTGGCGGTCCTCGATGCTTCCCGTCTTGTCCCTCACGTCAGTTGGGGGGTCAACCCGGCCCAGACTGTCCCGGTCACCGGGTCGGTTCCGTCCCCGGACTCCTACGACGACCCCCTGCAGAGGGACGCTGCCGTTCGCGCCCTCGAGTACATGGCCCTGAGACCGGGGACGCCCATCCTCGACATCGCGGTCGACCACGTATTCCTTGGCTCTTGCACGAACGGGAGGATCGAAGACCTCCGCGCCGCTGCCAAGGTTGTCGAGGGCCGCAGAGTCGACTCACGCGTGAGCGCCGTGGTTGTTCCGGGATCGATGCAGGTCAAAGCCCAAGCCGAGTCCGAGGGTCTCCACGAGGTCTTCGAGGCGGCCGGGTTCTCATGGAGGGACGCCGGCTGCTCGAGCTGCCTGGCGATGAACCCCGATGTCATCCCGGCCGGGGAGCGATGCGCCTCGACCTCCAATCGGAACTACGAAGGGCGTCAGGGCCGTGGGGCCCGGACTCATCTCGTCAGCCCCGCAATGGCGGCTGCGGCTGCTGTAGCGGGCCATTTCGTCGATGTCAGGGAATGGGAGGACTCGTGAAGCCGGTCACCACGATCACCGGCACGATGCTGCCCCTCGACCGCGGCGACGTGGACACAGATCAGATCATCCCCCAGCAGTTCCTGAAGCGGATCGAACGGGATGGCTATGGGGAGTTCCTCTTCTACAACTGGGCCCACACCGACGACGGCACGCCGAGCTCCGACTTCGTCCTCAACGATCCCGCCCGCCGTGGAGCCCGCGTGCTGGTCACAGGACCGAACTTCGGGTGCGGCTCATCACGTGAGCACGCCCCGTGGGCAATCCAACAATGGGGCTTCGAGGCGGTCATCACCGCCTCGGCAGCCGACATCTTTCGCAACAACTCGAGTTATGTCGGTCTCGTGGTCGTCGAGTTGCCCCAGGATGCGGTCACCCGCCTGATCGAGATGGCTTCTGACCCAACTGCAGAGGTCAGCATCGATCTGGAGAGCCAAACCGTGACAGCCGACGGACTCGAAGAGCACTTCGAATTCAACCCGACCGCCAAGGAGCGACTTCTGACCGGGCTCGATGGGATCGGAGTCACGATGAGCCACGACGACCTGATCGCCTCCCACGAGGAGGCGCGACCAGCGTGGCTGCCCACAACGGTCGACGTCTCCTCTTGAGTTTCTAGCCTCCGAAGCCCAGCGCCAGCATCAGGTCCTGGAACTGATCCAATCGAAGCGATTGCGGGCCGTCGCTGAGGGCATTGTCCGGGTCGGGGTGGATCTCCACCATGATCCCGTGGGCGCCAATCGCCTGAGCCGCAAGCGCCAAGGGCGCCACGAGGTCACGATCCCCCGCCGCATGCGACGGATCGACGATGATCGGTAGATGCGTCCGCTGCCGGAGTACCGGCACGGCGCTCAGGTCGAGGGTGTTCCGGGTCGACGTTTCAAAGGTCCGGATGCCCCTCTCGCAGAGGAACACCTGCTGGTTCCCCTCGGACAGGATGTATTCGGCCGCCTGCAACAGCTCGTCGAGAGAAGAGCTCATCCCCCGTTTCAGCATCACGGGGCGATGAGCTCGACCCGCCGCCGACAACAGGGAGAAGTTCTGCATGTTTCTGGTGCCGATCTGGAGGATGTCTGCCTTCCGTGCCACACCTTCCACGTCCTCCGGTGAGACCACCTCGGTGACCACGGGAAGCCCGTAGGCCTTGCCGGCCTCGACCAGCATCTCGAGACCCTCGTAGGCCAGGCCCTGGAACGAGTACGGCGACGTCCGAGGCTTGAAGCATCCCCCACGAAGGATGGAGCCGCCGCTCTCCTTCACTGCCTTGGCCGCGGTCATCACCTGATCCCAGGACTCGACGGCGCAGGGCCCGGCGATCACCACGAGGTCATCTCCCCCGATCTTCACTCCGGCGACCTCGACGACGGTGTTCTGCTCCTTGTGACCCCGGCTCCCCAGCTTGTAGCCCTTGGGGCTGGCAGCAGTCGGCGACAGGTCGGTGAGGGCCGATCGACCCTTAGGCTTCACCTTCGTCATCTTGCGCTCGATGGGCTTAGGCCGGAGGTCACTCGACGGATAGCTGCCGAGCACCCTCAGGAACCGGACCTGGCGCATGAGTGTTTCCAGGACCGCCTGCACGGCAGGCTCCGAGATTTTGCCATCGAAGTCGAGGTAGAACAGCTCCTCCCGCGGGTTGTTGGGAATCGGCCGGGACTCGAGCATGACGAGGTTGATGTCGGCGTCGTGGAACACGGCCAGAGCTTCCATGAGAGCTCCGGGATGGTTGCCTACCGCCATCACGATCGATGTCTTCGCCGCGACCCCCTCGGGCACGTCCGCCGGCTCAGCAGCGACCACCACGAACCGCGTGAAGTTCTCGTCCCTGTTGGCGATGCCCGTCTTCAACACATCGAGGCCGAAAAGACGCGCTGCTTCCTCGCTGGCGATCGCGGCGATCGTCGGATCTCCCAACTCGCGGATCTTCTGCCCGGAGAGGGCGGTGTCAGAGAAGTAGACGATCTCGCAATGGTCGAGCTGGGCCAAGAACTCTGAGCACTGGGCCACCGCTTGGGGATGGCAGTAGATCCGACGCAACTCGGAGATCGAGGCGCCTTCGATGCCGAGGAGGCAGTGGCGAATTCGGAAACGGACGTCACCGACGAAATCGAGCCTGCTCTCCAACAGCAGGTCGTAGACCTCCGAGATGGCACCTGAGGTGGTGTTCTCGATGGGGAGAACCGCCACGTCGGCATCCTGTCGTTGCACGGCCGCTATGGCCGCGGCGAATGTCGGGGCACGCAGGTAGTTGACCGACATCCCCTTGTGGTCGAAGAACTGCTGGGAGGCGAGCTGGCTGTACGAGCCCTCGATGCCCTGAATGGCCACGGTCATCGTCTGGCGGGGCCGCTCGGCGCGGCCGAGATACTCCTGTTGGATCCGCACCGAATCGTTGACGATCTCCCTCCAGACACGATTCACCAGACCCGAGTCGAGATCGTGCTCCATCCCGGCCGCGATGCGGTCGGAGATGAGGCCCTCTTCTCTCGACTGGTCCCGGGAGGGTCGGTCGTGGATCCCCTTCTCTTTGGCGATGCGAAGGCTGTGCGCCTTCCGCTCCGCGAGGAGCTTGAGGATGTCCGCGTCGATCCGGTCTATGTCGTCACGGATCTGTTCTATGTCACCTGGGTTTGAGTCTGATTTGTCATTCATGAGTGTTCGCCTCGGCGCGGTTGAAGAGTGGATAGGGACGGAGTAACGCGGGGGTGGGGTGAGTCGGCGCTAGGCGCCGAAATAGACGAACCCGAAGAAACGCCGAGGCGTGGCGCTCGTGATCGAAGCCGGGTCCGTCTTCATGTGAGCAAGATTATCAGCTGGCGCAGGTGTCGGAGTCAAGAGCTATGTTCGAGCGATGCGGGACTTGAGCAAGGCGCTCGGGATCATTCTCGGCATCATCGGTGTCATCTGGATCTTGCAGGGTCTCGACATCGAGTTCGCCCCGCAGAGTTTCATGACCGGCGACCCGCTGTGGGTGGTGCTGGGTGCGGTCGCCGTCCTGGCCGGTGGCACGTTGCTTTGGCGAGGAGCGCGGAGGAAATAGAACGCCGAGGCCGGGTCAGAAGCAGACCGAGGCCACCGCGTTGTACGGATTGACGGCGCTGGAGCCTCGTCCACCAGGGTGGATCTCGAAATGGAGGTGGGGGGCGCTAGCGGAGGCGTTCCCCGTACTTCCGTTGTACGCGATCAAGTCACCCTGACTGACCCGGGCACCGTCCCCGACCGCGAACCCGCTGAGGTGGGCGTAGTAGAAAGCCCCGATGGAGGTGGAGAGCCAGATCGTCATGCCCCCCAAGCCACTGCTCCCCGTGCTGATGCTGCCACTGGCAACGGCGTATATGGGCTCGCCATGGGGAGCCATCATGTCGGTCCCCTTGTGAGACCTCCCACCCGATCGCGAGGCGCCCCAAGAGTTGCTGAAATGCGTCCGACCCGGGCTGAACGGGCAGATGATGCCGCCGATGATCGGACCGGTGGAACCACCTCCGGAACCACCTGATCCCGCACTGGACGCCGCCGCCGCACGCTGACGAGCTCTCTCTTCCGCCTCTGCGCGCAGACGGGCCTGTTCGGCCTCGTATGCGGCCTGCAGTTCCCTGCATCGATCGCTCAGATCGTCATACGCTCCGAGCGCCGACGTCATCGCAGCCTCTTGGTCCGCCGTTTGCTCTTGCTGCACATCGCGGGCGGTGGTCAGGTCTGCGACAGCCGCTTCGAGGGTCACTCCCAATCGATCCAGCTCAGAGGAAACGGCGGCAAGATCATTCACAGATTGCATGCTCTGGTCTGCATTCGCACGAAGGAACTCGTAGGCGGTCAGCGCTTCGCTGGGTGAAGAAAGGCTGACCATCCCCATCGACGGTCCGGAGGCGGCCTGCATGTAGAGCTCGACTGCTTGAGACTCGACTCGGGTCGACAACTCCACCTTCTCTTCCTGGCGTGCCTCAAAGGCGTTGCGGATCCGCTGTTCCTGGTACTCCGCATCGTCGAGTTCGGCGTTCGCCTCATCGAGTGCGACCGCCGCCACCTCGAAGTCGGAACGGGCCCCGCGATAGATGTCGTATGCCTCCTGGGAGTCGGCACAGGCCTCGTCGACCTCTGCGCGAGATATTCCCAGGGCTGTACCAGTAGACAGGCTCGCAGTCAGCACTGCGGACAACGTCGCGACCACGACAAAGGGACGCATCGACCTGGGGCGATTCTTGTTCGCTGGGTGGCTTGGGGGCATGCTCGAGTTCTCGTCGACCTGACTGTGGTGGTGGCGAGACAGCAATCTGCCCCTACACCAGGCCGTGAAGGGGACAGGATGGCAGGTAATCGGGTCCTAGCTGGACTTCATCGAGCCTCGGGTCGGACGTGCCGACCCCCCGGGCGATGGTGGCACCCGGAGGGCGACATGTTGGAGGGGCCCTCTCCGGTCCCCCGTCCACTCCAACATGTCCCCATATCGGCAGGACTACATCTCGAACTTGAGTGTGGGCAGACAAATAAGAAGCCCCAACAAGTCGCAACCGAAGTTTCGACCCGTCGGGGCTTCAGGTCGGAACTTTACCCAAACTCATCAGGGCGTCAAACCGGGATTGAGATGATTTTGCGGGCGATCTTCACGTGTTTGCTGGCAGGCGGAAACCTCGCTGTCATGTCGTCGGACCACCCTCCTGATCCAAGGCAACTCCTCCCGCCTTGCTGAGACAGGACGCGACCGGGGTCCACACCACGCTCGAAGGACCCCGGAGCGTCCTGGGCGCACCCGAGCTTCACATTCATTTCATGGGCGCGTTACCCAGACGAGGGAGTCGGTTTACCAGCGGCTCGTAATTTGAGTTCGAGATGCCTGGTCCTTCTGGTGGCCTCGATCGCTGGGTCATCGATCCCGGCTTCAGGGAATCGAGGCGCAGAGTTCGAAGTCGGCGCACCATGCGACGAGCCCTCTATCGGCGTCGGAGATTGCGGCCACCCTCACCGGCATCCATCAGATCGGTGTCCGCAATTTAAGAAGCCCCAACAAGTCGTAACCGAAGTTTCGACCCGTCGGGGCTTCAGATCGGAACTATACCCAACCTGATCGAGCGGTCAAACCAGAACCGGGGGTAATTTTCGCGACTTGATTCAGACGGGGGTGGACGACAGGACGACGCCGCAGGTCACCACGATCACGATCACGCCGGCCACGGAGAGGAGGGTCGGCAGGACGACGCTGCGCCCTTCACGCTTTCGCTTGATTATCAGGTCGGTCACGGCCCATGACAGGTGCGCTCCGAAGATGGAAGTCAAGGCTCCCAGGGCCATGTGCATCAGGGTCATCGATCCAACCTCTTTACCGAAGATCATTCGGGAGGGTGAACCGAGCAGACGCCAACGCCGTCTGAAATGCCCAAACCCCCACCTCTAAAAGGAGTCATCGTCGCGTTGGCGGTCGAAATTGAGTCGTCGGACAACGTCGATTTTCGCGACCCGTTGCCCCGCGCGTGCAGAAGAAGCCGAATCGCCGGGAATCGACGGCCTTAGAAAGGCGGGGACCCCAAACCGACGAGTGTTCCGGTGCGGTGTAGGCCCACATCGGTCGGGTGATTCGTCTCTCGCTCGAGAACTATCCTGGCTTCCACCCCGTTGCTCAGACGGATAGTTTCCGCATTGCCCCAATCGGATTCATTGAACTCGAGTGCCTGGATCTGACCACCCCACGATCCCAAGCTGATCCCAGGCGGCCGACGCGCGAACAGACTCGCCGCGACCCTGTCGACAACCCGACCGTCCCGACCGATCAATTCTGCAGTCCCGTGATACGGCGTCGTCGAGATGACGGTCAGGTCATATCTGTCGTCAACTGTGGTCATCAGCGCTCTTCGAATCCGGGGTCCGCCTCACTATTCCCACTGTTTGCCGACGCGAAACGTGGAATCTTCTTGCGTACTCTCGAAGCGGGTGGAGGAAGGCCGACCGGGCGTGTCCGCCCGATGGATGCAGTCGGGCGTGAAGGACTACCGCGAGCGAGCCGAACTAAACACCCTCAACCCTGGAGTTCTCCCTCGTTTGTCAGGCGGTTGGTCTCCATCTGAAATTCGGATTCGAGACTCTCGAGGCGGTCTGTGAGCGGTGCCAGGGCCGTCATTTGTTCCTCCAGGGCGTTACCCAGCTCGGTGTCGATTTCATCATCGAGTTGAAGCTGTGCCAGCTTCATCGATACCGCCACCAGCGACCTATGGATGTCCTCCAAACTGCGCTGGACCTTGTCTCTATGTTCCAATGTCTCTGTCATGTTCACCCCCGGTCTAGCGGGAGGCCTCTTGGATGCACCAGGTCGCGCATCCCGGCTCCGCGGGTAGGACTCGAACCTACAACCAATGGATTAACAGTCCCGCCCACCTCGTCTGTCCAGTCCCGGTACGTGTTGTTTGGTGCTGTCCTGTCTACGAATTTCGATCTGTCGTGTTGTCTGGTGTTGTCCTGTCCGGGTACGTACGGCTACACAAATGGCTACACACGAAGTGCGGACAGATAGCGCCTCTGCCCCCACGAGGGCCACTGTGCTTGACACGTTCTTACCAATCGAGATGGAGAGAGGTGCTCTGACCTGGCGTTCTTAGCCCAATATCCTTCGGTGAGTCAGGGTCGAGGATGACTACCCGACTGCCTCAACGAACTCTTGGGTGTACATCCGCCATAGATCGATGGATCGGGCGTCGAAAATTGGGGCAGAGCCGTCCGGGCTGATCATCGCTTCCACGTCGGTGGGGTGATTTTCTCTGATCCAGTCGGTGACCGTCCCCCACACCTCGACCAGTTCACCGTTTTTGAACTGAGGATGTTCAGAGGCGCGTCCCATGATACTGAAATCGGTCTGATCGACCTCGAAATCAGGCACCCACCTCATCCCCCCTTCCCAGATCTCGAAGGCGATGACACCCGGCACAGGCGGAATACCAATGGCGCGACTCCATGCGTTCTCAACGTGATAGGCGCACTCCGTGTTGGCGTCCCCTGATTTCATAGAGCACTCACCAACCATCCACTGCCAGCCAGTGGCGCGCAGCCAGTCGAAGAGGGCCGGGTACATATCGACGCCGGTGATGAAGTCCCCTCCGTAAATGTGGGCGTCGGGGTTGAACAATGCTGTGGCGGCCTCCACGTCGTAGGCATTGCGGGCGTCAAAGAACGCGAGCGCAATCGATATTTCCGAGGACGTTGCCTCAACTTCGGGGGCGGTTGTTAGGACCGTGGTCGGGGTGGGCACGGTTGTTAGGACCGTGGTCGGCGTCGGCTCGTTCACCAGGGTTGTCGGCGTCGGCTCGTTCACCAGGGTTGTCGGCGTCGGCTCGTTCACCTCGTACCAGGCGGCCCAGTCGTCGAGATTGTCCATGATCAGGTTGGCGCAGTCGGGAGTCCGTATAACGGTCGGCAAGAAGTCCGTTGGAAAATCCCAGCAGCCTTCAGAGCCCTCGACTTCCTCTCTGAGGAAGGACACCACCGTCCGCAGGAGGAAATTGTGCTCAGGAAACGTGTGGGCGAACCCTTGGACGAGGGCGTTCGGAAGAGCAAACTGGGTGATCACGCCTTCTTGGACCACGACATCAATCTGGTCCCCTGGGGAGTCGATGTAGCCCACTGCATCCGTAAGAGCGTTGTGGTACGGCACATTGCAGGTGAACATCCCGGGCGTGTTCACCAGTTCAGTGCAATTGAGGGTCAGCCGTCCGCCGATGGCCGCCTGATAGGCCGCCTCCTGGCGTATCAGATCGTCGTCGCGTATCTGAGCTTCGTCATCACCACCGCCCTGCCATCTCCAAACCGGGGAATCTTCGATCCCGAATAGTTCGACAGCCCGCTCGGCGTCCCCGGAGTAGAGGGCAGCCACGCCAGCTTCGATCACTTCGAAATCGGACATGGTCTCGGGCTCCGGAACCACCGTTGTCGGGGTCGGCTCGACCACGTCGTTATTCCCGCCCGGTAGCAGCAGGGCGAGTCCCAAAATGAGCACCAGGACCACCACCATGGTTGCCAGCCCGTATGCCCAGCCCGGGGCAGTCCATCTCCTCGATCGCGTCTTTCTCCCGCCAGGAACCAAGACCTCGTCACCGACGACCTCCTCGACCTCCAAGGGCGGAGCGGTGGCATCGAAATATTCACGGAGCTGAGTGTTCAGATCAGGCATGGGTCACCCCCAACACATTTCGTAATTTGGACAAGCCGCGCTGCAGATGGGTGTCCACAGTGGACATCGTCAAGCCCATCAACAAAGCCGTCTCCTCACGGGACCACCCATAGGCGTGAACCATGACCACTGCGACCCGCTGCTTTTCCGACAGTCTTCGCAGTGCGGAGGGCAGACCCGGCTCCACATTCGGAGCGTCCTCAACGGGCACCGGGGCAAACCTGGGGCGGATACCCGCGAAGCGAGCGCGACTTCTCCCGACCCGATAGAGATACCCAGCAGGGTTCTCCATGCTCTCAATCCGATCCCAGTTCTCGAAGGCGTAAGCCAAAGCATCCGCGGTGGCGTCAAGGCCCCGGTCCTGGCCAAATGCTGCTACCAACGCAAGCCGCAGCCGAGGTTCGGTCTCTTTCACGAAGGCCGTGAACGATTCGTCGAGATGTCGGGCAAGCACCACATCTGCTCCTTTAGACAAGTAAAGGCCAGAAGACACGAATCGCGCTACAACGATTTTTCTAATCAGACATCGCCGAGACCTCCGCCCAGGAGGCGAAAAGTGGCTCCGAAGTCAGAATCCCAGACTGTTTGCATCGATCACGCCCACCACATCGCCGCAGTCACCCAGCTCCGCTACCCCGGCGAAGGCCGGGACTACCACCAAAGAAGCTCGCCGAGGGAAAGACCAGCAAAGAAGCGATCCGGGCGCTGAAACGGCGCATCTCCGACGTCGTCTACCGGCGTCTCCTCGCCGACGCCCGACGCTCCATCAACTGAACGATTGGCGGGCCCGCAATGTGTCGTTTTGGTGGAAACCGTGATGAGACTTGTCCATCGGTGTTGTGTCATTTTTCGACCAGCGTTCCCGCTCGCCGAGTCGAGGCGGGATCGGACAGTCACGCGGCGGATGATGGCTCGCGGACGTCGTTTACAGGTCACTCCGAGCGCGCCGCCATGAGCAGCGGAGTGGCTAGAGCGAAGCTGTTGAGGTCCTGATTTGTCAGCACGACGAAGATCAGGGGGTCCTCGGTCAGGCACCCGGCCGACGACTTGTAGCCGAAATTCGCACCGAGGTGCCCCACGGCCTTGACGGACGCTAGCTCCGCGGGATTGAACAGCCCGAGCCCATAATCGACCGGCAACTCGGACGCGACGTTGTCGTAGAACGCCGCCATCTCGGTCAGCGAGGCTTCCGAAACGATGTCACCGGCGCAGAACGCCCGCCACCAGCGTGCGAGCGAGATCGAATCTGACGCCATGGCGCCCGCAGCTCCGTCGATCGTATCCGAGATAGATGGCAGGTAGCCGCCGCCCTGCTTGAGCGCGTCGCGCGACTCGCCCCGCGGCATGGCCATCGGGTCGGTTGGTGCCTCGTCGGGCTGGTAGATGAGCCGCTCCGTCCCTTCGACACGAAGGACTACATCGCGCAGGACGTCGGTTAGCGGTCGCTGGCGAACGTGCTCGATGACGAGCCCGAGCAGGTTGTAGTTGGTGTCGGCGTATTCAAAGGAGCCGACGGGACGGCGAGCCGCCGGAACAAGCGCGAGGATCTCGTCGAGCTCCCAGACCCGACTCCTGTCCACCGCGAAGCTCTCCGCGTCGTACCAGTCCGGGATTCCGGAGCGATGACTCAGGAGCTGGCGGATCGTTGCTCCGTTGGTGTCGAAGGTGAAATCGGCAGGGAGGTAGTCGGTGGCGGGTGCGTCGAGCAAGACCTCCCCCGCCTCCACGAGCAGCATGACCTGGGCCGCGATGATCGGCTTTGTGCCGCTCGCGATGCCGAACTGGCTGTCGATCTCGAGATCGTGCACGCCGTCGGCGGTGCCCGCCGCCCCACTCCAGGTTCCCTCGGGCGTCATCACGGTGGCTGCGATCCCCCCTTCCGGGGCCATGCCATCCAGAGCCGCCAGGAACTTCGCTGCAACATCCTCTGCGACGGGGTCATCGCTGATCGCTGCAAACGCCGCAGTTGGGAAAGGCTCAATCGGCACAGTCGATGTCTGCGTCGTCGGAACCGTGGTTGGGACCGTCGTCGATGATGTGGTTGGGCCCGATGTCGATGACGTGTTTGGGGTCGTTGTCGTGGAGCGGGTTGATACCGGGCTCGCATCAGATCCACAGGCGACGAGCCCAAGCATCAGCCCTACAACGAGAATCCATTCAGCCCGTGTCTTCATGTCCTCTCCATTCCGTCGTCTTCAGGGGGCATTGATCTCGAGGGACTCCACGATGGGTGTCGCCTCCTCGATCACGCGCTCCAAGTCGATCGCCGGGGCGATGACCGCGATGATCAGGATCTGCGCCGAATCGCCGGGGTAGTCGAGCATGTACAGGCGCGTCCGCCACTGAGCGAGTTGATCTGGTCCGAACCCCCGAAACCAGCAGGAGTGCACGTTGCGGTTAATGCCCACATCCATCTGCAGCCCGTCGAGACCCGCGATGCGCACCGGGACGGTCCCGTTGGTCTCGAAGTCGGGGTTGGCCATGATGCTCCGAGCCAGCGCCTCGGCATCTGCAGGAGCCAAGGGGTTCTCACAGTCCCCCGCGGCCGGTGGGGGATCCGTCCCGATCGCGACGAATTCCTCTCTCCCCGCCTGAAATCTCATGTAAGTGTCGGAAGCGTCGGAAGGGTCAATCACTGACCTTCTCCATGGGGGGGCCGTGGCGAAGGTCACCTCGCCATCGAGGATGATGTTCACGGACTGCCCGTTTTCGGTGCTCTGGAGTACGTCGTCGAAGTATCCGTACACGAGGCCGAGGTGTCCATCACTGCGGACCACATGGAACAACTGCTCGACCACGGTCCCACCCTCGGCGAACAGCCGTACCCTGACCAGAATCCTTCCGGTCGGCCAGCGCGGGCCATTTACCCGAAAGATCTCGAAGCGCTCAAAGGGTGCGCCGCTGGTCGTGGCGTACAGGAGCGGCACATCCTCAAAGATCCACTCCTCTGGCTCGTGGAGCAGATACTGCTCGGCCCCTGCACCGTCCACCCGGGCTTGTAGGAACCCGTCCAGGAGAGCGGCTAATTCAGTGTCGGATGGCGGGACGACCTGCTCGACCTGCCTCCCGGCCAAGAGGTCTGGGGTGAGGAGTTCCCAGAGAGCCTCAGGGGACTTGGGCTGGAGAGTCTCCCACCCAGTCACCACCCAAAGGCCCGAACGACCCCGAAGGCCGGGCTGGGACACACTGATACCCACCGTCTCGTAGCTGAGCTCGTCGATCGTCGGCGCACACTGGCCGATCTCGGGTGGCGCCTCCGAGTACACCGGGCTCAATGGGTTGGTCTCGCCGGGCGCGCAACGGATGAAGAGGACCTGCTCGTAGCCTCCCCCATCACCGCCCAACCATCCATCGAAAGCAGCGGCCTCCCAGGCCTCCCAGCCGAGTTCATCTTCGATAAACCGGGCGAATATCTCCGCTCCCCATGGATCGCCACCGGCGGCCAGCGTCGCATCGAGCTGCCAAGTGAAATCGGGATCGCCAGCGTCGGCGAGCTCTTGGGCCTCCTCCACCTCCTCCAGACTCGACTGCGGCCACATGGAGTCCAATACGCTTGTGGGGACCGTGGTCGGGGTGGGGACGGTGGTTTGATCGACCACCTGGCTGTCATCGCCACTGAAGGCGGAATACAACCCGCCCACGGCGAGGATGACCACGAATACCACTACCGCCCAGACAAGGCCTCGCCTCGGGCCAGGGGTCTGGGTCTTCGCTGACTCCTCGGTCTTGGTAGCGGAAGCCACGCGCACCCATAAACGGTTCGGCGACTCACTTCGAGCAATCGCCTCCTCGGTGGTGACCGGCGGTGCCATCTCATCGACGTAGTCGAGGAGTCGTGTTTCAAGTCTCATCGTCAACCCCCAGGGCTATACGAAGCCGCGAGAGGCCCCGCTGCAGGTGGTTCTGAACAGAAGTCGGCTTCAGTCCGAGCATCGCGGCGGTCTCCGCCTGGCTCAGACCCATCGCGTGGACCAGGATCACCGCTTGTCGCTGCCTCGCACTCAGGGCCCGCAATGCCGGGCCCAAACCAGGCTCGAACCATGGCTCATTACTGGCAGGCGAGTCCGGAAACAGGACACGACGCAGTGGTCGCCGTCTCGCCCAGCTCTGACCGACCCGATACAGGTAGCCAGCCGGATTCTCCAGATGACGCACCCTCTCCCAGTGCTCCCACCCATAAGCCAGCGCCTCAGCGGTGGCCTCCCGCCCAATGTCGATGCCAAAACCGGCGACAAGCGCTCGGCGGAGCTTGGGTTCGACCTCTCGGACGAACGCAACAAAGCCTGGGCCGACAACCACCTCGGAAAGAGCAGGCCTCACCATGTCACTGTCATAAGACACCGACTGAGAGGTTTACACCACAAGCATTTTGAATCGACGCTTCTGCCCTGAGCCTCATCGCAGCTGGAACTCCGACCCGCTGGCGGGTAGGGAGATGTGGCTGTCTTCGGGCCAAACTCCAGGGGCCCGTATTTCGCAAAATCTCCATAGCGCCAGACGGGATCCGCGGGCGGGGTATCGGGCTCTTGGGCCGGTGGTTGGGGTTACGGCAGAGTCGGCGGTTGCCGCTCATCGCCCACCCGGGTCAGGTAGTCCTGGACAGGCTCAGCGACGGTCATGGCGTCGATTCGTCGGGTTCGGCAGTAGTCGGTGGCGAACCACACCTCGTGGGTTCGGTCCCCTCTGCTCTACAGAATGGCTACACGTGAACACTTGTTCGCCCCTGGCCACAACCAAGAATGCCAACAATGAGCGGAAGAATTTGGGCTCCGCGGGTAGGACTCGAACCTACAACCAATGGATTAACAGTCCCGCCCACCCCGTCCGTCCAGTCCTAGTGCGTGATGTTTGGTGCTGTCCTGTCTGGGAATTTCCACCAGTCGTGTTGTCTGGTGTTGTCCTGTCCTGCTACGTACGGCTACACAAATGGCTACACGCGAAGTGCATCAGCGCGACCACCAGGGCCAAACCCAAGACGCGATCCTGACCTGATCCCGGCCCCTTCCATCGATCCCATCGCCGTCCCTCAGGTCTTGGGCAGGGGCTGCCCGTTCTCGGTGCTCTGGTCATCCTGGTGGTGATAGAGCGGCCAGCGGCCCGCCACGTCCCGCCACAACGAGAAGGTCTGCTCCACCACGGTCTGGCCCCCGTCGGCGAACAGCCGAACCTTTACGGTCATCGAGCCACCCGGCCATTCCCCCCCATTGACGACCTCGAACTCGGCTCGCTCATAGGGGGCACCGGTGCTGGTGGCATACAGGAACCCGGGCGCCAACCACCCGCTGCTTAGCCAGTCCCCGGCGCTTAGATCGCCCAGATACTGCTCGGCTCCCTCACCGGCGATCCTTGCCTGGAGGAAGGGCTCCATGATCGCCGCGATCTCGGCGTCGGTGAGTGGGGCGACCTGCTCGAATGGATCGACCTCCCCCCACATGGAAGCCACCCAGATCCCTTCCGGGCCCCGCTTGCCGGGCTGCGCCACGTAGATCTCCACCCTCTCGTAGTGGAAGTCGTCGATGGTTGGTGCGCATCCGCCGAACCGGGGATCATCCGGCCAGATGGGATTGCTCTTCCCCGGCTCACACCGGATGAACTGGAGCCCCTCCGCCCGGATGCCCCCGGACTCGGCGGCGTTACCTGGTATCGCGACCAGGGCGAATTCCTCCCAACCGAGCTCCTCCCGGAGCAATCGGGCGAGGATCTCGGGAGTATCGACCTGCTCCGTGCCCATCAAGATCGATGCCATGTTCGGTTCGAGCTGCCACGTGTAGTTGGGGTCTCCAGCATCGGCGAGCTCCTGTGCCTCCCGCACCTCCTCCAGACTCGACTGGGGCCACTTGACCAAAGGCGTCGGGTCGGGCTCCGGCGCGGAGACCGTGGTCGGTGGTATGACCGGCGTTGTCGTCGGCGTAGGGATTGTGGTGACCGCAGGCGGAACATCTGTGCGGGTGGCGCCGAGGACGATGGTGAGCGCCACCATGACGACGAGGCCGGCTGCAAAGGCGAACGCTTTGAGTCCACGTCTCGTTCGTCGGGGGTGGATGCCACGCGGGTCCTGAGGGATGGTCTGCACCACACTCGCCCGGTCGATGACTTCAGACACAGTGAGTGGGGCTTGGCCGTCGTCGATCTGCGACCCGTAATCCCGGATCTGACTCAGAATGTCTCGGCTCACAGGCTCACCCCTAACTTGCGACGGAGCTTCCTGACGCCTCTTTCAGAGTGGGTCTGCACCGTGCTCTTGGTGACTTCGAGCAGTTCGGCCACCTCACTCATCGCCCATCCATAAGCATGAACCAGAAGAACCACCACTCGCTCCCTCTCAGGTAGGGCGGCCAAGGCTCGGGGCAGTCCCGGTTCCACCCACGGGGTGCGATCCTCGATGACATCCGGGAAGACGACTCGGCGGTTGCGGCTCATCTTCCGCCCCCGGTCTCGCCCCACCACATAGAGGTAACCGATCGAATTCTCCATTTCCCTGATCCGTTCCCAATGCTCCCAGCCATAAGCCAGGGCTTCGGCTGCCGCTTCACGGCCGGTCTCCAACCCCAGGGTTGCGCTCAGAGCGTGGCGGAGCCGCCGTTCGTTGCCGAGAACGAACACGGTGAATCCTTCGACGACGGTCCGATCTTGAACCAGGGCAAGCCTTCCAATGTTGCTAACCGATGAAAGCTATCGCCAGAGGTCGCGTACGACCAGTTCTTTGAATTTCCTGTCCACGGCGAGCCCGGCTTGCGGTCTCAGGAATGGGCCCCCCAGCCCAGTTTTCCGACGTGGGGCAACATGGAAGGAGGCGGGATTACCGAAATCACCTTGTATAACCAGGGATTGTCGGTGTCGCTGCTCCGCGGGTAGGACTCGAACCTACAACCAATGGATTAACAGTCCACTGCTCTACCAATTGAGCTACCGCGGAAGGTTGCCGACTGGCAGGGGTCAGGGTACCAGTCGGCTTCTGTCTACTCAGAGCTTGAGTGAGTGTCGACCGTGCGAAGCCCCTTGGCTACCGACGTGAGCCCGGTGGCGGCGACATAGCGTCCCGCATCGACCGCGCCTACGGTCTGGTTCGCCAGTTGGGCCACCGCAGGGTGTTTCCTCGCCTCACCGGCCCAGTGCTTGATCTGGTCGTACCGCTGCCGCCCAGCACGGGTTCCCAAGACATACCCGAAGGCTGCGCCGACCACGAGTCCGGATCTAAATCTCATGGCCCGATATTGCCACGACGGGCACCCACGTGCCCGGCCGATCAGGAGTTCTCCAGGAACCCCTCCAGCTTCTGTGACTTGTCGGGGTGCCGGAGCTTGGCCAATGCCTTGGTCTCCAGCTGTCGGATCCGCTCACGGGTCACCTTGAAATGGGACCCGACCTCCTCGAGGGTGCGCATCCGCCCATCGGCCAGGCCGAACCGCATGATCAAGACCTCACGCTCCCGCTCGTTCAGACCCTCCAGGGCCATGGCCAGTTGATCCTGCAAAGACGAGAAGGTGGCGACATCCGCTGGGCGATCTGACTCGAGATCTTCGACGAGGTCACCGAGAGTGCCGTCGTCGTCCTCGCCAACCGGCGTCTCCAGGGAGACCGTATCCTGGGCGATTCGCTGCAGCTCCGCGACCCGAGCGGGTTCGATGTCGAGCTCAAAGGCCAGCTCGTCGAGAGTGGGTTTACGTCCCATCGTCTGGGTCATCTCCCGCTGAGCCCGGGTCAGCTTGTTGACCGAATCGAGGACGTGGATCGGCATACGGATTGTCCGGCCCTGATCGGCGATTGCCCTGGAGATCGCCTGACGGATCCACCAGGTGGCGTAGGTGGAGAACTTGAAGCCCCTTCGATAGTCGAACCGCTCCACGGCACGCATCAGACCGACGTTGCCCTCCTGGATCAGGTCGAGCAAGGCCATCCCGCGCCCGACGTAGCGTCGGGCCAATGCCACGACCAGGCGAAGATTGGACTGAACGAGCTGCTTCTGGGCTGCGTCGCCGATGTCTATCTCATGCCCGAGGACAGCCCGGTCCTCATCGATCAGCCCCTCCTCGTCGAGGCGGGCCTGCGCCCGATGTCCCGCCTCCATGTGCATCGCCAGCTCCACTTCCTGCTGGCTGGTGAGAAGGGGATACCTACCGATCTCGTTGAGATAGAGGCGCACCGGGTCCGAGACCGAAATCTGGCCGACCTCGACGAACTCCTCTGTGACTCCCGGCCCCTCCTCCGTGAGCTTGATTCCCTGGGAGCGGAGGGCGTCAGCGACTTCCTCGAATGCCTCTCCGGACGCCTCGGCATCCTCCAGCTCTTGCTGGACTTCTGCCATCGTGAGAAAGCCACGATGCTTGCCCCTCTTGACCAGGGCGGCGACGACCTTGCTGAGTTCTTCGTTCACATCCGGGTGGAGGATCGCTTCTCCTGCTGTAAAGCTATCAAGCGGCGGAGGTTGTCGGAATGAGCATCGGTTCCGGGCTCCATTCCAGCCAATATCCGCTGCAGATCCTCGATCTCGGCGTCCAGCCTCCGCTCCTTCACCCGAGACAGAATCTCAGGACCTGACGACAGCGGGCGGTCGTCCATGGCCAATGAGCGCAGCAACGATCGCGTCTCCTCCTCGCCGGCCTCCGAGATGTCGACCGGCTCACCCGGTACCACCGCCGACAGATCGAGGGCGGAGAACGCCTGCCTCAGCCGCTGATCCGTGAAGTCTTCGGCAACCACACCTTCCACCGATGAGGGGTCCGCGATCAACACTCGCATGAGCTCTAACTCGATCCGGTCCAGCGGCCGCTCGACTCCGGGCTCGGCGCGGCCGCGCCTGCCCCGGTCGCCGTCTATCGCAGCTTGAGCCGCCTCGAGCTCGACGCCGACCAGCCGGGCGACATACCGTGCGTACTCACGACGGGCGATCCCATCGTTGACCCGGCGCACCTGGGCGGCAGCGGCATGAAGGGCACGCGCTCTGCCTTCGGGTCCGGACAGATCGTGACGGCTCACCTCGTGCTCGATCCTTCGCTCCAGGAGCGGTCTCGCCCCGTTTACCGCCGAGAACAGCTCCTCTTTTCGGTCCTGCTGCACCAGATCAGCCGGGTCGAGCCCGTCGGGCATCACCGCCACTCGCAAGTCGAGATCGAGGCGAAATGGCGACTCCAGCTCGTCGCCCCTGAGCGCGGCTTTGGACCCAGCTTCGTCTGAGTCGAATGCGAGTACCACCTTCTCGCTGAACCGCCGCAGGAGATCGAAGTGACCGTCTCCGAGGGCGGTGCCACAGGTTGCAACGGCAGTCTTGACCCCGGCCTGATGCATGGCGATCACGTCGGTATACCCCTCGACGATCACCGCCGGGTGGTCGTCGGATATCTCTCGACGGGCCCGATCCAGCCCGAACAGGACCTGAGCCTTGTGATAGACCACCGAATCGGCCGAGTTCACGTATTTCGCGTCCGGATTGTTCGTGGCATTGCGATCGATCTCGTCGATCTTCCGGCCACCGAACCCGACGGCGTCACCACGGAGGTCGTGGATGGGGAACATGAGCCTGCCCCTGAAGACATCGAACAGGCCATGCCGGCCCCGACGGGATAGACCGGCATCGACGAGTACCCGGTCATCGAGCCCGCCCGCCTTGAGCTCCTTGGTCAATGTGTCCCAGTCGGTTGCGGCGAACCCGAGCTTCCATTCGTCGATGATCCCGACGTCGTAACCACGCTGGCGAAGATAGGCCCGGGCCGCCCCCGCCTCCGGTGCCTTCTTCAATCGGTCGTGATAGACGTCGATCGCCCTCTTCAGCGCCTCGACTGCCTCCCCCCGACGCCCCCTCTGCCGGGCGTCGGCAGGGTCCCGGACCAGCGTGATCCCTGCCCGCCTGGCGAGCAGCTCGAGGGCATCGGCGAAGTCGACACCCTGGGTCTCCTGCACGAAGCTGAAGACATCGCCTCCCTTGCCGCACCCGAAGCAGTGGTAGAGCCCCCGAGCACGGTCTACCGACATGGAAGGGGTCTTCTCCTCGTGGAAGGGGCAGACCGCCATGAAGCTCCGGCCCGAGCGCTTGACCTTGGTGACCTCGGAGATCAGGTCGACGAGGTCGGTGGACTCCCGAACCCGATCGATGTCACCTCGCTCTGCCATGGCCGACCGATCATAAGTACGACCGGGCGTTCCTTCACGATGCGGGGACGAACTCTCTACAGACGGCGATGGAGTCAGTCGAGACGCTCGGCGAGGTAATCCACAAGACGGTCCATCGAGACCCGGTCCTGTTTCATCGAGTCCCGGTCCCTGACAGTCACCGCCTGATCTTCCAAGGTCTCGAAGTCCACGGTGACGGCATACGGGGTGCCGATCTCGTCCTGTCGCCGGTAGCGCCGCCCGATCGACTGGGTCACGTCCATCTCGACCATCCACCGTTGCCGAAGCTCTGCGGCGATGCGCTCGGCAGGCTCGATCAGATCTTCCTTCTTGGACAACGGGAGGATGGCCACCTTGTATGGAGCCAGACGGGGATGGAGGCGGAGAACGGTCCTCGTCTCGTCGTTCACCTTCTCCTCGTCATAGGCGTCGATGAGGAAGGCGAACGTTGTCCTGGTGGCCCCGGCCGCCGGCTCGATCGCGTAAGGGAAGAATCGCTCGTTTGTCTCAGAGTCGAAGTAGCGAAGGTCCTCACCGGAGTGCTCCGAGTGCTGTTTCAGATCGAAGTCGGTGCGATTTGCGATCCCCTCCAGTTCGTCCCAGTCCCAGGGAAATCTGTACTCGACGTCGACGGTCGCGGCCGAATAGTGACTCAGCTCATCCTCGTCATGGGGCCGGATGCGGAGATTGGACTCGGTCATGCCGAGTCCGAGATACCAGGCGAAGCGTCGCTCCTGCCAGTAGGCGAACCATTCGTCCACCTCCTCGGGCCTGACGAAATACTCCATCTCCATCTGCTCGAACTCTCGGGTGCGGAACACGAACTGTCCCGGAGTGATCTCGTTACGGAACGACTTGCCCACCTGGGCAATCCCGAACGGGAGTTTGAGACGATTCGTGCGGCGGATGTTCTCGAAGTTGGTGAAGATCCCCTGCGCGGTCTCCGGCCGGAGATAGATCAGGTTCTCATCCGAATCTACGGGGCCCATGTGTGTGCGGAACATGAGGTGAAATGGCTTCGGCTCGGTGAACGTCCCTGACTTCCCACATGTCGGGCAGGTGTTCGGGTCGTCGAGCTTGTCGAGCCGGTGCCGTGCGTTGCAGTTGCGGCACTCGACCAAGGGATCGGTGAAGACCTCCTCGTGCCCCGACGCTTGCCACACCTGGCGGGCCTGGAGGATGGCCGAATCAATTCCAACCACGTCGTCCCGAAGCTGGACCATGTCCCGCCACCACTCGTCTTTGACGTTTTTCAGCAACTCCACGCCGAGCGGCCCGTAGTCATAGGCAGAGCGAATCCCGCCATAGATCTCGGAGGCCTGAAAGACGAAGCCTCTCTTCTTGGCGAGGTTGGAGATGGTCTCGAGGGTCGGTTGCGTCATGCGGAGGTGAAACGGTGGCCCGATCCGGGCGCTTAGTCAATCCGGGACAAGTCTTCGGCGGCGCCGAAGCGACGCTCCCGGCCCTGGTAATCGATCACGGCGTCCAGCAAGGCATGTCGATCGAAGTCTGGCCAGAGGATGCCCGGGAAGTAGAACTCGGCGTAAGCCGACTGCCAAAGGAGGAAGTTGGAGAGCCGATGCTCCCCCGACGATCGAATGATCAGGTCGACATCAGGCATTTCTGGCACGTAGAGCGAGCCCGCCAGCAGCGTCTCGTCTATCTCGTCGACTGCCAGAGCCCCTGAGGCCACCCTGGAGGCGAGAGCCCTCGTGGCGTCGACGATCTCACGGCGGCTCCCATAGTTGAAGGCGAATACCAGGTGGAGACTGGTGTTGCCCGCCGTCATCCGGGCTGCCTCGGCCATGTGTTTGCGATTCCGGTCCGGGATTCTGGGGTCGTCCATGTCGCCGGCAAAGAGCATCCTCACTCCTTGCGCGTGGAGATCGTCGCGGCGACGGGTGAGGAGATCCTCGTTGAACCACATGAGGAACTCGACCTCCTCGTCAGAACGCGACCAGTTCTCGGTGGAGAACGTGAAGGCGGTCAGCCATTCGATGCCGATCTCCAAGGCTCCTTCGACCGTGTCGAACAAAGCCGCCTCACCGGCCGCATGCCCCGCAGTCCGGGGCAGGCCACGCGCATTGGCCCATCGTCCATTCCCGTCGAGGATCAGCCCGACATGCCTCGGGATGCGCTCGGGGTCGACCCCGGAGACATCCAGGGTCACTCCATCACCGCCAGTGAGATGAGCTTGCGATCGAGGTGGTACTCGACGAAGCGGCGAGCGATGCCCATCGCCTCACCGGCGAGGCTCACATCTGTCTCCGGCATCTCACCGAACTCGGCCTGGGCCAGGGCGGCGAGGTAGACGGTCACTCCGTCGCGGAGGCGCACGGCGCCCTCGGTCCGGCACAGGTCACAGATGGCACCGCCACCGCCGAAGGAGAAGCCATGCAGGTCGTCGGCCCGGCCACAGGATGCACAGACGAGAAGCGAAGGCGCCACCCCCACCACATCGGCCAGCTTCAACAGATAGCTGGTGATGAGGTCCGCGCCTATCTGACCGGCCTCGAGAGCCCGAAGACCCCGATGGAGCAGGAGGAACAGCCGCGTCGAGGATTCCTCTTCCTGGGCCACCGCATCGGCCGCCTCGACCATGGTGCCCGCAGCCACCACCGCATCGAGGCTCGCCCGCAGTCGGGGGAAGGGCTCGATCACCGCCACCTGAGTGATGGTGTCGAGGTTTCGGCCCTCATAGAGAACCAGATCTACGTGGGTGAAGGGCTCGAGGCGACCACCGAACCGGCTCTTCGTCCTGCGGATCCCTTTGGCCACCGTCCGGATCTTGCCGCTGTTGGGACTGAGCAGCACCACGACCCGATCTGCTTCCCCGAACGGGTAGCTGCGGAGGACGATTCCTTGATCGTGACGGAGGGCCATTGGTGCCCTCAGGCTAAAAGCCTGAGAGCCCGTTATAGGTCTTAGGTTGTAGGTTCCAGGTATGGCAATCGTTTCCGACAGCGAGATCGAGGCTTTTGTCGATTCCCACCCCGGCTGGGCCAAGGTCGACGACGGCATCGCGCGCACCTATGAGTTGGCCGACTTCAACGAGTCGATGGGCCTGGTGACACGGGTCGCCCTGGCCGCCGAGAAGGCCGACCACCATCCCGACATCGACATTCGCTGGAACAAGGTCACCCTGACTCTGTCCACTCACTCCGAGGGCGGGGTCACCGCCAAAGACCTGAACCTCGCCGACCTCTGCGACGGGCTCCTCTGACCGGACCGATCAGTCGAAACCCAGGCGGTCGAGGAGCTGGGGCTTTCGTTGCCAGTCGGGTTCGACCTTGACCTGAAGTCTGAGATTCACCCGGTTCCCCAGCAAGGCCTCGAGGTCGTGTCGTGCCGCGGTACCAGCCTCCTTGAGAAGCGAGCCACCCTTCCCGATCACTATCCCCTTTTGGCTCTTGCGTTCGACGATGACGTCGGCGGCGATGTCGATGAGCCCGTCGTCGCGTTGCTCGAGGTCCTCGACCACCACCACCAGTGAGTGCGGCAGCTCCTCACGAAGCCGGTCGAGGAACTTCTCGCGGACCATCTCGCCAATCACCAGGTCTTCGGGCTGGTCGGTTGTGATCCCCGGCGGGTAGTAGACCGGTCCCTCTGGCAGCCGGGAGACGACTTCGGTCACGAGCTCGGGGACACCGGACCCGTCGAGGGCCGAAACCGGCACATAGGAGGCGAAATCCCACTCTCCGGCCTTGGTCAACTGCTCCACGACCTGGCCTCGGCGGCTGATGTCGAGCTTGCTCACGACCACGAGCACTTCGGCCTCCGCCTCGCCGAGACGTTCGGCGATCAGCCGGTCGCCCGGCCCGATCGCCTGGGTCGCATCGACGAGGAACACCACGACGTCGGCTTCGGCAAGCGTGCCGTAGACCAGCGAGTTCAACCTGGTCCCCAGCTCGTTGCGTGGCTTGTGCAGCCCGGGGGTGTCGACAAGGACGATCTGATACTCGGGATCGTCACCGGGGCCGTTCACGATGCCGCGGATCGCGTTGCGGGTGGTCTGGGGTCGTGAAGAGGTGATGGCCACCTTCGACCCCACCATCGCGTTCACCAGCGTCGACTTCCCGACGTTGGGGCGTCCCACGACGGGCACGAACCCTGACCTCATTCGGCGTCCACAGCCTCCGATACGGACACGGAGACATCCGCCACTCGCCTTCCCTGCATCCGGGTGACGGTAAGCGTGAGCGGACCATGTGAAAATTGCTCACCCTCGTCCGGAACACGCTCGGCGAGACCCATGACCAAGCCGGCGACGGTGTCCCAATCCTCATCGGGCAGGTCCACACCGGCGAGACGAGCCAGATCATCGACGGGTAATCGACCGTCGACGTCCCAACCACCGTCACGACGTGCGGAGATGAATATCTCCTCTTCGTCCGTTTCGTCGGCAATTTCTCCCACCAGCTCCTCGAGCAAGTCCTCGATGGTGACCAGGCCGGCCACCTCCCCATACTCGTCCACGACGATCATCTGGTGCCGGTGATTGGCCTGCATCTCACCCAGCAGCGCAGAGGCGAGCTTGGTCTCCGGGACGAACTCGACGGGCCTCATCACCTCCGCAACGGAGGCGGGACGTCGGCCCTCCCCCAGAAGAGGCAACAGGTCCTTGACCATCACCATGCCCACGACGTCGCCGTTGCTGGTCACCGGGATCCTGGAGAAGCCCTCGTCGGTGGTGACCGAGATCAGATCATCCACAGAAGCCGTCACAGGCACCGTCACCATGTCCGGCCGTGGGGTCATCACCTCACGGACAACCGTGTCTCCGAACTCGAGCACGGAGTCGATCATCTCGCGCTCCTGCTCGGTGACGGTTTCTGGCTCCGGCTCGATCTCACCTTCGTCATCACCATTCGATTCAGTGATCAGATCGGATGCCCATCCACCGAGGCTGACCGCGACGGCGAGCAACCTCGCTGACCTGTATGCGATCGAGCGCGGTCTGCGCCTTCCCAGCTGGCGTGGGGCCAGGTCGCCGAGGAGAAACACAACCAGGAAGACGATGGCGGCGTAGGCGATGGCGGTGCCGAGCGTCTGCTCAGCAGTAACCAGAGCAGTCCCCGCCACTGCGGCCACTACCAGCAAGGCCGAGCCGACCATGGCCACGGCCGGGGTTATCGCCTCACGTTCCTCGAGTAACTCGGCCACGATTCCGGCACCGCGCACGCCATCGGCTTCGTCTCGCAGCGCGTCCGCTCGGGGAACTCGGGTGATTGCCGATCCGGCGGCACGCAACCACGCCGCGAGAGCCAGGGCGGCAACGGCCACGATGATGATCGCCACATTCATCTTCGCACCACACCAACCATCGACAACAACTCGGCTTCCCGACGCTCCATCCGCTCGGCGTCGGTGTCGTCGATGTGGTCATACCCCAGCAGATGCAGGATGCCATGGACGACCATGAGGGCCATCTCGTCGTCGAAACCGATCTCGGTCTCGGCCGCCTGGCGGCTGACATAGGCCGGGGCGACGATGACATCGCCGATGACGAGCGGAGGTCCGGCGGGGTGTTGGTCGGGCACGAAGCCCGGTGTCAACTCCTCGACCGGGAAGGCGAGGACATCGGTAGGGCCTGATCGATCGAGGAAGCGCTCGTTGTAAGAGGCCATCTCGTCGTCGCTGACGAGGAGCACGGTCACCTCGGTCTCGTCCGGGTATCCCTCCTCGGTGAGCACCACCTCAGCCAGATGACGCAACTGGAGGAGATCGACCGGCTCACCTTGTTCGTCGGCCAGGAAGACGCTCACTGGCCGGCGCCGGGTTTTCGACTCGGAGGGTCGTCCATCAGGTTCCGGGGAAGTTGGGATACGCGATCCGCTGATGGTAATGACCGACCAGCGAGTCGAGGAAAGCCGAGCGGATCGAGGTCATCTCGGCGAGTGTCAGCGGCGACTCGGAGAGCTGGCCGTCGTTCAGCTTCTCATCGATGACTCTGTCCACGACTTTCTCTATGGCTTCGGGCGTTGGCTCCTCGGTTTGGAAGTTGGCCCGGCAGGCCGCTTCCAGAGAGTCGGACAGCATCACGATCGCCGTCTCGGCCGTTCTCGGCTTGTGCCCGATGTGGCGGAAATCGTTGGGATCCACGTGATCGCCGTTCTGCGACCTGGCCTTCTCATAGAAGAAGCGCATGATCCCATCGCCATGGTGGCTGACGATTCCCGTGGCAACGTCCGATGGGATCTTGAATTGCCGGGCCAGCACGATCCCGTCGCTCACGTGCCTGCGGATGACCTCGGCGGATTCGAGCGGCGTCATGAAATCGTGAGGGTTCTGGATCCCGAACTGGTTCTCGATGAACATCGTCGGGTGTTCCGTCTTGCCCAGGTCGTGGTAGTAGGCCATTGCTCGAGCCAGAAGGGCGTTGGCCCCGATGGCACGGGCGGCGGCGTGGGCAAGAGTCCCCACCATCAGGGAGTGGTTGAAAGTCCCGAAGGCTTTTTCCTGGAGCAACTGGAGTGCCTCGTGGTTGCGATCGGTCAGATCGAGGAGGCTGAGACTGGTGGTGATGTCAAAAGCCGACTCGAAGAACTGCAAGCCGGCCAGACCCACGAGCGCGGCGACCGCCGAGATGCCGAATGCCCAAGCCATGGAAATGCCGACCACCTCCCACACGATGTCATTGGGGCCGACGTGGAAGAAAGACGCCGTGGCTCCGGCGACGACAGCGGCGGTCAAGGCAGAGAAGACGACCGCGGTCCGGAAGCCGCCGCGGCTCGTCACCGAGCTCACGAACGGGATCGGGGCAAGGGTGGCGAGGGTGGCATAAACCGCGACCCCGGTGTCCTGGGTCCCAACCGCGGCGATGACGCCAACCGCCAATGCCATGAGCACGGCGATGCGCGAGTCGAAGAGAACGGCTGTCATGAATCCGAATGCCACTGCCGGGAGGACGTACCAGCTCGATTGAGGCTGGAAGATGACCGTCGCCTTGACTGCACCAGCGGCAAGGACGATGAGAATGCCGAGGAGAGCAATCATCCGGGGTCGGGCCCAGAACTCGGCCCGGAATCGCGAGAGATAGAGGCCAAGAAGCCCAACCAGCACACCGAGAACGGCGAGCAGGCCACCGTCCGCCTCCGCCTGTGATGCGGAGGACGTCGTGGCAGCTATCGCGTCGATCTGGAGCTGGGTGACCGGAACTCCCGGGGCGACTATCAACTGGTCAAAGGCGTAGTCGGCCTGCACGTCTTCTACTGCTTCCGCAGCCTCGTCCCTCGCCTCTTCGGTTGCCGCCTCGTCGACCAGATAGTTGGCCTGGAGGAACGTCGCCACGATCTCACCTGCAGCTTCACTTGCTGCGGCGTCTGGGCCCGGAGGACTGGTGTCCAGATAGACCACCTGGGGTGGGTTGGAGCGGAGGCGTTGCTGTGCAGTCTGAAGTTGGTCGGGCGTGATCCTGAGGCCGAACTCCTGGAAGAGCCGATCCACCGCCGCCTGTCGGATCAATGGGAAGTGGGGGTCCTCACCCAGCGCCGCCCTGATGACGTCATCGCTGGCGGCGAGTGCAAGTGTCGAGACCGCATCGCTGGCGACGGTGTGGGACGCCGTCACTCGAGCGATCACCTCATCGATCGGGCGGAGGTTCACTTGCAACGGGATCACCTCGGCCGTGCACGTGTCGGCGGAATCGCACTCCACCAACTGCTGGTAGTTGGGACTGCCCACGACGTAGCCCTCCGGTATCTGGGCATCCGCGGGGTCCATGCGCACCAGGGCGGCACCTGCGGGCACCTCGGCCGACCAGACACCGTTTGCATCGGTCATCACCTCGAACGTCTGCTCGCCCGCCTGGATAGTCACTGCGATCCGCTCGACCCCGGCGTCGACTCGTGCCCCTTCCGCCTCCGGGTCGAACTCGCCATCGGATTCCACGTCGAGGAACACGGTGCCGGTCAGGACGGCGGGCTCGGGTACGTCGGTGGTCTCGGTCGTCTCCTCGGCCACCGTCGTGGGAGGGGCCTCCGTGGCCTGTGGTGCCGGGGGATCCAAGGGCTCACCGATCGCCAGTGCCTGCACGTCGTCGAACACGCCCGTCACATTCGTATTCACCGTGCTCTCGATTTGCTCGTTGATCTGCTCGATCGGCGGGACGGATTCCCTGGCTTCCTGTCTCAGCGCTTCGGTCTCGGCCTCGTCGGTCACCGTCCCCGGAATCTGGGCCCGATACTCACGAGGGGCCAATTCGCCCACCGTCAACTCGGGGTCAGCCGACCCCCCTCCTAGGGACAACACGCCCCACGCCGCCACAACTGTGGCGACGAAGGTTGCGAGGCGGACCAGTGTCGGCCGCGGCATCACTTGACCTTGCTCTCGAACCTGGCATACGCCTCGACGATCGAGGCGACGATGCGATGCCGCACAACGTCGCGGGCAGTGAGCTCCACGAAGGAGACACCGGGAATATCGCTCAAAATCTCGCGGACGACCATGAGACCCGACCGCCGGTTGTCCGGGAGATCGGTCTGGGTCATGTCACCTGTGATGATCATCTTGGAGTTGAACCCGAGCCGGGTCAGGAACATCTTCATCTGCTCCGGCGTCGTGTTCTGAGCTTCGTCGAGGATGACACAGGCGTCGTTGAGAGTCCTTCCTCTCATATAAGCGAGCGGGGCTATCTCGATAGTTCCCTTCTCGACCAGCGCTCCGGTCTCCTCGGGGCCGAGCATGTCCCACAAGGCGTCGTAAAGGGGTCGCAGGTAAGGATCGACCTTGGCGGCGAGATCCCCCGGCAGGAATCCGAGCCTCTCCCCCGCCTCGACGGCGGGGCGGGTGAGGATGATTCGACGCACCGACCCGCTGACCAAGCTGTCCACCGCTGCGGCCATGGCCAGATAAGTCTTCCCGGTGCCGGCAGGCCCGATGCCAAAGGTCAGAGTGTTCTCCCTGATGGCTTCCATGTACTTCTGCTGGCCATGGGTCTTGGGGCGGATCATCCGCCCGCGCCCCACCGGGATCCCATCGGAGAGCACGCCCGATGGGCTGGGCACGTCCTCGATGACCATCTTCACGACTTCGTCGACCCGGGCCGAGTCGAGGGCATGGCCCTCCTGGACGAGGATGAGCAACTCTTCGAGCACAGTTCGGGCTCGCTCGACTTCGGTATCGGGCCCCTTGAAAGCCACCTCGTCTCCGCGCGCGATGAATCGCACGTCCGGGAAATGGGCTTCGACCTGACGCAGGTGTCTGTCGGCCTCGCCCAAGAGATCCAGCATCAAATGATGGCTGGGGACGCGTAAACGCGAGTCGATAGATTCGGTGGGTTGCTCAGTGGGCACAGAAGACGACGCCCTCTCTGTGGCGTCGCGACCATTGTAGAGGCCGCCCCATGCTGATTCGGAGAATTCAGTCAGGCCCGGAGGCGACTTCCACCGTCGAATCGAGCAATGAGGCGATCACCGCCTTGTCGGAGTCGCGGACCTCATCGGGCCTGCCCTCACGGCGCAGAAAATGGATTGCAGCGAGATATCGGTCGATGAGATCGCCATCCTTGCCCTCGGCGGCCACATCCAGATCGATCAAAACACCTCGCTCCTGAGAACCGAGGGGTAAGAGATCGGAGGGTGGGACCGCATAGATCTCCGCCAGGCGGACCAGTCGTTGAACACTCAGCGCGCGCTCTCCACGCTCATATGCGCCGACGACGGACGCCTTGAACTCACCGCCTGTATATGACTCGAGCTCCCCCAGCGACCAACCCCGCTGACGACGTGCTGCGCGCAGGCGCAAGCCAAGCGAAGCACTGAACCTGTCCACCAAGGGTCTCCTCCCGTAAGCCCGTGGCGAGATGCTACATGTTCCGCGCCAGGATTCATAGGAGGCGCGCTGCGGCCACGAGAGCGGCAGTCTCCACCCGGAGCACCGTATCGCCTAGATCCCAGCGGATCACATCCTCCGGGATCTCACCCGATGCCCATCCGCCCTCGGGCCCGATGACCACTGTCCCGCGGGGGGAGTCTCCCGTCCTCCGCCCCGATCGCACACCACGAAGGGTCGATCGATCGCGGCGAGGGCGACCAGAGTGTCCGAAGTCCTCATCAACCATGCACCTCGAGACTGCTCCAGGCCTGACACCGACCACGATCGAAGCTTCGTTGCATTTGGCGGTCGGCCGTGCCCGTGCCTGGTGTCGACGAAGAGCAATTCGGCTACACCCATCTCGGCGAGCTTCTCGACCAGGAATCGGGCTCGATCCCGATTGTCTGGCGGGGCGGCAATCACAATCAGGTCAGATGGGGCAGGGACCAAGATCTCCTGCCCCCTCACCACCCCACCGCTCAGAAGCTGCCCGTCGCCGGCCCGCCCTTCGCCGTCGGTGTAAGACACCGGCTCTCCGTCTCCAACGCGGAGGACCTTCTCGAGATGGCGTCTTTGCTCCACCGACAGCTTCAGAAGGTCCCCGGTCCAGGGACCCGGAACCAGAAGATGCGGCACGTGGCCCATCGGCTTACTGGATCAGCCGGCCGAGGCGGGCCGGTCCGTCCTCTCACCCCGCAACTCGGCCCATCGCCGGAGGGCTTCCTCCTCGTCACTGGTGAGGTCGCGCGGAACTGCGACGGAGACGACTACATGGAGGTCGCCCCTCGTCCGCCGGCCGAGATGCGTGACGCCCATGCCTGGCATCCGGAACACGGTCTCGGGTTGGGTGCCGGCCGGGATGTCGAGATCGCTCTCGCCGCCCTCGATCAAAGGGATGGCGATCCTGGTCCCGAGCGACGCCTCGGCGATGCCGACCGACACACGATGGACGAGATCGGAGTCGTGACGCTCGAACCGGGTGTCGGGGGCAACCAGGATCTCGACGTAGAGGTCGCCGGGCGGCCCGTAACGTCCTCCCGACTGACCACGACCCGAGATGCGTAAGCGCGTCCCGGAGGACACGCCCGCGGGAACTTCGACGGTCATCGTTCGCTCGCCATCCACGGCGCCGATCCCTGAGCAAGCCGAACACGGGCTGGTCACCAGCACGCCCTCGCCACGACAGCTCGGGCACGTGACAACGGTCATCATCGTGCCGAAGAGGGATCGTCGCGCCATCCGCACCGAGCCTGCGCCGCCGCACTCAGGACAGGTGGTCTGACCATGACCCTCCTCGGCTCCGGTGCCGGAACAGACCTGGCACGTGTCCATGGTCGCGAAGGTGACCTCGACATCGGTGCCGAAGGCGGCATCGATCAGATCGACTTCCGTCCGAACCAGGACGTCGCCACCCCGGGTCGGACGACTCCGGGCCCCACCACCAAACATCGAGCTGTCGCCGAACACCGAACGCAGAAGATCGTCGAATCCGCCAAAGCCGGCGAACAGATCTGAGAGATCGATCGTGTCTCCCCTGTCGTATCGGCGTCGCCGATCCGGATCGGACAGGACCTCATAGGCCTCGGCTGCATCACGAAACCGAGCCTCCGCCACCGGATCGCCCGGATTGGCATCGGGATGGGTGGCGCGCGCGATCAGCCGAAAGGCCTTCTTGATCTCTTCACTGGTGGCGTCCCTACCGACCCCCAGGATGTCGTAATAGTTCTTGGCCATCGGTCAGTCTTTTTCGGAGCTGATCCGGTCCTCCAACTCGCGGGAGACCTCCTCGACCGCCGAGATGGCCCGCTTGTAGTTCATCCGCATCGGCCCGATGACGCCAACCGACCCGCCGCTGGCCCCCGCCTCGTAGGTCTTGGAGACGACGGCAAGGTCGACATCTTGCAAATGCAACTCGGCACCAATCTGAATCGATGTCCCCGAGGCCACCGCAAGGATCTTCATGACCTCGGCCTCACGGGCAAGCACTTCCAGGATTCGCTGCACGGCGCTGAGGTCCTCCCACACCGAGGTGAGCCGCTGAGTCCCTCCGATGAAGATCTCCGTGCCTGCGGCCGCGGCCAGATGCAATCCGTCGTTCATGGTCAGGACCGCCTCACGTGTTCGCTCGTCGAGTCCTCCGAGCACCTCTTCGCTGATCATCGGGGTGGCCCCGAGGTCCGACCCGACGACGGCAGCACTGACCACTCGGTGGGCCTCTTCCAACTCGGTCGCGGTGATCGGGACCCGGACCCTGGCCCTCTGCTGGAGCACACGGCCCCCGTCTGTGACGACGATCAGCAGCATCTGATCGGCCGTGACCTGAACGCTGTGCAGATCACGCACCCGGTCCCCACGGAGGGCCGGGGCCACGACGACAGCAGGCAAATCTGTCACCTCGGCAAGGAGATCGGAAGTCTCCTTGAGCAGCTTGGAGAGCTCGAGATGAACCTCGCCGAAGAAGGAGTTGATCTTGGCCTGCGCCGTCGAGCGAAGCCTCCCCGGGCCGAGATGGTCGACGTAATACCGATAAGCGGCGGCGGTAGGGACCCTGCCGGCCGACGTGTGGGGCTGGATGACGAAGCCCTCCGCCTCGAGGGCGGCCAAGTCGTTCCTCACGGTCGCACTGGAGACCGGCAGATGGGCGCGGTCCACGATGGCACGGGAACTCACCGGCTCCCCCGAACGAATGTGCTCCTCAACCAGGGCGCGAAGGATCTCGGACCGACGATCTTCAAGCATGTTGCATCAGAGGTTATCCGTGTTGGTCGACTCCACCCACCCCTGCGGTGGGTCCAGATCGAGCACTTGGCGGTGCACCTCGTCGGTGAGCAACGGTCGCCGGACCATGAGTCTGCCCTTGGCGACCTCGATGATCCCTTCTCTGAGCAGCATCTGCCCACCGCTGGTCTGAAGCAGCGACTCCACGCCGGGGCCGGTACCCACGCCTGCCGATCGGCGCAAACCAACGAAGAGGCGGTCGATCTCGACATCCCAACCCTCGATCGGGTCGGCGCCGGCAATGGGCCTCATTCCGCCCTCGACACGATCCACGTATGCGTCGAGCCGGCGCACGTTGTGACTTCGCACCCCGTTCAGGAAGCGGTGGGCCCCGTTGCCGTAGGCCTCGTACTCGCCCTGGGCCCAAACGACGAGGTTGTACTTGCATTCCTGGCCGGCTCGGGACCAGTTGGACACCTCGTACCTTTCGAGCCCTGCGATGGGAAGGAGTCGCTCGGCAAGCTCGTAGCGATCAGCTTGGACGTCGGGATCCGGCGCATCGGCCCCGGCCTTCACCTCACGATGAAGCGGAGTGCCCGGCTCGACGGTCAGCGCGTAGCAGGAGACATGGTCCGGCCGGAGGTCGACCGCTCGTTGCAGTGAATCCTCCCACGACCGTTCAGTCTCCTCCGGTGTGCCGAAGATCAGGTCGAGCGAGATGTTGCCAAAGCCCGCCCGACGTGCGTTGTCGACTGAGCCCTCGATGTCCTCGGCTCGATGACGCCGGCCCAACCTGGCCAGCACTCCGTCATCGAAACTCTGAGCCCCGAATGACACCCGGTTGAATCCGGCGGTGAGCAGGGCGTCAGCCCTTTGCTCACTGAAGTCCTCGGGGTTGGCCTCCAGTGATACTTCGGCATCTTCTGCGATGCCATGACAGGCCTGAAGGGCGTCGAGAACCAGTCCCAGGAAATGCGGACTGACATGGCTTGGGGTGCCCCCACCGAAGTACACCGCCTCGAGCTCCTGCCAGGGCCCCGCCATGCGGATCTCGGCGACGACGGCATCGATGTAACGCTCGATTCGGTCATCCGCCCCAGCCACCACGGCGAAGTCGCAGTATGGGCAGACGGCGGAGCAGAACGGGATGTGGACGTAAGCAGCGGCTTTCGAGGCGTGGATGTCGACGTCTGTGCTGTTCATGAGTCGTCGTCGACCCGGAGTGCGGCCACAAACGCCTCCTGGGGGACCTCCACCGAGCCCACCATCTTCATTCGCTTCTTGCCTTCCTTCTGCTTGCTGAGAAGCTTCTTCTTGCGTGTGACATCACCGCCGTAGCACTTGGCGATCACGTCCTTGCGTTTCGCCTTCACCGTCTCCCGACTGATGATCTTGCCCCCGATCGCCGCCTGTATCGGCACATCGAACATCTGGCGCGGGATCAGACTGCGAAGACGCCCGGTCATCGTCTTCCCGTAGTCGGAGGCTTTGTCACGATGGAGAACGGCGGAGAACGCATCCACCGGCTGGCCATTGAGCAGGATGTCGACCTTGACCAGGTCAGCCGTCCGGTAGTCGGCCGGCTCATAGTCGAGCGAGGCATAGCCCTTCGTCCTCGACTTGAGGAGGTCGAAGAAGTCGAACACGATCTCGGCCAGGGGAATCTGGTAGTCGAGCTCGACCCGCTCCGGGCTCAGATAGCTCATGTTGCCCATCTCGCCCCGTTTCGTCGTGACCAGCTCCATGATCGGGCCGACGTACTCGGTCGGGGTGAGGATCATCGCCCGAACGTACGGCTCGGAGACGCCGACCCGGCCCCCGGGGTCAGGCAGATCTTGGGGCGACTTGATCTCTCGAATGCTGCCGTCAGGGAGGGTCACTCGATAGGCGACCGAAGGCGCCGTGGCGACCAGGTCCAGGTCGTACTCGCGCTCCAAGCGCTCCCTCACGATCTCCATGTGGAGCAGGCCGAGGAAGCCGACCCGGAACCCGAATCCCAGGGCGCGACTCGTCTCCGCCTCCCACATCAATGACCCGTCGTTGAGGCGGAGCTTCTCGAGCGCCTCCCGCAACCGTTCGAAGTCGTCGCCATCGGTGGGAAACAGACCCGAGAAAACCATCGGTTTGGGCTCGGCGTAACCGGGCAGCGGGTCACGAGCCGGGCTTGCGGCGTCGGTCAGAGTGTCACCGACCTTGATCCGGTCGATCTCCTTGACCCCGGTTATCAGATAGCCAACCTCTCCCGCTTCGAGGGCGCTGACCGGTTTCGCCGAGGGCGTGAGGACGCCTACTTCCGCTGCGTCGTGTGTCTCTCCAGTGGCGATGAACTTCAGCCGGAATCCGGAACGGAGCCGGCCGTCGACGACACGGACGTAACAGACCACTCCCCTGTACGCGTCGTAGTAAGAGTCGAAGACGAGGGCGCGCAGAGGGGCATCGGGATCGCCCGCCGGTGGTGGCACCTGCTCGACGAGACGCTCGAGTAGCCCGGTCACGCCTTCTCCGGTCTTGGCCGAGATTCGCACGATGTCGTCGGAGGATCCGCCGATCACGTTGGTGATCTCGCCGGCGACGCGGTCGGGGTCTGCGGCGATCAGATCGATCTTGTTGATGGCCGGTATCACCTCGAGCCCGGCGTCGACAGCGAGGTAGGCATTGGCCAGAGTCTGCGCCTGGACGCCCTGGGCGGCATCCACCAGCAGCAAGGCGCCTTCGCATGCAGCAAGCGAGCGGGACACCTCGTAGGAGAAGTCGACATGCCCCGGCGTGTCGATGAGGTTCAGCTCGTATTCATGACCGTCGGCGGCCCGATAGGAGAGCCGGACGGTCTGTGCCTTGATAGTGATCCCGCGCTCCCGCTCCAGGTCCATCGTGTCGAGGATCTGCTCACGCATGTCACGCTCGCTGACCGCGCCGGTCAACTCCAGGAGGCGATCGGCCAGGGTCGACTTCCCATGGTCGATGTGGGCGATTATCGAGAAGTTGCGTATGCGCGATTGATTGGTCACGGGAAACCGGGAGGAGGCGGCATTGTACCTTGGAATATGGGGCTGCTACTCTGCAGTTTCCGGCGCACAGACCCGACCCATGAGTGCCGATTCCCGACCAATCGAGACCTTTTTCAACATGGCCAACATCAAGTCACAGATCAAGCGGAACCGCCAGAACGAGATCCGGCGTATGCGCAACAAATCGATCAACTCCAACCTGAAGACGAGTGTCAAGAAAGTGGAGACAGCTGCCGCCGCAGGCGAGCCAACCGACGAGTTGCTCCGCGAGGCGCAGGCGAAGATCGACACGGCGGTCTCGAAGGGCGTCCTCCACAAGAAGGCCGCCGCCCGCAAGAAGTCACGACTCGCCAAGCGAGTCACTACTAGCGCCTAGTTTCTAGTACGTGAACGCCCCGGCAGGAGCGTTCACCCATACCAGCGGCAGAAGGCAACCGTCAGCCGCTCCAGAGTCACCCGATGCACCTCTTCCGGTTGTGACTTGATCACCCGGTCCGCCCGCACCAAGGCCTCTTGAGCTCGTCGCAACGACGACTCCCTGACCCGTCCCCGCTGTGACCAGAACCGTGCCGGCCCCCGATCGGCGGCTGTGGCGCCGAGCCATTGGCGGAACGTCGGCTCATCCGGCGCCGCCGCCGCAAGCGCTCGCTTCTTCAGATCCGACTCGACAGCCGCCAGAAACACCAGCGGATGCCCGTGGACGAGGAAATCCGAGAGACGTCGCAGCGCCTCCCCAACGTCGCCTCTCGACATCGCATCTGTGATCAGGAAGGTCGGCTCGTCGGGACGGTTCTTGAACCGGTCGAGCACGACATCCTTGGTGATCTTCCCGCTGGTCTGCTCGAGCTGATCGAGCGCCTGTCCCATGGCTGCCGTATCGGAACCAAATTTCTGGAGAAGGGCCTTCTCGGCGCCCTTCTCGAGGGTGAGGCCACGATCGCGGACTTCGGCTTCGAGCCATTGCATGGCCTGCCTCTCCCACATTTTTCGCACCGACTGGGAGCTGCCCAGCCTCTTGACGAGGGCGGACAATGACCTGGGCAGGGCTCCGGTAGCCAGGATCACCACTTCGATCGTGGCGAGGTCGGCCGTCTCGATCAACTCCTCCAATACGGCGCCCTCCGAGGCTTGAAGATTCTGGGCGTCTACGAGCTGCAAGCCTTGACCCTCTCCGAAGAGCGAACCGGATTGCAGCAACGGGATGACCGGCTCCAACTCGGTGCGGAGGGCACCGTCACCCTCCTCCCCTGCCCCGCGACCCGGCACGTCGACCCTGACCACCTGGCCCCGCTCCAGCCCGGCTCGTGCGAAATGCTGTGCCGCTCCATCGAGCATCTGCTCACGCTCTCCGGGCCCTGCATTCGACTGCGCCGAGATCAGCAGCAACGCCATGGCTTGACGGTAATCAGAACCACCGACCGATTCGTTGGTCAGGCACGCCCGAAGAGCTTGGCCAGGTCGCAAGCGACGGCCACGTCGTGGACCCGGATGATGTCCGCCTTGTGCTCCAATGCGAGTGAGATGTAGGCCACCACGCGATGGAAATCTCGCTTCCGCGGGATCGGGATCAGGACCGGCTTGCCGAGATCCCGCAACCGCCCGGAATCGGCGATGACCCGGAGTTGCATCCGGGTATACGCCTCGTAGTCGCCTCGATAGTTGAGGGCGATTCCCGGATCGAGGATCACGTTCTCGATGCCGACCTCTGCCAGCTCAGAGAGCAGAACGCCAAAGGCATTCGCCGTCTGGTCGGCCTTGTCCTCCGTGATCTCGATCTCTCCGACATTGTGCGGGTTGTCCCCTTCCACATATACGGCGATGGCCGCGACCCCGGCCTGGGCGACGGCCTGGCGCATCTCCGGGTCGGCCAGACCACCGGTGTCGTTGATGATGACCGCCCCGGCGTCGACGGCTGCGGAGGCCACATCCGGCTTCCAGGTATCGATTCCGACCAGATGCCCCTCGGCGACCAGGGCCTCGATGACCGGGACCACTCTTGCGATCTCGTCCGTCGCCTCGATTGTCAGGTTGTCGAAGTGTGACGATTGCCCACCGAGGTCGATCATCGTGGCCCCCCAGGACCGATAACGGTCGGCCAAGAGCAACGCCTCGTCAACGGAACCGACGACGGTGTGGACGTTCTTGGAATCCGGGGAGACGTTGATGACTCCCATCACATATGTGATTTCTCCCAGGGGAAGTTGCGTCACACCTAGATCCAGCACCGACCCAGTCTCCCAGCTTCAGCCGAGAGGAACGAGGACGTCTCCGACCAGATCCGTGCGCAAGACAGTGGCGCCGCTCTTCTCGAGTGTTGAGATGACCCAGTCGACGGGATGCCCGAAATCGTTAGCGCCAACTGAGATCACAGCCAGGTCGGCACCCACGTGTTCCAGCCAGCGAGCGTCTGAAGTACCGGCACCATGATGGGGCACCTTCAGCACATCCGCCCTCAGATGCGCCAACTCGGCCTGGGCGTAGGTCTCGATGTCGCCCGCCAGCAGCATGGTTCTCCTGGGACCTCTCACGGTGAGGACGATCGACTGGTCGTTCGATGAGGCGTATTGACGGGATGGGCCGTCCACAGCGAGGGTCAGCGCCCCGAGGCGGTACTCCTCACCCATCGACGGCTCCACGACCTGGATACCGGCTCCCGAGAGGAGTCTGAAGAGGTCAGTCGAGGCTGCCGTCTCATGGGGGTGGACCCGGGCCCAAACCTCCCCGATCGAGATCCTCCCCGCCAGAGCTGTGAGACCGAGAGCGTGATCGGCGTGGGCGTGGGTCAGGACCACGAGATCCAGCGCCTTCACCCGGTACTCGTCCATGTTCTCGATCAGAGTGACCGGATCGGGACCGCCGTCGACAAGAGCGAGATTCCCAGGACCGCCCGACAGCAGCACCGCGTCACCCTGGCCCACATCGAGGACCACCGCACCATGCTCGGGTAGTGAGCGGGCTGGGGCCAGCATCAGAAAGGCGACTACGCCCGCTCCCAATAGGGCCACGACACCCCTGAGCCCCGGTCGAAACAGATGAATCAACCCCGCCACGAGCATGATCCCCATCCCCAACCAGCCGACCTGAGGCCATGCTGCTGCCGTTCGAGCTATCCAAAGGACGACGTCCGCCAGGCCCGCACCCAGATCGGACAGGAGGGTCGGCCCGACGACTCCAAGCACACCCAGAACGGTGGAACCAGCGACCAGCGGCGCCGCCAGGAGGTTGGCGAGGGGAGAGAGGAGGGGTACGACGCCGAAGTGAAGGATGAGCAGCGGGGCGACTGCCACCTGCGCACCGATGCTCACAGCCAGGGCCCGCATCACCTTGCCGCCGGAGGACGGCCATCTGGCGCCGACGATCACCCCAACCGTGGCTGCAACCGAGAGCTGAAACCCGGCGCTGGCCACCAGACCCGGGTCGATGATCACCAGCGCGATCACGGCGGCGGACAGAACCTGCCAGGTCTCCATCGCGACCCCGATCAGACGACCGGCGAGAATCAAGCCGGCCATCGCGGAGGCACGCAGGACGGAGGGCTCGAATCGTGTGGCTGCTGCGAACACCGGCAGACCGAGGAGGCCTAGAACCGCCCTCCGCTTCGGCCCGATTCCGATCGGGCCTACCGCCACGTAGAGGAGACCCAGGAAGATCGCGACGTTCGAACCGCTCACAGCCGTGAAATGCGAGAGACCCGCCCTCCTCATCGCCGCCTGGTCGACCTCATCCACCCCGCTGGTGTCGCCCACCATGAATCCGGCGAGAAGGCCACGGCCACCCTCGAGCGGCCTGAGACGCTCGATGACCCGGTTACGCATCGCGTTCCCCAGTGCGATCAACGGCGACCTGGCACCGGAAACAACCTCGAACTCGTCGACGTCGACCGTTCCGAGATAGAGCCGGCCCCCGAGCTCCCCTGCCTCACCGACGACGCTTCCCTCGATCCGGACGACGTCACCGAGTGACGCTTCTGCGCTCGGCGGAAGGTCGGCCAGGATCGGGCCAGAAACGACATCGACCAGGGCGTATGGCCCATATCGGCCGTCGATGACATCGCCGGCCATCACCCCCTCGGTTTCGAGGCGGCCCCTGGGCAACGGCTCGAGAGATGCATTGGCGATCGAAGAGTGGAGTGCGACAACAGCCACGATCAGGGCAGCCCCGATCCGGCCCTTCGCCGACATCCAAAGGACAGGGACCGAGGCCAGAACGAGACCCCAGCCAGGAGAGCGCCCGGCCCATGCCGCGAGCATCGCTGCCACCGCGGCACCGATCCAGGGTCGGGAGACAACCGGGGGGAGCGCTGGATGGTCGATGGTCAAGGCACGGCGATCGAGTCTCTCATCGCAGCCAACTTGGCCTCGCCGATACCCGGCACTTCCAGGAGGTCCTCAACCGTCTCGAATGGCCCATTGGCCTCGCGATGGGCCACGATCCGATCGGCCAGGACGGGGCCGACGCCGGGGAGTTCTTCCAATGCCGACGCATCCGCCTGGTTGAGAGAGATCAGACCGTCATCCCTCTCCCCGCCACCGCTGGCGGCCAATGAGTCGCCGGGCCCCGGGATCTGCACGTGGTCTCCTTCGACCAGGGGCCTGGCCAGATTGATCGCGTCGAGCAATGCCCCCTCCAGGGCGCCGCCGGCCGCGGCGACTGCGTCGGCCACGATCGCTCCATCGGACATCTCGACTACACCCGGAGCCGTCACCCAACCGGACACGTACACCGGAAAGACAGGATCACGCGTCGACGCAGTTTCCACCGTCACTGGCGCCGTTTCGACCGGAGCCGTGTCTCCTGTGACTCCAAGCCCCGCTCCGACGAGGATGGCGGCGAGGATCAAGCCCAGCGCCAGCGTCTGTGTTCGACCCATTGCGACCCCCACCGACCGCGCTCCACTCACTTCGTAGATACCAATCGGCTGCCGATGAGGGAAGAAGGTCGTTCGGTAGGGTCGGCCTCGTGCTCGACATCGCCCCCTATTTGGTCCCCCCCGGCAACGAGGCCAACCTCGCCGCCCGGGACCCCCGTTCCACGGAAGGCTTCGACGGAGGGAAGTCCGAGGGCAAGGAGGCGCTGAAGCCGTTGAACTCGACACTGGCTGAGCTGCAGACGCGTCTCTGGGCCGAGTCGAAGCAAAAACTGCTGATCGTCCTTCAGGCAATGGACACTGGCGGAAAGGACGGGACCATCCGCAGCGTGTTCAAGGGGGTCAACCCACAGGGGGTCCGGGTCTGGGGATTCGGCGTTCCTAATGAGTGGGAGTTAGCCCACGACTATCTCTGGCGCATCCATCAACGAACCCCGGAGAACGGCGGGATAGCCATTTTCAACCGCTCCCACTACGAGGACGTCCTGATAGTGCGGGTGAAGGGCCTGGTCCCGGAGCAACGCTGGCGTCAGCGCTACGCCCACATCGTCGAATTCGAACGGCTGCTGGTCGATGAAGGGACGACCGTGGTCAAGCTGTTCCTCCACATCTCGAAAGAGGAGCAGAAGGAGCGTCTCGAGGCCCGTCTAAAGGAACCGGACAAGCGTTGGAAGTTCAACGTCGGCGACCTCGAGGACCGCAAATTGTGGGAAGACTTCTCCCTCGCCTACGAGGAGGCTCTCAGCCGCACTTCGAGCGAGCATGCGCCGTGGTACGTGGTGCCTGCAGATCGTAAGTGGTACCGCGACCTGGCCGTGGCGAGCATTTTGATCAAAGCGCTGGAGCAGATGAATCCGACTTATCCGCCCGAGCCGGATCTGGATGGAGTGGTAGTCGAATAGGCAGTGGCGTCATTCGAGGAGACGCGCGGTCACCCGCGCCTCCACCTCGAGAGGGATCGCCAGGTAAGCGGCGCGGTGGCTGAGACCCTTCCAACGCCCGCCGAGATACCCGGTCACATACCGCCAGAGGAACCGGATCACCCCCAGCTCACCCCACTGACGCACGTGGACCAACTCGTGGACGAGGAGTAAGCCCGGCCTCTGCTGGACGGCGGTGATCAAAGCCGGGTCGAGGAAGATGGTCTTCCCCAAAGTCATTGCGCGGATGTCACGGCCCCAGAGACGGCGCATAAACCCGGGGGCGGATCGGACCCGGACCGATTCCGGGTCGACGGGATCAATGAGCACACGCACTCGAAGGAAGTCGATCCCACCAGCACGCAGCATCTGGCCGGCGTTCACCCCACGACGAAGTTGATGACGCTCGGTGGACGGGCGATGACTTTGCGCACCACGGCGCCGTCGATCCAACCCTGGACCTTGTCGAGGTCGAGCGCCACCCGCTCCGCCTCCTCGGCGGTGATGTCAGCCGGCACATCGACCCTGTCGCGCACCTTCCCGTTGACCTGGACCACCATGGTCACGGTCGACTCCGCCACGAGCGACTCGTCCCACCCGGGCCAGGGTTCCTCCGCCAGCATCGATCCCATCCCCCTCATCTCCCACAACTCGTGGGCGACATGGGGTGCGGCGGGCGCCAGCATCAGGACCATGATCCGGTAAGCCTCGTCGAAGGTCTTCTCGACCGGCGAGCGGCCCAGGTACTCCTGGAACACGTTGGCCAGGGACATCAGCGAGGAGACCGTGGTGTTGAAGTGGAATCGGTTGATGTCCTCGGTGACCCGCTTCAATGCGCGATGCGTCTCCGCCATCAGCACGGCATCGTCATCGTTCGCTGCCGCGGTCCACGAAGGGATGATCGGCGGTGCCCATCTTCCAAACCCGGTCGAGGAACCGCTTCGTGCCGGGAACACCGCTGTCATTCCATACGGCGTCGTCGGTCGGCGGCCCCACGAACAGCTCGAACAAGCGCAGGGCATCGGCGCCGTACTCCTGGTAATAGCGGTCTGGTGGAACGACATTGCCCTTGGATTTGGACATCTTTGCCCCGTCCTTCACGAGCATCCCCTGGGTGAACATCCGCCTGAAGGGCTCGGTGACCGGGCTCAGCCCGATGTCATTGAGGAACTTGGTGATGAACCTGGCGTAGAGAAGGTGGAGGATCGCGTGCTCGACCCCACCGATGTACTGATCGAGTGGCATCCAGTACTCGGCCTTGGCCCGGTCGAAGATGGCCTCCACGTTGTGGGGGTCGGTGTACCTGAAGTAGTACCAGGACGAGTCGACGAAGGTGTCCATGGTGTCGGTCTCCCGGCTGGCCGGTCCCCCACACTGGGCACACGTCGTGGCCACCCAATCCTCGACGGCCGCCAGAGGTGAGCGTCCCTTCGGGGCATAGTCCTCGACCTCGGGCAGGGTCACCGGAAGCTGATCTCGTGGAACTGGGACCAGCCCACATTCGGGGCATTCGACCATCGGAATCGGACATCCCCAGTAACGCTGTCTTGAGATCAGCCAGTCACGGAGCCGGTATTGGATCGTCCCCTCGCCGATGCCCTGCTCCTCGAGCCAGGTGATGATCCGCTCCTTTGCCCCGGCCCGGTCGAGACCGTCCAGGAACTCGGAATTGATCGTCCGCCCGTCCCCGAGGAAGGCCTCGCCCTCCCATTCAGGGCCCGGGTCGACCGTGCGAACGATGTCGAGGCCATACCTGACGGCAAAATCCCAGTCACGCTGATCCTGACCCGGGACGGCCATGATCGCCCCGGTGCCGTAGCCCATCAGCACATAGTCGGCGATGTAGACCGGAACCGGCTTCCCGTCCACCGGGTTGATGGCGAACCGACCGGTGAATACCCCTGTCTTCTCGCCCTCGGCGAGACGCTCGATCTCCGACTCACGGGCCGCCCGAGCTATGTACTCCCTGGCCTCGGCCTCGACGTCGGTGCCCGAGATCAACTCCTCGACAAGTGGGTGCTCGGGAGCGAGGACGCAGAATGTCATCCCGAAGATCGTGTCGGGCCGGGTGGTGAACACATCGAACGAGGCATCGATGCCGTCGATCGGAATCTTGAACCGGGCGCCCTCGGACCGGCCGATCCAGTTCCGCTGCATCGTGCGGACCCGGTCCGGCCAGTCGTCGAGATGATCCAGGTCATCGAGGAGTCGATCGGCGTAATCGGTGATCTTGAAGAACCATTGGGCGAGGTTTCGCTTCTCGACCAGCGTCCCGCATCTCTCACAGGCGCCATCCACTACCTGCTCGTTGGCGAGCACGGTCTGATCCTTGGGGCACCAGTTGACGGGCGCGGTCGCTTTGTAGGCGAGACCACGGTCGTAGAGCTCGAGGAACAGCCACTGGTCCCATCGGTAGTAGGCAGGGTCGTGGCTCGCCACTTCCCGGCTCCAGTCGAATGCGGCCCCCAGCTTCCGGAAATGCTCCTTCATTCGGGTGATTTGAGCCTCGACGCTGACCCTCGGATGAATGCCGGTTTCGATCGCCAGATTCTCGGCCGGGAGCCCGAAACTGTCCCACCCCATAGGGCTCAAGACGTTGAAGCCCTGCATCATCTTGTAGCGGGTGATCAGGTCGATGTAGGTGTAGTTGCGGACGTGGCCGATGTGCAGCTCCCCCGACGGATAGGGATACATGGCCACGTTGTAGAACTTGGGCCTGGTCGAGTCTTCGGTGGTGTGAAACACGCCCTCCGACTCCCATCGGTCCTGCCATTTCGCTTCGATCGCCTGGTGGTCATACGACATCATGGTCAAGGGTAATTAGCGCCTGGCAGGTAGCCGAGACTTGCCGCGCGGTCCGATCGAAACCGGTAGCGTGGGCGAAGTCGCGGGGTTGGCCTGCCTTCGCCGCGACCTAACCCAACAAGGGAGGAAGAAAGTATGAAACGAATGCGCTGGTTGGCGCTCGTCGCAGTACTCGCCCTCATCGCCGGCGCTTGTGCCAGCGAGGGTGGCGACGAGACGACAACCACCGGGGGGGAAGCGGCAACGACGACGGCAGCCGGGGAGACGACCACATCGGTCGCCACTACCGAGGCGCCGTCGGAATTGCTCACCCTCGACTCGGGGGGTTGTGATTACGGGGGCAAGATCAACAAGATCGAAGCCACCTCGCCGAGCGAGGTCGTCTTCACCCTGTGCGCGGCCGACCCGGCATTCCTGGTGAAGATTGCGTTCGTCCCGTTCTCCATCCAGCCATCCGAGCACCTCGAGGCGACCGGCGGCTCCCCGCTGGAGAATCCGGTAGGCACGGGTCCGTTCATGCTCCCCGAAGGGGGCTGGGCACGTGGCTCCGAGATCGTCTTCGAGGCGAACCCCGACTATTGGGGCGAGGCTCCGGCGTTCGACACCCTGGTCTTCCGCTGGCGTGAGGACAGCACCGGGCGGATCACCGAGTTGACCTCGGGCAATGCAGACTTCATCACCAACCTTGCGGCCAGCGACTACGCCGGCATCGAGGGTGATGCCAATCTGCAGTTGCTCGTCGACAACAACCCGAACGTGTTCTACGCGGGGTTCAACAATCAGTTCCCTCCGTTCGACAACCCGCTGGTGCGGCAGGCGATCGCGCTGGGCATCGACCGGCAGAGGATCATCGACACCTTCTACCCGGAAGGGTCGGCAGTGGCCACCCACTTCACGCCTTGCATCCTGGAGAACGGCTGTGAAGGCGCACCGTTCCCCGACTTCGATCCCGAAGCGGCACGGGCGCTGCTCGCAGAGGCCGGATTCCCCGATGGGTTCGAGACCACGATCACGCTCCGCGACGTGTTCCGGGTCTATCTCCCGGAGCCGACGGCGGTGGCCGAGGACATCCGGGCCCAGTTGTCCGAGAATCTGGGGATCGAGGCCACGGTCGAGGTCATGGAGTCAGGCGCGTTCATCGAGGCGACGGCCGCCGGCCAGGTGGAGGGCATCCACCTGCTGGGCTGGGGCGCCGACTACCCGCACGTGACGAACTTCCTCGACTATCACTTCGGTGGCATCAACGTCCAGTTCGGTGTGATGAACCCGGACATCACGGCCGCAGTGATCGAGGGATCGGGGACGGTCGACCCGGCGGCGGCGCAGCCCATCTACGCGCAGATCAACGATCTGCTCGTCGAGGATGTGCCGATGGTTCCGATCGCTTGGGGAGCCGCGGCCAATGCCGGGCTCGCCACTCTGGAGGGAGCGGTGACACCGCCATTCGGTGCGCCACAGTTCGCTCTGATGAATCCGGGCGACACCGATCTGGTGTTCGTCCAGAACGCCGAGCCGATCTCGCTCTACTGCCCCGATGAGACCGACGGTGAATCACTGTCGGCGTGTCAGCAGACCCAGGAAGCGCTTGTACGGATACGACCTCGAAGGACAGGCCGTGCCGAAGCTGGCCACCGAGTGTGTGCCGGACGCCGAGGGCGTGGTGTGGACCTGCGCATTGCGCGAAGGTGTCACCTTCCATGACGGCTCTCCGTTCGATGCCAACGACGTGGTCGCCTCATGGTCCGCCTTGCTCGATGGAGCAAACCCGCTGCACACCGGCAACACCGGAGTGTTCGAATACCCGGCTGCCCTCTGGGGTGGCCTGATCAACCCGCCGCCCACGACGACAGCGGCTGGATGACGCTCTGATCACTCTGACTGATGACGGGGGGAGGCGCACCAGCGCCTCCCCCCGTTCTACGCTCCGGACAGAGGAAATGATCGGATACATCCTGCGCCGCATCCTGGTCGCGATACCCGTCCTGATCGGGGTCCTGCTCCTCGTGTTCCTGCTGGTCCGGCTGCTCCCTGGAGAACCGTGCACCGCCATCCTTGGCGAGAGGGCGACGGCCGAGGCCTGTGAGCGATTCAATGAGGCAAACGGCCTCAACGAGCCGATCATCGTCCAACTCGGCATCTACTTCGGGAACGTGATCAGCGGTGACCTCGGAGAGTCGATCCGCTTCTCCCGGCCGGTCACCCAGATAATCATCGAGCGGCTTCCGGTGACGCTCGAGCTCACCATCGCCGCACTGAGTGTGGCGATCATCGTCGGAATCCCGCTCGGAATCGCCGCAGCACGGCGACACAACTCGGGCGTCGACGTGGCGGCGATGGCCTTCGCCAATGTCGGCGTCTCCATGCCCATCTTCTGGCTTGGTTTGTTGCTCGCCTATCTGTTCGCCGTCGTCCTGTCGGGCACGATCTTCGCCTTGCCGCCCAGCGGGTCGCTCAGCCCGGGAAACCGCGGACTCCCGTTCTACGAGGTGTGGGGCTGGGAGATCGCCGAGGAGGGATTCGTGGCGACCGCCGCCGAGTTCGTCTCCTACATGACGGTGACCAACGCCCTGATCAGCGCCCAATGGGCGGTGTTCTGGGACGGGTTCAAGCACCTCATCCTCCCCGCCATCACACTGGCAACGATTCCCATGGCCATCATCGCCCGGATGACCCGGTCATCGCTCCTCGACGTACTGGGCCGCGATTACATCCGCACCGCCCGGGCCAAGGGAGCGATCGAGCGAAAGGTTGTGAGAAGGCACGCCCTCCGCAATGCGATGCTCCCGGTCGTGACCATCATCGGGCTCCAGCTGGGGCTGCTGCTCGGCGGCGCCGTGCTCACCGAGACGGTATTTGGGCTGGCCGGAGTGGGCACAGCCCTTTTCGAGGCGATCACCGCCAGGGACTTCCCCATCATCCAGGGTTTCACCCTGATCATCGCCACCACCTATGTGGTCGTGAACTTGTTGGTTGACGTCTCCTATGGCTATCTGGACCCGAGAGTGAGGCTGGAATGACGCTACGGCCCGATATCACCGTGCCCGACCCTGAGGCTCTGCTCGAGCAGCCGGGCTCGATGTGGCGGATTGTCCTACGGCGCTTCTTTCAGCGGAAGGTCGGGATCGTGGGGTTGATCCTGGTCTGCTTCATGATCCTGGTCGCTTATTCGCCCCGCTCATCGCCCCCTACGACCCCTACGAGAACTTCATCGGGCAGCCCGGAGCGGAGAGGTGGTTGCCCCCTTGCATCAACGCCTTCGGGTGCGAGGGGACCCAGCACATATTCGGGCTGGACGGAAATGTCAGGGACTTCTTCAGCAGGGTCATCTATGCGGCCAGGGTGAGCCTTCCCCTCGGTTTCACGACCGTCCTCATCACGATCGTCATCGGGACCGTGATCGGTGCGATCGCCGGATATGCAGGAGGGTGGAGCGACAACGTGATGATGCGGATCATGGACGTGGTGCTCGGTTTCCCGTCCCTGATCCTGGCCATCGCCATCGTCTTCGTTCTCGGTCCTGGCCTCCGCAACACGCTGCTCGCCATCGCCATCGTCACCATTCCCCAGTACGCACGGGTGATGAGGGCATCGGTGCTCTCGATCAAGGAGGTCGACTACGTGTCGGCCTCCCGGGCCCTGGGCGCATCCCGATGGAAGGTTCTCGTCACCCGGGTCGTCCCCAATGCCCTGACTCCGCTAGTCGTCCTCGGCACGCTGGGCATCGCCACCGTGATCCTGGAGGCAGCTGCCCTGGGGTTCCTCGGGCTCGGTGCCGTCCCCCCGACTCCCGAATGGGGCTCGATGCTCGCCGAGGAACGCGACAGGATCTTCACCGCCCCCCATCTCATGATCTTCCCCGGGCTCGCAATCATGATCACTGTCCTTGGCTTCAACCTGATGGGTGACGGCCTTCGCGATGCTCTCGATCCCACTCTCAACAAGTGAGTGCGGCCCGACCCCTCCCGGAGAGCGCCATAGATACAGACGCACCCTTGCCGGTGCCTGCAGGCGAAGTTCTCCTCGAGGTACGAGGGCTCAAGACCCATTTCGACACGAGGCAGGGTGTGGTCAAAGCCGTCGACGGCGCCGACTTCCATGTCAAGCGCGGAGAGGTCCTGGGCCTGGTCGGAGAGTCGGGATGCGGGAAGTCGGTGACCTCGCTCTCGATCATGGGCCTGATCCCGCACCCCGGGAAGGTGGTTGCCGGAGAGATCCTCTTCGGCGGCAAGGACATCGCCAGGATGAAGGCCGACGAGGTCCGAGCCCTGCGCGGCGAGCACATGTCGATGATCTTCCAGCAACCGACCTCTGCTCTCAACCCGGTCTACCGGGCGGGTGCGCAGATCAAGGAGGTCTTCGAGCTCCACCGTGACTGGAGCGCCGAAGTCGAGGAGGAGAAGGTCATCGAGATGCTGACCAAGGTCGGGATCCCCGATCCGAAGCGCCGGGCGGAGGCATACCCGCACGAGCTGTCCGGAGGGATGGCGCAACGGATCATGATCGCCATGGCCCTGGCCTGCGAGCCAGAGTTGTTGATCGCTGACGAGCCGACGACTGCACTGGACGTAACCATCCAGGCCCAGATCCTCGACCTCATCCGGGACCTCCAGAAGACTTCCAACACTTCAGTCATCCTCATCACCCACGATCTCGGAATCGTCGCCGAGATGGCCGACCGGGTATCGGTCATGTACGCCGGCGAGATCGTCGAGGAGACCGATGTCCGCTCGATCTTCAGGAACCCGCTGCACCCATATACCAAGGGGCTGATCGGATCCATCCCGGTGCTGGGATCGCTCCGGGACCAGCTCGATGTGATCCCCGGGGTAGTGCCCTCGATGATCGACCTCCCCAAGGGCTGCCGCTTCGCTCCGAGGTGCATCCCGCGAGTCGAGAATGCGTTGCAGATCTGTACCGAGATCGAGCCCGACCTGCGGGAAGTAGAGGAGGGGCACAAGGTTCGTTGTTGGCTGTACTACGGGCCGGAGAAGGTCGAGGACCCCGATGACTGAGACGCTGGTCGAGATCCGCGACCTGGTCAAGGAGTTCCCCGTCCGTGGGGGCATCCTGCAACGTCAGGTGGCCTCGGTCCGGGCCGTGGCCGGCGTCTCTATCGACATCTTCAAAGGGGAGACTCTGGGCCTCGTCGGCGAGTCAGGCTGTGGCAAGACCACCCTTGGCCGGATGCTGACCCGGCTGATGGAGCCGACGTCCGGGACGATCCAATTCGACGGTGAGGACATCACCCATCTCTCGGGCAACGACCTCAAGCCTTTCCGACGACGCGTCCAGATCATCTTCCAGGACCCTTATGGCTCGCTCGATCCCAGGTCACAGGTCGGGCCGGCCATCGCCGAGGGCCTGCGTCTCCATGGCATCGGAACCAAGGATGAGCAGCAGGAGCGGGTCAAAGAGATGCTGGAACTCGTCGGCCTCCGAGCGTCCCATGCCAGCCGCTACCCCCACGAGTTCTCCGGTGGCCAACGGCAGCGAATCGGCATCGCTCGCGCCCTCATCCTGAAACCGGACCTGGTCGTGGCGGACGAGCCGGTTTCTGCCCTGGACGTCTCGGTGCAGGCCCAGGTCCTCAATCTGCTCACCGAGCTCCAGGAAGAGCTCGCCCTCACCCTTCTCTTCGTCGCCCACAATCTCGCTGTCGTCGAGCACATCTCGGATCGGGTCGCGGTCATGTACCTCGGCCGTGTCGTGGAGTTGACCGATCGGGACACCCTGTATCGAAACCCGCTCCACCCCTATACCGAGGCTCTTCTCTCCGCGATCCCGATCGCTGACCCCGACCGGCCTCGGAACCGCAGGATCCTGCAAGGCGAGATCCCTTCGCCACTCAACCCACCCCGCGGATGTCATTTCCACCCTCGTTGTCCCATCGCCCGACAATCCCTCTGCGATGTCGAGGATCCCATGTTGATGGATTCCCCCCAGGGCCCCCATCACCAGGCTGCCTGCTGGCTTCGCGCCGGGGACCTCGCGATCAGCCCTGCGTAATCGGGACAGAGAGATGTCACATGCGGTCGTGCGCGTCCCAATTGGCTGGGGACCACCGTCGATGACGGGCTGCGCCTAGCTGTTCAAGATCACGACAGGGCAGGGCGCCAGCCGGGTCAGATACTCGACACGCGGGCCGAGGTGCAGGTGCGTGGTGCCGGCACGGACATTGGTGCCCAGGACCAGCAGGTCGGCATCGAATTCAGTCAAGGCTTCGAGGATCCCTGTTTCGATGTCATCCGCCTCGCGAACCTCGGTCTCGACATGCTGGCCCATCCGTGTGGCGAGGATCTCGAATTCGGCTGTCACGTCGAGCGCGACGTTGGGCCGCATTCCCGAGAGCCGAGACGGCGTCACCACATGCACCCCGGTCACCACTGCGTCCGCCCCGGCGATGGCGAAGGCGAGGTCCGCAGCGTTTCGGGAGCTCGTGCTGGAACTAGCCGGGACCAGAATCCGGCTGGGAGCCCAGTCTTCGGGGACGTTCTCTCCTCTCACCACCAGGGTCGGGGTGCGGGAGAGCTTGATGAGATCGTCGATGACCGGCCCGAACACTCCTTGGCCTGAGCCACTCATCGTGGGCGTGCCGATGACCAGCAGGTCATAGTCGGCTTCAGCCTCGTGCAGGATCGCCTCCACCGGATCCTGGCTGGAAACGATCCGTGTCGTGGTCCCCCGATCCCTGAAGACGGCGCGGAGCGAGTTGACATAGGCGCCGGCGAGAACGCGGTCCTGATCCCCGGCAACGGCCAGAAGCGTGGTCGAGATGTCGCTGGCCTCACCGAGGCGGGCCACCAGCACCGCCTGGATCGTCTGCGTGCCCACTTGACCTATCCGAGGCCTGACCGGCACCAGGACCCGTTTCAACCCGGCGAGGAAACTGCCTTTCAGCACCTCCTCACGGGCCAATCTCAACTCCTCCTCATCGCCAGGCTGGACCCGCGCCAGGCAATACCGAAGTCCGGCGGGCGCCGCGATGGACGTCACCACAGCCATGAGCACGATGATGGAGAACATCTCGGTCGTCAGGATCCCCAGCGAGAGCCCGATGGTGGCGATGATGATCTCGACGGCCCCACGTGCGTTGAGACCGGCGCCATAGGCCAGTGCAGACCAGTGGTCCTGGCCCGAGAGATATCTGGCCCCCACGTAAGCGCCGGCGACCTTGCCGAAGGTGGCGATCAGGATCACCAGCGCGGCAACAAAGATGAGGTCGGGCTGGAGGATGGCGCGGATGTCCACCTTGAGGCCCGCCACCGCGAAGAAGATCGGAGCAAAGACGGCTAAGGCCATGCTCTCCAGCTTGTGGACGACGTCCGTGGGAAGTCGCGGCAGACGACCGAAAAGGATGCCGATGGCAAACGCTCCAATCACCGGCTCGAGCCGGAGCGCCTGGCTGAAGGCACCCCAGGCAAATGCGAGCACGACCACCAAAGTCAGGATGGCGTCCCGACCCCGGAATCGGTCCTGAATCAGGCCCAGTCCTCTCTCGACGACAAATCGCCCGACTGTCATCGTCATCAGGATGAATATGGCCACCATGGCGAAGGTCAGCACTACCGAACCGGCGGTGATGGCCTCGGCGCTGGCCAGGGCGGTGACCACCCCCAGCATCGTCCAGCCTGTGATGTCATCGATCATTCCGGCGGCGAGGACCGTTTGACCGAACTCCCGCCGCATGAGGTCGAGGTCCATCAGGATCTTGGCCAGCACCGGGATCGCCGAGATGGAAAGGGCGGTGGCCACGAAGAGGGCGAAAACCGTTCGATCCGATGGGTCGACGAGAAGGCTCTCTGGCAGTGCAAATCCCAGGGCCAAACCCGTGACGAAGGGGACTACGAGACCGCCCACCGCGACTCCGAGAGCTACTCCAAAGCGACGCCGGATGAGCGCCAAGTCGGTCTCGAAACCAGTTATGACCAGTAACAGCATGACCCCGATCAAGGCCACGACCTCGAGCATGTAACCCTGGGCCTCCGTCTGGGGCAGGATCCACTCCCCGATCCACGGCACCAGTCCGGACAGGATCGATGGGCCCAAGATCACTCCGGCCAGGATCTCGCCGACCACCGCCGGCTGACCCATCCTCTGTGCCAACCCACCGAGGAAGCGGGCGGCGGCGAGCAACACCGCGATCTGTATCACGAGTTGCAAGACCTCACCGTGGGAGGCGGCGCTGAACGTCTCCAAAGTCGGTGCCTCTTTTTCTTCCTCTGTCGCCTTGGGAGTTAGCTGACGGGCTCGGGCTGGAAGTTCGCCCTACCCGGCCCTCGATGCCGGGATTCGCCCCCGATGGGGTTGGTTCCCCCCACCCGGCACATGCCAGGTTCGGCGGTAAGCGGGGCAATCTAGCCGAGGGTCGCCGCAATCCCGGCATGTCTCTGGGTCCAGGGGACTAGTTCAGATGGTTGTGGAAAGAATGGGCCATGCGGCCCATGCCCAAATCGTCGGAAATTGTGGATTATCCACAGGACAGGCAAATGGGTTTCCAGGAAAGGGCAAGGACAACGGTGATGGTGGCACCAAACCACGTGGAAGCGGGCGGGATGATGTCGAGCCGGTATGACGGCCTCGACAGCATTTCCGCACTTCTCGAGGTCGAGCGCTACCGCCTCGGAGACTGGGACGAGCCGTACGCCCGGCTCTACGCCATCGACTGTGCTTCGATCGTGTTTCGTTATCACCTCCCCGACCTCACCGAGCCGGCCCGGGAACTGATTCAGCGCCTCCTGCATCAGGCGTTGACTCTGGTCGCGGCGGGTCGAGAGAACGAGCTGGCCTCGATCGAGCGAGCCCTCATGACCGGTCTCGAGGCCGCCTCGAGAGTCACCAGGTCGGTATGGCTGGTCGCCTTGAATGCGGTGCTCCCCGATCCATTCCGGGCCGCAGTCATGAGCACCGAGGCCGCCTTGCACGCTTTCGGACGCGGTCCCAACCCGCGCCGGGACGCCGTAGCCGAGGCCGTGCGCCGTCGGGCATTCTCCCGCACCGAGGAATCCGCCCTGCTCGGCTCAGTGATCCGGCTCCACACACCCAGCGCAGTCGCCTGAGCTTCTCGTCCTGAATGAGGAGGATCCCTCTCCACAGTCGGTTCGTGACCCGACTCGAGGCCATCCAGGGCGATATCACCACTGTCGACGCCGACGTAATCGTCAATGCGGCCAACTCGTCGTTGATGGGTGGCGGCGGGGTCGACGGCGCCATTCATCGTGCCGGGGGGCCCACCATCCTCGCCGAGTGCAAGCAGATCGTGGCCCAGCATGGGTCAGCTGCCCACCGGACAGGCAGTGATCACCACCGCAGGCGACCTGCCGGCCCGCCATGTGGTGCACACCGTGGGCCCGATCTGGGGCACCGTCACCGAGGACGAGGCGGTCGAGTTGTTGGCCTCGTGCTATCGAAGCAGCCTCGACCTGGCCAGAGACGTGGACGCAAAAAGCGTCGCCTTCCCGAGCATCTCCACCGGTGTCTACCTGTTTCCCAAGCCGCTGGCGGCCCACACGGCCGTTGCCGCCGTCAGTGATTGGGTCACGCCACAGCCCGGCGCGGTCGACAAGGTCCTCTTCGTGTGCTTCGGGCGAAAGGACCTGAAGCTCTATCTGGAGCTCCTAGCGGGCTGACTAGCCGGATCAGTCCTCTCGAGATCGTCGTCGGAGCAGCAGCAAGAGAATGGCTCCGGCCGCCAACGACAGCCCGGCCAGACCACTGAGCGACACCTGCCCGGTGCCGGTACGGGGAAGGGTTTCGTCGGAGCCACCTGCGACTTCGTCCCCCGTGGTGCTGGTCTCTTGGCTTGGATCCAGGGTGCCCCCGCCCTCGGCCCCACCCTCGCCATCTGGCGTCGTGGTCAGACCACCGGCCCCGACATCAACGGTTGTCGTAGCCCCACCCTCACCCTCGCCATCTGGCGTCGTGGTCAGACCACCTGCGCCGACCTCCACCGTGGTGGTGGCCCCACCTTCGCCAGCAGTGGTCGTGGGATCTCCCCCTCCGCCCTCGGTGATCGGGGGCCCACCGCCAAGTGTTGAGGTGGACGACGAGGACGAACTAGACGAAGAACTAGACGAAGAACTAGACGAAGAACTAGACGAAGAACTAGACGAAGAACTAGACGACGAAGAACTAGACGACGACGAACTAGACGACGACGAACTAGACGACGACGAACTGCCGGTGACGTCCGTCACCGACCAATGCGACAGATCGGGGATGTTCCCGCCATCGTTCTCCGGTGTCTCGACATATCCAGATGCCGGGCCGACGACACCGGTCACGATGGTGTAGTCGTCTCCGCCCTTGGCGCAGATGGTGGCAGTGAATCCGGCGTTGACGGTGTACTCGACGCCCTTGGCCACCGGAGTCACGCTGCCCCAAGCCTGATCGGCCGATGGTCCTGTCACCTGATCATGGGGTCGAGGACACACACCGGCCCTCACCGCCCCCGGTGTGGCCTCCAGAGAGGTCGTGGCGTCACATGCGCTTAGGAGCCGCGAGCATGACCAGCACCAATGCCGAAGCGCTCCGTTTCATCCCACTCCATCCTTCTGAGATGATCCAGGTCCAACATGGATACCTGACCACCCTGCAAGACCCTACTCCGGCGGCGGCCAGGCGTGATCAATCCGGAGTAACGGTGCGAGGATCCCCGGTAAAGCGCTCTCTGATCGTGGGGATGAGCTCACGCAGACGACCGAGCGCTTCGTCGGAATCAATCGGCTGGCTGTTTCGGTCCATGAGGCTGCGTCGGAACGCCAACCGGTTCTGGGCTCTGACCAAGTAGATCGACGTTCGCCGTGGTAGATCGGGCACGCGCCTTAGCCGCCACAAGCCCTCAGTCTGGATCAACTCGAGCTCCTCGATGGTTACCACGGGAGGTGCCTCCCTCGGGAGTTGAGCCTTGATGACGTCAAGCTCCGAGTAACCACTGCGCACCGTCAGATAGATGAGGACCACGTACGCCCAGGCATACGTCATCAGGACCGCCAGAGCGCTCAGCCACCACAGCTCGCCGATGTCCACAACCCCGGGGTCAAGCCCAAAGATGGAGACCGTGATCAACAACGACACGGGGCCGAAAGCATTAAACATGGCGTGCGCTGAGATGGCTAACAAGAGCCCTCCAATGATCGTGAGTGTCTTCGCCACCCATCCCCGCTCGGACAAGACGGCGATGCCCAACCCCGCTCCGAACAAGGCTGTGTAGATGAGATGCCCGTTGACACCGAAGAAGACGAAACGTGGCACCAGTTCGCCGATGAAGGCAAATGACCCGGCATTGGCGTACCAGTAGCCGATGTACACGGCGGCCTCCACGACGGCGAATCCCAGCCCGACCAGGGCGCCGTAGACGAGACCATCGCGCACTCCGTTGACCAAGCCAGGAAAGACTACGACGAGCAAGACAAGAGCAAGTGCCTTGAGCGTCTCCTCGATCATCGGCGCGGCGACGGCCGTATCCAGCCATTCGAAGAGATCTACGTGGATCCGCACGCCCGATTCCGTGGGTCGGAAGAGGCCCGCGGCTTCATCGAAGGCGAGGAACAGGGATTCCACCAAACGAGCACGAAGCACGATCCCGAACCCCGTCGCCACCACCGCTCCCCACAGATAAGCGATACTTGCCGTAGACCAAGGTTCGGGGTCTCGCCGGTCCAGATACCTCAGGAGAACGACGGCCGGCACAGATGCCAGAACAGCCAGAAGCAAACCCAGCAGGAACGTCCGCCAGTATCGGGGATCGTCGGGAAACCCATTGACGAGTATCAGCGCTCCCAGGGCGGCCAGTACCAAGAGCCCAGCGACGGCTGCGATCCTCGCACGCGGCTTTGCGAGACGGGAGTCTGCAAGTTTGCTCGATGCGAAGGCCTGGTTCATCAAATCGATGGCAAGGTATCAGCCTGCCGGCTGCCGGGTAGCCGATCGAAGTTCAGACCGCGGCGCCCACCCCGACGTAGGCAGCAAGATGGTCGGTGAGGTCACGGGCATCGTCTCCCGCTCCATGTATGAAGCTCGACTTGCGCCTCCGCAACATGTTCAACCCGATTCGATAGAGACCCGGCGCCTCAGTGACAACTCCTGCCTCATGTCTCAAACGACCCTTACGGTCCAGGACCCGGGCGTGGAGCCACGAATAGTCGGGTCGGAAACCGGTCGCCCAGATGATCGTCGAGATCCCGCCATCGGCGAGGTCGAGGCTCAGGGGCGGTGATTCCTCGACGCGGGTCGGGGCAAATCGATGTGACGCCTCGACCTCGCCCTCCAACCCGTTCTCATGAACCCATTCGTCGATGGTGCCGAGCAGGCGGTCCATCTTGAGATCGGCGAGATTGCACAGGTTGCGCAGCGAGCCCGACAACTGGGCCTTTCCATCGACGATCCCGGCCACACGACCGACCAACCGGACACCCTGGTCGGTCAAGGCGTTGAGGTCCAGGGTCCTGCGCTCGGGCGTGCCCACCAGCTGCGGCGATGGGATGTTGCGGGCACGGACCAGATCGTCGACCTCATCCCACCGCTCGTCGAGCACTCCGGTCCTATCCAGCCACCACATGATGTCCTTGCCCCGGTACACCCGGGGCAATCGGACATGCTCACCCACCGACAGGGTCACCGGCCGGCCCGAGGCGTGCACCTCCTCGGCGATCTGGATGCCGGTCGCCGAGGCACCGACCACCAATACGCCGCCGTCAGGCAGCTGATCAGGCGCCCGGTATTGAAGTGGCGTGACCGTCGCGAGAGACCCGGGCACGGCGTCGGCAATGGCCGGCATGTTGGCCAGATTGAACCCGCCGGTCGCCATCACCACGGTCGGGCTCGACCAAGACCCGTCGTCGGTCACCACTTCGTACCCATCGTGATTGGGCCGCAAGGACTTGACGGTGGTGTGGGTCCTGATCGGGGCATCGACGGTCTTGGCATAGGTGTCGATGAACCCGATCACCTCGGGCATGGTCATGTAGCCGTCCGGATCGTCGCCGTCATACCCGAGCCCCGGCAGGCGGCTCTGCCAATTGGGCGTGAGCAGACGAAGAGAATCCCAGCGCTCAGTGCGCCAGGTGTTGGCCACCTCGCCGCGCTCGATGACGACATGGTCGATCGAGCGCTGGCTGAGGAAATGGCTGACGGCGAGCCCGGCGTGACCAGCGCCGATAACGACCGTCGTCGTGCGTGTGGGTTCTTTGCTCAGTTGACTTCGACGGTCACATTGGTGGGGTTGGTGATCACGTCGAACACTGCGGATCGCTTCTGTGACTGCGCCACCAAGGCCTCGATGTCCTCCTGCGAGGCATCGGCATCGATGTCGTACTTCACCTTGATGTGGTTGAACCCGTTGCGGACCTCGGGGTCTGCGCCGAGGATGCCGAGGATGTCCATGTCGCCCTCGATCGTCGCCTTCACCGAGTTGAGCTGGATCCCGCGATTCTGGGCCACCGCGGCGACACCAGCGGTCAGACAGCTGGCCAGCCCCACGAGGACGAACTCAACCGGGGTGGCCCCGTTGTCCTCGGATGCGAACACCTCGGGGTGATCGGCATCGAAGCCGAAGGTCGTGCGATGGGTCTGGTCGCCGCCGAGGCCGTAGAATTCTTCCACCACAGAGTGACTATGGGTCCCACCCTTCCACTCCGTGGATGCCTTCCAGGTGAACTGGGCGGCCTCCGGGGCGTCGACGAGGGCGGTTCTGGCATCGAGGAGTGCCTGTACGTTCACTCCATTGTTGACCGGTGTGTCGGTCGTCGTCATCTTTCTTCCTCCTGATCTGGTCGCTTCTCGAACAACAGGACGCCTCGAGGATCTTCTCGATGACTCTCGGGAGCCTGACGTCCCTACGAGCGAATGACGTCGCTCGTCACGGCTACCCGAGAGCGAGGACAGATGCACATGCGCCCGGACGGGCGATTCTCGATGTTGTGCGTTCCTGTCATGGCTCCGCTTTCGGCTGCCGACGAGCTCACCGACAATTTGAGCAGCGAACTGTCGAAGCGTCAAAGGATCAGCATGGGGAATCGCCCCCATGCATTCTCAGAGCCAGCCGCTCTTTTTGAAACGGGTATAGAGAAAGAGGCAGACCCCGCCCATGATCAGCAGTGCCGCCGGATAACCCCAGACCGCGCTGATCTCGGGCATGTGCTCGAAGTTCATCCCCCAGATCCCGGCGAGCAGCGTCGGGATGGCGGCGATGGCCACATAGGCGGAGATCTTTCGCATGTCCTCGTTCTGGCGGAGGCTGACCTGGGTGAGATTGGCTGCGAGGACCGAGGTGAGTGTGTCCCGGTAGATGTTGATCCGGTCCAATACCCGAAGGAGGTGGTCGAGCACGTCACGGAAATAGGGCCGCAATGTGGCGTCGATCGCCTTGAAGTCCTCGGTGGCCAGCCGATACAACGGCTCCTCGAGGGGCTCTGCCGCCTCGTGGAAACTGAGCACCTCCTGCTTCAGCCGGTAGATGCGCTCGGAATCACCATTCGAGGAGAAGACGTCCTCCTCGATGCCACGAATGTCGGCTCCCAGTTCGTCGAGGACCACTGCGTAGTCCCGCACCACTTGATGGAGGATGGCGTGAAGCACCGAGCCAGCCCCACAGGCGAGTCGCTGCGGATCGGCCTCGAGCTTGTGCCGTGCCTCGATGAGCCGGCTTGCCTCGCCGTGGCGGACCGCCACGGCGAAGTCGGGGTCGACGAAGATGAGGATCTCACCGAATTCGATGATCTCCACCGGGTCGGCATATCGAGCCGGCTTCGTCACCACGAACAAGGTTTCGTCGAAAGTCTCCAGCTTGGGTCGCTGATGTGCCCGCAATGCGTCGTCGACCGCCAACTCGTGAAGATGGAAGGTCTTGACCGCCTTCTCGAACTCCTCCGGGCTCGGCTCATGCAGTCCCACCCAGGCAAACGTGTCTGGCTCGGTGATGAGCCTCCCTGCCTCCTCGTAGTCGAAGTTGCCAGGGACCCTCTGTCCAAGCTGATAGCAAGCGGCGTCGACAATCATTCTCGGGAGGCTACGCGTTCGACGCCTTGCGCAACTCGCCCAGTACGACGGGATCGAGTCGTTCCGTCCCCATCCATCGTTCCTCCAGGTTGTGCCACCCCAGCCACCCTTGGAGGTTGTCTCCCAAAGTGTTGCCGGGATCCCACCAGCCGATGGAGTCGAGGATCCCACGAACCTCGTTTTGAAGACCCTCGTCGAATGCCAGGAGCTCTCCTTCCTCCGTCTTGCCGAAATACAAAGTGTGGAGATCGAGTAGGCCGCTCAGGTCTTCGATCGGGGTGTCGGAATGGTCTATGCGGAGATCGAGCCATCGATCGTGGTTCCCGCCATACCCGCCGCCTGGCCGGACTACGAGCAAAGCGGCCGACTCCATGCCACGCTTCTCTCCCCCGGCCGTCTCGCCGGCGGTGAGGGCAGCGAGGAGCCGATCCGCCAGCCTTCCCGACGAGCCACGGAAGGTGTCCGCCATCGCCTCGGGGACGTCGGGATTGGTGAGGATGTTGCCCTGGGCGGCGAAGCCGTCCCCGGTGACGCTCACTGCGTGTTCGAAGCACTCCTCACCGGTGTATGAGGCGCTGCGGCCATCGGCGGCGACCACCCCGACCTGCCGATGACTGCGTAGATCGTCGTCGCCCGTCAGACGATCGATAGTGTCCTCTGGTGAGAGCCCCGATTCCAGCAGATCCAGCCCGCGGCTCCCGTAGGTGACCTCGCCGTATGCCTGAGTGGCCACAGCCCCGATCCCTCCCCGGGCCCAAGGCACGAAGGCACCGACAGCGAGGAACTTCGACTGCACGGCCACGCCACACTCCCCTGCCTCGGGATCGGCGCCCACGATCGAGTACGTGGAGGGGCCGTAAGAGTGGTTGGGCCGCATCATGCGACGCTACCGCGAACGTCCATCGATCGCCTTTGGCCGATACCTGTCGTTTTGGGCAGCGTCCCGTTCGTTGTAAGGATGAAAGCGATGAGCAAGAAAAGGAGGTCAGCCCATGTCCATCGCAGCCAGACCCAATATCGACATCGAACGTCTCCGCCAAGCGCTGACAGGACAGGTTTTCACGCCCGAGGACGAGGGATACGACGACGCCCACCGACTCTTCATACCCGTCTACGACGGTGTCCGCCCCGCCGCGGTCGCCCAAGTGGCAGACGCCAGCGACATAGCGACGGTCCTGACCATCGCGCGGGAGACCGGTGTCGAGCTCGCCATCCGCAGTGGCGGGCACAGCGCCGCCGGACACAGCACCACCGATGGCGGGATCGTGATCGATCTGAGGAGCCTCAAGTCCCTCGAGATCGACATCGAGTCCAGGACCGCATGGGCCGACTCCGGTCTCACCGCCGCCGAATACAGCAACGAGACCAACGCCGTCGGGCTAGCCACCGGGCTCGGCGACACAGGATCGGTGGGACTGGGCGGAATCACCCTCGGAGGCGGAATCGGGTTCCTCGTGCGAAAGCACGGCATGACCATCGACTCGCTACTTGCCGCCGAGGTGGTCACGGCGGACGGCGAGGTGGTGCGCGCCGACGAGGAGTCTCATCCCGACCTCTTCTGGGCCATCAGGGGAGGTGGAGGCAATTTCGGGGTCGCCACCAAATTCCAAGCTTCGACTACAGGAGCTGGACCGGATCGTCGGCGGGATGATGGTTCTCCCTGCCACGGTCGACACCATCGTCGGGTTCATCGCCGAGGCGGAGCAGGCTCCCGAAGAGCTGTCGACCATCGCCAACGTCATGAGCTGCCCGCCCCTGCCATTCGTCCCAGAGGAGATCCACGGCAGCCTCGTGATCATGGCCCTGGTGGCGTGGTGCGGCGACATCGACGAAGGGCAGAAGGTGATGGATCGGTTCCGCCGGCTCGCTCAGCCGATCGCCGACATGGTCCAAGAGATGCCCTATCCGGAGATCTACGGACCGGAAGACGAGGAGTACCGACCGCTGGCAGTAGCCCGGACGTTGTGGGCCGACACCTTCGATTCGGCAACCGCGGAGACCATCCTCGGTTATCTCGAAGACTCGGATGCACCAATGCGGGTAGCCCAACTCCGGGTCCTGGGCGGAGCCATGGCTCGTGTCCCCAACGACGCCACAGCGTTCGCTCACCGCGATCGGAAAATGATGATCAATGTCGCTTCGTTCTACGAAGGCCCCGACGACCGCCAGCGGCGCGAGACGTGGGTGTCCGACTTCGCCAAGTCCCTAAGCAACGGCGACCTCAGCGGGTACGTCGGCTTCCTCGCCGATGAGGGACAGGACCGTGTGCGGGCTGCCTACCCGGGCGGAACCTGGGACCGGCTCCGTCGTGTCAAGGCCCATTACGACCCCGACAACCTGTTCCGGCTCAACCAGAACATCCCACCGGAACAGTGACCCCGGGAGGGTTGAAAGTGGAGCTGAGGGGATTTGAACCCCTGACCCCCTGACTGCCAGTCAGGTGCTCTGCCAGGCTGAGCTACAGCCCCAAACGGGGAAGCCCCAGGTTATCGGTCTGCGCCAGCATGAGCCAACCCCCGGAGAAAACCAGCCGGGAGACAGTCGACAACGACTTCACCGGTGCCCGATGCATACGGCGACCCGGTCTTAACGATGCGTTAATCACCGAATCGCGATAGTGCGCATTCGTGACACCCCCGCTGGCACCACCCGTGGTCGTCCGCGTCCCTGACAACGAATCGAGGAATCAACCCTTTCCATGAGTACAGAGATCATCCCTTCCCCACAGAGCAGTACCAGGGGCCTTGAACTTGGCTACCCCACCTGGGCTGTTCCTGCTGAGGCGTTTGCTCCCGGTGCCGGTGCCAAGTGGAGACGCCAGTTCGGGCGCTTGTTGACCCTTCAATGGCGCAAGACGCCTGCCCGTGCCACCACGTGATGTAGGGATGATCATGTGGACGAGGGATGCCGCAGGGACCCCTGTCCTGTACTGATCAGCCGTCGGCGGCGACCGGCTCCACCCAGTCGACATTCTCGGCATCGGCCCACAATCGCTCCAGACCGTAGAAATCACGTGCCGACGCCTGAAAGACGTGGACGATGACATCGCCGAAATCGAGAAGCACCCACTCGGCTTCCACCCGGCCTTCGCTACGCAGAGGCTTGAGACCCAGCTCCTCAGACATCCGTTCCTCGACGTGCTCTGCGAGCGATTGGACGTGCGGACGAGAGGTCCCGGTGGCAATGACGAAGACGTCGGAGAGAACGAACAGCCCTTCTACGTCGAGCAACACGATGTCCATGCCCTTTTTGCTGAAGATGGCGTCCGCCGCCACCCGAGCCTGTTCTCTTCCGCTATCTACGGGGATTCCTCCTGGTCGTTTGCGCCCCCACCATATCGCCTGCTCACATTTGCGTGTAGACACCCTTGCTGTCGATAAACCGGTGGACTTCTGAGGGCACCAGGAAGCGATAGGGCCGCCCTGACGCCGCCAAATCACGGATCGATGTCGAGCTGATATCGAGCGCCGACATCTCCAGGATGGTGGCCTCAGGAACCGTCGCGGCGACCGCCGCGAGGTCCGTGCCCGGTCGGGGCACCACGAGGATGCCCGCCCTTTCGATGACCTCCTCCCAGCGGTGCCACGTGGGAAGCCCGATGGCGGCGTCGGCCCCGAGGATCAGGAACAGCTCCTCGCCCGAAGGGAAAGTGAGCAACGTATCGATGGTGTAGGTAGGACCGTTCCGATCGATCTCACGATCGTCTATCTCGAATCCGTCCGTTTCTTCGACGGCCAGCCTCGTCATCTCCAGACGTTCGGCGGCTGGTGTGAGCTCACGTGCTCCTTTTTGCCATGGGTCGCCAGCGGGCATGAACAACACCCGGTCGAGGTCGGCTGCGAACAATGCCGTCTCGCCGGCGTGGAGATGGGCGATATGGATCGGGTCGAACGTCCCGCCCAGGATCCCGGTGCGCACGTTGGCGAGCATACGGTCCCGGAGGCGTCACCAGCCGGAGCGCTCGGGTGATGTCGGTGTCACGACATCCCAGTTGGGTCCCAGGGTCGACGTACTCGCCGTCGATTCTGGTCGACAGATGGACCCCATTCACGCCATGGGGTGATCCGGATCTTCCGATCACCTCACCCCGACCGACGCTGGCTCCCGACGACTGCTCGATCTCCGACAGATAGCTCAACGACACCTTGAACCCGGGGACCGGTTCGATGGTCACCGATCTCATCCCTGCTACCGAGCCGGCGAAAGTGATCCGGCCCGAGGCCGGTGCCCGCACCTGTGAACCCACAGCCGGCTGCATAGTCGATGCCCCAGTGGCCGCCATAAGACCCCACTGGCGCATATTCGGCGACAACCGGGCCATCGACCGGTGCCATCAGGCACACCGCGCTCAGGGCGAAAGCCAACAGCATCTCAACCCTCCCGAAGCCGAACCTACCGGCGCCGGTTTGGGTCGCCAAGGGGTATGACCACTAGTTTCAGTTCCGCAGAAAGGAATCGATCGATGATGACAACCCGGATAGGGCTCATGGGCTTCGGCCGTATCGGGCGGAACGTGATGCGCCTCCTCCACAATCGGGCCGACCTCGACATCGTGGCGATCAGCGACATCGCCGATCCCGAGGCGCTCACCTACCTCCTCAAGTACGACTCCATCTACGGCCGCTTTCCGGCACCTGTGTCCTACGCCGACGGCACATTGTCTTACGGCGACAGGAATGTCGCCTGGCTGAACGCACGTGAGCCGGGCGATGCCGACTGGGGGGAGCTCGGCGTCGATGTAGTGCTCGAGACCACCAGCCGCTATCGGACCAAGGAAGCCCTGGAGCAGCATCTCAAGGCTGGGGCGAAGAAAGTCGTCTTGACCTCGAGCCCTGAGATCCCCGGTGAGATCCCTCTGCTTCTTCGTGGGATAAACGACGACGTCCTCACTTCGGACGTCGACCAGGTGGCGCTCGGCTCCAACACATCGAACGCCGCCGCACCGATATTGAAGACCATCAACGAGGAGCTCGGGGTCAAGCGCGCCTACATGACGGTGGTCAAGGCGATGTCCAACGCAGGACGGCTCGCAGATGTACCGACCGACTCCTACCGGACTTCCCGGGCTGCTGGGGAGAACATCATCCCCGCCGACACGAATTCTGCCGAGATCATCACCCAGGTCCTGCCCGAGCTCGAGGACAAGCTGGCAGTGGTCGCCCTCAATGTTCCCGTAGTCGACGGCTCGACCGTGGACATGGTGGTCGACGTCGAGCGCGCTACGGACAAGGAAGAGGTCAATGGCCTCGTCAGGGCGGCGTGCGAGAGCAAGTACCAGGGAATCATCGAATATGTCGCAGATCCGATTGTTTCCTCAGACGTGAGATCGATCTCCCACTCCGGTGTCTATGACAGTCTGGCCACCATGGTGACAGGGGGAACTCTGGTGAAGACCATTACCTGGTTCAACAACGGCTGGGGCTACTCGAACCGGGTGGTCGAGGTCACCGGGATGATCGCCACCTACCTCAACGGAGAATGAACATGGCCAACGTCGCAATCAACGGCTTCGGGCGGATCGGGCGGGCGGTATTTCGCATCATCGCTTCACGGCCGAATTCGGATCTCAAAGTCGTCGCCATCAACGACCTTTCCGATGACGACATTCTCGCCTACCTCCTCGAGTACGACTCGGTGATGGGACGGTTCGAGGAAGAAGTCACTGTGAACGGGGGTGTGATGAGGGTCGGAGAGCATGAGATCAAGATGCTCATGGAGCGCGACCCATCCTCGTTGCCGTGGCAGGACCTCGATGTCGACATCGTCATCGAATCGACTGGCGTCTTCAGGGACCGCGCAACGCTCCAGAAGCATGTCGATGCCGGGGCCAAGCGAGTCATTCTCACCGTCCCGTCGAAGGACAAGGTGGATGAGACAGTCGTCCTTGGGGTCAACGATGACCAACTCGACTCCGACGACATCATCGTCTCCAACGCCTCGTGCACCACGAACTCACTGGCGCCTCTGGCCAAGGTGCTGGACGACAATTTCGGCATCCGCAAGGGCGTGATGACGACGGTGCACGCCTACACCAACGACCAGGTGCTGGCCGACGTCCCGCACCAGGACCTACGCCGGAGCCGGGCGGCGACCGAGAACATCATCCCGACGAGCACAGGTGCCGCGGCTGCCATCGGGGAGGTCATCCCCAATCTCGCCGGGAAACTCGACGGCATGGCGATGCGGGTGCCTGTGCCCGACGGTTCGACGGTCGACCTGGTGGTCGAGCTGGACCGTGATGTGACAGTCGAAGAGGTGAACGCAGCGGTCAGGGCCGCGGCGGAGGGCCCGATGGCCGGGATACTGGAATATGTGGAGGATCCGATCGTCTCGACCGACATCATCGGGAACCCGCACTCGTCGATCTTCGATGCCGGCGGCACTCAGGTGCTCGGCGGGAACCTGGTCAAAGTTATGTCGTGGTACGACAACGAGTGGGGATACTCCAACCGGGTGGTGGACCTCGCCGAGCGTCTAGCTGAGGTCTTGGAGAAGGAGCCGGCTTAGTCCCGCATTTGGGGTGGGCCTACTCGAGCAGCGACAGGACCGTCGAGCGGAAATCGTTGGGCTGGAACGGCTTGGTGACGAAAGCATCTGCCCCGCCCTCATTCGCCCTGCGTCGAGATTCCTCTTCGGCGTGGGCGGTGAGGACGACTACCGGGATGTTTCTCGTCGACTCGTCCCGACGGATGCGGTCCAACACTTCCCACCCGTCCATGCCGGGAAGCCCGATGTCCAGGACGACCAGGTCGGGTGACTCCGAGCCAACGGCGGCGAGCCCTGTCTTGCCATCCTCACGGGTGATGATTTCGAGGTCGGCAGCGCGGAGACAGACTTCGATGAGCCGTCTGATGACGGCCGAGTCCTCGACAACGAGTATCCGCGAGCCCATGTTCTTCACCTCTAGTCCGATCGCCCGTAGGTGGGCGTGTGCCACAACATCGGCAGAAAGCCTCTCACGGTTTAGACATTCTGGAGGAGCCTTGGCCCGGGGAGGGTCAAATCCTCGATGAATTGCTCGAGCTGGCGCAGCGTCCGCACCTCATGGACCGAGGTGCAATGGCCGGCATAGTGAGACATCGCCGAATCGCCGGTGTCCCAGTATGCCTCAGGTTCGGGGTTGAGCCAGATCAAGGCACGTGACGCCTCTGCGATGTCGCCGAGCACCCCATCCCGTGGCGGCCGGTAATTGTTACGGGCGTCCCCTGTGATGATCACGGTCGTCCGGGGGGTGAGCTGACGGCCGTACCGGGTGTGAAACGTCTCCAGGGAGTTGCCGTAATCGGAGTGCCCATCCAGCCACACCACCTCGGCCTCGGTAGTAACCCGCCGCAATGCCGACCCGAAATCCACCCCCGGGCCGAAGAAGTCACTGACTTCATCGATGGTGTCGACGAAAGCGAAAGACCGCAGCTTGGAGAAGTGGGTCGACATGGCGTGGGTGAACTGGAGGGTGAAACGGGAGAATGTCGCCATGGACCCGCTGATGTCGCAGAGGAGCCAGACCTCCGGCCGGTGAGGCCGTGGATGGCGGAACTGTGGGTCTGCCGGGACGCCGCCGGTTGCCAACGACTTTCGCACGGTGCGACGGAAATCGAGCCGACCTGCCCGCATCCGACGGCGTCGGGCCAACCGCGCTGCCAGCTTCCGTGTAAGGGGCCCGATGGCGTCCTCCATTTCGTGGAGGTCGCTGGTCGTGGCGTGCATCAGGTCGACATCCTCGATGAGAGGGCGCCGCAGGGTGCGCGCCACCGCATCACGACCGCGATCGGCCACGAGTCGTCGTCGAATCTCTTCCTCGATTTCCTGCCGCAGACGCTCGATCCTGGCCTCCACCTCCTCGCGGAGGAGACGCCTTTCGAAATCGGACAGGTCCTGATCGTCGGTGAGGGCAGAGATCAATCTCTCCTCGAGGTCCGCCAGATCAAGCCTGCGCAGCGTTCGGTACAGGTAGTAGGTCCCGCCGACGGGCCGCCCCGGCTCCATGCCGGCCAACTCGTCTACCGCGGTACGGGCGCCACGCCGGATCGCCTCCTCCTCGAGACCGGCCAGCGCCTCGAGGAGCGAATCGAGGAGCCCGTCGATATCGAACGGGGGCGGCTCAAGGGCATCGGACCGGTCGGCATGCGGCTGAGAATCGGACTCCCCGGAATCCCCTGGCTCGGAAAGGGACTGGGGAACCATCGAGAAATAGACGTCGAACGCAGTATCGAAGGCGCGCTCATGACGCAGGTTCTTGATCAAGGTGGCCCGCAAGGTCTCGCGAAGGGCGATCCTGTCGCCGATCTCAACGGCCTCGACTGCCCGCATCCCGTCGATGGCCTCCACCATCGACACAGGGACGCCGGCCGCCCTCAGCTCGTCGATGAAACCGGTGATTATCCCGAGCACGTCACGATGGAGGGCTCGACGTCAGCTCCTTGGCCGCCTTCTCGATGTCGGCCTGGTACTTGAGGAGGACGTGCAGCGTGTCGCCCAGGATCGCCTCGTCGACATCCTCGATGGAGAGGGCGAGGAGGGTCCGCGCCCAGTCGATGGTCTCAGAGACGGAGGGCGCCTTCTTCAGGTCGAGGCTTCGGATCGACCGGGCCACTTTGGCCACCTGTACGGCCAGATGCTCGGACAACCCGGGAACCCGAGCGGCGAGAATCTCCTGCTCCCTCTGAGCATCGGGGTAGTCGATGTGGAGGAAGAGGCAGCGGCGCTTCAGCGCCTCGCTCAACTCCCGGGTGTTGTTGGACGTGAGAACCACCATCGGCTGGGTTCGTGCCTCCATCGTCCCCAACTCGGGGATCGACACCTGGAAATCGGAGAGGATCTCGAGGAGCAATGCCTCGGTCTCGACCTCGACCCGGTCCACCTCGTCGATGAGCAGCACGACGGGATTCTCGGAGCGAATAGCCTCGAGAAGTGGGCGGGTGAGAAGGAAATCCTCCGAGAAGATGTCCTGCTCGATGTCCTCCCAGTCGTGGTCGACGTCGGCCTGGATTCTGAGCAACTGCTTCTTGTAGTTCCACTCGTAGAGCGCCTTGGCCTCGTCGAGGCCCTCGTAGCACTGGAGCCTGATCAGGTCGCGTCCGGTGACCCTGGCCAGCGACTTGGCGAGCTCTGTCTTCCCGACCCCTGCTGGTCCCTCGACAAGGATTGGCTTGTCGAGTCGGTCAGCGAGAAAGACGACCTGCGCTATGCGGTCGTCGGGCAGATAATCGACCGAGCGCAACGCTTCAGCGACCGCTCGCGGGGTCTCAAAACTCATCGGCCGACCATTGTACGGGTGAACACTGATGACTCCGCTTCCTAAGGTTCGATCGCATGGACGCGCTCCGTCAGACCCTCGTCGATCGCAAAGCCGAGCTCGAGGTCGAATTGGGCAGACTGACCGCGCCGCCGACGACCGGTGCCGCCGTCTCGTTCGGGAAACGGGTCGGGGACGGCACCACGGAGGCGGTGGAGCGACTTAGCACCACAGCTACCGCGCGATCCATCACGCACACCATCGAGGACATCGACCGGGCTTTGGTCAAGATCGACAACGGCACCTACGGGAAGTGTGACGTGTGCGGAAACGACATCGGAGTTGCTCGGCTGGACGCTCTGCCCGCCGCCTCACGTTGCGTCGAGTGTGCCGCTCGCGGTTGAACCCGCATGGCTATTCCTCCTCGTCCCGCTCCGGGGTGAATTCGAAGGAGATCTCTCCGATCCTTACCTCGTCGCCCTCGATCGCCCCTGCATCCAACAGCGCCTGATCCACACCGAGTCGAGAGAGGCGCCAGGCTGCCATGTCGGCCGCTTCTGGCAGGGTCAGGTCGGCGAACGCAACCGCTCGCTCGGCGGCGAGGCCCTCGATGCGCCAGCCACCCTCTTCCCTACGCACGGTGAATGTCGGGCCCAACGGACGGTGAAGGACATATCCCTTACGAAGCGGCGCGACCCGCTCCGCTTCGTCGACCAGGTCGGCGATGGCATGCAGCGACTCTCGAATGCCCTCCCCGCTGATTGCTGAGACCGGCGTCGCATCGAGCGCCGTCGCGAGGTCGGTGACGTCAGCTAGGTCCGACTTGTTGAGGAGCACAATGCTCGGCCTTGCCGCGATCTCGGAGGAATAGTCGGCGATCTCACGCCTCAAGATCTGCAACTGCTCCTCCGGCGAACGTTCTTGCATCGGCGACGGATCGAGAAGTATGACGAGGACCCGTGCCCGCTCGACGTGACGGAGGAACTCGTGACCGAGACCCTTCCCAGAGGCTGCACCCTCGATCAGGCCCGGGATGTCGGCCAGGACGAACTCCCGCCCGTCGAAGCTCACTACACCCAAGTTCGGCACGAGGGTCGTGAAGGGATAGTCGGCGATCTTGGGCTTGGCGGCCGACACCTTGGAGATGAATGTGGATTTCCCGGCGTTAGGGAATCCGATGAGGGCCGCGTCGGCGAGGAGTTTCAGCTCGAGGGTGAGCCATTCCGACCGCCCGTACTCCCCTTGCTCGGCAACGCCCGGAGCCCGGTTGGAGGGGTTGACGAAGGCGGCGTTGCCCCGGCCACCCCGCCCTCCCTTGACAATTTCGATCTCTTGACCCTCTTCGACCAGGTCGGCGACCATTGTGCCTTCACCGTCGATCACGACGGTTCCAAGCGGCACCGGAAGGTACAGAGCCTCACCGGATTTGCCGTGTCGAACATCACCCTGGCCGTGGGTGCCGTGACCCGCTGCGTAATGCGGGTTTCGCTGGTAGCGGAGCAGTGTGGCCACCGAAGGGTCGGCCCTGAGGTACACCGACCCGCCCGGACCGCCGTTTCCCCCGATCGGCTTGCCCTTGGGCTTCCCCTTGGCCCTCACAAACGACACAACCCCCGCGCCGCCGTTGCCGGCGCGGAGGTTGACACGGACCCGGTCGACGAACACGACCGGAAGCTAACTACTCGGGAAGGACGCTGACCCGACGCCGTTTGGCTCGGGTCCCGTACTTGACTGTGCCGGGTGCGGTAGCGAACAGGGTGTCATCGGACCCCTTGCCCACGTTCTCACCTGGATGGATTCGGGTCCCACGCTGACGCACCAGGATCGCTCCGGCGTTCACGAACTCGCCGTCGAACACCTTGGAACCGAGTCGCTTCGCGGCGGAGTCCCGACCGTTCTTGGAGGAACCGCCTGCTTTTGTCTTTGACATCTCACTCCTCCTCTGACGAGTCGGTCTTTGCTTGCTTGCTGGTTTTCGCTGCCCCTGCCTTTGTGGTTGCAGTCTTGGCAGCTGTTGTCTTGGCAGCTGGGGCTTTCGCCGCGGCCGGCTTCGCTTCGGAAGCCTTCGCCGAGCCCGACTTGGCAGCAGGCTTGGCCTGAGAAGACTTGGCCTTTGCGCCGGGCAACGTGATCCCGGTGATCTCGATCTGTGTGTACTTCTGGCGGTGACCCTGGCGACGCCGATAGCCGGTCTTGTTCTTGTACTTGAAGATGTCGATCTTCGGGCCCTGGGACTCGCCGAGCACCTTGGCCGTGACCGATGACTTGGACAGGAGGTCACGATCCGACACCGCATTTCCCTTGTCATCCACGATCAGGAGAGGCGAAAAGGACATCTCATCGGCGTCGCCTTTCACCCGCTCTATCTCGATTACATCGCCGGATTGCACCTTGGCCTGTTTGCCGCCGGCGCGAATGATGGCGTACATGGGTAAACCTCTGAAAGGGGATTGATGCTGAATGGTACCGGTTCGACCGGTTACCGCAAAGGCTGCCTATTCCGCCAGCGAAAAGTCCTCCACGACGAGATCGTCTGCGTGAATGGCGTGGTCATGGACGATCACACCGCGACCGCCGCATTCTTCGCACTTCGATGAGAACTGCTCGAGCAGCCCCGCCGAGACGTTCTTCCGGGTCATCTCCACCAAGCCGAGGTGAGACACGTCGAAGACCTGGGTCCGGGTCTTGTCCTTGGCTAGCGCTTCCTTGAGGCGTCGCAGCACCTGCTGCTGGTTGTCGATCGTCTCCATGTCGATGAAGTCGATGACGATGATCCCGCCGATGTCTCGCAGCCGTAGTTGACGTCCGATCTCCTCGGCCGCTTCCAGGTTGTTCTGCAGGACGGTCTCCTCCAGATTCGAGGACCCGACGAACTTCCCGGTGTTGACATCGATGACGGTGAGCGCCTCGGTCCGATCGATGACGAGATGACCGCCTGATGGGAGATAGACCTTTCGGTCGAGGGCCTTCTTGATCTGGTCATCGACGTGATATCGCTCGAACAGCGGGACATCATCGGTGTAATGCTGCACCTTGGACACGAGGTCGGGCGCGGTCCCCCGCAGGTAGTCGACCACGGTCTCATACGCCCTGGCGTCATCGATGAGCAACTTGCGGAAGTCCGCCGTGAAATGCTCACGGATCACCTTGATGAGGAGATCAGGCTCCTGATGAACGAGACGGGGCGCGCCGCCGTCCTTCGATTCTTCACCGATCTGGTCCCAGACCTTGCGCAAGCGGGAGATGTCGGCAGCCAGCTCCTCGGCGCTCGCATGGAGGGCGGCGGTTCTCACGATCACGCCATAGCCCTCAGGGCGCACCTTGTTGATCACTTCCCGGAGTCGAGTCCGGTCATCGTCTGGCAGCCGGCGACTGATCCCGACGCTGTCCGAGTCGGGCACGAGGACGAGGTAGCGCCCGGGTAGTGAAGGCACCCCTGTCAGCCGGGCCCCCTTGGCGCCCATCGCATCCTTCGTCACCTGAACGAGGACGTCATCGCCCTCTTTGAGGACGTTCTCGATCCTGCGGTTGGGCCGGCCGTTTCCCTTCCCATCGGAGGCGACGTCCGATGCATATAGAACGCCGTTCTTGGAAGCACCAAAGTCCAGGAATGCCGCCTCCATGCCGGGGAGGACGTTGCGAACCTTGGCCAGGTAGATGTTCCCTGCCACCGATCCGGCGTCTTCACGAGCGACATAGTGCTCGACGAGGACGGGGCCTTCGAGGATCACCATCTGTGTCTGGCCCCGGTGCACCCGGACCAGCATCTGCTTGCGCCCGGACTCGACCGGGAGAATCACCTCGTCGTCGACCGGCCTGCGCGTCCGGGTCCTGGAGGTGGAGACTCCGTTCCTGGAGTGGTTGCCCCCACCCTTCCCTGACGGCTGGTGACGTCGATCCTTCTTGGGTTTCGTGGCCGGGGCTGGTCTGCCCTCGACCCTGGTGACCTCTACCTTTTTTCCCTTGACGCGGACGGTCTTGCGTTCCTCGACGGTCCCTTCCGTCGATGACTTCCGGACGATCTGTGGGCTCTTCTTGCGAAATAGAGCCATGTGTTGTTACTCCTCTGAGAGTCGATGCTTGGGTCGACCCGAATGCCCATTTCCTGGCAGGGGCTGTCGGGCCCGAATGGATGCGCCAGATCGCGGTGCGGCGCCCGCCCTGCATAAGGGCGGTCGCCAAAGACTGACATGCCGGCTCGCCGGTATGCAAGGGTGCTCATCAACGAAACACTCCGAAGAGGGGAAGATGTCGCGTCTGGCGGACCGACCCAGGTTACCAGAAAGGAAACGCTGAAACTATCCAGCGCCGAGATCGAGCTCGGGCTGTTCGACCTCGGTTGGGTCGTAGCACACGCGGCACCGGGCTTCGTAGGCACCTTGCGCCCCGAGTACGACGAGCTCCTCCGATTGAACGATCCGCTGGGTGTACATGCCCGGCCCACCGCACTTGTGACACACAGCCAGCATCTTGGTCACGTACTCGGCGCGGTCGCACAGCGTCGGGATGGGCTCGAACGGGCGTCTCAGATAGTCGGTGTCCAGCCCTGCGACGATCACCTGCTTCTCCGCAGAGGCGAGCTGTTCGACAACGTCCACCAGCCCATCGTCGAAGAACTGCCCCTCGTCGATCCCTATGACCTGTGTGCTGTCGTCGACCCTGTGTAGGAGCTCAGACGATGTCTCCACCGATATCGCCTCGACCTTGAGGCTGGAATGGGAGACGACTTGGGAGTCGGAGTATCTGACGTCGAGCTGTGGCTTGAATGTCTGAATCGGGACCCGGGCGATCTGGTATCGGGTCACGCGACGGATGAGCTCTTCACTCTTGCCGGAGAACATGGGGCCACAGATGACCTCCACCCACCCTCGTTCACCACGTCGGTCCATCGGGCGGCAGGGTAGACGTGAACGGGATTCAGCTGAGCTGGTTCTCGCCTGGCACGGGCGTGCGCAATAGCCAAACGGAGTTGGCAATCCCGAGGGCGAGAGTCATCGCCAAGTAGAAGGACCCGCCGGCAGAGAGGAAAGGCAGGGGGATGCCTGTGACCGGCATGATCCCGATCGTCATCCCGACATTCACGAACACGTGGAAAACCATCATCGCGGCCAGACCCGCCGCGATGAGGGCGCCGAAGCGATCCCTGGCGTTGGCCGCGATCACGAGGAGCCTCCAAATGATGACGGCGAAGGCGGCGACGACCAGGACGCCGCCTACGAATCCAAGTTGCTCGGCCACCGCCGTGAAGATGAAGTCGGTCTCTTGTTCGGGTACGTACTCGAAGGAGGTCTGGGTCCCTTCGGCGAACAGACCCTTGCCGAACAGCTGGCCCGAGCCCACGGCATATCTCGACTGCAGGATGTTGTAGCCGATCCCCTGTGGATCGATCTCGGGTCGGAAAAGCACCAGGATCCGGTTCATCTGGTACTCCTCGAGCAACTTGAACTGGAGGACCGCCACCACGCCCAGCGCTGCTGTCGCTGCCAGCGCGAGCATCTGACGCCAGGTAGCTCCGGCCACGAACAGCATCACGAAGAGAATGAACCCGAACACGAGCGTCGTGCCGAGATCCGGCTCGAAGAGGACCAGGACCGCGGGGAGGGCGACGATGGCGATCGCCCGAAATACCGTGGGCCAGGTGAGTTGGCGCTGACCGACCTCTTCGCGGTTGCTGGGAGAGAGGATCGCGGCCAGGAGCAGTATCACGATCACCTTGGCGAACTCGGCCGGTTGGAGCTTGAAGAACCCGAGATCGATCCAGCGCCGGGCCCCGTTGACCGGCTCGAAAAGGTAGACCGCGAACAATCCAACGAGAACCGCGATCGACACGATCGGGATGAGGTTCTTCAGTTCCCGATAGTCGATATTGGAGATCACCGCGTAGAGGGTCAGTCCGGCAGCCACGAAGATCATCTGCCGCTCCATTCCCACCGATCCGCTGCTCCTGGTTGCGGAATAGACCATGAGCAATCCAAAGGCGGAGAGGGCGAGCATCGTCCCGAAGAGAATGCGGTCCGACTTGTTCCGGCCCCGGTCTACGGCTACCTCGCGGAGACGGGTTAGGACAGCCATCAGTCGGCCTCCTCGCCCTCGACGATGGGGGTCTGCTCGTTGCCAGTCAGATACTGCATGATGTTCCGGGCCACCGGCGCCGCCACCTGCCCTCCGGACCCGCCCTCGTCGATGAGGATCGCCACAACGTATTTGGGGTTGTCGAGAGGGGCGACCCCAACGAACCAGGCGTGGTTGTCCCGGGTCGCCGACACCTGGGCGGTCCCGGTCTTCCCTCCGACGTTCTCCACCCCTTCACCGAAGTCGGCGAAGGCGGCCGCCGCTGTTCCCCCGTTTACGACGCTGCCGAGATCTTCCAGCAGGGAAGCCCGCGTTGCCGGGTCGATGTCCACCATCACCGGAGCAGGGCGCTCGACCTGGGTGACATTTCCCTCGCTGTCGATCGTCTCCCTCACCACGCGGGGTTCCATCACCTTCCCGCCATTGACCAGCACCGCAAACGAGGACGCGACCTGAAGCGGGGTGGCCGTGAAGGCGCCCTGGCCGATGGCGAAGTCCATGAGGTCTCCACCGAGCCATGGTGATGCCAGTTCGAGGCGGGCCGGCTCGAGCCGAGGCGGCTCATCGGGGTTCTCGAGCTGATATTCCTTCCACTCCTCGAAGAGCTGCCGGGTCGGGATGATGCCGGGCGCCTCGCTGGTCAGGTCGATCCCGGTCTCGTGCCCATATCCCACGCGGGTGGCCCATTCCTGCAGGATGTTCTCTTTGGCCGACCCCTGGGGGTAGTTGGTGTAGGTCCCCAAGGCAACGTTCCAGAAATAGATATTGCAGGAGTTCGACAGTGCTCCGTGGATGTCGAGCCAGCCCAGGTTGCGGGGGTCGTACCAGTCGTGTTTTTCCTGTGCCGAGCCATCGGCGAGCTGGTCGAGGACCAAAGTCCCGTCACAATGGATCAGGTCGCCATCGACTCCTTCCACGTCACTCGGGAAGGGCAGGTTCTCCTCGAGCTTGGCGGTGTAGGTGATCGCCTTGAAGGTCGACGCCGGCGGATAGAGCCCACTCACCGCGAGATTGTTGAAAGCCTGGGTCTCGTTGAGCTCTTGGAACGTGGTCTCATCGATGCCGGCAACGAAGTTGCTCGGATCGAAGTCGGGGTACGAGGCGAGGGCGAGAACATCGAAGTTGTCGACATCGAGCACCACAGCCGCGGCTCGCTGGGTTTCGTTGAACACCTCTTCCCCGTCGGCTTTCTCCTCTTCCTTGACCTCGTTGGACAGAGCCACCCCATTCTCGAGGGCGAGCTCGACCTGCTCCTGCAGGGCGAAGTCGAGATTGAGCACGATCGAGCTGCCCGTGACCGGGTCGACCGGTGGGCGCTGCTCGATGATCTCGCTCCTCCTCACCCGGTACTCGACTGAGCCTCCGGTGCCCTGCAGCACTTCGTCGTACACCCGCTCCACCCCGAGCTTGCCGATGCGGACGTCTCGATCGAGTTCTGGGCGCTCGGTGAGATCGGCTTCCTCCGGTAGACCGAGGTGACCGATGACATGCGCCATTGTGTCCCCGGAGAGGTAGACCCGTTCCGGGACCTTGACCACCTCGACCCCGGGGAGCTCGTCGAGCGACTCGTTGATCGCATATGCGGTTTCGTTCGCGACCGTGCTCACCTGGAAGCGGCCGTTGATCCCGGCCTCCTCGTACATGGCGTCGAGTTCGACCGGGTCGACCCCGACGATGGAAGCCAGTTCCTGGATCAGGGTCTCTTTCTGCTCGGGCTGGACGAACGTCCGGTCGATCATGATTGCCGGCACCATTCGGCTCGTGGCAAGGAGCGTCCCGTTTCGGTCATAGATGTCGCCACGTGGCGCGTACGTCGTCTTGCCCACCCAGGTCGACTCTTCAGCAGCTCGAGCGATCTGAGGCCCCTCGGCCACCTGGATGAACCACAGCCTGAGCCCGACCACCGAAAACATCGCGGTGAAGATGATCCCCAGCGTCGTGAGTCTCAGCGCGAACTTCATGGGTATCGAAGGACGGTCCGGTCGCGGTCGACCAATCGTACGAAGGTTGGTGCCAGAAGGGCGGCAACGGCCACATTGGCGAGTGGGACGAGGATCATGACGCTAACCGCACCCTCTCCGAGCAGGGCCGCCTGCCCGAACAGTGTCCCAATGAGGAGGATGAGGACGACTCCGATCAGGGTGAGCAACCCGGCCCACAAGGCGATCGTCACCCGCCCCAGCTCTGCTCGTTCCTTCGTCCGGATAGCGATGAAGGCCACGGTGGTGTACACGACCGCTCGAAGACCGATGAGCGATGCTCCCAGCAGATCCATGATGAGTCCGGACAGGAATGCGACCCCAAGAACGGCCTCCGTCCGCACCCTCGTCAAGGCGAGCAGGATCCCGATCAACATCACCAGGTCGGGAGTAACGACCCTCAACCTCCCGAACAGAGTGGTCTGGATCACGACGGCGATCACGACCGTTAGGCCGATTACCAGCGCGGTGCGGCCTCTCATCAACCATCGTCCTCGGGGGTGGTAGTGGTGGTGGTCGCGTCTTCGGCGATGGTCGTTTCGGTGGTCTCGGGAATGGTGTCGTCGGTGGCAGCCGACACGGGATCAGGGGGCCATGCCAGTACGACGACGAATCGAAGGGCCTCGGGATCCACGAACGGCCGCACACTCGTCGTGAGCGAGGTGGACTCGGGCGAGGCATCTTCGATCACCTCACCGACGGGGAGACCTGCCGGGTAGTCGGTGCTCGCCGCCGACGTGAGGACCCGATCACCTGCCAGCACTGGCTCACGGGCATCGAAGACGTCGAGATCCATCTCCAGCCCCAGATCCGACGAGAAAGGCCTCGTGACCAGCGTCCCGGTCTGCGAGCCGACAAGCACGGTCAGACCATCTCGGCTCGCCGTGATGGGGAGGACTGTCGCGCTCCCGGAACTCGCGCTCTTGACGGTTCCAATCACGTATCCATTGGTGTCTATCACCGGTTGGCCGATCAGCACGCCGTCGCTGATGCCCTTGTCGATGATGAGGGCCGCGTCAACCGACCCAATGACGTTGGCAACGGTCTGACCCAACTCCGCTCCATCGGTTTCCAGGTCGTAGATCTGTTCGAGTAGATCGAGCTTCGCAAGGTCGTCCTGGACGGCGACGAGCGAGGCCTGCGATTCGGCCAGCTGGGCCGAAAGGGCGGCGTTCTGCTCTCTGAGCGAAGCGACATTGGAAAGGCTGTCGAGGGCATTGGCGATGGGTGTGACCGCGAAAGCGGCGATGCGCTGCATCGGCGACACGATGGCCTGTGTCCCGCTCCGCAAAACGCCCACCACTCCCCCACCCTCCAACCGGACGTCGAAAGTCATGAGGAGCACACCGATCACCAGGAGGCTGATGAAGGTGGGTAGGGCTCGGTCGGATGGCTTCGAAGTCAGCATGAGTCAAGACGGGTCGAGGAAGTCATGGCCGGGAGGACGACACGAGCACCTCTTGCAATGTGTCGAACTCCTCCAGACACTTCCCCGAGCCGAGCACCACCGACTGCAGCGGATTGGCCGCGGTGACGATGGGCATCCCCGTCTCATGGGCCAGACGATGGTCCAGCCCAACCAGCAGCGCTCCTCCCCCGGTGAGCACGATCCCACGCTCGACGATGTCGGCCGCCAGCTCTGGCGGCGTCTTGTCGAGTGTGAATTTCACGGCATCGACGACCGCTTGAGTCGGCTCCTCGATGGCCTCCCTGATCTCGGGGCTGGAGAGAAGGATCGTCTTGGGCAGACCGGTGACCAAGTCACGCCCGCGCACCTCGGCAGACGGCTCATCTGCGTATGGCCATGCCGATCCGACCGCGAGCTTGAGCTGCTCCGCCGTTCGCTCCCCAATGAGGACGTTGTACTCCTTTTTGACCCAGTCGATGATTGCTGTGTCCAGTTCGTCGCCGCCGACCCTGATCGAGCGGGAGACGACGATGCCACCGAGAGAGATGACCGCCACCTCGGTCGTGCCGCCGCCGATGTCCACGACCATCGACCCAGCCGGCTCGGCGATGGGAAGCCCTGACCCGATGGCAGCGGCCATTGGCTCTTCGATGGTGTATGCCCTCCGTGCGCCGGCGTGATAAGCCGCCTCCTCGACAGCCCTTCGCTCCACCGGCGTGATCCCGGACGGCACGCAGACCACGATCCTGGGGCGGGCCCACTTCCTGCGGTGGACCTTCTGGATGAAGTAGCGGAGCATCTTCTCGGTCACGTCGAAGTCGGCAATGACCCCATCCCGGAGCGGTCTGATGGCTGTGATGTGGGCTGGAGTGCGCCCGATCATCCTCTTCGCCTCCATGCCGACGGCCAGAGCGCGGCCATTCTGGGAGTTGATGGCGACCACCGAGGGCTCGTTTAGGACGATGCCACCGCCCCGCACGTAGACCAGCGTGTTGGCGGTTCCGAGGTCGATGGCCATGTCCTGGCCAGCGAATGAAAAAAGGGTTTCAGCCATGGCTGACGATGACTCCCGCGACGACTCGGGGAGTGTAGGTGTCGACTAGATCTTGTGCCAGAGCGCGTTTCACCAGGTAGGGCACTTTCCCGAGTGCATCTCAGCCGAAGAAGAGCTCCAACTCCCGGGACGCGCTCTCCGACCCATCGGAGCCATGGACGAGGTTATGTGTGACGATCAGGCCCAGGTCTCCTCTGATGGTTCCGGGAGCCGCCATCTTGGGGTCCGTCGCCCCCATCAGGTCCCGGCACACCGATATCGCCGACTCCCCCGACCACTCCATCGCGACCACCGGTCCGGAGGTGATGAAGTCGAGCAACTCGGGGAAGAAGGGCTTCTCAACGTGCTCCTCGTAGTGACGACGCGCCAGATCTTCGTCGATATCGAGTTTCCGGATCTTCTCCAGGGTCAGGCCCTTTCGCTCGAATCGGGCGATGACCTCCCCCACCAGGCCCCGTGCGACGCCATCGGGCTTGACCATGATGAAAGTGCTTTCCATTGCCATGTCGGCGGGAGCGTACTTCAGGTCGGGCAGGAGTCAGATCAACAGCGCCCGGGCCTCGCCCACCAAGTAGAGCGAGCCGGCTACGAGAACCGCCCCTTCAGGCCCGGCTTCTGCGCGAGCCATGTCGAGGGCGATCTCCGCGTCCTCGGCCTCGATCACGGCCACGTCGGTCAGGGTCCTGATCCTCTCCGCGAGCACTGACGGTGGGACCGCCCGCTCCGCCTTGGGCGCCGTGGCGATTATCCCGGCCAGCATCGGTTCGAGGCTTTCGACCATTGCCTCCACGTTCTTGTCGCCCATGACGCCCAGCACCAGTTGCCATCGAGTCGTCGGGTACTCCTCGTCGAGCGATTCGGCGAGGGCGTCGACGCCGTCCGCGTTGTGGGCTCCATCGACCATCACCAGAGGATGGGTGCCCAGCATCTCCATCCGACCCGGCGCCGTGGCGACCGACAACGCATCTCGAACCGCCTCTTCGTCGAGCTTCCGTCCCAGCAGTGCCTCGGTGGCAGCCACAGCGTTCGCCAGGTTCACCAGTTGATACCTTCCGTGAAGGGGAAGGAACAGGTCCTCGTATGTGTCCTCCGCGCCTCCGATTGTCACCAGCCAGCCCCTGACTCCACGCTCGGCGTCGAGCACGGAGAAGTCCTTCCCGTAGTGACGGTGATGGATGCCGAGATCACGGGCGCGGGAATCGGCGACTTCCAGGGCCAGGTCTGGCAGCGGTCCGCTGACCAGGGTCGCGTTCGCCCCGGCGATTGCGAGTTTCTCCCCGGCGATCGTGGCCACGTCCTCGCCGAGGTATTCGGTGTGCTCGATGCCGATGCTGGTCAGGACGCATACCTCGGCGTCCACGACGTTGGTTGCATCGAGACGCCCGCCCAGGCCCACTTCGAGCACTGCGGCGTTGACTGCCTGATCGGCGAAGAAAGCGAAGGCGGCAGCCGTGGTGAGCTCGAAGTACGTGTTGGGCTCTTCGCCGGCCTTGGCCCGCAGTTCGGCAAAGGCGGCCACGTCGGAGACGGCGACGGCAAACTCCTCCTCGGTCGCCATCCGACCGTTGATCGCAAGCCGCTCTTCCACGTTCTGGAGGTGGGGTGAGGTATAGGTGCCGGTGCTCAGGCCGTGGGCGACCAAGAGCAAGGTGGCAAACCTTGACGTGGATGTCTTTCCGTTGGTCCCCGCCACATGAATTATCGGGTATCCCTCGTCGGGCCGGCCCATGTCGTCGAGCAGCCGATTGATGCGCTCCAAGCCTGGCTTGATGCCGTGTGTGATGTGCCCATCTAGATAGGCAAGGGCGTCGGGATAGTTCATGAAAAAGCCCCGGGAGGTTAATCCCGGGGCTTTGTCATCGACTTACGGTCGGGTTCAGCCGTCCTCGGCCTCACCCCTCCTAACGCTGAGCAGCATCAGGCCACCCAGAGCCAGAGCGGCAAAAGCAACCGCTGCCAGCGCACCCCCGTGGACACCGGTGAACGGAAGCACGTCCACACCATCGACCTGGTCCGGCGTCGTGGGTGGCGTGACCACCGTTCCTTCGACTTCGTCCGGGATGTTCTCCGGATCGGCGCATGCTTCCCCTGACTGTGGATACGAAACCGTGAGCACCGTGCTCGGGTTCACCTCGAAGAGAACGTCGATTTCTCCTCGCGCCCAGAGGAACCCGTCATCGGCCGCCACCCACACTCCATCCTGGAGAATCCAGCCGGGCCAGTCGGGAGGGGTTTCGCTCGCCCCCGGCCACAGCACGGCTCCGCTCAGCGGCACGTCCTCGTAGACGACGTCGGCGCCAGCGGGATTGATGAAGGTGATAGTCGCCGACTCCCCTGCCGGGTAGTCGATCGTGTAGCTCAGATACGGGATGTCGCTGAAGCACTCCGCTCCGACCGCCGCCAGATCGAGCTCTTCGGGGAGGGTTGGTGGAGCGACCGTGGGCATGGTGGTCGAAGTCGTAGTGGTGGTGCCTGAACAATCATCGTCGTCATCACCGTGATCACTGCCACCAGTCTGAACGGCTAGGTCCGGACATTCCTCGGAATCACAATCCTCATCATCACCGTGATCCCCACCGGTCTGAACGGCTAACTCCGGACACTCCTCAGAATCACAATCCTCATCATCACCGTGATCCCCACCAGTCTGAACGGCTAACTCCGGACACTCCTCGGAATCACAATCCTCATCATCACCGTGATCCCCACCAGTCTGAACGGCTAACTCCGGGCACTCCTCGGGGAGCTCACAATCCTTGGGATCATCGCCACCGCCACGACTCTGCGTGGTGAGCTCCGGACACTCCTCAGGGGACTCACAATCCTCGTGACCGCCACCGCCACGACTCTGCGTGGTGAGCTCCGGACACTCCTCAGGGGACTCACAATCCTCGTGACCGCCCCCACCAAAGCTCTGAACCGCTAGGTCGGGGCACTCCTCGGCAGGCTCACAATCCTTGGGATCATCGCCACCGCCACGACTCTGCGTGGTGAGCTCCGGACACTCCTCGGCAGGCTCACAATCCTCGTGATCACCCCCACCAAAGCTCTGAACCGCTAGATCCGGACACTCCTCGGCAGGCTCACAATCCTCGTGATCGCCACCGCCAAAGCTCTGAACGGCAAGATCATCACACTCCTCGAGGCTCACATTCCTCTTGATCCGTTCCAGCGCCCTGGACATCGAGCTCGGTACAGTCCTCGCCTTGGTGATCGCCGTCTATTTGCTGCCCGGTGGTCGCTGAGGCCGTTCCAGAGAGAACGATCGACAACGACGAAACCAGCATCAGAGCCATCATCATTGCGACGACGAAGCGAACCCGTCGCACGCTAACCCGCATGAATCCCATCCCTTCATTGCGCGTTGGGACGAGCCGGTCTCACCATTGGCTACCCCACGACCCAGGTGACCGCATACAGGTCGCGGGATCAAGGCCTCCCTTTTTCCCCTTATGACCGCCCGCCCGAGGTCGGTCGCCGACACCCTAACGGGCGCGGGTTACCTGCCCGTGTCATTGACACGAACTTCTCCGAGTGCGCTAGTCCGTGGTCGCGGTCGAGCGATCAGGCCGATTTTTCGGCTGGACCGTCCTCGACGCGCGCCGGCACCAGAGTGGGGTTGACCTTCTCTGCGACCACGTCGCGGTCGATGACGACTCTCTCCACATCCGTGCGGGAAGGCAGGTCATACATCGTGTTGAGAAGGACTTCCTCGAGAATCGCCCGGAGGCCGCGGGCCCCGGTCCCCCGCTTGATGGCCTGGGCGGCGATGGCATCGAGCGAGTCGGGCGTGAAGACGAGCTCGACTTCGTCCATTTCGAACATGCGGGCGTACTGACGAATCAGGGCGTTCTTCGGCTCGGTCAGGATTCGGATCAGGGCGTCCATGTCGAGATCCTCCACGGTCGCCATCACCGGTAGACGCCCGATGAACTCGGGGATCAGCCCGTACTTCATCAGGTCCTCAGGCATGACCTGGTTGAGCAAGTCGGATGGCCGCCCGTCGGCTTTGCCGCGGACCTCGGCACCGAAGCCGACACCCCGCCGTCCCACTCGGTTGGCGATGATGTCCTCGAGGCCGCCGAAAGCTCCCGCACAGATGAAGAGGATGTTGGTCGTGTCGAGCTGGATGAATTCCTGATGGGGGTGCTTGCGCCCACCCTGAGGCGGGACCGAAGCCACCGTGCCCTCCAGGATCTTGAGGAGAGCTTGCTGCACCCCTTCTCCCGAGACGTCCCTGGTGATGGACGGGTTCTCGGCCTTGCGAGAGACCTTGTCGATCTCGTCGATGTAGATGATCCCCTGTTGGGCCCGGTTGACGTCGTAGTCGGCGGCCTGGAGCAACTTGAGGAGGATGTTCTCCACGTCCTCCCCGACGTACCCCGCCTCGGTGAGGCTCGTGGCGTCGGCGATGGCGAAGGGGACATTGAGCTGGCGGGCGAGAGTTTGGGCGAGAAGGGTCTTACCCGACCCGGTGGGGCCGATGAGGAGGATGTTCGATTTCTGCAGCTCGACATCGCGCTGGACGTCGCCGCCCCGGATCCGCTTGTAGTGGTTGTAGACGGCGACGGAGAGCTTCTTCTTGGCGTCTTCCTGGCCGACCACGTAGTCGTCGAGATACGAGTTGATCTCGACCGGCTTGGGCAGCTCGGTGAAGGTGATCTCCTCGGTGGCGGAGAACTCTTCTTCGATGATCTCGTTGCAGAGATCGATGCACTCGTCGCAGATGTAAACGCCGGGCCCGGCGATCAGTTTCTTGACTTGCTTCTGAGACTTGCCGCAGAAGCTGCACTTGAGCAGCTCACCGCCGTCACCGAGTCGTGCCATCGAGTTTTGAACCTCCTCAGGTGGAGGCTACCGCCGCAAGCTCCCGACGGGTGAGAATTCCGTCGATGACCCCGTAGTCCTTGGCCTCGGCGGCCAGCATCCAGTAGTCACGCTCTGTGTCCGTCGCGATCTTCTCCAGCTCCTGGCCGGTGTGCTCGGCAAGGATCTGGTTCAGCGACTCTCGCATCTGCACTATGAGCCGGGCCTGGATTTCGATGTCTGAGGCCTGGCCCTGGGCGCCACCGTGCGGCTGGTGAAGCATGACTCGGGCGTGGGGCAGGGCGTAGCGCTTGCCCACCGCCCCACCGGCGAGGATGACCGCAGCCGCCGAGGCGGCCATGCCCATGCACACCGTGTTCACCTCAGGCTTGATGTACTGCATGGTGTCGTAGATGGCGAACAAGGAGGTGATCGAACCTCCCGGGGAGTTGATGTAGAGGAAGATGTCCTTGTCTGGGTCCTCTGACTCGAGGTGGAGGAGCTGGGCCATGATCAAATTGGCGATGGTGTCGTCGATCGGCGTCCCAAGGAAGATGATCCGGTCCTTGAGGAGCCGGCTGTAGATGTCGAAGTAGCGCTCGCCCCGACTCGTCTGTTCGAAGACTGTGGGGATCACATAGTTCTGGAACTGGTCGTTCATTCTTCTTCCTCCGCCGCTGTCGCAACCACTTCGCCGATTGGAACCTCGCCCGGCGGGATGTCCCCGACCGGCTCGGCCTCGACGATCTCAGCCTCGACGATCTCGGCCTCGACTTCCGTCACATTCATTTTCAAATCGATCGGGTTGCCGTCTTCGTCGACCGGATTCGCTGCCGAGAGGATGGCGTCCAACGCCCTGTTTCTGAGAATATCACCGGCCACCGCCAATTCCCGGCCGCTTTGGCGGAAGGCCTGCAGATAGGCGACCGGGTCGCCGGAACGAGCCGCCGCGTTCTGGATCACCGCCGAGACATCCTCAGGAGTGACATCGATCCCCGCATCCTTGGCTACAGCTTCGAGAATCAGCTGGTTCCGTATGGACATCTCTGCCTGTTGGCGGAGGTCGTCGAGGAACTGTTCCTGATCGATTCCCGAAGCCTGGAAGTAGTCGTCGAGGGTCAGCTCGCTGTCCTCTAGACGATGGACGAACCGATGAAGGTGGTCGTCCATCTCCGACCGGACCAATCCCTCCGGCAGCTGGATATCCACCTGATCGACGAGAGTGCTGAGCGCTCTCTCGGCGTATTGACGTGAGACAGACTGCAACTTTGCCTCGGCGAGCCGCTCCCCCAGCTCTGCCTTCAGCTCCTCGACTGTCTCGAACTCGGTGTTCTCGTCGACCCATGCATCATCGAGCTCGGGGAGGATCCGCTCCTTCACCTCGTTGACGATCACCTCGAAACCGACCTGCTCCCCGGCACGGTCGCCGAAACCGACAGGCAACGGAGCCTCGAAGTTGAGCACCGTCCCCGGCTCGGCACCTTCGAGGAGCTCATCGATTCCCTCGACGAACAGACCAGAGCCGACCTCATAGAGGAGATCTGCGGCGTTAGCCCCATCTACCGAGTCGCCATCCTTGGTTGCCTTGACGTCTACGGAGACGAAATCACCGGACGCCGCAGGCCGGTTTGCCTCCTCCACGGTGGCGAACTGCTCGAGCATGCGCTCGACCTGGGTGTCGAGCTCTTCGGGTGTGACCACGGGTGACGTCACTTCGACCTCGCGGTCCCGATATTTGGGTAGGTCGATTTCGGGCCACAAGGTCACCTTGACCTCGACCTCGACTCCGCCATCGACGTCGTTCAGTGCTTCGAGTTGGGGAGTAACAGCCGGGCGCAACTCCTCGTCGTTGAGGATCTCGCTCAGCGCCGGCGGAACGAGGTCATCTATCACTTCGCTTCGCAATCGGGCTGGGCCTACTGCCGCTTCGATCACGGGCAACGGCGCTTTGCCCGGCCGGAAGCCCTTCAGCTTCATGTCCTGGGACAGCTTCCGAGCGGTCGCAGCCTTGCCGGCGGTGATCTGGTCGTCGGTTAGTTGAAAGGTGACCAGACGCTCGAACGGGCCTGTCTCTGTGACTGTTGTTGTCATTCGTCTTCCTGGTTGTCATGAAGAAGGGCGCATCCCTGCGCCCTTCCCCTGGGGTGACCGACGGGATTCGAACCCGCGACTTCCTGGACCACAACCAGGTGCTCTAACCGGGCTGAGCTACGGCCACCATGTATCGAATGGGTCTTACCTTCGCGCCCCCGGGAGGACTCGAACCCCCAACCTGCGGATTAGAAGTCCGCCGCTCTATCCAATTGAGCTACAGGGGCGAGGGCTTAGGTCTGTCCCCGAGGGCGACCCATTCGAGCGGGTGAAGGGAATCGAACCCTCACCACCAGCTTGGAAGGCTGGAGCTCTACCATTGAGCTACACCCGCGGGACACGTCATTGTAAAGCCCCGGTCGGGCTGGTCGGATTCGAACCGACGGCCTCTTGCTCCCAAAGCAAGCGCGCTACCAAGCTGCGCCACAGCCCGTGATCGGGTCAGCGTACTTGCGTCCCGATTCCTGTCCCACCTCACTCATATGGTCGAACTATGGAGCTGGGGATCCAATTTCGGGCCCGGATCGAGGGGTGGGACGGACTGTCGAGATGGGAGCGGTCCGAGCTGGGGAAGGACCTACGGCGTCTCGGGCTCTCCTATGGCGAGATCATGGACCTGATCCCGGTGCCAAAATCGACCCTTGCGACTTGGTGTCGCGATGTGAGGTTGTCGGAGGAAAAGATGCAAGCGATCCGGGCGCGGTCCGGGTCGCGGGAGGGCATACCGCGGGATACGAACAGGAAACGACGCACCGAGATCTCGCTCGTGCGTGTCGCTGCACTTTCTCAGACTCCTGACCTCATGACAGACCCTCTCTGGGTTGCAGGTGCTGTCCTCTATTGGGCCGAAGGTGCGAAGACCCGAAATCATCTCACGCTGGCGAACGCCGATCCCCGCGCCCTGCGTCTGTTCATTTACTGGATCCGGACCTATCTGGATCCCGCTGCCGACTTCTCGCTCCAACTCCATCTGCACGAGGGCAATGATGAAGGCGCAGCGAGGTCCTATTGGCGCGCAGAGACTGGTCTGAACAATGCCAACTTCCACAAGACCTTCATCAAGCCGAAAGGCACCGGGCACCGAAAAAACCATCTCCGACACGGTGTTTGCACCGTCAAGATGCGGCGGTGCTCCGATGCATGGCAGCGAACGATCGTTTGGATCGAGGTCGTAGCAGACCGTCTGAGCCTTCCCGACTACCGGTATTAACCTTCCAGCGCGGGCCGCTAGCTCAATTGGCTAGAGCACCGGGCTCTTAACTCGGGTGTTGTGGGTTCGAGTCCCACGCGGCCTACAACAAGCCCTCGGTCAGACCGAGGGCTTGTGTCATGGGACAATGTTCCACCACACGCGGGTGTGGCGAAACTTGGCAGACGCGCAGGGTTTAGGTCCCTGTGACCGAAAGGTCGTGGAGGTTCAAATCCTCTCACCCGCACCATCACGGCTCGCCCTTTTCCGGCAGTCGTGGCACTCCGGTGATGATCCGCGCTCCGCGGCGGAAGGTGAGATAGCTCCAGGCCCACGAGATCAGCACGAGGACCCGGTTGCGGAAGCCGATCAGATAGAAGATGTGGATGGCCAGCCACGCCAGCCAAGCCAGGAAACCGCCGAACCTGACCTGACCGAAATCCGCCACCGCCCTCGCCCGCCCGATGGTGGCGAGGGCGCCTTTGTTCCGATAGTGGAATGGGAACCTCGATCGCATCCGAAGGTCGGCCTCGATCATGCGACCGGCGTGCCGGCCCATCTGCATCGCCGCTGGGGCGACACCAGGGACACCTGGAACCGTGGCGAGGTCACCGACGACGAACACCTCTCGGTGCCCCGGGACCGACATATCGCCCTCGACCGGCACCCGACCGGTTCTGTCCGTCTCCACCCCGAGCATGTCCCCAAGCTTCGATGCCTGGACACCGGCGGCCCACAGCACCAGTCCCGACTCGATCCGTCGGCCGTCACTGAGGGTGACTCCCCCTTCGTCGATCTCGCTGACCATGGTTCCCGTCAGCACCTCCACGCCGAGGGTCTCCAACTGACGTCGGGCGCTGTCCGAAAGGTCCTCCGGATAGACGGGCAGCACATGCGGCGCTCCCTCCACCAGAAGAACGCGTGCCCGGGTCGGGTCGATCACGTCGAATTCCTTCCCCAGTGAGTGGACTGCGATCTCGATCAGTGCCCCCGCCAACTCCACCCCGGTCGGCCCGCCACCGACCACGACGAATGTGAGCAGGCGATCGGCATCGTCCGGGTTGCGCTCTGCCTCTTCGAAAGCGGCCAGGATCCTGCTGCCGCAGAAGCAGCGCGTCCTCGAGGGTCTTCAGCCCGGGTGCCATCTGTTCCCAGTCGTCGTGACCGAAGTAGGAATGGGTCGCCCCGGTAGCGAGGATCAGATAGTCGTAGGGCAGGACCGAGGCATCGTCCAGGCTCACGGTCTTATCCGAGAGGTCGATCCCCGTGACCTCGGCGAGGAGGACGCTCCTGACGTTCTCCTGTCGGCGGAAGATCGAGCGAATCGGATAGGCGATGTCGCTCGGATTCAGCGCCGCCGCCGCCACCTGATAGAGAAGCGGCTGGAAGAGATGGAAGTTCCGCCGATCGACGATCGTGATGTGAACCGGTTCCTGGCGCAGCGCCTTGGCAGCATTGAGACCCGCAAAACCAGCACCGACGATGACGACGCGGAGAGGCCCTTCCGTCACCGCTCGATCCCGAGCGCCTCCGCCAACGCTCGCAGTGCCCGGGCCCGATGAGACAGGGTGTTCTTCTGGGCCACTCCCATCTCTGACAATGTCCGATCCTCGACCTCGAACACGGGGTCGTAGCCGAACCCGCCGTCGCCCCTGGGGGTTTCGGTGATCACCCCATCGAGCGCACCGTCGACCACGATCTCAGACCCGTCAGGCATGACCAGGGCCACAGCTGTCCGGAACTGGGCCCGTCGATCATCCACTCCATCCAACGTCTCCAACAGGAGCTCGACATTGTCCCGGTAGGACGCTCCCGGTCCGGCGAATCGCGCCGTCCTCACCCCGGGGAGACCGCCGAGGGAATCCACCTCCAGGCCGGTGTCGTCAGCCAAGGCGGGAAGCCCCACGGCTTCCGCCACAGCACGCGCCTTCAGAAGGGCGTTGTCCTCGAGCGTGTCTCCTGTCTCCTCGACATCCGGCCAGTCGAGGCCCCGGACGATCTCACCGGCAAGACCCACCTCCCTCAGCACATCCTCTATTTCCGCGATCTTGTCGGGGTTCTTCGAGGCGACGACCAAACGAGGGATCACTCGGCGGCCACCGCTCGGCGCTGCAGATCGTGGAGCTCGGATATCCCGGAAGCGGCCAGATCGAGAAGCTGGTCGAGCTCGTCTCTCGTGAAAGGTGCGCGCTCGGCCGTTCCCTGCACTTCGACCAGGAGACCCCGTCCGCTCATGACCACATTCATGTCGACCTCGGCCGCGACATCCTTCTCGTAGTCGAGGTCCAACATCGGCGTGCCTTCAACGATGCCAACCGATACGGCCGCCACCTCGTCGAGGATTGGTATCGAAGGCAATTGACCCTTGTCGACCGCGTCCGCCAGCGCCTCATGGAGCGCTATCCAGGCGCCGGTGACCGCAGCGGTCCTGGTCCCGCCGTCCGCCTCGATCACATCACAGTCGACCATCGCCATCGTCCTCGCCCATGGCCTTGAGGTCGACCACCGCCCGCAACGACCGGCCGATGAGCCGGGAGATCTCCTTGGCTCGACCACCCGAGACATGGTCACGCCGCACTCTCTCCGGCGAGGATCCCGGCAGCATCGCGTACTCGGCGGTGATCCATCCCTTGCCCGACTCCCTCATCCATCGCGGCACGTCAGACTGGACCGATGCCGTGCATAGAACTCTGGTCCTTCCCATCGATATCAGGACCGAACCGGGAGTGGATGAGGTGTAAGGGATCTCGAGCTTGACATCTCTGAGCTGATCGAAGGGACGATCAGACATCGAAACTCACACCAGGCATGGCCAGCGAGACCGGTCTGTCGAAGGCCGTCTCGGCCTCGTCGATCGACCGGCTCACATCGAGATACGGGGGTATATGGGTCAGCGCCAGGTTGCGTGCTCCAACCTCGCGGGCGATCTGACCCGCCTCGGTGGCAGTCAGATGATGCGGGTAGTCGCCGTCGCCCCGCTCCTGATACGCCGCTTCGCACAGCATGAAGTCGACGTCACGCGCCGAATCGCGCCAGTTCCCCTTCGGCCCGGTGTCTCCCGTGTAGAAAAACGTGCGGTTCTCCGCTTCCCATCGGGATCCCACGGTGGGCACCGAGTGATCCATCTCGACGAACGAAACGGAGATGTCACCGATGTCGATGCGGTCGCCCGTCCAGACCGGCGTGAATTCGAACGTCTCGGTCAGCCGCGAGCCCTGGCCACCGTCCAGGTAGCCCGATACTCGATCCCACACCTCCTGGGGGGCGTACAACGGGACGCCCTTTCTCGGATCCGGGCAATAGGTCCAGGCATGGAATGCGGTGAAGATGTCCACACTGTGATCCGGGTGCTGATGCGAGATCACGACGGCATCGATCATGTAGGAATCGACTGGCAGATTCACGAATGTGCCCGGCCCGGCATCCAGCCAGACCCTTGTCCCCGCCTGCTCCACCATGTACCCCGAAGCGGGGCGACCGGCCACGGGAAAGGTCCCCGACGACCCAACGACATTGACCTTCACGGTGCCAACCTCTCTTTGCGCCACCCGGCGCCGTCCCGGACATAACGAACACGGTCGTGAAACCGGTTGGGCTGCCCCTGCCAGAACTCGACCGTTTCCGGCGCCAGCCTCCAGCCACCCCATGCCCTGGGCCGGGGCACCTTCACCCCTTTGAATCTGGCGTCGAGCTCTTCAAAAGCCTGTTCGAGCTCGTCACGGGACGCCACGATCTGGCTCTGTGCCGATGCATGAGCCGCGATCTGGGCTCCCCTGGGCCTGGCATCGAAGTATCTATCTGCCTCTTCTCCGGCGACCATCGAAATCCTTCCCTCGAACCTGACCTGGCGATGCAGCGGGATCCACACGAACGTCGCCGCCGCGAGCGGGTTCACCCGCAACTCTTCGCTCTTTCGACTGGCCAGATTCGTGTAGAACACCAACCCCTCGTCGTCGATTCCCTTCATCAGGACTGCCCTTGCCGACGGCACCCCTTTGGCGTCGGCAGTGGCCAGGACGAAGGCGTTCGGCTCTTCCAGACCTGCCTCGATGACTCCGTCGAACCACGATTTGAACTGGGTGATCGGGTCGGGGGCCATGTCGCCCTCGCTCAGACCGATCGCCTCGTACTCGCGGCGAAGCTGAGCCACCTGGTCCTCGATCACTCGTCTGACGATAGCCTCAGGCGGGTGAGCCGAGACCCGAGCGCATCGACTCTCACCATGATCGGCCGGGCAGCGCGACGCCGTTGCCCGAGGTGCGGGGGCAAGGCCTTCTCCTCCTATTTCACCCTTCGTGAGCACTGCGCGGAGTGTGGGCTCCGGTTCGAGCGTGAGGAGGGTTACTGGGTTGGCGCACTGGTAATCAATACGGCCGTGGTGTTTGGATCGTTCCTCGTCCTCTTCGTCGGCGGGATGCTGGTCTTCTGGCCCGAGGTGCCCTGGGGAGCGCTGGCGGCGGTGACCCTGGGGACCATGGCCATCCTCCCGATTCTCTTCTATCCGTTGTCCAAGACGCTGTGGATGGCCCTGGAGCTCTCCTGGCACCCCCTCGAGGACAAGGAAGCGGCTGAAGCGGCGGAACGGGCCGCCGGCTAGAGACGTTTGGCGATCTCGTCGAGCATGACCTCGGTGGCGCCGCCGCCGATCGAGGCGATCCTTACGTCCCGATAGAGCCTCTCGACGGCGGTCTCGGCGATGAAACCCATGCCGCCATGGAACTGGACGCAGTCATAGAGGACCCGGTTGACCATCTCCCCAACGTACGCCTTCACCTCCGAGACCTGCCGGGTGGCGTCCTCACCCTGGTCGATGAGCCAGGCAGCGTGATAGGTGAGCTCCCGCCCTGCGTCGATCTCGGCCTGCCGGAGGGCGACCCGCTGTCGGATCGCTTGCTTGTCCCACAACGGGCTGCCAAATGCGCTCCGTTGTTTCACATGCTCGATGGTCAGCTCCAGCGCCCGCTGGGACTCCCCCAGCCCCTGGCCCATGATGGCAAGCCGTTCATTCTGGAAGTTCGACATGATGTAGTAGAAGCCCTGGTTCTCCTCGCCGACCAGATTGGACTCCGGAACCCAGACATCCTCGAATACGAGCTCGGCCGTGTCCGACGAGTGCCATCCCATCTTCTCCAGGGCTCGGCTGGCCTTGAAGCCAGGGCTGTCCTTCTCCACGGCGAAAATCGAGATGCCGCGAGAGCCCTTGGCGGCCGGGTCGGTCCTGGCGGCGACGAACACCAGGTCAGCGATCCCGCCGTTGGTGATGAACATCTTGGTGCCGTTGATGACGAAGCCGTCGCCCTCCCTCTGCGCTGTCGTTCTCATGGCCGCAACGTCCGAGCCCGCGTCGGGCTCGGTCACTGCAATGGCGGTGAGCACCTCACCCGTGACCATTCCCGGCAGCCAACGCGCCTTCTGCTCCTCGCTCCCGAAGTTGGTCAGATACGGCATGGCGAGGTCGGTGTGGACAAGCACCGTGATGCTGAATCCGCCAAATGTCGAACGGCCCAACTCCTCGGCGAACAGCACTGATGCAAGCGCACCGAGTCCGATGCCGCCGTGCTCCTCGGGCACGCGCAGCCCAAAGAATCCGAGTTTCGCCATGTCGTCGAGAACGTCGCGCGGTACGCCGCCGGTCTCCCATGCGGCGGCTCGGGGCACGATTTCCTTCTCGACGTATTCCCGGGTCTGCGAGCGAATCGCCGCGAGATCATCACTGATGTAGATCGACTTGGTCATTCCCCATCCCTGGAGGCCAACACCGCCTTCCCAGCGGCGCTGTTGTAGGTCAGATTGTGGTCGGCACAGAATCGTTGGGCGACCCGGGCTACATCGAGGATGTCGATGCCATGTTCGATTCCGAGGCCGTCGAGGAGATAGAGAATGTCCTCCGTAGCCACGTTCCCCGTCGCCCCGGGAGCGTAGGGACACCCACCCAGGCCGCCCGCCGACGAATCCATCATGGCGACGCCGCGGTGAAGGGCGGCCACGGTATTGGCGACGCCCTGCCCATAAGTGTCATGGAAATGAACACCCACCATCTCGACCGGCACGCGTTGCAGCACCTCATCGAGCAGACGCTCGACGTGGGCCGGTGTCGCCCTGCCGATGGTCTCACCGAGGAAGACGGCGTGAGCCCCCCACTCCACGAGTGTCTCGGCAAGATGGGCCACCCAATCGGGATCCTGTTCCCCCTCGTAAGGACAATGCGTGGCGGTGGATATATAGCCCCTCACCACCAAATGTTCGGGGGCATCGAGGAGAATCGAACGAATTCGGTGCATGGATTCGTCGACCGTGGCGTTGATGTTGCGCTCGTTGAAGGTGTCGGATGCAGCGGTGAGGACGCCAATGCCGTCCACACCGGCCGCCACAGCCGCACCGAGTCCCTTTGCGTTCGGCACCAGCCCGAACAGACTCAACCCCTCTCGACGATCGACACCGGCCAGCACATCCGCACCATCTGCCATCTGGGGCACCGCCTTGGGGCTCACGAAGGACACTGCGTCGAAATTGCGGAGCCCGGCATCGGCGAGATCGTTGATCAGGCCCGACTTGGCAGCGGTGGGCACGAATGCGCCCAGAGATTGGAGACCGTCACGAGAGGATGACTCGGTGATGACGACCCGCGAGGGCAGAGCACTCACGGAAGAGACGGTAACCGCAAACCCTCGGTCCGATCAGCCGCTTTGCTTGAACTCGGCGAGACCCTCGATGAACTGGATGCGTCGGCCACTGCGCGCCAGCCGGTTGCCGATCTGGCTGTAGGTCTCGCCTTTGTTGCGCAACTTCAGCACCACACGCTCTACGGGTCGCAGCGTGTGGTCACTGGCGGTCTGGTCCGGCAGATCATCCTGCTTGTACTCGGTCATTCGCATGATCCGGGTGACCGTGCCGGGTTTCTTCCCGACCTTCTTGCCGATATCGGCCAGAGAGCAGCCTTCATCGTGCAGCCTCATCACGACCCGCTCGATCGGGCGAAGCCGGGCGCCGGCCATCTCAGGCATGAACCGCGTCCTCGCTGTAGGGCTCGATCATGATGCACTCGCCAGGACATTCCTCAGCCGACTCGATGGTGTCCTCGATCAGGGCATCGGGGACCCTGGCCACGCCGCGGGCGCCCTCGGGCGCCTGCTCCCCGTCGAATACCACGGTGCGCCCGAAATGCTTCGACTCTTCTTTCACCACCCACAGGCCGTCGTCACGACCCACGAAGACGTCCGGTGTGATCTCTTCGCAGATCCCGTCGCCCGTGCACAGGTCCTGATCGATCCAAACCATCAGCTTGGTCTTGTCGGCCACTTCTTTTCACCTCGTCTCGAAAGTGCCGTCATTATGACCCTACCCCGGGTGGCGACTCATCAATCTCCAATGGCTCTAGGACAAACACCCTGATCGTGCGATGAGATGCCCGGCCGGCATAGTGCCGATACCCGGGATAGGAGGTGGCAGCCCGGTCCCAAGTCTCCGACTCCTCTCGAGGGTCGGCTGGCCGTGCGCGCACCGGTCTTTCCATCCCCCTGAATGCGACCCTTGCGCCGGGATTGATTTCGAGATTGTGCACCCATCCCGGCGTCGTCTCGGAACCGAAATGGGTGCCGAGGATCGCAAGATCGTCATTCAGCGGAAATCCGATCAAGGGGACAGTTCGATCGGTGCCGGACTTGGCCCCGCGTGTCGTCAGCCACAGCACGGGCAATCCGCTCGTCACGGACGTGACAGTCGATCTACCCCCGGTCATCCGGAGTGCGAACCGGTCGAGTGAGGGCAGTACTTTGCGGCTCAATGCCGACACCACGCGGGTCGAGGCCAGGGCGATGACCCAACGCTGGATCATGTTCTGGTCGCCTGGCCGGTAGCCGAGATGAGAGGCGAGACCCATTCACCTACGGTACGCAGGAATACCATCGAGTCCCTGAATGGACGGACACGCCCTCGTGATGATCACGTGCGGTGACCCGGCGGAGGCCAGGGGCATCGCCAAACAACTAGTCGAATCGGGGCTGGCCGCTGGAGCACAGATCCTCCCGATCGAGAGCATCTATCGATGGCGAGGCGAGATCATCGAGGATCAGGAGTGGCTGATGCTGGTCAAGACCCGACGTGATCGTTTCGAGGCCATCCAAGCCACTGTCACGGAGATGCACTCCTATGAAGTGCCACCGGTGCTGATGATCGAGATGGACGAGGGCAGCCACCCATATCTCGCCTGGATCGACGAGAACACGGGTGGCTAGCACCCGGTCGTTCAATCGACTTTCGCCGGGACCTTGAGTAGGAGCTCTGCGAGCTCGTCGGGACGAGAGAACATCGGCCAGTGACCGGTGGGCAGCTCCTCGAACCTCCATTCAGGGCTGCTCAACTCTGCGAACCAGGGATGGCTACCGGCAATGAGCTGCTCGACCACCGCCAAGGGAAGGCTCGTGGCAATCAAGACCTTCGGAACCTTTGCCACGGTCCCGGCCTGTCGCCTCACCAGTGGCTGAGTCCATGTCCCCAACGGCTGCGGCGTTGCCATGGTCCTCATGCGATCGAGTTCGACCCTGCCCACACCTTCGAGGCTCGCCTGGAAATCGGCACCGAACTCCTCCCAAGTTGGCATCGGGACCAGCCATCCATCACCGCGCTCATCGACGATGCGCCGGATGAACTCGAGTTGCGGGCCCTCGAGCAGATCCATGTACGAGGAACCGCTTGGCATCGGCCCCGAGTCGACATAGACCACGGCGGAGAGACGTTCGGCGATCCGATCGGCGACGCCTCCGGCGACAGCGCCACCGAAGCTGTGACCGACCAGGATCACATCGTCCAGATCCTCGCCGACGATCCGATCGACAACGTCGGTCACATAGTCCTCGATGCCTGTATCGGATGTGGCCTCGGCTTCCCGATCCGCCAGCCCGGGCAAGGTCACCGCCAAGACCTCAGACCCGTGGGCTCGAAGCACCGCAGATACGTCGTCCCACGCCCAGCCTCCGAGCCACGCGCCGGGGATCAAAACATGCGCACTCATGACAATGCCTCCTTGGTTGTTGCTGTACGCTGTACAGCTACTGTACACTGTACAATTGAGTTATGCAAGAGCAACGCCATGCAGGGCAAAAGGCCGGTTTGTCCGCGGAATCTGTCCTCGCTGCGGCCCGAGCGATTGCCGATCAGGAGGGCGTGGCGGCTTTGACGATGCGACGGCTCGCCGATGCGCTCGATGTGATGCCAAACGCTCTCTACACCTACTACCCCACCAAGGATGCCCTGCTCGATGCCCTGCTCGATTCATTGCTGGGCGACATAGAGACCGAGGGTCTCGAGTCGATGGGCTGGCGGGAGGGGCTCACCAAGATCATGGACGACTCGCGTCGACTGTTGTTGTCTCATCCCCAATTGGTAGACGTGTTCCTCACTCGACCGAGTGCCGGGCCCAAACGCGGCGAGACTGGGTGAGGTGACCATCCTGGCTCTGCGCAAGGCAGGCCTCGAGGGCGAGGACGTGGTCGGCGCTTTTCGGATCCTCCTGATCTTCTCACTCGGCTACGCCGCCTTTCAGGCACCCCGACAGAATGATGAGGAGAGATCCCACCGAGGCGAGTCCGCTTTTCGCAGCCTGCCGCGTGAGGAGTATCAGGAGGTGAGGAGTCTCGCGGAACCCCTGGCGAGGGCTCCGGATGATGAGACCTTCCGGGCCGGGATCGACTGGCTGCTCGATGGGATCGAGCGTGCATCCGGCAGCGCACGAAGGGAAAGGGACGAATAAAGCTTGTCCCGCCTCGTGAGGCGGGACAAAGTGGAGGTGCGGGGAGTCGAACCCCGGTCCGTCGAGCCGTCGGCGCCGGCATCTCCGAGCGCAGTCGTCAGCGAGCTTTCGGCCACAGGAACTCTGACGACGAGTTTCCCTGCGCCTATCCGGAGTTGGCTTGGCCCCACGGTCCCGAAACCCCGTGGGGGGCGTCCCGCTTTGCGGCGCCCGGCCCCGACCGTGCGGGATTCGGTCGGGCGGACGGGCTACTTAATTAGGCAGCCAGTGCGAAGTTATCTTCGGCACTTATTGGTTTTTCCGGTTTATTGACGGGGCCCCGGAGACCCCGGCTCGCTTCCAACGCCTCAACACTCAACGTCGAAACCGTTTCACCCCCAATGGGATACGTTGAGACTAACGCTTAGGCCCGACTTTCTCATCCGGGATTATTGGAACGCCTCCGGAGGGCGCGTTCGATCTCACGATCCGCGTCCCTTTCCTTGAGCGTCTCCCGCTTGTCATAGGACGTCTTGCCTTTGGCCAGGCCAAGCTCGACCTTGGCCTTCCCCTGCTTGAAGTACACCTGGAGCGGGACGAGGGTGAGGCCCTTCTCGGCGATCTGACCCCCGATCCGGTCGATCTCGCGCCGGTGGAGCAGGAGTTTTCGCTCCCGTTCCGGCTCGTGGCCACCATCCCGGGCGAACTCATAGGGAGCGATATAGGCGCCGACCAGAAAGGCCTCGCCGCCCTTGATCAGTGCGTAGGAGTCCTTGAGGTCGAGACGCCCCTCACGCAAGGATTTGACCTCGGATCCGAGAAGGGCGAGACCCGCCTCGACCGTCTCGACAACCATGTAGTTGCGTCGCGCCCTCCGGTTGCTGGCCACGGCCTTGACCCGCTCGGTCTGCGCCGAGCCCGCCACTAGGCCGCTCCGGTCGGGATCTCTTCCCCGGTCCCGTCGGCCTCACGGAGGTAACGGCTCAATCCGAGGAGGGAGCCGATAACGCCGGCAGCCGCACCAAAGATGATGAAGAGCAAGCCCCAACGGAAGAAGAACTGGTTGCTGACATCGAGCCGGAACAGAGCGAAGCCCTGGCTCGCCTCGGCCAATCGCGATGCACCCAACCACACGGTGAACACAGCGAGAGCCGCGCCGACCACCCCCTCGATAAGACCCTCCAAGAGGAACGGGATCCTGATGTACCAGTTGGATGCCCCCACCAGCTTCATGATCTCGACTTCGTCACGGCGGGCGTAGATGGCGAGACGGATGGTGTTGGCGATGAGGACAACGGCCGAAACGCCGAGGACAACGGCCATCCCGATGCCGAGCACGTTGAGCACACTCGAGAGGTTCTGCAACTGTTCGATCTGTTCGGCGGCGGTGTCGACCCGCCGCACCACCTGCTGCTGTTGCTCCAGCTTGAACTTGACCGATTGGTGCAACTCGATGGCCACCAGTTCGATGCGGATCGAGGCCGGAAGGATGGTGGGGTCGATTTCGAGCAATTCGTCCTGGCCGGCGAAGATCTCCTGGTATTCGACCCAGGCTTGCGCCTTGTCGACGTAGAAGGCGCCGTTCACCTCTTCCCAGGTCTCGACCTCATCCAGCAGGGCCAGGTGGGCACCTGGTGGAACCCCATTTGACCCCTCGTCCTGCAGGAAGGCGATGACGTGCACCCCCTCCTGCCAGGCCAGAGTGTTGAGGCGCAGGATCTCATTCACTACCAAGGCGCCAAAGGCAAGGCTCAGGGAGATGAACACCGCTAGAACGGCACCGGCGACGACCAGGAAGTTCCGCTTGAGGTTGACCAGCGCCTCTCTGAGGAGGAAGAAGAACCGGCTCACGCCTGGCCCTGGTCGTACTTGCCCGAGTGCTCATCCCTGGTGACAACGCCCTTGTCGAGGGCGACGACCCTCCGCTGCATGGCGTCGACGATGGCGAAGTCGTGGGTGGCCATGACAATGGTGGTGCCGGTGCGGTTGATACGGTCGAGCAGCTTCATGATCCCGACCGACGTCTTGGGGTCGAGGTTCCCGGTCGGCTCGTCGGCAAGCATGATCGGCGGTCTGTTGACGAATGCCCGGGCCACCGAGACACGTTGTTGCTCGCCACCGGAGAGCTGTTTCGGATAGCGCCCGCCCATGTCGGCGAGACCGACGAGGTCGAGCACCTGGTCGACCTGGGGCCCGATCACCGAGCGAGGCCGCCCCAGTACTTCGAGGGCGAACGAGACGTTCTCCGCTACGGTTTTGTTCGGGAGAAGCTTGTAGTCCTGGAACACCGTGCCAACCGACCGTCGGAGGTAGGGGATCTTCCACTTGGGCAGAGTCGTGATGTCCTTGCCGGCCACCCAGACCTTGCCCCGGGTGACCCCTTCGTCCCTCAGCATCAGACGGATCAAGGTGGACTTGCCAGAGCCCGAAGGCCCGACGAGAAACACGAACTCTCCCTTCTGGATGTCGAGGGAGATGTCATGGGCGGCGACGGTGCCGCCCTCGTAGACCTTGGTTACGTGTTCGAGCCGAATCATGGGGACAAAGGGAGTGTCGCAGCCTCGTTTGGCTGAGTCACGGACCTGGGAACGGTAACGGCCCGGCCGGACCTACGCGGAATCAGTGCCCGCCTCGTGGAGAGCCCGTCGCCAACGTAGATAAGCCTCCACGAAGCCCATCAGATCCCCGTCGAGCACTCCCTGGACATTCCCCACCTCATGCTCGGTGCGCAGATCCTTGACCATCTGGTAGGGCTGGAGGACATAGGAACGGATCTGGCGGCCCCAGGCGGCTTCTCCCTGATCTCCCCTGAGCTCTTGGAGATGAGCCTGTCTTTCCTGGCGCGCCCGCTCGGCGAGACGTGACTGGAGGATCGCCATCGCCCTCGCCTTGTTTTGGAGTTGGGACCGCTCGTTCTGGCATTGCACCACGATCCCGCTGGGGATATGAGTGATACGCACCGCCGAATCGGTGGTGTTCACATGCTGTCCGCCTGCTCCCTGCGAGCGATAGGTGTCGATACGTAGGTCGTCCTCGTCGATCTCCACCTTGGCCTGATCGCCGAGATCGGGGACGACGACGACGCCGGCGAAGGAGGTGTGCCGGCGGGCCTGTGAGTCGAAGGGGCTGATCCGTACGAGACGGTGCACCCCTCTCTCTGCCTCCAACGTCCCGTACGCCCTGTCACCTTTCACCGAGAGGGTCGCCGACTTGATCCCCGCCTCTTCACCTTCGGTTACTTCCTCGACTGTGTAGGTGAACCCGGAGTCGGAGAGGAAGCGCTGATACATCCGGGCCAGCATTTCGGCCCAATCCTGGGCATCTACTCCCCCGGCGCCGGCATGCACGCTGAGGATGGCGTCGGACTCGTCGTACTCGTCGAAATAGAGCGACTCGAGCTCCAGCGCATCGAGCTCGCTTGAGACTTCAGCAAGTTCTTCCAGCGCTTCCTTGCGTGCCACGTCGTCGCCGGCCTCGTCGGCCAGCTGCAGCAGCACTTCGGCGTCATCGATCTTGGCAGTGAGACCGCTGACCATGTCGAACAGGCCCTCGTATCGGGCGAGACGCTGACTGACCGTCCGTGCCTCGTCGGGGTCGTCCCACAGGTCCGGGGCCGAGGCCCGCTCCCTCAGGTCCTCGAGCTCCTTCTCCTTGGTCTCGAGGTCGAGAAAGCGACGCGCCTCAACCAGCCGTTGACGTAGCTCGGCCAGCGTGGCTTTCGGGTCGGAGGTCTCGTAGGACATCGGAACGCCTACGCGGCGCCGTGACAGCGCTTGTACTTTTTCCCGCTGCCGCAGGGGCAGGGATCATTGCGCCCGATCTTGTCCGAGACCGCCTGTTTCGCCGGGGCGGGTCCGACCGGGCCAGGCTCAACCCGTTGCGGTTCGGTCTTGGGCTTGGCCAACTCGACATGGAAGAGATAGCGAACAGCATCGCGCTTCACCGCGTCGACCATCTCGGTGAACATGTCGTACGCCTCGCGCTGGTACTCCGAGAGAGGATCCCTTTGGCCCATCGCTCTCAGACCTATCCCGGCACGGAGGTAGTCCATATCGGACAAATGCTCACGCCACTTGTTGTCGATCACCGACAGCGTCACGGACCGCTCGACCTGGCGAAGCAAGTCCGCGCCCAGCTCCTCCTCACGCTTGGCATAGGCATCGAGCGCCTCCTCGACCGCAAACTCGACGACATCGTCGGCGGCCCCGGAGACCTTCGACTCGTCCAGAGCAGTCTGGTACACCTGGGTCAGCTCACGATGAAGTGCCTCCCAGTCCCAAGCGGAGCGAGGGATCTCGGATGAGACCTCCGACTCGACCGCTTCGGCCACGACGGTCTCGATCCAGTCGCCGATCAGATCGTCGCCGGCGGTGCCCTCGAGGATCGAGCGCCGCCAGTCGTACACCACCTCACGCTGGCGGTTCATCACCTCGTCGTACTTCAGGACGTTCTTGCGGATCTCGAAGTTCTGCGACTCCACCTGGCGCTGGGCGCGCTCGATCGCCTTGGAGACCATGCCGGCCTCGATCGGCTGGTCCTCGGGGAGACGAAGACGATCCATGATCCCGGTGACCCACTCACCCTGGAACCGCCGCATCAGGTCATCCTCGAGCGACAAGTAGAAGCGAGACTCCCCTGGATCGCCCTGACGGCCGGAACGGCCCCGGAGCTGATTGTCGATGCGTCGTGACTCGTGACGCTCGGTCCCAACGACGTAGAGACCACCCGCGTCGATGACCCGCTGCTTGTCCGGAGCAATCTGCTCCTCGAACTCCTGGGTCAGCTTCTGCTCCAGCTCTTCGTAGGAGGGATCGTCATGGGTTATCCCCCGTCGTTTGAGCTCGGTGCGGGCCATTCCATCCGGATTGCCCCCGAGTTTGATGTCAACGCCGCGGCCGGCCATGTTGGTGGCAACCGTGACCGCCCCCGGTCGCCCGGCCTGGGCGATGATGTCGGCCTCCCGGGCATGGTGCTTGGCGTTGAGCACCTCGTGCTTGACCCCGCGATGCTCCAATTCCTTTGACAGCTTCTCGGACTTCTCGATAGAGACGGTTCCGAGCAGCACAGGCTGCGAGATCTCGACGCGGGCCGCGATATCGGCCACGAGGGCTTCGTACTTGCCGTTGTCGGACTTGTAGACGAGATCGCCCTCGTCGTCGCGTGCGACAGCCTGATTGGTGGGGATGGCGATGACCTCCAGCGAATAGATCTGGGCCAGCTCGGCCGCCTCGGTCTCGGCCGTGCCGGTCATCCCCGCCAGCTTTTCGTAGAGCCGGAAGTAGTTCTGCAGCGTGATCGTGGCGAGGGTCTGGTTCTCGTCCTTGATCGTCACGCTCTCCTTGGCCTCGATGGCCTGGTGCAGCCCTTCGGAGTAGCGCCGGCCTTCGAGTACCCGACCGGTGAACTCGTCGACGATCTTCACTTCCCCGTGGTCGATCAGATAGTCGACGTCTCGGAGATAGAGCTCCTTGGCCCTCAGGGCTGCCTCGAGATGGTGGACGAAGTCGACAGCGGCGTGGTCGAAGAGATTCTCGATTCCGAGCACCTGTTCGACCCGTGTGACGCCCTCCTCGGTGGTCAGGACCTGCCTCTTTCGCTCGTCGACCTCGTAGTGGAGGTCTTTTTGGAGCCGGTTGGCGATCTTGGCGAAATCCCGGTACCACTTGGCACTGTCGGAGACACGACCGGAGATGATCAGGGGGGTACGTGCCTCGTCGATGAGGATCGAGTCGACCTCGTCGACGATGGCGTAGGGATGACCGCGCTGCACCCGGTCGTCGGCGCGCATCGCCATGTTGTCCCTGAGGTAGTCGAAGCCGAACTCGTTGTTCGTCCCGTAGGTGATATCGGAGTCGTAGGCCGGATGCCGCTCGGCCGACGACATGCCGTTTTGGATCAACCCGACGTTCAGCCCCAGGAATCGGTGGATTGCTCCCATCCACTCGGCATCACGAGATGCGAGATAGTCGTTCACGGTGACCAGATGCACACCCTTGCCGTTGAGGGCGTTGAGATAGGCGGGCATCGTCGAGACGAGTGTCTTTCCCTCGCCCGTCTTCATCTCGGCGACCATCCCCCGGTGCAGTGCGGCCGCGCCGATGATCTGCACATCGAAATGCCGCTGGCCCAGCACTCGCTTTGCGGCCTCCCGCACGGTGGCAAAGGCCTCGACCTGGAGTTCATCCAGGCTCTCGCCGGCGGCAATGCGACTACGGAACTCTGTTGTCTTGGTGGCTAGGTCCTGGTCGCTGAGCGCCTCGAACTGCGGCTCGGCGTCGTTGACTGCGCCGACGATGCTCTGGAACTGTTTGAGTGTCTTGCCTTCCCCGGCGCGCAGGACCTTGGAGAGGATTGGCATTGGGATTTCATGCTACCGGTGGGCCCGAGTTGACCCACTTCCTGAATGGAGACGAGCCCGGTCAGCGGACCTCGATGAGGCCTTCGCGCTGCGCCCAGGTGACGGCCTCGAACCGGGATTTGAGGCCCAGCTTGTCGAGGACGTTGCGCACGTGGTTGCGAACGGTGTTCTCGGAGATGTACAGCTCGGCCGCAATCTCTTTCGAGGTCTTGCCGGCACCTACATAGCCCAGGATCTCGAGCTCGCGCCCCGTCAGCTCAGGGCTACGGGCCACGGCTTCTCCGTGGTGCCGGAGCAGGTCACGTAGGGCACTGAACAGTTTGCCGCCCATCGCCGGAGAGATGGCGGCGCCCCCGGCAACGACATCGTGCATGGCTGCCACGAGGCGGGGCAGCGGTGTGTCCTTCGTCAGGTAACCGGAGGCTCCGGCCTTGACGGCTGCCAGCAGGTCCTTGGCCGATTCGCTCGATGTGAGCAGCACGACCCGTGTGTTGGGACATGCCTTGATGATCGTTCCGACCACCTCCACCCCGGACATGCCGGGCATGAGCAGGTCCAGCATCACCAGGTCGGGTTGGTGCACCTTGGCCATGTCGATGGCACGCATCGCATCGGCCGCCACCGCTTTGACTTCGAAGCCCTCCTGGACGAACGCGGCGCGCAACGCCTCGCGAAACAGCTCGGCGTCGTCGACTATCACCACAGAGGCCATCAGCGCAAGCCTCGAGGCGAAAGATGTCGATAATTCATGGGTTCTCCAGGTTGGATTTATTGGGGACTAGACACCGTATCGGCCAAAGTGGCCGCCAGCACAAGCGCGATTCGCTCAGATCCCAATGTCTTCACGGCAGAGGTGATCGTGGCCCCGGTCGTGACAACATCGTCGACAAGGACCACGGGTCCCAACAAGGCCTTCGCCGCCTTGAGTTCCGGGGGCGGGCGGTTGTGGTCACCGCCTGCCCGCCGAGGAGCATGAAGGGGCGCCGAGAAAAGGTCGATCAGCGGCACACCCTTGGCCCGTGCGAGCCGCAAACCGATCTCACGGGCCGGGTCGATGCCGTAGCGGACTTGACGTGACCAAGTCCTGGGCACGGGCACGACTGGAAGAGGCGGCACTCGAGAGGAGACCGAGGCGACCACCAGATCGGCGAACGAGGTCATGCCCCTGTATTTGAGCCCGTGCACGAGCTCACGGGCCACACCCTCGTGTTCGAACGCCGCCACCAGCCGGATGCCGCCATCGAGTATCCGTTCCGGCGCAGGACGCAACTGGGCGCGGCACCGGGGGCAGAGGAACCCGCGGCCGGCGGTATGACACGCCTGGCAAAGCATCACCATCGACCGTATCGATGGTCCGGGACAGAAACTATGCAGTTCCTTCCTGCCATCCGGAGAGATATGCCACCTGGTCCTCGGTGAGGCTGTCGACTCCCCCGCCGAGATGCTCGAGCTTGATCCGGGCCACTTCGGCGTCGATCTCGGTGGGCAACGTGTAGATCTTCGCCTCGAGGTCATCCACGTTCAACGCCAAGTATTCGGCAGCGAGCGCCTGGTTGGAGAAGGACATATCCATGACGTCTGCTGGATGTCCCTCGGCGGCTCCCAGGTTGACCAACCGCCCCTCTGCGATGACCAGGAGCCGTCTGCCGTCCTGGACCTCGAACTCCTCGAGATTGTCCCGGATCTCACGACGAGCCACCGATGCCGCTCGCAGTGAAGCCAGGTCCAGCTCGATGTCGAAATGACCGGCGTTGGCCAGGATCACGCCGTCCTTCATCACGTCGAAATGCTCCATCCTCAGCACGTGCTTGTTTCCTGTCAGGGTGATGAAGACATCGCCGACTCGAGCGGCGTCGGCACCGGTCATGACGCGGAACCCGTCCATCGCCGCCGCCAACGCCCGCACAGGGTCGATCTCGACGACGATCACGTTTGCCCCCAGCCCGTCGGCCCGGTTGGCCACGCCGCGCCCGCAATCGCCGTAACCGATCACGACGAGGTTCTGTCCGGCCAGGAGGATGTTGGTGGCGCGGATGATGCCGTCGATCGCCGACTGGCCGGTCCCGTAGTGATTGTCGAACAGATGCTTGGTGGCTGAGTCGTTGACTGCCACCACCGGGACTCGAAGGGTGCCGTCGGCCGCCATCGCCTTGAGACGGATGACACCGGTGGTCGTCTCCTCGGTGGAGCCAATGACTTCGATGTCCCGCCGATCGGTGTGGAGCAGCGTGGCCAGGTCAGCTCCGTCATCCATCGTGATGGCTGGTGCGTGGTCGAGCACGGCGTGGATGTGCTTGTAATACGTATCGGCGTCCTCGCCCCGTATCGCGAACACAGGGATGCCCTCGGCGACGAGTGCAGCGGCGACATCGTCCTGGGTCGAGAGCGGGTTTGAGGCACAGAGCAGAGGATCTGCCCCGCCGTCCCGGAGGGCCAGCATCAGATTGGCTGTCTCGGCCGTCACGTGAAGACAGGCGGCGACGACCAGCCCGTCGAGCGGCTTCTCCTTGGCGAACCGCTCCCGCACGGTGGCCAGCACCTGCATGCGGCGCCCTGCCCATTCGACTCTTCGGGCGCCGGCCTCGGCGAGTGCGGGGTTGGCAATGTCGTAATTCATCTCAGTCCTTCACCAGTAGTTTCTTCAGCTTCTCGATGGTCTCGACCGGTACCGGGTCGACACCCGCCTCGCCGGCCAGCATGTAGGACACCAGGTCCCCGCTGACCGTGAGTGACATCAAACGAGCGAGTTCCGACTCGCCCCGCGCCGACACCTCCCCGAGCCACGGCACCGCGAACTCGGTCAGCTGTGAGGTGTGGTCGAGTCTTGCCCGAACACGCTCGTGGTCGGCGACGTCGGTCAATGCCACGACGCCGATCGATTCCCGTGTCATCGACGGAAGCGTCTCCCACCCAACGATCTCGTTGTGGTCGAGCTCGGGAAGAACCGACCACCAGGCCGGCATCTTGGCATTCTCGTTGATCTGGGTCTTCCATCGCTGGGCGGCCGTGGAGCTGATGGGACCGCCGCCGTAGACGACGGTGACCCTGCCGACGAGCGCCTTGGCCAGCCCCTGTGCCATATCCCAGGTTTCCGAGCCCTCGGTAGTGGCGGCGTCGACGAGATCGGCCGCTTCATCGAGAGCAGCGGTCTGATCGGGCACGACACCGAGCGTGTTCAAGAGTCTCGCCAGAGCGCCGGCCAAATAGCCGACAGCAGCACGCGGCTGGAGCCCTGCCGGAACTGCGATCGTGGGCCACGCATTGCCGGCCGACAGCTCGGCCAGACGCCCACCGGTGGTCACGGTCACGATCGGGAGTCCGGCGCTAGCCGCAGCTTCGACCAGATCCAGGGTCTCCTCGGTGTTCCCGGAGTACGAGGCAGCAACCACGGTCGGCTTGACACGCCGCGCCCATCCGGGCAGGGGCGAATAGCCCTTGTGGACCGCGACCCGCCCGAGGGTTCCCGTGGCCAGGGCAGCCCCAAAGTCGCCCGCTATGCCTGAACCCCCCATGCCGCCAACGAGAATCTCATCATTGGCGGGGAGATCGGGCACCTCGAGGTCGCGTGCCCAGCGGATCTGGTCTCCCAGGGTCCGGATCATGTCGAGCATCTCACTCATCGGGGCCACCTTCTGCTTCCTCTACCAGCATCACAGGTATCCCATCCCGGACGGGATACCTGCGGCCACATTCCGAGCAGACCAACCGGGAGGCCGCCTCATCCTCTGTGAGGTCAGCCTTGTCGACAGGGCAAACCAGAATGGCGGCCAGCTGCGGATCGATCAGGCTCATTTCTCCTCCTCGAGGGTGGCTACCAACTGGTCCACCGTCGCTTTCAGGGCACGATCGTCGGCAGATTCGGCATTCAGTCTCAACAGCGGCTCGGTGTTCGACGGCCGCAGATTGAACCAAACGTCCCCCAGATCGATCGTCATCCCGTCGATGTGGTCCACGCCGGCGTCGGGATACATCGCCTCCACACGTTTCATGGCCACATCGACGTCGGAGACGACAAAATTGATCTCCCCTGATGCCCGATATGGCTCCACGTCGCGACGGAGGACCGACAGAGGTCGACCGGCTTCTGAGATCACGCGCAGGAGGATCAGCATTGCCAGCATCCCCGAGTCCGCCCGGAAGTTGTCGGCAAAGTAGTAGTGGCCGCTGTGCTCACCTCCGAAGACAGCGCCCGACTCCGCCATGACCTGCTTGATGTAGCTATGACCGACCCTGGTTCGAATCGGAGTCCCCCCGGCGGCTCTGATCGTCTCCGGGACGGCGCGAGAGGTGATCAGGTTGTGGATGATCGAGGCACCAGGGTGTCGTTCGAGCATCCACCGGGCGATGAGCGCGGTGACGGTGCTCCCGCTCACTGCCTCGGCCTTGTCGTCGATGAAGAAGGCGCGATCGGCGTCACCGTCGAAGGCGACACCAATGTCGTGCCCACCGTCGGCCACCTTCTCGATCAGATCACGCAGATTCTCGGGCTGAATGGGGTCCGCCGGATGGTTGGGAAAGGTGCCGTCGGGCTCCAGGTAGATGCCGTCCAGCGTGGCCTCGACACGGGCGAAGACTTTCTCGATGGTCACCCCAGCCATCCCGTTCCCGGCGTCGACGGCCACCTGCAACGGGCCGATCGTTGACCCATCGACTATGTCGAGGAGGTGATCGATGTAGTCGTCGACGGCGTCCACGGTGCGAATCGTGCCGGGAGATGCAGACTGACGTGTCTCGCCCTCGATCACCGCCTTCTTGATGTCATCCAGCCCCGTATCCGCGCCCACGGGAGCCGCTCCGGCCCGGCAAAGCTTCAACCCGTTGTATTCGGGAGGGTTGTGGGATGCGGTGATCATCGCACCCGGGACCGAGTGCTTGCCCGAGTAGAAATAGACCAGATCGGTCGGCACCTGCCCCAGGTCGACGACGTTGGCGCCGGCGGCTGTGAGCCCCTCCACCAGCGCCTCGAACAACGGATCTGACGACTTGCGGCAGTCCCGACCCACCGCCACCTCGTCGGCCTCGACCAGTAGAAGGAACGCTCCACCGATCTTCCGGTACAGATCCGGCGTGATTTCGCCGTTGTCCGTGCGCCCGCGCACGTCATAGGCCTTGAACACGGAATCGGGGCTCATCGGCGGCGGAGTCTAGAGGTGGGCCTATCCCATGCTCATTTCTACACTTGCGACCCGGATGCGCCCCACCTTCTCGATAGTGGTCCCCGTGTACAACGAGGCCGAATTCATCCCGGAAGCCGTTCCGACGCTCATCGAGCAGATGGAGAGCATCGGCGAGCCGTACCGGATCTTCCTCGTCGAGAACGGCTCGACCGACGGGACCGCATCCGTGGCTCAACAGGTCGCCGAAAATCACCCGGTGACGGTGTTGTCCCTCGACGTCCCCGACTACGGGGCGGCCATGCGGCATGGGTTCCTCGCTGGCGACGGCGACTGGGTAGTCAACTTCGACATCGATTACTTCTCGGCCGACTTTCTGAAGCGAGTTCTCGCCTTGGACGACGTCGACCTGGTCATCGCCTCGAAGCGCGATCCCGGATCGGAGGACAGGCGACCACTGCTCAGAAGGATTGCCACCTGGGTCTTCAACCTGTTGTTGCGCACCATCCTCGACTCGAAGGTGAGCGACACCCACGGCATGAAGGCCTTCCGTCGTGATCTCGTCGCCACGGTCACCCCGTCGGTTCTCAGTCGTCAGGACCTCTTCGATACCGAGTTGGTGATCCGGGCTGAGCGGGCCGGCTATCGGATCGAGGAGGTGCCGGTCGTTGTCGAGGAGATGAGGGTGGCGCGTTCCTCGCTGGTGAAGCGGGTGCCGAGAACGATCAACGGGTTGCTGCGCATTCGCCGGACGCTGGCCGACGAGTCACGACGCCTGGCGGCGGCGCACGCCCCAGATCCCGACACCGACTAGACCCAAGACCCCGACCAGGGTGGTGATCTTCCCTCCGGTCTCAGCCCACGTGTCCTGGAACTCGAGAACGACCTGCTCGCTGGTGGGCACGACCACCATCAGAGACGGCGTCGCTCGCCAGGGGCCATCGGCACCGGTCGCGGTCCAGTTCGGGAAATAGGAAACCTTGACCAGGTGAGGCATACCCACCGCAGTGGTAGTGAACGAGATCTTGTGGTTCTCGACGACGATGTCGCTGACCGCATCCGCCGGAGCATTCAGCGCGACATCGGGTCTCTCATCGACGGACTCGATGCGAGGCCATTCCACGGGGCCGTCGGTCACAACCAATCTGTCGAGATTGTCGACGTCCTCGTACCAGGTGAGAGCCATGTCGAAGAAGCTCGGCAGCTCCTCGCCATCCGATCCGGTGACTGTATCTGAGCCCGTCAGCGAGTCGAGCAGGCCGTGCTCCGGGACCTCGTAGACCGACGGAAGGTGCGACGCCACCTCGACCAACTCCGTCTCGGGGAGCTGGTAGATGCTGAACGGCCCGGTCGTGGCCAGCTTCGACATCTCCGAGATCCCGTCAGCGCGCTCCGTGGCCTCAGGCGTCACCGACACGTAGTAGTCGACGCCGAACAGCTCGAGGTGCTTGAGCCCGCGTTCCATCTCACCCGTGTGGTACTGCAAACCCGGTATCGGGTTCGACGGACGCTCCGACATCTCGGACGAGTTGATGAAATGGAACGGGGTGGTCAGCGAAGACTCGAAGAAGAGCCCCTCCATCGAGGGGTGGGAGCCTTCGGTCCAGTACGGGATCAGCATCGGGGACATGGGTGTCCCATAGACACCGAGCTCCTTGTTTGCAGCCTCCCAATGGACTCTTCCCTCCGGAAGGGTGTCGATCTCGGCCATGAGCGCCTCGTACTCGGGCCACTTGTCCTTGTTCTCGTACCCTGCGTAGTTCCATTTGGCCCACCCGTCGACAAAGGTCACACCGGTGAGGGCGCCAAGAACCACGATGGAAACCGTGGCCCCGGTGAGGAACGTGCGGGTGGAGAGGTTCGACCCCCATAAGAACGTGAGCCCGATGATCAGAGCCCCGGCCACGCCGACCGGGATCGCCACCCATGCCGGGAACTCGGTCGAATCGATGACCAACGAGCAGGCAACCACCGTGATGACGGCAATCAATGCCCGCGGCCAATACGCCGAGATCCGGGAGGGCAATCGTCTCGACAGCCAGACGATCGCCGCCCCGACGCCGACAGCGGCGAAGAAGGCGACTCCGAAATACCAATAAGGGAGAAGGCGGCCGTTCCACAGCTTCCAACGCTCCCCGCCGAACACGGTCGGGAAGAGCTCGGGCATGATGTGAGGGAGCGGGAAGTAGAGGACGGGCAGGATCGTCGCTGCCAGCAAGGGCGCGGCCCGCGAAGTGCGACGGCTGATCCAGACTGCCCCCGGGATGGCCAGTGGGAGCAGGAGCCACAACTCGACCGGGAAGATCTCCTCCCACCGGGACAGCGGAGTCCATGACATGTCCGAGCTGAACCCGATGCGAGCGATGAGCGGCAGGGCCCAGAAGGCGGCGATGGCGAATCCCCAGAGCCAGATGGCGAGAGTGCGCCAGAAGCCCTTCCGCCAGGGCAGGACGAAGAGCGAGGCGAAGATGACGACGATCGTCGTCAGGACATGGGATAGGCGCGGTGGCGGCCAGGGCGACAGCCGCCCACTTGAGATATCTCCGATCGTCTCGGACCGCCCGGATGAGCAAGCCGAGATAGAGCAGAGATAGGGCGAAGGACCAGGAGTAGGCAAACTCGCCGGCGAGAGTCGAGGCAATGTTGCCCCCGTAGATGGAATAGCTCTCGAAAAAGGCGAACACGACCCCCGCGCCTGCCGCCACCAGGGAGATGTGCTTCCCGAGCCGCATGGAGCGGGCCAGGTAGTAGGCGGCCGGTGGTGTGGCCAGGAGACCCATGACGGTGACGACTTTGAAGGCGACGCCGTAGGGCAGGAACAGGTCCAGGAAGACAATGGTCAATGAGGGCAGGGGAAAGTAGAAGTAGAAGGCCGGAAAGCCGGCGAACCAATCGTTGGACCACCCCTGGATCCTGCCTTCAGGTAGGAGGCTGTCTCTCAGGAATGCGGGACCAAGGACGTGAGCCCCCATATCGCCGCCGGTCGGAGTCGTGGACGACACGATCCACCACGGGTTCATCACCACGAGGATGACGAGGGAGATGCCGGCGAGGGTGAGGACGATCGGCCAGGGATTGCCCCGCAGAAGAGACCGTGGAGTTGTCACGCGCGATGCTGTCGGACGATCTCCAGAACTTGCGAGATGTCGATGTCCTCGCCATCCCGATTCCACCACCTCTCCTCGCAGTTGTGACATGCGAAGAACAGGACCTGGGTCCCGTCGGGGAGGACGTGCTCGATCTCGATCACATCAGGTTTTGAGCACTGTGGACAGTTCATCTCGTCTCGAAACTGGGGTGGGCACATGGTACGACCGTCGAGGCCCTACAACAACGCCTCCTCGTCCAGGAGACGGCCCACATAGCGGCTCCGCCTCCGCCCGTTCTCGGTCCAATAGGCGTACCAGTAAGGGCCGTGCGGACAACGGGTGCAACCCGACTTCCCGCATCGCACCGCCTGCTGCCGTAGATGCACTTCGGGGTGGTCATCCGCCCCGAGGGCACCTGAGCCCTGAAGCTGGGCTCGGGTCAGGATGAGCAGCCGACGAAGATCGTGCTCGTCGAGATCCTTGACCGCATCGAGCAGATCGCGGTCGAGGGACATCAGGCCACGGAAAGCGGGGCGAACAGCCGGGTGACGGTCCGACGGTCGGTCAACGTCCACCCGAGAGGGGGGATCATGCGATCGGCATGATCGGCACACATGGCGTACCCGCGTCGCTCGACGCCGTTGACGAGGTCGTCCATCCAGACCGAACTGTCCGGGTAGGAGAAGGTCATAACGGCGGCAGCCGGCGAGCCACAACGGGCACAACTGAGAATCATGCCGGAAACGGTAGGTGTTGGGCCTTCCCTGTTCAAGGATTCAAGCCCCCGAGCGCCCCGTCGGGCATGCCCAGGTAGAGCGAGGCAGAGCCGTCATCGCCGACGACGACGGTGCAAGGCACGGCATCGATGCCCAAATGTGTGAACAAACCGGGGTCGTCCTCCCACCCGATCTCGATGTATCCGGCGCTGCCCAGCATGTCCTCCAGGCGCTCCCGAGCCCCGATGCAGTCGATGCACGTTGAGGACGTAAAGAGGTAGACGCCGGGGGCGAGCGCACCACCATCGCGGCTGCCCGAGGCCGCCGGCCGACGTCGCAGCATTGCAACGATCAGGAGGGAGACGGCAACGGCCGCAATGACGATCGCCAGCCGGAGCCAGACCTCATTCATCGATGATCGGCACGCCGATGCTCTCAGCTTTGCCGGTGTCGGTATTCGTCACCCACAGCGCCACCAGGTCGCCGGATCCCTCGACCGTGTAGGCGCTGGCGCGACCCTCGACCGCCTGCACCTGGACGACGGTTCCGGCCGGGACGGTCAGTTCCTTAGTGGCAGACTGCGCTCGTCGAGCCGTGAGGACGACGGAAGCCTCCTCGAGTCCCGCATTGAGGATGACAGCGCTACCCCTCCCGCCGGGAGCCAATCCGGCACCGGGGAGGAGCCATGTCGACGCCGTCGTCGTCGCTCCACTTGTGATCGCCACGCCCGCATCGGAAATATCTCGCAGGAAGACCGCCGCCGGCTGAGTCGTGATCACCCTGAATGCAGACGCACCCTGGAGCTCCATATCGGCAAGCGGCACGCTCGTCGCTCCCCTGCTCGGCACGACGCCCTCCCGGAACCCCTCGATCACGCCTTGCGCCCCATAGACATCGACCTGAAATGTCATCTCGGCGGCGACACCCGTCGAGACGATGAGTTCGCCTTCGAGACCCCCACCTGGCACCGGCACGTACCAATCGGACGCCGGCGCCACCGAATGCCAGAGAGCGCCGTCTGCGCCGGCATCGAAGCGGCCGACCGTCATGACATTTCCACTCGCCACCTCGATGGCAATGGAAAGTGACTGTCTTCCGGGCAAGAGCTCGGCGAGGTCGATCACTACGGATGAGCGTGACGGCACCAAAATCCCTCGCAGCTGCGGAGCGGCCTCGAGACCGGACTCCGACTGGACGATCAGATCCACAATCGCCTCACCCGCATACGGGTTCATCAGCTGTACCTGGAATCTCTCGCCGCTCACCGTGGATCCGCCGGCGAGCAACGATTGCTGTGTGGGTGTGCGGAGACAGCCCTCGACGGCGGCCGTTTGGGCCCCCACGAAGACAGATGCCGCAGCCACGTCCTGCCCCGGCAATTCGGCGAGACCGGCCCCCGTGCCCAGCGGGGCAACCTCGGCAATAGGAATCGCAGCCGAGCCAGACTCTCCGGTCGAGAACGTGACCGAGCCCGCCGGCACGCCGGCGGCGAAGGCGGTGAAGCGGCCCTCGCCGTTGACCCCGGATGCCACCCCGATGGTCGTGGTCCGACCACTCCCCTCCTCCACCGGGCACACGGCAACGGCCGGCGCGTTGACGGCAGCAACTTCGTCGGCCTGAGGCGGCTCGGGTCTCGGGATCAGCAAAACGCCGACGGTTAGGGCCGCAACCAGGATGGCGAGAAGAGCCTTCATCATCGTCGCGCCCTTCCCCAGGAAACGAGGCCAATTGCCAAAACGAAGAGCAGTGCGGCGGCGTAGGGAGCGTAGGACAGGTATCCCGAGGCCGAGAAGCTCGCCTGCCCGTCCACCGCAGACACGGCAGTGAACCAGTCGCTCTGCCCTGGTTGCGGTGCCCATCCATCCGAGTAGTTGACCCGTATCGAGAGAGGGTCCGACGAGGGAGCGCCCGCGAAGCCAGTTCCTTCCCGATGCCAGACCAGGTCTTCGTCGACAGCCGCCATTTCGGCAGACTGGGGGTTCTCGAACACCTTGGCCCCGGTGATCAGCGGGGTCGGGGTGAGGTCCACCTGGGAGTCGAGAATCGGGTCCAACGGGGTCTCGGTGCCCTCGACCACAACCCAATCGATGGCGAATTCGGCCAGGAGCGCCCCGGGCCGGAGATCCGCACCACTTGCGATGCGGTCGATCACATCGGCGAGGCGGTCGTCACCCGGCTGCGGCTCGGGCAGCCAAACCTCATCGAGAGTTGTTCCCTGACCGTCCAGTGTCCGGTACCAGATGCCCGGCCCGGGCCGCGCCTCGCCAGGGATCAGCCCGCGATCGGCCGAGATCACCAACACGCGCCCTGGATTCCCCTGCTCTGCCAGCGTCGAGGCAAAACCGAACCGGTCGTTGATGTCACCAGCGGGCAAACCGAGACGCCCATTCATCAACCCTGCCGCCGAGAGGAGGATCATGACAGCAGCGCCCATCGACGCCAGGAGTCGACGGGGTTCGATGCTGAGCCGGTCGAGAGCGGCGGCAACCAGCAAGGCCGAGCCGAACGAAGCCAGGACCAGGCCCGCTTCTTCGATGCCGGGTCCCCCCCAACGGCACCCTCACGGCAAACATGCCGCCGAGGCCGATGAGGGCTCCGAAGAGGCCGAACCGACGGGTGCGGCCGGCGATCAGCATCAGTGGGATTGCGGTGAGGGCGATGAGGACCGGCCACCAATCGGGGATGATCAGACGCAGCCGACGATCGAAATCGAGCAGCCACCCCTGGTCGTCGTACACGAATCCCACAGCCACGACCCCGGCCAGGAGCGTGACCAGGCCGAGGCGAAGGGAGGACCGACTCCCACCCAACAGGCGCCACAGGACCGCGGCGATGATCGGAACGACGCCGAGCACGGGCGAGACGGCCATGAGCAGGATCGTCCAGACCAGGACCCAGCCGATATGGGTCAACCAACTCCTCCCGCGGTCGTCGGGGTGGAGGACCACGGAGCGAACCGCCCAGGGCAACAAGGCGGCCGCACCCAGGGCGAGCCAGGATCCGGCTCCGACGATGAGCGCCGTTCCCGGGCCGGCGAGGAGCACGAGGCCGGCGAGATAGCGACCCGGTCCCCTGAATCCGAGACGACCAGCCAGCCGGCCCATGCCCAGGACGGCCAAAACGGCAAAGAGGATGGTGGCGATGGTCCGAGCGGCACCCTCTGCGCCGAACCAGACCAGGGAGATCAGCCCGCTGAACCCGGAGGCGGGGTGCACCGCATCAGGCGAGCCCAGACTGGAGTCGTTCCATCCGGCGAAGAAGCGGTCGAGGGCCACTGTCGGAGGCTCGAATGGGAAGTTGAAGCCGGCGTTGGGAACCCCATTGAAGAAGATCGACCACGAAGCGATCAGGACGACGGCAGCGGCGAAGAGGGCGCCCCAGATGCCGGGGCTCGACCAGATCCTCCTGGTCCCGCGGGCAAGGGCCTGGTCGTCGTCGAAGACGGAGAGCACACGATCGGTGATCTCAGAACCGACCTCTCGCAGTCGTACCGAGCCCCTCGACTGGAACCTGAAAAGCTCCTCGTCACCAACGGCCCGAACCTGCCGGAAGCGCCGGCGCTCGCCGATCGTCGAAGGCAGATGCCTGAGATTCCAAAGCCAGGACATCAGGTGGCGCGCGCCCACCCTCCAGCGGAAAAGGATCAGGTTGGCCAGCGAGTCGACAACCGAAACGAGGATCTCGAAGGGGACGACCCAGAGCAGAGTGATCGGGCGATATGCCTTGAGCATGGCCCGCAAACGGCCGGCTTCCTCCCGCCATCCGCCTGCTCTCTCCTCACATCGGGCCTGGTGATAGACCTCCGACGAAGGGACGGTGATCACCCGTCCTCCAGCAAGACGGGCCCGCTGCGAGAAGTCGAGCCCGGCAGCCACCGGCTCGAGGAGGACGTCGAGGCCGCGCAGCCCCTGGGCGAGGTCCCGTCGTACGAGCATCGATACCGAGGACACGAAGGCAACCTCACGCACGACGTCGTACTGCTGGAGATCGATCTCACCTTCGTCGAGACCTGTGAATGGGTCGCCGAACACGTCTGTGGCGCTCCCGATCGACTCCAACTCGTCCCGGGTCCCAGCCAGGAGCAACTTGGACCCGCCGAGGGACGCTTCGTTCCGATCGAGTTCCGAGACCAGAGCCGCCAGAGCATCGGGCCGGGGCCTGGCGTCGGAGTGCAGGATCCAGAGATAGTCCACCTCGGCTCCCGTGAGTGCGATGGCCTCCTCCAGTGTCGCCATCCGGCTCACTCCAACCGGCACGTCACGATTCTCGTCAGTGATGACCACGACGTCGTGAATGCCCTCATACACTTGCCGGTCCACGGTGGCCAGGGCTGCCTCGAGGTCGGCGCCCTCAACCAGGGTGACGATCACTTTCACGCGGGGCGCGTCCGGTGGCACCAGAGGTGTCGATTCGTCCGCGATCTGCGGTGCTGAAACACTTGTCATGCGGGAGGACATTGTGAACCGGAGCGCGCCACTGAGCAATATCGAACGTCGTGACCAGGGTCGTTGAGCTCTCCGGCGGGGTGGGTGGCGCCCGACTCGGACGCGGGCTCGACTCGCTCGAGGATGTCGATCTCACCCTTGTGGTGAATGTCGGGGACGACCTCCCCATCCATGGACTGTATGTGTCACCCGACCTCGACACGATGGTCTACACGCTGGCGGGAATCGAAGGCCCGCAGGGCTGGGGGCGGGCCGACGACACCTTCGTTGCCAATACCGAACTGGCCCGATTCGGTGTCGAGAACCAATTTCAACTGGGCGATCTCGACCTGGCTCTCAAGATCTATCGCAGCCACCGCCTGGCCCAGGGTCACACCTTGACCGAGGTGACCGACTCCGTCCGCGAAGGCTTCGCGATTCGATCCAAGGTGCTGCCTGCGTCCGATGACCAGCTTCGGACAATGATCACGACGACGGACGGGAGCAGGCTCACCTTCCGGGAGTATTTCGTAGATCGACGTCACCGCGACCACGTGAAGAAGCTGGATTTCGAAGGCGATGCGGACGCCACCGCCGCCCCCGGCGTCATCGAGGCGATCGACGGCGCCGACCTCCTGGTGATCGGGCCATCCAATCCCCCACTGTCGATCTGGCCGATCCTCGCAATCGAGTCGATAGAGCAGGCCGTCCGGCGGCACCCTCATGTGATCGCGGTCAGCCCACTGATCGGCGGTCGCGCACTGAAAGGGCCGGCCGATGTCGTGATGGCCGATCTGGGTCTCGGATCCGGGTCGAATGCCGTAGTCGCCTCCTACCAGGGCCTGATTGACACGCTGGTGGTCGACAACACGGATAGCGACGATGCAGGGGACATCGATGGTGTCACCGTCGTGGCACTGGAGACCCATATCGCCGCCCTGGCCAGTGCCGCCAGTCTTGCCCGGGCAATACTGAGCCTGTGACCCTTCAGATCTTTGCGCTGACCGGGATCGGCCCCGTTCACCCGGGCGACGAGCTCACCGAGATCCTGACCACTGCTCTGCAGCCCTTGGCGCCGAAGGGCGGGGACGTGTTGGTCGTCACCCACAAGATCGTCTCCAAGGCAGAGGGAAGGGTTGTCACGATCGAAGGCGACGAGGAGATATTCAGACGTGCTTTGGTTGAATCCGAAGCCGTCTCCGTGGTGAGGCGACGGGGCGATCTGATAATCGCCGAGACGAAGCACGGGTTCATCTGTGCCAACGCCGGCGTCGACAGGTCGAATGCCGAGCCCGGGACCATGATCCTTCTCCCGGAGGACCCGGACCGATCTGCGAATCGGATTCGAACCCGTCTCCATCGCTCGTTCGGGATCGACATCCCCGTAGTCATCTCGGACACCTTCGGACGACCGTGGCGGCGGGGCCTCACCGATGTCGCTGTCGGTGTGTCGGGCATCGAAGCCGTGATCGATCTGAGGGGCACCAGCGACTGGGCGGGCCGTGAGCTCGAGGTCACTGAGATCGCGGTCGCCGACGAGCTGGCCGCAGCGGCCGATCTCGTGATGGGAAAGGCGGACGGGATTCCCGCCGCTCTGATCCGTGGTTACGAGGGGCCGCGTGGGGAAGGACGGGGCAAAGACCTGGTCAGGCCGCCCGATGAGGACATGTTCAGGTAGGCCTGCCACCTACCCCTCTTAGGCGCCGGGACGGCCCAGACCCCAATAGTCGAGACCGACGGCCCGGACTTTCTTCGGATCGAGGATGTTGCGGGCGTCCACCACGCGGTGACCCCGCATCACGTTGGACACCTGGGACATGTCCACCGTCAAGAACTCGGGCCACTCGGTGGCGATGAGGAGCACATCAGCATCCGTGACCGCGGTGATCGGATCGGGTGCCATGGTGAGCAGATCGGTCGTCGCCTCGGGGTCGTATGCCACCACCTCGGCGCCATCGGCCTGGAGCAGGGAGGCGATCCGGACGGCCGGTGACTCCCGGACGTCGTCGGTGCCGGCCTTGAATGCAACGCCCCACATGCCGATGCGCCGCCCTCGCAGACCACCCCCGGCTGCCTGTCGAACTTTGTCCGCCACCCGCCGACGCTGCTCCTCATCTGCTTCGATGACCGCCCGGAGCAGCTCGAAGTCATAGCCGGCGTCCTGAGCGACGGCGATCAAAGCCTGCGTGTCCTTGGGGAAACAGGAGCCTCCGTAACCGGGTCCCGGCTGGAGGAAATGAGGCCCGACCCGATGGTCCATCCCCAGGCCACGGACGACATCGAGGATGTCGGCGCCGACCGCCTCGCAGACGTTGGACAGGGTGTTGACAAAGGTGAGCCTGGCCGCCAGGTAGGCGTTCGAGGCGTACTTGATCATCTCCGCTGATGTGGGGTCGGTGATGACTACTGGCGCGTCGAGGCTGCGGTAGAGATCAGCCACCGCCTTTGCATCGGCCTCTTCCCAGGCGCCGACCACGATTCGGTCCGGCTCGAGGAAGTCGTCGACCGCCTTCCCCTCACGGAGGAACTCGGGGTGGGAGACGATGCGTGCCGAGCTGCCGAGGTCCGCCAACCGCTTACGCAACGACGCAACGGTGCCCGGAGGCACAGTGGACTTGACGACAAAGGTGGTGTCCTCCCCGACCTCGTTGGCAAGCTCGTCCACCACCGCATGGACGTATTTGAGGTCGGCCCGGCCGTCCTCCCCTTCCGGAGTGGGCAGTGCGAGAAAGACGAAGCCGGCCCCGTGAACTGCCTCTTTGTTCGAGGTGTGGAAGCTGAGAAGGCCGCGCCCGGTCGCATGTGACAAGAGGTCTGGCAAGCCTTGCTCGTATATGGGTATTCCACCATTGCGAAGGAGCTCGACTCGTTCTGCGTTCGCTTCGCCGAGACGCACTCGATGGCCGAGACTGGCGAGCCCACCCCCGGTGACGAGACCGACGTAACCGGCCCCGATGATTGCTATGTCCATTGAATCCGCCATGGTAGATCGCTAGGCGTTGCGATCAGGAGGCGTCGGCACCCACGATCACAACGGCGTCATAACCGTTATCGACGGTACCGATCTGAACTACACCGAAACCGATCTGCCCGACGATTTGATCCCCTGCCATGCTCCCATCCGGGACCAAGATCGTTGTGGTGGCGTAGTCCTTGTCGTCGGCGTTTCCAACACCGGCGACCTCGAAACCAGACTCGGCCAGCCTCTCTGACATGGCCGAGGCCGCCCCCGCAACGCCATTGCCGTTCAGGACCTGAATCCGCAACGGAGCCGATTCCACAGTCATAACGCCGGAGAGAAAACCGTCGATGGTCGCAGCTGCCTCCGGCTCTGACGCCCGCACCACAGAAGCGCCGTTGACCGTGTCGCCGTAGACGGGGAGTGTCTGACCGTCGATGCTCCCGGTTACGAGACTGCGGAAGTCCCATGCCAGTGAGGCCACCGAGGAGTCGGCGAGCGTGGCGTCGATGGTCATATGCTTCGCCATAGAACCTGCGATGTCCCCCGCCTCGGCTATCGAGCCCGGGCTCTTCATCTCGGTGAGGATGGCGCGGACCACCTCCTGTTGGCGCTGGGTCCGGCCCAGGTCACTGGCATCGACGCTCACCCACCGATCGTCTTGGTACTCCTCATACTTCCGCGAGCGGGCGTAGGCGAGGGCCTGCTCGCCGTCGAGTGTCTGAGTTCCAGCCTCGACACTGAGCCCGGATTTGGCGTCCCTCGCTGGGTAGGGGAACGACATCTCGACGCCACCCAACTCATCCACCATGGCGATGAACCCGAGGAAGTCCACCTCGACATAGTGATTGACGTCGATCCCGAGATTCTCTCTGATGGTCTGGACCATCAGAGAAGGGCCGCCGTAGGAATAGGCCGCATTGATCTTGCCCTCGCCATTTCCCGGGATGTCCACCCAGAGATCTCGAGGGATGGAGAGCATCCGGGCCTCACCTCTTGCCTGGTCGAGCTGTACGAGCATGATCACATCGCCCCGCTCTCCACCCGCCCGGCCGAAGAAAGCCAGGTCATCGAGGCCCTCGCGGGAGTCGCTTCCAACGACGAGGAATGTCAAGGCGTCCCCGGTCGCCTCACTCAGCTCGCTGACGACCTTTTCATCGCTGTTGGCGAGGGCGAGGACGTCCTGGCCGGTATCCAGGGCCCAGAACACGGCCAGCGCGCCCAGGGTGGCAGCCACCAAGAGACCGAGGATCGTGATCTTCAGCCATTTGGGCAGCCCGCGACGGGGCGCAAGGTGTCGTGGGGAGGACGAGGCCATCTTCGGATGAGACGTCGTCAGGCTAGGCAGGGGTTCCTCGAAACTTTGGCAATCGCCGGGGCCTCGCTGGCCTAATCTGCTCGCCGTGGCCGTACTCGCGCACGAAGGAACCCATCCGATCATGTATGGGGGCTGGCCCCTTCCCATCGGGTCGAATCTCCGCACGCAGTACCTGGCTCGGCCCGACGTCGCCGGGCAGTTCCCCGTCGTCCTGGTGCTTCCCACGCTCGAGGGCCTCTCCGGGCTCGAGAAGGATCTCTGTCGCATGTTTGCTCGCTGGGGGGTGGTCGCCATTGGCCTCGACTTCTACAGGCAGAAGGGGGATCCGAACCAGGCGTACGAGGCCCTGGCCGATCGTCGGGCATTGATGGATCTCGACGAGATACACGAATTCGTCGTGTCCGACGACGTCCAGTGGGCTGTGAGCGGCGATCTCGGGATCCTCGGCATCGATGTCGGAGGCCGTTTCGCCATCGTGGGCGCCTCTACCCGGTCCTGGGTCAAGTCCGTGGCGGTCGCATACACCCCCCTCACCGGCGACGAGGAGCGCGAATACCAGGTGGCCGCGTACCTGGACAACCTCCCTGTGCCGGTGCTCGGCCTCTACGGAGCAACCGACGAATTGATCGCACCATCGACCGTCGATGAGGCGCAACGGCGGAACGACCATGGCCAGTGGCTTCTGTACGAAGATGCGGGCCACTCATTCCTCGACGTCGAAGCAGACGGCTACGACCCCGACGCATCAGCCGACGCCTACCCCCGGCTCGTCGAGTTCTTCAAGACGACGCTGCCGGCTGCGGTCGAGGTCGATCTCGGCTAGTGCCGAAGGTGCCTGATCGCACCCGAGGTGAGGGTTTGTCGCCCACCGGGGGTCTCGACCACCAGAGCGCCCTCCCCTGTGACGTCGATCGCAGTTCCCTGACCCTCCGGCTCCCAGGAGATCTCCTTGCCCAGCGTGGAGCACAGTGATCGGTACTCGTCGATCGGCCAGCCGTCCGACTCGATGAGCATCATCAACTCCGCCGCCCAGAGCCCTGCGATTTGGGCGTGGAGCCCGGGACCCGGGTCATCCTCGTGAAGTGCGCCCATGCCCTCAGGGGCATCGGGCCACCACAGGTTGACCCCCATCCCGATCACCACTTCGTCGGCGCGCTCGACGAGGATCCCACCCACCTTGGCCCCATCGGCCAGCAGGTCGTTCGGCCATTTCAGACTGACACCTTCCAGCCCACGAGCCGCCGCCACACCTGCCATCAGGGAGAACGGGCGGAGATCGTCGTCTGGGGGGCGGAAAGCGAGTGAGACCGCGAGGGCCCGGGGCGCCGACAACCAGGGCGCTCCACCCCTCCCCCGGCCCGCTGTTTGCCGCTGGGCGGCGACGACCACCGGAAGACTGTCCAGTTCGGAGCGGGCCAGGTCCTGTGTGGATGCGACCTCTTCCGCCCACAATTGCAAATAGGGTGTAGCCATCTCGTCTCCTGACGAGTCGGAATCTGTGAGGTTACGGAGGAGTCTTGGGGACCGAGGCGCGAATCGAGCGGCTCAGGGAGCTTCGCGAAGAGGCCCTGCATGCCGGAAGTCAGCGAGCGATCGCCCGCCAGCACGAGCAGGGGAAACTGACGGCCCGGGAACGGCTCGATGCTCTCCTCGACAAGGGCTCGTTCCAGGAGATCGACCAGTTCGTCAGACACCAGTCCTCGGGTTTCGGGATAGAGGACAAACGTCCGCTCGGTGACGCAGTCGTCACCGGCCACGGCACGATCGACGGCAGACCCGTCTTCGTATTCGCCGAGGACTTCACCGTGTTCGGCGGCAGTCTGAGCAAGGTCGTGGCAGACAAGATCTGCAAGGTCCTCGACATGGCTCTCGACACGGGGACGCCGGTCATCGGCCTCAAGGACTCGGGTGGTGCGCGCATCCAGGAGGGCATCTCCTCCCTCGACGGGTACGGGCGGATCTTCGAGCGCAACGTGAGAGCATCGGGGGTGGTCCCCCAGGTCTCGGTCATCATGGGTCCGTGCGCCGGCGGAGCCGTCTACTCCCCCGCCCTCACCGACTTCGTGTTCCAGGTGGACCAGACCAGCCACATGTTCATCACGGGCCCTGATGTCATCAAGGCGGTGACCGGTGAGGAGGTGACCATGGAGGAGTTGGGTGGCGCGGCCACCCATGCCTCGAAGTCGGGTGTCACCCACTTCGTCTACCCGACCGGAATCGACGCACTCGAGGCCGTGCGGTATCTCATGTCATACCTGCCCCGCAACAACATGGAGTTGCCTCCTTACTTCGCTCCCACCGATCGCCCCGATCGCATCGACGACTCGCTGGACTCGATGATCCCCGACTCGGCCAACCAGCCATACGACATGGTGGAGCTGGTCGAGACCATTCTCGATGGCGGCGAATTCCTCGAGGTGCACGAGATGTGGGCAAGGAACATCGTCGTGGGTTTTGGACGACTCGACGGGCATACCGTCGGGGTCGTGGCGAACCAGCCTGCGGTCCTGGCGGGCACCCTCGATATCGAGGCATCGGAGAAGTCGGCCCGCTTCGTCCGGTTCTGCGACGCCTTCAACATCCCGATCATCACATTTGTCGATGTGCCCGGCTTCCTCCCTGGCGTCGAGCAGGAGCATCAAGGGATAATTCGTCACGGCGCCAAGCTCCTGTACGCCTATTGCGAGGCCACGGTGCCACGAGTCACCGTCATCACCCGAAAGGCCTACGGAGGCGCCTACCTCGTCATGAACGCCCGCGGGATACGGGCCGATCTGGTCTTTGCCTGGCCGTCTGCCGAAATCGCGGTGATGGGGGCCCAGGGGGCGGTAAACGTCATCCATCGCCGGGAGATCAGCGCCACCAAGGAGCCGGACAGGGTCCGCTCCGAGCTGATCGCCGACTACGAAGAGCGCTTCAACAACCCTTATGTGGCAGCCGAGCTCGGGCTGGTCGATGAGGTGATCGAGCCTCGTGAGACCCGTTACAAGCTGGTCCGCGCCCTCGAGGTCCTTCGAACCAAGCGAGAGACCCTGCCCCCGAAGAAGCACGGAAACGGTCCTCAGTGATGAAAAGTCTCCTCGTCGCCAATCGCGGCGAGATCGCGGTCAGGGTGATCCGCACCGCGAGGGAGATGGGGATTCGCACCATTGCCGTGTATTCGGAACTGGATCGCGATGCGCTCCATGTCGACCTGGCCGACGAGGCCTGGAACGCCGGCCCTGCCCCCGCCGCCGACAGCTATCTGAATCAACAGAAGATCCTGCAGATCGCCCATGACTCGGGCGCCGAAGCGATTCACCCCGGATACGGGTTTCTCTCCGAGAACGCCAGGTTCGCTGCTGCGGTCAGTGAGGCGGGGATCGTGTGGGTGGGCCCGCCAGCCAGCGCCATCGAGGCCATGGGAGACAAGATCACCTCGAGACGCAATGCTGAGAAGTTCGGGGTGCCCACCGTTCCCGGGGTCACCGAGCCGGTCACCTCGGTCGAGAAGGTGGCCTCCCTCGCCGAGCAGTTCGGCTACCCGGTCGCCATCAAGGCCGCCCACGGCGGTGGCGGCAAGGGGTTGCGGGTGGTTCGTGGGCCCGATGAGCTCGACGAAGGGTTCGAAGGGGCCAGACGCGAGGCCGATGCCTATTTCGGCAACCCCGAGGTCTACGTCGAGAAGTACCTGGAGGAACCACGGCACGTCGAGGCGCAGGTGCTGTTCGACGCCCAGGGCAAAGGCGTATTCCTCGGCGAGCGCGATTGCTCCGTTCAGCGGCGTCATCAGAAGCTGATCGAAGAGACGCCCTCGCCGGGTCTCACCGTCAAGCAACGCCGGGCCCTGGGCCGTGCTGCGTTGGCTGCGGGCAAGTCCTGCGGGTACGTGAATGCAGGGACCGTCGAGTTCCTGGTCGATCGCACCGGCGAGTTCTTCTTCCTCGAAATGAACACCCGTCTGCAGGTCGAGCACACCATCACTGAGATGGTCACCGGGCACGACATGGTCGAGTGGCAGCTCAGGATTGCCTCAGGCGAGGAACTGACGATCGACACCGTCGAACCGAGGGGTCACGCCATCGAATTCCGCATCAATGCCGAGGACCCGTTCAACCAATTCCTCCCCACCCCGGGACAGGTGGTCGAGTGGCAGGAGCCGGCAGGGCCGGGCGTCCGGGTCGATTCCTGGATCAGGCCAGGGACCAACGTCTCCCAGTACTACGACAATCTCATGGCCAAGCTCGTCGTCTGGGCACCCGACAGGCCCCGGGCCATCCAGAAGGGGAGGCGAGCGCTCGAGGAGTTCCGGGTGACAGGAGTGGGATCGACGATCCCCGCACACCTGGCGGTGCTGAATCACCCCGACTTCATCAACGGAACACACCACACCAAGTGGATGGAGGAGAACGTCGACCTCGGGGGCGGCGACCCCGACGCCACCCCATCGCTCCCCGAGGAGGAGAGCCTGGCTCGGCGGGACATCACCGTCGAGGTCGGCGGTCGCCGCTTCGCAGTCAGCTACTGGGCACCGGAGCCCCTGACGGGGAGCATCCGAAGGAGGCCCCCCAAGCTCCAGTTGACCGGGCCTGGCACAGCTTCAGACGGCATGGTGACGGCCCCTATGCAGGGCACCATCGTCAAGGTTCACGTCGCCGCCGGGGCATCCGTGACCGAAGGCGACCCGATATGCGTCCTCGAGGCCATGAAGATGGAGAACGAGGTTCGCTCCCCGGCTACCGGCGAAGTCGTCGACCTCAGGGTCCAGCCCGGAGACACCGTGACCCCCGGTCAGGTCATCGCCATCGTGAAGTAGGCCGACCCGCGCACCTGCGTGACGGGTCCCTATTCGGCGGCGTCGGAGATGGCTTCCGTCATCGAGGGGTGAACCATCAGGGTTTCTACCAGTTCCTTGACGGTTACATCCGCCTGAACGGCGAGCGTGAGGACACCTATTAGCTCGGATGCGCGGTGGCCAACAATGGTCCCGCCCAGGACCACACCTGTGGCGGGGTCGGAGGTCAGCTTGACGAAACCCCTGGTGAAATGTTGGAGCACGGATCGGGCGTTCGCGGCGAACGGCACCTTCATCGTGCGGACCTTTCGGCCCTGGGCGGCAGCCTCCACATCGACCAACCCGACCGAGGCGATCTCGGGCTCGGTGAATATGGCTTCGGCCACCTTGGAGTAGTCGAGAGGCGTCACCGGGAGGTCGAGTGCATGACGGGCGATCTTCCGCCCCTGCATCGAAGCCACCGACGAGAGGGGCATCTGACCGGTGACATCGCCGGCCGCGTAGATATGGGGGACGGACGTTCGCTGAAACTCGTCCACCTCGATGTAACCGTCGCTACCGGCGACCCCCGCCGCGTCGAGATCGAGACCGTCGGTGAGCGGGATGGATCCGACCGCTAGCAGCGCGTGGGAGCCGTGCAACACCCGCCCGTCGTCACAGAAAACCGAGACGCCGGATCCGTCGACGTCGATCTTCTCGGCACGTGCGCCGATGGCGAGATGCACACCCCTCTCCAAGAAATCCTCCTCGAGGACGGCGGCGACTTCGGCGTCGCGGTGGGGAAGGATCTGGCGACGCGACACCACGAGGCTCACCTTCGATCCGAGGCTCTCGAAGATGTGGGTGAACTCCACGCCCGTCACTCCGGACCCGATGATGACCATGTGCTCGGGGACATCGACCATGTCGTAACAGTCCCGCGTCGTGAGCACTCTCTCACCGTCCACCGGAGCCCACTCGGGAACACGCGGCGCCGAGCCGGTTGAGACCATCGCCCGATCGAATCCGATCCGTCGCTCACCGGACTCGGTCTCGACGACGACCTCCCGATCGGACACGAAACGGCCCTGCCCGTAGATCACCTCCACCGACTGTGACTCGAGCAGTTCCAACCAGTTGCGATTGATGTCTCCGGTTATCGCCTTGATCCGCCCTGACAGCACGCTTGTGTCGACCCGGGTCGGCTCGGTGGCAAGGCCGAGCTTGGCGGCATTGCGGACCGATGAGTGGCGAAGGGCGGCGGCCGCCATCGTCTTCGACGGAATGCAGTCCCAGAGATGGGCCGCGCCACCGACGATCTCTTTTTCGATGAGCGTGACCCGCCCACCTTTCGAAGCCGCTGTGGTAGCAGCCTGGGTGCCCGCCGGGCCGCCACCGATGATGACCAGATGTCTGCGAGTGTCGCTCATCTCATTCCCGCTCCTTCACACCGGACGGTAGACACCGAACACGGCCCGCAGACGATTGGACACCTCACCGACAGTCGCCCCATGTTGCAAAGCATCCTTCATGGGTGGGAGAAGGTTGCCGTCGCCGCCCGCCTGGTCCTGGAGGTCGTCGAGCGCCGACTCCACCGCCGCCTCGTCCCGGCTCTCCCGCCATGTGGCGAGGCGTTGCCGTTGCTCCTCCTCCAGGGAAGGGTCGACTTCGAGCATCGGGACTGGTGCACCGCCGCCGGTGGCATATCGGTTCACACCTACCACAACGCCGGAGCCGTCGGCCTGACGTCTGGCCTCGATGTATGCCGCATCCTCGATCTGGGCCTGCATCCAGCCCTCTTCAATGGCCGCAACCGCACCTCCCATCCCCTCGACCCGGGCTAGCAATGATCGAGCCGCCTCCTCGAGGCGGTCGGTCAGGTACTCCACGAAATAGGACCCGGCAAGAGGGTCGACGGTGTCGGCGACACCCGACTCGTGAGCGATCACCTGCTGGGTGCGTAGAGCCAGCAACGCCGACTCATCCGTGGGCAGGCCCAGCGCCTCGTCGTAAGAGTTCGTGTGCAGCGATTGGGTACCGCCGAGGACCGCGGCCATGGCCTGCATCGTGGTACGAACCACGTTGTTCAGAGGCTGCTGAGCGGTGAGGGTGGATCCTGCAGTCTGGGTGTGAAATCGCATCGCCCAGCTCTTGGGGTCCTTGGCACCGATTTCGTCGCGCATCAGCCTGGCCCAGAGGCGGCGGCCGGCCCGGAACTTGGCGATCTCCTCGAAGAAATCGTTGTGCCCGTTCCAGAAGAACGAGAGTCGGGGCGCGAACGAATCCACATCGAGACCTGCGTCGATGGCCGCCCTGACATAGGCGAGCCCGTTGGCGATGGTGAAGGCCAGTTCCTGGGCGGCCGTCGATCCTGCTTCCCGGATGTGGTAGCCGCTTATCGAGATCGGGTTCCACTGCGGCAGTTCGGCGGCCGCATAGGCGAACACGTCGGTGACCAGCCTCATCGAGGGTCGCGGCGGGTAGATGTAGGTGCCCCGGGCCACGTACTCCTTGAGTATGTCGTTCTGAATCGTCCCCCTGAGCTGAGCCGGGTCGATTCCCTGCTCCTCGGCGACGAGCTGGTAGAGGAGGAGAAGGATCGCGGCGGTGGAATTGATCGTCATCGATGTCGAGACCTCGTCGAGGGGGATGCCGCCGAGCAGTCTCCGCATGTCGTCGAGGGTGTCGATGGCGACCCCGACCTTTCCCACCTCGCCCGTAGCCAAGGGGTCATCCGAGTCGAGGCCCATCTGAGTGGGCAGGTCGAAAGCGACGCTGAGCCCCGTTTGCCCGGCCTCGAGCAGCGCACGGAATCGCTCGTTGGTCTGATCCGCCGTGCCGAACCCTGCGTATTGGCGCATGGTCCAGAGCCGGCCGCGATACATGGAGGAATACGGCCCTCTGGTATAAGGAAACTCCCCCGGCCTGCCGATAGTCTCTGGGTCCCCGGGCTTTTCGTGTACTACCTGGACCTCGATGTCGCTGGTAGTGCGACGGTTTTGTTCCATGTACCGGGTATCCTTGCATCGTTCCCTTCGGTGTAGGTGGGGAACTCCCAGGACCTCAACAACGTCCATCTCTCTCAATGGCCAGAAAAGCGCTGATCCACCAAATCGAGGCGCGGGAACGGCGCGGCCGATGGTTCGGCGCCCTTGCCACGCTCATATCGATCTCCCTGCTCCTCTCCGGATGGGTGGGGCTCTTCGCATTTCTCGGCGCCAACTCGGCATACGGCACCTTCGAGGGCGTCAAGAACGAATGGGTGCCCGACACCAAGTCGATGGAGCTCACTCTTCCCGACCTGAGCCGTGTCAGCCGGATCTACGCCGACTCGGGTGAGGTCCTGGCGGAACTCCATGACGGTCGCAACTCCGAGCCGGTGGCCTACAAGGACGTCCCCGAAAATCTGGTCTATGCGATCCTCGCCGCCGAAGACAGCGAATTCTTCGAGCACGAGGGCATCGACTTCTCGGCCATCGTCTCCGCAGCAATCGACAACCTGATCACCGACCGCACTCGTGGCGGCTCGACCATCACCCAGCAGGTCGTCAAGAACGCCTTCGTCGGGACCGAAGTGAGCATCCAGCGCAAGATCACCGAGGCTTTCGTCTCCGCCGAGGTAGAACGCCGGTTCCCCAAGGAGCGGATTCTCGAGTTCTACATGAACTCGGTGTACTTCGGTGCCGGGGCTTACGGGGTCAAGACCGCAGCCGAGGAGTTCTTCAACAAGCCGATGGACAAGCTCAGTGTCGCCGAATCGGCGACTCTGGCCGTCATGGTCCGCAACCCGTCCCTTTACAACCCGCGCAATCGCCCCGAGCTGACCCTGGATCGACGTGACGAGGTAATCCGTGAGATGCAGGAGAACGGGTGGGTAACCGAGGCGCAGGCCAATGCCGCATCGGATGAACCCATCGGTGTCATCGAGGCTCCCCTGCGACGGGGCCAAGCCGACCACGTCGTCGCCGAGGTCAAGCGGCAGTTGCTCAACGACCCTGAGTTCGACTTCCTGGGCGATTCACCCGAAGAGCGGAAGAAGGCAGTATTCGGGTGTCCCGCCGACGACGTCGCCTGCGAAGGCGGAGGCGGTCTCCAGGTCTTCACCACTATCGACCTCGAGTTGCAGCAGAAGGCCAATGAGATCCTGGCTACCTGGCTCCCCTTGCCGCCCTACGAGGAGAACCTTGCCAAGTGCCGTGAAATCCTCCCCGAAGAGACCGATGACTTCCTCGCCCGTTACGCCGAAACCCATTCATGCGTACCGACCGGGGCTATGACGATGACCGACAACTGGAGCGGCGCGGTGAAGGTCATGGCTTCCGGCCTTCCGTTCGAGTTCTCCCAGTTCGACCTCGCGGTGCAGGGCCGCAGGAACCCAGGATCGTCTTTCAAGCCGTTCGGTCTCATCGCGGCGCTGGAGAATGGCTTCACCATGGGCCACAGTTGGAGCGGTAAGAGCCCCATCAAGATCGAGTGCCCGTTCCCGTGTGCCCCCAACGGTTCCAACATTTGGACCGTTCGCAACGCCGGCGCCTCCTTCGGGGTCATCGACCTGGCCGAGGCCACCTACAACTCCGTGAATGCCGTCTACGCTCAGTTGTCTCTCGAGGTCGGACCGGAGAAGGTCGTGGACGTCGCCAAGCGCATGGGCATCGACGAGTCGGCGCTCGACCCCGTGCTCTCCATCGTCCTGGGCAGCTCGGCGGTGAGCACCAAGGAAATGGCGAACGCCTACTCGAACTTCGCCACATACGGGATGCACGCCGACGACTACGTAGTCGCCAAGATCGTCAATGGCGCCGGAGAAACCGTCTACGAGCACAAGCCGGAAACCACTCAGGTCGCCGACCCGGCCATCTTCGCCGCAGCCAACCGGGCACTGCAGGTGGTTCCGGTTTCGGGCACTGCCCCCCGGGCCAACATCGGCATCCCTCAGGGTGGCAAGACCGGCACCCACCAGGCCTACCTCGATGCCTGGTATGTGGGCTACACCCCTGAATTCAGCACTGCGGTCTGGGTTGGTTACGAGGCGCAACAGGTGCCGCTCGAGAACGTTGTGATCAACGGCCAGCACTACGACCGGGTGTTCGGTGGATCGGTGCCGGCGCCGATCTGGGCTGAGTTCATGACCTACGTGCATGACGGGCTTCCCGTCACCGACTTTCCACCGGAGCCGGGCAACATCAACAAGTGGCTGGTGCCGCCGCCAACGACTGTGCCCGACGTGGTTGGGCTCTCCGAGGATGACGCCGAAGCCGAGCTGCGCCAGGCCAAGCTCAATGCATCGGTCGAAGAGGTGCCGTCGCTGGAGCCAGAAGGCATCGTGGTCAACCAGTCGCCAGGCGGCGGGTCGACGGTGCGGCAGGGCTCGTTTGTCACCATCTTCGTCTCCACCGGTGAGATCCCCATCGGTGCCCTGCCCAACCTCAGCGGCCTGACATTCGATGAGGCCCTCGAGATCGTTCGCTCGTTCGAAGACGACACCGGAGTCAGGGTGAATCTCATCCAGGAGAACATCGGGACCACGGACCCGGCGCTGGTCGGTCGCATCGTCACCACCAACCCACCACCGGCTACCGAAGTCCAGGGCGCGGTCGACGTCCTGGCCCTTGTCGGAGTGCTCGAGGAAGAGCCTCCGCCGCCACCCGAGTCCCCCACGACCACCGCGCCGCCCGACAACGACTGAGTCCGTTCTTAGGTCGGCCAGCACGGCCTGTGCGCCTCCGCCTGTCCGGGCTTCTCCGAGCAATTGTTTCGCGACTCGCGTTTATGACCCTTGACGTTGTTTAACAGTCCCTGGTAGATCTCAATGGATGAGAACCGAAGTGTCCGGGGGTGGCCAGACTGCTCGTCCTCCGCATCTGCGCACCGTGGGGCCTCCGGGCGCTTCGGTCCGGCCGACGGCGAGGGTCCGGCCGGTGGTCCCGGTCCGGCTGGAGCCTCGTCGCGGTGGGTTCGAGCCTTCGGACCCCTATGTCAGGCGGTTCTGGGTGGCCGCAATCGGCTCGAGCGCCGTTGCCGAGCTGCTTCGCCTGGTTCGGGCGGCCGAGAAGGGGGAGGGGGTGCGGCTGCCCAGGACCCTCCCGATCTTGCTTCGGGTCGGCCTGGTCAAGGCCGAGACATCGGGGCTGGTGGTGTTCGATCACATCCCTGTGGTACCGGTGGAGATGCGATGGAGATTCCCACCCAGCCTCGGGGCCGAGCACTCGAGATGGATTACGACTTGAGAATCGGGCCACCGGTGGAGAGGAAAGCCATCGCCACCAAGGCAACCGTCTCACCGATGAGGAAGGCGAGAGCAACCCGAACGTCGGGAGCACCCCCGAGGAGCACAAGCGCCAGCACTGCGGTGACGAGGCCGGCGATCCAGGCGATGGACAGTCGAGACGTTCGTCCTTCGGCCACCAGGACCTGACCGGCGATCTGGGCCGTGGCCGCCGCCGTCACACCAGCGGCGGTTAGGGCGGCCATCGTCGAAGACGGAGCGAAATCGGGTTCGAAGAGAAGGCTGACGACCTCCGGCCCGACCAGCCAACCAACCAGGGCGCCCAGACCGGCAAGAACCACCCCACCGATCACTACGAGCCGGGCAATCTGGGCGAGACCCTTGCGGTCTCCGGAATCTGCCATTCCCACCAGATAAGGAAGTACCCGGCCCTGGAGTGAGAAGATCAGGGTCAGCGGGGCGCGGAACAGAGTGAACGTGGCGAACACGACGGATTGGATCGCCTGATCGCCCCCGAGCAGGGCGACGGCGACAGGCGCAGCTCCCAGCAGGACTTGCGATGCGGCGGTGCCGCCGACATAACCGCCGAGGAAGCGAGTGGGTTTCGCAGCCGGGGGGCGGATATGTCCCTCGTCGTAACGCCACCAGCCCATCCCGAGGATCGAGAATCCACCGAGCACCATCGCCCAGCCCAAGGACTCCGCGGAGCCGGCGAGTTGGATGGCGACGATGCCCGCTGCCAGTCGCACCACACTCTCGACGATCAGGACCCACCCCACCTTGGCGAACTGCCGACGGCCGGCGTAGACGCCCTTGCCCACGACGAGCAATCCGTATCCGACCATGAGGAGCACGATCTGAATCACGTATTGCGACGTCCCGGCAAACAGCCGGTCCTGGGTGAAGAACACGAACCCGCCGCCGACGACCGCCCCTAGCCCAGCAACAGTCATCGCCGGCACCAAGTCTCCCGGTATCACCTTTCGGCCCCCGGCCACCTCGCGGGTGATGTATTGCTCCACAGGGACCAGCAGCACCGTGGCGATGATGAAGAACACCGTCCACAACTGGGCGACGGGAGCAAAGGCTTCGGTGCCGAGCTGACGGCCTCCGTAAGCCTGGAAGATGTACGCGCCAATGGCTCCGATCAATCCTCCGGCCACCATGAAGGTGGTGCCAGGTGCTCGGAAACCTCTCGGATTGGCCTCGATCACAGGGGCGGTCAACGGGCGCCGAACCCGGTCAGGACCGTCCAGACGCTCTTCCAGAGCACGCGGAGATCCATCACCGGGGACATGTGCTTGATGTAGTAGAGGTCATAGGTCAGCTTCTCGACAGTGTCAGCTTGATCATCGGCATACCCGTAATTGACCTGAGCCCAACCCGTGATTCCGGGACGAACCAGATGGCGATGGGCATAGAAGGGAATCTGATTGCGGAAGACATCGGCGAACGGGACCTGCTCGGCACGCGGGCCGACCAGGCTCATCTCGCCCCGGAGCACGTTCAAGAGTTGCGGTATCTCGTCGAGTCGCGACTTCCTCAGGAACCTGCCACCCCGGATGATCCGGTGGTCGCGCTCGCTGGCGAAGCTGGGCCCGTCCTTCTCGGCGTCATGGCCCATGGTCCTGAACTTGTACATGATGAAGGGGGCTCCTCCCAACCCCACCCTCTCCTGACGAAACAACACGGGGCCCGACGATGACAGGCGCAGATAGGCCGCCACGATGAGGCTGAGAGTGGCCCAAATAGGCGCCGTGATGACAGTGGCAAGCGTCTCGACCGCTCTCTTGCCGGGGAGCCAGGGCGCCACTTCGAGCAAAGGCGCCGAGATCTCCCACCCTTCGGCCAGGTGTACGAGTGGAACCCGGCCAGTGTGCTCCTCGTAGGTCGATGTGAACGGACGGATCGTGTAGCCCGCTACATCCGATGACGACAGGAACTGGGCGACGCGCTCGGAGAGGACGACTTTCAGGTCGACTGCCATCGTTACATCTCTTTCCGGCAAGTCGGGAACGCTCTCCGACTTGGGGTCGAGCACCCAGACGACTTCCGCATGAGGCGAGTCGATCAGGTCCTCGGCGAGCTGCTTCTCACCGGTGATGAGAGCGATTCGCTCGGTCCAGGGCCTTCGGCGTCTCACCATGCGATGGGCGGTGGCAAGCACCAGCCAGGACACAGCGATGGTGATCAAGAACAGCCTCGAGAAGTAATCGCGGCTGAAGAGGAGCAGCAAGGCGGTCAGCCCGCCGGTGCCGAGGAAGATGGCGAACATCCGGCCGTAGCTGGGACGTGGGACGCCCGGCCCGGACATCTGTGCGGTGAGCAAAGAGAACAGGATCATCGACAGTGTCAGGTAGACCACCATCGGGATCGTTCGTGTGCCTCCTTCGACCGAGTTCCACGGGAGGACCGTCCCGAAGACGTAGAGGGACGCCACAACCATGGCGGCGCCCAGCGATACGAGGTCGCTCAGACTGGAGCGGATCAGGAAACGTCTACGCACAGGACAGATGCTAGAAAGCGGCGGGCGATTCAGGCGGGCGCGGCCATAGCCCGGGCCAACTCGACCAGGGTCCGCACTCCCACGCCAGAGGCGCCCTTGACGTGCTCGCCGGAGGTTTCCCTCGATCGGGCGGGCCCGGCAATGTCGAGGTGAGCCCACCTTTCTCCATCGACGTAGCTCGAAAGAAACAACGCCGCGGTGATCGCCCCGCCATATCGCCCGCCCGAGATGTTCTTGAGATCGGCGATGTCAGATTCCATCGACTTCTTGTAGTCCTCGAACAGGGGCATCTCCCAGAAATGCTCCCCCGCCCGGGAGGCGGCGTCCAGGACCTGCGCGGCCACGTCGGAATCCGAGCCGAAAACCGCTGCGATCTTGTCGCCGAGCGCCACATGGGCGGCGCCGGTCAGGGTCGCCACATCGATGATCAGATCGGGTTCGTACCGACGAACCACCCCCAGGCCATCGGCGAGAATCAATCGACCCTCGGCATCGGTGTTGAGCACCTCGATGGTGGGCCCCGACACCGGCCTGAGGACATCGCCAGGTCTCGTCGCTTTCCCGCCCACGGCGTTGTCAGTGAGCGGGACCACGGTGGTCACCCGAACCGGCAGCCCCAGGCGAGCGATCGCAATCGTTGCCGCGATGACAACGGCGGCCCCAGACATGTCGTCCTTCATCTCCTCCATGTGTTGGGCGGTCTTGATGGAAAGGCCGCCGGAGTCGAAAGTGATGCCCTTCCCCACCAGGCCGAGATGAGCGAATGCATCTTCCGGCTGGTGTTCGACAACGACGAGTCGGGGGGGCCGATCGGAGCCGGCAGCGACTCCGAGCAGAGCGCCCAGCTTCTCGTCGATGATCCGATCCTCATCCCACACCTCGACCGACAGGCCTGCGCTCTCGGCTGCAGCCCTGATGGTTTCGGCAAGTGCCTCGGGTGCCTTGTCCAGAGCAGGCGTGTTGACCCAGTCCCGGGCCAGGTTGGTGGCCTCGGTAGTAACCACCGTCTCGGCGAGGGCTTCCTCGTCGCCATCGACCAACTCCAGGGTCTCCAAGGACAGGCCCTCCCCCTCGGTCTTGTAGGCACGGAACTGATAACCACCGAGGGCCGCCCCTTCGACGACGGCCCGTGTCGCGCCCTCGACAGGGATCTGGTTGAGGTTTGTGACGGCGCGGCCAGTTTTCACCACACGCGCCGCGTTCCCGATGCCGCTCCTGATCGTCTCGAAACTCGCCTCCTCCCCCAAACCGACGAAGACGACCGCCTTCGCCTCGGAATGGGGCAGGGTGAGCACCTGGCCGGTCTTCCCCTCGAACTTGGCCAGTTCGAGGAGGGCCGGGTCGGCGGAGGCGTACGCATCCTCGGCGCCGGGGGCGGGCTCGTTCTCGGCCAGCACGCCGACGATCAAGGTCGCATCGGTCAGGTCGAGCTCTTCGGGTGCGTTCCTTATCTCCACCATGTCTCCTGTTCAGCTGGCAAACGGGCCTAGGCCGGCGACGAGCGCCCGGCCGAGGAACATCCCCCCAAGCGTGGTTAGCACCGCCAGATATGACAAACCGGTGGCGGCCATGACCCCCGCATAAGCAGGGTATCGCAGCGACCCGATCACGGCGGCCATGAGCACCACCGAGGTCGCCATGAGCACCCAGAATGCGATAGTGCCTCCTCCGGGCGGGAGCCCGGCGATGACAAGCACCGTCGAGTCGGCGGCGAGACCGCCGATGCCCACAATCGCCAGTGTCCTCAACATCCATCTCGGCAACCTCGGATCCACCAGATACCAGTGCCCGAGAGCCATCTCCCCCGTCACGCCGCCGAGGGCAAGGGCGGCCGATATCGCAGGAGCCCATCCACCGGACGACGCCTGGATGAGCAGAGCCACTCCCGCAAAGACCTGGAGGATCCCGGAAATCTGGCGATTGCGAGCCCAGATCAGGGCGAGGGCCAACAGAATCAGACCGAATCTGGCCCACCACGAGTCCTCGGCAAAGACACCGACAACACCGATCGCGGCGGCGATGGATGCCACCAGCCAGGTGAAACCAGGCCCAACCACGCGCGCCAGCGCCACCGATCCCGAGACCAGGGCCAGTCCGGCCGCCCACGCCACCAGGACGAACTCGGGTCGGACAAGGGTGGTCAGGTCGTCGGGCACGGGGCGGGATCATATGGCAACCACACGGGGTGACAGCTGCGGGACTGCGGATCGAATTCCACCAATCGGAACGACCCGACTAGCGACCACCACTGCCATAATCGCCGAAAATGCCAGATCAGACCCACACGCCCGACGGTGTCGATGTCTCGATCGTCCTTCCCGTCTACAACGAGCTCGGCCACCTCGAAGAGGAGATCGACCGGATTCGCAAGACGATGGACGAATCGGATTACAGCTACGAGATCGTGGTCGTCGATGACGGTTCCACCGACGGATCGGGGCAACGTCTGAAGGACATCGAGGGAATCCGGCTGCTCAGGTTCGGCACCAATCGAGGCAGCGGGTCGGCCCGCAAATACGGGACGCAGTCGGCACACGGCTCGATCATCGTCTGGACCGACGTCGACATGACCTACCCAAACGACAGCATCCCCGACCTGCTCGACCAACTCGGAGGATACGACCAGGTGGTAGGTGCACGCACCAGCGAGGAGGGAACGGTGCGTCTGCTCCGCGGACCGGCCAAATGGCTGATTCGAAAACTTGCGTCGTATCTGTCCGGAGTCCGCATCCCGGACCTCAACTCCGGATTCCGGGCCTTTCGCCGGGACGTTGCCCTTCAGTTCCTACATCTGCTCCCCCGCGGGTTCTCCTGCGTGACCACCATCACCATGGCCTTTCTCTCCAACGGCTATTCCATCAAGTACATCCCGATCGACTACGCCCCACGGGCCGGGGAATCGAAGTTCCATTGGTGGAAAGACACGAAGCGCTATCTCCTCCAAGTGCTGAGGCTCACCTTGATGTGGGAACCGATGCGGATCTTCGGCCCTCCAGCCGCCCTCCTAACGATCGTCGGCGTGGGGAAACTCGTGTACGACCTCGTCGACAAGGACTTCAGGGTCGCCACGAACACAATCGTGATCCTTGGTGTCGCCTTCGCTCTTGCCCTCATCGGAATGGTTGCGGACATGCTGGTCCAGTTGAACAAGCGGCCACACGACGTGATGCCGGCGACCATCGAGTGACGGACCAAGGACAGACCCGTCCGCCGGCTTTGAGCCCCAGCGCCTCTTTGCGACTTCCGCTGATCGAAAATTGGCTCACGCGCATCGCGCCCTCGTCGGTACTGGAGGCGGGGTGCGGCATGGGGGCGATGGCCTGGAGATTCGCCAGTCGATTCGACTACCGGGGCTACGAGCCCGATCCAACCTCATACGCCGAAGCTGCAGCGCGTCTGGCCCGCCTCGGAAAGGGAGACGTCCGCAATGAGCCGGTGCCCGACGAGCCGGATCGCAGCTTCGACTTGCTGGTTGCATTCGAGGTGCTCGAGCACATCGAGGATGACCAGGCCACGCTCCGAAGCTGGGTCAGGTGGCTCAACCCCGGCGGCCATGTCCTGATAAGCGTCCCGGCCCATCCCGATCGATTCGGGCCGTGCGATGAGATGGCCGGCCACTGTCGCCGATACGAGAGAGACAGCATGGCCACGCTGCTTCGATCCGCCGGGCTCGAGCCACTCTCGATCGAATCATGGGGCATGCCTCTCGGGTACCTGCTCGAGGCTGGGCGAAATGTGCTGGCCCGGCGCAGACTCGACAAGGATGTCGGCACGGCGGGCAGCGGGCGATTCTTCCAGCCGCCGGCCGCGTTGGGGCGAACAGTCGAACTGGCTCTCCGCCCGGCAGCATTCGCCCAGAAGCCCTTCCACGACACCGAGAAGGGCATCGGATATGTAGCGGTCGGACGTCTGGCGGGCGACCAAACCGAGGGTGAATGAGAGTCCTCTGGACCGGCACCTTCGACCCTGACTTCTCCCGCAATCGAAAACTGGCACGTCTGATGGATCTCTCGGGGATCCGATGGCGTGTCATCCGGGAGAACGTGTGGGCGTCCGACAGGATCGCTCTGGCCTCGCGGCCGAGCATCCTGGTGGCATTGAGGGCCCTCATCGGTTACCCCAAACTGCTGATTCGGCTGCTCATGGCACCGGCGCCCGACCTGTACCTCGTCTCCTACCCGGGATGGCTCGATGTGCCGATTGTTCGCCTCGTGGCGTCGCTGAAGCGCAAGCCGCTGGTCTTCGACCCCTTCCTATCGCTCTTCGACACCATGATCTCGGATCGCGGGCTCCACGGCGACACATCGATCGTGGCTCGGCTTGCCGCTGCCGCCGATCGATGGTCGCTTCGCCTCTCCGATTTCGTGATCGCCGACACCGAGCCTCAACTCGCGTTCTATCGGCAGATCGCCGGCGCGCTGCGGAGTGATGGTGCGGTGATCGCTGTCGGGGCGGACGATGAGTTGTTCACCCCTCGCTCCGACCAGACGTCGGAGGCTGATCTCGTGTTGTACTACGGCAAGCTCATCCCCCTTCACGGCGTGGGGACGATCGTGGAGGCCGCCGCGATGGTCGAGAAGGAGGGGATACTGACGGTGATGATCGGTGACGGCCCCGACCGGCATGTCGTCGAGGAAGCCATCGGTCGAACCGGTGTCGGGGTGGAACGGCACGGCATGATCCCAATCGAGGAGCTGCCTGAGCACCTGGCCCGAGCCGGGATCTGCCTCGGGGTGTTCGGCGAATCGGAGAAGGCGGGCCGCGTCATTCCCCACAAGGCCTACGAGGCCATGGCGACGCGCCGTCCGGTGATCACCAGAGAAGGACCGGCGGTCAGTTCGATGTTCTCGGAAGACGAGGTGGTCACCGTGCCGCCCGGCGACCCGGAGGCGCTGGCCGACGCCATTCGATCCTTGGCCATGGACGCCGATCGAAGACGGCGGATTGCGGACGCCGGGTATGAGGCCTACCGGAGCCGCTTCCACGAGATCCCCCTTGCTGCCGGGTTACTCGAGGTCTTCGAGACCGCCCTCGGCAGCAGGGACGTGCCCCGCCTCTGATCCGGGCGTCACGTCGAGACGCCCCCATTTCATCAGGAGAAACACCACGCCGACTGCGGCCAGTTCGGCCACGGTCAGCCAGAGCCGGGAAACGACCGACACAACCAGCGCGATCGAGGTGGGCATGATCCGGTTGAGGAACACCGCAAGAATTCCCTCGCGGACGCCGAGCCCGGATGGGGCGAACAGGGCGAGGATTCCGACGATGCTCGAGAAGGAGAATGCGCCCGCCAGGTAGAGGATCGAGCCGGCGTCGAGCGCGTAGAACGATCTGATGAGCACGTAGAGGGCGATGCCAAAGAGAATCCAGTTCACGAAGTAGAGACCGACGTAGCGGAGGAGTTGGAGATAGGTCAGGCTGACCTCGAACGGACGCCGCCGCGTGGCGCGAGCGGCGAGCTTGATCGCCCATCCGATGAAACGGGGATGCAGGGCCACCAGAAACACGACCAGGGCAATCACCAGCAGCCACCGGTAGTCGTCGAGGCCGGGCACATCGGCGGTGAGCGCGGCGAGGAGGACCATCAGCACCGCGGCGGCGAGATTCCCCACGAATTCCACTCCAAACGCCACTGTGATCGGGCCGGCGCCCTTGCCTTCCCTGGTGTAGAGGTGGACCCTCCCCAGATATAGGAAGACCTTGCCGGGCACGTATTTGCCCAACTGGGAGTAGAACCAGGCGGCCATGGCGCGGGGCAGCGGGATATGGGCTCCGCTGCTCACCGTCAGCAGATGCCAGATGAGGGCCTGGCCGACCATCCAGAGCCCGAGCAAGGCGAATGATGCGAGCAGCAACCAAAGGTCGAAGTGGAGGTCTGCCCTGGAGACTTCGTCCCAATTGACCACGAGACTGCGACCGATGAAAACGAAGAAGGTCAGCACAATCAGCCAGCGGCCCACCGTGTAGAGCCTCGATCGGCTTCGCCGCTGTGTCGGCTCTTCCTCCGGCGTGACTGTCACCGGCCCACGATAAGAGGCCGAATCGGGAGCAAGGCGGATGTCGACCAACGATGGGCACCTGCCAAAGTTCGAAGGAGCGGTATCGTCCCCGCGTGCCGCAGCCGGATCCACCTCAGAGGTTGCGTGTGCGTCTGGGGCGGATATACACCCGGTTCCTTCCGGCAGCGTTGGCCGCCACCGCAGTCGTCAATCTTGCGCTGACCCCGTTCCTTCCCGGGTCGGCCGCCCCGATTCGGACGCATCGAGACGGATCGCTGACAGAGCTGGTGCACACCGAGCAACGGACGGTCGATCGTCGATTCGGGTTCTACCTCGAGCTGGACGACGCCGCCGATGGTGGGGTCCTCGTCGTCCCGAAGGGCTCCTTCGTCAATGCGGAGCTCGCGGAAGGCTTCGCCGGCTTTGAGGTGGTCGAGGTCGACTACGACCCGAGGGCCGGCGGAACCAATATCCCCGAGAGCCCCGAGAGCTGGTTGCTCGAGACTGAATCGGGCGATGTCACCATCTCGATCGTCGCTGGAGACGACGACCTCTGGTGGCTCGCCGAGCGTCCCGGCGGTGAGTTCGTGGTAGTCCCGAACTCCGTCGCACCCGCGCCGGTGTCTTCGTGATCACCGAAGTCGGCATCGCTGTTGCGTTGACGATCTCCGGGAGCGCCTTGCTCACCGTCGTCCGGAGAGACGTGACCGCGGCGGCGAGGTGCTGGCTGTCGGTACCGATCGGAGCGGCCCTGTATTCGATCGTGGCCCTCGTTTCCCTCGTCATCGTCGGGACCCTGGACCCGGCGATCGCCCTCCTTGATCGCCTTGGGGCTCGGCTTGGTGGTGGCCGCGATCACTCTGATCAAGGGGGATGGCCTTCGACGGGAGGATCTGCTGTGGATGCTGATCGGCGTCGGAGTTGCAGCGTTGACCGCCGTCGCCGCGAGGCAGTTGCACCTCACCAGGTTGACACCGGACTCGCTGCGCTACCTGCTGGCGTCCAACCATCTCGTGCTCACCGAAGGACTCCGCGAGATGAACGCCGTCGATCTGGTGACACGCCAGATCGGGCTGCCGGCCCTGCACAGCATGTCCGATCTCGTCGGCCGCCGTTATCTGGCGTCGCTCGGCCCCTTGTTCGGAGCGTTCGGGCTGGGACTGTTCGTCTGGCTGGCCGTCGACCTAACCCGTGGGGCCCTGGCTCGGCGGAACCGCCTGGTTCTCGTTGCGACGGCCACCCTGTTTCTGCTGTCGTCCAACCGCCTCGTCTACGACTCGTTCTACATCAACACGCATATTCAGACGGCCTCGTATCTGTTGATCGCCGTAGCCGGAACCTGGCTCGCCGTGTCTCGAGGGCTGTCCTGGTGGGCCGTACCGTCCGGTCTTGCCCTGGCAGTGACCCTCCTCTTCCGACCCGAGGCTCCCCTGGTCGTCGCCATCCTCCTGGTGACCGTTGCGGCCAGCCGGGCGAACATGTCGGTCAGACTCGCCATGACTCTCCCTACTCTGGCCGTCGGCGCCTTTTGGTACGGACTCGGGCTGTGGCGCTACGCGGCAGGTGGCGACGAGATCTCGCCAACCGCACCGGTCTTCGGAAGTCTCGTCGCCATTGGTCTCGCCGTCGCTCTTTGTCTCGTGAGCGGAGCGCATCGTGCCCGGCCCTGGGCCCGATGGCTGGACCTGGCCGGGGTTGTCGGCCTCGCCCTCTTGCTCGTGTTCTACGTAGCCACCGACCCGGCTGTCTTTGGGACATCCATCGAGTCAACAGTGCGCAACCTGGTGAGAGACGGGTTCTGGTTGCTGACCTGGGTCGCCGCGATCGCCCTGCTGCTGGTCGCCCTGGTTGTCGAGTCCATACCGGACGGCCGTCTGTGGACCATCCCGGTCATTGGCTTCGCATTGCTCTATTGGGCGCTCCCGTACATCCGAGAAGGAGCATGGCGAGTGGGGGCGGGTGATTCCGGCAACCGGATCCTGGCCCATTACCTGGCGGTCACGGTCGTGTTCCTCGTCCTGGCCGCGGTGCACAACAGGGGCAGTGCTTCCGGTGGCCAAACGGAAAGCATGTGAGAATCCAAGCGTGATGGCTCAGCCCTCGGTCGACGTGATCGTGCCGGCCAAGGACGTCGGGGACACGATCCGGCCCGCACTGGAAGCGGTCAGAGGTCAGACGTATCCCCTCCTCGGATCGGTGGTGGTGGCGGCTTCGGACTCCGGAACCGCCGATGCAGCCCGCGACTGTGGCGCGGTAGTGGTGGACAACCCGAGCGGCCGAACACCGACCGGGCTCAATCTCGCCCTGGCCCGCACCACGGCTGAGGTGATCGCCCGGGTGGATGCCCATTCTGTGATCCCTCCCGGCTATCTGGCCCGGGCCGTGCAGATCCTGATCGATACCGGCGCCGATGTGGTCGGCGGCATGCAAGTGCCGGTGGGTAGGACGGCATGGGAGAAAGCGATCGCCGCCGCCATGTCCTCCCGGCTCGGAGCCGGCGACGCCCGGTACCGAATCGGCGGCAAGCCTGGCCGGGCCGACACCGTCTATCTGGGCGTTTTCCTGAAGTCGACCCTGGAGCGCCTCGGGAGGCTACGACGAGCATTTCGACCGCAATCAGGACTACGAGCTGAACCAGCGGATCAGGGACTCGGGTGGCACGGTCTGGTTCGATCCCGGACTGGAAGTCGCCTATCGACCGCGGGGATCGTTGGCCGGGCTCGCCCGTCAGTACTTCGACTATGGGCGTTGGAAGCGGGAATTCGCACGTCGTCATCCCGGGTCCCTGCGGCCACGTCAGCTGGCGCCACCCCTCCTCGTCGCCGGGCTCAGCCGTTTCGATCATCGCCGGCCTGTGGTGGCCGTGGGCCTGGCTCGCTGTTGGGGCCTACCTGCTCGTTCTGGTGCTGTTCGGCCTGAGCCGGCTCGGGACGCATCGGCCCTGGCGCCTTGCTCATACCTCCGGCCCTGGCAGCGATGCATTGGAGTTGGGGTCTCGGGTTCCTCCTTGGCCGGCCAAGCCGAGGTAGAACGCGCTGACCTCACGGTCGGGCCACCGATATCCGTCTCGCACCCTCCCGACGTCGGCGGCGGCCATCCCCCGCAGTCCTCCATCGAGGGCCTCGACGATCCCGGCAGCCAGGGCTTCAGGATTCTGCGGCTCGACCAGGACGACGGCGAGCTCCTCCACTCCGGCGCCCCTGATCCCCGGAAGGTCGGAGGCAACGACGGGGACCCCCAGTGCCAGGTACTCGAAGAGCTTGGTTGGCACCGAGTCCCGGTAATTCGGCAGGTTCTTCCATGGCACGATCGCAACTGCGGCGCCCGCGGCGATAGTCATCGCCTCCGGATTGGGGCGAGGACCATCGAAGACGACCTCGCCTCCCTTTGCTCGTAGCCAGATTCGACAACTCCGCCCGGGTATCCGGGCTCACCGGCCCGACCAGACGCAAGGGCAATCCGGCCAGGGCGCACCCCGCGATCGCGACGTCCAGTCCGCGAATCACGGTGACATCGCCGACATGGATCGCCTCCTGCCGGGGCTCCCGCACGGGCTCCGGATATGCGGACGTGTCCGGGTAATTGGGGAAAACAACGTGGTCCCTGGAGAAGAGATGGGAGTACGCGGCCTCGGCCAGTGTGATGGTCAGGAACCTCTCCGCCAGCCCAAGCGCCCACCTGCTGACCATGGCCAGCGGCCTGCGAAGAGGGCCGGGGACCCACGGACGGGTGAGCGCAGTGGCCGGGATGTCCTCATGGACGTCGAAAACCACCGGACGCCGCTTCAGCGTCCGCGCCAGGAGACCGATCGGGATCGTCTCGGGGTCGTGGAGGACGAGGATGTCCCAGTCACGACGAATCACCAGCCCGAGGCCACGAAACCAACGCTCCGCCCGGCCACCCCGGAGCGACACCCATCGCAGCCCCGACGTCTCGGACGGCCCCGGTTCTCTCGTCGCGTACTCGACCTCGAAGTCACGGGCCAGAGTTCTGATCAGGCGCTCTCGTATCCGGGTGTCGTCCGGCCGGTGCACGGTGGACAACACCAGGACGACTGGCTTCACAGGGCCTCGACGTTCTCGGCAGTGATACCCAGACGGCGGTAGACACCCCGTGCGTCGAACACGGCGGGCACCTGGTCGGCGAGACGCTTGTAGTCGAGATCCGAGTGGTCGGTGAGCACGGCGGCGATCGAGAAACGACTGAGGTCGTCATCGGGACCGACCGGCTCGTACCCGAGGGCCTCGATGCGTGTTGCACCCGACCACCGGATCGAGGACGGCGACATGAGCGCCTCGCTCCTTGAGGACATCGAGGACATGGAGTGAGGCGGACTCCCTGTCGTCGGCGATGTCCGGCTTGTAGGCGATACCGACCCCGAGCACCTGTGTCCCCCGGACCGGCGAGGCCTTGCCGGTTGAGGATCTCGGCGATGCGATCGGCGCTGTAGACAGGCATCCTCGAGTTGACCTGCTCCGCGATGTCGATGAACCGCGTCGTGAAATTGGTCTCCCTGGCTCGCCAGGCGAGATACTGGGGATCGAGCGGGATGCAGTGTCCGCCCACCCCAGGGCCTGGATAGAAGGCTTGGAAACCGAATGGTTTGGTGGCGGCGGCATCGACCACCTCCCACACGTCGATACCAAGCTCGTGACAGAGCTGCGCGATCTCGTTGATCAGCCCGATGTTCACCGCCCGATACGTGTTCTCGAGGAGCTTGCTCATCTCGGCAGCTCGTGCCGAGCTCACCCGGTGAATGGACGGCACGAGTCGTCGGTATGCGGCCTCGGCCACGTCACCGGAACCGGTCGTCACTCCTCCCACCACTTTCGGTATGTCGGCTGTCTTCATCTCGTCGCCGGGAGACACCCGCTCCGGCGAGAAGGCCACCCAGACATCCTCATCGAGCGTCAGCCCCGCGGCGGCCACCGCAGGGACCAGAAAGTCCTCGGTGGTTCCCGGATACGTGGTCGACTCCAGGCTGATCAATTGCCCCGGGCGAGCGAACCGGGCGACCGTGTCAGCGGCAGCCTCGATGTAGGAGAGGTCGGGCTGACGATTGCGTCCCAGCGGGCTCGGGACACAGATGAAAATGGCGTCGGCCTCCGCCAGGATGGCGGGGTCGGAGGAGAATCGGGCTCCGGCCTCGATAGCCGCCGCCAGCGCTTCGTCGGACACGTCGTCGACATGGGACCGCCCCGCTGAAAGGTCGGCGACCCGCTCCGATGAGACATCGAATCCGATCGCATGCAGGCCAGACCTGACGGCAGTGACGAGAAGGGGCAGGCCGACATAACCGAGCCCGATCACGCCGGCGGTCCACGTATCCGTGGAGAAGCTCTCGACCCTGTCTGTCACGGCCGAGATGGTAGGAGGATCAGGAATCCCACTCCGCGGCACGCTTGAGGAATGCGGCCATCTGTCCCCTCGTGACCCTGTCCCCGGGGCAGAACCTGTCGTTGGTAGGTGGGTTGCACCCGAGTGTGATGCCGACGGACGCGATCTTGTTGATCGCTCCCTGGAACTCTGACTGTGAGTCATCGATGAATCGATCCCCGGGGGCCGGCTGGCAGGCCATATGCCCTCGCCAGAAATGCGGCCATCTGCCCCCTCGGTATCGGCTGGTCGCCACAGAATCGATCGGCCCGACAGCCGAACGTGATGCCGAACTCGAAGAGCTGGTTGGCGGCGGCCTCGTAGAACTTCCCGTCGTCGTCCGTGAAATGATCCGAGTCCGGGGCCGGCAGATTCAAAGCCCTGGAGATGAACACCGCCATCTGTCCCCTGGTGACTTCCTTGTCCGGGCAGAAGTTGCTGTTCAACGGTGGGTTGCAACCGAGCGTGATCTTCTGCTGGGCGAGCCAGATGATGGCCGGCTCGAACGTGTTGCCGGCGATGTCGAGGAATGGGCCCCGGTAACCGATCCCGCTGATGTAGGGCGAGACCCGCACCTCGGCGCCGTCCCGACGGAAGGCGTTGTCGATCAGGAAGATCCTCAGCTTCTCCCCCCACATCTTGGCGGTGACCGTAGAACCGCCCTTCTTCCCGGTGAACTCGATCACGGCGCCGGGTGGGCCGGCGACTTGACTTGACGTTTGTCACGCTGTTCCATCCGAAGTGAGCAGCGATCCTGGGGGCGCGGACGACGACCGTCCACCTCGCCAGCGGGTTGATGTCGGGATCCGCCGACCATTTGTCACCGACCGACCGCAGCCAGGGAAGGCTGTTCCTCCCCAGACGAACTCGACGTCCTCGCTGGCACCGCCGTTCGAAGAGGAGTAGAAGGCACGGGCGATGCGCAGCGCATAGTTGGACTGGGGGTGGATGAGGACACTCGCGGTCGGTGGCCTGGACGGCAGCCACCCACTGGGCGCCGAAGTTGCCCGCGGCCGGGCTCTCCTTACTCCATCCGACGTAGGCCTGATCGGCGGTGGTGTCCCTCAGATGACACCCACAGCTCCGGGTCTTTGCCGGAGCCATCACCTCCGCCGCGCAGGACCGCGGTGGCGACGGCGTAGCTGCGACCGATGATGGCCTGAGCCTTGAGCGCCTCCGCCGGCCACGACGAGGGAACCTCGGCCAGCCCAAACAGATAGGCCTCCAGTCCGACCGTGGCCACGACATGGAATCCGGCCGCCGAGTCGACGAAGCGGATCTCTCCCCGCGCGTACTGGGTGCCGTTGATCGAAACCCGGCTGGACGGGCTGAGACCGGTGATCCGGCCGTTACATGCCTTCCATCCGGTGTTGCCCACGTCCTTCTTGCGAAATCGGCATTGGTTCGGGTTCTGGGGGTTGACCTCGAACAACCAGGTCTCGCCCGGGTTGATCGTGGCATCGGCGAACCCACCGGCCGGTGGACAGGTTCCCGCCGGCTGGCAGATCGACAGAGCGCCCCCGACTGCGGTGAGATTCACCGCCGTGGTGTTCTCGATCAGACCCACCCAGAGCGCATTGGGCTGTCTGGTCCAATGGCTGCTCGGCATCGATGCGACCGAAGTTCCGGTGTAGTAGTGCTGGAGGATCTGGGTCGCGTTACGCCCGTCCTGGGCCTGACCGAGGGCGCCGAACTGAGACAAGCCGACCCCATGACCCCAGCCACCACCGTCGAATTCCCACTCCTCGTCAGCGGCAAGGACGGGCGCGGCCAGGCTCAGCAGCGTCAGGGACGCGACAAAGACAGAGATCGTCCTTCTGAGTCTCACCCCGCGTGAATCGGCCGGTTTCCGGCCACCCTGTAGGAAATCGGTCAACCCCCGGTCAGCCGGTAAACGACACCATCGAGGTAGTCGACGGCAAGCATCTCTCCACCGTTGTCGGTCTCGAATGACACCAAACCTGTATCGCCGAGCCGGGACGTGAGGTCTTTGGCATCGACAGCCCGACCATTGAGATAACGAAAGGCGAGGACGCCGGCCACTTCCGAAGTCGGCGTAGACGTAGAACTGATCGAGGGATCGCACCGTCGGGCCCCGATAGACCACTCCCCCGGTGACGGTGTTCCCCACCGACCTGCCCGTACTCGGCCACGGGGAAGGTGAGGCCCGCACGGGAGCAACTTGGATCGGTGTCGTTGGGATTGCACACCGTGCCTTCGAATCGGGACCATCCGAAGTCGTACCCGGTCGGGGTGACCGGCACGGCATCGATTTCCTCACGGGCACCCTGGCCAACATCCCCGATGAACATCAGGTCTCCGTCGAAGGACCAGCGGAACGGGTTGCGCGAGACCCGACGCCCAAATCTCGTCGCGCCCCGAGCGTCCGACATATGGGTTATCGGCAGGGATGGCATAAGGCTGGGCACCGTCGACATCGATCCGGATCATCTTCCCGAGCAGGGTGTTCAGGTTTCGGGCCCGGCCACCCGGGTCGTTGCCGCTGCCCCCGTCGCCGAGGGATAGATACAGATAACCATCGGGGCCGAAGGACAGAAATCCTCCGTTGTGGTTGCTGAACGGCTGATCGACAGCCAGCACGGTGCGTGGGGACGAGGCGGTCTGGAGATTGGGTGCGATGTCGTACTCGACCAGATAGGTGGTGTGGTCGCCGCTCCCACCGGATCGGAGAGTGCCCGAGTACCAGGCGAACAGACGCCGATCGGCCGGGTAGTCCGGATGCAGCTCGATCGAGAGAAGACCGCGCTCGCCACTGAAGATGACGTCATCCGAGATGTCCAAGAAGATCCCGGTGAGGTTGCCTCCCTGGGCGATCCGCACGACACCGCCCTGCTCTGCGATCAGCAGCCGGTTCTCTCCCGGCGGGGACAGGACCTGGATAGGCGCTTCCAGTCCATCGACGACCGTGGCCCAGGCAAGGGCGGACCGTGGCGGCGGGGGCATCGGGGTCAGGCCGAGCGCCCTGGTCAACATCCCGGCGATCTGGGCCCGGGTGACTCCGTCGTTGGGGCAGAAGCGATTGTTGGTCGGGGGGTTGCAGCCCAGAGTTATCCCACGATCGGCGATCCGATTGATGGCCCCCTCGAGCACATGTCCGTTGTCGTCGACGAAATGATTCGTGCTCGACGCCGGGATCGAGAGGGCACGTGCCAGGAAACCTGCTGCCTGAGCCCGGGTGACGGTGTCGTCCGGACAGAAGCGGTTGTTGGCGGGTGGGTTACAGCCGAACGTGATCCCGGCCGCAGCGAGACGATTGATGGCACCCTCGAGGACATGACCATCGTCGTCGACGAACGCATCCGTCGATGTGGCGGGGAGATCCTGGGCCCTGACGACCATCGCCGCCATCTGTGCTCTGCGTGAGCACCCGCTCCGGGCAATACCGGTCGTTCAACGGAGGATTGCAGCCGAATGTGATGCCCTCAGCGGCAATCGCCTCGATACCGCCCTCGAGAACATGTCCGTCGTCGTCTATGAAGGTGCCACCAGGGGTCGGACCCGCCACCTGGAACAGGCTCATGGCGCAGGGCGAAGGCAGCCAGATGCGTCATCAAGCCCGACCACCGTAACCCATCACCTTGCCTACCCCAACGAGTCTGTGAAGATGAGCCGGGCAAATGTCTCCATTGCCAGCCCTCCTCGTCATGCTCGCGATCGCAGCTACCACTGCACCCGAGCCCCCCGACACAGTCCAGGTCGTGGTACCGGCTGACTCCCTTCTAGCTCTGGACCAGGCGGATGGCCTCGAGCAAGCCGCAGGCGGACCGGAGGAGCACTGGGTCACGATCGAGGTGCCGCTGGAGGGGACCGTCGAGCAGACCCTCGATGCGGTGTCGGAAGAGGTAGGCGAGCCGGTGTTCGAGGAGGCGGTACTCGAGCAGTTCGATCCGGTCGACGAGCCGCTGTTCCCCGAACAGTGGCACCATCACAATGTGGGCCAGAGCGGGGGCAGTGCCGACGCAGACATCGACACGCCCACCGCCTGGGGGCGCTCCACGGGCTTCCCGATCGTGGTGGCGGTGATCGACTCCGGGGTCGAGCTGAATCATCCCGATCTCGTTGGCCGCATCTTTGCCCAGGGCGTCGATTTCGTCGACGGTGACGACGATCCGAGCCCGGGCAGCACGAGCTCGGATGACGCACACGGCACCATGGTCGCCGGCGTGATCGCCGCCCCCGAGAACGGTGTCGGGACGGCCGGCGTCGCACCCGACGCCCGGATCATGGCGGTGAGAGCCTGCTCCAACGGAAGCTGCAGCACGTGCCGACGTCGCCAACGGCATCATGTGGGCGGTCGACCACCACGCCGAGATCATCAATCTCTCGATCGGTGCCATCCTTTCTGACGAAGGACCGGTAGGGGCGGCGGTTCACTACGCCCGGTCCTTTGACGTGACGGTGGTCGCAGCTGCCGGCAACGCCTCGACCGGGGTCGACCTGGACGCCCTGCCTCCCGGCCAGATCCTCGTCCCGGGTGGCCTGCCCTACTCCAACGTCATAGGTGTGGCCGCCACCGACCGATTCGATCGGCTGGCCGGATTCAGCAACTACGGGCGCACCACGATCGATGTGGCAGCTCCCGGTGTGGAGATTCTCACTACCGACACCGGGGGCGGGCATGTGTTCGCAGATGGAACGTCCTTCGCCTCCCCGGTGGTGGCGGGAGTGGCGGCCCTTCTCCTGGAAGCCGACCCGGGAATCGCGCATCAGGAGCTGGTGGCCAGGATCAAGGCGTTCGTCGACCGGCCAGGCATCGTGGGGTCCCGGGTCGAGACGGGACGGGTCAACGCGGGGCGTACATTGACGCGCAGGTTCATCGATACCTCCGACTCGGTGTTCCTCGCCGCCATCGACCAACTGGCGGCGATCGGTATCACCCAGGGATGCGATCCGCCCGTGAACATCCGCTACTGCCCGGAGAACCTCGTGACCCGGGGTCAGATGGCGGTGTTCCTGACCCGGGCACTCGACCCACCCCAGACCTCGACCGACTTCTTCGTCGACGACGAGGGAGCCTTCTATGAAGACGCTGCCAATCGGATGGCGGCAGCCGGCATCACCACCGGATGTGCCCCCAACCGGTACTGCGGTGAACAGGAGATTCCGAGAGGGCAGATGGCCGCCATGCTGTCTCGGGGCCTCGACCTACCGGCGACCGGCACGGATTCCTTCGTCGACGACGAAGCTTCCGCATTCGAAGGAGCAATCAACCGTGTGGCCGCAGCCGGCATCACCTTCGGCTGCAATCCGCCGAACAACAACCGGTTCTGCCCCGTCGATTCGGTCACCCGGGGTCAGATGGCAGGGTTCATCCGGCGATCCATGGACCTGATCAACTCATAACGAGTCGATACGATCTTCCAACCGATGCATTTCTGCCTGGTCGCACGCAACCGGTTCCACAACGACCGAAACGCCCTCTCCACCTATAGGGCGTTGGTCGCTGCCGGTCACGAGGTCTCGGTGGTGGCAGTCGACAATGCGCCCCCTGCCGGCCCCGTCGCCTCGACGGTTCCCAACAACTCACCGATGGGGCTCGGTCCCGTCGGCTCCGTGATCCGGAGGGCGCAGCCCAGGTCCTGGCGAGAGTCGGGGATCATGCGAAGGCTGGCCGATGCTGCAGTCGCCACCGGCGCCGAATGTTTCCTTCCGACTCATCCCAATGGGATCGGAGCCGCGGTAGCGGCAGCGCGAGCCACAGGTGGCACGGTGTTCCGGTCCCCTCACATGGATTGCCCGCCCGAAGTCGATCTCATCTCCCTCGCCCCGCACCGTCCCGATCTCGCCACGCCGATACCTGGTATCGGCCTCTTCCAGACACCGGACGACCATCGAACGCCGTACACCCCGGCCCCCGACCGTCACCATGATCGGAATGTCATCATCTGCTACCGCAAGACCGACTCGAATCCCGGGAAATACCTCGAGTCGGCTCTTCGAAGGAGTGGGGCACACGTTCGGCTGGAGACCGAGGGCATCGACCTCGATCAGGTCGATGGAGACACCGACCTGATCGTCTTCGTCGAGGGCCCATATCCGGCACTCGAAGTGATCGGGACCACCGGCGTGCCCACTCTGTTCTGGGCGCACCACGGGGAGCACCACCTCCATACCAATCTCCGGCTCGCCAACCGATACCGCGCCGACGCCGTTCTCCTCGCCCATTCCTGGCATCTGGCTCCGTGGTTCCCGACCCCGGTCTATCGCTTCCCGTTTGGCGTTGCCACCGAGGTCCTCGATCCCAGCCTCCCCCTGAAGGATCGACCGTTCGATGTCGCTCTGGTCGGCGCCAAGCTCTGGGAGGGGGGCCCGTACGGCAGGCGGCAGCAGATCGTCCGTGAGCTCGAAGCGTCATTTCCCGGACATCGTCTTGCCTTCGGGGAGAAGGTCACCGCCGATGTCATGGCCGACATGTACTCCAAGGCACGGATCGTCGTCAACGAAGGTGGCACCAGGCATTTCCCGATCACCATGCGAGTCCTCGAAGCGGTGGGAAGCGGGGCGGTCCTTCTCTCTGATCATCTCCCCGGCATGGAGATGCTCCTGGAGCCAGGAGTGGAGTACGCCATGCTCGGCCCCGATGTCGTGGCCGACGTGAGAGAGCTCCTCTCCGACCTGGACGCGATGCAGGAGATCGCTGATCGGGCCTTGAATCGATCGCTGGGCATCAACACGTACGACCATCGGGTAGATGAGCTGTTCCAGATCGCTGGCAGAGATCGAGAAGCGGGATATTCCCGCGATGCCCGAGCTGGACGCCATGGCCGAGCTGATCCGGCGCGACGCCGAGGTGCAGAAGGTGGTGGAGCTCGGAGCGCCGGAGCTCGCCGTGGCGCTCCCCGATCGTGAGATATGGGGAGCCGCCGAGATCAGTCAGCACCGTCTCCGCCCCCGCAACCTCGAAGCAGCGGCGGTACGCCAGGGTGGAGACCCGGTGCTCATGGAGAAAGTGCTGGCCAGCGCGAGGCGGTACATCTACGTCGACGGGCCCTTCGAAGGGCTGGACGAATTCGTCGACGACCATCACCCGAGCGCCGTCGTGTCCCAGCTGGGGACTGCACGGCGATACGACCTGATGGCGGAGGCGTATCGAATCATGCCCCACGAGGTCGTCGCCGAGTGAACGAGGGAGTCCAACCACACAACGTGAACCAGGTTGCCCCTGATCCGGTCGGGGCGTCCGGGCTTCGGGTGGCGGTCGTCATCCCCGCCTACAACCGGTCGGCGCTCCTCGCCCGGACGCTGGCATCACTGGCGCAACAATCGGACACGTCGACCTTCGAGGTCCACGTATGTGATGACGGGTCCGATGAGGACATTCGCGGTGTGGTCGAGTCGGTCGATGGCCTCGATATCAGCTACCACTTTCAACCTCACGACGGATTCGGCGCCGGCCGGGCCCGGAATCTGGGCGCAGCTCACGCCAACGCCGACATCCTCCTCTTGCTCGACTCGGACTGCACGGTTCCGCCGGACTTCGTCGAGCGCCATCGCGCCTGGCATGGTTCGTCGGCGACATCGGTGGTCATCGGCAGTCGTTCCAATCCTCCGGACGAGACACCCGGGGAGGCCGAGCACTATCGAAGCCAATTGCTGCGCCGGTCCGCCGGCCTGCAGCACGGGGGGGAGGCGTTTCGTGCGTTCGTCTCTTCGAACATATCGCTCCCTCTCGCCTTCTTCCGTGAGTTGGGCGGATTCGACGAGCGATTCCGCTGGTGGGGAAGCGAGGACAGCGAGTTGGGATGGCGGGCCTGGCAGGCCGGCGCCACCTTCGTGTTCGACCCGACGCTCGAGATCGACCACCAACTGGACCTCGACTCCGCCGGCGGTGTCGAGGGCAGGAAGGAGGCACGGCGACTCAATTCCGGCTTGATGGCGAGCCTGGTGCCCCACCAGTTCTATCGGAAGCGGCCCCCGGCCACGATCCCGGAGAACCCGAAGCTGTCGATCGTCCTCTACGACGTCCCGGTCGGCGCATTGGAGGCCACCTGGGAGCTGCTGCTCGCCCAGCCCCGGACTGATTTCGAGTTGGTCGTGGTCGCGAATCCGGATGATCACGACCCCTTCGCCGGGGCCACCATCGGCGACCGGCGCATCCGGTTCAGCCCTTCGCTCGAAGACGCCACCTCCTCGGCCACCAGCGAATACGTCTGCTACCTGAACGGCCATGGGGCGCCATCCGATGTGCTGTTCTCGGAGATGATCAAGCGGCTCGATCAGCGACCGGAGTACGTGACGGCGACGACCGGCTACGCCTTGCCGACCGATCAGGGAGGGGCGGCGAGGACCCAGAACGGAGCCGCGGCCGTCGACTCGGGCTGGCAATCGGACATGCCGCTTTGCTGGTTCATACGTAAACGCGAGGCCACCAAACTGATGCGCGAGGGAGCAAAGTCGCCGAGGTGTGGCGAACCACCCGGGAGTGGAACTTGAATCGGCATTGGCCCTCGGCAGCGGTTCGCCTACCCGGCCTCGAAAGGGCGGAGCGGCCGGTCGACTTCACCAATGTCCCACCCGATCCCCTTCGACTGGCGAAGGACATCGTCAAGAATCCTCGTGGCAGCGTGTCAACAATGGCTCGTTTCATGACAGCCCGACGAAGCGGGACCACCTACACACCGGTGTCCAAGACAGCCGAGCCGGCCCGCTCACCATCTGATCGCCCCCAGGCCCGCTATGTCGGATGGACGGGTCGGTTCAACCTCGGCGACGACGTGATGGTGGATCGGATCCGAGAGCTGCTCGACTGGGCAGACATCGCCGAGTCGGGTGATCCCCAAGACCTGATCGTCCTCGGCGGCGGAACGCTGATCAACATGCGCACGTATCTCCGCTGGGTGTCTGAACGAGACTCACCCCGGATCGAGAGGGCAACCCTGGGCACCGGTGTGGCCAGCCCCGAGTTCTGGGGTTTGACGGAGGATCCGGATCGCTGGGTGCGGTGGCTTACCAGTTGTGTCTATGTCGGAGTGCGAGGGCCGCAATCAGCAGAGACCCTGAGGTCCTGGGGCTACAAGGGCGAGCTCGAGATCTGTGGGGACTCGGCGCTGCTCTCCACGGCGAGCGAAGGGGTGAAGCGACAGGCCGGAAGGATCGTCATCGCCCCGGTCTGGACCAAGGGCGAGCTGTGGGGTGGCTCCGACCGGGATGTGGTGGCTGCTCTCGCTGATGCAGTGACGCAGTGGCACGGCGACGGTCGAGAGGTGGTCTGCCTCGCCTCCAGCCCCGAGGACGACGGCCAAATCCTTCAGCTGAGCAAGGCGACCGGGGGTGAGGTCCTTCCCTATCTGGCGGGTTATGTGGAGAATCAGGCAGCCATCGACCTCATCGCCTCGGCCGAAGTGGTGGTCGGAGAGCGGCTCCACGCCTGCATCCTGGCTGCAGCGGTCTCGACTCCGTTCATCGGGATCGAGTACCGCCCCAAGCTGAGGGATTTCGCCGAATCCGTGGATCGCGGAGATCTCGTTGCCCGGACCGACACCCTGTCCGGGGACTCGATCGTCGACCTCGCGGCAGAGGCCATCAGCCTCGGCACGGAAGCCGCCGATGCCCGGGTCGCCGAATACCGGGATCGACTGCGCCAGGCCTCCGCTTCCTTGCAGAAAGCACTGAGCTGACCGGGCCGGCTCCGCTCAGGATCCTCCTCGTCACCAGCAACGGCTGGGGGCTGGGCCATCTGACCCGTCAGCTTGGCAATCGCCCTGGCCATTGGCGACCGGGCCGAGACCACCATGTTCTCCCTCTCCCCCGGCTTTCCCCTTGCCATGGAGTTCGGGATCAGAGGCGAGTACTGCCCCAGCTTCACCACGCAGTTCATCGTTCGAAAGGAGTGGGACAACTATCTCCAGGACCGGCTGACCGCATTCGCCGATGAGGTTCGGCCCGATGTCCTGCTTTTCGATGGCGTGGCGCCCTACTCCGGATTCATGCGGGCCATCGCTCAACTCGATTGCGTGGTGGGCTGGCTGCGTCGTGGCATGTGGCGCGAGGGCACGAATGTTCATCAGCTTCGGAAGACAGGCGGCTTCGACTTCGTGATAGAGCCCACCGATCTCGCATCGGAGATCGACAGCGGCGCCACCACCGGCACCGAGTCACTCCGGGTTCCTCCGATCAGCCTGCTCGAGGTCATGAGCCAACTCGATCGGGAGACGGCGGCGCGTGATCTCGGCCTCGACCCGGATCGCCCGACGCTCCTTCTGACACTGGGCTCGGGCCGGCTCGGTGATGTGGCCGGCCCCGGCTCGACGGCTCTCGACGTGGTCCTGGCCCACCCGGACTGGCAGGTGGCCGTGACCAACTCCCCTGTTGCGGTCAACCTGGTCCCACTGGTCGATGACTCACGGGTGATCGAGATCAAAGGCATCTACCCGTTGCTTCGCTACTTCAACGCGTTCGACGCCACGGTGAGTGCCGCCGGGTACAACTCGGTTCATGAACTGATCCCCGCCGGGGTACCGACGTTGCTGATCCCCAACACCTCGAGCAAGACCGACAACCAAGAGGGACGCGCGCAGTATCTGGCCGACCTCGGCGTCGCCCTCTCGGCGCGTGACGACGACCTGGCGGCGGTGGCGCGGGAGACCGACGCCTCCTCGACCCAGCCGTACGCGCCGATTTGGTGGCCAGCCACCAGTCGAGCGGGGTGGCGACGCGGGTCGGCGGCGCCACTGCAGTTGCCGCCGAGCTACTGAAGCCGCCGCAGCCCTCCGGACGGGAGCGGGCACAGACCCATTGGGATGCACCTCTGTCCAGCCGTCTCGCCGGCGCCATTCTCGGCGAGAGGGGCAAGGCCAGGGTCAAGAAGCTTCTCGGCCGCACGGTCCCCGACTACACCACGGAGAGGCGCAAGGTCCGCCTCGGTGACCCGCCGACCGGACCGGAGGGCGACGTGCTCACCCTCGTGATCGCATCGGATCGCGCCCGAATCGACCCCCGCGCCTCCTACCCAATCGAGCATGTGCTGGCCGGGTCCTCTTCGGGCTACCAGCAACGGCGGCTGGAGATCGTCGACAAGTACTACGAGGTGGTCGAGTAGTCGGCTAGGGCATGGCCCGGACGAAGAACGTGGCCATCTGCGAGCGTTTCAGCGGCATGTCCGGGCAGAACTTGGTGTTGGCCGGCGGGTTACACCCCATGGTGACGCCGTGGGCGGCGAGGGCGTTGATCGAGTCCTCGAACTGGTTGCCCTCGTCGTCGACGAAGTAATTGGTGCCCGTCGGGTTGTCGTAACTGAAGGCCCGGACCAATAACTCCGCCATCTCGTGGCGAAGGAGCGGGACACCGGGGCAGAACTCGGTCTTGGTACAACCAAACCCGATGCCGGCCGCCTCGATGGCACGGATCGCCGGCTCGAACTTGTTCCCGACTACGTCGGTGTACGGGATCTCCCCGCCCTCGGGCAGATCGAGAGCGCGGGCGATGAACGCTGCCATCTGCCCGCGAGTGATTTGATCCTCGGGGCAGAACCTGTTGTTGAGCGGCGGGTTGCACCCGAGCGTGATGCCACGTTGGGCGATTATCTCGATGTTCTTCTCGTGGACGTTGCCGTCATCGTCTTGGAAGCGTCCGTCCCACCCGCCCAGGGCGTTGACCAGGTAGGGATACGCGTCGATAGGTGTCCCGTTCTTGCGGAGCTCGAAATGCAGGTGTGAGACGGTCTCCGCCGCGTTGCCTGAATCACCGGCCCAACCGATGACCTGACCTCGGGTGACAGCAATCCCCTCGGCTAGGCCCTCGGCGATCCCCCATCCCTGGCCGTCGGTGTTGGGGACGTAAGCTCCGGAGGCGTCCTGAATGTCGTCGTTGAGATGGATGTACCTCGTCTCCCATCCCCCACCATGGTCGATGCCCACGTAGCAGCAGTCACTGGGACCGGAGCTGATCCAGCTGACCACGCCGGCACCGGCGGCCAGGACGGGAACACCCTTCGCCGTCATGATGTCCACGCCCTCGTGCGCCCTGGAGCATCCGGATCCCCGGCAGTCACCGAAGCTGTCGGTCAGCCGATGATTCCCCGTCCAGCGGAAAGGCCATACCGCTTGGATCGAAAGGTGCGGCGAACGCCGGCGCGCTCGCGAGGAACAGAGACCCGAGGGCCAACACGAACCCCGCTAACAATCGCGTCGAAAACTTCACGCCGAACCGGTATCGGCGCTCCCCCCCGGACTCTTGAATCTTCGGAAGACGGACCTCCCATCGCGCGCTTTGCCAATGTCGCCAACGGCGCGTACGGGTAGACCCATGTCTTCCTCCTCTGTAGAGCCAGCGGGCGACCTTACCCGAAGTAACCGAGACTGAAACATCGAGCTCTGTCCGACATTTCGGGACGACCCAAAACCTGAAGGGGAATTACTGACGCAGTGGGGCACATCATTTCTGCATGAGCTCGCGGTAGCGGCGCGCGAGTACTGTCCAGGTAGTGCGTTCTCGTGACCAGAGCTGATGACTGAAGAGACAGTGGGCCACCGAAATCCGGAACGTCACTCTGTTGCAGCGACTCGCTTTCCATTTCGAAAAGGACACTCGCGCGTTCCTTGGTTTGCCCAAAGATCTCCCTCGGTACTCCTGCCTCCTCCACGATTCTGCGGGGAATGGGTCGGTCGTAGGCACCGCCGATCCGGTATCTCGACATCTCCTCGCTTTGTGCAATGGCGTGGACGGTCTGGGACTTAAACAATCGAGACATTCGCCGACACGCTTGTCGCTCGATCGATAGGCTCGCCTGACCGGTCAACCCGGCCGAGACAGAGGGAGATGGTCTTGAAAAAGTCCACCATTCTCGCGGTGGTCGTCGCCGTCCTGATGGCTGTGCCACTCACGCTCTATGCGTCACACCAGTTTCAGGACGTGCCGAACTCGCACACGTTCCACGCGGCGATCGACTTCATGGCCGCCAACGGGATCACCCAGGGGTGCAACCCGCCGGCCAACACCAACTACTGCCCCGACGATCCAGTCACTCGTGGTCAGATGGCCGGTTTCCTGAAGCGGTTCCATGACACCTTCATCGCTGGTGGGGGTATCGGATTGGGGTTCGGCTTTCGCGACGCCGGACACGCCCCTGACGGAGGCAGCGGGGTCGTCGAGCGTCTCGCGATGAACCTCCAGATCCCCAAGAGCGGCGCCTCGTTCTTTCAAGGGAGCCTCCAGATGGGCAAATTTCACTGACTCAGGACGCTCTTGCTTGCGGGATTAACTTCGGCACTCCCCACCAACACGGTCGAGCCCGATTCGCTGCGCTTTGTCGACTTCGTCAGCATACCTGGTCGACACCTGCGACACCATCGACGGCCGTCGGGGTCGCGCCCGGGGAGTCAGCTCGTAAGGCTGGTCACTGTCGGCGCTTAGGCACGACCGATGCGCTTCAAGGAAGCATTTCGGCGGTCCTCTATACCATCGACGACGCGTTTTAGCCTCTTAGGCACAGCCGAATGATGCCATTGAACCCCCAGAGCTAAGCGACACGCCGAAGGGCGGCTAACAGAAACTAACGACGGTCGAAGTTTTCGTCCGACCCCGGGTCGATCCATATGTGAGGTGCACGGCTTGGCAGATGATGGACGTCGCCGTGTCGAGATCTTCGGCCGATTGCTCAAGCTCTTCCCTCCCGGACGTCTTGTCGATCTGGGAGCCGGTCATGGCAAGTTCTCGATGGTGGCCGCCGATGCAGGCTGGGAGGTCACCGCCGTGGACGCACGCACCGAGCGCAATGTGCCCGCTGCGGGCGTTACCTGGGTCGAGTCAGATGTTCGGGAGTTCGACGTGACAGGGTTCGATATGGTGGCCTGTCTCGGTCTCTTCTACCACCTGACCGTGCCGGACCAGATCGATCTCCTGGCCAGGTGCAAGGGAGCACCATTGATCATCGACACCCACCTTGCCAATGGGCTCTCGACGCACCCGTTGAGCGAGGAGGTGGAGGAGCTCGGATTCAACGGACGTTGGTATCACGAAGGAACTGGTCTCCTGTCGTCCTGGCAAAACCCACGATCCTTCTGGCCGACACCAGAGTCGTTTCACAAAATGCTGGACAAGGCGGGTTACGACCTGGTCCTCGCCGTCGAGCCCTGGTATCTGCCGGATCGAACGTTCTTCATCGCCCTGCCGGGATCGTCCTAGATGCTGGACTGGGCCACGTAGCCGAACTCGCTCATCAGACCCGACAGTTCGACCTCGATTTTCGAGACCTGTGAGTCGTCGAGTCGACCCTCCCACGCCTCACGACCGACGCTTCCCGGTCTTCCCATCGGAGCACTCACCGGAGTCCGAATGTCGGCTTCCGCCCTCAGGAACGCATCGACGTCTGAATGATTCACCAAGCCGAGAAAGGTGAAGATTCCCTCCATGGTCGAGTGTCCATCCTCGACCAGGCTCTCGAAGTGGATCTCGTGATAACGATCCTTTCCGACGGTCATTCCGAAGCTGTGAGCGTGTGTCACGAAGACACGCCATGCTTCGATCGCCTCATCGAAGCCGAGCCACCCCTTCGACAGGATGGACGCAACGACCGCCCGGGGATCACGAATGATGTGGACATATTGGCCCTCTGGAAAGAGTCGGTCGATCGTCGCCAGAGCCTCGGAGTCCTGGTCGCCGTCGGCGTACTGGGGATACTTGTCTCCCCATCGCTGACCCGGTCGAGCCCCAAGATCGCGGTATATCTGCTCGACCATGCCTGGAACCTGATGCCACAGGCTCTCGATGACCTCGTCACGCGAAGTGGCGAGGAGACGACGCGCCCCAACCCAACGATTGAGCATCCGGCTGAACAGGAGCATGAGGCGGGTCTCATTGGTCAGAAAGATGTCGGGGTGATGGTCGAGGACCCGCGCCAAGAAGGTCGTTCCCGACCGAGGGGCGCCGATGACCCAGAACGGTGGGGCCATTGGCGCCTCAGCCAATGCTCGTTCTTCCTTCGGACGTCGGCGCAACATGTCGGCGAGCTCTAGTCCAGCATCCACGCATATTCGGTGCCAGACAACAAGCCGACGATTTCGTCGTAGTTCGACACCATTGATTCGAGTCGGTCGGTCCCGGTGCGGTCGAGGCCGGGCCGCACCTCCTCTGGGGCAACGCCGATGAAGTGACACACGGACGCGTACGCCTTGACTGGATCGACCGCCACGTCGTCCTCATAGGTGAGATGTAGGGCTTCCCGGTCTGAGAGGGCCGACTTCAGATCCGCCTCCCCCTGCCTCATTTCCTCGAACACCGCGAGCAGCGGCTGGCGAGGGCCAAACGGCACTGCATTCAGATCGACGCGGACCCTTGTGTCCGGCATGGTCTCGTCCGAGGTCCGGTGCCAACGTCGCCTCTCGCGACCGATCACCCCCGACACGACGCGACGCAGGTAGTTGTGCCGGTGCAGTGTCACGTAATGGTTGACGCCGACCGAGTCGGTGAGATCGAGAAGACCCCCCAAGGCGAGACCCAGGATGCGCGGGTGGTGCGAAGGGAGGTATTTGATCTCGAACCCATACATCTCAGGAGTGTCAGCGATCCGGTTCAGGAGGAACTCTCGGGGTGGAACGTCCTCGAACCCGATCTTTGATCGGACCTTGTCCTCGAACACCTCACCATCCCACGAGATTGCCGGGTGCCGGCCAAGCATCTCTGCCACGACCGTGCTGCCACAACGACCGACGTGAAGCATCGCGATTGTCGTATGGGGGGCCGGCACAGAGAGACTGTAAGAGAACTGCGCTCGTTGGACACAACCGCGGAAGCGCGTCGTTACATTCGGAGGCAATGGCAGTGGCTCCGCCGACGGAAGCTGGTGAGCTGGGCTCCGTCGAGAGATCGGGGAACGGGGCTGTTTGGCAATGGGTGGCGCTGGCCCTGATCTTTGCTGTCGCTCTCGGGGCACGCATATGGAGCATCGACCATGGCCTCCCGGCGGTCTTCAATCCCGACGAGGTGTCCCACTTCGTGCCTCGAGCAGTTCGATTCCATCAGACCGGCGGGTTCGATCCTGGCTACTTCTTGAACCCGCCTCTGATCACTTATGTTTTCTACGTCGCGTTCGCCGTTTGGTTCGGCGGCGGCGACGGTGTGGCAGCCATCGCAGCGTCCGATCCAGCCGCGCCTTATCTGGTGGCTCGTGTCGTGGTTGCCGTTGTCGGCGCCGTTGGCGCGATCGTCGTGTACCTGGTGGGGCGTGTGCTCATCGATCGCCGCGCCGGGCTCGTGGCCGCGTCGTTGATGGCCGTGTCGTTCCTCCCCGTTCACTGGTCACACTTCGCCACCAACGATGTCGCCGCCATGGTTGCGGGCACCGTCTCACTGCTCGGGTCCGTGCTCGTCCTGAGGAACCATCACCTCGGTGGCTACGTCCTCGCCGGCGTCGGCCTGGGGCTGGCAAGCGGCACCAAATACACCGCAGGCATCGTGATCCTGCCCCTCCTTGCAGCCACCTTCTTCCATTGGCGCGCCGAGCACGGCCGTGCGGTGATCGGCCTCCTCATTGCCGGAGCATCCTCGATCGCCGCCTTCCTGCTGACCGTCCCCACTCTGCTGACGGACACGAAGGGTGTTCTCGATGACGTGCTCAGATTGGACCCTTCTGGAGGCGGGGAGCCAAAGATCGGACAGGCACAGGAGAACGGTCATCTCTACTACAGCTGGGTGCTCACCTGGGGTCTTGGCTGGCTGGCCTGCGCTCTCGCAGTCCTAGGCGCTATCTGGTCTGTGTTCCGGGACCGACAGACCGCCGCCATCTTGATTCCGGCGCCTTTTGTCTATGTCTTGTTCATGGGCGAGCAATCAGCGTTCTTCGGCAGGTGGCTGCTTCCGGTGTTTCCCTTCGTGCTCCTCCTCGCCGCCCTGGGAGCGGTTCGCCTGACCGACGCGATCGCCGAGCGTCGTGGCTGGTCACCGACGCCGATCCTGGTGGCGGTCACGGTTCTCTTGTGTCTCCAATCAGTGGTTCACGTGGCCCACATGAACAACTTGCTGGGTCGCACAGACACCCGGGCAGAGGCGGTGCAATGGATGCGGGACAACCTGCCGATCGGCACACGCTTCATCAACTCGGGTGTGCTGGTGCGGCCCATGATCGACGAAGACCCCAGCACTCGTGCGGTCGAGAGCAGATGGCAGGTGACTTCGTTGAACGGCAACCAGTCCACCGTCGCGGCTCGCCCAGGCATGGTCGACCAATACGAAGAAGAAGGATGGTGCTTCGTATCGGCTTCGAGTCTGTTCTACGACCGGCTGTTCGTCGACGAGCATCTAATGCCGGCGGCGGCTGCCTACTACAGAGAGTTGGAGGAACGTGGTGAGGTCGTGTTCCAGGCCTCGCCGTATCGTCCTGGGGCCGAAGCCCGTCCCGTTCAACTTCGATTGGGCGACCAACCTCTACCCCTTCGAATACGAACAGCCGGGCGGCGAGGTGACCATCTACCGCCTCCACGGAGGTGCGTGTGCCTAGCCTCACGAAGCCGGTGAAGACTCCCAATCTCTCCGTTGTCGTCTTCGCCTGGAATCAGCTGGAGCTGACCAGCCGCTGTGTGCGACTCGATCCGTTCGGGAACACCTCGTCGACTACGAGTTGATCATCGTTGACAACGGCTCGACCGACGGCGGCGCCGAATATGCCGCTGCGGCGGCCGACAAGGCTGTGATCAACTCGGACAATCTCGGGTTTGCCGCCGGGAACAACTCAGGGCTGGCCGTAGCCACCGGTACCTATGTGGCCTTCGTCAACAACGACACGGTTCTGCCCGCGGGATGGGATGTCTCGCTCACCGAAATACTCGACACGCAGCTGCAGACCGGGATGGTGCTGCCGGCGGTAACCGCGGCAGGCAACCCGGTGACGGTCAGGAACGAGCCCGGCGAAACCGTCGAGACCTTGCTTCCCTTTGGCGAGTTCCCCAGTGGCGTCGTGGTGGTGTTGAGGAGATCCCAGATGGACGGCGTTGGGCGGCTGGAACGAGGCATATGAGCGAGCCAGCGGGGAGGATCTCGACCTGGCCTTCACCGTCTGGGCCCATGGCCTCGACGTGGTTGTCGACAGCAGAGTCCTCGTGGAGCATGCCTCCCAGGCCAGCATGAAGGAGGTGCCCGGTCTGACGGCGCTGTACCGGAAGAATCTCGAACGATTTCTCGACCGCTGGGACGCCGGGCCCGACGGGCCGATGCTGGACACGGTCGGCCGCGAGGACTATCTCCGCAACCTGGCGCGAGCCAGAACAGCGGTGGCTTGGATTCGGAGGATGGTGGCGGCCCGCGACGAGGCGGCGACCCTGATGAAGGAGGTCGAGAGCGCCTCGACCAGGTCCTGGCTCAGACCCAGGTCTTGAGCTCGACCACGAGCTCCCCGATCGATTCGCGCCAGTGGGGAAGCGGATCGAGCCCGATCTCCTCGAGCCGTTCCGATGCGAGGACCGAATACGTCGGCCGGCGGGCTGGGGTCGGGTAGTCCCGGGTCTCACACGGCGAGATCCTGGAGGGGTCGAGATCGGCTAGCCCGACACTGGTCCTGGCCAGCTCGTACCACGTGGTCTCCCCCTGGTTGGTGAGGTGGAGCAGGCCAGCTGCTCCAGACTTCAGCGCGGCATAGCTGGCCCGGGCGAGATCGGTAGCCACCGTGGGGTTGCCCCGCTGGTCGTCCACCACCCGCAGCTCCTGCTCTCTCACCTTCCGGAGGATGGTGGCGACGAAGTTGGGGTGGCTGCCCGAGATCACCCATGACGTCCGCACCACGAGAGCCCCGTGGCCTGCGGCCAGGGATTCGCCGAGCACCTTGGATCGCCCGTAGGCGTTGATCGGGTTTGTCGAAGACGACTCGACGTACGGCCAGTCTGCGGCCCCGTCGAAGACATAATCGGTGGAGAAGGTGAGCAGAGGACGGGAGCGGAGCGAGGCCCACTCGGCAAGCACCTCTACTGCCACCGTGTTGATCACGGTGGCCAGATCCTCTTCTTCCTCAGCTCGGTCGACGGCGGTGTAGGCGGCACAGTTGATCACTGTCGCAGGGTCGAGCGCATCGAGGGTCGGGGCTATGTCTTCGGGTCGGGCTAGATCCAGGTCAGCTCGTGAGAGCCCAATCGCATCCTCGCCGAGGAGACGGGCGAAGGCAGTCCCCAGCTGACCCCCGCTGCCGAGAATCGCTATTGGGCCGATCGGTGCTCCTCGAGCACTCCGGCCACGTAGTCCCGGTATGTGGAGTTGGGCATGGCGGCCAAAGTGGCCTTCATCTCCTCAGCGGTCACCAGACCCTGTTGAAGGGCGATCTCCTCGAGACAGGCGATCTTGAGACCCTGCCTGTGCTCGATGGTGGCGATGAAATTGGCCGCTTCGAGCAGCGAGTCGTGGGTCCCGCTGTCGAGCCAGGCGATCCCCCGCCCCAGTCGCACGGCGCGCAGACTCCCCTCCTCCATATAGGCCCGGTTCAGATCGGTGATCTCGAGCTCACCCCGAGCCGAGGGGCGAAGACCCTTGGTCATCTCGACGACCCGCCCGTCATAGAGATAGAAGCCGGGCACGGCGAGATTGGACTTTGGGCGTTCCGGCTTCTCCTCGAGGGAGAGCACCTTCCCGTCAGCGGCCAGCTCGACGACGCCGTATCGGAGCGGATCGGAGACCGGGTACCCGAAGACCATGGCTCCCTCGGTGAATGCACCGACGATCTCGGCCAGCCCGAGGGCGCCGTGAAAGATGTTGTCTCCGAGGATCAACGCGACGGGCTCGTCACCGACGAAGCTCTCGCCGACGAGGAATGCCTGGGCGATTCCGCCGGGCTTCTCCTGCACGGCGTACTCGATCGACAGCCCCCAGGGAGATCCGTCTCCCAGCAGCTCTTCGAACCTGGGTGTGTCCGTCGGTGTGGAGATGATCAGGATCTCCGAGATGCCGGCTTCCATGAGAGTGGCCAGCGGGTAGTAGATCATCGGCTTGTCGTAGACCGGTTGCAGCTGCTTGCTCGCCACTCGGGTCATCGGGTCGAGCCGGGTCCCGGCCCCTCCGGCGAGCACGATCCCTTTCATGAGACGGCCTGCTTCAACGGCCGCCACCAGTCGTCGCGACTCCGATACCACTCCACCGTGTCGGCAAGCCGCTCCTCGAAGGAGTGGGCCGGCGCCCAGCCAAGAGCACGGATCTTCGATGAGTCGACCGCATACCTCAGGTCGTGGCCCTTTCGGTCCTCGACGTACTCGATCGACGTCTCGTCCTTGCCCATGATCTCGAGAAGGCGCCGGGTCAGGTCGATGTTGGACATTTGGGCGTTTGCCCCGATGTTGTAGATCTCCCCGGGCTGCCCCTCGTCGACCAGGAGGTGCAGGGCGGAGCAATGGTCGCCGACGTACAGCCAGTCTCGCTCGTTCGAGCCCGTGCCATACACCGGCACCTTGTGCCCGTCGAGGAGATTGGTCACGAAGAGCGGGATCACCTTCTCCGGGAACTGATACGGCCCGTAGTTGTTGGTGCAACGGGTGACGATCACCGGGTAGTCGAAAGTGACCCGGTAGGAGAGGGCGATCAGGTCACTCCCGGCCTTCGACGCCGAGTAGGGAGAGGAAGGGTCGAGAAGGGCCGTCTCGGGGGCGAATCCGTCGGCCACCGACCCGTACACCTCGTCGGTGGAGACGTGGATGAAGCGTGGCATCCGATTCCGGGCGGCGGCATCGAGGAGAACCCCGGTGCCCACCACGTTGGTGTCGAGGAACACCGAGGGCCCGGTGATGGAACGGTCGACATGGCTCTCGGCGGCGAAGTGGACCACCACGTCGACCCCCTCCATGAGCGAGCTCCACGAGATCGGCGTCACGGATATCGCCCAGAACGAAACGATGCCCCGTGTAGGCGTCCAGCTCATCGACGGTCGTCTTGACCCCGGCGTAGGTCAAGAGGTCGAGGTTGGTCACCTCCGCTCCCGGCTCGTTGTCGAGGACGTGGCGGACGAAGTTCGATCCGATGAATCCGGCTCCACCGGTCACCAGGTATTTGCGTGGCACCGGTTCAACCTATGCGAAGACTTCTGCGTCCCGCAAGTACGGAGCGCCGAGCTGCTTGTCGGGCCGGGGCGCACGACTGTCATCAAGAATGGGCACTTGTGGCACCACATAGTTGAGATGCTGGAATGACAAACTTGTCCACCGAAATCACATTCGATGCGGAACCCCTCGTCTTCGGAGTTATTGGTCCGAGATCGGCCCGAGGTGGGGCGTCCGACCTCGCACCGGATCTTAGAGTCACGGTTGACACCGATCAGCTCGCCATCATGAGCAATCAGAAGCTCAAGACCTGGCACTCGGGGTCCACGCGAGGTTGGTATTGGAGTCCGATCAGTGACATCGCACGGCCTCGGTCTTGGGACGACGTCCAGGACGACGCTATGGCGCCGGGCATTGCCAACCTTGCACAGCGGGGTCATACTTCACAACGACAGGCTTGGCGCGCACGAGCTCTACTACGTCGAGCACGAGGGGACGGTTTGGTTTTCAAACTGGATGCCCCTGCTGGTCAAGGTTTCCGGTGCCTCTCGCACCGACGTCAGCGCTTGGGCGTCGATCATCCTCCTGGGTTTCCCAACACCGGGTCGATCCCAGTTCGAGGAAATAAAGAGCCTCCCAGCGTGCTCCTCGGCACTCGTGTCAAACGGTTCGGTCCGACTGGAACGCGGGTCTCCCCCTGAAGGGGATGCCGGAGGTAGCCCCCGCATGCTGATCTCCGCTATTCGATCTTCCCTCCCAGGACGGTCAGAGAGCAATCCCGTGTACACGCTCAGCGGGGGTTGGGATTCAAGGTTGCTGGCTGCACTTGCCAGTCGGCGGCGTAGACGTGTGCAAACTTGGACGACCAAGAAACATCTGGCTGTGGACACAGACGCGTCAATAGCCAGAACTGTGGCAGAACACTTAGGATCCGAGCACCGAGAAACAACGCCGACTCTGAGTCAACAGCGTTTCGAGCTACTGACTGCCCTCAGGAGATTTCACCACGCGACTTGGCTGCATCCTTGGTTAGAGCCGCTGGCATCGGGTATCCGCAAACAAAAACACCCGATCGTCGACGGCCTCGGAGGCGATATCTTGCTGAAGGGTCTGTTGCAGGTTCCCGACGACGATCAGTCCGGACAAGACTTGAACGCACGTTATGCACTCTGGCAACGCCTAGGCGGTCGGAGCGCACTCCAAGAGGATGTGTGGAGCGGTGCGGCGAGGGCGATGTTCAATGCAATCGCCTTTGACGACTTTGACAAGGCGATTGCTCCATGCACAGATTCACCAAACTGGCAGACACTGGCAATCCTTCTGACTCGAACAGCGAGAGGAATCTCTTTGTCCCCGATGCGGCTGTTCGGGCCTGAAGTCAGGGTGTTCCTGCCGTTCCTGAGCCGTGACTCCATAACCGCTGCGTTGAGTCCTCAAGTCCACCGTGTGCGAGGGGCAGAGTTCTACCGCCGGCTCATTTCATTGGTGGACGCAGATCTCGGACTTATTCCATCCACCAACGACGAACAGGTTAAATCCGAGATGAAGGAGCAGACGGCGGCGTATCACTCGATGACTCTCAAGCAGGTCGCTAACACGATTGCACGCGTTGACCCGGCCATAGAACTCCTGGGTCCACGCCTCAGACAAATATTTATGACGGCTGACATGGGCGGGCTCGCTGAGGCCATGAGACATACGGGTCCCAGCCGCGGAATCCTCGCAGCACACGCATACGCCTCATGGCTAAACGAACACCCGCAAATAGAGGACGGGCTTCTCACTTAACGGTTGGCAGGCCCCAACGCTTATCGATCCCCGGATGCGTCGCGCCGAAGGATCGCCTGATCCTGGCTATGAGCCGCCATTTCAGATAATCCTCCGAGCTCAATCCAGGCATCCACGACCGATCTCTCCTCAGTTCGCTGTAAATCATCAACAAGAATCCGCGCACTAGGTGCCAGCCTGTCGCGGAGCAATGGGTATGCTGGATACCTGGCCCAGTTCCCAGTTGAACCAGGGGGCCCGTCAACGATCAGCACATCTATGTCGCTCAGATCGTCGATGCTGGATTCGGCATACCACATGTAGGAGTTCTCATCCAGCTCCACTTCCTCGAGTGGAGCGAGGCGGACCTCAGCAACACCTTCAAGCCCGTGCTGCTTGAGCGCCAGAGCAGTTCTCTCTGAGTATTCGGCTAGGTGCTCGAACGCGATCAGTCTCCCAGAGCCTTTGAGTTGAAGGGCCCTGGCCAAAAACAGCGTTGACGACCCAGAGCCACACTCGACGACCAATGACACCTCAGGCCGTATGACTAGGTCGATAGCTTGAAGCATCCCGCGAGGGGACAATGCCCACCCTCCCATGAGGGGAACTGGATCGTCCAGTTCTGTCCGACGGTGCACCTGAAGCAGTGCATCGATCTCAGCGGGTGAATGCTTGAAGTGGCGCACCATTGTCCGGCGAACGCCATCCAGGCGACGACCTTGGCTCGATAATTGACGCTCCTGTTCGAGTTCCAATCGCGTATATCCTGCCTTGACCGCTCGAAGCAACGCTTCGGCCTGTTCACCTGGACGTTCCAGCTTCCTTTCCAGCTCAGCCATCACGCTTGCCTCGAAACGTGACAACGTCCCCTGGACGCCGTTCCTGAGTTCGGCGCTCTCCCTCTTTAGCCCCTCCTTGATTTCTCGCTTGAGCTCGTTCCTGAGCTGCCCCCTGAGTTCGCGCCTCAGTTCCTCACGGGTCTGGTCGAAACGCTGTTGAAGCGCGGTGTGTGACCAGGCCACGTTCCGTTGAATCTCGCGTCGAAGATCCTGGCGAAGCCGGCGCTCGGTCTGAACGACGGTGTATGTGACGACTGCGGCTCCGACAACAATCGCGGCGAGAGCTACAGCGAGCAGGGCGTCGGTTCCTCCGAAATACCATGCCCCCACAGCCAGAGCCAAGGCGACAACGCCCAAGCCCACAGCGATCCATTTTCGTTTCCCGATCGTCAACTTACACTTCCTTCCCCAGCACCATACTGGCATTCACCATGCGGTCAGGGGCCAGAGTTATGAGTCTGATAGGTTGGTAACGGAACCTGAGTCCTTCGATGGAGTCTTCCACGTAGGCTTCATAACTTCTTGATCCAACCATCGCATAAGCCGAGGGGGCCATAATGGTCTCATAGAGGAATCTGCAATCGTCAAGCGAACGAGTGTCGACGTCGTCAACAAGAAACACCGGTCTGAAACTCTTCGTGCTCTCCTGCATTACGTCGATCTGATTGGTCAGGCGTTCGAAGGTGAGTTGGTCGTATCCCAGAGCAACAATTACCACCGTGTCTGCGTCGCCTTCGACCCCTTCCTTGAGACTCCGGCCGGAGAGTAAACCCTTAAGAACCGGAGCCGAAGGATCCTCATGTCTCACTGCCTCACCCTCACTAAAGGGCTGACTATTTTGCCTTTTACAACACTCTTCGAGCAGGTCTGCGAACTGCTCAGCACCTTCGAAGTCTCCTAAGTCCTCCGTCACGCGCGCTGCAACATTGGTCTCGAATGGTGACAACATTCGTTCAACGGCTTTCTCGAACTCTGCGTCGAAGGCAGATTGCGCGATGAAGGCCCGCCCACACAGTTCCGCGAATCTCGCTCTTCGGAACTGATCGTCCAGCGAGTCCGTGTCCCGTGCGATAAATACAGCTGGCAGTCCACTGGCGACGGACTCGTGGAATGAGTTGTAGCCGGCAGTAGATACGATCCCGTCGAAGGCTTTGAGATGAGTAGATACTGGGTAGATGGGGCGCATGATCACATCGCTCACCTCTGAGGCGGCTCCTCCGTACAAGGCGTGAAGTGGCGCGAAGAGATGAACGATCTCGTCCCCGGCGGCTGATCTCACGACGTCACGTACCTGACCAATGAGAGCTGACAGCTTCGCAGGATCGTCGTCGCTCAGTTGTATCAGCACCGCCCTCCCCTCCAGAGGAATCCCCAGTGCTCGGCGCGCCTCAGCTCGTTCTGTGTGCTCCCCCCGCCCCACAAGCACGATAGGTCTCACATAGGTCACGTTGTCGTGATACTCAGTGGTCAACCCGATATCGATCGGGCTGGCCACGTCACCCGGCTCAACCACGATGTCGAAATACCCGGAGCGCCGGATCGCTCCCATGTTGAGCCCCTCTCGCCACATCGCACGACGTGACCAAATGAACTCGATACCTTGACATCCCGCCCTGATAGACGAAAGGATGGGCGGCGGACTGATGTGATCGATGACCAGTGCTCTCGGCTTGGTGTGTTGGAGCAATGCAAAAAGCCGGGATGCGAACAACGGATCCCAGTCGCCCCTGGCCATGCCAAGTCTCGTGTATGAGGGTAAGTACTCAACGACCCAGCCATACTCTCGAACTATCGGAAACCCCTGTGACATAGTCAAGAAGATCGGGATGAATCGATCGTGTGCTTGCCTGGCAACGGCCATCTGTCGGGTGAGGTGACCCAATCCGTGACCATTCCCGGTGATAAACAGGACATTGGGTTTGGCCGTCATGATGGATCCTGCCCCGGCTCAGGTGCACGGACGATGACGATGCAGATCGGCCGTTTCCCTTGCAGCTCGGGGAGAGCGAAGAGGATATTTCGCACACGTGCAACAGCGTGGCTGCCCCGACCCTTCTCAGCCATGTACGTTTTGAGAGCCCGCCGGGCTCCGGTTGACAAACCTCAGCGCATCGCGAAGACGACTCGAGTCGCGCTGATGGCGATAAGCAAGACCGAGGATGTATCGGCTCACACCGTTTCCCTGATGACCTCGGTCGTCAGCGTGATCACCCTGTCGAGATCCTCGGCGGTCAGCTGGTTGTGGAACGGCAGTCTGATCAAGCGTTGCGACACGGAATCAGTCACCGGCAGGTCTCGCGATCGTGCCCCGAACTTCTGTCCTCCGACTGACGAATGCAAGGGTACGTAGTGGAAGGTGGCGTGGACGCCGCGCTCACGCAAGCCGTCGAGGATGGTTGGACGAGAGTGTGCGGTCGGCATCAGGAGGAAGAACATGTGATAACCGGGCACTGTGCCTTCCGGCACGACTGGCACCCGGATCCCGAGCTCATTCTGGAGCGGAGCGAACCCCGCCATATATGTGTCAAACACATCCTTGCGGCGCTGTAGAACCCTGTCTTTCTGTTCCAGTTGGCCCAACAGATAACCGGCGAGAAGGTCGGACAGGCCGAACGACGATCCCATGTCCTGCCAGGAGTATTTGTCAACCTGGCCCTCGAAGAAGGCCTTACGATTTGTGCCCTTGTCATTGAGGACGTGTGCGCGTGACACGTCCACCTCGTCGTTGATGATTAATGCGCCACCTTCACCACATGTGAAGTTCTTGGTCTCGTGGAATGAGAGAGTCGAGAACCGCCCGAAAGTGCCGAGCTTCTTTTCTGACGTCTGTCCGAATAGACCATGCGCGTTGTCCTCGATGAGGCTGATCCGCTCCGAAGCCAAATCCACCAAGCGAGGAGTCGGGCCGGCGATGCCTGCATAATGGACCGTGACGATGGCGCGCGTTCGGTCCGTGATGAGCGAGCCCGTCTTCGGGATCGAGCGAGAGGAACTGATCTTCGATGTCCGCGAACACCAGATCAGCGCCGACGCGGGCAAATGCCAGAGCCGTTGAAACAAAGGTGAAGCTTGGAACGATCACCTCGTCGCCAGGCTCGACCTCGGTGAGCAGCGCCGTCATCTCGAGCGCGTCCGTGCAGGACGTGGTGAGAATGATACCTCGGGCTTCGAACCACTCATTGAGAAGACTTGCCACACGCTGGGTGAACGGCCCACCAGATGACGTGTGGCCGCGCGTGACAGCGTCACGGATGTAGTCGAGTTCGTTGCCCTCGATAGTTGTCTGGTTGAAGCGGATCGGTTTGTCGTTCACCGTGCCGACCTCTCCTGAGTAGCCGCCATCAACTTACTCCCGGGAAGAGGAGAGCCTCTTGGAAGAGAGGGGCAGCACGATCCTTGTCCGAGACGATCGCCTCTTCACCAAACGGCCAGTCGATTGCGAGCTCCGCGTCGTTCCAGCGAACAGCACGATCGCAGTCCGCCAGCCACATCTCAGTGGCTTTGTAGACGAGCTGGGCGCGCCCAGACATGACTGCGAATCCATGGCCGAAGCCCTCAGGAATCCACAATAGTCTCAGGTTCTCCTCGCTCAACTCAAAGGCCGACCATTGTCCGAGAGTTGGTGAGGACTCCCGGAGATCCACAACTACATCCCAAACCTTTCCCTCTATGCACCTCACGAGCTTGCCCTGGGGCTTCGGAAGCTGATAGTGGATGCCACGGATCACGCCGTACCGCGACGTCGAGTGATTGTCTTGGTCGAAGGCTCCGTCATATCCGGTGAGCGCGCGAAATTCATGCTTGTTGTATGTCTCATAGAACATGCCCCGGTCGTCAGAAAAAATGTCGGGCTCGATGACCAGGACCGTCTGGAAGACAGCGTCGACAACCTTCATGACCGCAGAAGGTACCTGGAGCAGGTGAGAACCGAGCGTTACCCTCGTCCACGTGACCTACCCGGCGATCATTGCAACCTCACTCGTCGGGCCTGGCGAATGGATCGCCATCGGCACCGAACCTGTCTCTTATCGGCGGCCGACTCGCAGGACACTTGATTCGGCGAGGTTGCGATGAGATGAGAGCCAATCGACCCCAGATGTCGGTAGTGATACCCGTATACCGGAGCGAGAAACTGCTCGCTGGCACGGTGAACGAGTTGGTCGAGACACTGCAAGGAGAGTCATTCGAGATTGTGCTCGTAGACGACGGAAGCCCCGACGACGGATCGTGGCAGGTCGTCAAGTTCCTCGCCGAGCGCGATTCTCGGGTGCGCGGACTACGTCTGTACAAAAACCACGGACAGCATCACGCCGTCCTAGCCGGAATGTCGGTGGCACGTGGAGATTGGGTGGTCACGATCGACGACGACGGACAGAATCCGCCCTCCGAGATCAAGGTACTGATGGACGAAGCCGAGGGTCACGACGTTGTCTTCGGGCGCTTTCGGGAAAAGCAGGCACACGGGATGCGGCGCTTCGGGACCAGGGCGGTGCGGTGGCTCAACATAAAAGTATTCGGGATGCCCCAGGACTTTCATGTCTCCAATGTCAGGCTCATACGAAGGGACGTAGTCGACCGGATCCTTTCCGATCGGACTGCCTTCCCGTATGTCACGGGCCAGGCCTTGCTTCACTCTGCAAGCCCAGCCTGGGTCTACGTGGACCATCGACCCCGATCGGATGGCAAATCCAACTACACATCGGCACGAATCGCCACGCTTCTCCTCAACATCCTGTTCGCATATTCGGTCTGGCCTCTACGGGCGATGGCAGCACTGGGGTTCGCTGTCTCCGTGCTCAGCCTGCTGGCAGGACTCACTTATCTGGTATTGGCACTGGCGGGCAGGTTTCAGGTCGAAGGATGGGCGACTGTTGTGGTTCTGATCGCCACACTCGGTGGAGTGACCATTGGGATGCTTGCGATGTTGGGCGAGTACGTCATCCGCATCCTGACCCAGTCTCGGGGCGTGGCGCCGTTCACGATCAGCGAGCGTGCCGGCTTCGATGGATGATCACCGCCACGCAGTAGTCATCGGAGGACAACGTTGCGGTTCGACACTTCTGGCGCGCCTGCTTGCCGATCACCCCGACATTCAATTGGCCCAACCCGAACGACCAGAGCCCAAGTTCTTTCTCTGTTCGGGCGACCATGGCGAGTACCACCGGCTCCACTTTCCTATCGAGGCTCCTTTACTCCTGGAGAAGTCGACCACTTATCTGGAGCGACCGGATAGCGCTCTACGAATGAGAGATATCCCCGGAGGAGTCCGACCGATCGTGATATTGCGGGACCCGATCGATCGGGCCATCTCCAACTGGAAGTTCTCGAGGCAGAACGGTCTTGAAGATCTGCCGGCCCGGATGGCCTTGTCCAAGAAGAGCGAGATGCGTCCGTATCCGGACACAGTATCCACTTCACCCTTCCACTACCTACGTCGTAGCAGGTACTGGACGCTCCTACGACCCTGGATCGAAGCAATGGGCAAAGAAGGGATGACTTTCCTTCTGTTCGAGTCACTCATCGCCGACCCCGCGAAGGTGTTGATGGCCCTGCAAGTGGAACTCGGGTTAATCGTTCACAAGCCGGCGAGCATTGGTCGAGTCAATGCTTCAGCCCCAACGGAGACCATCGGCCCAGACATCGTCGCCCACCTTCGGAGCATGCTCCGCCCCGAAGCCGAGGCGATTGCCGGCTTCATCCCGGAGGTCGCGCTTCTCTGGCCGACCCTGGCCTAGGCACGGGCAACTGTTATTTATCGGCCTGTGCGTCGAGCAACAACGATCAGACTGCTTCCGACCCTGACCCTTCGCCGATCCAACGTATTCAGTTCTCTAGCGAGGGTCCGATCAAAGAACACACCCGTCTGCCCGGATGGTCTCTGATGCTCATCCGCTCGAACACCCCCCGCCGTTCTCAGGCGGAGCATGCTTGGGATGGTACGAATGGTGAAAATCGGGAGCGGCAGCATCGAGAAGAAGTACGAATCGAACTCGACATCGAACTGAGCCATTTCACAGACCTTCCGCAGAGATGAAGCCGTATAACGCCTGAAGTGTCCGGAGCGAACGTCCTCCCCCGACCAAAGCCACATATGGGCAGGGACCGTGATGTAGATGCGACCGTGCGGTTCAAGGAGCTCAGCGATGTGCTCCAGGAAGCGGACGTCGTCTTCGACGTGCTCGAGCACGTCAAATAGGGCAACAGCTTCCAGCGTTTCACTCCGGAATCCAGCCGTCGTCAATGTGGCGTTCACGACTGGGCCGAGGCCACGTGCCAGCGCGGCCCTGGCGCCATCCTCTCCGGGCTCCACGAGAATCGCCTCAATGCCGCGGGCCCTCAACTCGCGCACCATGTAGCCATTGCCCCCGCCAACGTCGAAGATATGGCCGTTAGGTGGATATCGAGACAAGACCGTCCCGATCACGGCGGCTCGATGCGTAAACCAGAAGGAGGTGTCTTCTATCTCGGCCAGGGCCTTGTGAGCGTCCACCGGATATGACACGTTCGCATTCCCATTAGATGTCCAGAGCCCCGGTTCTACCTCAGTGAGCGCCGTGGCCACCTTTGAAAGGTCGATCATCCGCGCCTCGGTGCCCTAATCACACCTGGCACACCAGGATCACGTGCGTGTATGGCACGCGCAGCATGTCATGTCGCACATGCACAGTCACGTCATCGAAGACGGTCCGTGCAATGGCCTCATACGATTCCGGGGTTCGAACGTGGCGCCCACGATCACGGGAGATGATGAGACGAGCTATCGGTGATTGCTTCGGCTGGAAGCAGGCGTCGCTCGTGACCAGCCTTCCGCCGGCATCTAGGACGCGCCTGCTCAGGCGGAACAACTCCGTGGCTACCTCGTCGTCAACATGGTGCAGCACACTCTTCGCCAATACCCGATCGTATTCGCCGAGGTCGGCCTCCGACACCTCCCCCACCTGGCCCACGAAGAATGTTCCCGCATCGCCATACTTGTCGTGCGCCGCAGATATGTAGGACGGGCTTGGGTCGAAATCCGGTATACGACACTGGCCCGAGCTCCTCCAGCATGGCGCCCGGTCCGCAACCGATGTCCAGCACCCGATGGCCAGGTCGGATCTGGAGGTAGCGATCGCCAAGCTCAGTGCGCAGGCGGGGAGAGCCAATGGCCCGTTGGACGGACTCGTAGACGAACGGGAGCCCTAATACCGCCCAAGGGCCGGTCCGCCGCTCATCCTCCATGGACTCCTCCATGAGCGCACAGCGGGGGCCAGCGCTGCACAGCCGCTTGCCGAAGCTGGTGCTGAGTGTTCACTCGCGGATGAGTTCGATCACGACCGATCATGAAGGCACAATATCGGTTGGTGACCGCCTAGAAGGATTGTTGAGTTGGCCTTGGGTCACGGTCCATTTTCTTGGAGATCTCCTCAAGCAGCAAGTCCAGCCGCCACGATCGCTTGTTTGCAGTCGTAGGCATGCTCGGAATGGTCGATGAGGGCGCTATTGGACGCGTCTGGTCGGCTGTACTCTGCCGATGCCTTGTCTGAATCTCGCCAGGGCTGGCTCCACGATAGCACTGCTTTGTTGACAGGCACCGCGGTATCAGGGCTCCTCGCTTACGCATATGTCGTTCTCGGTACCCGAACCTATGGGGCGGTTGAGTTCGCTCCCATTTCTGTGCTCTGGACCATCTGGGCGATGAGTGCAGCGGTAATTACTTTTCCCGTTCAGCACTGGGTCATCCGCACGATCGAGGCAGATGGGACAGACGGCACGGTTCGAGCCGTCCGGCCTCTGATCCTCGCTGCGGCTGTGCTTCTCTCAACCACGATTGGCGTACTCGCATGGCTGGCGCGGTCGACCCTCTTCTCAGACAGTGGGGCGCTCTACCCAGTCCTGGCCGCAACGATCCCGCTCGGTTCGGTGATGGTCGGACTGACACGAGGCACGCTGGCTGCCCGTCGTAGGTTTACGGCGGCAGCCGCTGCGTTCGCAACCGAAAACCTGATTCGTGCTGTCGCTGCAGTGATCGTCGTCCTGGCTGGATGGGGAAGCAGCGCGTACCGCGATCGCCTTGACCCTCGGGTTTCTTGTCGTCGTCATCTGGCCGTCGGCCCTACGCCTGACAGGGCAGGCATCCGCAGCCGCCAGAGGACGTACGCTGAGTTTCCTCAGCGGAGTGGCGGGAGGAACACTGATATCTCAGGTCGTTCTGACCGGCGGTCCTCTAATCCTCGCCTGGCTTGGTGGAGTCCCTGCGTCCGTCACCGGACTGTTCAGCGCACTCGCGCTGTTTCGCGCCCCATACATCCTTGCGACCGGCCTGGCCACGCGCCTGACCGGATGGCTAACCCGTGTAGCTGTCGAAGGTCCTCAGTTGATAGTCCGACGCTTGGCGTGGCTGACCGTGGCCGGCGTCGTCAGCCTGACACCATTAGCGGCGGTATTTGGGGCGACCCTTGGGCCTGACCTCGTTGGTCTCGTGTTCGGATCAGACGTCTCGCTCCCATCCGACTTGGTCGGTGTCGTGGCCGCAGGGAGCACGGTGGCCTTGGGCGGGCTGTTCTCTACCTTGCTGTTGATAGCCGTCGGCCGTGGCGGAGCGGTCATATTTCCCTGGGTGGGCGCTCTGGTTGTCGGCTTCGCTTGGGCCGTTCTGGGTCCGGGACCGCCACTCGATCGTGTGACCTGGGCATTCCTCGTAGCTGAGGTCGTGGCATTTGTTCTGATGCATCTCATCGTCAGTTGGACTGGTGCGTACGGCCAGGCCCGAGGAGTCGCCGAGCAATGTGGTAAAAGGCGAGTCGGCGACCACGTAGAGGTGTTTCCCATCTACGAGCAGCTCAAATGGCTCCCCGCGGTTCCGGCCTAGCTCACTCCCTTTGGGATCGAAAAGATCGCCAACCCCGTTCCGTCGGCGCCTATGCCCCAATGTTGAAGGTCGTACGCCTCCATTAGCCTTTCCAATGCAATGGGGAAATGCTCGGTGGTGTGGTGCATAAACGGAACGATGAGGTAGTCGAACTGACCGATGATTTCCGCATCTCGCTCGAAGCCAAACTTGTAGCTCGGGTCCTCCTGCGCTCTCCGCTCTTGTAACCGCTGGATGGTGCCCGTTACACGGACATCATCGCTGTACCGAGCTAGGTAGAAGTCCAACAGCGGGGTAGGGCGAAAGGACGGCTCGTAAATCACGTAACTGGAGTCCGGGTTGGACTCGACAATATCGACTATATCACGTGCGGCCCCCCGCCAATCGGCCTTTGGCTCGGTAGCTGCGGCATATCCTTGCGGAAGGACCAATAACCCAATAGCCGCTATGACAAGCAGGGACCGCCCATGCCTTCTGCGAGAAGTGCCGATCTGATGCAGCGCCGCGTATGCGCCCAGTGAGATTTGCGATTGAACGGGCAGCCTTTTCCACACCCAACACGAGGAGTGGGGCGAGAGGAACCACGCTGGCAACGAAATATCTGTCAGAATAGAGCGCAACTCCTGTAACAAGGAACCCAAGGTACAGGACCACCACAGGGAGCACCATCCAACCCAGAACGTAGATTGTCGTCCAGGCTTCGATACGTTCCGGACTCGATGTGGTCCGTCTTGCTATAGCGGAAAATGCACCCACTCCGACCACGACGACCAGCACCAGGGCGACCCACCCGACAATCCCTGGCATTCTGATATTGGGTGATACAACTCTGTCCAACACCGTGGAAAAGGGGTTCGGCAACTCGCCCGCACCTGTGATCGTAAAGGGTCCCGAGCGCTCGCCGAATTCCCTGAGCAGATTCCGGCCCCACACGCCTACGAAGATGGCGGCCTGCATCCCGTACAAGACCGCGACGGAGCCGATTCCTTTCAGCCATGTGCGCGGGCGCATCTCGCACAGCACAAAGATGCAAGCGACCAAACCTTGGGCGACCCAGAAGAATGCGTTGTAATAATGAGTCAAGAGAAGTGCCGAGTTCGCGACAACGAAGATCGACCCGGTCGGTGAAACCAGGGCGCGTCTCCAACCTTCGTGCATCCCTCTTCGCAGAATGCGCAGCAGCAGGTACGAGGATACGGTCACTAGAAACATCGTCTGCGCATACGGCCGTGTTTCGAGGCTGTAATACAATGGTGTGTACATCAAGTTGAACGTGATAACCGAAGCGAGAGCAATCCTTTTGGAGAAGCCGATTCGCAGCAGCAAGTAGAGGAAGAGTCCTGCGAGTGTTATGTAGATAATCGACAAGAGACGCGTCGCAAGCTCCGAATCACCGAACCAGTTCATCCATTCGAAGAGGATCACGAAGTACAAAGGTGGGTAGACGGTGATATTTGCAAGAACTCGCACCAGCTCTTGAACGCTCTCGTTCCACCCTCCGTGGATCGTCACTGAGTACAACTCGTCGAGCCAGTAAGACTGGCGGTCCGCGATGAAGAGGCGGGTCAGGAACGAGCCAATGAGCACTGTCAACAACAGCGATTCCGAACGCACCCATCCCCAGACTCGAAAGCTGAACGCGCCTAGGCGAGAAGGTTCGGTCGCCGATTCCCATCCTGGGACCTCGGCTGCGGTGTCGGGTTTCGTACCGCCTGCGATCATGCCCGATCAGTGCGTCGGAAGCCAGCGGTCAGGCATGGCGTTGAGCTGAGTCCATGTCCGAGCTCGTCGTCGACCCGTGTGACGATTTCGCCGGCATTCATGGCCCCGATCTCTTCGGTGACAGAGACATGGCTTCGCCGCCGGTTCCTGGGCGCGTTTCGATTCATTCTGCGACATGGTGATTCGAGACATGCTATCGGTCCTCGCAGATATGTCGGCTGTTTCGCATGCTTGTTGGAGTCCTGTCGTCGTGGGTGGCGGCCCTTCCTTTGCGAAATTGCCGCCACCGCGACGCCTGCGGCTAGTGTCCATGGCATCTGGCGATGTCGTTGACATGGCACCTCCGTCAGGAATAGCAATCAGCCCATGCCTGTCTTTCCAACCTGTGACTTTCCGCTGCTCGGCGACTCGGCCACGCTCGACCTAGTTCGCTCAGCGGTATCAGCTCGCCAACCGTTCAGTCTCATAAGACTGGGTGATGGCGAAGGGATCGTGCTCTCATTCGACGACGAAATGCGGCTCGAGGATCTCGCATACCTGCATGGACACTGGGGTACGGAGGGTGTCACACTGGGTGCCCTCGCCGAAGTCAAGCGAGATCTGGAAGAGGCTGTTCGAGGAGCCGACATAGTTGGAATCAGGGATGACATCCTGAATGTGGCGCTTCCAACAGATCTGCTCGACAGGCCCGGGAGCGAAGTCAAAGAATTCGTCATGTCCGCTTTCTCGATCAGAGATGATGAACGGGACAACCTGAGCGCGCTCGGCGCCCGAAGACTGGCCCTCCTTCACCGAGCTCTGTGCCGTTTGGAGTGGTCGGAGACTCAGCGATTCTGCAGTGCCTGGATCCACTGGGAACTACTGGCGTCGGGCGAGCTCCACAGGATCCTCGAAGAGGAGACAGAAATCGGCTTGGTCACGGCCAGACCGGAACTGCAGGAACTGGTGGCTCGCCGGTTTGATGTCCGCACCACGGCGGTGATCGTGCCCGACAAGTTCGTCGAGGCACCTGAGGCAGGCCGCCACGTTCCGGACCGGTATCACACGATCAGATCGGAACTCATCTTTCCGAAGGGAACATTGGTTCTCGTCGGGGCCGGCATCCCAGGCAAGGCCTATTGCCAGTGGATCAAGGAAGCGGGCTGCGTCGCCATCGACGTCGGCTCGGTATTTGATGCTTGGGTGGGAAAAGCGTCGAGACCCCGGGTCCTCGAATCGAGGTTCAAAGTGGCCGGAGGAAATCGCGTCCCGGCCGATCTGCAGTTACGCCTGCCAGTCTCATTTGAGGATCGTCAGCTGACCCCTCGATGGAAGGCGACTGGACTGTCGCAATGACACGACGGGCAATCGACTCGGGATGTCGCCTTGAAACGGTCAGAATGTTCCAGTCCGAAGAGCGCGAGCAAGAATGACCGAACCTATCTTCGTCTTGGGATGCCATCGTTCTGGCACCTCAGTCGTGGCAGGCCTTCTGTACCACGCATGCGGAGTTTCGATGGGCGAGTTGATGCCGCCCACCGGGGACAATCCGCTGGGTTACTACGAGGCAATTGGGGTGGTCGATGCCCACCGCAACCTCCTTGCGCAAATGGAGCGGGACTGGACATGCCCACCCACGACATTCCGCCCGGACCTGCTGGATCTCTCCGCCCTTGCCGAGCAGGTGGATGTCCACAACCGGCTTCCCGGGGTGTGGGCAATGAAGGACCCCCGCTCGATGTTCCTGCTCCCGGCATGGAGCCACCTTGGAATGGATCGTGTCCGCCTGGTGGCAGTGGTACGACCGCCGGTCGACACGGTGCGGTCCATCGAGACACGGGACCAGATTCGACACGACCGGGCGGAGGCGATCGTCGAAGCGTATCTCCGTCGGCTACTAGAAATAGCCGATCAGGTACCACTGCCGATCATTCGATTCCCCGGGGACGGTGACAGCCTGATCAGACAAGTCAGGGACCTCGCGGAATCGCTGGGGCTTTCCTGGGACGAAGGTGCAGCACAGGAGTTCTTCGCTGAGAACCTGGTGCGTCATCGATCACCGCTGCTCGATTCGAGTCCAACGTACGACATGCTCCTCAAGAGGGCCCGTCATCCAGAAACCGTTCCCACGACGAGCTTGAAGTCCCTGCATCTCAGTTCCGAGCCGGAGTGGCCACTTGAAACGCACGTAGGTGTCAGATTCGCCCAGCAACGCAATCAACTCTGGGGGATGGCGCACTTTTCAACCGACCCGAAGCCGCATGTCGTCGAGGTGCTCCCGCAGGGAGCCCGCAGCGGAGGCAGCAACCGACCTGGAGTGTTCTTGAACCAGATCGAGGCTGCCAGTCTGATGAGTGTGGGTTCCGCACTCATGCAAGAAGGTCTCAGACCCCAGGGCTTGGTTGTGCCTGGCCTGCTGGCCGGCCGGTCCGCCTCAGACGTCGAGTACTTCTTCCGTTCGGCCTACATCAACACCCACCCGCTGAGCGAGCTAGTACTCGATGCCCCCGACCCTGAAGGCGAGGGGTTGTTGACGGTGACCCCAGCGATTGTCAGCCATCCCCGGCCCGCTCGCGTCCAGGAAATCGCTGACAAGAGCGGCTGGGATCACGTCGTGACCAAACGTCTGTCGCCCGGTCGGTCGGGACTGATCTTCCGAAAGCGTGTGCTGACGGACAGCGAACTCATTCCGGTTGTCACCGACCTCATCGCCAACATTGGGAGGCTCCACGCTTTCGATCAGCGGCTGTCTTTCGTCGAGGGATACTTCGGACTCGAAGAGAAACATCTGGACAGCGCAGCCCGACCAATCGAAGGCGAGGAGATCCGTGCGCTCGAAGCCGAAAGGAAGCGCGCCGATGAGGCAGAACGAGCCCTTGATCGCCTGAGCAACCGGCGAAGCGTCAAGATGGCATTGGCCCTTTCTCGACCCTTCCGTGGCCTCTTCCAAACGGTCCGATCGTGGAAAAAGCGTCGCTCACCAGAAAGCTGACGAAGCTCCGAGCCCAGCCTGCCCCATCGGAGGGACCGCTGGTTTCCATCGTGGTGACGAATCGCGACGGGGAGACACATCTGCGTCGCCTGCTGAATGGGTTGAGGAAGCACACGCGCTATCGCCCTATAGAACTCGTCCTGGTGGACAACGGATCGTCGGATGGCTCAATCGGGGTGTTCGAGCGATGGGAGGGAAAGAAGCGCCTTATCTCCAACGAAGAGAACCTGAGCTTTTCGGCTGCAAACAATCAAGGCATTCGGGCGGCGACCGGTGAACTGGTGCTGCTCGCCAACAACGATATCGAGCCAATCCATCCAGATTGGCTTGGATACATGGTGGAGTCGCTCGAGGAAGACGTCGCGGCGGTGGGGGCCATGCTCGTCTATCCAAGTCGGCCCAAACAAAAGCACCCGCCAGCTCACCCTGATCTAACAGTCCAGCATCGGGGCACCTATTTCGAATACTCGAGGTGGGGGGCGCGCGCTGTAAATATCGGATCAGGGATGGATCCGCTGTCGATCGAGGTTCCCGCTCGACATCAGGTCCCGGCTGTGACCGCCGCTTGCCTGCTCTCGAGGCGCTCTGACCTGATTGCGACGCCCTTCGACGAGACCTACTGGTATGGATCAGAGGACTGGGATCTCTGTCTCCGGTTGGCCGATGTCGGGAAGATCGTGGTCGACGACCGGGCCGTGCTGTTCCATCACGAGTTTGGAACCCAGGACCGGTACATGACCAAGGAGTGGCTGGAGCGCAGAACCCGCAACCACCACTGGTTCAATGGATTGTGGGGACCCGCGCTGATGCGCAAGCTCAGGACCGAGGCCACCGGACCAGATTCGGCTTGGTACTTCCGCGGCAGCCAACCACCGACCGTGTGCTTGATATCCGAGCCCAATTCGCCGGCACACAGCCTCGCAAAAAGGCTGCGGGAGCGGGCTCGTCGCATCGGCTGGTACGTGAACGACGAGGAAAGGCAATCCTGTGATGTCGCCATTGCGGTGACGCCGCCTCAGGATGTCCACTGGTTCGCCGGGGTCGACATGTCTCTTGCCCTCGTGTGCGATCAAGAAAGTGAATGGGCGAGATCAGGCAATCTCGACGCTGCTAAGCGGATCCTCGTGCACGACCAACTGAGCCGGGCAACGTTGGACGCCATCTGGGGATCGGGGAACGCGAAGGTCGAGGACGGGCTGACCAACGGCGATCCACATCTCTTCAGCCTGCTTCTGGCCATCGCCGCGCCCCGGGTCGACAGCATGCGGATCGGGATATCCACCTGCGCACCGGACTGGGAAAAGGCCCAGTTCTGGGGTGATACGCACCTGGCCCGCGGACTGATGCGGGCATTTCGCAGGTTGGGCCAAGAGGCCACCGAGATCATCGCCAGCGACTGGGACGGTATGCGAGCGACGAGTTGCGACGTCATCATCCACCTCCGTGGCCTCGCACGACGACCGGTGGCTCGTGGTCAGTGGAACCTGCTCTGGGTCATCAGTCACCCGGATCGGTTGCAGACCGGTGAGTGTGATGACTACGACCTGATCGCCTCGGCCAGCCGTGTCCACGCCGAACAGCTGAGCACCGAGCTCGGTCGTCCTGTGTATTTCATCCCCCAGGCGGCGGACACCGATACCTTCAAGATCGGACCGCGCAATGTTGACTACGAGGACTCAGTGCTTTACGTAGGAAACTCTCGGTGGCCCCATCGTCTCGCCCCAAGATGGATGATGCGAAACGGGCGCCCTTTCGACTTGTATGGGAAGTTCTGGGAGACCTTCCCCGAGGCGGCCTTCGTACGCGGCGAGTACATAGCAAATCAGGATCTTGCGGCCGCTTATCGTTCGGCCGGGGTCGTCGTTGCCGATCACCACGGCTCTATGCGCACCAATGGCTTCCTGGCCAACCGTCTCTTCGACGTCCTTGCCTCAGGTGGTGTGGTGCTGTCGGATGACGTTGGCGGGCTCGACGAGGTCTTCGGCGACCTGATCCCCACGTACTCCAACGCTCGTGAACTGGAGAGCCAGCTGAGTAGCCTTCTCGACGATCCAGTTCTCCGCCGTCGGCTGGCCGCCGAAGGCCGCGAGGTCGTTCTTTCGGAGCACACACTCGATCACCGGGCCCGCCAATGGCTGGAACTGCTCGATCAGCTGTGAGTAGGGCGGCATCAGGTGGCCTTTGCCTTCTCGTTATGCTCCCGCTTCGATGGAGCTCAGCGTTCCCCTCCCTCCGGTCGACATGCGCCAAGGAGGAGGCCCTCTCAAATACGACGACGATTACTTCGTCGAATCGGCGCGAATAGATCTCGACCACCTAACCACTCTGGGCCTGGGGCCGCATTCGCGTTTTCTCGACTTCGGCTGTGGACCTGGCCGTCTAGCCGTAGGGCTGATCGCACGCGGATGGTCTGGCTCTTACACAGGCGTGGAGGTGAAGCAACGTCACATCCAGTGGGCCACCTCTGAGATCACGTCGCGATTCCCGGATTACAGGTTCGTCCACGTGGATGCAGCCAATGACCGATACAACCCTGGAGGGGCTGAGACCCGCTATCTCCCCGTCGAGGATGGCTCAGTAGACCTGATCGCGGCTTTCTCCGTTTTCACCCACATGCTCAGCGACGACACCAAGACGTACCTAAAGGAGTTCCGGCGGGTGCTGGCACCTGGCGGCAAGGCGTTCATCACCGTCTTCATGGCGGAAGGGGTGCCCGATGAAACCGAAAACCCATCGTGGTTCGGCAACTGGACGGGTCGACTTCACTGTGTGCTCTATTCGACCGACTATCTCAAGGGCCTGATCCCTACGACAGGAATGGTCTTGGAGAGAGTGCTCCCACGGAGAGAGGGGCACAAACAGGACGAGCTGCTCCTACGACCAGCCTGACAACGCGATTTGTCGGCGGAGTGGGTGCATGGGGCATTAGCCGATGAACGGCCTAGGGTGGATCGAGCCCATCCACTCAGGACCTGGGACCCCGCTACCGATAACTGTCCTGATGCGCCACCCATCCCATCGCCTGCCCGAGCGTCTCCTCGTCATCTTCGCTCTGGCGCTCGCCACCACTCCTTTACTTCCTCGGACAGTCGAAGCGGCGACCGAGAAACCCATGCTTCTGGGATTCGCTTCCGGCATGGAGTGGAGGCCGGCAGTCACCACCCTCACACAGCAAGCGGGCAAGCCCCCCGCCATCTATCAGCTCTTCTTCGAGGTCGAACGTGATTGGACCCCCGAGCCGATCGTCGAGCTGCTGACGGAACTCGAGGGACGCGGAATGACTCCATATCTGGAGATGACCGCCGAGGATCTGGGTGCGCTGAACGGCGGTGCCCTCGACACCAAGCTCCGCCAGATGGCGAACGTCCTCGCCGGCTGGCTCCACGAGCGTCCCGGCCGGTCGATGCTCGTCGCTCCATTGCCCGAGATGAACGGGAATCATCCCTGGTCAGGGCAGCCTCACGGCTACAAAGCCGCATATCGGCGCATACGTGCCGCCTTGCTCGACGAGGGACTGACTCCTCAGCAGATCCGGTTCCTGTTCGCTCCATTTGGAGACAACAGTCACGCCTTCGGATACGAGGATTACTACCCAGGCGACGAGGTCGTCGACTTGATCGGTTTCGCGCAGATCAACAACGGGCTTCCTGCGTGGCGGAACTACGAGTTCACCTTCGGACGATATATCGACTCGCTGCGCACCCAAGTCTCGCTGACCAAGCCGATTCTCGTCACCCAGACCGCATCCATCGAGACCGGTCCGAACGGCGAGTCCCGGTCCCAATGGCTCGACGACATGTTCACCAGGCTCAAAGCGCACGACCAGGTGATCGGTGCCATCTACTTCAATCGCGATCGTCCCGAGAGGAACCTCGACTTCACGGTCGTGGACGACGGACGAGTCGACCCGGCCTTCCTTGACGGCTACCGGACGTGGAGCCCACCCAACCAGGTGTCATGGATCTTCGACGGCCGCATGGATGCCTGGGTCCAGGAGCGCGAGACGCGGTTCAGCGGATTCCTGGATGCCCATGGTCACAGATTCGAGGCCGCCATTGACTGGCTCGCTGGCGAGGGAATCACCAAGGGATGCAACCCGCCGCTCAACACCCGGTTCTGCCCCGACGCCAACGTGACACGGGGCCAGATGGCGGTCTTCCTGGCCCGTGCGCTCAACCTGCCGGCAGCGTCGAAGGACTACTTCGGCGATGATCGGCGGACGTTCTACGAAGACGCGGTGAACCGCATGTTCGAAGCCGGCATCACGGATGGCTGTGGGCCCGGCAGATACTGCGGTGACGCTGAGATTCGACGGGAGCAGATGGCGGCCTTCCTGTCCCGCAGTCAGGAATTGCAGCCCTCACCCCGAGACTTCTTCCGTGACGATGGGGCTTCGCTCTTCGAGCAATCGATCAACCGCGTCGCGGCCGCCGGGATCACCCTTGGCTGCAACCCGCCGAACAATGACCGTTACTGCCCCACCGAGCTGGTGACTCGGGGGCAGATGGCCGCCTTCCTCCGCCGCGCCCTCGAAAACTGACGGCCAACACCCGATCGGGCCTGTCAGCGCGTCTCGGTCAGTATCTCTTCCAGCCGCTGCGACCGCGCCTCCATTGAGTGACGCTCCGTGACAACGGCTCGAAGACGGTCGATGAGATCTCGCGTTGCCTGATCATTGGCCAAAAGGTCGGTGACGATCTCGTTCAGCTGCGAGGGCTCGGAGTAGGTAGGGACGTCCGAAAGCCCTAGCTGTTCCAGCCCATCCTCGGCGTTGGTCACTGGTAGGGCGCCGGCAGCAAGGGCATCGAAGATACGGCTGTTCACCGATCCCCACCCGATCACGGCGGGATGGGAGTCATCCAGCACAACGCGTGCTCGCCAGTAGATGCCCGGAAGCTCGAAGTAGTCGACCGGGCCGAGATAGTGAGCGTGGAGCTCAGGCGACAGCCCTGCGGGCTGACCGTAGATATGGAGGGGGAAGTTCACTGGCGACGACCTGAGTGCTCGATATAGGTCACGCTCCCCTCCCCATTGATTGGTAGTCGTGACGACACTGACGCGTGATGGAGGTCGAGTGGCGGGTGGTTCGAAGAGCTCGAGGTCGACGCCGATGGGCAGGAGGTGGATGTCTCCCGAGTAGACCTTTCCAGCAGCTTCGGCGAATCGAGGAGACGAGGTGAGCAACAACCGGAACCTCTCCAGCTCAGGGTGGGCAAGCCAGTCATCGAAGGCATTCCGCGCCCAGCCGACGACGTTCGACTCGGCGCTAAGAACAGAGGGTCTGAAGCCGGGCAACATTGCCACCAACCATTTGAGGCCGGATGCCTCATGCCAATCCTCTAGCGGGACGTACGACGGTTCGTACCCGCGGCGGCGTAGATACCGGCCCAGACCGGTCGCGACGAAGAGATCGCCACGGCCCTCGCCGAAACTGGCCGTCGACACAGCGAAGCCGATGCCGGATCGGTCCATTACTCGTCGCGAGTCGAGCTCGGCACCGTATTCGGTCGCAAGGGGATGGGGATCGATGGCGGGCAAGGCCTCGATGAACGGCGAGAGACCCTCGACGGGCTCCATGGACACCACCTCCGGCACTGCGATGCCGGGCGGATCCGAATTGGGTGCCAGTGGTCGAAATACTCTCCGGACCGCGCTCCCGACTCGCCATGTCCGGCTCTCGTAGATCGACTGTATCTGCCGTTGTGCCTGTCGGAGTGAACGCTCGAGGGCCTTGGTCATGGCAATCTGCTCCTGCAGCCGATCGGCGAGCTGTTGTCGGCTCACCTGCAGGGCCAGGACCCTCTTCATCAGCTCCCCGCGCAGCCTTACTAAGTCCTCCCGATGCTGGTCCCGAACCGTCTCGACGTCGAATGAGTGTTTGTCCTCGGGAACGTCATGGGACAGCGACGACTGGTCGAGCACCGGTCCCGGAACAACTAGCTCCTCGCCTGTGTTGGCCGGATCTCCCTCGGCACCCGTATCGACGGTCACGCCAAGCCCTGCGCCCTCATCTCTTTCCGCCGCTGCTGGACGAATGCCCGATACTGTTCGACCACGTCTTCGGCGTCGCCGATGGCCACGAGTCTCGCCCTGGTCGAGCCATGCGGCTCGGTCGCAGAACTCCGCCAGCTGGCGGACAGCGTGGCTCACGAAGACAATGCTGCCCGACTTGCTCAACAGCTCGTTCATGGTGGCCATGCTCTTCTCCTTGAAGCCCTCGTCTCCGACGGCGAGGACCTCATCGAGGAGGAGGATCTCCGGATCGAGATGCATCGCCACGGCAAACGCCAGTCTCGAGAACATCCCCGACGAGTAGGTCTTCATCGGCCGGTAGATCGCCTCTCCCAGCTCGGAGTACTCGACGATCTCGTCGTAACGCTCGTCGACCTGCTTCTTGGTCAGCCCTGCCACGAGGCCACCGAGGTAGATGTTTCGGCTGCCGGACAGCTCGGCGTTGAAGCCAACTCCGAGCTGGAGGAGAGTGGACATCCGCCCCCGGACCACCACCCGACCGTCATCAGGCCGCAAGGTCCGAGCCATGACACGAAGCAGGGTGCTCTTGCCGGCACCGTTCTGCCCGACGATGCCAAAGGCCTCACCCCTCTGCACTTCGAACGAGACCGACTTCAGGGCCTCGACGAGCTGGGTCTCCTTGTGACGGAACGTCGCCAGAGAACGACGAAGGGTCGGGCGTCGATCGACGTAAGGGCGAAAACGAACGGAGACATTCTCCACCTTGAGGGCAGGCCGGCTCACAAGTACCTAACCATCCGGCCCTCGTACTTGATGAACATGGCGATGCCGACGACCCCAGCCAGGACGCACCAGATCACCGCCGCAATCAGGTCGGCGCTCTCCAGCGGGTATCCGAGCAGTGCGGTCCGGTACAGGGCGATGATGGGGAACATCGGATTGAGCCGGAACAGGCTCTGGACCGTCTCAGACATGCTCGTGAGCATGCTGAGCGGCCAGATGATCGGCGACGTGTAGAGCCAGATCCTGTTGAGGTAGGGGATCAGATTGTTGATGTCGCGGAACGGGACAGCGAGCCTGGCGGTGGCCGCAGCCAAACCGAGGTTGAACAGGATCTGAAGCGGGAGGGCTACGAGCAGCATCAGGATCTCCGGCCCCGGGACGACGCCGGCGAATGGGATGGCGATGGCGTAGAACACCACCAGGGAGGCGAGGAATCCGAAGGTCGACTCGAGGAGGAAGGCGATGGGCAGGATGAGGCGGGGAAACCTGATGTTGACCAAGAGCTTCGAGTTCGAGAGGATCGAGGCCGCACCGCCGCTCAGGGACTGACTGCTGTAGTGGAACACGAACATCCCCGAGAGCAGGTAGGCGATGTCGCGCTCGCTTGGAAAGATGAGCCCGAAGATGAAGAAATAGACCAGACCGAGAAGAAGCGGGTTGAGGACCCACCACACCAGGCCGAGGAAGGTCGAGGCGTTGCGGGCCTTGATGTTGCCCCGGGCGAAGAACCAGACAAAGTCTCTCCGCCGCCACAGCTCGGCCACGTATTGGTTGAAACGGCGGGCGTAATAGACGGGCGAGGTTGTCGTGGTCATGATCCGGTGCCTACCGCCTCGACGATTTGAGCGGCCAGTTTCTCCGCTGAGGTGCCTTCGGAATCCAGTCTCAGATCCGGACTCTCGGGTGCCTCGTAGGGGGAATCGATCCCGGTCATGTCTTCGATCTCGCCGGCACGTGCACGGGCGTAGAGGCCCTTGGGATCTCGCCGTTCGCATACCTCGAGCGAGGCGTCGACGAACACTTCGACAAAGGCCAGTCCTGCCTCCTCATGTGCCTCGCGCACCATCTTCCGGTCTGAGGCGAACGGTGAGATGACAGGGACCAACACGACGAGACCTGCATCAGCCATGAGGCGAGCCACCTCACCCACCCGTCTCACGTTCTCGCTGCGGTCCGCCGCCGCGAACCCGAGATCGGAATTGAGGCCGTGACGCAGGTTGTCCCCGTCGAGGACATAGGCGGCCCGGCCGGCCTGTACCAGCATCATCTCGGCCGAGTAGGCGATTGTCGACTTCCCGCTGCCCGAGAGACCCGTCATCCACACGGTCACGCCCTCGCCGCCGGTCGCCTCCGCCCGATCCGGTGGCGTCACCGACCCGCGATGCCAGACAACGTTCTCGCTCACGACCCCTCACCGGTGATCATCCCCGCCCCCACCGTGACGTTGCTCGATTCGTCGACGAGTACGAATGAACCCGTCTCACGATTGCGGCGGTACTCGTCGAAGAAGAAAGGCGTGGTGGAGCGGAGCCTGACCCGACCGATCTCGTTCAAGCCGAGCGAATCCGATGACTCGTCACGATGCAGGGTGTTGACGTCGAGGCGGTATTGAAAGTCCCGCACCATGGCCTTCCCCCAACGTGTCGTGTGCTTGATGGCGTATTTGGCGCCGACCCTCAGTGGAGGCCCATCCGACATCCAGGCCACCATGGCGTCGATGTCCTGAGAGGCGTGAGGCTGATTGTGTGGTCGGCACAACATGTCCCCCCGCGATACGTCGATGTCGTCATCGAGGGTGATCACCACCGAGCTGGGAGGCGCCGCCTCTTCCAGCGGTCCGTCAAAGGTCTCGATCGAGCGGATCGTGGTCGTGAAGCCGCTGGGAAGGACCATTACCTCGTCGCCCCTTTTGATCAGCCCTCCGGCGATCTTGCCGGCGTAGCCCCTGAAATCCTGGTACTCCCGCCGATGGGGCCGGATGACGTACTGGATCGGGAATCTCACATCGATCATGTTCTGATCGCTGCCGATGTGAATGTCCTCGAGCAACTCGAGGACAGTCGGGCCGTGGTACCAGGGCATGTTCAGCGACTGGTTCACCACATTGTCACCCTCGAGGGCCGACACCGGCACGAACCGCAGATCGTGTATTTCGAGTCGGTTGGCGAACTGACGGAACTCGTCGACCAGCTCGTCGAAGCGCTCCTGGGACCAGTCGACGAGGTCCATCTTGTTGACGCACAACACCAGATGGGGGACGCCCAGGAGAGAGGCGAGAAAGGAGTGACGTCTGGTCTGCTCGAGGATGCCCTGCCTTGCATCCACCAGGATTAGAGCGATGTTCGCCGTCGATGACCCGGTGACCATGTTCCGTGTGTACTGGATGTGACCGGGGGTGTCGGCCAGGACGAACTTTCGCTTCGGTGTCGCGAAATAGCGATAGGCGACATCGATGGTGATCCCTTGCTCCCGCTCGGCGCGGAGGCCATCGGTGAGCAGGGCCAGGTCGACGTAGTCGGTGCCGCGCTTGCGGCTGGCGTCCTCCACCGCCTCGAGCTGGTCCTGGAAGATCTGCTTGGAGTCGAAGAGGAGCCGACCGATCAGGGTGCTCTTTCCGTCGTCGACAGACCCGGTGGTTGCGATGCGCACCAGTTCGGTCATCAGAAGTAGCCCTCCCGCTTCCGATCCTCCATGGCGGCCTCGGCGGTTCGATCGTCGGCACGGCTGGCGCCACGCTCGGTGATCCGTGTGACGGCCACCTCCTCGATGATCTCCCCGACTGACGAGGCGGTGGACTCGAACCCACCGGTGCAGGTCATGTCTCCCACGGTCCGGAACCGCACGATGGCCTCGAACACCTCCTCGCCGTCGATGAGATTGAGATAGGGCGACTCGGCCATGAGCATCCCGTCCCGCTCGAAGACACGCCGGCGATGCGAGAAATAGACCGAAGGCAACTCGATCCCCTCATCTTCGATGTACTGCCAGACGTCCATCTCCGTCCAGTTCGAGATCGGGAAGACCCGCATGTGCTCGCCCTTGCGATGCCGTCCGTTGTAGAGGGACCAGAGCTCAGGCCTCTGGCTCTTGGGGTCCCATTGGCCGAACTCGTCCCGGAACGAGAACACCCGCTCCTTCGCCCGAGCTTTCTCCTCGTCACGGCGCGCCCCACCGAAGACCACGTCGAAACGATGCTTGTCGATCGCGTTGAGGAGGGTCTCGGTCTGAAGACGGTTCCGGGAAGCCCGGGGCCCGGTTTCTTCGACCACCCGGCCTTGGTCGATGGCCTCCTGGACCGAAGCGACGATGAGATCGGCCTCGAGCTCGGTCACGATCCGATCCCTGAACTCGAGCACCTCATCGAAGTTGTGCCCGGTATCGACGTGCATGACCGGGAAGGGAAGACGCGCAGGCCAGAACGCCTTTACAGCGAGTCGCAGGACGAGGGCGGAGTCCTTGCCCCCGGAGAAGAGGAGAACAGGGTTCTCCGATTCGGCGACAGCTTCGCGGATGATGTGAATCGACTCCGATTCGAGGGCGCGGAGATGGCTCGATTGTGATGCTGACACCGGAGAAATGGTAAAGCTCCCGAGGCGGGTAGACATACTTTCGGGGGGATTCCGGCGATCCAGAGCATCAGCACTACTCTCGCCTCGTGGTCGCCGCAGCCGTCGCCGCCATAGCTCTCGGCCTGCTCGGGTTGGCCGGGATGGCCAAGATGGCGGATCCAGTCCCAACCGTCGGCGCCTTGCGCGCTGCTCGCCTCCCCTCGTCGAAATCTGTCGTCCGGATCTTGGGGCTTGTCGAGGTGGCGGTTTCGGTAGTCGGTTTGATCCTGGGTGGGCCTTGGGTAACGGGCGGCCGTGGTGCTCTATGCGGGGTTCGCCGCATTTACGTGGCTGGCCCTGCGGGCCGACCTTCCCATCCAGAGTTGCGGCTGTTTCGGGCGGGAGGACACCCCTCCGTCCTGGTTCCATTTCGGCTTCAATGTCGTCAGTCTGATCGCCCTCGGTGTCGTTGCGATCACCGGGACAGCCGTCATTCCGACCGATGACTCCATGTCGACCCTCATCGCCTATGTCGTCTTTGTCGCCATCGGGGTCTACCTTGCCTACCTCCTCCTATCCCGCCTACCTCAAACCATGGCCTTGACCCGGACCGAATGAGCACGCGACTCGTCGCCGCCGCGAGCCGCGCTCTCGACACCCGCACGCTCGCGCCGCGGCTTCCTCCGCCGTGCGGCCATGGTCGGCACCGCTCTTGTCGCGGCGCCGGCCGCCTACATCCTTCGTCCAGGCAGCGCCTACGGCGCCGTCGTGCCGAGCCAATGCGGCGGCGGGGCCAGATGCAACGATGGCTGGACCGATTTCTGCTGCAACATCCACGGGGTCAACACCTGCCCACCCGGGAACGTGGTCGCCGGATGGTGGCGGGCCGAAGGCAACACCTTCTGCGACGGTCGGAGTCGCTACTACATGGACTGCAACGCGGCGGATTGCGGTGGATGCAGCTGCGGCGGCTCGGGCACCTGCTCCGACTCGTGCGTGAACTGCAACTGCCAGTGCAACCACGACAATTGCAGCGAACGCAAGGTGTGCTGCACCCGGTTCCGTTACGGCCAGTGCAACAACGACCTCCCTTGCATCGGGCCTATCACCTGTCGGGTGGTCACCTGCGTTCCTCCCTGGGAATGGGACTCGACCTGCACCACAACGAGCGCCGTGTCCCAGTCGACATACAGCCACAACGCCGCAGGACTGCTCCCCGACACCACCCCCAAGGGCCCTTACCGCGCCCGGCCGGCTGTCGTCAGCGGCACCACGTTCCAGCTACGCAATGCATTGAGCAGTGGAGGAGCCAACCAGACCTTCGACTTCGGCCTACCAGGGGACTACCCGGTAGCCGGGGACTTCTCGAACGCCGGGGTGAGGACCATCGGGATGGTGCGCAACACCCGTCATGGCGTGGCCGGTGTCGGCAACCTCGTCTGGTTCCTCCGTCAAGTGGAAGGCCCGGGCAGCCCCAATCTCGTGATCGAGTACGGGAGACCGGGCGACATCCCGGTCGTCGGGGACTGGAACGGCAACGGCGTCCACACGATCGGAGTGGTGCGGGGCAACAGATGGCTGCTGCGCAATTCGAACCGTGCGGGAGAACCCGACATCGACTTCGTATTCGGCCAACCAGGCGACATCCCCGTGGTCGGGGACTGGAACGGTGACGGCCACACCGGGATCGGCGTCGTGCGAGGGGACCGGTGGATCCTGCGCAACGCGGTGTCAGCCGGCCCAGCGGACCGCGACTTCACCCTCGCCGGCAACGGCAGGCCTGTCACCGGCGACTGGGACGGCGATGGCCGCGCCGGGGTCGGCTGGTTCAACGCCGGCACGTGGACGATTCGCAATATCGGGTCAACTGCGTCCACCACCTTCACCTTCGGCGGGAATGGTTTCCCGTTGACCTGGGGACGGAACGCCTGATGACGGCGATTGTCATCATCGAAGGCGTGGTGATCATCCTCCTCGCCATCCTCGTCGCCGGACTGCTCAAGAGCCATGCCGAGATCCTCCGACAACTCGCCGCGCTCGGCGTAACCGAGGAGGGGGCGGTCACGGTGGGGACGCCCCAGACCAGACCCAAGACCACAGGTTTCGAGAAGGCCCCATCCAACACGCTGCGTGGGGTAGGGCTCGATGGCGCCGATCAGAGCATGAGCCTGGTCCACGGCCGGGGCAACACTTTGGTGGCGTTCCTCTCCTCGGGCTGCCTGAGTTGCCAGACGTTCTGGACCGAGTTTCAGGGCGATTTCGAGTTGCCCATGCCCGACACGCGGACTGTGATCGTCACCAAAGGCCCTGGGTCCGAATCGGCAGCCAAGTTGGTCGACATGGCGCCACCTCGGGTCCCTTTGATCATGTCGGACGAGACCTGGGAGACGTTCCGGGTCCCGATGACCCCATATTTCCTCCTCGTCGACGGCCAGGGGATGGTCATCGGCGAGGGCGCCGCCTCGAGCTGGCGGCACCTTCTCGGGCTCCTCCGCCAGTCTGCTCGCGATGCGGTGCCGGTCCGCCTCGACCCGTCCGGCCGCGAGGAATTCACCGATCAGCAACTCCGTCAGGCCGGCATCGAGCCAGGCGACCCGTCGCTCTACTCGAACCCGCTCGAGAAGGGATCCTGAGTTGCCTCAATTGACCCGCAGCGGGATCGCAGTCGAGGTCCCTGACGACTGGGAAGGTTCGATCTCGGGGGGCGACTTCCAACTCCAATCCGACGGCGCCGTGGAGCCGACCGTCATGCACTTGGCCTCCTTCCCGCTGCCCCCCGAACGCGGTTCATTCGGCACCGGTGCGGTGGAGCTGATGAATGGCACCGATGTGTTCATGACTCTTTTCGAATACGGCCCGGAGAGTGCCGGAACACCTCTGTTCGAAGCCGAGGGGATACCCCGTCAGCTCGCGGCCCGCGAGTTCGATCGCAACGCGCTGCAACGTGCGATGCCGGGCCAGTCCGGTCTGCAGCGATTCTTCACCCAGAATGGTCGCGCCTTCTGTCTCTACGTCGTCCTCGGCTCCCACGTCGATCGCGCAGACATCCTTCCCAGCGTGAACGCCGTGCTCGAGACGCTGGAGATCGAATGATCGCCCGGAGAAGGGTCCTCGTCTCTGTGACCGTGGTGGCGCTGGTTGCCATCGTTATGACCCTCTTCCCGGGCCGCGCCGAAGCCCTCACCGTCAGTGGCCGCTTCACCGACGACAACGGGCACCCGTTGGAGAACGGGATCGAGGCGATCGCCAATGCCGGCATCACCTTCGGATGCAATCCCCCGACGAACAATCGCTATTGCCCCGACGACACCATGACTCGGGCCCAGGCCGCTGCCTTCGTCGCCAGGGCGCTGAACCTGCCCGAGAGCGACGACGATTTCTTTGACGACGACAACGGGCATGCCCTCGAGGGCGCCATCAATCGCCTGGCCGAAGCGGAGATCACGCTTGGGTGTAACCCTCCGGCCAACACGAACTTCTGCCCCAACCGAGGGCTGACACGCGCCGAGTTCGCCGCATTTCTGGCCCGCGCCTACGAACTGCCCGAAACGAGCAGCGACCGGTTCGTCGACGACGACGGCCATGTCCTCGAGGGCGCCATAAACCGGGTAGCCGCTCAGGGGTGGACCTTCGGTTGCAATCCACCGACCAACGATCGGTATTGCCCCAACGATCGTTTGACCAGGGCCCAGAGCGCCGGGTTCGTTCGTCGGGCACTCGAGCTCCCCATACCCGGGATCGTCGTCCCGCTGTCGGAGTGGAATCGCTCGGCCTGTTCCCGGGGCGGTGGCCGTTGCACCCTCAGCCTCGTCGTCGGGGCCGGGACCAAATACCGCATCGACGAAGGGCTGTTTCAGGTGCTCCCATATCGATCAGGGGAGGAGGCCGCCTTCACGTCGGGCGACACCAGTTTCCGCCTCACCCTCGATGGGAACCCGGTGTCGATGTCGGCGCGCCCTCTCCGGACCAACGGCTCGATCGCCGAGCGGGCGTGGGTGTCGACGATGACGTTCTCCGGCGGGACCCACACGTTGGTCGCTGTATGGCGATGGGCGGGCGTTGTCGTGCAGGAGACGACAGCCCGGGTCACTGCATCCGACTGAGCAGCCAGATCGCATAGGGCGCCAGATGCGACATCATGAATCGGTGCCCTCCGCAGCATCGCGAAGGACGGGGCTCGCCGCCCTCAGCATCATCCTCGGCCTGGTGATGGTCCCGGCTCTGCCTGGAGAGCCATCATCCGACACATCGACCCGCTGGAACAGCTTCTCGGAGGCAGCGAGTTGCGGTGCCCCTTTTGCCAGGACGCCCTATTCCTCCAAGTCCGGAGGATTGTCTTCTGCAGAGCCGGTGCTCGGCCCCTTCGGCACGTACTTCGGGAGAACGATTGGACAGGTCAGAGCCAACCTCGCGCCATGGGTGGTGCCCGGCAGCGGGGGAAGAGTGGTGAGCGTCCACCGTCTCGCACTCCCCGCCTTCCGTCGGGTCAGCGCTGGCCTGGCGGCCCAGGCGGCGCAAGGAAATACGTACACGGTCAGGAGCGTGTCCGGATTCACCTCTCGCACCATCGCCGGCAGCACTCAGATCTCGCGTCACGGCCTCGGGCTCGCCGTGGACATCAATCCGGCGCAGAACCCGCAGCGCGACGACAACAGACTGATCACCAACATGCCAGGCTGGTACGTCGACGTATGGCGTGACGCTGGATTCTGCTGGGGAGGTGATTGGGTCTTCAGCAAAGACCCGATGCATTTTTCGTGGATGGGCCCGGGCAGCGGCCCGGAATCCCCGCTGACCCCCCTCCCTCCGGTCACTTCGAAACGGCCTTTCGCATCGGCGGCTGCCACCTACCGCACCGAGTTCACATCCGTGACCGACCGATATCGGCTCACCATCGCCGACGTGACCGGCAAGGGTGCACCGGACGTGGCCGGCGTCAGGGCCCATCCTGGTGGCACGGTCATCGATGTGGCCTCCGGAACCATGCTCTTTGGGGAATGCTCGGTGAACCGGTGGTTCCTTCCCGACGCTTCGATAGCTGGGTCGGACCGGATCCTGTTCATGGACCTCGACGCTGACAGCGGACAGGACCTCGTGGCGTTCAACACTGGCTCGACGGTGACTGCATCCGTCGCGTCGCGTGTCCTCCGGCTTCGAGGACATCTCCAACCTCTCCACCGGCATCGACCCAAATCATGTCGCCCTCGCCGGAGCAGATCTCGACGGTGACCGCAGGGCCGACGTTTGGGAAGCAGGGCCGGGTGGCACTCTCCGCGTTCTCAAAGGACCCGGGCTCAGCACCGTCTTGAGAAACGCAACAATGCCAGGTGGTACACCGATTCACATCGCGGCCGGCGACCGTGACGGAGGAACCACTCCGGAGTTGTTCGCCCTCTACCCCGACAGTTCGGGTTCGAGAATCGACGTCCTGAATCTGCAGGGCGGCGGGCTGACCCTGGACCAGTCATTCGACGTCGAGATCCCGGCCAATGAAGTTCGCGGGCTGGGCGCCGCCGATTACGACGGTGACGGCCGGGCAGATATCGAGGTGTTCAGTGGCGAGTGGGTCGCTGGTCGTCCACGTCGGCAATACACCGACCGACGCCCCTCCCACCCGCTGGTTCGCCCGCCCCGATCAGAGTTGTGACGACCCGTTGCCCCTCGCCTTCAATGGTCTCTTTTTCGACGACGACGACAGCGTCTTCACCGCTGCCATCGAGCGCTTGGGAGCATCGGGGATCACCCGTGGGTGCAACCCGCCGTTCAATGACGCGTTCTGCCCCAAGGATGCGGTGACCAGAGGCCAGATGGCGGCCTTCCTGGTCCGCGCCTTGGGATACACCGACGACGGAGGCGGCGACCAGTTCACGGATGACAACGGGCATGTCTTCGAAGCCGCCATCGACCGACTGGCAACCGCATCAGTCACGCTGGGTTGCAACCCGCCGGCCAACACGAAGTACTGCCCCGATCGGCCGGTCACTCGGGGCCAGATGGCGGCCTTCCTGGTGCGGGCTCTGGGATACACCAACGACGGGGGCGGCAATCACTTCAGCGACGACAACCGAAGCGTTTTCGAGTCGGCGATCGACCGACTTGCCACCGCTGGGGTCACCTTGGGTTGCAACCCGCCGGCCAACACGAAGTTCTGCCCCGATCAGCCTGTCACTCGCGGCCAGATGGCGGCCTTCCTGACACGCGCCCTCGACCTCTGAGCCGCGAACCCAGGGTTGCCAGCACCGCTCAGCGAAGTCCAGAACCCTGGGTTCGCGGGAGGAGCACTACTCGACGACCCGCAGAGAGCGGTCCGCCCGGTTCAACTCGTCCACAGCGGTGGCCCCGCAGGCGACGATGTCCTCGATCCTGACCCCGAACCGACCGGGCAGATAGACCCCAGGCTCGACGGAGAAGGTCATTCCCTCTTCGAGCGGTGTCTCGTTCCCCTCCACTATGTAGGGGTGCTCGTGGACCTCGAGGCCGATCCCGTGACCGGTGCGATGGATGAACAAGTCTCCGAAGCCGGCCTCATCAACGACACGTCGGGCTGATCGGTCGATTTCCTGGCACGTCACCCCAGGCTTGACCGCGCCCCGGGCCGCCTCGCTGGCCTCGAGCACGACGCGGTGCACTTCCTCCTGTTCAGGCGAGGGAGGGCCCACGGCGAAGGTGCGTGTCACGTCGGAGGTGTAGTGGTTGCGTCTCCCGCCGAAATCGCAGACCACCAGATCGCCGGGCTCGATGACCCTCATGCCCGGATCGTGATGAGGGGAAGCGCCGTTTGGCCCCCCACCGACAATGGCGAACATCGCCACGTCGTGTCCTTCCTCCACGGTCATCGATTGCAGGTCCCGAGCAATCTCCGCCTCAGTTCGACCTGAGAACCGAACCTCGGCCGGGATGCGCTTCAGAGCTCGATCCACTGCGCTCGCAGCCGATCTCAGCATCTCGACCTCGTCCGGGTCCTTGCGAATCCGAAGAGTCGAGGTGATCTTCGAGGCACTGAGCCAGGTCACATCCGGGAGGGCCTCCTGGATCGACAAGAGTGTCGAGGAACGGGTCTGGTCCCCGATAGCGACATGCTTGGCACCGTCCAGGGCACGAGCGACGAGAGCCATCGGGTCTTCGGTCTCCTGCCAACTCGCCAGTTCGACATTGGTCGACGCGACACGTGGCGTCTCGAGGAGCGGGATGACGAGCACCGGAATCCCGGTCTGGGCCACGATCAGCACCGTCGGTCGCTCGGAGTCCATCGCCTCGTAACCGGTGAAGTACGGCAGGTCCGCACCGATGGAGAGGACGACGGCATCCACCCCCTCTTCGACCATGGTCGTTTGCAGCCGGGCGACGCGCCCCGGGTAGTCGAACCCGGTCAAATGAGACTCAGAGCTGATCCACGATCCGCTTCAGGAAAGCGGAGAGCTGGGCTCGGGTCACCTTGGTGTCCGGGCAGTACTGATCATTGGTCGGCGGGTTGCACCCGAGGCTGACGCCGGCTGACGCCATCCAGGCGGCAGCCTTCTGGAAGTTGTGACCCCGGGTGTCGCGGAAGCGATCGAGGTTCACGTTGTCCGAGCTCACCCCCAACAACTCCTCGCCCGCTCTCATGAACATGGCGGCCATCTCACCTCGAGTCACAGACCGGTCAGGGCAGAACAAGGTGTTGTCGGGCGGGTTGCAACCCTTGGTTATCTCGAGGCCCGCCATCCATTCCACTGCCCGCTCGAACGGATGACCCTCGGTGTCGGCGAACTCCGCCGGCGGGCCATTCCCCAGATGCGGCCCCAATATCCGCCTCATGAAGGCAGCGATCTGACCGCGGCTCGCCGGTGCGTCGGGGCAGAAGAAATAGAGACTGCAGCCGTCGGTGGTGCCGGTGTCGACCATCCACTGGATAGCGGCCACGAAGGTGTGGCTCGCCGGGACGTCTGCGAAAGGCCCGTCGCTGCCATAGACGGGTGAATCGTCGGCGTAATAAACGTGGACCGGCATCCCCCTGAATGCGTACCTGTCGAGGAAACCGCTGTCCCAGGTGGTGAGGCGAATGCACCCGTGTGATGCAGGCCCGGATGGCACCGAGAGGGACCCGTGGAGGGCTATGCCGCCGTTGAAAAACCACGGGCTCAGCATCATCCCGAGACCGAGTGTCGACTCGTACCAACCGGAGGCATGGCGGTAGATCTCGAAGTCGCCGGTGGGGGTCACCGCCCGCTTCAGGTTCCCGGCATTGTCGTGATAGGTCTCACCGTTGCCCGAGGAGATCGGGAACGTGGCCACCAGAGCCCCACCGCGGTACAGGTGCGCGGTCTGCTTGTCCAGGTTGACCTCCACCCGATCGGGCTCGTCGAACCTGGTGTAGGGGGCCTGGTAGAGCTCGAGATCGTCCCAGTGCGAATCGCTCCAGGAGAACGAGCGGCTCGCTCCGATCTCCTTGCGGAAGGCCATCACCGCCTGCTGGGTCTGCGCACCGTAGATACCGTCTATGGAGCCGCGGTAAAACTTCTTGTCCTTTAGGGCTTCCTGGAGCCGGGCCACACTCGTCGAGTAAGTGGCGAGCTCCCCCTCCGGGGTGAACGTCGTTTGCTCCTGGGCCAGGGCTGATCCCGCCGGGACCAACGGCACGAGCAACAGCGCCATGAGGAAGACGGAGAGGACCCTGCGCAGCATGAGGCCGCCAGACTATCGGAACATTGGATTTGCGCCCACCTCTCATCGCGTGGTCGCCACCCACTGAGGGTGTTCAATAAAACCCATCGCAGCTACGGTGACCCGATGAGCCGAAGAGCGGGCCCTCTGCTCGTCACCGTTGTTGTGGCCCTGGCCCTGGGTGGGCCCCTCCCGGCAGCCGGGGAGATCATTGTCGAAAACGGGCTTCGAAGATGACACATGGACCGAGGGCATGGTGGACGTCCGGTCCCTCGACCTGTCCCGCACCAGCATCACGAACGGTGGCTTCGCAGGCAATGGCCTGGAGGTCGTCATTCCCGAGGGAGGGTTCCGCGGCCTCGGCCCGCTCGACAGGCTCGCGCCGGCACCGACGGAAGCCTGGTATCGGTATCACATCCGCTTGTTGAGTTGGAACGCCGCCTTCGTCGGCAAGCTCCCCGGGCTGGCCGGCCTCTATTCGTCATCCGGACGGGGTTGCATCCCACCAACCGGGGGCTCGCCCGGCTGGTCCGCGCGAGGACTATTCGGCAGCCCGGGAACCGAAGGAGTGCCCGGAGGCCGGATCCCGATCGGGACCTACCTCTATCACGCAAATCAGCCGGGCGACTGCGGTGAGCATCTCTGGTGGCCTGGGGCTTCACTGGAGCAGGGTCGTTGGCATTGCATCGAGGGGCACGTCAAGCTGAACGCCCCATCCCTCAGCAATGGATCCTTTGACGGCTGGCTCGACGGGAAGCTCAGATTCAACGAGCAGGGCATCGCATACCGGTTCCCCGGCGATGCGAACATCAGGATCCGCCACATGTGGCACAACGTCTACTTCGGTGGAGACTGGCCGTCCCCGAATCGCCTCTCACTGGTAGTGGATCAGGTGGCGGTGTCGACGCATGGCCGCGTCGGCTGCATGGACCCGTTCACGGACGACAACTCGAGCCTCTTCAGGCCCGCCCTCACCGAATTGCATGCCCGAGGGCTCCTTTTCGGATGCGGGTACCGCCTGGCCTGCCCTGACCGAACCATCACCAGGGGTGAGGCGGCCGCCTTCTTCCATCGTGTGATGGGCCTTCCTGCGACCTCGAAGGACTTCTTCAGAGACGATGGGAACAGCACGTTCCAGAATGCGATCAACCGACTCGCTGCCGAAGGCATCGTCACGGGCTGCGCCCCAAGGGCGTTCTGCCCGGACAGGCTTCTGACTCGTGCCGAGTTCGCTGCGATGACAGTCAGGGCGCTGGGGCTCTCCCGTGATGTTCCCGATGCCTTCTCGGACGACAATCGACACTGGGCCGAATCGGCTATCGATGCTTTCGCCGAAGCCGGGATCACCAAGGGGTGTGGGCCGGACTCATTCTGCCCGGATCGGAGATTGACACGAGGCGAGGCATCCGCTTTCTTCGTCCGTGTCGACGATCTCATGCAACCTCTCGGCCAGGCATCAGCGCCATCGCCTCCGTCCTACCCGCCGCCAGGTGACCCGCCGGTGAAACCGCCGGAGGAGCAGGACTGAGCATCGCTGGAATGCGCCTCCCTGCGATGGCTGTTTCGGTGATGCTCCTCGTCCTTCCGCCAGGCGGGAGCTTCACAGATGATGACGGGGATACTCACGAGGGCGGCATCGAAGCCATCGCCGCCGTCGGGATCACCACCGGCTGCAATCCACCTGCGAATGACCGGTTCTGCCCCGACTCCTCGGTCACCAGAGGGCAGATGGCTGCATTCATCTCTCGCGCCCGGCAGCTAGCCGACAGCGGAGAAGACTTCTTCACCGACGACTCGGGTGATGTGTTCGAGCGTTCCATCAACAGCATCGCGGCGGCTGGGATCACGGTCGGATGCAACCCACCAGTGAAAAATCGCTTCTGTCCCGACAGGCCGATGACCAGGGGCGAGATGGCAGCGATGATGGTGCGAGCATTTGCTCTCCCCGCCTCACGCGGCGATCACTTCGTCGATGACGACGGGAGCATCTTCGAAAGCGCCATCGACCGCGTTGCCCTGGCTGGTATCACCGTTGGTTGCAACCCTCCTGTGAACGATCGCTTCTGCCCGAGCGCTCTGATCACCAGGGGTCAGATGGCGACGTTTCTCACTCGTGCCCTTGGTCTAGCTCCCAACCGTCCGCCACCGCGAACCGACCCGCCTCTGACAGTCGTCTCGCGTGAGGGTTGGGGCGCCGTAGCGCCGCGTCTTGCCGAGATGACGCCTCACACCATCGATCGTCTGACCATCCATCACGCCGGGACCCAAGCAGGCGTCACCGGGCCGGGCCAGATACGGGGTTGGCAGGACTGGCACATGAACGGTCAGGGATGGCCGGATCTCGCCTATCACATCGTCGTGGGCGTCGACGGACGAATCTACGAAGGTCGTGACCCTGCCTTTCGAGGAGACACGGGCACCCCATATGACACGACGGGTCACCTCCTCGTCGTCGTAGAGGGCAATTTCGAGGTGGAGCAACCGACGGCGGCGCAACTGGCGTCGTTGAAGTCGGTACTGGCCTGGGCGTCGGAGCGATACGACGTGACCCCGAACACGATCTCCGGCCATGGGGACCACGCCGCCACGTTGTGCCCGGGACGACATCTGGAGACGCTCATCCATTCCGGCCAACTGGCCGATGACGTTCAGCGGCTGATCGATTCAGGTGGTGTCGATCTCATCTGGCCATGAGATGCCGACCGCCTTCAGCAACCGATGCTCACCGGGACCGCCTCCCGGCTCTCCTTGGCGTGATAGCTGGAGCGAACAAGGGGCCCGGATTCGATATGGGGGATGCCCAGACCCTCGCCATGAGCCTTGTATTCGGTGAACTCGTCGGGGTGGACGTAGCGGTGGATCGGGCGATGCCGGGAGGTGGGCCGGAGGTATTGGCCGATGGTGATGATGTCGATGCCCACCGCACGCATGTCGGCCAAGGCACCCAAGACCTCCTCACGTGTCTCCCCCATCCCCACGATCAGCCCTGACTTGGTGAGCCCGTCGGGGTTCATTTGCTTAGCCCTCCAGAGGAGAGACAGCGACCGCCCGTAGCTGGCCGATGTCCGGATGTCGCGCTGCAGCCGGAGCACCGTCTCGGTGTTGTGGTTCAGCACCTCGGGCACGGCATCCATCACCGTCTGCAACGCCTCACGGTCGCCCTTGAAGTCGGGGATCAAAACCTCGATCTCTGTTCCGGGCGATCGCCGCCGGCTCTCGATGATGGTTTGGGCAAATATCCCGGCCCCGCCGTCGTCGAGGTCATCACGATTGACCGATGTGATGACGGCGTGCTTGAGATTCATCTGGTGGATCGCCTCCGCTGCTCGAAACGGCTCGAAGATGTCGAACTCGGTCGGTTTGCCGGTGGTCACGTTGCAGAACCCACAGGCACGGGTGCACTTGTCCCCGAGAATCATCAGGGTCGCTGTGCCCATCCCCCAGCACTCGTAGATGTTGGGGCAGTTGGCCTCCTCACAAACCGTGTTGAGCTGGAGCCCGCGCATCATCTTCTTCAGCTCCAGGTAGTCGCCGTCGAGTCGCGCCGTCACCTTCATCCAATCCGGCCTGGGCGGCTCCCCGGGTAGCCGCCCGTTGATGAGGATCGGCTCGGCTGTCCGCTTCTCCTGACTAAAAGTGCCCGCCTCGACCAGCCGATCGACCTCAAACTCAGAGCGCCGGCCCTGTCCGCGGGCGAAGGCACCCAGTTGGGTCTCCGATTCCTCATGACCGAACACCCGCTCGAAGCGAGGAATCAGAACCTCGGTGGCCTCCTCGAGCGTCACCTTTCGCCCCACCAACTCCGACAGCGTCGTGACCGGACGATCCGATATGCCACACGGGTTCATCATCCCGAAATAGGCGAGGTCGGGGTGGAGGTTGAGGGCGAACCCATGCATCGTCACCCGGCGAGCCACCCTGACGCCGATGGCGGCAACCTTCCCCTTCCCCGTCCACACGCCCGTGTATCCCGGCTCGGCCCAGGCCTCCACGCCGAACTCGGCCAGGGTCTCGATCAAGGTCTGTTCCAGCCGGCGGACGTAAGGGACGATCTGCTTGGGGTCATCGAGAGTCAGGATCGGGTAGCCCACGAGCTGACCGGGACCGTGGAAGGTGATGTCACCACCGCGATCCACGTGATGCACCTCGACCCCGAGGCCAACCCGGTCGACGAGGAGGTTCGAGCCGTCGCCGTTGCGCCCGATCGTGAACACCGGCGGGTGCTCCATGAGGAGCAGATAGTCGTCTTTGGTCCGGCCGACGACCTTGCCCTCGTGTATGGCGCGCTGCAGGTCCCACGCTTCCGTGTAGGGCAGCCGACCCAGCCAGCGCGTTCGGAGGGTCAAGCCAGCTCCTGCTCCCAGTCCCAGGTCTCGAGGTTCTGCTTGATCCTTTGGAGGAAGAGCACGGCCGTCGAGCCGTCGAAGGCACGATGATCCCAGCTGAGCCCGAGATAGCCGATGTGCCGGATGGCGATCATGTCCTGGCCCTCTGCGTCGGTCACCACCGTGGGACGCTTGGCGACCGTGTCGGTGGAGAGGATGGCGACGTTCGGAACGTTGATGATGGGCGCCGACATGAAGGACCCAAATGGGCCGGGGTTGGTGATGGTGAAGGTCGAGCCGGTCAGGTCATCGACACCGAGCTTCCCGGCCCGCGCTCGATCCGCCAGCTCCCTGATCGACCGCGCGATCCCGACCAGACGCAAGCCATCCGCGTTTCGGACTCGGGCCACGACGAGACCCGACTGATCGAGGTCGACGGCGATGCCGAGGTCGACATTCCGATGGAAGACCGATTTCTTCTCCTCGAGGTGGAACGAGCTGTTCACGACCGGGAACGCCCTGAGTGCATCGATCGTGGAACGGGCGATGAAGGGCAGATACGTGAGAGAGAAGCCCTCCGCCGCCTTGAACTGCTCTTTGTGAGCCTGACGAACCCGTTCTACCCGCTCGAAATCGACCTCCACCGAGGTCCACACGTGGGCAGCGGTCTGTCGGGCTTTGATCATGTTCTCGGCGGTGCGCACCCTTATCCGGTCGAGCTCGACCTCCTCCCCTCCCTGGTCGCCCGGCGATGCGGCCGCCGGCTGGGGGACGGCTGGAGCCGCCGGGGTGGGAGCCGGTTCCGGGGCCGGGGCCGCTCGGCTGGTGCCTCTTCAGCGGCAGGCGGCCCGGAGGCCAGAAACGCCTCGACGTCCTTCCGCGTGATCCTTCCCCCATCGCCGGTGCCGGTCAATCGGGAGACGTCGACTTCGTTCTCCCTGATGAGCTTGCGCACGACCGGCGACAGAAGATTGGGCTTCGCCTCAGTCTCGTCTGGCTTGGCGAAGAAAGCATCGACGTCGGGCTCAGAAGGCTCTGACTCCTTCTCCGCCTCGGCTGGGGCCGGCTCGGCGGCCTCTCTCTTGCTCGGGAGCGTTCTCCGCCGGGGCAGGCTCGGGGGGCTTCTGCTCCTCGGCGGGAGGTTCCGGCTCGGCGGGCTTCTCCTCCGCTGCCGGTGTCTCTTCGGGTGTTTCAGGCTCGGCCGGCTTCTCCTCCGCAGACGGCGCCGCCTCGCCTTCGGCTCCGATCACGACCATCGGGGTGCCCACCGAGACCGTGTCACCTTCGTTCACGAGGATCTCGAGGATGGTGCCCGCTGCGGGCGACGGGACTTCGGTGTCGACCTTGTCGGTGGATATCTCGACGAGAACCTCGTCCTCGGCGATCGTGTCGCCGACCTGCTTGGCCCAGCGCAGGATGGTTCCCTCGGTGACCGTCTCACCCAGTTGCGGCATCGATACCGTCGTAGCCAAGGTCGCTCCTCTCAGTGAAGACTTCGGCCGGCGGCGGACATGAGTGTCTCGCCGACCACTTCTGACAAGCTCGGGTGGGCATGGATGAAGGCAGCCGCCTCATCAGGCAGCGCCTCCCAACCCACTGAATACATGAGTTCGTGAATCAACTCGCCTGCCTGCGGGCCGACGACGGCAGCCCCCACGATGGGGCCGTCCTTCTCCGAGATCACCTTGGCGAAACCCTGGTTGTCGCCGATGATGATCGCCCGGCCTACGCCGTTGAATGCGTGCTTCGCCGACACCACCTCCAACCCTCGCTCGGCGGCTTGGGCCTCGGTCAGACCGACTTCGGCCACTTCAGGATGGGTGTAGGTGACTCTGGGGATGGCCTGATAGTTGACCGCTCGGGCCTTACCGGTGCCGATATGGGTGACGGCGGCGATTCCCTCGGCGAACCCCACATGGGCCAGCTGTGGGGTACCCGCCACGATGTCACCCACCGCATACAGCCCAGGCTGCGCCGTCTGCATCGTGTTGAGGTCCACTTCGACGAAGCCCCGATCCAGCTTTGCGGACACGGTGTCGAGACCGACGTCGTCGGTCCTTGGCCCCCGACCCACCGACACCAGAACGACATCCACCTCGACGCTGTCATCGCCGAACGGCACAACGACGGTCTCGGCGACCTTCGGGGCATCGACACCCACACCAATGTGGAACTTCACGCCTCGCTTCTGCAACTGGCGCTGGAGCTGCTTGGACGCCTCGGCGTCAGAGCCCGGGATGATCTGATCCATGACCTCGAAGACATGGACCTCGGTCCCAACGTCGACGAGGAACGAGGCGAACTCGCACCCGATCACTCCCCCACCGACGATGGCGACACGATTCGGGCGCTGTGGCCAATCGAGGGCATGGTCGGAGCTGACGATCTTTTCGCCATCGAAGTCATAGCCGGGGATCGTGCGTGAGTAAGAGCCGCTGGCGAGGATGACTGCCCGGCCTTCGATCGTGTTCTTTCCTTCTTCAGTTTCGACCTCGACCTTGCCCGGCCCGGCGAGACGTCCGTAGCCGGTGATGACTTCGACCCCCTTTTTCTTCAAGAGCCCACCCAGCCCGCGCACAAGGCCTTCGACGGTCTGGGTCTTGCGGGCAAGGGCCGCCTCCCAGTCCAGCGTGGGCTGCTCGGTCACGACCCCGAACTCGGCGGCGTGGGACACGGTGGAGAACACCTCGGCGATGTAGAGCCACTGCTTCGCGGGGATGCAGCCACGGATGAGACAGGTGCCCCCCGGACGCTCTTCGTCGATGAGTGCTACCGACAGTCCGAAGTTCTCTGCATACAGGGCGGCGGCGTAGCCGCCCGGCCCGCCGCCGACTATGACGATGTCGTGCAACCTGTGCCTTTCGGTGGAACTGCTGATCCGAGACTAGTTGTACCCGTGGTTACCCTCCCTGAACCCATGCAGACCCGTTGGCTCCTCATCGCGACGGCTGTTCTCGGCTTCGTGATCGTTGGGGCTGCCGCGATCTGGCTGCTGGTGGCCTTCACATGATCGATCGCATCCAGCTGAGCACGACGGACGGAGAGACGCTCGAAGCACGTTGGGACCGCTCCGAGCGCCCGGTTGGAGCGGTGGTGTTCTGCCATCCCCATCCTCAACAGGGCGGGACGATGATGGCGCCGTTGATGGTCGCCGTGACCACGAGACTCATGGAACGGGGCTTCTCGGTGTTGCGTTTCAACTTCCGTGGGATCGGTGCATCGACCGGGACACATGACCACGGTAAGGCCGAAGTGCTCGATGTCGCTTCGGCGGTAAGAGCAGCCAACGAGACCGGGCTGGCCATCCATCTCTCCGGGTGGTCCTTCGGGGCGGGCACTGCGCTGCGCTGGCTCGGAGGTCAGCAAGACCCGATCCCGTATGCCGGGATCGCCCCATCGCCGGAGGGTCTTCCCGATGACCTGCCCCCAGGGCCAAAGCGGATCGTGTTGGGGACACGCGATCAGGTGGTGGACGTCGAGGGGATCCGGGCCTACGCCGAACGACTTTCCATCGATCTGCTCCTCACCCCCGGCGACCACTTCTTCCACGGTCGGGGGAAGAAGATCGGAGAACTGGTGGCGCAGGGTTTCGAGCTTCCTTCAAACCCGGTCTGAGACTGCGAACGGCCGGTATCCCCGGTTCATTGCCTCCACCGGTGTGTCCGGAGCGAAAACCTGAACCATGTCCCTCCCGACCAGGCCCTCCTCGTCGACGCGACGGGAGAGCTCGGCGAACTGGTCCTCGTCGTCGCAGTCGTAGAACCGCATCGTGTCTCTGACTCCGACAAATCGGTAGGAGTCGAAACGGGAGAGACGGCTCATCTCTCCCCCCGCAGGGGGGAGTACTGCCGCAGGCAGGGAGGGGGGATCATTCCTCCTCCGAGGATCCTTCGCCGGTCCTCACCTCGGCCCCACAATTGGGGCAGGTGGCGACGACGATGTCACCGACGATGAAAGTGAAGTCGCATTCGGGGCACTGGATGCGGGGAAGGGGCGCCGGGGGCGGTGGAGGTGGCGGCGGCTGGCCGGGGCCGGCACCGGGGGCAGCACCGGGGGCGGTGGGATACCCGCCCATCTCCGACGGCGCGCCGCCCGCCGCGTCGCGCACCACATTCACGGACCCGCAATTTGGGCAGGCAAAACGCCCTGGTCCCGGGACCTCGAACTGAGTCCGGCAGGCACCGCAACGCACCATCATTCGTCCTCACCTCCATCGGGGTCGACCATCTCGCCTACGGCGCCAATGTGATACAGGTAATCGGCTTCGAGACGGAGGACATCTTCAACGTCGTCGTGAGCGTAGGACACACCGTGCTTGGTGGCGATCTGCTCGGATATGTACTCGATCGACGCCTCGTGGCCGCCCGCGATCGTCTCCACCGGGTTCTTCCGATCATCCTGAGCCAGGCCCTGGAGGTAGAACACCTCCCATTCCAGGATCCTCCGAACATCAGCCCGGCTCAGCCGGTCGTTGCCTTCTGACTGGAGGCCGGCCTCGACATGCTTCACGGCATCCTCGACGACGTACTCCAGCGGCTCGTAACTGGGTCGTCGGCGCGCCTCCTGCCAGACGACGAGTGCCAAGATCACGAGAAATACACCTGCGAGAAGGGCCACGAGGGCCAACACCGATGCTGACACGGTGAGGAAGGTACCCCGGGTCGGGTTAGAAGGCCTCCACCGGAAGGCTCATCACGGACCCGTCCTCGGTCTCGGCAGCGGAGCGCCGTGCCGCGATCTCCGGTGCCGCTAGATCGAGGAACCATCGAGCCGAAGCGACCTTGCCTCGGTAGAAGGGATCGGCCTCGACCTTGGGATAAGCGATCTCGGCATGGCGCAGCAATTGCCAGGCGATGACCAGCTCGGCCGTCGAGGCAAGCAGCGCATTGGTGTGCAGACCCACCTTGTAGATCTCGTCCGACCTGCCGGCGAGCGACGCCATCAGGTGCTCGACCATCGCCCCAAGATGACCCTGTAGGTCGTCGAGCATCGTGCCGAGACGTTCCCGCTCGGCCGCGAACGGATCGCCATCGGCCCCGCCCTTGACGAACTCGGTGATCTCGGCGGCAAGGGCGGCAATCGTGGAGCCTTGATCCCGGGCGATCTTGCGGAAGAAGAAATCGAGTGACTGGATTCCGGTGGTCCCCTCGTAGATCGTGTCGATCTTGGTGTCCCGGATGTATTGCTCCAAGGGGTAGTCCTGGGTGAACCCGGAGCCGCCGAACACCTGGAGGGCGTCGGCGAGCTGCTCGTAGGCCTTCTCCGATGAGTAGCCCTTGACCAGCGGAAGCAGCAAGTCGGACCGGCGCTCCCAGTGGTCGTCGTCGGGGTGCAATCGAGCCTGATCCTGGACCCACGCCGTGTACATGACCAGTGCGCGCAGGCCCTCGGAGTAAGCCTTCAGGTTCATCAGCATGCGTCGCACGTCGGGATGATCGATGATCGGGACCCGTGGCGATGTCTTGTCGGTAGCGAGGGTCAGGTCCGCGCCCTGGCGGCGCTCCTTGGCGTACTCCAGGGCATTGAGATAGCCGGTGCTCAGCGTCCCCATCGACTTGGCGCCAATCATCATCCGGGCACCCTCGATAACACGGAACATCTGCCTGATCCCATCGTGCTTGTCGCCGACGAGCCATCCGATCGCCGGCTCGTCGGCTCCGAAGGTCATCTCGCATGTGGTCGACCCCTTCAGACCCATCTTCTTCTCGATGTTGGTGGCGACGACGCCATTGCGGGGACCGAGCGATCCGTCCTCGTTGACCAGAAACTTCGGCACCACGAAAAGAGAAAGGCCCTTCGTCCCGGGCAGCGATCCCTCGGGGCGGGCGAGGACGAGATGGATGATGTTTTCGGAAGCATCGTGTTCCCCGCCGGTGATGAACCTCTTCACACCCTCGATGTGCCAGGTGCCATCGCCCATCTCGATGGCTTTGGTGGAGGCCGAGCCCACGTCCGATCCGGCGTCCGGCTCGGTGAGGATCATCGACCCGGACCACTGCTTGTCGAGCCAGAGACGCGCGAGATCCTTTTGCTCGTCGTTGCCCTCCTCGAAGAGAACGGTGGCGAATATGGCTCCACCGGAGTACCAGGACACGGTCGTGTTGGCGGCGAGCTGCATCTCTTGGGTGGCCCAGGCGAGACTTGGTGGGACGGGCATGCCGCCCATGTCGGCGGGGACGGCAAAACGATCCCAGCCGCCCTCCTTGTAGGCACGTACTCCGGCCTTGACCGAATCCGGCAGGTGCACCTCGCCGTTCTCGAGTACGAGCGGGATACGGTCCTGGTCTACGTACGAGGCGGCGAAATCCTCCCGGGCGAGTCGTTCGATCTCGACAAGGATGTCACGTGCCGTCGCCTCGTCGATGTCGGGCCATGGCCCGCTGCCCAGATAGTCCTGTATCCGGTTGACCTCGAAGAGATTGAATTCGAGGTCCCGGAGATTCGACCTGTAGTGGCTCGCCATTTCCCCTTCCTGATCTTTGAGTGATGACTCTAATTTGAATCAACGCTCAAATAAAGGGGCAAGTTCCCCCAGGCAGCCTCGGTCAGAGGAGAAGAGCGGCGACGAGGGTCCCGACCATGGCGATCAGCCCCGCCGATTGGGTGATGAAGAAGCGGTCGAGTCTCTGATTCACCGAATTCAGGCCTCCATCGAGGCGCCCTTCGAACTGGTCGAATCGCTGCTCGAGATGGTCCAGACGGTCTTCGAGCCGCCGGATGTCGTCCTTGGTAGCTGCCTCGATCGTCTCGTATGCCGGTAGATAGGCCATGAGGGTGTCCGCCCGCTCGGTGCCGAGCAGTTCGTCCAGCACATTGTAGAGATCGCGGCGACGGGCCTCGGAGACGGCCATGTCCCGAGCATGCCTGCCCGACGGTCGAAGAACAAGGTGGTCGCATGCTGGGTCAGCGGTCTACCGTTTCCGGATGCGATACAAGGCAGGGTTGGAGACGCGGGAGAGGATCCTCGACGCGACCCGATCGCTGGTTGCCGAGAACGGACTGGACGGAACCACGATCAAGGCCATCTGTGAACAGGCCGGAGTCCTCCCCGGCTCTTTCTACAACCTCTTCGCCTCGAAGGAACAGGCCATCGTCACAGTCGTCCGCGAGGCAATCGACGCCGTCGACCCTGATCCCGCGCATCAGGGCACCGACACACTGGACGAATTGGTCGGTGCCTACGTTCGCTTTCTCGAGGAATCGCCGGACCTTTCCCGGGTCTACATCCGAATCGGCGTCTCCGGAGCCGGGTCCAACCCCGAGTTGAGCGGCCGGATGGTGCGTCACCACGAGGCACGAGTCGCCCGCTTCGCCGCAGCCATGAAACGTCAGAGCCCCGAACTCTCCGAGACCTTGGCCGAAAGACGCTCCGAGACGCTGGTCCTGGCCCTCAATGGCATCGCTCTCCATCGGATCATCGACCCGGACTTCGACGTCGCCTGGCATGCGAGGGCGCTGCTCGAGGACGCGGCAGCGGTTTCCTGACCTGCGGGCGGCGTCGATAGGCTCAGAAGATGGACCTCGCCGTTCAGACCCGTGGCGACTGGGAGCTGATCCTGGATGCGGCGCGCTGGGCGGAGGATCGTGGGCTCGTCGCCATCGCTTTGCCCGATCACTACCTGGAGCGGGGCGACGAGACCGAGCGGCCCGCCTACGACCACCTGGTCCACCTGGCAGCTCTGGCCCGGGAGACCACCAAGATCGAACTGGTCTCACTCCTCTCCCCCGTCACGTTCCGTCATCCTGCGGTCTATTACAAGATGGGCGTGACGCTCGATGAAGTCTCGGCGGGCCGTTTCACCATGGGTATCGGGACAGGATGGCTCGACGAGGAGTTCACACTGTTCGGACTCCCCTACCCGGACCGAGGCACCCGCTTCGAGCTGCTCGACGAGTGCCTGGCCTACCTCACAGCCGCTCTCTTCCCGGACACTGGAGGCTTCGACGGTGAGCACTATCAGCTGTCTCCGTTCGACCCGCAGCCTCGTCCCCAAAACCTGAGGCTTCTCGTCGGAGGAGGTGGGAGCAAAATGACGCCGACCCTGGCCGGGCGGTATGCCGACGAGTTCAACATCTATGCCTGCACGCCAGAGCAATACGCCGGCAGACGGGACCTGGCCGAGAAGACGGCAGCCGAGGCGGGCCGTGATCCCGGGTCGATCTTGTTCTCGACGGCGTGTCCTGCGGTGGCCGCCCGGAAGGAATCCGACTATCGGCGGCTGCTGGCGATGCTCGCCGAGCGGACGAGGTCGACGCCGAAGCACATCGAGCAGGTCTACGAGGAGCGGGGCTACCCCCACGGCTCGGGCTCGAAGGCGGCCGAGATGCTGGGCGCCCTCGAGGAGGCCGGCTGCCAGCGCTTCTACCCCCAAATGTTCCTTCGAAATCCTGAGGATTTCGACATCATCCTCGACGCCTACAGGCCCTGATCGTGCCCAACGTCGCCATCCTCGGGACCGGGCTCATCGGTGCATCGGTCGGCCTCGCCCTCCGGGAGCAGGGTTGGGGATCGGTCGGCTGGGATCCCTCGCCGGTGGCCCTGGAGCTGTCGGCGGCGAGGCACGCCACGGACATCGCAGACTCGGTCGCCGACGCCGTCGACGGAGCCGACCTGGTCGTCCTCGCCGGACCACTCCACGCCAACCTCGAGACCCTGGCCCTCCTCGAGACGGGAGCGCTGGTCACCGATGTCACCAGCATCAAGGTGCCCATGCTGGGTGCTGCCCGCAACGGGGTCCGTTTCGTAGGAGGTCATCCCATGGCGGGACGCGAGCATGCCGGGCCCGAGGCGGCGTCCGCCGCTCTGTTCCGCGGCGCACCGTGGGTGATCTGTGACGACGGCGCTTCAGATGAGGACGTCGAACGGATGACCACGATCGTGGGATCTACCGGAGCCAATCCGATCGTGATGTCGGCGCGACGGCACGACGAGGTTGTCGCCTCGGTCTCACACCTCCCTTATCTGCTGGCGGTGACCCTGGTCAACACGATCTCGCGCAAGCCCGATGCCGTCGATCTGGTGTCGGGCAGCTTTCGCGACCTGACCCGGGTGGCATCGGCCGAATCGTCGTGGTGGCCGGAGGTCCTCACCTCGAACTCCGAATCGGTGACGTCGGCCATCGACGACCTCGTGGCCAGCCTCGAGGACCTCAGGTCGCGGGTCGTCTCCGGCGACATGGATGGTCTGGCCGAGCAGCTGGAGGATGCCCGAGCGCGACGCGGAGCCATGGCTCCACCTGTGGCGATGGTCCAGGTGGTCCTGCAGGACCGACCGGGTGAGATCGCAGCCGTCGGCCACGCTCTTCAGACCAGCAAGGTCGATGTGCGGGACCTCCAGCTCAGACACGCCGTCCACGGTGGTGGCGGCGTCCTCAGCCTCTCGGTCCGGCCCGGGGAGGCGGAGACCCTGAAGGCGGCCCTGGCCAAGGAGGGATTCACCATCGAGGTCGAGGATTAGCGGTGCTCTTCTCCATCATGACCGAGCCCCAGATGGGTGGCACATACGACGAGTTGTTGCGGGTGGCGCGCCTCGCCGAATCCGAGGGCCTCTACTCCTTCGCACGGTCCGATCATCTCGCCTGGGAGCGGGAGCCGGCTCCGGACGCGACCGACGCCTTCGCCACCATGGGTGGTCTCGCCCGGGACACCGCAACGGTGCGGCTTGCCGTGCTGGTGACGCCGATCACGTTCCGCCACCCGGCCATCATCGCCAAGAATGCGGCGACCATCGATCAGATGTCGGGCGGCCGATTCGATCTCGGCGTCGGCACCGGCTGGAACGACTTCGAACACGACGCCCTGGGGATCCCCTTCCCCGAGGACGCGGAGCGGTGGGCCCGCTTCGAAGACGCCCTCGACTATCTGGAGGCAGCGTTTGGCGACGGGCAAGGCAGGCATGACGGCCGGTTCTACAGCCTCGATTTCGATATGCGTCCGAAGCCAACAGGGATCCGTCTGATCATCGGTGGTGGCGGTCCCCGACGCACTCCCACCTTGGCCGGGACAAGGGCCGACGAGTACAACGTCTTCATGTGCCCGGTCGACGAGGCGAGGGAGAAGATCCAGGTGATGCGTGAGGCCGCCGGTGAAAGAAGGGTCGAGGTCACCATGATGGGGGCAGTGACTGCGGCGGGCACCGACGCCGACCTGGCCGACCTGCTCTCAGCGGCGGCGGGGCGCCGCAACATCACGCACGATGAGTTGACCTCTCGTTGGGAGAAGTCGGGAGTGCTGTTCGGCACCCCGCCTCAGTTGAGGGAGAAGATCGCAGCACTCGAGGAGGCCGGTGTCGAGCGGCTGTACCTCCAGTGGCTGGATCTCACCGACTACGACGGTCTGGCGCGCATGATCGAGCTGGTGCGAGATTGAGCGACCTCCCCGAGGCGAGCCGGCGCCTCGCCGCTTCGATCGCCGATTTCGAGATGGAGACCCGGGTCTTCCCGGAGGGTACGAAGACCGCGGAGGATGCGGCGAGAGCCATCGGGTGCCCAGTCTCGGCCATCGTCAAGTCCCTGGTGTTCGTCCTGATCAGTCCCGATGCCTCCGAGGAGCCGGTGGCGGCCCTGATTCCCGGTGACCTGCGACTGGACACGGTGAAGCTGGCGGATGCGGCCGGCGTAACCGGCTCGAGACGAGCAACACTCGACGAGGCCCGCGCTGCGACCGGCTACGCCGCGGGTGGGACACCACCGTTCGGCCATGTCACCCCGCTCCGAGTATTCGCCGACAATCAACTCCGCCGCAACGACCCGGTGTGGGCGGCCGCCGGCACGCCGACCACCGTCTTCCCAATCTCGCTCACCGATCTCGACCGTCTCGCCAAGCCCGTCTGGGGGGATCTGAGCGAGTGACCAATTGCATTTCCCCTATGGGAATAGTGCAAATACCATTGTGGGTGTGAGCGAGACCACTCCCCTCCTTCAGATCGAGGGACTTCGCGCCGGTGTAGGGGACATCGAGATCCTCAAAGGGGTGGACCTGACCGTCGATGAAGGCGAAATTCACGCACTCATGGGTCCCAACGGGTCGGGGAAGTCGACCCTCGCAAATGTCCTCATGGGTCACCCCATCTACAAGGTGACGGCGGGCCGCATTCTCTACAAGGGTGAGGACATGACCGCGGTCAGCGCCAGTCGGAGGGGCGCCGCCGGGATGTTCCTCGCCTTCCAGCACCCGGAGGCGATCCCGGGCGTGTCGGTGATCCAGTTCCTCCGCCAGGCCCTGTCCAACCGCACCGGTGTCGACCTGACCGTCCTCGAGCTGCGGCTCAAGGTGATGGACGCCATGAAGGAACTCGGCATGGAGAGCTCCTTCGCCGATCGCTACCTCAACGAGGGATTCTCGGGCGGCGAGCGGAAGCGAAACGAGGTCCTCCAGATGGCGGTGCTGAAGCCCGACCTCGCCATCATGGACGAGACCGACTCCGGGCTCGACATCGACGCCCTTCGAACCGTCGCCGACGGGGTCAACAAGCTCACCGGGCCTGACCGCGGGTTTCTGATCATCACCCACTATCAGCGCCTGCTCGACTACGTGACCCCTGACCGGGTCCACATCTTCATGGACGGCCGGGTACTGGAGAGCGGCGGTCCTGAGCTTGCGGGCAGGCTCGAACAAGAGGGATACGATTCGTTCCGGACGGTGTTGACCTAGACGTGACAGACCTCTCGCATCTGAAAGCCGACTTCCCGGTCCTCGCCAATGGGGTCCATTTCCTCGACTCAGGTGCGTCGTCGCAGAAGCCGATTCCCGTGTTGGAGGCAATGGACCGCTTCGCCCGGACCTCCTATGCCAATGTCCACCGTGGCGCTTACAAGCTCTCCGTTGCTTCGACCGAGGCCTATGAGGCGGCCCGGGAGCGTGTTGCCGGCTTCATCGGCGCTACCGACCCGAGAGAGGTCGTGTTCACCCGGGGAGCAACCACTGCACTCAACACCGTCGCCTTCGGGTGGGGACTGGAGCATCTCGGGCCAGGCGATCGAATCCTCAGCACTGAGATAGAGCACCACGCCAATCTCGTGCCCTGGCAGATGGTGGCCAAACGAACCGGTGCCACCCTCGACCACATCCCCATGACCGATGATTTCAGGCTGGATCTCGCCGCCTACGAGGAAAAGCTCGGGCCCGACGTGAAGATCGTGGCCGTCACCGGGATGTCCAATGTCCTCGGGATCCTGCCCCCGATCCGGTTCATCTCCGACCTGGCCCATCGTCACGGCGCTCGCGTCGTGGTCGACGCCGCTCAACTCGTCCCTCACTCATCGGTCGATGTCGAAGCTCTCGGCGCCGACTTCATCGCGTTCTCCTCTCACAAGATGCTGGGTCCCACCGGGATCGGCGTCCTCTGGGGCAAGATGGAGGCACTCGAAGAGACCGAGCCGTTCGAAGGCGGCGGCGAGATGATCTCCGACGTGACTCTCCACGATGCAACCTGGGCCGAGATCCCACATCGCTTCGAGGCAGGAACTCCTCCCATCATCGAGGCGGTCGGTCTCCACGCCGCGGTCGACTACCTGGAGTCGATCGGAATGGATCAGGTTCTGGCGCACGACCTGGAGCTCACCGAAATCGCACTCGACCGCCTCAGCGACGTCCCAGGCCTGCAGATACAGGGGCCGACCAACCTCGAGGACAGGGGTGGAGTGATCTCGATGTCCATGGACGGGGTTCACGCGCACGACTTGGCCACCATCCTCGACGAAGGAGGGGTTGCTGTCCGCTCCGGACACCACTGCGCCAAGCCCCTGATGCGTCGACTCGGGGTGGCGGCGACGGCCCGGGCCAGCTTCTACGTCTACAACACAGAGGAGGACATCGACGCTTTGATCGGTGGCCTCCGAAGGGCGGGCGAGCTGTTCGGGGTCGGATCGTGAGTCTGGAGGACCTCTATCGGGAGGTAATCCTGGATCACTACCGCAGCCCTCGGAACAAGGGGCACCTGGAGAACCCCGACGCCAGAGCCGAAGGCGTCAACCCGTTGTGTGGTGACGAGCTCACGATCGAGCTCAACTTCGAGGACGACAAGGTCTCCGAGGTGGCGATCGACGGGCAGGGTTGCTCGATCAGCCAGTCCTCGGCATCGATGATGACCGAGGCGATCAAGGGCAAAACCCGAGCGGAGATCGAAGCCCTTACCCAACGATTCCGCGACATGATGTCCCTGGACGGGCAGGCCGAGATCGAGCTCGACCCCGATCGCCCTGGCGCAGTGCTCGGCGACCTCGAGTCTCTCCAAGGCGTGCGCAAGTACCCGGTCCGCATCAAATGCGCCAGCCTTGGCTGGAACGTCCTGCTCGAGGCGTTGGGAGAGACCGGGTAGACCAGCCCCTACTCGAAGTCGGTTAGGACCTCTTCGAGTCGCTCACCCACAGAATTGAGGCGTTCACGGCAGATAGGCGAGCAGATCCGAGGCCCGCTGAACGTCGGCGAGCAGAGTGTCGACATCGACCTCGTCGTCGCGCAGGCGGGCGTGGATGGCCCTCAACTCATCCAACGCCTCCCGATAGGTCGGCTGCGAGTCGGTCATCGCTCCTCCACCACCATCGTCACGGACCCGTCGGCCAATCTCACTGTCACCCGATCACCGGCCCCCAACTCACCGGCGCTGCGCACCACCGATCCGTCGGGCCTGGTGACGAGGGCGAATCCTCGTCGCAGCGTCGGCCCGACACCGATGGCGGCGAACATCTCGGCGAAGACGGACAGATGGTCCCGGTGCCTTTGGAGACCTGTTCGGGACCCTTCGATCACTCCCTGCTCCAGAAGGTCGATGTGCATCCATCTGCCGCCGCAACACGCTGCGAGTGCCGGCGAGTTGTGAAGCCGAGTGGTCGAGGCGGACCACGGCGCCATTCCAGGCCGAGCGGGCAGCATCTCGAATCGTGTGTGTCGCAGTATCCACTCGGCCCGCGTAGTCGGCCACCCTTGCCACGATCCACTCCGCGGCCGCCGTGGGCGTCTTCAGCGATACGGCGGCTGCCTCATCCGCGACAGTCCTGTCCGTCTCGTGCCCGATCCCGGTGATGACTGGGACAGGCATCGCAGCAACCGCCCGGCCCACCTCCTCCGCGTCGAAGGAGGCCAGGTCCAGCTTCGAGCCTCCCCCTCGGACCACGGCAACGACATCGACGTCCTCGGTCCCCAGCCGTCTCAGCGCCTGAACCACATTCGCCACGGCTCTGTCTCCCTGCATGGCCGCCTGCACCGTCCGGACCGAGAACCGATAGCCGGGGCGCCGAAGCTGATCGAGGAAGTCGGCATGGGCGGCTGATCCGCGACTTGTCACGAGCCCGATCCGCAGCGGCACTGTCGGGAGCTCCAGCCGCTTGTTGGCAGCGAGCGAGCCGTCGCCGGCGAGCCGTCGAAGGACTTCGTCACGATCCAGGGCAAGCCGGCCGGCGGTGAACGAAGGGTCGACCTCGAGAAGACTCAGTTGGATATGCCCCCTGTTGTGACGAACCCCGACAGTCGCCCTCACCCGAACCTCGATTCCGCTTCGCAGCCCGCCGACTCCAGCGGATTCCAAAGCATGGGTGACGGTCATCATCATTCGACCCGAGGCGGCCACTTCGATCGCGTTGTCGGGCTGCTCAGGATCGACCAGCCGGAAGAAAGCGGCACCACGGCTGGTGCGTTGAAACCCCGACACCTCCCCTCGCACCCACACCGGCCCGGGAACCGCTGACCCCACCGCCGCGTCGAGGGTGTCCAACAAGCCGGCGACGGTGAGCGTGGCCTCGGCCACCTCAGCTGATCCCGCCCTCGGTCATCTTCTTCAGATCGAGAGCGGAGTCCAGCTCTTCGGCGGTCATCAACCCGGCCTCGAGCACCAACTCACGAATCGACCGGCCCGTGGCAGCTGCTTCCTTCACGATTCGGGCCCCGTTGTCGTAGCCGATGTGCGGGTTGAGCGCGGTGACCACGACTGCATTTCGCTCCAGGAGCTCACGAACCCGCTCGGAGTTGGCCTCGATGCCATCGACACATCTCGTGGCGAAGGTCCTGGAGGCCGCGGCGAGGAGGCCGATCGACTCGAGAAGGTTGTGAGCCATGACCGGCATCATCACGTTGAGCTCGAAGTTTCCGTTCGCCCCGCTCCAGGTGACCGTTGCATCGTTGCCGACGACCTGCGCCGCGACCTGCATCATCATCTCGGACATGACCGGGTTGACCTTGCCCGGCATGATCGAGGATCCGGGTTGCAGCTCGGGGATCCTGATCTCGGCGATCCCCGAAGTCGGCCCGGATCCGAGAAAGCGGATGTCGTTGGCGATCTTGAAGAGCGACGTGGCAATCGTCTTGAGGACGCCCGAAGCCATCACCACGGCATCCTTGGATCCCTGCGCTTCGAAATGATTCCCGGCTTCCGTGAAGGCGAACCCTGTGCCCTCGGCCATCAATCCGATGACCGCGGCGGCGAAACCGGAGGGTGCGTTGATCCCGGTCCCAACGGCGGTTCCGCCCAGCGCCAGTTCCTCCAACTCTGGCAGCACGTTTTCCAAGCGCTCGATCCCCTTTTGGACCTGAGCCGCCCATCCGCCGAACTCCTGGCCCAGAGTGACAGGGGTGGCGTCCATGAGGTGAGTCCTCCCGGATTTCACGACGTCTTCGAACTCGGCGGCCTTGGCCTCCAACGAGCCGGCGAGCCCGGCGAGGGCCGGCATCAAATCCTCTCTGATGGCCGCAACGGCTGCAACATGGATTGCGGTGGGAATGACGTCGTTCGATGACTGGCCGAAGTTCACATCGTCATTCGGATGAACGAGACCTGATCCCGTCTCACCGCCCAGGATCTCGGTCGCTCGTCCCGCGATGACTTCGTTGGCGTTGGTGTTTGTCGAGGTGCCGGACCCGGTCTGGAAGATGTCGAGCACGAACTGCTGATCGTGGCGGCCGTCCATCACCTCGTCGGCAGCCACCCTGATCGCGTCCGCCTTGTCCTGGTCGAGATGGCCCTGTCGCCCTGAGATCTCGGCTGCGGAGCCCTTGATCAGCCCGAGCGCCCAGATGAATCCCCTCCCGAAGCGGAGCTGGGAGATTGGGAAGTTCTCCACGGCCCGCTGAGTGGAGGCGCCGTAGTAGGCATCTGCCGGGACCTGCACCTCACCCATCGAGTCCTTCTCGACCCTGAACTCCACTCAATTCTCCTTTCGACACCGACGGTAGTGGGCCACGGACATCGTCACCCGAGGAGACGGCGGCCGTCTGAATACCCGATGTCGAGACGCTCACGCAGGTTGCCCTCATGGTCCACAGCCTCGGCGGCGACCAAGAGGAGATCGACGAGACCGTGGAAGTCGTCCAACGAGACTTCCTCCAACATGGGCCGGGCCTTCCCGGTCCCGGCTTCGACTTCGTCGAGGTTTCCCATGTTGTGATAGTTCCCGAGCGGGAGGCAAAGCCCGGTGGCGACATAGCCATAGACCCCGAATGCCGTGGCCTCACAGGCGCCTCCCACCATCAGTTTGCGCTGATGACGCAACCCGGTCCCCGCGGCCGCCCGGCTGATTCGATTGGTCAGTTCCTGATCGAACACGGTGACCGCATCACCCACGCGGATCACGGGCCCACCTCCCAGCGGGGCTTCGGCAGAAGCCCGAGACGTCTCGATGGAGAGAAGACGGGCATCGGCTGGAATGCTCCGCGTGACCGCGGCATGGATGGCGCCGACAAAGCCCATCTCCTCGGCGCGGGTGAGGAGTACGCCGAAATGGGCGAGATCGGCCCTTTCCCTGGCCTGATCCAGCGCTGCCAGTGCCGCCGCGCACCCGGCCAGATCGTCGCACGCCGGCGCCATCAGACGACCTGCTCGCGGTCTCGTGGTGACGACATGCCAGCGGGCGATATCCCCGGGCTCAGGGCCAGTCCCCTTCACATCTATCACGCCGATCCGTCCCCGTGGGTCGTAGGACGCCACGCGCCCACCCCTCGCTGAGCCAGTGACGAAATCGACCCTCGCGTTGGAGAAGTACTCCGGTCTGACCCCACCCCGGAACTGGAAAGTCGCCGTCTGGCCCTCGACGCCGGTGACAACGAAGGCGGGATGATCCATATGGGCCACGGCAAGGACCGGATCCCGTCGCTTCTTTCCCTTCCTCGTGATGAGGAGGTTCCCGCCCGAATCCTCGGTCAACCTCAGATCAGGACGGCGTTTCACCCAATTCCTGACCCATGCGACGACCAGGTGTTCGCGCCCCGAGGCGGTGGGAAGGTTGGTGAGCGCACCCAGCCACTTCTCGGCAGCCGTCCGCGACGCCATCAGAAGTGGGGATTCACACGTCGAAGGGGGTGTCGGTGAAGAAATCCGCCGGTCGTCGAGCCGGTTCGCTGCTGGTCTCGACCAATCCCAGACGCTCCCTGATCGCCTTGTAACCACCCGCTTCGAGCTCTTCTGCAAGCTCGGCGCCGCCGGAGTCGACGATGCGGCCTCCAATCATGACGTGGATTCGGTCCGGCTTCACGTAGCGGAGGATTCGGTTGTAGTGAGTGATCATCAACACCCCGAGTTCGGGAGAGCGCATTTCCTCCACTGCCTGGGCCACCTGTTTCACCGCATCGATGTCGAGGCCCGAGTCGATCTCGTCGAGAAGGGCGACACGCGGGCTGAGCACCGCCATCTGGAAGATCTCAGACCGCTTCATCTCGCCTCCCGAGAGGTCGTTGTTGACGGCCCGATCGAGGAATCGCGTCACGTCGAAGCGAGCAGCCTCCCTGTCTATCCGCTCCATTGCCTCGGCCTCGGAGATCCCGCGCTCTTCCGCAGCCTCGAGGAGGAACTCCCGGAGGCCGACGCCGGGGACCTCTGTCGGGTACTGAAAGCTCTGGAGGAGGCCAAGTCGAGCGCGCTCGTCCACGTCGAGGGACAACAGCTCATTGCCCTCGAGAAGAGCTTCGCCTGACACCACGTAGCCGGCCTTGCCCGTCAGGACATGGCAGAGAGTGGACTTGCCCGACCCGTTGGGGCCCATGAGAGCGTGCACCTCCCCGAACGGGACGACCAGGTCGAGATTTTCGAGGATCTGCTTTCCATCGACTCCAGCCGACAGTCCACGGACGTCGAGCGCGGTGGTCATGATTCCTCCCAAAGGAGATAGACGACGCCTTCCTCGATAGCGACCTCGTAGATCGGCACCGGCTTCGTAGCCGGTAACGCCAAGGGCTTTCCAGTGCGGAGGTCGAACGCGGAGCCGTGTCGCGGGCATTCCACTTCGTAGTCGAAGACTTCACCTTCGGCGAGAGACGCCTCGGCGTGTGAGCAACGGTCTCCGACGGCGAACACCTCGTCACCGATCCGGAACATCGCAATCCGATCGTCACCCAGCGTGACGCGGATGCCGCGGTCGCGGGGCAGCGTGTCGAAGGCGCCGATCTCCACCTTCATGCGACCCGGCCCTCCTCCTGGGCCGCCACGAACCGTCGGAACACCTCATCGGAAACAGGCTCCCCGAGATCTTCGATGGGAAGCCGATCGATCACCTGTTGGAAAAAGCCGCGGATCAACAGTCTCTCTGCTCGTTCTCGCCTCAGTCCCCGGCTCATCAGGTAGTACAGGTGCTCGGATTCCAGCGGGCCTACCGAGGAGGCGTGGCCACAGATGACGTCGTTGCAGAGGATCTCGAGGTTGGGCACTGAGTGCGCCTTTGCGTTCTCCGAGAGCACGAGGTTCCTGTTGGTCTCGAAGGTCGAGGTGCGCGCCGCGTCCTTCTCTATCCGCAGGAGGCCCGTGAAAACACTCTGAGCATCGTCCTCGACCGCGCCCTTGAGAAAGACGTCGGATGTGGTGCTGCGACCCTGATGGTCGATAAGCATCCGGTAGTCGAGTGTCTGGTCGCCTTCCCCGAAATAGAGACCGACCACCTCCGAAGAGGAACCGTCCCCGACCAGGCTGACACCGAGATCGAGCCGGCCCAACTTGGCGCCCAAACCCACCTCACCGATGCGGGATGTTGAGTCGCGGCCCAACACCGCCCGTTGATGCACGACGTTGGTCGCGGCGTGGTCGAGGCCTTGGACCGAGACGAAACGCAAGCGTCCCCCGCTCCCCACTTCAAGATCGATCCTGGGAACGAGTAGAAGTCGGGCACCATCGGCCGACCGGTAGTCCACGAGGACGATTGCTTCGGCGTTCTCGCCGACGATGACCTGAAGATGCGGGAAGGAAGCCGTCCCCGCCGTGGTGGCCTGAATCTCGACCACCAATGGCCTCTCCATGACCGTGTTTGCCGGCACCTCGATCCGAGCGCCCTCCGTGGAGAAGGCAGCATGGGCTGCCGCCAGCTTGTTGTGGTCGGTCGGCACCATCCCGGTGAATCCCGGATCGTCGTCGAGCTCGGAAAAGCGACGGACAGTGGCGACGTCGGAGTGATGCGCCAAGACCTTGCCATCGACGATCAAGACGCGCCCGGATCGCTCCGGGAGAGATGTGACAAATGGGCCCGGTTCGAGCTCCATGCCCGGATCGGCAACCGGCTGGAGCTCGGAGAAGCTGTGCTCGAACTCGACGTACCGCCAGTCTTCTTCGGCTCCGGTGGGCTCGTCGAGGGCAGCGAAGACCTCGTATGCCGCCTCCATCTGGGATCGCCTCCAGCCTGGGGCAGAGGCGGTGATCAGGGCCAGATTCTCTCGGTCGAACGCGGTCAAATACTGCTCCGGAAGGGAAGAGAGAATGGTATTTCACCTATGCCCATAGTGCGAATTCTCCTCCCCCAGGAGCGGAGCGACGTTGGGGGAGGTGGCCCGAAGGGCCGGAGGGGGTTATTACTCCGCCCGGAGGGCGTCGACCGTGACATTGGACGCCGCATTCCACAGCATCCAGCCGAGGCCGTAGTCCTCGGCCACCTCGATCTGGGCCCGAACCTGGTCCGGGGTGTATCCGAAGTCCTGCAGCCAGGGACGAACCACCACGTTCCTCGACAACCGGTCCATCCCGTCCTGGATGGCGTTAGTGACCATTGGACCGGGATGGTCGTTGGGAGTCTCGAAGTCATACCAACCCGACGTGTAATGGGACGGATACACCATCGGAGAAGCGACATCGACAACCTGGGTGACCTGATCCCAGTTCTGGCCGATCCCGCCATCGTCGGCCGCGGCCGTCGTAAAGCCGAACACATCGGCGCCGACAGCGCAACCCATCGGATGAAGCATGGCGACCGCCTCTTCCAGGAAGCCAATGATCGTCGCCGTCCTCGTTTCGAGGCTCACCCCTTGGTCGAACGTGGTGGAGTCGGTTCGCTTGTCGGGGAAGCGGATGTAATCGAACTGCACCTCGTCCAGACCCATGGAACATGCCTCCTGGGCGATCGCCAGCCCATAGGCCCGCGCCTCCGGGTCGGTGGGGTCGAGGAAGTACTGCCCGTTGGACTGATAGAGCTGGTCCGTCGCGCTGTCCCAGACCGACATCTCAGGCTTCGCCACAGCTGCGGTCGGATCGTTGAAGACCACGATCCGACCGATCAGGTACAGATCCTCCTGTTCCGCCCGGGCGGCGACGGCGCTCAGGTCGTAAACCCCTCGGATCGCCTCGACCTCGGCCGCGGTCGGGTCAGTGCTGTTGTACCAGACGAGCCCCGTCTCGTCCTTCAGATCGAGCATGAGGGCATTGAGCTCAGTGGTATGCGCCATCTCGAAGAAACGATCGATGTCCTCGCCGGCGGCCTCACCTGCGATGTGGACGGCGCGAGCAAGGAACGGCGCGATCTCGACGACAGATTCCCCGGCGCCACCATCCCATTCGAAGGACGTGGGTATCCACGCTGGCCGGGAGACGGCGACCGTCCCCGGCTCGGCCCCACGGAGACTGATCTTTCCCTCGGCATCGGTGGTTCCCGAAGCTGGCCCCGCCACCACCACGGCCGACTCGACCGGCGTGCCCGCCGGATCGAGGACCCGGCCGCGGAGAATCCGCGCGTTGAGCACCACCTCGAAGACCTCGTCGGGGCGCTCCGCGATCGTCACCGTTTTTGGGACGTGTCCGGCCGCACTCACCTCGAGGACCGTGGAAGACCGATTCCATTCGACCTCGATGGTCCCGTCCTCGGAGCTCGTCCCCACCTGACTCTCGTTGATATCAACCGACGCCGCCGCGATCGGCGCCCCAGCGTCGTCGAGCACCCTGAGGGTGTAGGGGGTTTCACGTCCGAGCAGCGACCAGCCTGCCCACAAAGCCCAAACGATGGTGAGCGCCACCAGCAAGCGAAACTGGGAACGACGCGCCACTGAGCGACCGAGATTACTTGTTCACCGGGCGTTAAACAGAAAACCGTTTGCCAGATTCAGCCAGGAGCGTTAGTTTTCCACAGGGCTTGACAGGAAGGGTCGGAATTTGGGGAAGGCCATAAGGGCCAAAGACGCCAGACCCGAGCGGGGCTCGAGTCCCGCCGACACCGTCGGCCTGTATCTCGACGAAGTCTCGGCCCACCTACTCCTAACCGCCGAGGACGAAGTCCATCTCTCGCGTTCGATGGAGCTGGGGAAAAAGGCCAAGGCAACGCTGGAATCGGGTGATTACGAAAAGGCGGACCGGGTCAAGCTGATGCGTCTCGTCGCCGAGGGCGACGAGGCCAAGATGACCTTCATCCGGTCCAACCTGCGTTTGGTCATCTCGATCGCCAAGCGATACACCGGGCGCGGCCTCGATCTTCTCGACCTGATCCAGGAAGGCAACCTGGGATTGATCCGGGCTGTGGAGAAGTTCGACTGGCGCAAGGGCTTCAAGTTCTCCACATATGCCACTTGGTGGATCCGCCAGGCGATCACGCGGGGTCTGGGAAACAACGGCAAGACCATCCGCCTCCCGGTCCACATGGTCGATGTGGTTCGCACGGTCCAGGACACCCGCCAGAGCCTGCACGACAAATACCACCGCGCCCCCACCCTCGAGGAGATCTCGGAGGCTTCCGGCCTGGATACCGAGCGGGTCCTGGCTGCACTCGAGGCTCCGGCGGAGACCGTCTCCCTCGACCGGCCCGTGGGAGAAGACGGCGACGCCTCGCTGCAGGATTTCGTCGAGGATGCGACCGCAGTGGACCCCGAGGCCCGTGCCGCGGCGGCATGGCGCCGGGACCGGCTCATCAAGGCTCTTCAGATCCTCGATCCCGAAGAGCAACAGGTCCTCTGGCTGCGCTTCGGTCTCGATGGAGATGAGCCCTGGACCTTGTCCGACGTGGGCAAGGTCATCAACTCCACCCGGGAACGGGTTCGTCAGATCGAAGCGAGAGGGCTGGCCAAACTACGCCACCCCAGCTGCGACATCGATCTGCAAGCACTGCTCTAGCGATCGTTCGCTAGCGACCGCCTTTGACCAACGGGTCGTTGCTCAGGCAACCCATGATCTGGCTGCCTCGTTTTGCGCTGCAACATAGGTCTGCGTTTCCTCACTCGTGAGTCTGCTCTCGGCGAATACCGATTCGCATTTGTTGCAAGAGAGGCGGAAGCCGATCACTTCGGCGTACTGATTCCTCTCGAGCGCCAGGAGATTGGCTTCCTCATGCCCGCAATTTGGACAAGGAAATCCGACGGCAAGATTCATTATCGATCCCTCCAGATGGTCGTGCCCATCACGACGCATTCGAATGGTGGGTCGCCGGGGCGTCATCTGGGAAGGGGGATCATCCCTTGGGGAACTATCCCCATGAGGCGTTTTACGTTGTAGCTATTAAGTTTTGCGTAGGGCCCGTTCGAGACGGGCGAAGCCCTCGTCGGCTTCTTCCTCGGTGATTGAGAGCGGTGGGGCCAGCCGGAGCGAGTTTCCGTAGAGACCCCCCTTTCCTATGAGGAGGCCTTCCTCCCTGGCAGCCTCCAGGACCGCGGATGCCGCTTCCGGTGATGGCGCCCCGTCGGGTTTCACCAGCTCGAGGCCGATCATCAGACCCTTGCCGCGCACCTCGCCGATCACTTCCAGTTCCTCGGAGAGGGGCACGAGGCTCTGCATCAACCGGTTTCCCACCTTGAGAGCGTTGGTCTGCAGGTCGTTGTCGAGCAAATAGTCGAGGTTTGCCAGCGCACCGGCCGTGGCCAAAGGGTTGCCGCCGAATGTGGAGATTCCGAGGGCCGGATACGAATCCATGAGCTCCGCCGACGCCACCACACCGCCGATACTGAGCCCGTTGCCGATCCCCTTGGCGAACGTGAGGAGGTCGGGGACGATGCCATGGGCCTGGTATCCCCAGAAGTGCTCGCCGGTCCGTCCCCAGCCTGTCTGCACCTCATCCGAGATGAAGAGGATGCCGTTCTCGTCGAGGACCTCCTTCATCGCCCGGAAGAAGCCATCGGGCGGTGTCACGAACCCGCCCACCCCTTGAATGGGCTCAGCGATCATCACAGCCGGGCTGCCGGCGACGGCTACGCCGAGCAAGTCTTTGAGATCGGCGACACATGCCGCGATGAAGTCCTCGTCGGGAAGGTGCCCGAACGGACTGCGCAGCTTGTAACCACCGTGGATATACGTCACCTGGAATGGCGAGAAACTGGTCCCGGACCAGGCCTTCTGGCCGGTGACCGCGATCGCGGAGTGTGACTTGCCGTGATAGCTGCCCCGAATTGCCAACACCTGGTTCGACTTCTTGTAGGTGGTGGCAATCATCAGGGCAGCATCGTTGGCTTCGGTGCCCGAATTCGTGAAGAAGACCTTGGCATCGGGGATGCCGGACAACCCAGCGATCTTCTCGGCAAGCTCGATCTGGGACTCGATCAGGTACAGAGTCGAGGTATGGAGCATCCGGTCGGCTTGGGCCTTGATCGCCTCCACCACCTCCGGGACCTTGTACCCGGACATGGTCACCAGGATTCCACCGAAGAAATCGAGATACTGGTTGCCTTCTGCGTCGGTGACATAGCGGCCATCGCCATCGACGATTGCGATGGGCTGCTCGTAATACAGCGGCGCCCAACCGGGCAGGACCGCTTTGTGTCTTTCGAAGAGCTCCTCATGCAGTCCCATGGCTTCTCCCTTGGCCTCAGGTCTTCAAATATCGCAGAAAAATCGATCGATCGCCGATGAGTTGCCTGTCCAGGTTCATCTCGATCGGAGGATCGGCGAGGTCCCCATGTGCGATTCGGGCCGACCGCCCACCGATCATGACGGGGGCGATGGTCAAAGCGAGCTCGTCGACCAGGTGCTCGGCTACGAACTGTCCGACCAGTGTGGGCCCACCCTCACAGAGAATCACCTTCGCCGCACCGAGCCGAGCGAGAATCGCCTCGGGTGTCACGTCCTCGAGTATCACCACATCGGCGGCATCCCCCAGCATGGCCAGCTTTGCCGGGTCGGCGTTGGGTCCGGTGATGACCATCGGCCGGTGTTCTGGGTCGGAAAACACCCGGGCGTCGGGGTCGAAGCTCAGCCGTCCCGACACGATTGCCAGAACGGGGACCTCGGTGAGGCCGGCCGCGACTCTTCGCTCCCGACGCTCCTCGTCGAGAGCGACGGGTTGGTAGTTCTCGGCCTCGACCGTTCCAGACCCGACCAGGATCACGTCGGGCACTGCCCTCAACGCCTGAAACACCGCTTTGTCATCGGGGTCGCCGAGACTCGAGGACTTGCCTGCGATCGCCGTTCCCCCGTCGGCGGAGCTGATGAAATTGACCAACACCCACGGCCGGCCATCGGTTTTCCGGTCGTCACTCATGTAAAGCCCGACGAGATCTTCGACAGGCTCGCCTGATTCGGTCTTGCGAAGCATCGGCGGGAAGTTAGCCCTACTCCTCGACGATGAAAGCGGTTGCCATCCCAAACATGCCCTCGTCTCGCTCCACGTGGGTGAGGATGTGGCAGTGCCAGACCCAGACACCCGGGTCTTCCAGCTGCATCAGAACCGAGTAGCGCTCACCCGGGGCAACGTTGAGGGTGTCTATCCAGTAAGGACTGTCCAACGGGACGCCGTCCTTGGCGTACACCAGCTGACGGAATTGATGTTGGTGCATGGGATGGATCTGCAGGCCTTCGTTGAAGTAATGGACCACGACCCAGTCCCCCACCTTGCCGGTATACGGCTGAGTGGCCGGGAACGACTTGCCGTTGAGGCTGAGGCCAATGACCCCGGCGTCGTTCAGCACCATCGGGATCTCCTGCGAAACCACGAGGTCGGCCGGGATCTCAACGCCAGAGATGGTCTGGCCGACGGGCATCGCTACCTCGCCGACCATAAACGTCCCGAACATCCCGTTGGGAACCTGCATCTGCCCGTGATGGTGGGCGTGGTACATCGCCACCATCGGCTCCCGGGTGGTGAACTCATAGACAAAGCTCTCACCAGGTTTGATCAGTGGCTGTGTGAGGGGGGCGACCCCGTCCATGCTGTTGGGGACCTTCACTCCGTGCCAGTGCACATCGGTGCCCATCGGAAGCTGGTTCTCCACGACCACCCGAACTTTGTCCCCCACGTCCACCTGGATCTTCGGTGCCGGCACCATCCGGTTGTACGTCCAGGCTTCGACCACCTTGCCCGGCTCGACCTCCCAGTCGGTGATCGCCGCGGTCAGGTGGAACTCCTTGGTGCCATCGGCCAGGACAGTCGGCTCGAGCGGCTGATTGCCGTCCCCCTCGGTCTCGGCGGGAAACGCCATCATCGACTCCTCCATCAGGCGGTCGAGCTCGGCCCAATCGGCTTCAGTGCCCTCGTGGTCACCGTGGTCGCCTTCACCGGGGCCGACCGCCCCCTCGACCACATTGATCGTCGTCTCCATGCCCGCCTCGCGATGCCCTGCGATCGAGCAGAAGATGACGTAGGAGCCAGGGGCGAGCTCGCCAACGTCCAGTTGCGCCGAGTCTCCAGCGGCGAGGTCCGGAGTGGTCGGGCCACCTTCGAGAGCCAGATTGTGCGCGGTCGATCCGTTGTTCGTGGCCTGAAACACCGTTGCCCCAGCCGGGATCTCTGCCATGCCGTCGATGGCGAATTCCGACAGGGAGTACTCGACGATCTGTTGCTCGGTAGGCTCACCTTCCTGGCCGGTTGCACCAGCCGGCTGTCCGCGAAAGGCAACGATCGCGGCCAGTGCGGCCACCGCCAGACCGATCAGCGACAGGATTATCAGGAAGCGATCGAAGGCGCGGGCAGGCGACAGATCCCGCGTGTCATCACGTTGTGGAGTCATACACCCCGAATGTAAGAAAGGCCTGACATGGCCATTAGGGGCAAAGGCCCCTAATCCGGACAATCCAGGGTCGCGATCATTGGAGAGACGATGGAGGTTCGATGATGCAAGTACGGGAGTTGGTCGGGGGCGACGTTGTGTGGGTCGGTCCCGACGCGAACGTTGCGTCAGGCAGCCGAGACGATGATGGCCACGGAGGTGGGCTCGGTGGCCGTCGAGGTCGATGGGGCACTCGAAGGGATCCTCACCGAACGCGACCTCCTCCGTGCCGTTGCAAACGACGCCGACCTCGATCGCGACATCGCCACCAATTGGATGACGGAGTACCCGGATTCGTTCGGTCCGGAGATGGAAGTCGAGGAGGCGGCCGCGTGGATGCTCGCCACCGGCTTTCGCCACCTCCCGGTGGTAGACGGTGATGCGGTCCTGGGTGTCATATCGATAAAGGATGTCCTGTGGGCCGTCACTGACGACGCGGGTTGAGCCATGGAGTCCATCAGCGAGGCCGAGGCGTTCGACTTTCTCGAGCATGAGATGGTGGCCCATCTCGGAGTGATCGATGACGGCAAGCCCTACGTAACACCGATGTCGTTCGTCCTCGACGGGCGGCGCCTGCTGTTTCGCACCAAGCCGGGCAAACGGTTCGAGGCAATCGAGGACAATCCGAGAGTGTGCGTCGAGGTCTCGAGCTTCGACGATGAATCAGGGGACTGGGTGAGCGTCGTGGTCAAAGGGACTGCGGTCGAGCGAACCGACGAGCCAACCACGTCCCACGCTGTCGAGATGCTGCTCGAGAAGTACGCGGCGGTGCTTGGCTCACCATTGGGCACCGGTGGCCTTCAGCCAATGGCCAGCTTCCCCCACGTGCTCGAGGTCAGTATCGATGAGATCACCGGCATGAGCTCGGGCCGGGGATTCTCATACCGGACCCGTCCCGGCCGTCTCTGATGTTCGTCCGTTACGAGGCCGAGGTGCCTCTCTCCATGCCGGTTGTGGAACGTGCGCTCGGCGACGTCGAATCCCAACTCAGCGCTCTGGCAGATCTCGCCTACCGCGAAGGCGAGGAGCTGCGTTCCCGGGTGGGGCCAGGCTTTGGGAATCTCGCCAAGGAGGTGCGGCTCGAGATCGGCTCTCCGCAGATCCATCGGACCGGTCTCATCTATCCGGTGAGCTGGTCGGCCGTGGGAGCCGAGGAGCTGTTTCCCCGGCTGAACGCCGATCTGGTCGTCTCCCACCTCGGGATCCACAGGACCAGGATCACCATGGACGGCACCTACGAGCCCCCGCTGGGGCAATTGGGCAGAGTCGTGGACAGGATCCTCCTGCGACGCATTGCGGAATCGACGGTGAAGTCCTGGGTGGATCGCCTCGCTGAATCATTGATCGCAGTCCACACTGTCAGCTGATCGGGAGTCGCACGTCGACTGTCGTACCTTCGCCCGGCCTGCTTGTCACATCGATGCGTCCGCCCAGGCTGGCGGCCCGAGCAGCCAGATTGGCCAAACCCATCCCGGTCGTCGACGAAGCTGGGTCGAAGCCGGCGCCGTTGTCACGCACCCAAATGCGGCACCAGTCTGGGTCGGCATCGACGACCACCTCGACATCTGCGCCGCCGGAGTGACGGAGAGCATTGCTCAGCGCCTCGCTGACACACTTGACGACCTCGTCCTCGAGCTGCCCGTTTGGCAGGCGTACGACGGTTATCTCGAGGGTCACCGACGCCGGATACGCCGAGCCCATGCGTGAGACCAGCTCCTGGAGTCGGTCGTCGAGTTGACGTCTGTCACTGGTCGCTCTGAGCTGGAAGATGTAGGCGCGAAGCGACTCGACGACAACATCCAGCCGGTCCACCGAGGCATCGATCGTGGAGGCGGCCGTGGAGTCGGCTACCCGTTCGGCGATCCCCTGGAGGGCGAGGCCAACCGCAAAGAGATCCTGGATCACCGAGTCATGGAGGTCCCTGGCGATTCTCTCCCGATCCTCGCCGACCGCGATCGACCGCAGACGCTCCTGAAGTCGTGCTGTCGTCACTGCCGAGCCGGCGATTCGGCTCAACGCCTCGACGAGCATTACGTCGTCATCGGTGAAGCCACCGTCTTTCTCGGTGAGATAGAGATTGCCGAATGCTCTGCCGCCAGCTGCCACCGGGACACCCAAGAAGCTCCGCATCGGCGGGTGGTTCGGCGGAAAGCCGTACGAGTCGGGATGATCGGCGATCGAGTGGAGCCGGATGGTTCGCTTCTCCCGCACCAGCGTCCCCAGCACTCCCTTGCCGGTGGGAAGCGCCCCAATGCTGGCCGTCTGCTCGTCTGTGAGACCCTCATGCAGGAATTCGGTGAGCACACCGTGCTCGCCGATGACGCCAAGAGCCGCATATCTGGCACCGGTCGCTCCCTTCGCCTCTGCCACGAGACTTCTGAGCACCTGCTCCAGATCGCCCGCCCCAACGACGGCTGCCGCCGCCTCGATCAACTCCGGCAGCCGGTGCACACCTGTTGGCTTGGACATCGGACGGCGACCATACAGCTACCGTTTTTCTCGATGACGAAACTCAAAGTTCTATTGGTTGACGACCACGAGATCGTCCGAGCCGGGGTCAAGGCCCTTCTCGACGCTGAGGACGACCTAGAGGTCGTGGGTGAAGCGGGAACCGCGGCAGAAGGGGTGCGACGGGTCGGCTTTGACGAGCCCGATGTTGTCGTCCTGGATGTGCGACTCCCCGACGGGAGTGGCGTCGAGGCCTGTCGCGATATCCGCTCCCGATTCCCAGACGTGAAGGTGTTGATGCTGACGTCGTTCGCCGATGAAGAGGCCTTGATGTCGGCGATCCTTGCGGGTGCCTCCGGCTATGTCCTCAAACGAGTAAAGATGACCGACCTGGTCGATGACATTCGGAGGGTGGGCGCCGGTGAGTCCCTGCTCGACCCGGATATGACCGAGCGTCTGTTCACCCGCCTCCGCAACGGCTCGAACGAAGATCCTCTCCTGTCGAAACTGAGCAAGCAGGAACGAACGATCGTCGGCTATATCGCCGACGGGCTGACCAACAAGCAGATCGCCGATGAGATGTTCTTGGCTGAGAAGACGGTGAAGAACTACGTGTCCAACCTCCTGGCCAAGATGGGAATGAGCCGTCGGAGCGAGGCCGCTGCCTATGTGGCCCGCCTCGAGGGCGAACACGAGGGCGCCGAGTCGGCCCAGGGCTGGGGAGAGGGCTGACCTAGCGCTCGGCAATATACGAAGGTGTCGAGGCTGGCTCAGGGTCCAGTGCTAGATCCCAAGATTTGCGCGGATGGCCGCGAGGTCACCCTGCCAAACATTCTGGATCAGGATCGGCTTGAAACCCATCTCAACATTGATGCCGAGCATTGGCGCGTTGGATCCGGCGTTCTCGGTGTCGATGCGGCGCACACTCGGGTACGTCTCACGGAGTTTGAGCGCCATGGCGGCCTTGACCCAACGCCCGAGGCCTTTGTTGCGGTGTTTGGGGTCCACACCGGTGTCCCACTGTTCGACGAGATCGGGCTGGAGGCGTCTGTAGGCAACATTCGTGTATCCGGCCAGCTCGCCAGTCGGCTTGTGCCGGGCGACGTAGGTGAGGATCTCCCGTTCCGCTTCCACGCCGTACTTCCCCTCGAGGTCACGCCAGATCTCAGGTGTCATGATCTCTTCCTCTTCCTCGACGTAGTCCTCCTGGGGAGCCGAGTTCATCACGAACATCAAATTGCAGTACGCCTCGAGGTATTGGTCGTCGAGAGGGCTAGGCAGGAATAACAGCTCGTAATCGGATGCGCGCTCGGCCGCCCGTGCCATCCATGACTCCATGAGCGTCCAGTCGATCTCGGCGAATGACAGACGGCTCACCTTTTCCCGATACGCCGACTTCATGCCGGCGCGCCTGGCCAGGGCTTCCTCGGGCCGCCCGTCGGGGATGCCGATGGCCAACCGGGTCCGACCATCAGTCTCGGCAGCGTCGACCATCGCCGTCGCTATCGCTCTTCCGTAGCCGGATCCACGATGATGGGGATGCACGAAGACCCAACCGAACGCGTTCGCCAGGTTCTGGACCAGGTCGACATGGAGACCGGATGTGGCAACGATCTCGGGGCCTTTCCACACGACCCAATGAGACACCCGCTCGCAATCGAGTGGATGACGCCAGTCGAGTAGGCGCTGAGCTGCGGGCTCTGGTGGATCACCGGGCAGGACCTCTTCGTCGAAGGCGAGATGCAGCTCATGCATCGCTTCGAGGGTCTCCTCGGGCGCAGTACGCGTGTCGACGTATTCGATGTGGGAAGACATGACCCGTCGAGGCTAGGAATCGTCGGTCATAGCTGCGGGTGAATTATGAGGGGGCGATCGACGCGGCCTGTTCCGCCCACTCCTCGCGGGTCATGCGGTACACGACGTGACGGCGAAGCCGATCGTCGTCGCCAAGCCGGGGATGATCGAAGTCCAGCTCGGGAGCGCGGGTCATGCCCAGTCGGATCATCACTCCCTGGGATCGCTCGTTGGCGGGGACCGTCCAACTAAGGATCTCGTCCAAGCCGGCCTGATCGAATCCGAATTCGAGTGCTGCCTTGGCGGCTTCGGTGGCAAATCCGTTCCCCCACTCGGCCCGGGCGAAGCGCCAGCCGATCTCGACGGCAGGGGTGAAGTGGGTGCGGAAGGTCGGGACGGCAAGACCGGCGAAGCCAACGAGCCTCGACGCCCAGAGTGTTTCTACCGCCCACAACCCGAAGCCGAACTCCTCGAAATGAAGCTCGATCGTCTGCATCAGTTGGTCCGACTCCTGGGCTGTGAGGACACCGGGAAAGTGCTCCATCACCTCCGGGTCGGCGTTGAGCGCGGCAAACCCGGCTCGGTCGTCGTCGGTCCACCTTCGGAGGACCAGGCGCTCGGTGCGGATCGTAGGCCCGGTCTCCATCGGGTCAGCGTAGGCAACGCGGTTTGAGCGGGCCTATCGCCGGCGGCGGAGCGGTGTCAGGTCAGTCGACCTTCTTCCCGATTTTCTCGGCGGCATCCTTTACGGAATCGCCGGCCTTCTTGGCAGCGTCGCCAACCTCGTCAGCCGCGTTGGAGGCGGCCTTCTTGGCATTGCCGGCAACCTTGCCTGCAGTGTCGCCGACCTTGTCCGCCACGTCGGAAGCGGCCTTCTTGGCGTCATCCATCGCGTCCTCGATGAGGACACCCGTTTCCTTGAGACGGGGGATCACCTGGTCCGCCACGTCGGATGCACGGTCATCACCGATGATCGGCCCGAGCTTCGACTCGAACTTGGCGCGGGCCTCGGACTCGGTCAGACCGTAGAAGTCCCTTCTCCGATCCGACATGAACTTGGTGATCGCGGCGACGATCCCGACAACCAACAGGATCCTGAACAAGGTCCTGAATGCATGGCTTTCGTCGGTTCTGTCTGCGATGACTGTGGTGTCTGTCATCTCTTTCACCTCCATCCTCAACCATACAGAACGGGCACCGGCACTTTTCGCGGCCTGACCACGAGACCCTTCAACTGAGGACAGGGCTTGCGTATGTTCGACCGTGATGTGATTCGATGGCTGGTCGCAGGCCTGATCGTCGTGGGTCTGGCAGTCGGGATCTGGGCCCTGTGGCCTCGGGAGAACTCAGATCCCCCTCCTACAACTGTGCCCATTGCGGTCGAGACGACCACGACAACTCTTGTGACGACAACCAGTGCGCCACCTACGACATCAACCACCGAAGACACCCACATCGTCGCCACGGTCGGGGAAGCGGAGGAGATCCTGCGGGCGCTCTGGTTCGGGTGGTTCGAGGGGATCTACAACCAGGACGAGGACCGGATACGTGAGGTGGTGGGGACGCAGGCGATGCTGGACGCGGCGCGTGACAGTCTTCGGTGCCATGGACTTCACAGCGAGACCTTCCATCGAGGATGTCCGTTTAGTGCAAACGGAGATCCTCAGATCGGACGAATCATTGTCTTGTTGTCTGGATGGGGATCGACGGAGTGCCTTCCGAGGAGAAGGTTCGCAATCGGAGATGGTGACGGTGGTTCGCAGGGCCGATGAGATGTGGATATTGGCTTCTACATGGACACACAGGGACGACCTATGGGACGCAGATTGCGAGTCGGAGTTGCAGCCGGTTTCGTAGTCGTCGTCATCGCCGCTCGCGACTGCCGGCGTTGGCTGAGACTTACACCGCTTGCTGGGTGACAACGGAGAAAAACCCCGTGACGCTCACCGAAGAACAGATCACCCGCTGTCGCATCGCTGGTGGCGGATGTCGTCGACTACGCCAACGACGACTCGGTTCCCTCCCGCCTCTATCCCAACGTCGGTTTCGACCTGTTGGGGGAGTGTTGGTATGTCACCAGCACCGAAACGAACTACCAGATCGTCCCGTTGAGCCCGGACGGTGGGGCGGAGCTAGTTCTCATCGTGGATGGTTCGCCTGGCCCTTCCGGTTACTTTCGCCGGTGCACATCGGAGCCCGGTGTGACCGTCGACCCATCGGAGGAGGCGTGGGATTACGTGATGTCCTATGTCCATCCGCCTCCTACTCCCGATCTGAATCCGTTACCCGGCGATGGAGTCACTGGCCTCGAGACCTTTGTGGGCGTGCCCATCCCTGATGTCCACGAAACTCAGCTGTCCAGCGGCACGGGCGCCACGCTCGACATCTACATCGAGGTGAGCGGCGTCGTGGTCGATTGGGGAGACGATCGAGTGGATACGTTCCCTGCCGACCAGGCTGCGCTGGCCGGATACCCGGATGGCGGTGCCAGACATGTCTACGAGGTCAAGGACCTGACCGGTTACGACCTCTCGATCTCCTACGCCTGGACGGCGCGGTGGCGGGTGGTCGGCGAGGACTGGGAGTCCCTCGACGTGCCAGACACGACCACATCGGTCGTCTATCCGGTCGCCGAGATCGTCTCGGTCATCACCGACTAGAGCGACGCGCACGCCGACCTAGTGTCATACCAAATGAGCCTGCTCGTCGGGACCATTGGCGGGATGTTCGCCTTGGACAACCCCACACAGCCATTGATTGCCGACGCCACGATCAACCACATCGCGCGGGACGCAGCGGGCTGGTGGGCCGTCGACGACGAAGCTCGGATCCACCACGACGGTCGAACCGTTGCCAATGGTCCCAACGGCGCCACTCTCAACTGCGTCCTGCCGGACGATGGGACCATCTGGGTGGGCGCATCGAGTGCCCGGTTGTACCGAGTCGACGGCGGTGAACTGATCGAAGACCCGGGGTTTGCCGACGCTCCGGGGCGAGGCGATTGGTACACGCCATGGGGTGGCCCTCCCGATGTGAGGTCCATGGCGGTCGACGGCGCGAACACCCTCTTCGTCAACGTGCATGTCGGTGGCATCGTTCGTTGCGACGACACCGGTCCGAGTCCCACCCTCGACATCCATGCCGATGTCCATCAGGTGATCGCCGACCCTTCGGTGGAGGGAACAGTGCTAGCGGCTTGCGCCCGCGGCATGGCTCAGTCGACCGACGGACGGGTCTTCACGTATCGCGACGACGGTCTGCACGCGCCCTACTGCCGGGCGGTGACGCTCATCGGCGACACAGTGCTGATCTCTGCGTCGACCGGGCCGCGTTCGAACCAGGCACGGCTTTACCGGTCAGACCTGACGAGCGGGCCATTCGAGCACTGTCGCAACGGGCTCCCCGACTGGTTCGACGACAACCTCGACACGCATTGCCTGGCCGTTCGCGACGAGTCGGTATACGCCGGGAATGGCAGCAAGGTTTGGAGGTCGGACGATCAGGGTGGGACCTGGGCCGAGATCGCCTCCGGGCTTCCCCGCATCACCTGTCTGGCCTGAACCCATAGACGCGAAAGAGGGGCCACCGAAGGTGGCCCCTCTCACACTGGAGGAGGAAGTAAGTCGCTAGCAGTGAAACTAATGACTTACCCCTACTGATTCGGCATGCATTTGAGCTGGCTGTAGGGGGTCGACCGACCTAATTGTCAGACCTTCGTCGCCAGGACCGACCACATCAACGGCAACCGTTCCCGTCGGTCGGGCAGACGCCACAGCCCGTCGTCTTCCTGGATCATCATGGGCAGGCCCTGCCATTCACACTCGTCGTATTCCTCGACGCGGTCGATGCGCAGCCCCGCCCGGATCAGGGCGTCGATGGTTTCCCCCATCCCGTGGTTCCAGCCGTAATTGAGCGGGCTCTCGACGACGCCGACGCCGGCATAAGTCTCGTGCTCCTCCTCGCCCTCGGGATCGGCAGTTTCGAAGTAGGCGACTGCGACCCGCAACTCCTCGGTCTCCAACCAATCCATTGCCCACATCATGGGATGGCCTTCGCGCATGTAGAACGTGCCCCCGGGCTCGAGGAACGAGGACACCACCTCGGCCCAACCCCGTATTTCCGGGATCCAGCAGATTGCCCCAACCCCGGTGTAGACGATGTCGAACTTCTCATCGAGAACTTCGGGTGTGTCGTAGAGCTCGGAGACGATGAACCTCGCCGGAGTGCCGGAGTCCGCGCTGAGACGGCTGGCCGCCTCGATCGACTTCTCCGACAGGTCGGTGCCCGGTCACCGTCGCTCCGAGCCGGGCCCAGGAAATGGTGTCGGTCCCGATGTGGCACTGCAGATGGAGCAGGCTCTTCCCGGTCACATCACCCAGCTTCTCTTTGTCGTACGTGACCACTCCGCTCAGGTGGGTGGGATCAGAGATGAACCTGGCTATGCCGTATTCGTCCGACCCGTAGTGAATGGGGACACGAGCGTCCCAATTTGCCCGGTTGGCCTCGCGGTAATGGTCCAGTGGCATTCGCTGAGTATGGCGACGTAACGTCGTCCAAACGGAGGAAATATGGCTCGAGTCACTGGGATCGGCGGCGTGTGGGCACCATTTCCCGCTGGTACCGACCACTTCGGGAGCCAATCAGTGGATGATCAACTACCGGGTGGATGGTCTCGATGGGCTGCTCGCCAAGCTCCGAGACGAAGGAGTTCGGGTCGATGACGAAACCATGGAGGACGAGAACGGGAAGTTCGGATGGTGTTAGGACTCCGAGGAAACAAGGTCGAGCTGTGAGAGCCGCCACCGGGTAGGTAGGCCGACCGTCAAGCAGGGCGTCACGAATACGTGACGCCCTGCAGTAGGAACATCTCTAAGGCGTGCCGGGATGCGAGCTGAAGTCCCATCCGTCCGGGTCGTCCCAGAGGACCGGAATCGAGACCACATCACTGGGAGAACCATCCTCCGCGGAATGCCAGAAGACCCGAATGGTCTCGTCGCCGACGAAGGGGTAGTCGACCTCGAACTCGTATGCGCCCCAGCAACCGGTGCCGCATGTGGCAGTAGTGAAGTCCTCCTGCACCACGTTGCCACTTGCGTCGACTACTTCCAGGCTCACGGTCGCTTCGAAGACGTTGGCGAATCCGGCGACCCTCAGTGGCTCGTCGCCTTGACCTTGGATCGGTGAGTCGACATTCACCGAGTTGAGCTGGTCCAGGTAAGCGTCCCGGCCCTGTGGCTCGCTCAGATCGAGGCCCTCGCTACCAAAGGCCGTGACCGATTCGCCGTTGACCGTGAAGAGGACGCTCTCGATCTCACCGAACGCCGCCGCCGTGTAGATCAACTGGTTGAGCATGGTGAAGTCCCCAAGCAGACCTGAGCCGGATCCTGCGAGGAAGGCCTCGTTCATGTCCACAGTGACGGTGTGCTCGCCAGGAGTCACACCCAGGATCTCGACGGCGGCCGGAACCATGTTGCTGAATCCATCGGGGAGGAAGAGGTTCTCCGATGTCAGCGCATACAAACCCGGGTAAGCCGGATTCATCGGCTCCTCGAAGAGCACGGCAGGAACGACGGTCCCGCGGAAGGCGACGAGGGCAGGATTGCCGGTGAACGAATTCTCCGGCGTCTGCACCGCATAGAGCACAGCTTCCACTGCTTCGACGCCAGGAGCTGTGGTGGTCGTGGTCGCCGGCACGGTCGTTGTCGTCGCCGGCGCCTCCGTGGTGACCGTCGTCGAGGCCTGTGGCTGGGTGGTGACCGTGGTTGGCACCGTCGACGTCGTCGACGACGCAACCGGGTCCACCTCGCCGCCTCCTCTGGAGAGGTAGAGGGGGATGGCGGCCAGGAGCAGCACAACGAGAGCGGCACCTGCGAACACCAGGACCGGTCTGGGTTTTGAATCTTCACGTTGGGTCACAGAGACCTCCTCGGGATAGGGCGGTGGCTCTGGCGACATCGCCACCAGCCGGTCGGCAAGTTCTTTCATCTTTCGATCGTCTGATCTGCTCATGACAGCCACTCCTCGAGGTGCTTTCGTGCCCGGGCCAGATGACGCTTCACGGCTCCGGTCGATATGCCCATTCGATCGGCGACTGTTTCCGCCGGGAGATCAGCCCAATAGGTGAGGAGCACCGCCGCCCTTTGCTGCACCGAGAGACGCTCGACAGCACCCAGGACGTCGAAATCGATGTCCTGCGATGGCGCTGACTCAGGCGTTGCTGTCTTCATCTCCCGGAGCCGCCGAGACAGCGTGCTCCGGTGGTGGTCATTGGCCACACTCAGCACCGCCCGATACAGGTAGGCCCTCCTGTTGCTCACCTCGGGCCATTTCCTGGCGGAAAAGGCCTTGAGACAGGCGTCGGTCACTACGTCAGCGGCGTCGAACGGCCCTACCAGGCCAGTCGCATACCTGGTGAGCTCGACGGCATAAGACCGATATACCTGCTCGTTGTCCATCACACCTGTGGCGGTGATCATGCCTCTGAGACGGAGCCGGGCCTGGGATTGGGTGACACCTCCTCCAACAAAATCCTGTTCGGTCGTGGAGAGCCACCGGCATACTGAGACCGATGACGGGAACGGGCCCGGACCGGGCCGCATTGAACACCTACCGCATCGAGACCGAGAGGGTCGTCCTCGAAGTGCCCTCCGAGTCGGATGCCCCCGCCCTGTTCTCACTCGTCGGTGGTGACGATCGCCAGGAGGTCACGGCCGGGCTGATCTGGGACGGCCCCGACGAGATCTCCGAGACCATCGGATTCATCCACCAGGCACAAACTGAGCGTTACGGCGAGAGTGGTTTTCACTGGGCGATTCGAGATCGCACCGGCTCCACCACGGGATCGCCCGGAATCGCCATTGGGATGATCAGCGCGAGACCCAGCGTCCAGCCGGGAAGGGGGGATGTCGGCTACTGGCTCGGCAAGCCCTATTGGGGCAAGGGGATCATGCGGGAGGCGCTAACCGCCGTGCTCGACCTTTGTTTCGGGGAGTTCGACCACGTCAAGGTCGAGGCCGAGATCTTCACGACGAATTCCCGGAGCATGGCACTTGTCGAGGGTCTCGGGATGCAACTCGAGGGAACGATCCGCTCGTCTCACCTAAAGCGTGGGGAATGGGTCGACGCACACATCTACGGGATCCTCCGGAACGAGTGGGCAGCCTTGAGCTCTTCTTGATGGACCTCTGATGCGGTGATGATCCGACATCTCTGACACTAGGACCAGGCAATCGACAAGGAGGTCCTAGATGTTCAGAAAAATGATCGGTGTGGTCACGGCGGTGGCCACGGCGCTCCTCCTGGTGGGGGTGGCGTTTGCATCGAGTGACGACTCCAGCTCCGGCTCAATCGGCACCACGCCGAGTTCGAATGTGTCGTCCTCAACGAATGGATCGACACCCACCAGCCTCGACGACCCGACCAGTACGAGCGTCGACGACAATTCCACGACGAGCGTCAGCTTGGTGGACACCTCATCCACCAGCACCACCATCGATCCGACGACCAGCACGAGCGTGGACGACAACGGAACGAGTACGAGCATCGATGACCGGGGCGGTGACGACAACAGTGGTCCCGGGAATGGCGATGACGACCGAGACGGGGAGGACAACAGCGGTCCCGGCAACGGCGACGATGACGACGACAACAGCGGCCACGGCAACAGTGGCCACGATGACGGAGACGACGACAACAGCGGTCCCGGCAACGGCGGCGATGACGCCCGGACCCGGGGCTAGTCCGAAGGCCCGAGCCAGACCCGAACGACCGCCCCGCCACCGGGGCGGTCGTTCATTTCCATGCCGCCACCTGCCGATTCGGCGGTCCGTCGAACGATGTCGAGCCCGAGCCCGGTGGAGCCAGCCCCGCTGACACCTCGCTCCGCCAGCCTCCTCGATGCGAATCCCGGCCCCTGGTCGCTCACTTCGAGCCAGGGCCGACCATCCTCCGATCCCAACGTCACGTCGAAAGGGGTGCCGGGATCCGTGTGGGAGAAGACGTTCCCGATCAGAGCGTCCACCACGGCTTCCACAGCTTCTCCCGATAGATCCACCGGGCCGTGATCATCCACGTTCAGCGTCATCACCCTCCTCTGTTCCTCGGCCAGCACCGCCCAGAACGAGCAACGCGCTCGACACCACCGAGGAGAGATCGGAGACACCGCCCCGGCCTGTAGGCGCAGACCTGGTGGCAACTATCAGCTCGTCGATGGCCTGCTCGAGTCGATCCACCTGACCCAGGACCTCCCCCCGTTCGGCATCGTCGGTCAGCTTCTCCGCCTGGAGTCTCAGCGATGTCAGCGGCGTCCGTAATCGATGGGACAGGTCGGCGGCGGCCTCTCGCTCCTCGGCAATGAGCTCTTCGAGCCTCCCGGCCAGCCAGTTGAACGACTCGCCTACCTCTCGTATCTCCTCGGGCTCGCTGACTTGCACCCGGGCATCGAGGTCCCCCGCACCAAGCTGCCTCGCGGCCGAGGCCAGGTCGCTGATCGGCCGGACCAGGCGCTCGCCCAGCCGATCCGCCACCCACACCGCGATAGCAACGAGCAACACCCCAAGCAGCGCCAAGAGGAGCCACGCCTCGACCACACCGTCGCTGAGCGCCTCGTCGGTGACGAAGACATCGACAACTGCGGTGCCCGCCAGTCCTATGACGGGAAGGGCATATTCCCAACCACCTTCGACAACTCCGGAGATCGTCGCCTGTCGCTCGACGGCGACCGCCACGAGACTGCCCTGACCGGTAGTCGGCTCTCCGAGGACAGACCCGTCCGGAAGCACGACGATGGTTCCTGGGTCGAGCGGTCCCAGGGCCGATTCGATGGCGCCGGCGTCCTCGTTCAGGCTCACGGTCAGGGCCAGGAGCGCAGCCGTCGATTGCGCGGTCCGCTCCGCCTCGAGCCGGGCCCGATCACTTGCTTGTCGCCGAACCAGGAGGCCTAATGGGATGAGAAGAGAAATGACTACGAGGGCCGTGGTAGCGAGGCTGAGGAGGGCGAGCCGTCGTCTCACCCGTTGGGATCGACCAGTTTGACCCCGACCCCATGGACCGTGCGGAGATAGCGTGGCGCCTGCGCTGTCTCGCCGAGTTTGCTGCGGAGCCAGGAGAGATGGACGTCGACCGTCCGCTCAGCTCCTCCGTAGGGCTCGCGCCAGACTTCTGCCATCAAAGCGCGCTTGCTGACTACCTCGCCCGCCCGCTCGGCCAGTACACGGAGCAGATCGAATTCCTTCGGGCTCAGATCGATGGATTCGCCGGCCAGCGTCGCCTCACGTGCCGCCGCATCGATCATGAGGTCGCCGATCCGAATCGTCTCTCCGGAATCGGCGGCCGCCCCGCGTCGCAGCAGGGCCCGCACCCGGGCCTCGAGTTGGGCCACCGAGAACGGCTTGACCAAGTAGTCGTCGGCACCCGAGTCGAGGGTTCGGACGACGACTTCGTCGGCGCCACGGGCCGTGATCACGATGATCGGGACCTGGCTCACCGCCCGGATCATTCGCAACAGTTCGGTGCCATCGAGGTCGGGAAGGCCGAGGTCCATGACCACCAGATCGGGCTTTCCCTTCACCGTCAACTGCAGTCCTTCGAGGGCCGCAGCGGCGCTCTCGACATCATGACCCTGGGCCGCCAGCGCGTCGGCGACGAGCCGTCTGATGTCCACGTCATCCTCGATCAACACGATCTGTGCCATGTCGGCAGGTTATCCGGGAGTCGATTTCTGCCTATCTGCCTTGAGGAAACCTTGACCTTCCGTTGACGAGATGGTTCGGGCTTCCTGGGACAATGTGACTGTGAGCAAATGGACCATCGCCGGCGCATGGGTACTCGTCGCCGCCCTGGCGACGACGCTGACCTGGCAGATCGTCAGCGCCGCCGACGCCCAGGTGAGCGACCGACCGCCACTTCAGGTCGCCCCCGCCTCGAGCACCTCGGAATCGACCACGTCGGCGGTGCCGCCCAGTTCTTCATCGAGCAGTAGCACCAGCAGCAGCACTTCGTCCACGACGAGCACGGTCCTCTCGTCCTCGTCCTCCCCCCCGACCTCCCCGAGCTCTCCATCGACTTCTGCCCCGCCATCTACCGAGGCGGCCTGGTCCTCCCGAACGATCCAAACTGGAGGCGGCGTCGTGGTGGTCAGGTATCGACCCGAGGAGGTAGTGCTGAGCTCAGCATCGCCCGCCACGGGATTCTCAGCGAAAATCAACAAGCAGGGACCACCCGATGTGGACGTCGAGTTCGAAAGCGAATCGGCCAAGTATCGGGTTCGGGCGAGGTGGGAGGGCGGCGACCTTGCTGTTGAGACCGAGTCCGACGTCGACTAGCAGACGAGCAAGTCGCGACCGGTCTGCTCCTCCCGCAGCCGAACCACCAGGTGCTCGATCAGCTTCCAGGCCAACTCAGGATGGGACTTCACCAGGGGGCGGAACTCCCATTTGGATATCACGAGGGTCGTCAGGTCGGTATCAGCCAATACCGAGGCCGACCGGGGGCCGTCGTCTACCAACGCCATCTCTCCGAAGAACTCACCGGGCCCAAGGGTCGCCACCGTCCTGCCCGACCGTTGAACCTTCGCCTTTCCGTCAGTGATCAAATGGAAGCCGACTCCCCCGCGACCCTCGGTCATGACCTCAGAGCCCTCGGTGTGAACCGTCGGCTTGGCGATGGCCATGACCTTGTTCAGATCTCTTTTGCTGAGATCGCTGAGGAAGGGCACCCCACCCAGCAACTGCAAACTCTCCTGCTTGGTGGCCAAGACGTCTCCTCCACTCGATGGATCGCGGCACGGATGATATCCGGCGTCGGCCAAGCGCGCCGTTACCTGTAACGTGCGCAAACGTGATCTGCAGCGTCTGTAACACCGAAAACCCGGCCAGCAACAGATTCTGCGGAAACTGTGGCAATCCTCTCGCCATCCCCTGTTCGAACTGTGGCGCATCCAACGAACCGGGAACGAATTTCTGCGGAAACTGCGGGACATCGCTGCCGGCGGCGCAAATCTCGCCCGCCCCGGCAGTCACGGCTGAGCGCCGACTCGTCACGGTCCTCTTCGCCGACCTCACCGGGTTCACCCAGTTCTCGGAGGGCCGCGACGCCGAAGAAGTGCGAGATTTCCAGACGAGCTATTTCGATCAGAGCCGGCGAGTGATCCAACTGTTCGGCGGGATTATCGAAAAGTTCATCGGCGACGCCGTCATGGCCGTGTGGGGTGCCGAGACAGCGACCGAGGATGACGCCGAACGCGCCATCCGAGCCGGTTTCGAGCTGATTGACATCGTGGCCAAGCTCTCCGCCGACGTTGGCGCACCCGACCTCGGGTTGAGGGTGGGGGTGCACACCGGTGAGGCAGCGGTCGGCCCCAATGACGATCGAATGGGCTTCGTAACCGGCGACTTGGTGAATACCGCATCACGTCTCCAAGCGATCGCCGAATCCGGGACGGTCTTGGTAGGTGAGAGCACCCAGCAGGCGGCTCTCCGATCCATCGCCTTCGAAGCTATCGGGCCTCAGGCACTCAAGGGGAAGACGCTGCCCGTGGCGGCCTGGCAAGCCACCAGAGTCCTCTCCGAGCGGGCCGGGCGTGGCAAGGCCGAGTCCCTCGAGCCTCCCTTCATTGGACGAGCGAACGAGTTGCGTCTGCTCAAGGACCTTCTCGACGTCGTCGGAATCGAATCGAGGGCACGTCTTGTCTCTCTGGTCGGAGAAGCCGGCATCGGGAAGTCGCGCCTGGTCTGGGAGTTCCTCAAGTACATCGATGGGTTGGTGGACACCGTCTACTGGCACGAGGGCCGGTCCCTGGCCTATGGCGAGGGCGTCACTTTCTGGGCCATCTCGGAGATGATCAAGGGACGCGCTGGAATCGCCGAAGGCGACGACGATGAGACAGTCGCACGCCGACTGGACGAGACCCTCGATACCTACGTCCCTGACCCGGGCGATCGTGCCTGGATGCGACCGAGGCTGGCCGCGGTGCTCGGCGAGGGCGAAGCGCCCGGGGATCGTTCCGAGCTCGATGCCGCGGTGCGTGCATTCTTCGGGGCGGTGGCTGATCAGGGAACCACGGTGCTCGTTTTCGAGGACTTGCACTGGGCGGATTCGGCCCTCATCGATTTCGTCGAGGACCTGACCGACTGGTGGCGGGGTCGACCCATCCTCATCGTCACCATGGCCCGCCCCGACCTGCTCGAGCTGAAGCCAACCTGGGGCGCCGGTCGCCAAGGTGTCATCTCGGTCACCCTCGGCCCGATGTCGAGAGAAGACATGCTCGAGTTGGTGCATGGTGCGGTGCCCGGGCTTCCGCAGGATTCAGCCGAGGCCATTATCGAGCGAGCCGCCGGCATCCCTCTCTATGCAGTGGAGCTGTTGAGAGGTCTGCTGGCACAGGGACAACTGGCCGGTGAGGCCGGGGACTATCGAGTTGTCGGCGACCTGGCCCAACTGGTGATCCCGGAATCGCTGCAGGCTGTCATCGGGGCCAGGCTCGACCGGCTAGGTGCAGATGAGAGGGCATTGATCCAGGATGCCGCGGTGCTCGGCCAGACCTTCAACGTCACCGGTCTGGCGGTTCTCACCGGGCGTGATGCCTCTGACCTCGAGGGACAACTGCAGTCACTGAGCCGCAGGGAGCTGATCGAGCCGGTCCGCGACATCCGCTCGGCGGATCGGGGCCAGTACCGATTCCTCCAGGGGCTGATTCGCGATGTAGCGCTCGGCCGTCTGAGCCGTGAGAACAGACGGGCCCGTCATCTCGCCGTCGCCGAGTACATGGAGAGTCTGGACGACCCAGAGCTCGCCGGGATCGTGGCCGGGCATTATCTGCAGGCTCTCGAAGCCTCCCCTGCGGGTGAGGCCAGGGACGTCATCCGGGACCGTGCCCTCCTCTCCATGGTCCAGGCGGCGACCCGTGCCGCCGATCTCAAGTCACATCAGCAAGTGATCTCGATCTCTGAGACCGCTTTGGAGATCGCAGACGACGACGATGCGCGTGTCCCCTTCTGGGAGATGGTCATCGAGGCGGCTGGGCGATTGGCGAACCTCGAGAGCACGGAACGTTACGCAGCTCTGGCCATGGCTCACTACCGCGCCCAAGGAAACCAGGTATCGCTGACCAGGGTGAGCAGAAAATTCGCCCTCGGATTGGTCGAGAACAACCAGCCCGAACGGGCAGTCGAGTTGCTTCGGCCCTTGGTCGAAAGCGACCTCGCCTCGGATCCGGAGCTCGCCCGCGCTGCCGTTGTATATGCCCGCGGCCTGATGCTGAACCAGATGCCCGGCGTTGTTGAGGTAGCAGATCGCGCCCTTGCTGCGGTCGAAGAGTTGGAATTCATGCCGGAGATCATCGATGCCTTGATCACCAAAGGCACGGAGTTCGGCAAAGTAGGGAGGTTGTCAGAGGCCAGGATCATCCTCGAGGGCGCCATCGCCTTGGCCGAAGACCATCATTTGGGCAGTTCCATCGCCCGAGGGCAGGGCAACCTGGCCTATGTCCTGTTCGGCCTCGACGACGCAGCCAGCCTCGCTGTAGCCGAAGACGCCTATCGGACCGCACAACGTCTCGGCGATCGCTCTCTCCTGCTGTTTCACGTTGGCCAGATGGCCATGACCTTCGTGGATATCGGTGAGTTCGAGAAGGCCGAGGAGGTCCTGGCCAACCCGCTCACAAGGGAACAACCGCCGGCGGCGCGGGTCTACACCGCAAACGCAGAGTTGGTCATGGCGGCTTGGCGAGGAGACATCGAAGGGGTTGGACGGCTCGACGCCGAGATGACCCGGCTGATATCCGAGGTGGACGATCCGCAGACGCAGAATTCCATTCGGGATACCAGCCTCAACGTGGCCCTAGCCAATGATGAGCTCGAACAGGCGTTTTCTCTGGCCGCCAACAGACTCGAGGAGTCCACCTGGGCCGAAGTCTCCGAGACGATTGGTCACTCACTTTTCGTCGCAGCCCTTCTCGGCGATGCGGCGCGCTTCGCCATGTTGACGCCTCTTTACGACCGGCACCTGCCGCGTTTCAGCGACTACCACACGACGTGCCAGATCCTCGCCGCTGCCGTCGACGGGCCTGTCGACACCCGGGAGATCGACGCCATCATCGCTCGACGGAAAGGATGGGGATCAGTCGCCGACGTGGTCCGGTTCTCGGTGATCGCGGCGCCGTTCACCACCCCGGACAAGCGGGCGGAGTATCTGACGACCGCTCGGTCCATCGCTACCGAGCGGGGCTGGCATGGGATCCTCAGTTTGATCGATTCACATCTGAGCTGAATCGCCGCAGGATCCAGTCGACCAGAAGGTCGCCGTTGGTGGTGCCGTCGAGCGAGGCCAGGCCCTCGTCCGCAGTCGCTTCCGGGATCAGGGCGCCCCGGCGCGACTCCATCAACGCCTCTGAATAGGCCGCCTCGAACTCGGGGTGCCCCTGGATCCCGATCATGTTCTCGCCCACGCCAATCATCGATACCGGGCAGTGCTCGTTCCACCCCAGGATCTCGGCGCCCGGCGGCAGATCCTCGATCTGATCCTGGTGTGAGGTCAGGACAATGTAGGAAGGACCGAGTCCTAGGTCTCCCCTCACCTCCACCTCTTTGGCACCCACTCCCCACCCGCGTTCTGACTTGACCACGGTGCCACCGAGGGCCTTGGCGATGAGTTGGTGGCCGAAGCAGACACCGACGAATGGAACCTGCTCGTTCGCGACCTCGCGGACGAACTGCTCCAGGTCGCGGATCCATGACTCATCGTCGTTGACCGAGTAACGCGACCCGGTCGTAATCCAGGCGTCGCACTCCCTCGGGTCGGCGGGCATATCGCCCCCGATGACGTCGTAGACGACGATCTCCACCTCGGGATGGCCGGCGAACAACCTCCGAAACATGTCCGGATAATCCCCCGAGATGTGCTCGAACTCGGGGCGAACGTGATCGCATACGAGAAGACCCAGTTTCACGCCGCCATTCTGGCGCACCGTCAGTCGTTGGCGATGAAGACGGACTTGTACTCGGAGTAGTGCTCGAGGGCGGCCATGCCCTGCTCCCGGCCGATACCTGACGCCTTGACCCCGCCAAAGGGCGCCTCGATATGGACACTGGAGGAGGAGTTGATGGAGAGCATCCCGGTTTCGACTGCGCGGGCGACGCGGAGGGCGCGACCGATGTCCCGCGTCCAGATCGACCCGGAGAGCCCGTATCTCGAGTCATTGGCGAGATCGATGGCCTCCTCCTCCCCGTCGAAAGCGCTGATCGCCACAACCGGGCCGAATATCTCCTCTTGGACGATCCGCATGCTCGACGAAGCTCCGGTGAAAACCGTTGGCGAGAGGAAGTTGCCTGCTTTGCCCACCCGCTCGCCGCCGCAGACCAGTTCGGCCCCTTCGTCGACCCCGACCTGGATGTAGCTCTCGACCGACTCCCTCTGGGCGGGTGTGATCAACGGACCCATCTCCGTCGCCTCGTCGGCGGTGTCCCCGACCACGAGTGACGCCGAACGCTCAGCGAAACGACTCGTGAATTCCTCATAGATCTCCTTCTCCACCAGGATGCGGCTCCGGGCGCAGCAGTCCTGGCCGGCGTTGTCATAGACGGCGAAAATCGAAGATTCGACACAAGTGTCGAGGTCGGCATCGGCGAAGACGATCGAGGCCGACTTCCCCCCCAACTCGAGGGAGACCCGCTTGATGTCCGGGGCCGCTGCCGCCATCACTCCCGCCCCGACCTCGGTCGATCCGGTGAAGGAGATCTTGCTCACGAGCGGGTGCCGAACGAGGGCATCGCCAGCCTCGGAGCCTTTGCCCGTGACCACGTTGAACACCCCCGTAGGTAGCCCGGCCTCGATGGCGAGCTCGGCCAGCGCCAAGGCCGTCAGCGGTGTCACCTCGGCCGGCTTGACAACAATCGAGTTCCCCATCGCCAGAGCCGGAGCCGCCTTCCAACTCAGGATGAGCATCGGGAAGTTCCATGGCGTGATGGCGGCACAGACACCGATCGGCTCCCGAAACGTCATCAGGGTCCCGTCGGCGTTCCCGGGGATCGTCTGGCCGTGGAACTTGTCTACCGCCCCGGCGTAGAAGTCGAAGGTCGTGGCCACCGCACCGACCTCGCCTCGGGCGGCGGCGATCGGCTTGCCGGCATTCTCCGATTCCAGTGCGGCAAGGCGCTCCTGGTCCCTTCGGATCAGATCGGCGATGCCCCGGAAGACGTCGCGACGGCGGCGCACCGTGGCCTTGCGCCACTCCCCTTCGTCGTATCTCTCCCGGGCTACCCGGACCGCCCGATCGACCTCGTCGGAGGAGGCCCGGCTGACCGTCCCGATCTCCCCCCCGGTCGCCGGGTTGTGAATCGCAAACTCGCCCGCAGAGCCGGCTGTCGGCTTCCCATCGATGAAGGGGTGATGGAGGCTCACTCGGGAGTGACGTAGGCGGCGGTGATCCCGCCGTCAACCACGAACTCGGTCCCGGTCACATACGACGACTCGTCGCTGGCCAGCCAGAGCGCAGCCTTCGCCATCTCGGCCGCCTCGCCGAAGCGGCCCATCGGGATGTGGACCAGCCGGCGCTCTTTCTTCTCGTCGGTGTCGAGAAATTTCATCAGCAGCTCTGTTCGCAGCGGCCCAGGGCATAGTGCGTTCACCCGGATGTTTTCCCGGGCGTGCACGACCGCCAACTCCCTGGTCATCGCCAGCACCGCCCCCTTGGAGGCGGTATATGCAATCTGGGGCGTAGCCGCCCCGAGCAGAGCGACGAATGAAGCGGTGTTGATGATCGAGCCTCCACCGGCGCGGCGAACGGCGGGGATCCCGTACTTGCAACCGAGGAACACACCCTTGGCGTTGATGTCCAATGTGAGGTCCCAGATGCCTTCCTCCGTGGACACGGCGTCGTCGTCGTCGGAATGCATGATCCCGGCGTTGTTGAACATCACGTCGAGACGGCCGTACGTACCCTCCGCCGCGGCGACCATCGCCTCGTTGTCCCCGGCCAAGGCCACATCCGCCTCCTGCGAGGTCGCCTCACCACCGGAGGCTCTCACCTGTTCGACCGTCTCCTCGGCGGCCCCCCGGTTCACGTCGACGGCCAGCACCGAGGCGCCCTCGGCGGCGAAAAGCAGCGAAGTCTCCCGGCCGATGCCGGAGCCGGCACCCGTGATCAGGGCGACCTTCCCTTCGAGACGACCACTCATATCCGCTCGAAGTAGCGCCAGCGCTCCCAGTCGGTGACCGAGTTGTCGAAGGCCTTCTGTTCCGTCTGGAAGAAATGGGTGTAGTGCTCCTGCACCTCCGACCCGAAGGCCTGCTTGACGAACTCGGATGATGCGAACAGCTCGGTGGCGTCACGCAGCGTGTAGGGAACCCGAGGAAGCTCCTGGGCCTGGTAGACGTCGCCCAGGAAGATCTCCGGCGCCTCGATCTTGTTGGCTATCCCGTCCAACCCCGAGGCCAGCACCGCCGCATAGGCCAGATAGGGATTGGCATCCGCCCCAGGGATCCGGCACTCGATGCGCAGACTCTCGCCGTGACCGACGACCCTGAACCCGGCCGTGCGGTTGTCATAGCTCCAGCCGAGGCGGGTCGGCGCCCAGGAGCCGTCCTGGTATCGCTTGTAAGAGTTGATGGTCGGGGCGTAGAACACCATCAGCTCGGGGACATGAGCCATCCAGCCACCGAGGAACCACCTGAACTCGTCGGAGCCATGGACCGGGCCGAAGACCTCGTCACCCGGGAAGGCATTGCTCTCGCCCGACCAGAGACTTACGTGGAGATGACACGACGATCCGGCCTCTGACATATCCGGCTTGGCCATGAAGGTGATGGAGACACCGGTGCTGTCGGCGATCTCCTTCATCGCCTGCTTCATGATCGTGTGCCGGTCGGCCATGTCGAGGAGCTCGGTGAACCGGATGTTCATCTCGTGTTGGCCCTTACCCCACTCTCCCTTGGAGTTCTCGACCGGGATCCCCGAGGCGGAGAGATGACGCCGCACCTGGGCGTTGTAGAACTCCTCGCGGCTCCCTTGCAGGAGGTGGTAGTCCTCGATGTACCAACCGGCCGGACGCATCCCGTCGTACTTCTTCTCCGCGGCCTCCCTGTAGGAGTCTTCGAAGAGGAAGAACTCGAGCTCCGATGCGCCCTTGGCGGTGTACCCCGATTCGGCAGCCGCCTCCAGTTGCCGGCGCAGGACGGTGCGAGGGGCCACAGTGACCAGTTCGTCGGTCCGTGGGTCTTCGAGGTCGCACAGTACGAAGGCAGTGCGGTCGAGCCAGGTGGCGATCCGGAGGGTGCTCAGGTCGGGAACCATGTGGAAGTCCCCGTATCCCAGGTCCCAACTGGCGTACGTGTAGCCCGGGCACCGGTTCCATCTCCATGTCGACGGTGAGCAGGTAGTCGCAGCCGTGGGTCCCGTGCTCGGATATCTCATCGAGGAAGTGGCTCGCCGTGAAGCGCTTCCCGTGAACCCTCCCGTAGTGATCGGTGAAGGCGGTCACCACCGTGTCGACGTCCTCGGAGGCGACCAGCGCCTCCAACTCGTCGATGCTGATCAAGCCCCGCAATTCGCCCATTCGACGCGCTCCTTGCCCTCGTTCTCGGTGGCAGGAGGGTAGGCCGGCGACATCACTGGCTGTCGCTGAATGGCGAATCAAAAAACTACCGATGCGGACCGCATCGGCAAAGCCTGCATTCCTATTCTCGGTGCCCACTCACCAAGGGAGGTACGTCTATGTCGACCGAACGCAAGGTCGGCTCGGTCACCTATCGCGATGTCGACCAGGGGTACTTCGACCAGCGCGGTCTCAAGCGTCACGCCGGGGTATGGATGCTCTGGGCGCTTGGTGTGGCCGCAGTCATCTCCGGCGACTTCTCCGGATGGAACTTCGGTCTCGATGTCGGCGGATTCGGCGGCCTCTTCATCGCCACGATCGTCATCACCATCATGTACATCGGCCTGTGCTACTCCATCTCGGAGATGTCGCCGGCGATGCCCCACACCGGAGGCGCCTATTCCTTCGCCCGGTCTTCAATGGGACCCTGGGGCGGATTCATTACCGGAGTGGCCGAGAACATCGAATATGTGGTGACGCCCGTCGTGGTGGTCTATTTCGCCTCGATCTATGCGCAGAGCGTGTTCAACGACCTGTTCGGGTTCGAGCTCGGCCTGCCTTGGTGGTGGGTGATCTTCTATGCGATCTTCGTCGGGCTCAACATCATCGGGATCGAAGCAACGATGCGCTTCTCGGTGGTTATCGCCGTGATATCGCTGGCGGTGCTCGCCGTTTTCTTCGTGCTGGCGATCCCCAACTTCGATGCCTCGTTGCTAACCAACATCGTCGCAGAGGAGGGGGGCACGTCGTTCCTCCCATTTGGCGTCGCTGGGATATTCGCCGCCTTGCCCTTCGCCATCTGGTTCTACCTGGCCATCGAAGAGTTGCCCCTCGCTGCCGAGGAATCGATGGACCCCAAGCGAGACGTCCCGAGAGGGACGATGTGGGGATTGTGGACTCTGGTCATCACCGGAATGGGAGTCCTCTTTCTCAACACCGGGGTCGGTGATGGGGCCGAAGGGATCAGGACCTCGGGCGAGCCCCTCCTGGATGGGTTCCGGCAGGTCCTGGGCAGCGACACCAGTGCCGCGATCCTCGGGCTGTTCGCGCTTACCGGGTTGATCGCCAGCTTCCACACGATCATCTATGCATATGGGCGGAACATCTACTCGCTGTCGAGGGCCGGCTACTTCCCCCACTGGATGTCGCTCACCCACGGCAAGCGGAAGACGCCCTATGTGGCGCTTCTCCTCGGAGCGGTCGTCGGCCTCGCGCTGGCGTTCTTGTTGGACGGTCAGTACACCGGGACCGCCGGGGCCGCGCTTCTGAGCATGGCGGTTTTCGGGGCAGTGATCTCCTACTTCATGCAGATGCTGTCGTTCATCCGGCTCAGGCGGAACATGCCGAATATCTCGCGCCCTTATCGGAGCCCCGTTGGGATCTTCGGAGCGGCCGTCGCTGGCCTGATCGCCCTCATCTCGTTGGTCGCGCTGTTCTTGAACGACGCCTATCGCCCAGGGGTGTACGGAGTTGCCATCTGGTTCGTCCTCGCCCTGCTCTATTTCGCCATCTCCGGCCGGAACAAGCTGGTCCTCTCACCGGAAGAGGAGTTCGCCATGACACAGGGCGAGCACGGTCATCCCGAAGAGGAGGGATACGGCACGACGTCGGTTGCCGACACCACTGCCACCGACGCCGAGGTGACCGATCCATCGGTCTGATCAAACCCACTCCGCTGCGGGTTGGATCTCGGTTCCCTGAGTCGAGACCGGTCTGATGGCCTCGGCAGTGACGCTCGACGAGGTGGCGAAGTCCTTTGGCGATGTCGTCGCGGTCGACGGGGTTTCGCTCGAGATTGCCGACGGTGAGTTCTTCTCGCTGCTGGGCCCATCCGGGAGCGGCAAGACCACCTGTCTACGGATGATCGCCGGTTTCGAGATCCCGACAAGCGGGAGAGTGCTCCTTCACGGCAGCGACGTGACCGGGGTCCCGCCTTATGACCGCGACGTGAACACCGTCTTTCAGGACTACGCCCTCTTCCCCCACATGACGGTCGCCGAGAACGTGGCCTATGGGCCGATGGTGCGCAAGGAGACCGACAAGGAGGACAGGGTTGCCAAGGCCCTGGAGATGGTCCATCTCGACGGATTCGCGGCCCGCAAGCCAAGCCAGTTGTCCGGTGGACAGAGACAGCGGGTCGCCCTGGCGCGGGCACTCATCAACCGGCCCTCGGTGCTCCTTCTCGACGAGCCGTTGGGCGCCCTCGACCTCAAGCTCCGGCAGGCGATGCAACTGGAGCTCAAGACCCTGCAGCGCGAAGTAGGGATCACCTTCATCTACGTGACCCACGACCAGGAGGAGGCGCTGACGATGAGCGACCGGCTCGCGGTGTTCAACCACGGCCGGGTCGAGCAAGTGGGGACACCGTCGGAGGTCTACGAGAACCCCCGCAACGCTTTTGTGGCCGGGTTCGTAGGCACCTCCAACGTGATGTCAGGCCCGTTGGCGGAGCAGATCATGGGAACGCCTGCCCCCTTCACCGTCCGGCCCGAAAAGATCAGCATCGAGGAGCCGGCCTCGATCGTCGCGTCGAATCGGGCCGCTGTCGAAGGGACGATCGCCGAGGCGGTCTACCTCGGCATGTACACCCGGTACCGCGTCGACGTGGGCGGGGCGGTGATCGAGGTCGCCGCCCAGAACACCGCCTCGGATCACAGCGACGCGCAACGCCAGGTGGGGCGGGCCGTGAGGCTCACCTGGATGAAGAGTTCGTGCCGACCACTCGAGGAGGACCCTCGAGATGGAGAGCCGAATGAGAGGACCCCGGCTTTGACCGGGGCCGGGAACAACATCCCAGAGGAGGAAACCATCGAATGAGATCAAGAAAGCTGATTCTCCTGATCACGGCGTTCGCCTTATTGGCGACCGCGTGTACTAGCTCAGGAGGCGAGGAGGGTGCCGAACTCCCCACCGAGATCGGTGAAGGCGAGGGGAATGTCGTCATCGTCTCCTGGGCGGGCTACATCGAGCGGGGTGAAACCGACCCCGCGTTCGACTGGGTGACCCAGTTCGAAGAAGAGACAGGCTGCATGGTCGAAAACAAGGTCGCGGGCACATCGGACGAGATGGTTGCGCTGATGACCGGCTCCGAGGAGTACGACCTGGTAACCGCCTCCGGCGACTCCAGTCTCCGTCTCATCGCAGGTGGAGCCGTTCAGGAAATCAACACCGACCTGATCGAGAGTTGGGACACGATCGACTCCCGTCTTCAGGACGCCGAGTGGCACACCATCGACGGCAAGCACTACGGGACGCCGTATGCGGAGGGCTTCAACGTCCTCGGGTACAACACCGAGGTCTTCGGTGACACACCGCCCGACTCGTGGAGCGTGGTCTTTGAGGAGACAACCCTCCCCGATGGTGAGTCGAATGCAGGACGGGTTCAGGCCTATGACGGCCCGATTTACATCGCCGACGCCGCCCTCTACCTGAGCGCCACCCAGCCCGATCTCGGGATCGAAGACCCTTACCAGCTAAACGAGGACCAGTACCAGGCGGCTCTCGACCTGCTGCGCCAACAGCGGGCCCTGATCGGTCGCTATTGGCACGACGCCTTCATCCAGATCGACGACTTCACCAACGAGGGCGTCGCCGCCTCCTCGACCTGGCCGTTCCAGACCAACGTCTTGCAGGCGAGCGGTGAGCCGATCGACAAGGTGGTTCCGGTCGAAGGAGCTACCGGCTGGGCCGACACCACGATGCTGAGCTCGAACGCTCCCAATCCCAATTGCGCATACATGTGGATGGAGCACTCGCTGAACCCCAAGCTCCAAGGCGACCTGGCGGCCTGGTTCGGGACGGTGCCGGCTGTCCCCGATGCATGTGAAGGCAACGAGCTGCTCGGCCCGGACGGCTGTGCCAACAACGGGAGCGAGTCCTTCGACGAGATCCTGTTCTGGAAGACCCCGACCGACGACTGCAACGGAACGGAGTCCACAGGTACCTGTGTCCCCTACTACCGGTGGGTCACCGACTACCTGGCGGTGATCGGCGGACGCTGAGCGACTCGCTCGTGATGTGGGTGGCTGCCGGGGAGCCACCCACATCGAGCACTGCACATGACGACGGACACGAAGGGCCCGACCCTTACTCATCGCATCGCGAGAAGTCTTCACCAGCGCCCCTGGCTGAAGGTCCTCTTGCTCCTGGCTCTGCCTGTGATCTGGCTGGTCGGGATCTATGGGGGAAGCCTGGGTGCCTTACTCGTCCAGAGCTTCTATGCCCTGGACACCTTCAGCGGGGTGATCGGGGACGCGTTCTCTCTCGACTCGTGGAGACAGCTGTTCACCGAGGCCAACGTCGCCGTAATGGTCCGAACCGTGGGAATGGCGGCGGCGGTCACCGTGGCCTCGGTCATCATTGCCTTCCCCCTCGCCTACTACATGGCCCGCTACGCCCGGAAGCAGGTGAAAGCCCTGCTCGTCCTGGCGGTGTTGGTGCCTCTCTGGTCTTCTTATCTGGTCAGGGTCTATTCGTGGAAGTTGATCCTGGCTGCCGACGGGATCATCAACTGGTTTGTGGAAAGGTTGGGCTTGGGGGTGGCGCTCAGGTGGTTCCTGGACACCCCGGTGATCGGAGGGCCTTCGCTCTCGATATCACTCTTCGGCCAGTTTCTGGTCTTCGTCTACATCTGGCTGCCCTACATGATCCTCCCGATCCATGCCTCGCTGGAAAGGGTGCCTGGCTCACTGCTCGAGGCTTCAGCCGACCTCGGAGCCCAGCCAGCGGTGACATTCCGCAAGGTGACCTGGCCGATGGCTATCCCGGGCGTCGCCGCCGGGTCGATCTTCACCTTCTCCCTGACCCTGGGTGACTACATCATCCCCACCATCATCGGCGACTCCAGCCCGTTCATCGGCTTGGCTATTTACTCCTACCAGGGCGTGGCCGGCAACCTCCCACTGGCCGCAGCGTTCTCCTTCATCCCGATCGCGGTGATGGCCATTTACCTGACCGCGGCGAGGCGCTTCGGCGCATTCGAGGCGTTGTGAGGACCAAGGCGAGCCTCGGGTTGAAGCTGGCGGCGGGATTAACCCTCGCCTACCTGCATGTCCCCATCCTCTTCGTTTTCCTCTATGCCTTCACCACCGAATCCGCCAGCTTTCGGTTCCCGCCTCCCGGCCTCACCACAGAATGGTTCGGAGTGGCCTGGCAGAACTCGGAGATCAGGGCGGCGTTGGGCCTCTCCCTCCGGGTGGCCGCAATCTCGACCGTGGTCGCCCTGGTGGTGGGCACCCTCGCCGCGGCGGCGGTATGGAGAACCAACTTCTTCGGGAAGAACACGCTCAGCCTCTTCATCATCCTCCCCATCGCCCTGCCCGGAATCATCACCGGCATCGCCTTGCGGTCTGCGATCAATCTGGGCAGCCTCTCTTTCTCCTTCTGGACTCTGGTGATCGGGCACGCCACCTTTTGCGTGGCGGTGGCTTTCAACAACGTCATCGCCCGGATGAGACGGACCTCACCCAACATCCTGGAGGCATCCATGGACCTCGGGGCTCGGGGGTGGCAGACGTTTCGTCACGTACTGCTCCCCCAACTCGCCCCCGCCATGCTGGTCGGGGGGATGCTCGCCTTCGCCCTCTCCTTCGATGAGATCATCGTCACCACCTTCACTGCAGGGAATCAGCAGACCCTCCCCATCTGGATCTTCTCCTCGTTGGTCCGACCCCGTAACCGCCCCGTCACCAACGTGGTGGCAGTTTTCGTGATCGTCATCACCTTCATACCGATCATCCTGGCCCAGCGCTATGCGCAGCGGGCCGAGGACAGCTAGCCCTCGAACCGCTGATCCCGCCAGCGGATCGCCTCCTTGAGGCCCTCGTCTGCTGCGATGCGATCGAATTCCTCGCGTTCGGGGGCTCGGGCGGCTTCGATTTCGGCGGCCAGCTCGACGCCTTCGATCAGAGCCTGACGGAAGCCGGCCGCCTCCCATGAGCGGTTGATGGCCCGCTTGGTGAGAGTCATAACTGCCGGGTCGACCACGGCCAGCTCCCGAGCAAGACGCATTGTTTCTGCTTCCAGGTCTTGGCGGGGCACCACCCGATTCACCAGGCCGATGCGATGCGCTTCCACGGCGTCGAGCTTGTCTTGCCCGGTCATGATCAGCTCCTTGGCCCGACGGGCACCGATCAGCCATGGCATCACCTGGGCCACCACCGTCGAGCCAAACCGGATCTCGGGCTGTCCGAACACGGCATCGTCCGACGCCACGGCCAAGTCGCACATCATCATCAGATCGCACCCGCCGGCGAGACAGTGGCCATGCACCTGGGCGATGATCGGCCGCGGATGGTCGAAGATCTCGAGCAATCGATCGAGACTGTTGGTGAGACCCTCCAGGGCGCTCTCCGGCCCCGATTCCTCGGAGAGGTCGTAGCCGGCGCAGAACGAGCGACCGGCCCCGGCTATCACGATCACCCTTACCCCGATGTCGTCCCCAGCGATACCCAGCTCTGCCGAAAGCTCTTGGACCAAGGCCGAGTCGAGGGCGTTCAACTTCTCCGGCCGGTTCAGAGTGAGTCGGCGTATCGGGCCGGTGTCCTCGACGAGAAGGACCGACCCGCTCATCGTGGCTTGATCAAGGCATCTACGGCTACCGCTCCGGCCGGGCCGGCGATGATGGGGTTGACGTCGATGGCCCCGATCAGGCCGGCTCCGTCTGCGGCCATCTCGGAGAAGCGGGCAATCACGTCGGCCAGGGAGTCGAGGTCAGCGGGTGGCCGTCCCCGGACCCCTTCGAGAACATGGCGGATCCGTAAGCGGTCAAGAGCTCGCACCGCCCCCGCTCTGTCGATTGGTGGCAACACCGCCACCCGATCCGACATGGTCTCTATGAGACCGCCCCCAGCCGAAATGATCACCACCGGGCCGAATTGCTCGTCATCGACCATCCCCAGGCCCATCTCCACCCCGTGCGGGATCTGCTCAGCCACCAAGACACGGGGCCCGAGCCTGGACGCCAGATCCCGGTATGCGTCCGCGAGCCTGGGTTCGTCTTCGAGGCCGACCACGACTCCGCCCTGCTCTGTCTTGTGATCAATCGGCTCGGCCGTCTTCAAGACGACCGGGTAACCGATCCGCTCTGCGGCTTCTAATAGCCCAGCCTTATCGGCAACGACCTCGAAGCGCGGCACCGAGATGCCATATGAGTCCAGGACTCGTAGAGCAGCGGCTTCGCCCGCCACGGCCGGCACCGGGTTGGATGGAGGGCTGATTCTCGACAACACGGGCGGTCGTATCGATCGTTCGTGACGATCAAGCAAATGACGTATGGCGCGGAGCCCGGTCTCGGTGCCCTCGAGGATCGGAATGCCCCCCTCCCGAAGTCTTCCGGCCTGAGCCGGATCGATCGTCGTCGTAAGGTTGCTCAGCACCATCAGCGGCTTGCCGGTGAGGCCGGCCACTGTGAACGCTGCGTCGGAATAGGCGTAGTCGGGTTTCTCCTCGGCGGTGAGGTCGACGCAAAAGGCGACCGCCCCGACCGCAGGGTCGTCGGCGACAGCTTGGAGACATTCGACGAACACTCCCTCGGCGTCCCGGCCCGTGCCCCAGGCGTCGATCGGGTTGACGGGTTCGAGACCGGGGTCGAGGACCCGCGACAGCCGCGCCGTCGCCCCCTCTGCCAGTGGAGGCAGCGCGACACCGGCCCGATCGGCGGTGTCGATGAGGAGCGCCCTCTCGCCACCCGAGTCATGGACGGCGGCGAGACCCGATGCGGTGGCCCTGCGGCCAGAGGCGAACAACTCAACGGTGTCGGCCATCTCGTCCATGCTCCACACGCGGTGGACGCCATGAGCCTCGAAAAGCGCCTCGTAGACGGCGTCATCGCCAGCGAGGCCCTCTGAATGCGTGGCAACCGCCTCCTGGCCTTTGCGGGTAGCGCCCACTTTCAAAGCGATGACGGGCACGTCCATCTCATCGGCTCGGGCGAGGGCCTGACGAAACCCGTCCGGATCACGGATCGTCTCGAGAAACAAGGCGAGGACCCTGGTCGACTCCAGGTCGAGCGCCCACCGCATGTATGCGTCCATCGGCGTGTTGATTTCGAGGCCGGTGGAGACGACGAGATTGAACCTGATCCCTCGCTGGTTGTGCAGCATTGCCGAGAAAAGGGATCCAGAGTGGCTGAGAAATGTCACCCCTCCGGGCCGCAGGTCTTCCGGTTGGTAGAAACCGCAGACCCGGATTCTCTCCTCCACATTGAGAAAGCCCATCCCATTGCCGCCACAGATCGGGACACCAGATCTATTGGCCAGGTCGCGGAGCCGGTCTCGAAGCGACCCGCCACCCGCTGCTTCTCCGTGACAACTGGCGAAGATCGCCACCGAGCGTGCGCCAGTGCTCAGGGCCTTCTCCATCTCCGTTTCGAGTTGGCCGTTCGCAACGGCCAGCACCGCCAGGTCCACCGATGAGCCGATGTCCTCCAGCGAAGAGACGGCGCTGACGCCGTGCACCGACTCGTAGCGAGGGTTGACTGCTTGCACTACCCCTTCGAAGCCTCCCGAGACCAGCTGCCTGATCGTCTGGTCGCCCACCGACCCGGCCCGCTCGCTCGCGCCCACGACAGCGACGGATCGGGCCTTGAGCATGGGGTCGAGTGACATCATCGTGAAGGGATCCTGAACGGCTGTTCAGCGTACCGGCGGCGACGGCGCCACCGCAATGGTCGCCGACGCTGTGCCAAGATTGCCGGGTGAGCCCTCGACCCAGCCTGACTGCCACCCGACGCAATGAGATCCTGGCCGCCACCAGCGCCACCATCGCCGACAGGGGATTGTGCGAGACACGAATCGCCGATATCGCCGATCACATCGGGGCCAGTCCCGCCCTCATCCTGTATTACTTCCCGTCAAAGGCCGCCCTGTTGACAGAGGCGCTCGTCTATCAGGACCAGATGTTCCACGAGGCGGTCAAAGGCGAGCTGGACAACGCGACCTCCGCCGCCGCCAAGCTCGACATCCTCATAGAAGCCAGTTGCCCCAAGCCAACTCGTGGCAACGGAGACCTCGATGGGTGGGTGCTGTGGCCGGCAGCCTGGGAGATGTCACGACACGATCCGACGCTGGCCGCAGCCCGAGCGCGACTCGACGAATCATGGAGGGTGCAGATCGCCTCGATCGTCGAAGAAGGGATCGCGGCCGGCGAGTTCACCGATGTGGACGCCTCCGACTTTTCCATCCAGCTCGCCGCGCTTCTCGACGGTCTCGCCATCGAAGTAATGCTGCGGGACCCCACGGTGGACGCGACCCGTATGCGAAAGCTGGCGTTTGACTTCGTTGAGTTGGCGCTCAATACCCGTGTTTGACCGACGCGATACCTGAACGGCGGTTTAGTGTCTCGCGCAGCGCCGAGGAGGAAACATGGCCTATCACCCCCGGGAGAACTGGATCCCTCAGAACAGGAAGAGGGTCTATACCCGCAGGGACTTCCTGCAGCGAGCGGCACTACTCGGGATCGCCCTCCCCGCCCTACCCAGCCTGCTCGCCGCATGCGGTGACCGGGAAGGTGGCGAGTCGGCTGAGCTCGCCGTGGGCACCCCAGCCAGCCCGGTGCAGCAGCCATTGTTCGACGACAACCCAGCCATCGAGTCGGGGCTGGAGCCCGAGGCCGGGCCTCTCCTGTTGTACAACTGGGAGGACTACCTGAACCCGGAGACCATACCGCTCGCTGCGGAGGCGCTCGGCGTCGATATCCAGGTGACGACCTTCGTCAACGAGGAGGAAGCCCTCGCCCGTCTCTCGTCCGGCGAGGTTCAGTTCGACGTCTGGTTCCCCACCTCACAGCGAGTCCCGGTGGCGGTCGCCGCATCTCTCATCCAACCTGTCAATCACGACTACCTGCCCAACCTCCAGGCCAACGTATGGCCGCAGCTCGCCGATCCCTACTACGACCAGGGATCCCGCTACACGGTGCCTTACGTGACCTACACGACGGGCATCGGGTGGCGAGTCGACCTCGCCGACAGCGCCGACATCGAGGGTCAGGCCAACCCCTGGGATGTCTTCTGGAACGAGAAATACTCCGGGATGATCGGCATGCTCGATTCTTTCACCGATGTGATACCAGTCGCCCTGTTTCACAACGGCGTGGCCGACCCATCGCAAGCCACCGAGGCCGAATTGGTCGCCGCCGGTGACGCCCTGGTCGAGTTGATCGATCTCGTCGACATCAGATATCGGATCGATGGCAGTTATGCCGGCCTGCCCGAGGGGAGATACGCGATCCATCAAGCATGGTCAGGCGACCTGGTCAACTCCCAGTACTTCTGGCCTGGTGGGGAGGATGAGGGGACCACGCGATACCTGTGGCCCGCCAAAAGCGAGGGGTCGACCACCAATGGGGCGATATCGAGTGACACCATGACAGTGCTCAAGGGCTCAGAGCGCCCTGTGCTGGCCCATGCGTTCCTCAATTACATGCTCGACGAGGCCAATGCACTGAAGAATTTCGAGTACGTCGGCTACCAGCCGCCACAGAACGGCCTCACTTCCGAGTATCTGATCAGCGAGGAATGGCTCCTTCCGCACCTGGCACCGGCCCTGGTAGCACCTGAGGACTTCGAGTTGGACTCGGCCTGGGTCCAAGGCCCGCTCGACGCGGCTACCGAGGCGTCGTGGGTCGAACAATGGAATCGGGCCAACTCGGGTGGCTGACTCGGTGGCATAGAGGGTCATGCCCACCAACCTCGCCTCTGGGGCTGAGTACGCGACGGTCGGGCAAAAAAGATGGGTGTGGCCTGGCTTTGCCCTTCCCGGTGTGCTCTGGCTGATTCTCCTCTTCCTGGTCCCGTTCTATGCAGTGTTTGCGATCGCGATGGGCCAGCTCGACCCGATCCTTCAGAGGGCTACACCGGAGTGGAACCCGTTCTACTGGGACCTGACCGTCATGGGCGAGGCCTTCGCCGAGCTGTTCGGCGGTCAGCTTGGCGTGATCGCGCTTCGAACTCTTGCCTATGTCTTCATCGCATCGCTCATCTGTGTCCTCGTCGGATACCCGGTCGCATACTTCGTGTCGAGAAGGGCAGGGCGATGGCGTTGGCTGTGGCTGCTGTTGATCCTGGCGCCTTTCTGGATCAACTACCTGATGCGGATGATGTCCTGGGTGAATCTGCTCAGCCCGGACGGTCAGGTCAACAGGTGGCTGACCACCATCGCAAGCTGGTTCTCCATCGAGTTCGTGCCGCCCGACTGGCTCGCCGGCAATCACGTCGTCGTCATCCTCGGGCTGGTCTACGGCTACATCCCGTTCTTCATCCTCCCTCTCTTCGCCGCCTTGGACCGGATCGATGAAGCCACCCTTGAAGCCTCGCGTGACCTCGGGGCCAACAATGCGCAGACCTTCTGGCGAGTGACCTGGCCACTGTCTCGAAACGGGGTACTCGGGGGACTGGTCATCATCATGCTCCCGATGTTCGGGGACTACTACACACCCAACCTCTTGTCGGGATCGCCTCGCACCCGGATGTACGGAAACACAATCGACCAATTCATCAATCAGACCACCAGTGGGGGCGCGGTTGGCGCCGCTCTGACCATCATCCTGATGATCTTCATCGCCGGTCTGATGGTGTATTACCTCCGCTCGATCTCTCAGGCGTCGCAGGAGGCACGAGAGTGACAACGACCAGCCCCTCACGACTCCGGTCTGCGATTACCAACCCCTGGGGCAAATCGCGGATGCTGCCTCTAGTGACGCTGCTGTACGTCCTCTGGTCCATCATCCCGGTGGGAATAGCGGTTCTGTTCTCGTTCAATTCGGGCAGATCGAGGAGTGCCTGGCAGGGGTTTTCCACTCGCTGGTACGTTGGTGATCCGGCCGCCGCAGAATCGGTGCTGTACGACCCCTCTCTCCGGTTCGCGCTCAACCAAAGCCTCAAACTGGCCATCCTGACCATGCTCGTCGCGACTCCCATAGGAGTCGCCCTTGCGCTCGGTCTGGCGAGGTGGCGAGGAAGAGGGGTCAAGGCGTCCAATCTGTTGATGCTGATCCCCCTGGTAACCCCCGAGATCGTGATGGGGGTGGCCCTGTTTCTGGTCTTCGCCGAGGTTTACGACTTCGTTCCCTTCGGGACCTGGACTCAGTTCCTGGGACATGTCACGTTCTCGATTTCCTTTGTGGTGATCATCGTTCGGGGGCGTCTGTTTGCCATTGGCAGGGACTACGAGGAAGCCGCCATGGACCTTGGGGCTTCCCAATTCGAGGCGATGCGCCGCGTGCTCCTCCCTCTTCTCGCTCCAGCCCTTGTCGCCAGCCTCGCCATCGTCTTTGCCATCTCAATCGACGATTTCGTCATCAGCCAATTTCTGATGGGGGGCGCGGAGACCGTGACCATCCCGGTGCAGCTCTACTCGGGTGCCCGGCTCGCTCCGCCACCTTCCCTCAACGCCTTGGCCACCATCCTGATGGTGGTAACAATCGGCGCCATCACGATTGCCGGGCTCCTATTTCGCGCCCTGGGCAAACGACGAGGCGAAAGGGCCTCAGCCTTGGAGTCGGTGGCTGGTTTCGAGATGTGAGGGTCAGACCGTCAATCTGACGATCGGTCTCGAGTCGTTGCGGCGGATCAGCTCGACGAAACCGTGCTCGTTGAACATGCTCAACGTCCCGGTGAAATAGTCCACAGCAGAGCTCCGAGGGCCATCGACCGGGTAGGCCTCGATGACTTCGGCCCCCTCGTGTTTGGCGAAAGCGATGGCGGCGGTCAGGAGTCCTGCTCCGACGCCCCGCTTTCGGTAGCCCGTCCGTACGACGAAGCAGTTGATCGACCAGGGCTCCAAATCGTCGACCCGCTTGAGCAGCCGGGATCGGTCGAGAGTCGGGAACTCGTGACGCGGGCCGACCTGGACCCACCCGACAGGGTCATGCCCGACGTAGCCAAGCAAGCCGGGCGGGCGTCCTTCGGCCGCCACCTCGGCGAAACGATCTCGGTTGTCCCGCTTGTCTCCGAAACCGTCGTCGGGTCTGCGCCAGTGCATGCAAAAGCAACTTCGGGCAACGCCGCGCTCGCCGAAGACCACCTCCATGTCGGGAAATCTTTCTGGCGTGAGGGGCAGGCTGATCATCGGGCCGAGATCGGTCTCGGTCGAGTGTGACCAGGTCTTCCTAGGCACCCATCGGCTCCTCAGCCTCGCAGTGTGGGCCGAAGACGATCTCGATTATCTCTGCCTCCGTGATGCGCTCGACCGGCACTGGCTCGGGGTCGGGGGGGACGTATTTCCACCAGAATCGGCGCATTCTCACCTGACGCAACTCCTCGTCGAGATGCCGAATCATCTGAAAACCGGCGCTGGGGAGCATGAGTTCTTCCTTCCTGCGACTACGGTCAACCCTATGACGTGATGCGGACAGGATCTGTCCGCATAACAGCGGAGAATCGTGGATCATGGACAGCGCCGAACGTCTCCTCAAACTCCTTGCTCTGCTCGAGGGACGTATCGATTGGACCGCTGAAGAGCTGGCCAGCCGTCTCGCAGTGACTCCGCGAACGGTGCGACGTGATGTCACCCGTCTCCGCAGCCTCGGGTACCCGGTGGAGGCCGTGGCCGGCCCCGGCGGCGGGTACCGGCTCGGAGCCGGGGGCAAACTCCCCCCCTTGCTCCTGGACGACGAGGAGGCCCTGGCCGTGGCATTGGGGCTCAGAGTGGCGACGGCGACGGCAGTAGGCGGCTTGGAAATCGCGTCTCTATCTGCGTTGTCGAAGCTGGAGCATGTCCTGCCCCCGAGACTCCGCACCCAATTGGAGGACATCTCCGAAGCAACGGTGTCCATCGTGTCCACTTCCGCGTACTCCGTCGACCACGGGTCGCTCGCTGTGGCTGCCTCAGCGGCACGAACCAGGCAGAGGATGCGCTTCGGATACGTCGACAACCAGGGCCAAGAGACAGAGCGGCACACCGAGCCGCTCCGCCTGGTTCACACCGGGCGTCGGTGGTACCTGGTCGCATTCGATCTCGATCGCGACGACTGGCGCACGTTCAGGTTGGACCGCCTCTCCGAGCCCTGGGTGACCGGGATGCGCTCCTCGCGTAGGCCCGAACCGGATCCGGTCGAGCTCGTCCAGAGGGGAGTCGCGATCGAGGCATACACCCAGCGCGCCGAAGTCAGACTGTTCGCCCCTATGGACCATGTCGCCCACATGATCCCGGCCACCGTGGGAGCGCTGGAACCAATAGGCGCCGACACAACCCGTCTCGTCATCGGCGCAGACGACATGAGCTGGCTGGCGCGTTACCTGCTCGGCCTGCCCTGGGAGTTCGATGTGGAATCACCCGATGAGCTGCGCAAGGAGCTGCGGAAGATCGGGCGCCGGCTCCTGGCCGCCCGTCACTCCGCCTGATCTTCCTCGTACTCGGGGTCCAGCTCCTCGGTGGCGGTGCCCGTTTCCGAAACGATCCTGAGTGCGTCCTGCGGGAACTGGAGGGCAACCTTGTCGGGCCAGTCCCAGGGAAAGGACCCGCCCTGATTGGGAATGGTCACCTGGACCGTCCCCACCTCCTCGACTGTGACCAGAACGTTGAGGAGCGGCCCGGCGAACACGACCCTCTCGATCTCCCCGACCAGGATGTTCTCCCCGCCGAAGTCGGGGGCGTGGATCCCCACTCGCTCCGGGCGGATGCTCACGGTTACTTCACCGGAAGCCCCGTCCCGGTCGACACAGCCCAGCTCCCTACCGCCCAGCCGGATTCGACCCGGGCCTACTGCCTCGGCATACATCAGGTTGGACACGCCGAGGAAGTCGGCGATGTAGCTGGACCGAGGGGCCTCGTAGATCTCCGACGGCGTCCCCATCTGCTCGATCGTGCCCTCGGTCATGACGGCAATGCGGTCCGACATCGTCAGGGCTTCTTCCTGGTCGTGAGTGACATAGATGAAGGTGATCTCGAGGTCCTCCTGAAGGCGCTTCAGCTCGACCTGGAGTGCCTTGCGCAGCTTGGCATCGAGGGCGCCAAGTGGCTCATCCAACAAGAGGACAGATGGGTTGAGGACAAGGGATCGGGCCAGGGCGACGCGTTGCTGCTGGCCACCCGACAACTGGGTGGGCTTGCGGGATTCCATACCCGTGAGACGCACCTTTTCCAAGGCGTCGGCCACCCGCTCCTGTTGCTCCGACTTGGGCACCTCCCTGTAACGGAGTCCGAATGCGACATTGGAGGCCACGTCCATGTGCGGGAACAGGGCGTAGCTCTGGAACACCGTGTTCACCGGGCGCTTGTGTGGAGGAGTGCCTGCCTGATCGGTCCCGTCGATGAGGATGGCGCCGCTGTCCGGACGCTCGAACCCGGCTATCAGACGCAAGGTGGTGGTCTTGCCGCATCCCGACGGCCCAAGCAGGGAAAAGAACTCACCGTCCTCGATCCGGAGGTTGATGTGATCGACCGCCGGGATCTCCCCGAAGTACTTGGCCAGATCGACCAGTTCGACGGCGCCGCTCATGAGTCGGGCGAGTCTACGGTCGACTCATGAGCTGATGGCGGACGCAAATGCGTCGAGGGTCTCTAGGTACCGGTCGATGTCCTCGACCGTGTGCTGGACCGACAGGAGCCATTGCTCACCCTTGCCCCACGGGGGCAGGAAGACACCCCGGTTGTACTGATACAGCCACGCGGCCTGGGCGTAACGACCATCGACTGCGAGGAAGTCGCGATAGGTGCGCATCGGCTCGGCGCAGTAAATGACGCTTCCCTTGGCGCCGGCCGTGGCCACGTGAGCGGTCAGGTGGTGCCGGCCGACCACTTCGTTGGCGCCCTTCTCCATCCGGCTCTGGATTTGATCGAGATGCTCGTAGGTCTCCTCCACCATGACCTCGGTGAGCATGGCTTTGGCCGCGGCCATCGAGAGCGGGTTGCCGTTGAAGGTCCCCACCTGCTCGTAGGTGCCGTCAACGATGTGGCTCATCACTTCATCAGTGCCACCGATTGCCGAGATGGGCAGACCACCACCGAGTGCCTTGGCCAGGCACACCATGTCGGGCTGGACCCCGAAACGCCGGGTAGCACCACCCTTGCCCACGGTGAGACCCGTCTTGACCTCGTCGAAAGTCAGGAGGGCATCGTGTTTCCGGGTCAGGTCACGAAGACCCTGAAGGAATCCTGGCTGAGGGAGCAGGATCCCGCAGTTCTGCAAGATCGGCTCGACGATGACCCCAGCGATCCTGCCCTCGTGCGCCTCGAGCAGCTGGCTCACGACGTCGAGATCGTTGAACGGCGCCACGAGGGTGAGCTCGACGATCGCCTGAGGGATCCCGCCGCCCGCTGCGACGCTCTTCGGCTGTGTGGCCGAGCCGAGCCCATCCTCGTTCCAGACCGAGACCATTACCGAATCGTGATGACCGTGGTATCCGCCCTCGAATTTTATGATCAGGTCCCGGCCGGTGATGGCGCGCATGAGATGCACTGCGTCCATGGTCGCTTCGGTACCCGAGTTCCCGAACCGCCACATCGTCATCCCGTATCGGCGGGTGAGTTCCTCGGCGACGACGATCGCGTCCGCGGTTGGCTGGGCGAAGTGGGTTCCTTTGCGGACCCGCTCCGAAACGGCTGCGACCACAGCCGGGTGAGCGTGGCCGGCGAGCATGGCGCCGTAACCGCCGTGCAAGTCGACATACTCATTGCCGTCGACGTCCCAGACCCTGGACCCCAGACCCCGATCGATCCATATCGGCTGCGGATCCGAGATCTGCCAGCTGGAGGTGACACCCCCGGCAAGCGAACGTCCGGCACGATCTCCCATCTCGGTCGCCTTGGGCGCCCGGTCGAGGAAACTCCGCCTCTCCCTTGCGATCAAGTCATCGAGAGCCGAGACTTGAGTGTCCACGGGGGACATGAGTCACCTTCCTTTCGGTATCCTGACTCGCTGTTCAGGATACACTGAGACAACTACGGCGGCAGGAGAGATTCGGGATGAATCCGGCACCGGTTGACCCGGGACAGATCAGCAGGGTCCTCGATCCATTCGGGTCGAGTCTGACTTTCCCTGCCGACGTCTATCTATCCGAGGATGTCCTGGCCTGGGAGAGGCAGCACCTGTGGCAGGCCATGTGGACCTGCGTCGGACGCCTGGACGAAGTGCTGGCTCCGGGCCAGCTCCGAGCGGTCGACGTTGGCGGCGAGAGTGTGCTCATGAGCAGAGAGTCCGACGGGACATTGCGAGCCTTCTCCAATGTGTGCCGGCACCGCGGCCACGAACTGGCCCCGGTCGGTGATGCCTTCGACGCCCGCCAGATCCGATGTCCCTATCACAGCTGGGCCTACCGGTTCGATGGGACCCTCCGCCAGGCGCCCCGGTTCACCCAGAGTGACGACTTCGACACCGCCGACTATCCCCTCGTCGAGCTCGGCGTGGACACGTTCGGTGGCTGGCTCTGGGTCGACCTATCGGGCAGATCAGGCTCACTCGACGGTCAGTTGGGGAACCTCGGCGAGATCACCGCCAACTACGAGTTGGACCGCCTCGTCACCGCGGTGACGCATTCCTACGTGGTCGAGGCCAATTGGAAGATCGTGGTGGAGAACTACAACGAGTGCTACCACTGCTCCACGATCCATCCCGAGCTCTGTGAGGTGACGCCTCCTGACAGCGGCTACGACCACATCCCTACCGGTATGTGGTGTGGCGGGACCATGCAGCTCAAAGACCATGCGGTGACGATGTCCCTCGACGGCGCCTCCAAGGGCGTCAACTTCCGGCTCATCGACGACGAACTGGCCCGTTACGTGTGGTACCTGACTGTGATGCCGAACCTGCTCCTGTCGATACACCCCGATTACGTCATGACCCACACCCTGACCCCTCTCTCGATGGGGCAGACCTTCATCGAGTGCTCCTGGCTGTTCCCGCCGGAAGCGTTCGAGGTGGAAGCCTTCGACCCCTCTTATGCAGTCGACTTCTGGGACATAACCAACCGCGAGGACTGGACGGCATGCGAGGCGGTGATGCGGGGAGTCAAAAACCGGGGGTACCGCCCCGGGCCGCTCAGCGGTTGGGAGGGGACCGTCTACCAGTTCCTCGGGATCATGGCCCACGCCTACCTCGGCGAAGGCCTGGTGGTCCCCAAAGTCCCACAGCGAGAATTGAAGGCTTGAGACTCTGATAGTTTCGGCTCCGTGGCCGAGCTCAAGACCCAGAAGACCGGCTCCAGCGTTGCGGAATTCCTCGCGTCGATCCCCGAAGAGGGCCAGCGCAAGGACAGCAAGGAGCTCTCGAAGATTATGACCCGAATCACGGGTGACAAGCCAAAGATGTGGGGACCGAGCATCGTCGGGTTCGGTGATTTCCACTACCGATCCCCCTCGGGCCGCGAGGGTGACTGGTTCAAGGTCGGTTTTTCGCCTCGCAAGCAGAACCTGACCCTCTACCTGAGTTTGAGTGACGTCGCCTCCGAGTACGACGCTCTGCTCGATCGGCTTGGCAAGCACAGCACCGGCAAGTCATGCCTCTACATCAAACGGCTGGAGGATGTGGACCAGCAGGTTCTGGAAGAGTTGATCGCGACCGCGGCTGCCTCCTCAGCCGAGTAACGAGCGGGCCCCTCGCTTCCGGAGTTGGTCGGCGATGATGATCCGTTGAATTTCGGAGGTTCCCTCCCAGATTCGGTCCACACGAAGCTCCCTGAAGAAGCGCTCCGCCACGTTCTCCCGCATGAACCCCCGACCCCCGAAGATCTGCACCGCCCGGTCGGCCACGCGGTTGGCCATTTCCGAGGCATAGAGCTTGGCCATCGAGCACTGGGCGTGCTGCACCTTGAGGTCGGCGCCCTCGTCGATGGCCCGCGCCGTCTCATAGGTCATGAGTCGCGCCGCCCACAACTCGGTCAGCGAGTCGGCGAGCATGAACTGGATCGCCTGGTAGTCGGCAATCGGAGCGCCGTACGCCTGACGCTCCTCGGCAAATGCGGTCGCCTCCTCGATCAGACGCTCGGCAGCGCCGCAACATCGGGCAGCGATCATCAGCCGCTCGTAGCGGAACCAGGCGTGGGAGAAGCTCATACCGTCGCCTTCGCTTCCCACCAGGTTCTCGACCGGAACCCTTACGTTGGTGAACTTCATCTCCCAATGGTGATGGCTGTAGGTGTGGGAGTACTCGGGCACCCTGCACGCACTCCACACCCGGCGTGTCCATGTCGACGAAGAACAGGACATGCCGTCCGGCGTTTGGACCCTCCGTCAGCTTGGCCTGGAAAAAGACATACGCGGCGAGATTGGCCGAGGTGACGTGCCACTTCACCCCGTCGAGCACGTACTCCTCGCCATCGAGGCGGGCCGTCGCCTCGATTGCCTCCACGTCCGAGCCGGCTCCCTCCTCGGTGATCGCGTAGCACTCGTGGATGTCGCCATCGACGGTGGGGCGAATCCAGGTCTGGATCTGGTGCTCGGTAGCCACCTCTTCGATCCACGACGGCCCGGTCGACACCACCCAACCGAGCGCATTGGTGGCGCGGCCGGTTTGCTCCTGGATCAAGACCTGGGCCAGCATGCTGTATCCGGGGCCGCCAAGTCTCTCGGACATGTTGATCGACGTGAGGGCCAACTCGCGTGCCCGTTCCTTTTGTTCTTTCAGCACGTTCTCGGGGATCTCGCCCCGATTCATCTCCGCCTCGACCTCCCAGGGAATCAACTCGTCCACGAAGGCTCGCGCCCGCTCTTGCAGTGCCCGCTCGGCAGTGGTGAGGGAGATGCTCATCCCAGATTGAGGTAGATCTGCTTCTCTTCGAGGTAGGACTCGATGCCCCAGGGACCGAGTTCGCGGCCCACTCCCGAAGTCTTGTATCCGCCCCAGATCGATTCGGTGGGCGCCGGCTGGCTGTCGTTGATCCAGACCACCCCGGCCTTGATGCCCCTTGCCACCTTCATCGCACGCTTGATGTCCGAGGTCCACACCGCCGCCGCCAAACCGTAAGTCGTGTCGTTGGCGATCCGGATGGCGTCCTCCTCGTCTGAGAACGGGATCACTGCCATCACCGGTCCGAATATCTCCTCACGGGCGATACGGGTGGAATTGTCGACATCGGTGAAGATCGTCGGCGGGACGAAGTATCCGCCGGCCAGTCCCGGATCCGAGGGCATAGCTCCTTCATAGGCCACCGCGGCCGACTCCCGGCCCGAGCCCACGTAAGACAGCACCGTTTCCCGGTGCTCATCCGAGATCAGGGGGCCCATGGTGGTGTCCGGGTCGAGACCACTCCCCACCTTGATCCGGGCTGCCTCGTCGATCATGGAGGCGACGGCGTCGTCGTAAATGGCCTTCTCGACGAGAACGCGGCTGCCCGCAGAGCAGACCTCGCCACTGTTGGCGAAGATTCCGGCGCAGGTTCCGTCGATGGCGGACTCGAAATCGGCATCGGCGAAGATCAGGTTGGGCGACTTGCCCCCGAGCTCGAGGGTCACACGCTTCAGCGTCTCGGACGCCGTCTTCGAGATGATCTTCCCCACCTCGACAGAGCCGGTGAAGGAGACCTTGTCTACATCCGGGTGGGCCACGAGCGGCGCACCTGCCTCCGGGCCAAATCCGGTGAGGAGGTTGAACACACCGGGAGGGGCACCGGCCTCATCGAGGATTCGAGCGAGCTCGATGGCGGTGAGCGGAGTTTGCTCGGCGGGCTTGAGGATCGTGGTGCAGCCGGCGGCGAGAGCAGGGGCGATCTTCTGACTCGCCATCAGGATCGGGTAGTTCCACGGCGTGATCAGGGCGGCCACACCCACCGGCTCCTTGATCACCAGGCTCATCGCCTCGGGCCCGACGGGTGGGATGGAACCCATCACCTTGGTCGCCCAGCCCGCGTAGTACTCGAACATGTAGGCGGCCTCGTCGATGTCCCAGATGGCGTCGCTGAGGGGTTTGCCATTGTCCAGGGTCTCCAGCTCGGCGAGCCGGTCACGGTCGCGGCGGATGATCTCGGCCACCCGGAAGAGAAGGGCGGCCCGGTCGCGTGGCGCCGACTGAGCACCCCAGCTTCCGTTCTCGAAGGCGCGACGGGCGGCGGCGACAGCAGCATCTGCGTCCTCGGGTCCCGCCGACGAGATCTGGTCCAGCACCTCGCCGGTAGCCGGGTTGAACGTCTCGAAGTGCTCCCCGGAGCGCGGGTCTGCCCATTTCCCATCGATGTAGAGCTGTTTCACGCCTGCCTCCGTTGGGCGTATTCGGTCTCCTGCGACGGTAACACTACGGCTGAACCGTCGTTCAGAAAACCAGGGAGGAGGAGACCAGATCGGCAGCGAAGTCACCGCTTCGTATCGCCCCATCGATGGTCCCGCTCCCGTTCACGTGCTCGCCTGCGAAGAACACCCGACCCACTGGCCGTATCAACACCTCGAGCGTCGCTCGCTGCCCGGGCCCGATGAGGGAATAGCTGCCGCCAGCCAACGGATCGGAGCCCCAGTCGGCGACTATCGGCGCACCGTCGAGCATCGCCTCTGGTGCCGCCCGGGCGAGACGGAACATCACGTTTGTGCGGAGCGGCGCCACGCCCGCCTCCGATCCGGCAAAGCCAGTGACAGCCCGACGGACAGATCCCGACGACCCGAGTCCTGTCCAATACCAGGCGGGGATGTCGGTGTCTTGTCTGCGGAACATCGGCGGTGGTTCGGCTGTACCCATTGCCACCTTGATCCCGACGCCCATTTTCAGGGACGCGAGGACACGAGTTACCTCATTGGGCAGCCGCGGTTCGAACCTCAGGTGCTTCAACACTCCGAGCGGCACGGCTAGCACCACGGCTGAAGCAATGAAGGCCCCACCGGCGGTCTCGACTGTGACGTCGTTCGCCGTCCGGCGGATCGAGAACGCCTCGAGACCGAGCCGCACATCGAGGCCAGGAGTCAGCGCGGTGGCGAGTCGGTCGTTGCCGCCATCGATCCGAATGTATGACCCGTCATCCCCGATCCCGAACTCCTCGCCGATCTCGGCTGCGGCGATGGACCCCAACGCCGCACCAGCCGTCCCCTGGAGACGGCTTCGGAGGATTGACCCCGCCGGACCGTTGTTACCCAGACCGTCGAGGACCTCCTCAGCACTCATCGACGACAGCTTGACCGGCCCGATCTCCATCATCCGATCGGCCAGCAGACCTGCGAGACGCTCATGTTCCTCCACGGCGATCGCCGGCCCACCCACCGGATCGCGAGTGATGAAGTCCATCCCGGTGTCGATGAGCTCGAGCCCGAGCTCGTCGGCGAGACCCATCACCGCCGTCTGCGTGGTCGAGATCCACTCGCCGCCCAACTCGACGATCTCGCCATTGGGCATACGGTACGACCAGAGACGTCCCCCGACCCGGTCTCTGGCCTCCAGGACGACAACGTCGATCCCTCGATCGGCCAGGCGCCGAGCAGCTACGAGCCCCGCCACACCGGCGCCGACCACGATCACCTGACGAGTTGGTTCACCCCGCATGAGCGCGGCGAGGGTATCCCCGGCCGTCGCTAGATTGCCGCCGTGCCCGAGGGAACACCGGAGTACCCGGTCCGAGTCGACCGCCGCGTGTTCGTCCCGATGGATGACGGTGTCAGCATCGCCCTCACCGTCTATCAACCCGACAGCAGCAACGATGGTCCCTACCCGACCGTTGTCGAGTCTCTCCCCTATCGCAAGGACGACGCTTTCTACGCAGGAGACTGGGCGACTTACGCCTATCTGGCCGGGAAAGGATTCGCGGGTGTTCGCATCGACATCCGCGGGACGGGAGCATCGACCGGGATCATCGAGGACGAGTATGTCCCCCGGGAGCAGGAGGACACGCTTGCCATCTTCCGCTGGCTCGCCGACCAGGAGTGGTGCAGCGGGAATCTCGGCATGTGGGGCGTGTCGTGGGGCGGATTCAGCTCACTTCAAACCGCCATGCTCCGTCCGCCCCAACTGAAGGCCATCGCCCCGGTCCACGCCACCCATGACCGCTTCGCCTCCGATGTCCACTACACGGGCGGCTCCCTTCATGCTCAGGAACAGGTGGATTGGCCACCTTCGATGGTGGTTTGCAACGCGCTGCCGCCCGATCCGGACATCGTCGGCGACGGTTGGTACCAGCTATGGATGGACCGATTGGAGAACACGCCGCAGTGGCCCGGGATCTGGCTCCGTCATCAGCGCCGCGACGAGTACTGGCTCCACGGCTCGCCATGTGCCGACTACGGGGCCATCCAATGCCCCACCCTTCTCATCGGTGGCTGGGTCGACGGGTATGTCGACGGGATGCTGGCAATGGCGGAACATCTCACCTGCCCCACCCGGACCGTCATCGGGCCCTGGGGCCACTATCGGCCTTCCACCGGTTGCCCGGGACCGGGCCTCGACCATCTCGATCTATTGGCCCGCTGGTTTGGCCATCATCTCAGAGGTGATGAGAACGGTGTGATGGACATGCCGGCGGTGACGGCCTTCATCCGGACCGGCACGCCATACGACGGGCCGAGACGTCCTCCCTTCGACGACCCGCCGACACCCGGATACTGGCGAGCCGAGCCGTCGTGGCCGCCAGCCGACCGCATCATGGTCGATCTCCCCTTGGACGGACTTCGCCATGACACCACGACGTGGTCAGGACCGCAATGGGTCGGGATCCACGCCCCCGCCTGGGATCGAGCGGGACGGGGCAGTGCCGATTCGACCGATGACGATGCTCACTCGGCGACCTTCGAGACCGCCCCGTTCGATGAGTCCCTAGACATCCTGGGAGCCCCCGAGATCGAGCTAGCGGTGGCCAGCGACCAGCCCGTCGGAGTTGTTGCGGCCCGGCTCCTCGCCATTTCCCCGGCCGGGGACGGTCACTTGATCACCAGGGGCAGCCGCAATCTGGTCTTCCCTGATGACCTGTCGACACCCGTGCCGATCATGCCGGACACATCGATCACGGTCCGCTTCCCGCTGTTGACGACGTCGGCGGTTTTGCCTGCGGGCTGGAGCTTGCGACTGGCGCTGGCTGGGGCGGACTTCCCGGTTGTGTGGCCGCCCGGGCAAAGGTTCAGCCTGACCTTCGACCCAGGCCGCTCGACCCTCCATCTGCCCGCCGTCCCGGTGCGTGAGGAGGATTCCAGGGTCCTCATTCCGGCCCCGCCACCACTTCCCCGGCCTCCCGGCCTCGAGGAGGACGACAGGGGCCACGCACTGGTCGATCGGGAGGGCCCCACCGTCTCTTATGAGCGGCACCGCTACTCCAGAGAGTTTCAACCCGAGCGGGCAGATCTGACCTACAGCTCGGACGAGAACTGGTTCGTGAGCGTTGACGAAGACGATCCGGCTTCGACCCGTGTCCGGTCGGACGCCGAGTCGACGATGGAGCGACCCGGTTGGAAAGTCACGACGCAGGGCAGTTTGGAGCTGTCCGGTGATGCAGACTCGTTCCACCTCAAGATCGAGCTCACCGCCCTCCACGACGACCGGGTGGTGTTCAACCGGGTATGGGACGACGACGTGCCGAGAGAATGGGCCTGAACCGCCGTTCAACTACCCTCGCTCTGTGGAACCGACACTTCACCGGGATCGGTATGTCGAAGCCGATTGGTTCGCCAAAGAGGTGTCCAGCGTCTTCGAGCGACAGTGGTTTTGCGTCGGTCGCGAAGAGGAAATCCCCGAACCAGGCGACCATCTGGTCTGCGATGTCGTCGGCGAATCGATCATCGTCACCAGGACGCGAGCCGGTGACCTGGCGGCCTATGTCAATCTCTGCCGGCATCGCGGCTCACAGCTGACCGATGCCGCCGGCAAGCCATCCCAAACCCACTTGGGCCCGACCGGCACGTTCAAAGGCTCGATCCAATGCCCCTACCACGCCTGGACCTATGGCTTCGATGGCCAGCTCCGAGCGGCACCATTTCTCGACGAGACCGACGGACTCGACAAAGAGGACCTGCCCCTCCATCACATCGCAGTCGAGATCTGGGCTGGGTTCGTCTGGATCCACCTCGACGCCGCGGCGGCCGCGCCCATCACCGGTCAATTCCAGGAGTCGGAGACTTATCTGGCCAACTATCCGTTGGCCGACCTGCGGACCGCCGTCCGGCTCGTCTATCCGGTCGCGTCCAATTGGAAGGCTCTCGTGGAGAACTACAACGAGTGCTATCACTGCGGCCCGGTCCACCCTGAATTGGTGGAGCTGGTGCCCGCCTTCAGACAGCGGGGCGGCTCCGAGCTGGACTGGGAGAGCGGCATCCCCCACCGCGATGGTGCCTGGACGTTCACCGCGAGCGGGACGACCAACCGCCGGCCATTCCCCGGTCTGACGCCCGAAGAGCAGGAGCGGCACAAGGGCCAACTCGTCTACCCCAACCTCATGCTGAGTCTCTCCGCCGACCATGTCGCCGCTTTCACCCTGTGGCCCCACAGCCCCGCTTTCACCACCGTGGTGTGCGATTTCCTCTTCCATCCCGACGAGATGGCCAGACCCGATTTCGATCCCTCGGACGCCGTCGAGTTCTGGGACATGGTCAACCGCCAGGACTGGAAGATCTGCGAGTCGGTGCAGAGGGGGATGTCGTCGCGCCGGTTCACCACCGGGTTCTATGCCCCGATGGAGGACTATTCGATGGATATTCGGCGGTATCTCGACGAGCTGATGTGACTGACTATCGGGTGGCGGTCCTCGGGCTGGGCGGCATCGGCAGCGCCGCCGCCTTCTGGGCGTCCCGTCGGCTCAGTGGCGACGTCCTCGGCGTCGAGCAATTCGAGCTCGGTCATGTCCGGGGGGGATCCGAGGATCACAGCCGGATCATCCGGCTGTCCTATCACACCCCCGCCTACGTCGAATTGGCCAAGGCGGCCTACGAGGCATGGGAGCAGGTAGAGGTCGATTCTGGCGAGCAACTCGTTCTCAGGACGGGTGGCCTCGATCTCGCTCCGGCCGACGCCTCGATCGGACTCGACGACTACCGGATGTCGATGGGTGCTGCCTCGGTTCCCTTCGAGGAGCTCGACGCCGCCGAGGTCATGAGGCGCTGGCCTCAATGGCGTCTGAGCGAAGACGTGGAGGCTCTCTATCAAGAGCGATCCGGCATCGCCATGGCCTCGAGGGCCAATGAGACACATCGTCGGCTGGCCCGAGAAAACGGTGCGACCCTCGTAGACAGCGCCGGCGTCGGCGCTATCCGGGAGGTCGACGGCGAGGTCGAGATCGAGGTCGACGGCAGGACCCATCGAGTCGGCTCGTTGATCGTCGCCGCCGGGGCATGGACCCCAACCGTGTTGGAGAGTCTGGGTGTGGACATCCCACTCGAGGTGACCCTGGAACAGGTCGTCTATATGGAGGCGGCAGACCCGGTGTCGTTCCACCCCTCCCGTTTCCCGATCTGGATCTGGATGGACGAGCCCTCGTTCTACGGTTTCCCGATATTCGGGGAGCCGGCTGTGAAGATCGCCTGGGATCGCTGCGAGATCGTGACCGACCCCGAGAACAGGAGTTTCGAGCCGCGGGATGAGGTCACCGAGGCTGTCAGGGGTTTCGCGGGCCAACATCTCCCACAGGCAGTCGGACCTGTCCGGATGGCCAAGACCTGTCTCTACACGCTGACGCCCGATCGCGATTTCCTCCTCGACAGGGTGCCAGGGACAGCCAACATCTTCACAGTGGTGGGTGCCGGCCACGCCTTCAAGTTCGCCTCGTTGCTCGGCCGGATCCTCGTCGACCTCGCCCTCGACGGCGTCACCACACACGACATCTCCGCCCTCGCCGCCGACCGGCCCATCCTCCAGGAGAAGGATCCGGTGCGCTCTTACATGGTGTAGGGCCCCGCCGAGGTCAAGTACCCGCCTCATGAGGCCGATTTCTTCAGGACATGGACTCTCTCTCCATGAAGCGAAGGCGCGTCCAGGAAGCGCAACACGACACGGAACGGCTCGCCGCCCTCAACGAGCTCTCCGCTGCCTTGTATGAGTACGACTCTGCCGAGGCGGTGGCGATGGCCGACTCCGCTATCGCCCTCGCCGACGCCGTCGGAGACGGAGCGGCTCGCGCCTGGGCCCTTAACCACAAGGGATGGGCTCTGAGCTCCATGGGGCGTCTCGACGACGCTCTCGACTCCCAATTGTCGGCCCGTGCGCAGTTCGAGCTGGAAGGAAACATGAGTGGGGTTGCCAATGCCCTGATGGCGATCGGCGACCTGTACGGAGATGTCGGTGACACCTCGACCGCGCTCGAGTACCTGGAGAGGGCCCGGGCACCACTCAAGCTGGCCGACGACGAGCTCGGTGTCGGGCTGCTGACGAACCTCACTGGGATCGCCCTCAGCCATGAGGGAAGACACAAGGAAGCCCTCGATCTCTTCGAGGAAGCCGAGTCCGTATATCTCCGGCTGGGTGATGAGCTCCGGGTCGGCACGGCGAAGATCAACCAAGGATTTGAGCTCCTCTCCCTCGCCGAGATGGGCGATGAGGACGAGCAAACGGAGGCTATCGACCGGGTCAGAGAGCTTGCTGCGGAGATAATCGAGAGAGGCGAGAAACTTGGAGACGATGGGCGTCATACCGTCGCCTACGGGAGGTCCCTGCGCGCCCACGTCCTAGCCGCTTCCGACCTGATCGACGATGCGATCGATGCGGCCGTGACCGCAGAGACGGAGGCCACCTCAGGGGGACTCGACCAGTTGGCTATCGAACTCGCCCTGGATCGCGCCGGTTGGCTCATCGGCGCGAGCCGTAACGAAGAGGCGGGAATGCTCGTGGAGGAAGCTGCAGATCGCAGCAAGAGGCTGGACATGAAGCGGCTGCTGGTGAGAGCGACGGCGCTTCGGGCCGACCTGCTCGAAGCATTTGGCGACTATGCCGGGGCACTGGCCTGTCACCGGGAGTACCACCGCCTCGACGGCGACCTGCACACGGACCAGGCCGAACGGCGGGCCAGCCTCGCCACCACCCGCTTCCAGGTCGAACGGGCTCGTCAGGAGGCTGAGCTGGCCAGGGTGCGGGTCTCCGAGTTGGAGGCGTTGGACCACGACAAGCGTGAGTTCCTGGCCAGCATCAGCCACGAGCTTCGCACTCCGCTGGCCGCGGTCCTGGGCTTCGCCAGCGAGCTATCGGACTCGTGGGACCTCTTCGAACCGGATGAGGCGCGCTCCCTCGTCCGACTCATTGCCAGTCAGTCGGCCGATATCTCCAGCATCGTCGACGACCTGCTCACGGTTACGAGGCTCGAGGCCGGGACCATGACGTTCTACCCGTCAGCGGTATCTGTCGCCGAACACCTCGCCGACATGGTCGAGACATCGGGCCGAGAGTCAGGGCGAAGCATTTCGTGGCGAGGGGACGCCATTGTCTGGGCCGATCCGAACCGCCTCCGGCAAATCGTGCGCAACCTCATCACCAACGCCATCCGCTACGGAGGGGATGAGATCTCGGTGAGGGTCATGTCAGACACAACTGGTGCGAGCATCGATATCAAGGACTCGGGTGGCCCGATCCCGGCGAGCCGGGTGGCGACGATGTTCGAGCCGTTCGTCCACGCCGACAGTGGCGGACGCACCCCCAACTCGGTGGGCCTTGGACTTGCCGTTGCTAGGAGCCTGGCCCGAATCATGGGTGGCGAGCTCGACTATCGACATGATGGTGGATCGGTGTTCCGGCTCGCGCTACCCGTACCGGACTGACCTCCGCTAAGCGGGAACGGCCCAACAGGCGGCTGCCGTGAGGGCGCCTACTGGCGTCGGCCCCGGGTCATCGGTGGGACATCGAGCCGCGACTTCCGGCGCGAGAGCCCCTGACTGGAGCAAAGGACAGCGGGGATGAAAACGGCATCCCGAAGGGATCCGGGCCGGATCTGGTATTTCCCCAATCAGGATCTGCTGCTCCATCTCCCTTGTCTCGGGTACGACAGACAGCAAAGCCCTGGTGTAGGGATGCCGGGGGTTCTCCAGGATCTGCTCGGTCGGCCCGGTCTCGACGATCCGGCCCAGATACATGACGGCGACCCGGTCGGCAATGTTCCAGGCGAGCCCGAGGTCGTGGGTGACGACGAGGATGGCCAAACCGGTCTCGTCCACGAGGCGGCGCATCAGAGCAAGGATCTCGCCGCGGATGGAGGCGTCGAGGCTGGCCACAGGCTCGTCTGCCAGCAAGAGACGTGGCTCCATGACCATGGCGCCGGCGATTACGACGCGCTGACGCTGACCGCCCGACACCTCGTGTGGATACAAGGGAAAGAACCGCTCCGGTGGGCGCAGACCCGCGCGGGACAGTGCCTGCGCTACTCGCTCCTGCTCGACGCCGTCGCCGTGCTGGATGCGCAGTCCCTCGGCAACGATCTCGTAGATGGTCTGTCGGGGGTTCAGGGCGCCGGTTGGATCCTGGAAGACCATCTGGACGCTGGGATTGAAGATGGTCTGGATCTTCGGTCTCGGACCGTCGTCGCCCACATCCTCGACCCGTATGTGGCCCGAGGTCGGCTTCTGCAAGCCCTGGATCGCCCGGATGAGCGTCGTCTTCCCAGATCCCGACTCCCCGACCAGGGCCAGCACCTCCCCCGGCATTACATGCAGCGAGGCGCCGTCGACGGCTCGAGCGGCCCCGAAATGAACGTGCAGATCCTCGACCTCGACCAGATTGGTCACACCAGCACGCACGCCGCACTCCTTTCCAGGCCCGACGAACGCAGGTCGGGCTCGGCCGGCAGACAAGCATCATGGGCCAGAGGGCATCGAGGATGGAAGGGGCATCCCTGGGGCAGGTTGTCGGGTGTCGGCGGGTCGCCGCCCAGACCCGATGGCGCCATCCGCGAGGTGTCGTCACCGATAGTGGGAAAAGCTGCGGCCAGAGCTCTCGTGTAAGGATGCGACGCATTCTCGAATACGTCCCAGGCGGGGCCCTCTTCCACGATCCGTCCTGCATACATAACCGCCAGTCGCCGGCAGGCGTAGGTGAGCACCGAGAGATCGTGCGTGATGAACATCAAGGTCAGGTCACGTTCCTTCTTGAGGTCTGCGAGGAGATCGAGGACCTGGGCCTGGACCATGAGATCGAGCGCAGTGGTCGGTTCGTCGGCGATGAGTAGGAGCGGGTCGCAGGCCAGGGCCATAGCAATGAGCACCCGCTGTCTCTGGCCACCCGACAGCTGATGGGGGTAGGAGTCGGCCCGAGCCGCGGGCAGACCGACTCTCCTGAGGAGCTCGACGACCCGTTCTCGGGCGGCGCCGTCACTAGCCGCGGTCTGATGGACCAACATCGGCTCAGCGATCTGCTCGCCCACTGTCTGCACCGGGTTCAGAGCATGGAGCGCCCCCTGGAAGATGATGGCCCCGGAAGTCCATCGCGCCGCTCTCAGACCTCCCGGACTGAGGTTGAGGACGTCTTTCCCATCCAGGGTGATCTGCCCGGACACTTCGGTCCCGGCCGGCAGGAGACGAAGTAATGCATTGGCCAGCGTGGACTTGCCGCAACCAGACTCGCCGGCGAGACCCAGGGAATCTCCCTTTTCCAGATTGAAGCTCACCCCGCGCACCGCCGGCACGTCGCCACCGTGCCCGTGATACGTGACCTCCAGGTCGTGCACAGAGAGCATCGGCTCGCTCATCGTGCGCGGCTCAGTCTCGGATTAGCAATCTCCTCGAGAGTGCGCCCGATCAGGGTGAAGGCGAGGACGACCACCAGGATCCCGAGACCGGCGGGGACGAAGTACCACCAGGCGTTCCTGACCATTGCACCGTTGACGAAGGCCTCCTCCAGGGTCTTGCCCCATGATGCGGCCGAGGGGTCACCCAGCCCCAGGAAGGCCAGCGTGGTCTCGGTGAGTATCGAGATCGGGACGGCCAGGGTGGCGTTGGCGAGGATCAAACCCATGACGTTGGGGAGAATGTGCTGCCCGACGATGTGCCTTCCGCTCGCCCCGAGTGAGCGCGCCCGATCGACGAACAGACGCTGCTTGACCGTCAGCACTTGGGCGCGAATGAGACGCGCGGTCGAGGGCCAGGAAGTGATGCCGATGACGAAGATGATGTTCCAGACGTTCCTTCCCAGGACCGAGGCCAGCACGATGGCCAGGGGCAGGAAGGGAACCACCAAGAACCACTCCGTGATCCGCATCAGCACTGCGTCGGGCTTGCCGCCGACAAACCCGGCGACGATGCCGATGACCGAGCCGATCAAGATCGTGAGCACGGTGGCCGCCAGCCCGACGAAGAGGCTGACCCGGGAGCCCCACACAAACTGCGCCCACACCGAGCGGCGGATGTAGTCGGTGCCCAGTGGGCCGAATTCGCTCGGAGGTGCCCATTGGGGATTACCTTGAGCTCGGGCGTAAACCGGGTTCAACTCCCTGACGTCGGCGAGCAGCGGCGCCGCCAGGGCCATCAATACGAAAAGAAGCAACACGCCGAGTCCGATCATTCCGCTTCTCGAGCTGCGAAATTGCTTCCACACCCGTCCCGCGGTGGCGCGTCGTCGCTGCATGGCGAGGCTCGTCATTGACCCTCCACCCGTGGGTCCAGCCAGCTATAGGTGAGGTCGGCGATCAGGTTGAAGACGATGACCGCCGCGCTGAAAAGGAGAAAGAGAGCCTGGAGCATGGGGAGGTCGGGGCCGCGGATGGAGTCGGCGGTGAGCTTGCCCAGACCGGGCCAGGAAAACACCGCCTCGACGGCAATGGCGCCCGAGAGGACGAAGCCGAAGTTGATGGCAGTGAGGGTCACGACCGGGAGCAACGCGTTGGGAACAGCATGGCGGTTGCGCACCGCGACATCCCGCAATCCCTTGGCTCGGGCCACCGTGAGATAATCCTCACCCATGACGTCGAGCAACGAGCTCCGGGTGACGAGGGTGTACTCCCCGAGATAGGCCAGAGTCAGGGTCAGCGCGGGAAGAAACATGTGATAGGCCTGGTCGATGAGCAGCGCGAGACCGGATTCGCCCGACCCCGCAGTCGACACCCCGCCAACGGGAAACCACCCCAGGACAACGGCAAAGAGGACGAGGAGGATCATGCCGAGCCAGAAATCCGGCATGGAGTAGAACACCATCGTCCCGGACGTGATCGAGTGATCCTTCCAGGTGTTTCTCCGCCAGGCGGCGATGATCCCCCCGACGGTGCCGATCAGAGCGGAGAGAATCGCCGAGACTCCGACGAGAGCAACGGTCGCAGGGATGGCGGCGACGATCTCGTCCCACACCGGTTGGCGGGTCTGATAAGAGATCCCGAAGTTGAGCTGTGCCGACTCCTTCAGATAGAGCAGGAACTGGGTCCCGATCGACTGGTCGAGGCCGAAGGCCACCCGCAGATTGTCCAGGGTCTCCTGTGGGACGTTCCTTCCCCTGAACAGTGACCCGATCGGATCGGTCTGGACCACACGGAACAGGAAGAAGTTGAACACGAGGACGAAGACGAGGGTGAGGACCGACCCGAGCACCTTTCGGCCAATGAGTCTTCCCCGCCCCCGTCCCGTCGTTCGAGCCGTGGTCAGGCGCTCACTCCCGATCGTCGGCGGTGGATCGATTCCGCATCGCCAGGAAGACACCGGCGATCAGGATCACACCGGCGGCGATCCCGCCCCATAGCAGCCAATTGGTGCCGGACCCCTCTGCATCAGCACCGATCGGGGTGAGCTGGACATAGCTCGGTGAGGTGTTGCTGAACATAACTGGACCGATCTCGGCCGGCTGCTTGACCCAGCCCTCGAAGGTGTCGGTTCGATAGGCCTGGAGGTCCGGCGCGACATACATCGGGATGTAGACGGCCGAATCGTGGAACAAGGTCAACATCTCGTGCACGATCTCCACTCTTCGATCGGGATCGACCTCTTGGTTTTGTTCCGTATAGAGCGCGTCGTATGCGGGATCGAACCAGTTGGCATCGTTGGCGCCGCCGATCTCGGCCTCGGTGAAGTAGGAGAGCATCGGGTCCGGGTCCACGAATGGCACCCAGCCCCAGAAGAAGGTGTCGTAGGTTCCCTCGACGATGACCCCGAAGAGGGCATCCTGGTCGTAGGCCTCCAGCTCGACGCCGATGCCGATCTCCTCCATCCATCCCACCATCAGATCCCCGATCGACCCGGCCAGGTCGCCGTCGGTGTTGACGGCGTGGCGGATCACGAGCGGGTTGGTGCCGTCGGGCATCTCCCTGATGCCGTCACCGTCGCTGTCCATGTACCCCGCCTCGTCGAGGATTTGGTTGGCCCGATCCGGGTCATAGGAGAATTGGTTGTCTTCCGAGATCTCCGGTACCCATTTCGGGTCGGCCGAGGGACTAATCGTCTCCAGCGGACTTGCCAGGCCGAAATAGAGGTCCTCGATGACGGCGGGCCGGTCGATGGCATGCGCGATGGCCCGCCGCACTTCGACGTCGAGCAGAGCTGGATGGGGCTGGCCTTCGGCGGCGCCGCCGTTGATGGCGATCTCATCGAACCCACCTTGTTGGCCGGCCACAACCTCGATTGCGTCATCTGCCTCGAGAGCCTCCCACGAGGAGGCGGGGAATCCGTGGGCAGCGTCGATCTCACCCTGCTGAAGGGCGGCCACCATGGCGTCTGGGTTCTCGAAGTATCGGAAGATCACCTGGTCGTACGGAGGCTCCTCGCCTTCCCATCCCCAGTAGTTGGGGTTGGCAGCCATCACTACCGATTGGCTCGGAGTGAACTCGGTCATGACGAACGGGCCGCTCCCTACGCCATCGTCTGCGGCATATTGAGTGGCGGCCTCATAGTCGGTTGCGATCGGTTCCCAGATGTGTTGCGGGACGAGATAGACGTCCATGGTGGGGAGCTTGGGGTCCGGGACGGACGACACAAGCCGGACGGTTCGCTCGTCCTCCGCGGTGGCCTCGATATTGGCAACTGTCGAAACCATGTTGTCCCAACCCTGAACTCCGGCGGTGTTGATGTTCCAGGCCACGTCTTCGGCGGTGAGTGGCTCGCCGTCAGACCAGGTCAGGCCCTCTCTCAGGGTGTAGACGTACTCGATGCCGGCCTCGACCTCCTCCCACGATTCCGCCAGCCCTTCAGTCGTGGCGAAATCGTCAGCGGCCTTGTCGGTGAGGGTGGCGTAATGAAGGTTCCAGACCTCGTAGGCAGGCACCGTGTAGCCCGAGGTCGGGTTCAGGACCTCCCAGTCCTGCGTGAGGCCGACGCGAAGCGTGACCTGGTCGTCCTCCTCTTGGGCGGATGCGATCGGAACAAGGGACACCGCGACCACGGCGGCGATCATCGACACGATAAGGCGTCTCATCAATTGACTCTCCATTCAGTTTGCCCCGAGGGCAATGTATCCGCATCGGAGAGCCTGTGACGCCGATTCGCCTCACTGTGAATCCTGAATGACGATTCAGGTTTCCCCGGTTACAGTGATCCGACCCAGCCGAGGTTGCAGACTTGATCCGCGAGACACCGTTTCATCCCAGGACCAGCGAGGCCAACAAGACGGGGTTGTGGAGCCACTGGTCGGGATATCTCGCCACCGATCGCTATCAGATGTCGGACAAGTTCGAGTACTTCGCGATCAGAAACTCGGCGGCGGTCATCGACACCTCCCCCCTTTACAAGTACCGGATCAACGGGTCAGACGCTGAGAGCTTCCTTGCCGGCGTTCTGGCCCGTGACATCCGAAAATGCCGTCCCGGCCAGGCGCATTACACGGTCTGGTGTGACGACGACGGTTGGGTGGTCGAGGACGGAGTCATCCTCCGGCACAGCAACGACGAGTTCCTGCTCACCGCTGCCGAGCCCAACATGGCCTATCTACAGGACCTCGCCGGCCGGATGGCGGTCCAGATCGAAGACGTCTCGGACGATTTCGGAGCCCTCGCCCTTCAGGGCCCATACGCCAGGGAGATCCTCAAGCAGCTGGCTCCGGAGATGGAGGAGATCGGCTACTTCCATCTCACCCCGGCCAAAGTCGGCAACGCCGCGGTGACGATTTCCCGCACCGGCTACACCGGGGACCTCGGTTATGAGATCTGGGTGGAGCGGGACGATGCAGTCGGCGTGTGGGACACCCTCTTCGAAGTCGCGGCGCCTTATGGGGTGATTCCGGCCGGCCAGACCGCTTTGCTCATCGCCCGCATCGAGGCCGGGCTGGTCCTGATCGATGTCGACTTCTACTCCGCCCGCTACGCCTGGAACGACGACCAGCGCACCACTCCCCACGAGCTGGGGCTGGGGTGGATGCTCCGTGATCTCCCTTCCGACGACAGAGCCTTCATCGGTCGGCGCGCTATCGAGCGCGAGTTGGCCGATGGCACGTCTAGGTGGAAGACAGTCGGGATCATGGTCGACTACGAGGACTGGAACCGTGTCTTCAACGAACGCGGGGTCATCCCTCCCAAGGATCACACCCCCGAGCACGGCGGGATGATGATCTACGACGAGAAACTGGAGCGGATCGGGTACACGCCAAGCTTCGTCTACTCACCGATGGCACAGCGACACATCGGGATCGCCCGGGTGCGTCCCGAACACGCCGCTCTTGGGACCGAGGTCAGCCTCGAGGTCACCATCGATCATCGCTACGACGTGGTGAGGGCCAATGTGAGCCGACTCCCCTTCTTCAACCCACCGAGAAAGACAGCCTGAGGTAGACATGCCGGCCAAGAAGAAGTTCGATGCAATAGTCATCGGTGGAGGCCATAACGGTCTGGTCAACGGGGCGTATCTAGCCAAGTCGGGCCTGAGCACCCTCATCCTCGAGCGCAGGCATCTGGTTGGCGGCGCCGCCATCACGGAGGAGCTGTACCCGGGCTTCAGTTTCACCACCTTCTCCTACGCCTTGAGCCTGCTCCGCCCCGAGATCATCCACGAGCTGGAATTGACCAAGCACGGCTTCATGCCCCTCATCATGCCCTCGACCTTCGCCCCGACCGAGGATGGCGACTACATCTTGCTGGGGCAGGACAAAAACGAGAACCACCACGAGATCTCCCGACACTCGCCCCACGACGCGGACGCCTACGACGCCTACGGGCACATGATGGAACAAGTGGTCCACGCCATCAGACCGCTAATGGACTCGATCCCGCCCGACATCACCTCCAAGGACCCTGAAGAGCGAGCACGGATGGCGGCAATCGGCTCATACCTCGCCGATCTGCCCGCTGGCGTCCTACACGACATGATCCGGCTGATGACAGGGAGTGCCGCCGACATCCTGGAGGACTACTTCGAGTCCGACCTGATGCAGGGTCTACACGCATCCTCGGGCATCATCGGAACAAAAGTTGGGCCCCGTTCCCAGGGCTCCGGTCTGGTGCTCCTCTATCACTCGTTCGGCGAGCACGACGGCGCCTATGGCGCGTGGGCCTTCCACAAGGGAGGCAACGGCGGGTTCACGCAGGTTCTGGCCCGGGCCGCCGAGTCATTCGGAGCCGAGATCAGGCTCGAGTCGCCGGTAGATCACGTCGTCACGAAGAACGGCCGGGCCACCGGGGTGATGCTCGAGGACGGGACTGAGCTCGAGGCGAAGACCGTGGTCAGTGCCGTCGACCCCCGCCGCACCTTCATGGAATTGGTTGATCCTCGGGAGTTGCCTACAGATCTCGTGGAGAACATCCGCCGTTTCAAGTTTCAGGGGACCTCGGCCAAGGTCAACTTCGCCCTCGACGCCAACCCCACTTATCCAGGGCTGGAGGGCCGCTCGGACCAATACCGGGGATTCATCAACATGGGCCCCTCACTCGACTATCTGGAGCGCGCCTTCGACGACGCCAAGTACGGGTGGTATTCCCAGAAGCCATACATCGACGGGTGCATCCAGTCCAACGTCGATCCGGACATGGCCCCACCGGGCAAGGCCGTGATGTCTTGCTTCATCCAATACGCCCCATATCACCTGAGAGAAAGCGACTGGGACACTGAACGGGACCGATTCGGCGACGTGGTGCAGAAAACCCTGGAGGGTTTCTTCCCCGGGTTCGGCGACCTGGTGCTGCACCGGGAAGTGGTCACTCCACTCGACATCGAGAGGGTGGTCGGTCTCACCGAAGGCAACATCTTCGCCGGCGAGTTCCTCGCTCCCCAAATGTTCTTCTTCCGCCCCGCACCCGGGTGGAACCAGTACCGCACTCCGATCGAGGGCTATTACCAGTGCGGCTCGGGAACCCACCCCGGCGGCTGCGTGATGGGCGCCCCGGGCCGATTTGCCTCACAACAGATCCTCGGGGACCTCGAGAAGAAGAAGTAGCAGAGAGCCCCATCACCCGATGAGGCCCTCTGTCTGGCTGGGATCTGATGGGGCGTTTGCCGCAGCATCCGGACCAGATCCCGCGTCATTTATGAGCTGACCGCGACCGATTCCACTGCCATGACTGGATGGGCGACCACGCGGGTCGAGCTGACGCTGATCGAGCCCGTCAGGCCCTCGGTCCAGCAGCTGAGGTTCACCGCGTCCCCAACAGCGAGGGTGCCGGTGAGCACGCTGGCCATGCTCTCCTGGCCCGTACCGGGGTTCAAAATGGAGGCGATTGCTCTTCCGGTCGAGGCGCCGGCGGTCAGGTTGCAGATCACCCGCCCTCCTGCGGCCGGTCCGTGCGCGGTGGCAACCCATGTGCCACTCACGACGTAGGCCCCGGCGGGGAGATCTGTAAGGGTTGCGATCGAGGTGGCTGTCCCCGAACTCGTGCCTGTCACAGTGACTAACTCACTGCGCGTCGCCTCGTGTGCGGTGCCCGCAACGATCGATGTCTTGGCATCCACTACCTGGTTCTCGGCGAGGCGCCGCATGAACGCCGCCATCTGGGCTCGGGTCACGTTGTCTTCGGGGCAGTAGTTGGTGTTGGACGGCGGGTTACAGCCCACCGTGACGCCGTTGTCCTTCATCCAGGCGATGGCGTCGTGGAACGTGTGATCGTCCGGCACGTCGTTGAACGAGTGTGAGGCGAAAACCGCCACCGGGACGAGCAGTGTGCCCACCACCAAGACGGCAATAAGCGTGCTCTTGCGCAACAGGACCTCCTTTGGTCTGCCCTGGCACCCTAATTGGCGACCGTTAACGCTCTCCGAACGCCAGGAGGCCGACTGCCGTTCAACAGAGATCGGTCCAGCCGTGTGACGCACGGAGTGGGGCCGTCGTTGATACGCTCTGATGAGGGAGCAACCACATGGCGTCACGCCGAGGATTGGCCTTACTTGTCGCCTTGGTCATGGCCATTGCGGCGTGCACGGAATCGGCCTCGCCACCACAACCGACCGCCCCGCCTGATGCCTTCGCCCCAACACCAACGATCGGGCGGTCGACCACCACACAGCCGGCGCCCACGACGACCCTCGATGTCGAAAGGGTCGTGATCCAGCGCGTCGACCCTCGCACGCTCGAACCAACGCCGGGCTTCGAGCCAATCCCGATGGGCGACTGGTTCTGGGGTCATCGACCGTCGCCCAGCCACAGGTACTTCGCCGCAACGGTGAGTCACGACAACGGCCTCAACGAGATCCGGCTCATCGATGTGGAGGAATGGGAGCAGGTTGAGTCGTGGGCCGAGTATGCCGACTCCGAGATTCATGCCACTGACGATGCGACTCTCTATTTCCTCCGAGGCGAACAGGTTCGTCGCGTAAGCCCGGGCGAAACGACCTCCCAAATCGTCGCCGACCTACCTTCCGGGTTCTCGAGCTGGGTGGGCCCCGAGGCATCGATCGATGAACGCTTCAATTTCGTCGGAACACGGTCGATCAACTCCGATGGCGCTCAGGAGGCATTCGTCAGCATCGTCGACCCGGCCACCGGCCAGGTGACTCAGATCGACCTTCCGCAAGTACGCGTCGGCGCGGTCGACCCGGTCAGTCAGGGTCCATGGGCGGGGTATCTCTACAACTCTCCTTCGTTTTCTTGGGATCGGGACGCGAATCGACTGCTCGCAGTGCATGCCAACGAGGACGTGGTGACTCAGGTCGATGTCAGCTCGGGTTTGGTGACCGAACACACCTTTTCAGGATTCGGAGCCGACCCTTCCACCGGCACGCGGAGATGGAGCGCTCTGAGCCCCGACGGCCGGGTCCTCTACGTGTCCAATGCCGACGTCACCCTCATCGAGGACGATGACGACTGGTCCGTCACGACGTCACCCGTGGGAGTCCTCGCCATCGATACCGCCACCTGGGAAGTCGTGGCTCGCACCGATGCTCCGATCTCGGACATCTATCTCTCCCCGGCCGGTGATCGATTGGTGGCATTCGGTTACGAGACCGAGGAGGGGGCGGCTGTGTCTCGAGCGAATTCGAGCGGTCTCTTCTTGCTCGATGCCAGCGATCTCACCTCGCTGGCTCACCATGAGCCGGAGGACTTCGACGAGAGCTACACGATCACCTTCAACCAGGACGCAGGCGTGGCGTACGCGTTTACCTGGCTTGGAATGCAGCGTGTCGACGCCATCGACCTAGGCTCCGGTGAGGTGCTGGCCACTGCAGAGAACCGTGAGTTTCTGGACATGATCGGGCCCATCGGCGTCCTCGGCTCGACTCGCTAGCTTGCCGCGATGCTCGACACACGACCCGAGTTGGCCACCCGGCTGGACGACGAGCTCGTGGGCTGGCTGACGACAGTCACGCTCGACGGCCAGCCGCAGAGCTCCGTCGTCTGGTTCCTGCGCGACGGCGACGATCTGCTGGTCTACAGCCGGCCGGACGCCACCAAGCTGGACAACATCGCCGTGAACCCCAAGGTTGCTTTCAACCTCCGTGGCGACGAGGTGGGAGACACGATGGCCACCTTCGAGGGCACCGCAGAGGTGGTCGAGTCTCCGACCCCGCCACATCGCGATCCCGCCTACCTCGACAAGTACAGCGGGGAGATCAGCCGTCTCGGATGGGTCCCGGACCAATTCGCCGATGACTACTCCGCCCTGATCCGCATCACCATCGACCGCATTCGCTCCTGGTAGCGGCGCCGGCACTCCTTCGTATCGCCGGGCACCACAGTGCTTCCACCGGTACCAGCAGCTAGGGCATGACGCGCTGCATCTTCTCGAAGGCCAGCGCCTCGTTCAGATAAGAGCTCATCTCGTCCTCTCCTCTTCGTGTTCACCTTGCACCCGGGTGAGAGGCGATCGAGCCAACCCTGATACAACGGAAACCGATCAGCCGCTGGTTCTGATCACGATCAGGTTGTCGGCGGCTGACTCGGGGAACCACACCTCTCCGGGCCGGCCCAGGATCTGGCGGACGTTCCCGGGGTCGTGGGGCAGCACATAGGTGTGGAACTCTTCGGTGGTTGGATCGAAGCGGACCATCGAATTCGACCCGAAATCGCTGGCCCAAACGATGTCTTTGTCGTCGACGAAGACGGCGTAGGTCTCTGGGGCGTTGCCCGGCAGGTGCCATGTGTCCCAGGTGTCGGTGTCCGGCGTATACCGGCTCAGGTTCCCTGAATTCCACTCACTGACCCAGACCCGGCCCTGCGAGTCGGACCACACGCGACGCGCTCCCTGGTCGGGAGTAGGGGGCTCGATTACGGTGGCAGTCCGGTCGCTCTCGATCCGAGCGATATGAGACCCTGCAAGTGAGGCGTAGTAGACGACGCCATCAGGAGTGGTCGTTACGCCATACGGTCCCGCACCTTCCGGGGCGTCGAACACGATCAACTCACCGGTGTCCGGGTCAACGCAGCCATAGATCCCGTCCTGTCCGGTGAACCACAACATGCCATCACCGTCGAAGCTGGCCGTGTTGAGATTGGCATCGAGGCGGTCGTCAGGCAGCGGGTACACCGTCACCTCGAGACTCACCGGGTCGACAGCGACGATGGCGTTGAGCCCACCGTCGGTGACCCAGGCAGTGCCTGCTTCGTCGATGATCACACCGTGCGGCGCCGAGCCCTCTCCCAACACTGTGTGTCTCGTCTGGCCGGTGGAGGGGTCGAGCCAGCCCAGCTCCCCGGTGTCCTGCGCGGTGTACCAGACACCTCCATCGAGAGCCGGCGCTACGTCATGGGGGCCAGATCCCGCCGGGACCGGGAACGACTCCAGCATGAGGTCCTCGGGGACGATGGCCACCGGCTGCGTTGTCGGAGTGGTGGTCTCGGGAACCGTGCTCGCAACCGTTGTGGTCTCCTGGACCCTGACCGCCGTAGACGATGGGTGGCGGTGTCGTGGTCGGGGCCAGGGTGGTCTCGCCGGTCGTGGCGGTGCAGGCCAGGACCGGCATCATGATCAGCGTCAACCACGAACGCCTCATGACGACAGCCTATGCGGCCTCCCGGATGAGACGGACCGCCTCGGTCACACCCTCTCCCCAGGGCGCACCGTGCCCGGGGAGCACCCATTTCGCCGGTACCGCTTCGAGCCGATCGAGTGAGGCACGTGCCTGCTCGCTGTCGAGCGTGAAGGGAGCCGGTTGGGGCCCAACGGCCCCGGTCAGGACGTGTCCTGTCGTCATCGAGTCTCCGACGCAGACCGCCTCGGCCGAGGCGAAATGGAAGGCGACGCTGCCGGGGGTGTGACCGGGGATGTGGATCACGGCGGGAGTGCCGGGCAGGTCGAGGACCTCACCATCGGTGAAAGTGGCCACCTCAGAGACCGGGGTGATCTTCAATCCGCCATGACGGGCGGTATATGAGAGGAAGCGCATCAGCGGACCCACCTTCACCTTGCCCCACGAAATCTCCTTTTTCACCTCACCGCGGGCCCGGGTGGCATCGAGCTCGTGGACCAAGATGGGCACTCCTCGCTCCCGACGTATCCGCTCCGCGAACCCGATGTGGTCGGTGTCGCCATGGGTCAATATCACGCCACGAACGTCGTCGAGCGAGCGACCCATCGAGGTCAGTTCGGGCTCGAGCTCGTCCCAATGCCCGGGGAGCCCGGCGTCGACGATGGTCACTCCGGTCTCGTCCTCGACCAGATAGACGGCGACCAGGTCGGAGCCAATGCGATGTAGCGACGGGGCCAGTTTCATCGAGACAGCCTAAGCAGCCTCGAAACGCGGCTCAGTAGGCGTTGGCGACCATCAGCTCCTCGCAGGGGAAGAGCGTGATGATCTTGGAGCCGTCGGCGGTCACGACGAGCTCTTCTTCGATGCGGGCCGCGGACCGCCCGTCGGCAGCCGGTGCGTAGGTCTCGAGGGCGAACACCATGCCCTCCTGGATCTCGATCGGGGCATCGATGGAGTTGAGACGGCTGATGATCGGCCGTTCGTGGAGACCGACTCCTACCCCATGGCCGAATTGGAGCCCAAAGGCATCCATCTCGTTCTCGAAACCGAATTCCTCGGCCTTGGGCCACACCTTGGCGATCTCGTCGGTGCTGGCACCTGGCTTGACCAGGTCGATGGCGGCATCCATCCACTCCCGCGACTGCTTGAAGGCGTCCCGCTGGGCCTGGGTGGCCCGACCCACCGCGAAGGTGCGGTAATAGCAAGTGCGATACCCATTGAAGACGTGGATGATGTCGAAATATGCCTGGTCGCCCGGTCGGATCAATCGGTCGGAGAAGACATGCGGGTGCGGGCTGCATCTCTCTCCGGCGATCGAGTTGATCGCCTCGACGAACTCCGAGCCCATCTGGAAGAGACGGGCGTGTGCGAGACCGACCACGTCGGACTCGCGGATCCCCGGCTTCAAGGCCTCGAAGATGTCCTGATAGACGCCGTCGACCATGGCACAAGCCTGGGTGAGGAGGATGATCTCATCCGGGCTCTTGATCTCGCGCGCCTTCATCATCGCCTGCTGGCCGTCGACCACATTGAGACCTTCGGCCTGCAATGCAAGGAACACACCGGTCTCGGCCATATCCACGCCAATCCGCTCCCCGGCGAGTCCTTCTGCCTCGAGGACCTGCTTCAGCTCAGCCGCAGCACGTGAATGGAGGCCTGCCTCGGGCCCTATCGCCCCCTGCAAACCCGTGTTGCCTCCGACGGAATTCGTGGAGTCGTACATATGGGGCAACTGGAGGCGGTGTGCTTTCGCCGCCGAACCGAAATCCCAGATGCGAGGCCGCCCCTCTTGGGTCACGAGGGCATAGCGCTCGCCCTTGTTGAAGGCCCAGTAGCCGATCTGCGTCGAAGTGGCATACCGTATGTTCGACGTCTCAAAGAGGAGTAGCGCCCCGAGGTCCTCTTGCGCCATCAATTGCCTGGTGCGAGCGATGCGATGCTGGCGAAGACGCTCGAAGTCGACCCTGGTCTCCCAATCGACTCCGATCACGCCGGGAGCGGGGCTGGTGGCTACCGGGAACTCAACGTTCATCGATGTCTCCTTGTCATTCCTGCTGGCATCCTCGAATCCGCCGCACACTCACCGTGCTTAGTGACACTACACACTTTGCACCCGGCCTCACCTGCCCAGATGCCGTGCCGCGATGGCCGCGACATGTGCCCCGATCGCCATGCTCGCGGTTGCCCCTGGCGATGGCGCATTGAGCACGTGGACCGTCGACCCGGCCTCCTCGATGACGAAATCGTCGAGCAGCGCACCATCGGGAGAGACGGCTTGAGCCCTGATTCCCGCCCCCCGGGGATCAGATGCTCGGGGCGGATCGCCGGCACGAGGGCTTGTGCCGATCGTGCGTACAACGAACGTGACCGGGATCTGATCATCTCGGTGGCGCCTGTGCGCCAGTGCTTCATCACTAATCGACGAAAACCGCGGTCCCCAATGGTCCGGCGGAGTTCGCCCCAATCGGGCTCGGCGTCGCGATAGTGCTCGCGACCGACGGCCAGCACAGCGTTAGGCCCGACCTCGACGCTGCCGTCGATCCTGCGAGTGAAGTGCACTCCCAGGAACGGAAATCGTGGATCGGGCACCGGATAGATCAGCCCGCGGACGAGATGCCTCGCCTCGGGCCCGAGCGTGTAGTACTCGCCGCGGAATGGCACGATCCTCACCTGGCTTTGCACCCCGGCCAGGGCAGCGACCAGATCGGAGTGAAGACCGGCGCAGTTGACCACGACCTTGGCCTGAATCTCTTGATCCGCCGAACGAATGCCGGCCCCGCCCTCGTGATGCTCGATGGTTTCCACCCCGAATTCGGTACGGATGTGGGCGCCGTCATCGAGCAGATCGCGGGCCAATCGGGTCGCCACCGCCGGGAAGTCGACCACACCTGCCTCAGGAACGTGAAGCGCCTCGAGCCCCGCGGCGGCCGGTTCCAATTCTCGAATCGCCTCGCCATCGACTCGGGTCAGTCCGGAGAGGCCGTTCGCCCTCCCTCGCCGCTCCAGTTCGGCCAGGGGCTCGAGCTCGGATGGCTTGGTTGCGATCACCAACTTCCCCGACTCTTCGAAAGCTATGCCCGTCACAGCGCAGTAGTCCTTCAGCCGGCGTCTGCCCTCGACGCAGAGACGCGCCTTGAGCGAGCCTGGCCGGTAGTAGAGCCCGGAGTGGACGACTCCGCTGTTGTGGCTGCTCTGGTGAGCCGCCACCATCGCTTCCTTGTCCACGATGACGATGCCAATGCCGGGATGGCTCTCGCTCAGGGCACGCGCCACACCGAGGCCGACGAGGCCGGCTCCGATGATGCAGACGTCGTAGGCCAACCGGCATCCTCCTAGCACCGCTGCAGGCGGGTGGCGCAGACTACCCACGACAGCCGACAGTGCTCAGTCTCACTGCACAGTGGCACCCGGTGGAGCGTTAGGATCTCCGCACTTCACCACCTACAGGAGCAGATCGATGGCCGATGGGACAGTGTTGATCGTTGGCGGCACCGGTGGTATCGGCCGCGAGATTGCTGCTCACTACGTGGAAAAGGGACGTGAAGTCATAATCACCGGCCTCGATCCCGGCAACGCGGAGGTGGTCGCCTCCGAGCTGGGCGGCGAGTGCATTGGCCAATGCTTCGACCTGGCCCATCCCGAGACCATCGGTTCTGCCCTCGCCGAGGTGGGCTCCGTAGACAAGCTGGTTCTGTGTGCCATAGCCCGAGACAACAACCCGGTGCGCGAGTACGACGTTGAGAGCGCTGCCAGTCTGGCGACGATGAAGCTGGTCGGGTACACCGAGGTCATCCACACCCTCCTCGATCGGTTTTCCGACGAGAGCGCCGTCGTCCTCTTCGGGGGGCGAGCCAAGGACCGTCCCTATCCAGGCTCGACCACGGTGACCGCAGTCAACGGCGCGGTCGCCACCATGATCACCACCTTCGCTGTCGAGCTGGCACCGATCAGGTTCAACGCCGTCCATCCCGGGATAGTTGGAGACAGCCCGTACTGGAAAGACAAGTCGCTTGACGCTGTCATTGCCCGCACTCCCACGGGGCGTCTGGCCACCATGGAAGACGTGGTCGACGCGACCGTGTTCCTGCTGGAGAACCGGTCGGTCAACGGAGTGAACCTCTATGTCGATAGCGGCTGGCTGATGATGTAGGCGGATGCAGGTGATCTGGAGATGACCGAGGAACTGGACGGCATAGGCGGCCGGCTCCGCGCCGAGCGGACAAAGGCCGGGATCAGCCAACGGGAGTTGGCGCGACGTCTCGGTCTGTCGGCCAGCCTCATCTCCCAACTGGAGAGCGGTCTCTCCAAGCCCTCGGTAGGAACCCTGTACGCCATCGTGACCGAGCTCGATCTCTCGCTGGACAAGCTCCTTCGTGGCGATGAGAACGCAGGTCGAGACGATGGCGTGGCCGGCTCAACCGGGAACAATGGCCGCGGAAGCCCATTGGTCCACCCCGAAATGCGCAAAGTGATCGACCTCGCGTCCGGAGTCCGATGGGAGCAGCTCACTGCAGACACCGAGGAGGGGGTCGACTTCCTCCACGCCATCTACGAGGTGGGCGGAGCCTCAACCCCCGACGAGTCATTGATGCGACATCATGGTCGGGAATACGGCTATGTCGTCTCGGGGAAGATGGGGATCCAGCTGGGTTTCGAACTGCTGGAGCTGGAGCCCGGTGATTCGATCGCATTCGACTCCACGGAGCCCCACCGACTCTTCAACATGGGTGATGAGCCGGTCCACGCCATCTGGTTCGTCGTGGGGCGGGGAGCCGACGACCGGGCCCACGGCGACTGATCATCTCATGACCGCTGACCCGGTCACGGACTCCCCGGTCCTCGTCACCGGAGCGTCTGGTTTCATCGCATCCCACATCGTCGAGCAACTGCTCGAAGGCGGCTACCGGGTCCGGGGCACCGTGCGGGATCCGGTGAAGATCAGAGCGGAAGGACACCTGACCGGTCTGCCAGGAGCCGACGAGCGACTCGAGTTGACCGCCGCCGATCTCCTCACCAAAGGTGCGTTCGGCGACGCAGTTCGAGATTGTGAGTATGTGATCCACACGGCCTCGCCGTACGCGATCGACGTCGCCGACCCCCAGCGGGACCTGGTCGATCCGGCAGTGCGCGGGACGATCTCCGTGCTGGAGTCATGTCGGGAGACCGATTCGATGAGAAGGGTGGTCCTTACCTCATCGGTGGCGGCGATAACCGACCACGCAGACGGGCATCTCAATACGGAGAGCGATTGGAACACCCGTTCCTCGTTGACCCGAAATCCCTACTACTACTCGAAGACACTGGCCGAGCAGGCGGCCTGGCAGTTCGTGGAGGCCGGCAAATCCCGATTCGACCTGGTGGTCATCAACCCGTTCTTCGTCATCGGCCCTTCTCTGGTCCCGGGGATCAACACCAGTCACACCTCCTTGATCGGCTTGACCAACGGGAGCATCCCGGCGGTGATAGCCCTGGAATGGGCATTGGTGGATGTGCGAGACGTGGCTCGGGCGCACATCCTCGCAATGGAGAACCCGGTCGCCGCCGGGAGATACATCGTCGCTGCCGAGACCCGGACCGTCCGTCAGGTCGTCGCCCTCCTTCGATCGGAAGGCTGGGGTGACCGCTACAAGCTGCCGACGATCGGTCTCGACAACGCGGTTGGTGTTGCTCTCACACGCATAGCCGCCAGTTTCCAGGCACCGGGGACCCGGGACTACATGAGGAACCATCTCGGTGGGGAAATGCGATTCGACAACTCAAAGGCCCGAAAGGAGTTGGGGTTGGACTTCCGGGATGTCGATCAGACCATCCTCGACACCATGGAGGACCTCGAGCGTTGGGGGCACCTGGGGAAGAAGCGTTAGCGAGATCTCAAGGGACCCATTGTTCCCGAAGGCGGAACACCTCGCCGTCGATGATCTCGAGCCACACGCCAAAGAAGAGACCCCTCGAGTTCACGCCTTCGACCCAGTCCGCGAACGTCACCATGACTTCTGATGCCGGGTCACCGGTGGGGTACCAGATGACTTCGGTCTCGGCGGAGACCGAAAGCGACCGGATCTGGGGATTTTCGTTGCGCACGTAGTAGTCGTTCGGCGGAGGCTCAGCGCCATCCTCGGCGGCAGCCACCACGGCAGCTTCACCCGTGAACCAACAGGCCAGATCGAACTCGATCCCGCTCGGCGAGGTACTCACGACCACCCCGTACCACTCCCCTTCGGGAAGGACGACTGCGTCGCCCGGTGTGCAGCCCGATCCCGATGGCCCGTCGGATGGAGCGGTGGTCGTTGGAGACGCCCCAATCGTCGTAGCGGTCGTTGTTGCCGGCGTTGTTGCGATTGTGGTCGGGTGGGTCGTAGTCGTCGTGGCCACAGTCGGAGCTGCTGTCGTAGCTGCCGACGTCGTGGTCCCGGTCTCTCCTCCGCTCGATCCGGAACAGGCGGTGACAAGGGCCAAAGTGATCATCCCGATTACCGATCGCGGCCCCACAACGTCAGCCGAAGCGGGCGAATACGTCGATGATGGCCTGCGCGTCGAGGGCGGTACTGGGATGCTCGCTCATGCCTTCCTCCTTCCCGACGGCCGAAATCGGAAGGTAGCGAAGAAACGGCAAGCATTGGACTGAATCCCCGCAAATACGATGTGACGTGAAAGTCGAGTGCTGAGTCGCATGGGTCCAACCGCAGATCATCTGTCACGCCTTCGCCGTCTCTGCATGTCCCTACCAGAGGTCGAGGAGCGGGTCAGCCACGGCGAGCCCGCATGGTTCATCCGAGGAAAACGGCAGTTCGTGACCTACGCCGACCACCATCACGACGACCGCGTCGCTTTCTGGTGCTCGGCTCCCGAAGGAGCGCAACACGTCCTGACCTCCACCGACCCGGACCGTTACTTCATTCCGCCCTACGTCGGGGCACGGGGCTGGGTGGGGTGCTACCTGGACGTCGAGGTCGATTGGGAGGCGTTGGAGGAGATCGTCGTCGACGCCTATGTCACGGTGGCGCCCGCTCGACTCCGCGCGCGAAGTCACACGAGACTGAGCTTCTGAGACCTTTGGGTTCAGGCGGCTCTTGCCGCCAGGACTCGGGCGGTGTCGCGATCGAGGTTGAATTCGTCCACCAAGTAGTCGATGACCTCCTCGGGACCGAGACCCTTTTTCCCGAGGTATTCGACCGCCTTCCTGGCGAACTCGAGATCGGACTGTCGCTCTCTCTCGGTCGAGATCTGATGAATGTCGCTGCTCATCTAGCACTCCCGTATCGCAGAATCGTTACCCACGCCCCGCCGTCGACAAACTTCAGACTCGCCGGCGAGGGATATGGTTCCCGATTCTTCGACAGTCTCCAAGGACCCTCGGTCAGCACCCCTACCCGGCCACCCGCAGACCCGATTCCTGCACCTCGCGGACCGCCTCCTCGATAGGGGTCGGGCCGACGATTTCGCTCCCACCGCTCTGCTCGCTCATCCGATCGAGCTGCGGTGAGAGACGGCTCTCCCACGAGCCGACTGCCGAATTGAAGGCCCGAACCGCTCCGGTCAACCCGGTTCCGACCCGCTGGAGATGGTCGACGAACCCGCTCATCCGGCGCCGCAGCTCGCGGGCTTCATCGAGGATCTGGTCGGCCTGCTGCAAGGCCCGGAACTCGGTGAGAAGTGACCCGACGTTCAGCAATAGGGCGTACAGAGCACTGGGCCCGGCGACAATCACCCGGTTCGCCATCAATCGGTCGATGAGGTCGGGATGAGCCTCGGCAGCCGCCTCGTAGACCGCCTGGGATGGCAGGTACATCACGACGTATCCGCCCGAGGCCAGGTCGCTGTATCCCTTGGCGGCCAGGCCCTTCCCAACGCGCTCCAGGTCCTTCCCCTGCTCCGCCATCAGCCTGTCTCTGCGCTCGGGATCCTCCTCGGCCAACGCATCCATGAACCGGGCGGTAGGGAACTTGGCATCGATGACGATGTTCCGACCACCAGGGAGATGGACCACCGCGTCGGGCCGGAGGTCGCCCTGGCTCACCTGACAGCTGAAGTCACGCCCCTCGACCAACCCACCGTGTTCGAAGATCCGCTTCATCCCGATCTCGGCCCATCCGCCGCGGGCTCGATCGTTGGTGAACAGGGCGGTGATGCCCTTCATCTGGCTGCCGATCCCCCTTACCTGCTCGTCGAGGGAGGCCTCACGCCCTGTGACCGATTCCTGGAGGACGGCAAGCCTGGAGTCAATCTGGGCCACGTGGGCGCTCAGGGCCCCCTCTCGACTGGCGAGGGCAATCTGAAGCTCCTCGAAGCGAGTCCCAAGATCAGGGCCGACACCCTCAGGATGGGAACGCCGCCTGCTGGCTACCAGGAGCAGGACCATGAGGCCGATTACGGCTACTGAAGAGGTGATGGCGATGACGAGTGCAATTGTCTGCGAGTTCATGAGATAGATCATCGCCGGGAGGTGTGACAAATTTCCCTAGGGTGCCCGGATGATCCATTCGGAGCACCCGTTCCAGCCTGATCCGGCAGACCGGGAGCAGGCCCGCCGGTTTAGGGGCCGGCTCGCCGCGGGAGTGACCATCGTCACCGCCGGGTCGGGTTCGGGTCGAGCCGGGCTCACCGTCTCTTCCTTGCTCGTCGTTCAAGGCGAGCCGGCCGAGGTTCATCTGGTTGTCGGTCCAACCACGGACCTATGGGATATCGCTGCGGAAAGTGGGCATTTCGTCATTCACATCTGCCGATACGAAGATCGCCAGATGGCAGATGCCTTCGCCGGATTGTCGCCCTCGCCGGGTGGGCTCTTCGCCGGCATGGCGGTCCAAGAGAGCCAGTGGGGCCCTGTTCTGACCGATCTCCCCAATCGCGCCTTCTGCCGTTTCGAGTCCCGTGACGAGATCGGGTGGTCGGGGGTCGTCGTGGGCCTGATCGATCATGTCGAGGTGTCCGACCTCGACGACCCGATGGTCCATTTCCGAAGTGGGTATCGCCGGTTGGATACTCGCTAAGAGGCCACTTCGATGGTGATCCGGTTCATCATGCCGAGATGGCTCACGACATGTGTTGCCGGCTCGAGGCCCGCTTCAGCAAGATCGGCAGCAACGTCACGGTTGTTGCGACAACCCGACCGCTCATAGACCCGCTCGATGTTCCGATCCTGACGTCGGGCGATCCAACCGACCGACGAGCGGCCGTGCTCGAGAAGGAGGACCCGGCCGCCGGGCTTGGTCACCCGCACCATTTCCCGAAAGGCGGCGGCGTAGTCGGGGAATGTGCATGAAGAGAACGCCGAGATCACGGTGTCGAACCTGGCCTCCGGGAACGGCAATCCCTGGGCGTCACCAATCAAGAGCCGTATGTCTGCTCCCAACTGGCGTTGTCGGCGTCGGGCCTCTTCGATCATCTCCGATGAGATATCGAGGGCCGTGAGCTCGGCGGCGCTGTTCAAGTATTCGAAGTTCTCCCCTGTCCCGCAGCCCACATCGAGGACGTCACCGCGTGCACCCGAGAAATGCTTGCGCCGGAGACGGTTGATGAGGAGCAAGGTGTCGCTGATCCCGAGCAACCGCCAATTGCCGGCCATGTCGTCATAGCGACGACGCACCTGCTCGGTGCTCAGAGGGTCAGGAATTGTCGACACATTCATGAGTAGTGCTCAGGCAGGCGCGCGCTCGACCGGGTCCGCCTGGGGTACGACATCGTCGATGTGACCTTCGATGCTGATATTCGGGATCCACTCGAGCCATGACGGGAAGTACCAGTTCCGATTGCCCAGCAGCTTCATCGATGCCGGCACCAGGACCGAGCGAACGATCGTGGCATCGAGGAGGACTGCGATCGCCAACCCGAATCCCAATTGCTGGAACATCACCAAGCGCCCAGCGGCGAACCCGGCAAATACAGCCACCATGATGATTGCCGCTCCCGTGATGAGCGCACCGGTGGTGCGGAGACCGTAAGCCACCGACTCGGTGTTGTTCCCGGTCTGGTCGAATCGCTCCTTGATCCTCGAGAGCAAGAACACGTGGTAGTCCATCGAGAGGCCGAAGAGGATCGAGAACAGGAACAAGGGCAGCCAGGCCTCGATGGTCTCCACCTGTTCGAAACCGAGGAAGCCGGCGAACTCTTTGATCCAAGCCGGACCTACGTCGGCCTGGAACGTCGCCACCACCAAGCCGTAGGCAGCACCCACGGACAGCAGATTCATGGCAATCGCTTTCGCGGGGATGACCAACGAGCGGAAGGCAAGCATCAGGAGGATGAAGCTGAGCCCGAGCACCACGGTGAACACGATCGGGGTGTAGTCGTCGACCTGATCGAGGAAGTCCACGGTGATGGCGGTCTCGCCTCCCACGAAGACCTCCGTCGCGCCAACGACCGCTCCGGGGACGATGTCCGCACGCAAATGCCGCAGCGCCTCCTGCGACTCGATCGAATTGACGTCACCAAGAGTCTGCACCGACAGGACGGTCACGTCGTCTGTCGACAACGGGTCGATGGTGGCCGGCCCGAATCCCCCGTCAGCAGCCACGTCGGACTCGAGGTTGGCCAGGGTGTCCGGGATGTCCGACCCCGTCACCACGACTTCGATCGGTGAGGTGAATCCTCCGGCGAACTCGGTTGCCAGGATCTCGAACGCCTGCTTCGACTCCATCTCGTCGGGGAGGGTCGACACGCCGGACAGGCCCTTGTTGATCGAGAACAAACTGGAGGCCGCGAGAAGGAGGATGCCTCCGGCAAACACGATGCTCAGGACGGGCCGGCCCATGACGACCTTCGTGATTCGATCCCACATCCGACCTTGCTCGTCCATGGTCCGACGGCGTCGAACCCGGAGCGACTCGATTCGGTCGCCGAGCAGCGACAGCACCGCGGGGAGGAGGGTCATCGAGGCGAGCACGGCCACGAGAACCACGAGAATGGCCCCGAGACCCAGGGCCCGGAACAGGGTGTTGGGCAGGATCAGCAGACCAACCAAGGCCAGGACCACGGTCAGCCCCGAGAAGAAGACGGCCCTCGTGGCGGTGGCGCCGGCGCGCGAGATGGCGTCGAGCTTCTCGAAACCATGGAGACGCTCCTCCCGATAGCGGGAGACAATGAACAGTGAATAGTCGATCCCGACGGCGAGACCGATCATTGTGATCATGTTGGTGATGAAGAAGCTCAGGTCCATGAACAGCCCCAATAGCGCCGCCAGTCCCATGGCGATGCCAATGGCCACCACGCCCAGGATCACAGGGATCACTCCGGACACCACCGACCCGAACACGAGCACCAGGACGACGAGCGCAACTGCGATGCCGATCGTCTCGCCAGTTCGGAGATCCTCCTCCGCGATCGTGTTGAAGTCGCTGTTCAACGTCGCCGGGCCTGCCATCAGTGCCTGAAAGCCATCTGGCGCCGGGACCTCCGCCAATGTGTCCCGCACCACCTCCGCATTCACACCTGTTTCGTCGACCCCGTCACCGGCGACCACGACGGGAAGGAGGGCCGACAGGCCGGATTCTGAGACGGGTCCGGTCTCGGATAGATACGTGCCGACACTCGTCACCACATCGGGCCCCAAACCGAGAAGAGTGGATTCGATCTCGGTGACATAGGCGGCATACACCGGATCGGAGATGTCGATCCCTTCTGAGGTCACCACCACGAATTCGGTGTCTGTTGGCTCTCCCCTGACCTCCTCGATCAGGTTCGACGCAGTTATCGATTCCGGCTCGTCGGTGAAGGTGATCGAGCTGGTGAGCGCATCGCCCAGCAGTTGAGAGGTAAGTGCCACGGCCGCCAACATGGCCAGGACCCAGATGATCACCGTCCTCCAGGGTCGTCGGCCGCTGCCTCGGGCCAGCGCTTGGGTGAATGACATTTGCTCCGCTCCTCGTGGCATACCGGGGAAATCTCGATTACACTGTAAGCATACGGCGTAAGCCAGTCAAACCCGCATTGGAGCCCACGACCAAATGACCAGCACCACGACCAGGACTCCCCTGACCCGGGACCGGATCATCGATGCCGCCGTCATCCTGGCTGACAGCGGCGGGGTCGAAGAGCTCTCCATGAGAAAGCTCGGAGCCGAGCTCGGGGTGGAGGCGATGTCGCTCTACAACCACGTCGAGAAGAAGGACGACATCCTCGACGGCATGATCGACCACGTGTTTCGTTCCATACCTCTTCCCGCCGCCGACTCCGATTGGCGAGTCGCGATCCGTGAGACAGCCCTGGCCGCCCTCGACCAGTTCGTCGAGCACCCGTGGATGGTCAACCTGTTGATGCAGCGGGGCATCTATGGGCCGTCTTCGCTCCGGTTCATGGACCGAGTCCTTGGGCTCTTCCGCGCCGCCGGCTTCTCGGAAGAGGACTCGCACCACGCCTGGCAGATGCTGGCCAGTCACACCATGGGGTATGCGTTTCAGCAGATGTCGGGGGGTGAGGACAAGGACGGGTGGGAGTCGAACATCCCCGACCTCTCGGTGTTCCCCAATGTGGCGGCGCTCGCCCCGTACCTCGCCAAGTGCGAATTCGGGGCCGAATTCGCATTCGGGCTAGAGATCATCATCGCGGGACTCGCAGCGCGACTCGAGAGCTGAACACTTCCTCGGACCCAAATGAGCCCAAATCAGTGGGGGTCCCGTGACGCGAAAAACCCCGAGGGAGTGCTGGCCGAAGCCCTCACCCTCTCGGGGTTCTCGACCTTGCTGGCACTCCAGCCCCGAAGGACTGGTCTCCCAGCGAGGTATCAAAGTCACCTCTCGGTCACTTCGACTCCGATCTGGAGTTGCCTCCAAGTCGGCTCCGCCACCATAGGTCTGCCCTTCTTCACGGAGCAAGTTGAACCGCAGATGAATTTTCGCGACTTAGCTCTCTTCTTCGCGACCCCATCGGATAAGGGCTAGCAATGGCCAACTTCTAACCTCCAGAGTCATGGCAGACCCGAATCAAGTGACAGAATTGCGGCACCTCCTCGCTCAGACGGCGAGGGAACACCACGCGTCCCACGGAAGCGACCCGAGCCCTCGATGGGCTGAGTGGTACGCCATCCGGCTTCAGCCCGATATGGGCTCCTTCGTCGGCTTCGAGCCCACGGTCGAGGAGATCACGGCGTGGCTGCAGGAGGCGGATGAGAAGTTCCGGGCGAACGAGGATCCGGAACTGCATTGGCCGGCTTTCTACGCCGAGCTGATCCTCGACTCTGTGGCGGTCACCGAAGGCTGAGGGCTACGACGTCCTCACCAGCGGGGCCACCTGGGTGCCCAGAAGTTCGATGGCGTGGAGCACCTGCTCGTGGGGCAGGGTGCCGACGCTGATGTGAAGCATGAACCGGTCGATCCCGAGGACCTCCCTCATCCGGATGATCTTCGCCGCCACCGTCTCCACGTCGCCCAGCACCAACGATCCTTCCGGGGAGCGCATCATCTCGAACTGAGGGCGCGTCATCGGCCCCCACCCCCGCTCTCTTCCCAGCTGAGTCATGGCGACGGCATAGGCGTTGTAGTACTCGTCGCCCGCCTGATCATCGCTATCGGCGACATAGCCATGGGCATGAACGGCCAGTGGTGCAACGGCAGGATCGTGCCCCGATTCGACCAGGGTCTTGCGATGGAGATCGGCAAAGAACGCAAAACGGTCCGGGTTGCCTCCGATGATGGCGAGGGCGACCGGAAGTCCGCGACTGGCCGCCCGCACAATGGATTCCGGGCTCCCTCCGACCCCCACCCAGATGGGGAAGGGGTCCTGTTGGGGCCGGGGGTAGATGGCCTGCTCCTGGAGCGGCGAGCGAAATCGGCCAGTCCAGGTGATCCGCTCCTGATCGCGGATCGCCAGCAGGAGGTCGAGCTTCTCGGAAAACAGTTCGTCGTAGTCGGAGAGTGAGTAGCCGAAAAGGGGGAAAGACTCGATGAACGATCCCCTTCCGACCAGCAGTTCCGCCCGGCCGTCCGACACCAGGTCGAGTGTGGCGTAATCCTGGAAGACCCGAACCGGGTCGTCTGAAGACAGGATGACCACAGCCGGGGTGAGGCGGATCGTGCTGGTCATCCCGGCAGCGGCCGCGAGCACCACCGCAGGCGAGGAGGAGGCAAAGTCAGGGCGGTGATGCTCCCCCACGCCATACACCTCGAGCCCGACCTGCTCGGCGAGAACGATCTCTTCGAGTACATGGCGCAGACGCTCGCCGTGACCGATCTTCTCGCCGGTCTTCGGGTCGGGATATGTCTCGGCGAAAGTGGTTATCCCGAGTTCCATCATGCTCGATCTGGCTGGGCCTGGTTGCGCTTCAACCATTCGCGGACCCACCACACGTCGTCGTCCGGCACACCGGCGCCGGGCAAAGGCTTGCCTGCACCAGGAAGCTCGTCGAACTCTCCGGCTTCGATCGCCTCACGAATCAACCTCTCAGGGAGTGACTCGTAGATATCGCTCGGCGGGCGATCTTCCATGCTGGGACGATATCGCCTCGAGGCGATCGAATCGCCGGCTTAGGGTTGGCTCGGTGCCAACACGTGCCCGCGTCATATTGGCCGTGCTCCTCGCTGCGATTCTTGGCGCGTCGTGCATCAGGCCCGGGGTCCAGGGATCCGGGAATGTCATCACCGAGTCGAGAGAGGTCAGTGACTTCAACGAGATCGTCCTCGGCGGCACCGGGAGGGTGGTCGTAAACGTCACCGGGACCGAGTCGCTCACTATCGAGGCCGAGGACAACATCATGCCACTGCTCGAGACCAGGGTCAGGAACGGGCGTCTCCGGCTGGACACGAGTGGGAGCATCTCGCCGACGGTCCAAATCGTCTACACGATCACGGCGGAAACCCTCGATGGACTGGTCATCAGCGGGAGCGGAGTCGTCGAGGCTGAAGCCGTCGACAGCACCGATTTCCGGGTCGACATCAGCGGCTCTGGAGACGTCGTCGTCGAGGGGACGCTCAGCGGTCTCCTATCGGTGTCGATCAGTGGTTCCGGAGAGTTCGACGGTGAGTCGCTGACCGTGCCCGAAGGTCAGGTCGATGTGTCCGGTTCGGGTAACGCCGTGGTCAATGTCACCGACGACCTCGAGGTATCGGTCTCCGGGTCGGGCGAGGTGGAGTATCTCGGAGAGCCAAACGTCGATAGCTCAGTCAGCGGTTCTGGCACCGTTACTCAGCAGGAGTGAGTCGCTCGAAGTGGGCGGCGAGGTCGCGGAATTGCTTGCCGACTATGCGGCGGGCCAGCAACGGGTAAAGCCACTTAGCCATCCCCGGGGGACGGAGGAAGGTGGCCCTCGTCACCTGTGTGATGCGTGATCCTGATCCATGGGGCTCGACGCCCAGGCTTATCTCTCTCGTCTGAAACCGATCCTTTGCCCGCCAGCTGATCGAATGCTCCCCTTTGTCGATGACCTCGACATCGACGTCGAATTGCACCCGTTCGGCCCCGGGTCGATCGAGATGCTGGTGAAACCGGAATCGGGTGCCCACCTCGACCCTGGTCCCCTCGATCAGGTCCACGCTCTCCACGTTTTCGCACCACGAGGGGTCATTGCGTGTGTCCGAGACGAAGGCAAACACCACGTCCGGAGGGGCGGGGATATGCGCCGACACAGACACTGGTCGGGCGGGATAGGCGTCCACGGGGGCGACGATATCGGCAGTGCGCGTCTCTCGGGCGCATCAACTCCTCATTGGGACAAGAATGGGCCGACGGATAACCAAGGAGGACGCGATGACCGACCAAGGCGACAATGCAACCGAAGCCGGCGAGAGCAAACAGCAGCGCTGGTTTGCTGAAGTACAGGAGGCGCTGGACCGCACCGGAGACGCCCTACGCACTGCGTGGGACGCCACACGAGATAGCCGCATGAGCGCCCTCGAGTCCGCCAAGCAGGCAGCAACGGAGTTGGGCGAGGTGATCGACCAGGGAATCGCCGCCGCCAAAGAGCGATGGGCGGCCGGCGATCAGGAAACAGAGGAGGAGACCGCCAAACCTTCAGTCGCGGACGACGTCGTACCCGTCGATCCCATCGTCGTCGAGGCTGAGCCGACTCCACCGTCGGGAGATGTGACAGTTATCCCTGTCGAGACCGATACCTCCGATCAAGCCTGATTCTTCGCTTCTCAGCGGAGCCTGAAAAAGGACCTGATGTCCTCGACGAGTAGGTCGGGCACCTCCATGGCCGGAAAGTGCCCGCCGCGGTCGAACTCCGTCCAGTGCTCGATCCGCCCTTCGGGGTCCATCAGGCGCCGGGTCACCGTGTCCCGACCGAACACAGCAAAGCCCGTCGGCGCCGCCCCCTCCTCACCCCAGTCCTGGGAATGCATGCTGTCGTAGAGAAAATGGGCGGCCGAAGCGCCGGTCCCTGTGAACCAGTAGACCGCGACGTTTGTCAGCAACTGATCGCGGTCGACGGCGTCCTCGGGTAACTCAGCGACTGCGTCGGTCCATGCCCGGAACTTCTCAACGATCCAGGCCAGCTGTGCGACCGGCGAGTCGTTGAGGCCATAAGCCAACGTCTGGGGACGGGTGGCTTGGATCTGGAGATAGCCCATGTCGTCGGCGGAAGCCACTTTCATGGCCTCCACTCGCTCCCGCTCTTGGTCGTTGAGTCCCGGTGTCTCAGCAGGATCGCCCGCGAACATGGCGAATGACACCGCAGTGCGCGGGTCGGACGCCACATGCACTCCTACCACCCCGGCCGGGTCGGCAGGGCTCAGACCCCCAGCGACGCCGGCGCCGATATCGCCGCCGTGGGCGCCGTATCGCTCATAGCCGAGGCGATGCATGACTTCGACGACGGTCGCGGCCACTCGGCCGGTGGACCATCCCGGCTCCTGAGGCGGCGGCGAATACCCGAATCCGGGAATCGACGGCACGACCACATGGAAGGCATCCCCGGCATTGCCGCCGTGAGCGACCGGATCACTGAGGGGGCCGATGACCCGGTCGAACTCGACAAATGATGCCGGCCAGCCATGAAGCAGCACCAGCGGCAGAGCGTCGGGCTCGGGAGAGGGGGCATGGACGAAATGGATGTCCTGGCCGTTCACAGTCGTCATGTGGTGAGCGAACCGATTGAGCTCTTTCTGCTGGTTCGCCCAATCGAAGCCATTTGACCAGTAGCCGGCCAAACCCCGGAGATAGTCGAGCGGCACTCCTCGCTCCCAGCCGGTGCCACTGGGTTGGGCAGGCCATCGGGTCATTGAGAGTCGGTCACGGAGATCGTTGAGTTTCTCCGGCGGGACCTGGATCTGGAACGGGCGGATGTCCGGAGCGGGGGTGCCTGCGTTGCTCATCTCTTCACCCTATTGGGTTGTTCATGAGCGAAGCCGGTCGCCGCCGTGGAGCGGGGTCAGGCCGATCAGACGGACGCCGAGACCGCTCGGCGACGCTCTTCGAGGAGGCGGTCTGGGTCGTAGACCCGGACCATCGGCGCTTCGATCGTTTCGATCTCCAGGTCATCGCGGCCGATAAATACGAGCTCGAGATCGTCGTCGCCACGCCCATCCGCTGAGGCATGCGGGCCGACAAGGGCCAGAGCCCGTGTTGATTCGTCGCTGCGAGCCCTTTCATCGGCCTCCAGCACGGTGGCATGCGCACCGGGATACTCCGTCATGAGCACGGCAAGCAACAGCTCGTCACGTGCCTCTGGCACCGTCTCGGAATCCAGGGCTTCCCGAAGTGAGCGCCGTCCGTCGAATCCTCGGGCCATCGCCCAGTAGGCATGACCGCGGATCATCGAGGACGCGTGGCGGGTATGAGCCTCGACAGCAAACCTCGCCCCTGACTCCCGGGAATTGCCGGCGGCGACCAGGAGGTTGCGGCGTATGAACCGTCCCTGTCTCCGCGGCACGTACCACCACCCGAATCGATCGAGCAGGTCGTCGTCGGACAGCTCGAGCAATTCGGTGAACGGGAGCCGTCCTGGTTTGTCTCCTGCCGCCACAAGAGCGCGGCCACCCGGTGGGCATGCCGTGAGGCAGTCGTCGCACCCGTAGATCCGCCGTCCCATGACGGGCCGGATCCATTGGGGGACCGAGCCAGGGGTCTGTAGCCAAGTCGACAGACAACGGCGGGCGTCGAGCCCCAGCTCCCCCAGCGCCCCGGTTGGACAGGCCGGGATGCAGGCTGAACAGGTCCCGCAGTCCCGCTGCATTGGACTGCTGGCCAGGATCGAGGCGTCGGTCACCACGGTCCCCAGCAGCATCCAGGGCCCATGCCCGGGCGCCAGCAACATGGTGCTCTTACCCAGCCAACCGACACCGGCGCGAACGGCGGCCGCCCGATCGACGAGCCGGTTGTCGTCACTCAACATCTCGGACCGGTACCCCCGGGATCCGAGGAATTCGGCGATCGCCCCGGTGATCTTCCGCACGCCATCGTATTGGTTGGTAGTGGCGAATCGACCCACGACCGCCCCCTCCGGTGACGGCGTTTCGGCCTGCGACAAATAGTCGTAGCTCACGACGACCAGCGATTTTGCCCAGGGGAAAGATCGTGAGATGTCTGTGGCAAGATCGGGGTCGTCGTAGGTGAACCGAAGCGGTCCGGAACGTCCCGTATCACGCGAAGCGCGAACCGCCGCCCTCTCCCGGGTGAAGACTTCCACCCCGGTCACACCGAAGCCGGCGGCACCGTTGCGATATGCCAGTTTCGAGAGCTCCTCGGCCAACCCGGCGTTCATGACCTGAATACTGCCCTCGTAGCCTGGGTGCATCATGAGAATCCTCTACACGTTCCTGGTTGTGACCGTCGACGGCTTCTACGAAGGGCCCAAAGGCGAGTTCGACTGGCCCAATGTCGACGACGAGTTCAACCGATATTCGGTCGCCAATCTCAACGACACTGGCATCATCATCTTCGGCCGCGTCACCTACGAAGGCATGGCTGGCTATTGGACCTCGCCGGCAGCTCTGGATGAGGACCCCATGATCGCCCCGCTGATGAACGAGATCCCCAAGGCGGTCGTGTCGAGCACCCTGCGAGAAGCCACCTGGAACAACTCGACCTTGATCAAGGGCGACGGCGTCGCCACTGAGATCTCGAAACTGAAGAGTCAACCGGGGAGGTCGATAGGGATATTCGGTAGCCCGAATCTCACTTTCAGCCTGATCGAGATGGGCCTCGTCGACGAGCTGCGACTGATGATCCATCCCGTGGCACTCGGCTCGGGCAGGTCAATTTTCACCATGATGACTGGAAGGCTCACGTTCGACCTGCTCAGGACTACGGTCTTCGAGTCGGGGAACGTTCTCCTCACCTACCGCCCGGGAAGACCGACCTCAGCTGTCTAGCCACGAGGGCAGCTGCTGCACCGCCCAGCCGTTGCCGTCGGGGTCACTGAAGAAAACGAATTCTCCCCAATCGAAATGCTGGACGTCGCTCACCTCGACTCCCCTACTGGCTAGCTCGTCGTGCGCCGCCTGAACATCGGAAACGACCATCTGTACCCCCTGGACCGACCCGGGAGGCGTATCGATCACACCGACGCCGATGGTGATCGAGCATGCAGATCCAGGTGGCGTCAGTTGGATGAAGCGGAGGTCGTCGCTGACTTTGTGGTCGTGGTCCAGCACGAACCCGACCTGCTCGGTGTAGAAGGCTTTGGCCCGCTCCACATCGGATACGGGGATCCCGACCAGCTCTATCTTCCAATCCATTGCCGGAGGATAGGCAGGCGGATTCCCCGGCTTACTCGACGACGATCGTCCCCGTCATGTCAGGGTGTACCTCGCAGAAGTAGGCGAACGTGCCCGCCTCCTCGAAAGTGAACGGGAACTCGTCCCCTTCGTTCAATGTCCCCGAGGACCAAAGCTCATCTTCCGAGGTAGACGTGTGGGGAAGGTTCGGGTCTGCACTCACCCAGGTGACCGTGGTGCCGACAGCTACGGTCAGGGTGTCCGGGTCGAATGCGAGATCGGCGATCTCGACCCTCTGCTCCTCGCCTCCGGTGGATTCGGTGGTATCAGTGCTCTCCCCGCTACAAGCCGCCAGCAACGAGGCCAGAACCGCCCCAAGGACGAGAACACGTTTCACATATGCTCCTTCTTAGCTTGTCGGGGCATTACGAGCCGCGGCCCCGTTGGGTTCGCGAGCTCGTTGCTGGGAGAATCACCAAACTCCTCCTGAGTGGGGCAACACCTATGCGACGTGGAAAAAAAGTTCGGTTCGATTCATGACCGCCGGAAAGCACGTCGACCTCTCCAACGGTGTGTCGATGCCCGCGATCGGATACGGGACCTGGCCCATCCCGGATGGAGATGCCGAGAAAATGGTGGTCGCTGCCATCGATGCCGGATACCGGCTGATCGACACCGCCGAGATGTATCGCAACGAGGAAGGAGTGGGGCGGGCATTGCGCGCTGGTGGGGTCGAGCGTGGCGAGCTGTTCGTCACGACCAAGCTCAGCCAGCGGTGGCACGGGTACGAGGAAGCCCAAGAAGCGTTTGCCATCAGCTGCAAACGTCTCGGGCTCGACTATCTCGACTTGTTCCTGATCCACTGGCCGAATCCGAGGCTGGGGAAGTTCGTCGACGCCTGGCGAGGGATGATCGAGTTGCTGCAGCAGGAAAGAGTCAGGGCGATCGGAGTCTCCAACTTCAAGCCGTCACATCTGCAGCGACTCATCGACGAGACGGGGGTGGTCCCCCACGTCAATCAGATCCAGCTCAATCCCTGGATGGCGCGGGAGGCGGAACGGGAGTACCACAACCACCATGGCATCGTCACCGAGTCGTGGGCCCCAATCGGTCAAGGTGGGGGCTTGCTCGCCGACCCGGTGATCGCCGAGATGGCACGTGCCCGGGACAGAACGCCGGCACAGGTCGTGCTTCGATGGCATCTCCAGCTCGGGTTGATCCCGATACCGAAGACCGCTCGACGCGAACGCCTCGCACCAAACCTGGACGTATTCGACTTTTCGCTCAGCGATGACGAGATGCGGGCCCTATCGACTCTGGACAACGGTCAACGGGTTGCGGACGATTCCGACACGACTGGGCTCTGAGATCAGAGCAGACGGGCGTCATTGATCAAGGGCTTACCTACTCCTGGCTGACCAAACCTGAGCAAGGTCGACTCAGATCGTGGAATAGGAAACCGGGGATGCGTGTTGCACCGGTTTCCAATCGAGACTCAAAGGACAACCCAGCCCATGCCCGAGACCGCCCAACTGACCCTTCCCGTCCTCCCTCTTCACAACGGTGTGGTCTTCCCGCACATGGTCGTGACCATTCGGATCGAGACTGAAGAGGGCCGGACCGCCCTCGCCGCTGCATCCAGGGCTGACGGGCGCCTTCTCCTTGTCCCCCGGCTCGAAGGTCGATACGCCACCGTCGGGACCATTGCCGACATCCAGGAGGCTGACAACGATGGCAACATCGTCGTGTCTGGCGTCTCCCGGGCGCGCGTCGGCGCCGGTTCGGTCGACGAGACCGGTGCCTTGTGGGTCGACGCCGAGTCTTCCCCCGAGGTCGACATCATCGATGACGAGCTCGATTCCCTGGTGGCCGAGTACAGGGCGGTGGTCATCGCCGTCCTCGAGAACAGGGGCATGGCCGGCGTGGCCGAGCGTCTCCTCGACGTCGACAATCCGTCGCGTCTGGCCGACCTGGCCGTCTACTCCCCCGACCTCTCCCTGGAACAGAAGGTAGAGCTCCTCGAGGCCCTCGACATCCGCCAACGCATCGGCAAGCTCCTGGTCTGGATGCGTGAGGTACTGGCCGACCTCGAGCTTCGGCGCAAGGTGCGCGACGAGGCTGCCGAGCAGATCGAAAAGGGGCAGAAGGACTACATCCTCCGTCAGCAGATGGACGCCATCCGCAAGGAGTTGGGCGAGGACGCGGACATTGGTTCTGAATACCGGGCCAAGCTGGCCGAGCGGGATCTTCCCGAGAAGGTGGCCGATTCCATCGAGCGGGAGATCGACCGCCTGGACCGAATGAGCGAACAATCACCGGAGCACTCGTGGATCCGCACTTGGCTCGACACCATGTTCGAGCTGCCCTGGGGCGTTTCTTCTGAGGACCGGCTCGACCTCGAGGAGGCATGGACCGTGCTCGACGCCGATCACACGGGCCTCATCGATGTCAAAGAGCGGATCATCGAGCATCTGGCCGTGCGGAAGCTCCGTGCCGAACGTGGCCTGATCGATGGCGACGATCGCAACACTGGCACGATCCTGCTCCTCGTCGGCCCTCCCGGCGTCGGCAAGACCTCTCTCGGTGAGTCAGTCGCCCGTGCCCTCGGCCGCAAGTTTGTCCGCGTCGCCCTTGGTGGGGTGAGGGACGAAGCTGAGATCCGCGGGCACCGCCGGACCTATGTCGGAGCACGGCCGGGGCGAATCGCCCGTGCCCTCACCGAAGCCGAGACGATGAACCCAGTGTTCCTGCTCGATGAGATGGACAAGGTCGGCGCCGACTGGCGGGGGGACCCGTCGTCTGCCCTGCTCGAAGTGCTGGATCCTGCCCAGAATCACACCTTCCGGGACCACTATCTCGAGGTCGATCTCGACCTGTCACAGGTTCTCTTCATCGGCACCGCCAACGTGCTGGAGACCATCCCCGGCCCGCTCCTGGATCGGACCGAGGTGATCAACATCGACGGCTACACCGACGCCGAGAAGGTGGAGATCGCACGTGACCACCTCCTCCCCCGTCAGCTCCGCGCAACAGGACTCGAGCCCGAAGAGTTGGAGGTCACCGAGGACGCCCTGGCCGCCGTGGTCGATCGCTACACGCGGGAGGCCGGAGTGAGGAATCTCGAGCGGGAGCTGGGCAAGCTCGCCCGCAAGGTCGCCACCGAGGTGGCCAAGGAATCTGTAACGAACCAAGTGGTGATCGACGAGCATTTGGTCAGGGACTATCTGGGCAAGCCAAAGGTCTGGAAAGACGAGGCATCTGACCGCACCGATGTGCCCGGGGTGGCGACCGGTCTGGCCGTCACCGGCGCCGGTGGCGACGTGTTGTTCATCGAGGCCACCGCCATGGACGGCGAACCCGGCCTGACATTGACCGGTCAACTCGGCGATGTGATGAAAGAGTCGGCTCGAATCGCTCTGTCGTATGTCGAGGCCCACGCCGACGAGCTCGGCATCGATCCAACTGCTATGACCAAGCGATACCACGTCCACGTCCCCGCCGGAGCCATCCCGAAAGATGGCCCATCGGCCGGTGTGGCGATGCTCACCGCGCTGGTATCGCTGCTCACAGGGCGCAAGGTCAAGGACACGGTCGGGATGACCGGGGAGATCACGCTTCAGGGCAAGGTGCTGCCGATCGGGGGGGTAAAGCAGAAAGTGCTCGCCGCCCACCGGGCCGGTCTCAAAGAAGTGATCGTGCCTCGTCGCAACGAAGCCGACCTCGACGACGTGCCGGAGAAGGTGCGGGACGAGATGGCCTTCACCATCGCCGACAACGCAGGCGACGTCCTGGAGGCGGCGCTCCAAGCCTGAGCTGGGCTATCGGCCCATTCGGTGACGACCCGAAGACGTGTCTGGCTCGAGATCGGAAGGTCGAGCGAATACGGCTCGGTCGACTTCGGTTTCGACCGTTCCGCCGCCATCGGGCATGTGGACATCGACGTGCCCGCAGGTTTCACACACGAGGCGCTCGAACCCCAACGTGTGAACGGAAACAGTGCTGAGATGACGACAACGACTCTTCCGCAATTTGCGGCTCAGGACGCGCATATTTGACAAGCCTCCACTCGAGGGCCAACCCCGACCGACAGGCTGGCCCCGCGGTGGGTGGGAGGCCATAGGTCGGACGGCCCAGTCGTTCCAGATCGCGGTTGCGAACCGTTTGAAACGGCTCGGGATCAGTCGGAGACGAGATCGACGACGACCGCCGCATGATCGGATCCCCGTATCGGAGCCACCGATGTCGAGGCGACGCTGACCCCTCGTCCGAAGACGTGGTCGATTCGCAGCATCCTTGGCCACCCGGGTCGCCACCCCCAGGTCGGCATCGGCCTGTTGCCCGACTGCTCAGCCCAACGAGCGACGAGATCGTCCCAACGCTCGGCGAGACTCCGATATACCGGCCAGGCGGGCGAAGCGTTCATGTCGCCGGCGAGCACGAAGGGAACAGATGGATCGAGATTGACCTCGGCCCACTCGAACAAGGATTCCAGCTGCGTTCCCCGATACTTCACCGACGTCCACCACGGAAAGGTCACGGCGTTCCGAACGTGGATGTTGGCTACCTGAAGTCCGAGGTCGAGTCGCGCCCACAATCCGGGCCGCCACGGAAGCGGCAATTCCAGGAAGGTTGCAGGCAGCCTGCTGGCGATCCCGCGGCCTTTGGCCTCGAGATCGGGATGAAGATCGTGGTAGTCGAAGCGGTCTGCGATGAGGTCGGCCGCGTTCTCGCCGAGTTCCTGAATCAGGAGCAGGTCAGGATCAAACTGGCGCAGGATGTCGTCGAGATGGACGATGTCTGCCCTGCCGCTGAGCAGGTTGGCCGTCATCAGCCGGATGGGTCGGTCCATGGGCGGAGCACGCTAACCGGGCATCGGGCAGGACAAATTGTCGAAAAAGTTCTCAGAAGTCGCTTGGGTCGCTGGACCTATATGCCGAGTGAATATGTGTGATGGCTGCTGTAGATACCAAGGTCACATTGGTGCGAGGCTCGGGAAGCGTCGTTGCCTCGGTGGTCGGCGACGCCCTTGTCGGCGAACTGACTGCCAACTGCGAGCACGTTGGGGAGGCCGACCGCGGTGAGTACGTGGTTGGTCATTCCGGCCGAGCCATTACATGGCGCGTGCGTTTCTGCGATCCTTGTTGGGAGCATTTCCGTGATCACCAGGAAGTGATCGACCTTCGTCTCTTCGAGAATTCCCCGAGCGGGACGGGGAGCATCGACTCCCGCTGACCCTCGGGCTCAGCCGCCCAATCGGCCGTCGGCCAGGTCGGCAAACACGTCGGATGCCGAGTCTGACAAGAAGACGACACTGGCCTGACCCGCCTGACCCGCCGAGCCGGGCAACACCACATTGGGGACCGCCGCCGGCTTGGCTACGACGGTCTGAGCGGCGAAGGTGAGAAGCTCTGCCGGACCGAGGTCGGTCATCATGAACGGCTCCGACAACTCGAGGAGTTTCGGTATCGCCATGATCCCCCGCCCCTTCAGGTTTTTCATGACATCGAGCATCACGCGCCCCTGATTGAACGATCTGTCGAAGTCGCCGTTGGGGAGGGTCTTGCGGGCCCGTGAGAAAGCAAGAGCCTGGTCGCCATCGACTATCTGTCGGCCCGCCTCCAAGTCAGCTTTGGCGGCTTGGTCCTTCATGCGATATGGCACGCCGAGCTCGAACCCACCCAGGACCGAGCTGATCATCTCCTCGAACCCGAGAAATCCTGTCATCACGTATCCCTCGACGGGGAGACCGCTCAGGTCGCGGAAGGTCTCCATCATCCCCTCGGGGCCGGCCCAACTGAGTGCGGCATTGATCTTCGACCGTCCCCCTCCGGCGATGGGGACCCAGGAGTCACGGGGGACGCCCACGATCCCACCGTGGCCCTTGCCGTCGAGACCGACGAAATGAATGCTGTCGGTTCGGGTCGTGAGGATGTTCTCCCCTGGCCGGGCGTCTGAACCCACCACCGCGACCAGACGTGGGCTCGGGCCCCATCGGGCAGGGACCGAGATGCTGGGCCATTTGCCGCCGACGATGCGCCACCCGTCGCCGTTGTGCACCAGGAGAAAGATGTCATCATTCATCTTGACAGTGGCGACACGGTCTTTCTTGAACAAACCGACGGAGGCGACCCCCGAGCGGGGCGTTTTCACCGGTGCAGGCTTGATCGCATTCAGAATCGGCGGTGACATCCGTGGTGGATTGGGAGCGTCGCCACTGGCATAGGCGTAGAACTGCTGGATCACCCTCTCGAGACGGGGAGGAGCATCCTTGATGTTGAACGGCGGGATGGTGGTCGTGGTCGTCGGCGGCACCGTCGTCGTCGTCGAAGTCGTCGTCGTGGTGGATTCTGTCGTCGATGTGGTGGTGGATTCGACCGCTTCCTCGGCGGTGCACGCAGCGGCGATGACGGCTAGGACGAGCAAAACAGCAGTACGTCGATACATGGTGGACCTCGAGAATGTTGTCAGATCGCCCTCCCGCGACCGCGCAATCACCCTAACGGTGTAGCACGGTCAACCGGAACCAGTCGGAATAAGGCCCATTTTCCTCGGTAGTCTTGCGGCGTGGTGCTAACGCTGGAGACGGGAAGGGCAGCAGCCGGCCGCGAGGCCTGGGAAGAAGCGCGGAAAACGCTGACCGAAGCCGATGGCGAAGAGGCGTTGTCACCGGCGGACCTCGAGCTACTCGCAGACGCCGCATGGTGGACCGCCCACCCCGACGAGTCCGTCGACGCTTTGGAACGGGCCTTCAACGGCTATGTCGGCGCCGACATGCCAATGGATGCCGCCAGGGTCGCCGTTCTCCTCGCCTATCTGGCGGCTCGGAGGCTTGCAGGCTCGGTGGCCAACGGTTGGCGGGCAAGGGCGGTCAGGCTGTTGGAAGGTCAACCCGAATCGACCGCCCATGCGTCGCTGAAAGTGATGGAGGTCTACGAAGCCATCGCGATGCGTCGAGATCTGGACGAGGGCATAGTCCTGGCCGACGAGGCTCTGGAGATTGCCCGCCGGACCGGAAGCAGCGATGCCGAGTCTCAAGCGCAAGTGTTCAAGGGCTACGCCATGCTGGCCAGGGGCGATTGGATGGAGGGGCTGGCCCTGATCGACGAAGCAACCTCCGTGGCCTTGTCCGGAAATGCCGGATTGCGGTCGGCCAGCGACGTCTACTGCGTCACGATCTCGGCCTGCCGCGACGTTGGCGATTTCCGACGCGCCGGGGAATGGACTGAAGAAGCAGACAGATGGATGACCCGCCATTCGGTCGGGGGCTATTCAGGGGTATGCCGGGTCCATCGCGCCGAGTTGAAGCGTCTTCATGGGAATTGGACCGAGGCCGAGCAGGAGGCGCTCAGCGCATGCCAGGAGTTGGAGCGCTATCACATGCTCGACGGGGTCGGCCACGGACAATATGAGGTGGGCGAGATCCGCCTCCATATGGGCGATCTCGCCGGGGCGGAAGCCGCTTTCAACATCGCCTACGAGCACGGTGTCGTTCCCCAACCCGGGTTTGCCTTGTTGATGCTGGCCAGGGGTCAGGCCGACGAAGCGGCCCGGGCACTGATGATCGCACTCTCCGACGACGAGGCGGGTCCGGCCACCGACTTGCTGATGAGGGCCCGCCTGCTCCCGGCTCAGGTCGAGGTGGCCCTGGCCAGGGGCGACACCGACACCGCCCGAACCGCAACTGAGGAGTTGGAGCGACTCGCCGAGGAGTACCAACGACCGGCATTCCAAGCGATGGCCCTCACCGCTCGCGGCTCGGTCCTGCTGGAAGAGGGCGACCACCCAGCCGCGATCCGCGAATTGACCCGGGCGGGGCGGGTCTGGCGGGAGATCGGCTTTCCCTACGAGGGTGCTCGAGCTCGAGTGTTGTTGGGTCAGGCCCACGTCGCGGCCGACGACGAGGCTCAGGCTCGATTGGAGCTGGGCGCTGCTCGTTCGGTGTTCGAGAAGCTGGGAGCGGCCCTCGATCTGCGGCGGGTGGATGAGATCCTCTACGCCATCGACGGAGCACCAGATCGATCTCGAGTCACCAAGACCTTCATGTTCACCGACATCGTCACCTCCACCGATCTGGTGAGCCTGATCGGGGATGCGAAATGGGAATCGCTTCTCGCCTCCCATGATCGCATCGTGCGGGCCGCCTTCGTCGAGCATCACGGCACCGAGGTGAGCCACACCGGCGATGGATTCTTCGTCAGCTTCGACAGCGGAACCGATGCCGTGGAGGCGGCGGTGACCATCCAGCGTCGCCTCTCCGAACACTCACGCGACCAGGGGTTCGCCCCTTCGGTCCGAATCGGGCTTCACACCGACGAGGCCACCACGGATGGCAGTGACTACCGGGGACTCGGAGTGCATAGGGCTGCCAGGGTCAGCGCGGCGGCGGATGCCGACGAGATCGTCATCTCCGAGGCCGCGCTACAGACAATCGATGCGATCTCATACGGCGTCTCCGAGGGAAGGGACGTCGAGCTCAAAGGGATCGATGGCGCGGTGAAGCTCCACACCATCGACTGGAAGACCCCGGCCTAGCCGCGGGCGAAGCTCCGAACCGTCTCGATGGTGTCGGTGTCTCGGGCCCCTTTGTCTTCTCGATATCGCTTGACCCGGGCAAAACGGAGGGCCACACCGCCCGGGTAGCGGGTGCTGCGTTGGACGCCGTCGAAGGCGATCTCGTAGACGATCTCAGGCTTCACAAACACGGTGTTCCGGGTGCGGCGATCTTCGATCTCGAGAAATCGCTCGGTCTGCCATGCCAGCATTTCGTCGGTAAGGCCCTTGAAGGTCTTACCGAGCATGATGTACCCGCCCTTGCCGTCTGCGGCACCGAGATGGAGATTGGACAGCCAACCTTCTCTGCGCCCCGATCCCCACTCTGCGGCCAGGATGAGAAGGTCGAGCGTGTGGGTTGGTTTCACCTTCAGCCAGCCCGATCCTCTTCGCCCGGCCTCGTAGGGCTGGTTTGGGTCCTTGACCACTACACCCTCGTAGCCGGCGGCCACCGAATCGTCGAAGAAACGATCCGCCACTTCGGGATCATCGGTGAGGACCGAACCCACGAGAGACTCCCCGGGTACCGCACCGGTCAGCGCCCCACGACGCTCGAGCAGCGACTGGTCGATTAGATCTACCCCGTCGAGATGGAGACAATCGAAATAGAAGGCGCGCAGGGGCGGAGCCTGATCAGAGACCTCAGCCCCGAACCTGCTCATCGAGTCCTGGAACTGCTCCGGGCCTGAAGGACCGAAGAGCAATGCCTCGCCGTCGAGGATGAACGAGGAGGCCGGGTACTCGAGCACTGAGGCGACCACCTCGGGGACTCCACTGGTGATGTCCCTCAAGTTCCGGGTATAGACCGCCACCTCAGTCCCTCGCCGGTGCACCTGGATGCGGGCGCCGTCGAGCTTCCACTCCACGAAAGCCCGGCCCAGGCCATTCACTGCATCACCGGCGCTGGCGGCAGTTTTGGCAAGCATCGGCTGCACCGGAGTGAACAAACCGAGCGACGATGTCCGCAATGCGTCGGGACCTTCTGCCAGGGCCCGTGAGGCAACGGTGACCAGATCGCCCTCGAGCATGGTGGCCCGACGCACCCGATCAGGCGTCACTCCCAGGGCAACTGCGACGGCGTCCGCCATCACTCCTTCAAGGGCCCCCTGCCGGAGGTTGCGCACGATGAGATCGCGCAGGAACCGCTGCTCGGCCTCCGTAGCCCGGCCGAACATCCCGGCGAGGAGGTCCTCCCGCAGCTTCTTGGATCCGGGGCCGGACATGCCCGCCAGGCTCTCCAGAGTTGTATCGACTTCGAGTATCTCCAGGGACGCCTCCTCCGCCGCGGCGGCTTCGACGGAGTAGACCGTCGCCCATCCCACTCCGAGCCGGTCTTGTCGTGGCCTGCCACTCAGATAGGAGACGGCCGGCGCCGTTTCATCGGGGGCGAGCCGTCGAAGCATCGCGGCGAGCAACTCGATCTTCTTGGATCGAGCCCTCGTCGCGGATACCGCGGCGGAGACATTGACGAGATCGGCCAGGAGCACGGCTCAAGACCGGAATCGGTCGAAGGGCTCCAACTCGATGGCTGCATCGTCGAGCGCGTTGCGCACCTTCTCGACGGCGGGGCCCAGGTCGACCGGCTGGAGCTTCGACCAGGGACGTTTTCGCGATCGACTCTGGACATTCATGAGCCCGATCCCGTCAGGCTCGATCTCGTCCAACTCGGGCCACGCGATCGGCGTGGCGACGGGTGCACCTGCCTTCGGCCGAAGGGACCAGGGGACGACCGACGTGGACCGCGGGGTGTTCCGCATCCAGTCGACAAAGACGCGGTCACCACGGTCGGCTTTTCGGAAAGCGAGGGTCAACAGGTTGTCGTTGGCGGCAGCGCCGAGAGCAGCGGTGCCCCGGGCGACCAGGGCGACCTCTTCCCCATGGGTGGTCGGCTCGAGCAGCGCACGAAGGTGGTAGCCCTTCGAACCAGAGGTCATGAGAAAAGTCTCTATGCCGAACGCTTCGAGAATTGCACGCATCTCGCGGGCCGCCTCCCGGACCAATTCGACCCGGTCGGCGGGCGGGTCCAGGTCCCAGATCACCCAATCCGGGTGCTCCTCGTCCGCGGCTCGAACCGGCGGCACGTGGAACGTGATCACGCCGAGATTCGCGAAGAAGGCGATCCCCTCCGCAGAGTCGACCATTGGATAGAGAGTCGTCCCGCCTCCCTCCTTGGGCACCTCGTGACGCCCGATCAAGTCCTCGGGCGCATGATCGGGGACGTTTTTCTGCATGAAGCCCTGACCCTCGATCCCTCGCGGGAATCGCTCGACCGATAGGAGCCTGCCCTCGATGAAGGGGAGCATGCGATCGGCGACGCGGACGTAGTAGTCGGCTACCTCGCCCTTGGTGATCCCATCTTCGGGGAAGACCACCCGATCGGGATTGCTCACTTCCACAACCCAAAACTAGGTCGAACCTCAGGTTCTGCGTTTCATATCCGGGCCGGAGTACCTGAGGTTCGTCGCAGCAGTCCCCTAAGACAGCCGTTTGCGCCCTTCGGTCTCGTCGTCGACCACCCTGCCGGTGGGGATGAAGCCGTGAGCCAGGTAGAAAGCCCGGGGCGAGCCCTTTCCCTCACCCCAACTGGTGAGAAGGCTCTCGTCGCCCATCGCCAGGCATTCGGCCTCGACGAGCTCCAGGATCCTGGCCCCAATGCCACGTCGCTGGTGGAGACGGTCGATCAGCAGACGCCACAGAAACGGCTCCGGATGGTGCTCAGTGCTCAGGGCCAGCATCACGAACCCAACGATCACGTCGTCGGCCACTACGGCCCGCATCCACGGCACGACCGGGGCGTCGTCGACCACCTCAGGGAACAAAGCGTCGGTGAACGACTGCAACATCGGCGCCACGAATTCCTCCTGCGTCCGATGCGTGGTGAGGCCGGAAACTGTCGCCACGTTTTCGGTGGTCACTTCGACCAAATGCACCGAGTCCGGCGGGTGCCGGGGACGGTTACCCCAGGTCTCCCAATCGGGCCGCGTCATCCCGTAGATCCAGTCGTCCGACACCTCGTCGCCCACCCAGAACGACGATTTCGTCTCACCCTCGAAAAGGAGCCCCGTCCGCTCAAGGACCATGGCCGAAGCCGGGTTGTCGGGGTGAAGCATGCCAAAGACGCGGGTCACGTTGTGCTCGTCGAACAGATACTGAACCAGGGCCTCCAGAGCTTCGGCGGCATACCCCTTGCCCCAATGCTCGTTGGCGAACGTGTAGCCAACTTCGGCGGAACGACCCTTCCACGAGAGCCTCGTCCCGACATCGCCGAAGACCTCACCGGTGTCGGGATTGCACACCACAGCCATCCACCACTCGTCGTTCGCGGGTCCGTCCATTGCGGCCTGCGCGGAAACGACCTTCTCGGCTCTTTCCATGGGATACGGGAGCTCCCAATCCTGATAGAGGGCCACCTCCGGATCGCTGCGCCGGGCGTGGTATTCGGCGAGGTCGTTTAGCTCGAATGGGCGGATGAGCAGCCGCTTGGTGCGGATCGGGGTGAACACCGTGCCGATTCAACCAGCGACCGCCGAGGGATACGCTTCGGCCATGGGTGATGACAAGACCGATCGTGTGCAAGGGCCGGCGTCCTACTTCCCCTCGATCGAGAAGAAGTACGGCCGCCCCATCGACGAGTGGCAAGCCTTGATCCGCGCCAGTGACTTGACCAAGCACATGGAACTGGTCAACTGGCTCAAGACCGAATACGGGATGGGGCATGGGCACGCCAATGCCCTCGTCGCCTACACACTGGCTGAGGACGCCGGGACCTGATCCTGTCTGTAGCTTCCGGGCATAGGAGGAAACCATGCGGATACAGACCGGCCAGCTGGTCGCGTTGGGCTATGGGGCGTACGTGCGCTCAGACGACGTGACTGCCGTCGAGCCGATCACCGACGGCCGTGGTCCCGGAAAACGATCCCTGGTGTGGGTCCGTGGCGTGACCGATCCACTGGTCGCTTCACGGGCGGAGGGATCGATCGTCGACGATCTGGTCACACCCGCCGACGAGGCGGCGCGGATGAAGGCGCAACGCTCGGTGCTGAACAAGATGACAACCGTCCTCGACAAGGTCTCCCCCGGAATCCGTCGACTCCTTGCGGAGGAATCGGGCACGGACATCGATGACCTGCTGGCTGAGGCAAACCGCGTCCTCGGCTGACTCAGCTGCGAGCGACCAACCGAACGAGCGGGATGATTCGCTCTGTCTTTTGCTGATAGGCGCCAAATTGCGGCGCAGTGGGCACCACAACGGTGTCCCACAGCCGGTCCCGATCCGCCCGGTCGATCGGAATGGCATCGGCTTCGTAAAGGTCGGCATCCCGCCGCACCCACACCCTGGGATCCTCGACGAGGTTGAGGTACCAATCGGGGTGTTGGGGTGAGCCACCATACGAGGCGGCCACGACGAGATCGCCGTCGACCTCGAAGAACCGCAGCGGTGTGCGACGGATCTCACCGGAGGCTCGGCCGGTCGTATAGAGGAGGATCAGATGACCGGTAGCCGGATGGTCGACGGCCGCCCCATCGCTCTCCAGGTATTGACGGACATGCTTGGCCGCATGGGGCCGTGAAGGGTCGAGCGCACGATCCTCGATGGTCATCGGGCCTGAAGCTATCACCGACCCCTCTCGTAGGCTTGTCGCGTGCGACGCCTCGCCGCATTGCTCCTCATCGTGTCCACGGCGTGCAACCCGTCAAGCGTCGAAGACACCTCGACCACGCCGGCAGAGGCCTCGGGCCCGACCACGGTGCCGCCGGCCGGTTGGGTGGAGCTGGCTCCGATGTCCCTGGCACGCAGCGAACATCCTGCGGTCCTTCTCGGGAACGAGGTCGTGGTCGCCGGGGGATTCATCGAGGTTGGGGTGGGCCGGACTGGGGTCACACCTACCGTCGAGGCCTACTCGCCCGATAGCGACACCTGGCGCGACCTTCCTGATCTCCCTGAGGCCCGCCATCATGGGATGGCGGCAGTGGTCGGGGCCCGGGCGTTCTTCATCGGTGGTTACACCGCGTCTGGAGATCCCTCCACATCTGTGTGGGAGTTGGTCGATGACGTCTGGGTCGATCGGGCTCCCGTGCCCGAGCCGGTGGCTGCGGGAGCGGCCGTGGTTATGGGGCAAGCTATCTATGTACTGGGTGGGGCGCCCGGCGGGCTCTTCCTCCGATACGACTTGGAAGGCGATTCGTGGTCGAGGCTTCGAGAGCCGGCAAGGGAGCGGGAGCATGTCGCCAGCGTCGTCCTCAGCGGCGAAATCTGGGCGATCGCCGGCCGCTGGGAAGGTGAGGTCTTCGACACCACTGAAGTCTTCGACCCAGACACACAAACCTGGCGGGCAGGGCCCTCTCTCGGTGAGGCCCGTTCCGGGTTTGGGGCTGCAGTGGTCGACGGGGCCATCGTGGTGGCCGGCGGCGAGGTATTTTCGCCTGACCAGGCTCTCGCGTCGGTGGAGGTACTCGAGCCGGGAGATGACCGATGGGTCACTGTCGAGCCCCTTCCCCACGGGCTGCATGGCAATCCACTCGTGGCTATCGAAACCGCTGTCTACCTCCCGGGTGGCTCGATTCGGGCTGCGGCTGTGGACAACGACGGCCTGACATACCGGCTGCTCCCGAGGTGACATTCGAGCGCAGGCGGCAGTAGGTTCTCCCTATGCCGCATCAGCAACAGCCTGTGGAGATGATCCTCCTCAGGCAGCTCGCCAGCTATCTGGCCATCCCGATGTGGATGATGGATGAAGCGGGAAACCTCATCTATTACAACGAGTCCGCCGAAGGGCTGCTCGGGGTGCAATTCGACGATGTGGGCCCGATGGCCGCCGAGCAATTGGTCGGGGCATGGAACGTGACTCAGCTCGACGGGTCGGAAGTCCCCGACTACGACTTCCCGGTCGTTGTCGCGCTCAGCAAGAGGAAGCCCGCCCATCGTGCCGTGCGCTTCCAGGGAATGGACGGGGAGTGGCGGGCGGTCGAGGTGACTGCCCTTCCGATCGAAGGTCAGGGCGGGAGATTCCTCGGCGTACTCGCCACCTTCTGGGAGGTCGAGGACTGAGAGCCCGGCTTTGGGGAACGAGGGGGTCGATCGCCAGCGCCGGGTTGGAAACGGCCAGATACGGCGGCGACACGTCGGCCGTCGAGGTGCTGGGGAAGGACGGGAGGCTCCTCGTCCTCGACGCCGGGAGTGGGATGCGGGCGCTAGGGGCGAACGTCGAATCGGTGGAACAGGTCGACGTTCTCATCACGCACCTGCACATGGACCACATCCAGGGGCTGCCATTCTTCGCCCCGTTGCACGACCCCGACATCCGGGTCGATGTGTGGGGACCGATCTCGACCACGCAGACCCTCAAGGAGCGACTGACCCGGTATCTGTCCCCACCGCTCTTCCCGCTGCGGGTGCGGGACCTGTCCAACGTGGCCTTTCACGACGTCCCACCGGGCACGTTTGACATCGATGGGATCCAGGTCACTGCCGACCTGGTCTCTCACCCAGGCCCAACTCTCGGTTACCGGCTCGAGGAGGCCGGGAGGGTCCTCACCTATCTCCCCGACCATGAGCCCGCACTGGGCATGCACAACTTCCCCAAGAACCCTGAATGGACTTCCGGTTACGACCTGGCCGCAGGGGCAGATCTGCTGATCCATGATTCTCAATACACGGACGAGGAGTATTCACAGCGCATTGGGTGGGGCCACAGCTCGTACAGCCACGTGCTCGCTTTCGCCGCCATGACCGGTGTCGGGACCCTGATGACGTTCCACCACGATCCGGATCACAGTGATCAAAAGCTCGACGAGGCGCACGAGCGGCTACGGGCCACTGGTCAGGACTACGAGATAGTCCCCGGGACGCACGGAGCTGTCTTCGACGTGTGAGCAAGTGACTCTTGTCGTACTGGTCCTCGACGGGATCGGAGCCCGCTCGGTCACGCCCAACGTAATGCCGACGCTGACCGCTTGGGCGGCCGGCGGGCTGGTGCGGCGCAAGGGCGCCACGAGCGTGATGTGTTCCAGCACCTATCCGAATTTCGCCAGCATCGTCACCGGGAGGCTTCCGCTCGAGCACGGGATCATGACCAATCAGGTGGTGGTCGATGGTGTGGTCCGACCTGCAGCCGAGGTGGGTCCCCGAACCCCGACCTTCCTCGACGAGGATTGCGAGGTAGTCGTGGGCGATCAGCACTTGATCGGGGTGACGGCGGCGCAGACGGCGGGCAGACATTGGCCGCCAGAAGGTCTCGTTCCCGATGGGACTCAGCTCGACCTTTTCGGATACGTGACCGATCCTGAGGTCACCACGAGGGCGATCGAGGCGCTGGATCGAAGACCCGGCATGATTTTCGCCCAGATCAACAGCCCTGACACCTTTGCCCATGCGTGCGGGCCGGACTCGGAGGAGGCCATCCAGTCATACCGGGAATTGGACGCGTACCTCGCAACGATCGGCTCGGCGATTCGCTGGGACCAGGACCTGGTGTTGGTTACATCGGATCACGATCAGGAGACCGTCGACCCGACCAAACGCATCGACCTCCATACTGTTGCCGACGAGTCGGGCATCGACGTCACCATCGTGGATGAGGGCACGGCGGCCATGATCACGGGGGCGGGGGCTTTACGGCCGACATGGGTCGAAGGAGTCCAAGGAGTGGAGAGCTGGGTCCGGATTGCACCTGGCGTCGTATTTGTGTTCTCTCTGCCTGAGTGGTGGTTCGCCGATCCCAACCTGCCCTACCTTCGCGGCGCTCACGGCGGGCCCCGGACCAGATCGACGGTGGCTATCGCGTTCGGCGCGGAAGCCCTTCTCGCCCCGATCGCAAGCCGCTTCTCGGGTTCACACCTGGGATCCGAAGACTGGTTCGACCTGGTCCACACGGCGCGTACGGGGACCGGCGTGCGGTCGGACACCTAGTCTCGACCAATGTCGTTGACCGCAGAGCAGCTTCAGGAGATAGCGGATGCCCGGGAAGTAGTAATCGAGACCAGGCGAGGAGACCGGGTCATCGGCACGGTGATCTGGGTCGTCGTCGGGGGCGATGACGTCTATGTGCGCTCGGTTCGGGGCGAATCGGGACGCTGGTATCAAAGGGCCGTGGCCGACCCGGATGTTGCCGTCCGAGTCGGAGCTGCGCGGTTGGAGTTCAGAGCGGTAGCGGCGAATGACCTCGATTCGGTCGAATCGGCCTCTGAAGCATTGCGAGAGAAGTATCGGGGCAGATCACTCGAGAACATGCTTCTCCCCGAGACGCTGGGCACCACCCTTCGCCTCGAGCCTCGATAGTCCTCAGACGTTGCCGCTCAGCACCAGCAAGGCGTGGATGGCGATCCCAACCAGAGCGCCAACTACGGTTCCGTTGATCCGCACGAATTGGAGATCTCTGCCCAACTGAAGCTCGAGACGGTGGGAGATCTCCGTGGCATCCCAGCCGGCCACAGTTGTCTCGATCATCCCGATCACCTCTTCATCCCACTGATGAGCGAGTCGCTCGGCGGCATCGGCTATCCACGTGTCGATACGAGTTCGGAGTGCTTCGTCCTCGAGCACGCGGTGCGCCCACCACTGGATCAACTCCGCAAGGCGCTTCTCGAGATCCGAGCCTGGCCGGGAGGCGGCACGGCCCAGACTCTCCTGCAGGACTTGCCACTGGGTCTGGAGGGCGGTGGCCAATTCCGGTGAGTCGAGGATGTGCAGCTTCGATTCCTCGATGCGATCCGCCAGATCCGCGGAGTTACGAAGATCGTCGGCGATCTTCGACATCATCATCTCGATATCGGCGCGGATCGGGTGCGACGGGTCCGATGCCACATCGTCCACGAGGATTCGGAAGGACGCGATGATCCGCTCGAAGACGAGTTCGCCGGCCCAAGCCGGCATCCACCACGGCGAAGCCTCGGCGAAGCTCTCTCTGAAGTACGGGAGGTTGTCGACGATGACGACGTCGAGCCCTCGGAGCGTGGCCTCCACCGACTCGCGGGTACGACCACCCTTCAGCCAGGCGTCCACCACCAGGGAGATGAGTGGTGTGACCGGGGTCTGTCGCAGCCAATCGAGAGAGGTCTGGGTGATGACGGATGCCACACGTTCATCGTCGAGGGACTGGGCGATTGTGGATCCGGTCTCGATGGTCCGCCGCGCCGCCAGAGTCGCGTGCTCGGGGGAGTCCAGCCATTTCGCCAACCGGCTCGCGATCTCGGCATTGGTCAGCCATTCACCGAGATTGGCCGGATCGAGGAAGTTCTGCTGGACGAACTCGGCCAGCCCCCGTCCGATCTCGTCCTTGCTCTCCGGTATGAGCGCGGTGTGCGGTATCGGGATCCCGAGCGGGTGTCGGAACAGGGCCGTTACGGCGAACCAATCGGCGATGCCACCGATTAATGCCGCCTCCGATGCTGCCCGAATGAAGCCATTGACTCCGCCCTCGCCGCCGAAGAAATGACTGACGAGGAAGACGACGAAAGCTCCGAGTAGGAAGAGGTTCGCTCGCCGCTTCCAGCGCCTCAGTTCCCCAATTCGTCGCTCCTCGTATGGAGTCGTTGCGAAGTTGGGCCCGGCCGTCACGGGTTCATTCTGGCGCGGAGATCCCGTTCTATAGGGCGGGATCGGCGCGTCAAGACGTTGGGATCAGGCTGATTTCTTGGCCCGGGTCTGATCGACACTGGCCTTGAGCGCTTCGAGGAGATCGACCACCTTCTCCGTTGGGGCCTCAGCCGGATTCACCGTGATCTCGTTCCCCTCGATCTTGGCCTCGATCGCTTCCTCGAGCCGCCGGCGATAGCTGTCCTCGAATACCTCTGGATCGAAGTCACCGCTCAGCTGGTCGATCAACTGACGGGCCATCTTCAATTCCTGAGCGGACACCCGGGGCTTCTTCTGCAATTGCTCGAATTCGGCCTGCCGGATTTCGTCCGGCCATTTCATCGTTTCGAGGACGAGCATTCCGTCCCTGACGCGGAGGACGCAGAGTCGCTCCTTCTCCCGGATAGCCACCTTGGCCACAGCGACCCGACCAGACTCGGTGAGGGCACGCACAAACAACTCATAGGCCTTGACCGCCACGTCGGTGGGGGCGACGTAGTAAGACTTCTCGAAGAAGATCGGATCGACCTCAGACTCATCCACGAACTGGACGACGTCGACGGATCTGGCACTCTCAGGGGCGATCTGCTCGAGTTCCTCGGGCGTGAACACGACGTACTTCCCCTTCTCGTACTCGTAGCCCTTGACGATGTCGTCCCAATCGACTTCACGACCGCTCTTGGTCGAGACCCGCTTGTACTCGATGCGTGATTCGTCCTTGCCGGAAAGGAGATGAAAAGAGACATCCCGGTCCTCAGTGGCTGTGTAGAGCCCGACAGGGATGGTGATCAACCCAAAAGTTATTGCGCCGTTCCAGATCGAGCGCTTCGAGGTCGAGGGCGCGCCCTTCGACGCACTCCCCCCGTCGGAGAGAGCATCGATCAACTCGTCTTTGTCCATCTGGGAGCGGCCGGGAACGTCTGCTGCCTGGGCGCGCTCGTACAACTCGCTCTTGCTCAGCTTTTCCAGTGTTTTCGTCGCCATTGCAAGGCCTCCTGGCACTACACATACCACTGTCGATGCGGCCACAAACGGCCGTCGGTACCGTTGTCAGCGGAAAGGCCCATGCTCTTGTCTTCTGAGAAATTGAACCTTCGAACTCTCGACGGCGGCGAGGTCGATATCGACTTGTCCCTCCTCGAGATGATCCCCGACACGGGGCGGCTCCGACCCGGCGACCCGGGCTTTGACGACGCCACGTTGATCTGGAACGGGCTCATAGACAAAGAACCCGCCCTCGTCATCCAGCCAGAGAGCACCGACGAGGTCACCTCCGCCGTCAATCTGGCCCGGGAACAGCGACTGCTGCTCTCGATAAAGGGGGGCGGCCACAACATCTCGGGTTTGGCGCTGGCCGATGGAGGTTTGACGCTGGACATGTCACGGATGCGAGAGGTTCGGGTCGATCCCGAACAGCGGCTGGTTCATGTCGGCGCCGGCTGTCTTCTCGGCGATGTGGACCGGGCCACCCAGGAGCTTGGGCTGGCCACGACTCTCGGTTTCGTGTCCGAGACCGGGGTGGCCGGCCTGACGCTCGGTGGCGGGTTCGGGTATCTATCTCGCCGTTTCGGATTCACCGTCGACGATCTGGTCGAGGTCGAGATCGTCACCGCCGATGGCCAGGTGCGGACGACGAGCCGGGAATCGGAACCTGATTTGTTCTGGGCTATCCGCGGCGGCGGCGGGAACTTCGGAGTCGTCACCGACTTCACCTACCGACTGCACGAAGTGGGGCCGGGGATCATGGCAGGTCTGATCGCATGGCCGGCCGAGGACCACGCCGAAGACGTCCTCGGCTTGTATCGCGACCTGACTGCCTCGGCACCGCGAGAGATGACCCTCGTCGCCACGATGCGTCTCGCCCCTCCGGCCCCGTTCATCCCTGAGATCTGGCACGGCAAGCCGATGGTGGCGATGATCGCCTGCCACAGCGGTGATCCGGATGCAGCAGAGCAGGACCTGGCCCCGATCAAAGGCTTCGGCCGGCCAATCGCCGATCTCATCATGCCCAAGACCTATGTCGAGCAACAGTCGATGCTCAACGCGACGCAGCCGAAGGGAGCCAACTACTACTGGAAGACCGAGTTCATTCCGGAACTGAGTGAGGGTTACCTCGAGGCCGTTCGAGCCAATGCTGCCGAGATCGAGTCCCCCATGTCACAGTTCATCACGTTTCACATCGCGGGCGGGGTGAACGACCACTCCGAGGACGACGGGGCGGTGGGGAACCGGGACGCCGCTTTCGTGGTCGGAGCCGCAGCGGCATGGCCCTCGACCGATCCCAAGGGTGACACCCATCAACAGTGGGCACGCTCCGCGTGGGATCGCATCAGACCGTTCTCGACTGGAGGCAACTACATCAACTTCCAGACGACTGACGATGACGTCACCCGCATCGAGAGCGCATATCGAGGCAATTACGAGCGATTGCGGAGGATCAAGGCGGAGTACGACCCCGACAATCTGTTCCGCATCAACCGCAATCTGGAGCCGGCCGGCTAGCGGTCATCCTCTCATCCCCGAGGCAGGCGCCCGCTGACGTGGGTGTATCCCACCGTGACCTTCTCACCTGTCGTGCTCAGCGTGAGGTGATAGTTGCGATCGGTCCGGTAGGAGACGAAGCGGCGGTTCGAGAGCTCGGTGACCACGTCGGGATGGGGATGGCCGTGGGGAACGACGTGGCTGCTCATCACCAACCGCGTGTGGCGAGGATTGAGGTGATCGAGCCACGGTGTCGCGTCATTGGGGTCGAAGAGCCCGTTGCGCCCACCGTGATGCGGCACCTGGAGATACGTGGTCTGGACCGGTAGCCGAGCCACGATCTGCGGCCAGTTCTCGGCTTCCGCGTCGCCGGTGAGCACGATGGTGACCTCACCGAGAGTCAGTGCCAGGACCACCGAGTTGTTGTTCTCGTTATTGGTGTCGATCTGGTCGAAGTTGGGCCACAGGATGCGCATCCCGCAGTGAAAGGTGACCTCCGGCGCCTCGAGGAGCTTGGTCTCGTCCACAGCCTGATGATGGAGTACCCGATTCGACCGATTGGCGAAGTCGAGTAGAACTCCGTAGGTGGTCGAGGCGACCGACTTCGGGTACCAGAAATGGGTGGTCCCGAAAGTGTTCATCATCTCCTTCAGGCCACGGGCGTGGTCGGCGTGGCCATGGGTTAGAAGGACCCATTCGAAGTTGTGCTGGGTCCCCTGCCAGTTACGGCCGATCCGTTCGAAATAGCGCTTGACGAACGGTAAGGCGGTGCGCTGGCGCTCATAGTCGTTGCAGTCGATCAGACCGAAGCGACGGTCGCCGACATCGTCTCGTGACTCGACCATGATCGAATCGCCCCATCCGACATCGATGATGGTCACCGCCAGCTCAGCCATCGTCTCTCCACCTCAGCTTGACCTCTTTGTCGGGGAAGGCCCTCCTCGTGGCCTCGATCTGGTCCTGTGACCACTGGGCCAAGGCCACGGTCTCCACCGGCGAGCTGATCACCTGCCCGGTGACGTCAACATTTGTCAGGTGATCCAGCCCGATCGTCCCCGACGTGTACCGATAAGCCGACTGGAAGGGATCGAGGTCTACCCGGTAGACATCGCCCCGCATCGTCTCGTCGTCGAACCAGGCGCGGGGCATCCACACGTCCTCGACTTGCACCGTCAGGGGCATGTCCGACTCCTCGAGGGCGAAGATGGCAGCGACGTCGTCGGCATCCATGAACAGGTCGAACTCGACCGCTTCAGGCCCCGAAGTCGGGTTCTCGCGGATCGCGCTGTAGATCACGCCGGCAAGACCGAGCGCTCCGATCCCGTGGAGCTGCGCCACCGCTGGAAGCTCCACCTCCCACACTGCTGCCGGGGCTTCCGTGGCGACGGCGAAATAGGTGACCCGAACCATCTCCTCCCCGTCGACCACCCGCTCGGCGTCGATGACCACGGGGATGAACACACGGTCCCTGAGTGAATCCCGATCCACCTCGTCGGGAAAGCTACCCGATGACCGTGAAGGTATCTTTGGAGAGGTGAGCCTCAGCCCGGCCAACGGCCGCGCCTTCGACCTGTTGGTCGACACCTTCCTTCCTGCTGTCCCGGGCGAAGGGGCTGCCTGGACCACCCCTGGCTCCGATCTCCGGCTGTCGGCGGGGCTCCCCGATCTCTTCGAGGCACTACCCCACGAGCGCGATCGAAAGGATCTCGCACTGTTCCTCGGTCTACTCGACTCGGCGGCGGGTGGTCTGGTGCTCTTCGGCCGGGCGAAGAAATTCACGGACATGGCTCCCGACCAGCGGGCCGCCGCCCTGCTCGCCATGCAGGGCAACCGGTTGCAGATCGTACGCAAGGGGGTCCGGGCGCTGAAGACACTGACAGCCTTCCTGTGGGTCACCACCGACGACCCCGCCAGGCCGCCGACGGCTTGGGCTGCGATGGGGTACCCGGGCCCGGATGGCCCTCCCCCGGCGACGCCCAAGACGATCACCACCGAAGTCGTAGACCGTGACAGGACCATCGACTGCGATGTCGTGGTCGTCGGCTCCGGTGCCGGCGGTGGTATCGCCGCCGCAGTCCTCGCCTCCGCCGGCCTGACTGTGACCGTCCTCGAGCGCGGGGGCTATCACAACGAGTCGGACTTCACCCATCTGGAGTCCGATGCGTATGGCTCGATGTATCTAGACGGCGGCCTCAAGTCCACCGCGGATGGCGGCGTATTCATGCTGGCCGGGTCCACGCTGGGCGGGGGCACGGTGATCAACTACACAACGTCGTTCGCCACCCCCGATTCGGTGCGGGAGCAGTGGGATCGCGTCGCCGGATTCCCTGACGTCTTCACCGGTGATGGCTTCGGCGCATCGCTGACAGCTGTGCAGGAGGGACTGGGAGTCAACCAAGACCATGGCGCACCCTCGTCCCGCGACCAGATCATGGAAAAGGGTCTGCGTAATCTCGGATGGCACGTCGACGAGATGCCGCGGAATGTGGACGGCTGCACCGACGAGGACTGCGGCTATTGCACCATGGGATGCCGCATTGGAGCCAAGCGATCGACCCTCGCCACCTATCTCCAGGAAGCAGCCGAAGGGGGTGCCCGGATCGTCGTCGATGCCGATGTGCGGCTGATCGACACCGATCAGAGTCGTGTCGCAGGTGTCGTAGCGAGCGTCGGTGACCACACTCTCAAGGTTCGGGCCAAGACAGTGGTGCTTGCAGCGGGGGCGCTCAACACCCCGGCCCTGCTCTTACGGAACGGTCTCGGTGGCCGCGCCGCCGGCCAATATCTCAGGATCCATCCGGTGACCGCCCTCTGGGGCCGATTTCAGGAACGGGTCGACCCCTGGACCGGGAGGCTGCAGACCCGGTACAGCGACGAGTTCGCCGATCTCGACGGTCACGGGTATGGGTTCCGTTTCGAGACCGCCCCCGTCCACCCTCTGTTCCCCGCTGGTTTCGTGGGATGGGAGGACGGTGAGTCGTTCAAGCACGACATCCTCGGGCTGGGCCACCTTGCCGTGGCCGGGATCCTTCTCCGCGACCGTGATCATGGCCGTGTCACCATTCGGCGAGACGGCAGCCCGCTCTGGAAATACCGGATCTCTGACTACGACCGTTCTCATATCAGGGAAGGGGTGCGAAGAGGCTGCCGAATGGCTCGCCGAGGCTGGTGCGACCGAGGTGTTCACCTCGACGATCCGGCCGGTGCGATGGGTTCCGGGCCAGGGCAACATCGAGGATCTGATGGCCCGGACCGACGCCGTCGGATACGGCCCGAACCAGACCTCCTATTTCTCGTTTCATCAAATGTGCAGCGCGCGCATGGGTTCCGACCCGGGCACATCGGTGGTCGACGCCGATAACCAGGCCCACGACACGGCAGGGCTCTATGTGATGGACGGGTCCTGCTTCCCGAATGCATCCGGGGTGAACCCCATGATTTCCATCGGCGCAATCGCCCATCGTGGCGCCACCCGGCTGGCAGAACGGTTGGCCTGAGGCACAGCACCGGTTTCTGCGGCGTTCAACCCATCTCGATGTCCACCCCGATGCTGTCGGACATTCCATCGACGTCGACTGCAACGGAGGCCGGGTCGAGACCATCGGCGTGGCAGACGATCTCGTAGTTGCCTGGGGCCGGCGCGTATAGCGAGAACCGACCGTCCTCATCGGTGAGAGTGGCGATGTCGGGCATCGGCACCGGAGCCGTGCCGAAGAACACCCGTGCTTCGATCACCGGGCTGTCGTCGACGAGATGGGAACGTCCGTCAATCCGCGTGCCTCCGTCGTTCACGCCTGGGACGCCTCCTTCCAGGCTTTGATGTTGTTGAAGACCGGTTGGCTGATCCGGGTCCCGGAATTCACCGTGGCGCCCCCGTAGGCATGGATGGCGATCCCGTATCTGGACCCGTTGGCGAACCGGTAGACGGCGGATCCACTCTGGCCGCCGGCGGTGTCGATGTCGTAGAACACCTTGCGGGTGCTCGCGGAGTCGATCGTCCTGGCCGCATACCACTGGGTGCCCGCCGGCTTGTCACCCGGATACCCCGAGATGTTGGCGTGGACCCCATCGAGACTTGGCCAGTTGCCAAATCCCAACCAGCCAGTCCTGTCGCCAAGCGACTCGCCCAAGACGATGGCGCCGTAGTCGTACTCGCCATCGCCATCGGTGGCCCAGCCCACCACGGACCAGAATTTGGAGGTCGTCGCTGACCCGAACGGAAGCGTCCCTCCATTTCGGCCGGGCATGACGACGATCTTCTGCACCCAGCCATCACGTCCGGGGACACCGCTGTTCTTGATGTAGACGACGTGACCGGCGGTAACCAACAGCCTCGGCCCCACGAACCATCCGGTTCCGATCCACACCGAGTTGTCCGCCGCAGTGATTCGCAGGGAAGCATGGGCACGCCACGGGTAGGCGGAAGTGTTGGTGATCTGAAACCGATCATCGGCGCCGTGAACCGTCTCGGCCCGGGCGTCGGGCGGTCCAAACGACGCCTCGCCGATATCGGGTAGTTGTGTGGTCTCGTCAGGGATCGACAACACCTCCCCAACCGACTCCGGCGAGAAGTCACTGTGAGTTTGGGGTGTCGGGGGCCGATAGCCCTCGATCTTCTCGAACCCGCTGCGCGGAGTCTTCTCGACCTGATCGTCCTCGCCGGTCGAACCCTCGTCGGAAATCGACTCCTCCCCCACGTCGAAGCTGGATACCGGTGTGTCCTTGTCGACGACCTCATTACCGTCGGGCATGACAGCCCTCCTTCCTCGATGCCTATGCAGGCTCGATGTCGAATTGATCCTCGAGGGCGAACTCCCCTGTCGCGATGACCCTCGTCGGAACGTTCTGGGCCCCATCACGGCTCGGGATCTCGAGCGTGCGCGGTATGCGATCACCGGCGTTCAACTCGTCGCGAGGCACCTTCTTGGTGACATAGACCGCGACGGCGAGGTCGGCCGGGCTATCAGTGCCATCGGTAACCGGGACGACTCCTATCCCGGTCACATTCGGGTATCGGGCAAGCTCTTCTTCGTACAACTCGATGGCGCGCTGGACATGATTGCGGCTGGCCATCACACCACCTCGATGTCGAGCAATTCGAGAACATGGGTAATCCGATTGAAGACGCTCCCCGAGGTAGCGCCCGCAAAGTGGAGACCGACGACCCTGTCGTTGTTGTTCAAGATCACCGAGCCGCTGTCACCACCGGCGCTGTAGCGGGTGCATAGGACCTGGTCTCTGAACCCGACCCGAGCCCGGCCCGAGCCCGACGGCCGGTGATATTTGAGGGCAAGGCGGAGGTGAACGTCGGTTATGACGCCGGTGGTGTAATCCGTGGTCCGTCCCACCTTCTTGATGTGCATCCCCCTGCGAACAGTCTTGCTCACCCCGGCCGGAGCTATGTCGAGGATGCGCAGCTTCGGACCGACCCAGGTGCGCCTTCGAACCTTGGCGATTGCGGCATCGACAAGATTCGGGAAGCTCGTATCGGTGAACTCGAATGGCACGAAATCGGTGAGGCGCGCGAATGAGTCCCCGGCAGACGTGCCCCCGTCGAGCGAGCCGGGCTGGACGATCCCGTCGCCCGGCGCCGCCAGACCTTCGTTGGCGAGGACATGAGCGTTGCTCAATACGTAGATGCCGGTCGCGTCCCCCTTCTTGCGCACCAGGCAGCCGAAAGTGCCCACCGTGACCGCGGTGTGGCCGAGACCGGATCCCGGCATCGCGGGCCGGACCCGCTCGGTGAACAGCTCGGGGACAACCCGCCCCAATTCGATGACATCAGTGATCCGCTCCCCAACACCGGGGACGACCACGACCTTGGGCACCGGGTTGGCGACCTTCGCCTTTGCCTTTTTCTTCTCGACATAGACCCGCAGCGCCAACTCACCCGTGGGCTCGCCGTGGGTGAGCTTGTCTCCGATCCCCAAACCCTGGACACCTGAGCCATGCACCCAGTCACGCGACCGGGTACGGACCGTTTCGGCCTCCTCGGCCACACCGGCGCCCGCCGTTTCAAGCGAGAAATCACCCCCGAGTCGGCGGAGCCCTCTACGGCCCTCGGTGACCACCTCGAGTGCCAACTCGAGGTCCTTCTCATTGGAGACGCGTCCCACCCGGATGTGAGTATCGACCGCCGGCCGAAATGTCAACCGGGGAACACCCCCAGGCCTCAGCTCGCCGTTTTCTTCTCCGCCTGCCGGGCCTCACCCGCTGCTTTGTCGGCAGCCGACCGAGCCTGTTTGGCTCGACGTCTCGCCTCGGCGAGGGCCTGCTTGGCGGTCTCGACCTGTGATTCGGCGTCGGCGGCTTCGATCTCGAGCGCACGGGCGCGCTCACGTGCTTCCTCTGCTACCCGAGCATCTTGTTCGGCGGGATCTGGCTCCGGCACAGGCGGCAGCTCCATCTCACCCCAACCGCCCCCGGACGGCTCCAGCTCCCGGACCAGGGTGCCTGTGACGAGATCGGCCTCACCTTCGGCATCGGTGGCGACTGCCAGCAACGTCCGATTGACGCGGTCCCGCGTCTGGAGTGATCCATTGTCCAGCTCGTTCATGGCGGCATCAGTCAGAGCCGCGACCGCCTGCCGGCGCGTCACCGAGGCCTCCTCGACCGCCTGTCTCGATCCCGCCTGCCGCAACATCTTGTGACCGTCGACAAGCCGGCTGACCAGTTCGGGATGGCTCCTTGCCGCCCGGTTCAGAGCCCAGGCCGCCACTGAGGGCTTGCGCAGCTTGGCTACCCGCTTCGCCTCATCGGGATCACCCTCTGCTTTGAGTCGTTCTGCCAGCGCATCTCGAGCTGCGGTGAACTGGTCTAGAGGGAGGATGTAGAGGTCGGCGGCCTCGGCAGGGCTCTCGGCTCCTGTCATGTCATTCATCATCGCGCCTCGCCATCGAACTTGCACGCAAGCGCGTGTCGGTGGGTAAGGTCTTGCGAACGGGCGGAGGCTCAGGGGCAGGGGCTGTCATGCGCACTCGCCCTCAATGCACGCATGAGCAAATGGGAGGCAAGATGAAACGGCGTCGACGCTGGTGGCTGGCTGGTGCGGCGGGAGTTGTGGCGGCGGTTTCGCTGCTCATGGTGCCCGCCTTCGGAGATGGTCCGATCACAACCGAGGTTGGCGTCCTGCGCCTCCATCTCGACTCCGACGGCGACAGATTGGTCTTCGACCCCACCGCGCCCGGATTGGATCAGACCCAGACGCTGACCGCACCCAGCTGCAAATTAACATCCACCGGCGCCTCCCTGGTCAGCTTCGCCGCGTCAGGCACACAAGCCAACAGGAATCCGTTCCCCGGCCTGTTTAATCATCGAATCGGTGTCGGCCAGACCAATGGTGAGGGCGCCGGAGAACCCTGCGCCCGGATCAACAAGGACCTTGGGCAGGTCCTGACGCTCAGCCTGACCGGGGCATTGAACGGCCGGGCAGTGAACTACGCCGAGATCGATCTCGGCTTCAAGTTCAACGGGGAAGCGACCCTCCAGCTGTTCCGTTCCGGCCAACCGGTGGGCAATCCCATCAATGTGCCATGCAGCGGCGCCTCCGACTGTGGGCCTGACTCGGGCGCCAGCGACAACGAGCGAGTGGTCCTCTGGCTTGACCCGCTTGATGATCCGCCCCCAGGACACTGGCAGGAGTTCAAGATTGCTGGTGTCTTCGACACGATCGTCATCAAGCCGAGTGCCAATGTCCCGCCGGCAAAAGGCGTCGTTTCTCTCGAAGGCGGCTTCAACGGCTCACCTCCCGGGCCTAAGGGCGGCCTCGACGACACCTACTTCCGCGTGGTCGACGCCTTCGATGGCGAAATCGACTGCGGCGAGGACGAAACGCAAAGTGGTGAAGACGCGACACTCAACATCACCCGCGGATTCGACACCAATGGCGGATGCAAAGGCCCCACAGACGGTCTGTTGTTCAATTTCGAGTCGGGCACCGATAGCAACGAGCTCTTCATCGATTTCATCACCGAGCCGGTCGGTGGAGCATCAGTGGCTCAGTTCCTCGAGGTGATCACCTGGGAGTTCGACAGCCCACCCAACGTCCCCGGGGGAAGTGATCAACACCGCACCCTCAGCTACGACGACCACACCAACGCCGGTAAAAGGGTCATGCCCTGGTGCAAGAGGGATCCGCGAACCAATGCAGCCGGTGATCTTCCGCTCGGCACGGTATCGGTTCCTGTGAATACATCCCTCTATCTGCCCACGGGCCACACCTCGTGTCTGATCGAGTCGAGCAGCCGGGTCACCGGGTTACTCGACCTCCCCAATTTCCCCTTGGGGACATTCCTCAAGATCGACATCGTCTACAACGTCGGCGATGGCAAACGGTGGACGTAAGGCGGAGAAGCTCCTAGGTCTTCGAGGAGGCGGGTCGCCTCCTCGAAGGCAGCGCCGTTGTCGGTGCCTGTCTCTGCCTTGAGGCATAAGAGCAGGGCTTCTTCGTAGACGAGTCGCTGCTCACGAGCGCTCGCAAGGGCCGGCTCCACATGACCAAGTGCCTCGTCGGATCGGCCCATGGCGATTAGAGCCCCAGCCCGCAATCGTTCCAGGGGCACTTCGTACAGGGCGGCATCCTCGCCGGCCAGATCTTTGGCGACATCGATGACCTCGAGAGCGCGTCCTGGGTCTCCTGACCGTGTCAGCGCATCGGCGAGATGGACCGCGGCATCGACTGCGAAGAACGGCTGTCCTATGCGATTGGCCTCGTCGATGACCTGTTTCAGGGCGTCCGCCGCCAGTTGATTCTCGCCTCGCTCCATCACGAGCCGCGCCAGTTGGGTCTCGGCGAAGAGGGCGAACCCGACCACTTTCTGACCGCGCAACACCCGTCTCGCCTCGTTCAGGACCGTCTCTGCCTCATTGAGTCTTCCCCGACTGATCAGGACCTCGCCCAGATTGGCCGCGGCCGCACCTTCGGCTGAGCTGTTGCCGCTGCGCCGGCTCACCTCCTGAGCCTTGGCGTACATGGTGATGGCGTCATCCCAGCGACCATCGGCATAGGCCTGAACCCCGAGGTTGATGGCGAGGAGCAATATGCCGGACAGATCGCCGAGCTCCTCGAAGATCTCAAGAGCCCTTTCCTCGTGGACGGCCTGGTCGCGGAGACCGAGGATCTGGTAGGCCTCGTCGATCTTGGTGTAGGCCCGCGCCAGGGCGTCCATCTCCCCGCTGGCCTCTGCCTCCTCGACCGCCTTCAGACCAACCTGAAGTGCCATCCGGGGTCGGAACTGATCGGCGAAGAGGCCTGCGCGAACTGCCCGAAGTCTGGCGGTTGCCCTCCGGGCCTCGGGAAGATCGCTCCTCTCCACCAATTTCAATCCCAGGGCTGATTCACGCAGGGCTCGCGATAGGGCGCCTTTGCGTTGATAGGAACGGGCCAATGAGAGATGCAGGTCGGCCCGGGCAACCGGATCGTCGTCGATGAGCCGGGTGGCTTCGCGCAGGGACGTAATGGTCCGGTCGAACGAGCCGGCCTCGTACAGGACCGAGGCCATGGCCGTGAGCACGTCGGCCCGGTCGGCATGCGTTACCCAGTCGAGATGCCGGGAGGAAGTGAGGGCCCGCTCGTAGAAGACGGCCGCCTCGTGATTGGCGTAGATCTCCCGAGCGCGGTCGCCCGCCATGCGGGAGAAACGCCAGGTGCGGCTCCACTTTTTGGCATAGAAGTAGTGCAGCGAGAGGATCTCGGCAAACTCCTCGGGCCGACCCCGGCAAGTGGCGAAGGTCGCGTCGCCCACCTGGGCATGGAGCCGTTCGCGAGTCTTGTAGGGAAGCCCGTCGTAGGCGACGTCCCGGATCAGCGAGTGCTGGAAATCGACCCATCCCGACTTGTCCACGTTGAGAAATGCGGAGAGCCTTCGCACCGAGCGCCCCTGATCCTGCGGGATCTCCCCGTCCATTCCGAGCACAGCCGACACCTGCTCCAGTTGGAACCCATTGCCAAGGACCGAGAGCCGGCGGAGAAGATTCCTGTCAGAGAGCGGCAAGGTGTCGATCCGGGCCGCGATCATCGCTTCCACGGACTGTGGGATCTCCTCGAGCGACCCACTATGGCGTAGGGCTTGCAGCAACTCGACCAAGAAGAGTGGGTTCCCATCAGCCTGCCGGGCCAGCTGCTCCACTTGCTGAGGGGGCAGCGGAGCTTCCTCTGTGGCGCTGAAAATGAGATTTCTTGCTTCATCGAGTCCCAAGGGATGGAGCTCGACCCTGGTCACGGACGGAGACTCAGGTGCCATAAACCCCTCTGCACCGAGTGACCGGGTCAGCACGAACATCCATGGATAGCGGTCCATTCCCAAGACCAGGCTTGCCAGCAAGTCCCTAGATGGCTCGTCCATCCAATGCGTGTCGTCGACGACGAACACGACCGGGTCCTTCATCGTCGCCTCGAGCAAAGAACCGATAGCGGCCATGGCACGCACCGGACGGAACTGATCCTCTAGCTGCGACACCTCGACAGAGTCGGCGATCTCCAAGCCCAACGCCAGCCCGATCAGGGAAAGCCACGGGCCGAGCTCTGGTGCCAGCGTGTCGACCAGCTCAAACAGCGCCTTCTCTGAGGCATCGGGATCGAGGCCCGTGAGCCCCCAGACCTCGCTCAGGAGCTCCCGGAATGGGAAGTACGGCGTCGCCGATTGATAGAGACGGCATTCGGTGTGAATCACCCGGTCCGGTTGAGTAGTGGCCAGGAATTCCTCTACGAGGCGACTCTTTCCCATGCCGGCATCGGCGGCGAGCTCCACCATTTGGCCGTTGCCGGCCCGAGCCCTCTCCCAGGCGGCTGTGAGTAGCGTCAGCTCCTGGTCACGCCCGATGAGTGGGAGCCCACCGGCTGCCCGCTGGCTCTTGCTCCCCTGCGGATCGCCAACCGACACCGCGTTGACCGGGAGTTTCTTCCCCTTGACCATGAATGGTTCGATGGTGCTTAGCACGAAGGTGGTTCGTGAAGCTGTCACCACCTCGGATGTGGCATATATCTCACCTGCAGGCGCCCGCGCCATGAGTCGTGCAGCGAGGTTCACTGTGTCCCCCATCACCGTGTAAGTGCGGCGGTAAGGCGTGCCAACCTCGCCGGCGAATACCCGACCCCAATTGACACCTACCGAGGTGGGTAGGTCAGGTCCGCTCGACATCACCTGACGAAGTGCGAGCAACATCTCCTCTTCATCCCGGCCGGTCGTCGACGGAACGCCGGCGGTGAGGATGATCTTTCCGCCATTGGTCGCGATGTCAGTCGCGAGGAAGGTGATGGCACGGGCGTCTGCGGCCTCCTGGACCGAACGGATCAAGGAATCCAGCCTCTGGGCGGCCACGTCGGCACCATCACGCTCGATGACATCATCGAGACCGTGATGCTGGAGAAAGGCCACCGTGGCCGGTCGGTGTTCAGGCTCTACCTCGCCACTCAACAACAGCTGGCAAAGACCGATCGGGACGAACTGAGCCAGCTCGTCGGGTGACGATTCGACGTGTTCTCGCGGCTTGCTCTCCACGTCCACTGCCCCTCTGAGCAGGACACCGGGACCCGACGGCCTTCCCCTGTTCGCCGCCGGAATCGCGGAAGCGGTCCCCGGGCTGATCAGGACCTGGCCAGCTCGCGCTGCGCCCTCCATCTCAACTGTTCGAGAGGCTGCAGGGCCGGAGACGATCAATTCTCGATGGGACCCTCCCACCAAGAAGAAGTCGAACATGCCGCTGTGAATGCCGACCGACATCCGCAGCGTGACCTTGCCGGCACTGGTGACACACACGCCGACCTCATCCAGCCGCTGTTGCATAGCCCGGGCCGCGGCGCAGCTGCGAAGCGCGTGCTGGTCACCGGCGAAAAAGAGCAACAAGGCATCTCCGCCGAATTTGAGGAGGCTGGATCCAAAGGAGTAGGCGGCTGCGAGCAGCTCATGGAAGGTGGCGGCGATCACCGCGGTGAGCTCCTCAGCCCCGAGCTTCCCGTGCTTGGCCAGTCGCTCGGACATCGCGGTGAACCCCGAAATGTCAACGAAGACCATCGACCCTTCGAGACACTGGTGCAATTGGCCGGGCGCCTCCTCGTCCCAGTCGCGCACCATGCGCGGCAGGTAGGGCTGAGGAGAGGCGCTCATGTGAGGGAGATTAGAGCCACATTGGTCCCGCCCCCGCCGCCACCGGCCCGACGCCGGATATTGTCCAATGGCTGGAATGTGGTGACGAGCTAGGGAGCAAATCGAGGTGAGCGAGCCAAGAGCGGCGCGGATGGCAAGAATTGCTCCCCCCCGTCTTCAGACGATGGGAGACGGTGGGCATCGGAGTGCCACCTGGCTCGAGCTCTTCTATGACCTCGCCTTTGTGGTGGCCATCGCAGTTCTCGGAGCACGTCTCCTCGCCGACACGTCGTGGACAGGCTTGTGGTCGTTCTTCGGTTACTTCGCCCTGCTCTGGTGGCTCTGGGCCAGCAACACTTTCTACGCCGATCGTTATGACACCGACGATCTCATCTATCGGTTGTGGTCGGCGGCACAAATGGTTGCCATCCTCGTAATAGCCGCTTCTCTGGCCGAAGGCCCGTCTGCCTCTACCACCGTGTTCGCAGTCGGATATGCGAGTGCCCGATTGGTTCTCCTCGCCCTCTATTACAGGGTGTACCGGCATGTCGCCGAGACACGCAGCCTGGTCTCCGGTTACCTGATCGGCTTCGGCGCGGCGGCAGTGGTGTGGACGGCATCGGTTCTCGTACCGGATCCGGCCCGCTTCTACGTTTGGGGGGTGGCCCTGGCCATCGATCTCGCCACACCGTGGGTGGTCAGACGCCAACAGGCCACAGTGCCTCTCGACCAGTCACATCTCCCCGAGCGCTTCGGGCTGTTCGTGATCCTCGTGCTCGGCGAATCGCTCGCCGCCGTCGTGTCCGGGCTCAGCCATATCGGATGGTCGTCTTCGTCGCTGATCGCCACGATCCTGGGTGTGTTGTTGGCGACGCTTCTCTGGTGGCTCTACTTCGACAACGCCGAGGGCAGTGTCGTCAGGCGCCGGAACATCGAGGGCAAGACGTGGCGTCCGACGGGTTGGATCTACACCCATCTACCGCTAGCGGCATCGCTGGCGATCGTCGGAGTCGCACTCGACCAGGCCATTCTCAGTGCGGGTGAGGAGCCGATGCTCACCGCCCAGCGCTGGCTCCTGGTGGGGGTGTCGCCCTTGCCCTGGTATGCATGGCGGTCATCCAGATCGCGTCCGTCAGCCACACCCCCGGGGCGGTGAACCGAGCGATAGCTATCAACCGGCTGGCTGGAGTCCCATTCCTGGCGCTCATCGGTCTGTTGGTTCAGACCGATCCTCTATGGGTTCTCGTCGGAGCTACCGGTGTCCTGGCGGCCGTGCTGACAGCCGACATGGCCGTATAGGAGCCACCTGCCTGAGGTGACCGGCGCCGCTCAAAGGGCCGAGACTTGCCCGACTACCTGGGCACCGGCGGAGCACTCGGCGTGTAGCTCCTGATCCGTTCCCGGTTCCCGTAGGCACCGCCGGAGTAGGAGGCGATATCGGCCACGACCGCAAGAACGATCCCAAACCAATCGAAGCCGGTTACCCCGCCTGGGGCGACGGCCACGTACATCAGGGTGGTCCACGGAAGGAATACGAACCCGAGGAGCGGCCACACGAACGTGGAGAAGGCCAGATCCCAGCGGGCGGGCTGCGCCAGACCCCAGACAATGATCCCTAGACGGGGCCCGAGCAGGACCATGACCGTCGCGACACAGCACATATCAGAGTCCTTTCACCGGGGCCACGAATTCTGATGCCACAACCTACACAACGAATCCGGGCCTGGGCGGGCTCACGCCGTGGCTTCGACCGCCTCTCATGCGATTTCGGCGGCTCGACGACCACGGTCGAAGGTGGACAATGCCGACCGGATGTCCACCGCAGCCTCCGCGGCAGAGGTGCTCGGGGCATCGTCTTCGGTCATCGAGAAGCTCTCCCCCGGCTCACGCACCTTTAGCACCGCAGGCTCAGGGCGATCGGGCTCGTGCCACGGGTCTCGCAGCATCCCGAACACACTCTCCAGGAACGCCTCGGTTTCGTCCCGGGCCGAATCCGCCGGCACCAGGATCCGACGATCCATCTCATGGGGGATGAATTCGGCAAGAGGCTCTTCAGCGATCGTCGGCAGCTCAGATGGTGCGACTTTCTTCACCAGATGCTCCGGTAGCAGCACATGGAATGCCGCGCCGGCGCCGTCCGGGGCAAGACGGACCGAGAGATCCTGACCTTCGGCCAGGCGAGCAGCTGAGGCGACGCCCATAGCCAACGCCGGCTCTCCCAACAACCGGTTGATGGCCGACACCCCGTCACCGAAGTCTCCAACCGGTGTGGAGATCGAAATCCGATAGGTGTCGCCTGCCCAGGAACCGCTGGCCCTGATCCTCTCGGCCGCCCTGGCAGCCCGCAGGACACCCGTCACCTCAGTGAGCAGGCCAACCAATGACCCAACAGCTCGGGCGGGGACCTCGGCCGGCTCCAGCGACATCACCTCAACACGTCGCTCGTCACCGTTGGCCAATGAGATATCGATCAATTGGGCGATGTCCATGGCCACAAACGGTATTCCGCGGCGCCCGCCCAACCAAGGACCTCGGGATTTGGAGGTGCCAGGCCTCGAGACTCCGTGGCGATATCGTGTACCGATGCTCAGGCGTCTCTTTCCGGGGAAGAGAAGGCCGCTTCGAGTCCGCGAGGAAACGGACGCGAAGGTCTTCGCCACCCGGCATCGCTTCTTGCTCGTTCTGCTCCTCGTCCAGGTGCCCGTTCTCGCCGTGGTTGGCTTGGTCAGGGAGGTGCCTATCTACGAGATCGTGATCGCATCGCTGATCCTCGTGGTGATGGCCGTGATCGGCATGACCTCGAGGACGCAGGGCATGGCCGCCGGAGCAGTCTCGCTAGGCCTCGTAACCGCGGCGGGGATCGTCGTCCGCTACCTCGAGGGTTCGGCCGAATCGCAATTCGCTTTCCTGCTCGCCCTCGTCGCCATCTCGTTCTATCAGGAGTGGCGGTTGGTCCTCGCCGGGTTCGTCTATGTAGTCGGGTTCCAGATATTCAATTTCGTCGTGATGTATCGAGAGGCGTATATCCAACGCTATGGCGTGGGCCATGTCGCGATGCCAGTTGTGTTTCTTACGTTGACGCTCGTCCTGGTGGCGCTCCTGATCGCCGGCTGGCGCCTGGCGGCGCGGGGGGAATCCAAGCGGGCAATTGGCGAGGACGGGTACAGGTTTGGCTTCGAAAAGGCGAACATCGGTATGGCCGTGCTCACACCTTCCGGTGAATTCCTCGACGCCAATGAGGCTCTGACCGGCGTGCTCGGGCCGGTGGCCGGCACAAACATCAGGGGCGTCGTGCACACCGACGACCTCACCGAGTTGGGACAGGTCTGGGAGGACATGGGCAACGGCGAAACACAGAGCGCCACCACCTGGATGCGCTGGCGAGCCTCCAACGGACGGGCCATCTGGGGCCAGCTGTCGCTCTCTTTCCTGCGCGCCGGTAGGCATCGGCCGGCCACAATCTTCCTCCAACTTGAGGATTCGACCCGAGCGCATCACGACGAACTCCGCCTGGAGCGCTTGATCCAGGGCAGAGACGAGTTCGTCGCGGCGATAGCCGAGGATCTCCGGGTATCGATTGGCGCTGTTCTCGATCTGACTGCTCGGGCCGAGGGGGATCCGGTCGACCTGCATCGCAGCGTTCGCCGCATCGATTCCCTAGTCAAGGAGATGGCCTCGATCGTCGACGATCTCATCGTCTCCGCTAGCAAGGCCCCGTCACATCATCTGGCGCGCTCCGTCGACGCCGCCGTTCTATGCCGGGAGGCCCTGTCCGACATTCCTGGTGCCGAGAACATCGCGGTCGACATCGATGCGACTTCGTTGTGGGCCGATCCAGGGATCACCATCAGGATCCTCGACAGCCTCATCGCCAATTCCGTTCGATACGGCGGATCGGTCGTCAGCCTGGAGACGGCTGGCTCCGGACCCGATACCGTCGTATCCGTCATCGATGACGGGCCTGCCATACCGGTCCCTGATCGGGAGAAGATTTTCAACGGCGACCTTCGAGCCGGCGGCCCGGTGACCCGGCCGGCCGCTGTGGGTCTCAGCCTCACGGTGGCCCGACGTCTCGCCCGGCAGATGGACGGTGACATCACCTACCGACGCACCGGAGACGGGCACAATGTCTTCGAATTGCGGCTTCCCTCCGAATCGCTGAGGGTCAATCAGGGCCTTTGGGAGGCGGAGCCCGTCGGCATTCCGGCCTGAGTCAGCTGGCCGCAGACTCGGACATCACCCGTTCCAAGGTGTGTTCGACCACCGCCTGTAGCGCTCGTTGGACATCCACACGGACCCTGGCATCGCAATAGACAATCGGGATGTCGGGGCCAATGCGCAGTGCTTCCCGAACCAGTTCGGGCTCGTGGATTCGACGCCCGTGGAAGGTGTTCACCGCCACTACGAACGGTGTTCCCCGCTTCTCGAAGAAGTCGATGGCGGCAAAACACGCCTCGATTCGGCGGGTGTCGACCAGGACCACTGCCCCAATGGCGCCCCGGGCCAGCTCGTCCCACATGAAATGGAAGCGGTCCTGACCGGGGGTGCCGAACAGATAGAGGACGAGACGATGCTTGAGGCTGATGCGGCCGAAATCCATGGCCACCGTCGTTTCGGTCTTAGTGCCGTCGGGGTAGAGCTCATCGATCCCCGCGCTGGCGTCGGTGATGATCGCCTCGCTTCGCAATGGCTCGATCTCGGAGATGGCGCCAACGAAGGTCGTTTTGCCCACGCCGAAGCCGCCGGCGATGACGATCTTGACCGGGGTCAGCCCGGTGCGCTCAGAGAGCCCGGATCCCATCGAGCACCTTGTGGAGGAGTTCGGCATATTCGGTGTCACCTGAATCGACCGTGGCTTCGGACAGCGGCTCGGTGATGGTGATCGCTCCTTGGTCGCGCAGGTCAGCGGCGAGAACACGGATCACGCCGACCGGGACCTCGAGATTCGCCGCCAGCTCGACGATGGCGATCTCCTTGCGGCTCTGGGCGATGATCTCAGCGGCTTCCCAGCGGAAACGACCCCGCATTCGCATCCCAGCAGGGGTCACGGCGACCAGGGCTTCGAGGGCGATATTGGGGAGTCCCACACCGCTCCGCCCACCGGTCATGGTGTATGGGCGGACGATCCGGCCGCCGAGAGGGGTTCCGGGCTCGGTGCTCATGCCGGCTCGGGTTCGACCAGCCGTGCCTTGAGCTCCTCCCGAACGTCGGGAGTGAGACTGTCGCCGACCCGCTGCACGAAGATGGACATTTCGAAGGCGACCGCCCCAAGGTCGATCTCTTTGCTGGTGAGACAGCAGAGGAGGGAGCCGTGACGGATGCCGGTGACGAAGAGCCAACCCTGCTGCATCTCGACGATGATGTTCGACACCGCACCGGCCCCAAACCGGCCGGCGGACCCGTAGGCCAGGCCGATCATGCCTGATGACACGGCAGCCAATCTCTCCGCCGTCTCGCGGTCGACGTCCTGTGACTTGGCCATGGCGAGCCCATCGGATGAGACCACGACCGCCTGTTTGATGGCGGGCACTGTCGCGCAGAGACGCTCGATCAGCCAGTTGAGATTGGTGGCAGCGTCAGTCATCGCTCTCCCCCTGTGCCTCGGCCTCGGCCCTGCCCCGGTTGTAATCGACCAGCGCCGATCTGAGGGTGCCGCCGCCCTCTCCGGCAGCGATGGTTGTTGCCGGCTCCTCCTCGCGGAACGCTCGGCCCGGGATGCGCACCGGCAGATCTCCGGCTTCCACCTCGGCGACAGGCACCGGCGCCACCGCGACCGGCTCAGGGTCGGCGGTTTCGATCATCTCTGGCTGTGTCAGATCGATGACGTCGTAGTCCGGCTCTACCCTCGCCATCTCCAGACGATCGCGGGGAATGGTCACCTTGACAGTGATTCCGGGGACACTGGGGATCAGCTGGACATCGAGCCCGTGCCGATGGGCGAGCTTCGCTACGACATATATCCCCATCGTGGGCTCGACCGATAGGCCGAGGGCGGGCGGGCGCTCGAGGATCCGGTTCATCTCGGCCAGCCTCGGGTCGGATATCCCGACCCCGTGGTCCGAGATCGAGAGCTCATACCCACCGACGTCGAATAGCCCGGTGACGCGCACGGGCTCGGTCGGCGGAGAGAACTGCAGGGAGTTCTCGAAGAGCTCGGCGAGGAGATGTGCGACATCGGTAACGGCTCCGGCAGACAGGCGAGCCGGCTCCAAGGCGAGCAGCTCGACGCGCTGGTACTCATCCACCTCGCTCAGCGCAGCTCGAACCACATCGGAGATCTCCGTGGGCTTAGCCCATACACGGGGTGACTCGGACCCGGCGAGCACGAGGAGGCTTTCGGCATTCCGGCGCATCCGTGCCGCCAGATGGTCGACCTGGTAATACCCTCCGAGGGTCTCAGGATCCTCCTCGCGGGACTCGAGTTCGTCGAGCAGCGCCAGCTGTCGATCGACCAGCGAGCTGTTGCGCCGAGCGAGAGTTACCAGGATGCCCGACACCCCTACACGCAAAGACTCCATCTGTCGGGTCGAAGTATCGATCAAGGCCCGGTGCATGTTTTCGAATGATCGGGACAGATCACCGATCTCATCGCCCGAGTCGATGTCGAGACCCAGTGGTGAGATGGCGTCGGAGCCAGGATCGGATGTGCGCAGTGCGTCGAGCAGCTCGACCAGATCCTTATGGGCGACACGCCTCGCTGCGTGGGTGACAGCACCGATTCGGGTGCCGATCGCTCGGCCGATCCGGTAAGAGACGACAAGCGATCCGACAGCCACGAGCCCGACAACGATCCCGACTATCACCGCAAGCCAGACATCTCCTGAAGCCGACAGCGACCACACCAGGAACACCCCGAGCAGGCCAGCAACCACCACGATCGGCACAGTGGCCAAGGTCAGCTTGGAGGGGATACTCCATTGCTTGGACGCGGGCCCAGCCCTGTTTCGACCCGCCACCTTCGCTCCCATGCGAAAAACGTTAACCAGGGCGTGGTCGGCATCCTGGGATTGAACTCTCGGACTTGCCGATCCGGGCCGGACCGATTCGTTAGTCATGAAGGCCGAAAACCGGTCAGGAAGGAGAAGGTCATGAACCTGACCGCGACCACATTCGTCACCCTGGACGGCATCATGCAGGGTCCCGGTGGACCCGATGAGGGGTCGCGACCTCTGGCGCTCGCGGCCTCGGATGGATGACGAGCCACGGCAAGGTTTCTTTTCGCGCTTCTAACCGTTGTGGTTTCGAGATCCCATGAGTCGGGTATGGTGCTCGTCGCCGGAGCCAGGCACCTCCCTCGCGGGAGGTCCGACGGTATGCATGGGCTGGGTATGGATAGGCATTCGGTAACAGAGGCTCCACGGGCCGGAACAGCAGACCGGCGTCAGGCACATCCCCTCGCCAGGATCGCTGGCGCACTCGCTCTGGCTGCATTCATGATCTCGCTCTCTGCCGGGACCGCACAGGCCCTCGGCATCGGTGAGGTCGTCGAAGAGCTTCCAGTGGAGATTGACCTCGGAACCGGAACCGGATCTACGCCCGAGCCGGAGCCCGAGCAGTCGGAGACTGGTGTTGCCGAAGTCGTCGAAGATGTGACCGAAATCGTCCCTGAGCCAGCCTCGCGCGACGTCGCTCCCACGCAGCAACCCGCCCCGCAGAATCCCGTGAACGCAGTCGTGGAACCGGTCACCAGGGTCGTCGAGCCGGTAGCCCAAGTCGTCGAACCGGTCACCAAAGCCGTGGAACCTGTCACCAGGGTCGTCGAACCGGTAGCCAAAGCCGTCGAACCGGTCACCGAAGCCGTGGAACCTGTCACCAGGGTCGTCGAACCGGTCACCGAAGCCGCCGAACCGGTCACCGATACGGTGCCGAAAGTCGTGGATTCCGTCGCCGGCACCATCGAAGAGCCGGTGACTCGAATTGTCCGGACTGTTCCGCCGACACTCGAACAGATCGCGGAGCCGCTGCAACCCGTTCTCGGTGTGGTTACGACCACGGTCGAAGAAACGACCGGGCTCGTCGATGACGTATCGGGCCCGATTCTCGACGGGGTCGATGATCTAGTCGGTGTCACCCTCCCTTTGGTCCCCTCGCCAGAAGATCTGCTCGGAGGAGTCGACGACGTCCCAGACAGAGGTTCTGCTACGGATCCTGATCCGGCAGCGCCCAATCCCCCTTCCGATGACCCGGAGACAGCCATCCCCACTCCGGACCAGGGGTCCACGAGACCCACCACGAGGCCACAGCCGCCAACAATCGGTAGCCCGCTGCCACCGCCGCTCACGGCTCGGCCTGTAATCGTCGACGACGGTTCGGATTCCGTCGTGGCTGCTGCGTCGCCGACTCCTAGTGCGGCCGGCGGCGCAGCCGACGCGAGAGCTGCCGCCAACCGCCCTGAACCCCCACCGTATGACTTTGAGGGTGCCGGGCTTCGAGCTCGACCAGGGGTCGTTGTCTCATCATCCTCCTCGAGCTCCGGCTCGACATCAGGTCTTCTAGCTGTACTCGTTCTGCTCGGGTTGATCGCGCCCCGGTTGAGCCGCTGGCTCCGGCCTCGACCGGTTGTCTGGCGCCCATTCGCCCTGGCAGAGGCACTAGAGCTACCCGGCTAACCACCTCCATTTCGCAACGCGCGAGCGAGGACTGACTGCCCGTCGCGCGTTTTCTCAGACACCCAATGGAGGTGAATCATGAAGCACTGGCTCAAGAGAGCGCTGACAACGGCCGCGCTCGCCAGTGGGGCAATGATCGCAACCGCCGGAATGGCGAGTGCCAGTTCGGAGAGTCCACTCCCTGTGGACCCCGAGGCGATCATCAGCCTGACCCAAGAAGCAACCAACACAAACGAGACCAACCAGACCGCCGAGCCGAGCGCCGAGACCAATCAGGTCAACGTGTATGCACCGATAGCTGTCCTCAGCACCGGTAGCAACAACGGCAAAGTGGATCAGTCGAACGAGGCTGATACGAAGGTGGTCGCCGTCAACGAGAACGGCACCGAGCAGTCGATCGACCAGGATCAGACTGCCGGTGACGACCGTGATAGCTGCGGCAAGTGCGGTTCGGAAAGTGGCGGATCTCAGACGCAAACAGCTGAGAACAACAACACGACCAACCAGAACGCAGAGCCGAGCGCGGAGACCAATCAGGTCAACGTGTATGCCCCGGTGGCCGTCCTCAGCAAGGACAGCAACAACGGCAAAGTCGATCAGTCAAACGAGGCTGAGACCACTGTCGTTGGGGTTAATCAGAACGGCACCGAGCAGTCGATCGACCAGGATCAGACCGCCGGTGACGACTTTGGTGGCTGTGGCAAGTGCGGTTCGGAAGGTGACGGTTATCTCGAGCAATACGCAGAGAACAACAACACCACCAACCAAAACGCCACTCCCAGCGCGACGACCAACCAGTCCAACGAGATCGGGTCTGACAAGGGTCAGTCCTGGGCCCCGAAGGAGTGGAAAAGTGATGACTCGCATCGTGAAAACGGTGGCGCCGAACAAGCCAACGAGGCTGAGACCACCGTCGTAGCCGTCAACGAGAACGGCACCGAGCAGTCGATCGACCAGGATCAGACCGCCGGTGACGACCGTGATAGCTGCGGCAAGTGCGGTTCGGAAAGTGGCGGATCTCAGACGCAAACAGCTGAGAACAACAACACCACCAACCAAGACGCCACTCCCAGCGCGACGACCAACCAGTCCAATCAGACCGGATCCGACCAGGCTCAGGCCCCGAATCCGACCTGGAACAAGGGCTACGAGTCGGAGCGCGAACGCGATGGCGCCGAGCAGTCCAACGAGGCTGAGACCACCGTCTTAGCCGTCAACGAGAACGGCACCGAGCAGTCGATCGACCAGGATCAGACTGCCCGGGACAAGGACGACCGCGACCACCAGGACAAGGACGACCGCGACCACCAGGACAAGGACGACCGCGACCACAAGGACAAGGACGACCGCGACCACAAGGACAAGGACGACCGCGACCACAAGGACAAGGACGACCGCGACCACAAGGACAAGGACGACCGCGACCACAAGGACAAGGACTGCCTCGGGGCGGACTGCGACCGGTGTGTCAGGACTCAGTCACAGACGGCTGGGAACAACAACACCACCAACCAGAACGCACAGCCGAACGCTGAAACCGATCAGTCCAACATGTCCGACCGCGGCCAGAAGGACCTCGATCAGTCCAACGAAGCCGGGACCAAGGCGATAGCCGCCAACCGGAACGGCACTGGTCAGTCGATCGGTCAGTCGCAACATCTCTCCAGCTGACGGTGGGTGGATGTCAGAGAGGAGGTGATACGCGGCGATGAGTGATGCTGTGGGCCCTTCAGCCGAAACGGCCTGGCTCTGGCTCGTGCGGCCGATTGGGCCCACGGCATCGGCTCTGTCGCCACGACAGACCAGAGGTCGCGTGGTGGATGGTCAATTTGGGCTCCTCCCGGCCCGGCCGTCCGCCACGTGGCACCCGCAAGACGCCCGTCAGATCCTGACAGGGCGCCAGATGCCATTCACCCCGGACTCTCGGCCCCTCGACCTCAGCTCTCGTCGAGCCGCACCCCCATCACGACAGCATCGCTGTCATCGAGATGTTCGAAACCGAGGTGCTCGTAGAAGCCGACGGCGCGCTGGTTGCGTGCGTCGACTCCGAGGTGGACACCGGGCGCTCCCCTGGCCCGCAGCTCATCGAGGAGACGGCTCATCATCTCTCGACCCACCCCTCTACCCTGCAAGACGGGGAGCAGATCGATGTGGAGATGGGCCGGATATCGGGCCACGATCTCGTCGGGTGGGCTCTCCGGATCGTGGATCAGGGCGATGATCTCGGCGTCGTCGGTCGACGGATCGTCGACCACCGGTTGTGGGTATCGATCGCGCAACGGAGGCCACCACTCCGCCTCGCATTCGGCCTCGAATCGCCGGGTGTCGACGGCGGCCAGGACATACCCGGACGGGAAGCCTTCCGCTACTGCGGTGAAACCGATCCCGCTAGGCATCATCAAGTAGGGCCCGACGTAGACCTCACCGAGGAGACGGCCGTCGACGAACCGGGCGCTCGCGTCCTCCCCGGCGTCACCGGTGCGGAGACAGACCTCGTAGAGGGCATCGAGATCTGCTGGCTCGACCGGACGGATCAACATGTCTTGCCCGGGAGAATATGGCGGAGAACCGGGTCAGCTGGGGCAAACCCCCCATGGTCGAGCGCGTAGTCGCGGTTATCGTCAGCTACCTGCATGGTGACCGAGCGGATCCAACGAATCACGGCAGCCAACCACGCGTTGCTCTCTTTCCTGCCTCTCTGGGAGGAGCATCGCCACAAGCCCGACATCGCTGATTTCGCCTTCGGGAATCCTCAGGAGATGGTTGTGGACGGATTTGCCTCGGCCCTTACTTCGTCCACCACTCCGCGTAGCAAGAACCACTACGCCTACAAGTTCTCCGAGGTGGAGTCGCAGCGCACTGTGGCGAATCATCTCCTCGAATGGCGTGGTCAGACCTTCGACCCTGAGGACATCGCGATGACACCGGGCGCTTTCGGCGCCATCGCCATCGCCCTCGGGGCGCTAGTGGATGTCGGTGACGAGGTCGTCTACTTCGATCCCCCGTGGTTCTTCTACCGATCGATGATCCTGGCGTCCGGCGCGATCCCGGTCAACGTCCCCGTCCGGAGCGACGACTACGACCTCGACCTGGAACGCCTTGGCCAGGCAATCACCGAGAAGACACGCTTGCTGATCGTGAACACACCACACAACCCCACGGGTCGCATCTACCCGCCCTCCACCCTCGAGGGCCTTGCCGATCTCCTGACCGACGCTTCCGAGCGGTTCGGAAAGCCGATCTACCTGCTCTCCGATGAGCCCTATTCCAAGCTGGTGTTCAGCGACGCCAAGTTCTCCAGCCCTGCGGAGTACTACCCGCACACTCTCATCTCTTACAGCTACGGCAAGATCCTGCTCACACCTGGTCAACGGGTGGGGTGGCTCGCCTGGACGCCAAGGATGCCGGACCGGGAGGCGCTGCGTTCCGCCATCTTCATGGCCCAGATCGCAGGCGGCTGGTTGTTCCCCAGCGCAATCATGCAGTACTCACTGGCCGAATTGGACAAGCTCTCGATCGACCTCGTCGAGCTGGAGCGAAAGCGTGACCTCCTTGTCACCGAGCTCCTACACGCCGGTTACGAGCTCCAGTCGCCGGAAGGAACCTTCTACCTCTGGGTCCGATCTCCCGATCCTGATGACGGGGCTTTCGTGGAGAGGCTCGCCGAGCGCGGAGTCCTGGTCTTGCCGGGGTCCACGTGCGCCTCGCCAGGACACTTCCGGATTTCGCTCACCGGGACCATGGAGATGATCGAGCGAGGTCTCCCGGTGTTCCAAACGGCTATCTCGAGTACGGCGAGCTGACCAGAGCGAGGGTCGTGCCGCCCGCTATCGGGGATACAACAGCCTGTGCAGGGCGCCAACCAGCCCGTGTCCGGTGGGTTCGCTCGTCACCCTGACCGCTATGAACCTATCCCCGAGGCCGTCCCCATCGGCGTCGACCCTGAGGAGCGCAGTCTCTCGCGTCGACCACTGCCCGACTATCTCGGGGAGGCGCACTCGCTTGGTCCTCACTGCCGGTGCCATGTCCATCTGGGCTCTCCTCAGTTCACAAAGAGATGATCGGCAGAAACCCAGCTGGTGCTTTAGACAGATGCCTCCGATGTCCCGCGATCGTGTTGCGAGGACTCCTCGGCCATGGCCAGACCCGCCACCACGACTGACACGAAGGTCATTGCGACCCAAGCCGGCATGAGCCGCACCAACGGGACAGCGACGATCAGCACGACTACCGCCCACCAGCGGATCGGAGGCACGCGAACGCGAGCCAGCGTCAGAGCCAGTCCCGTCCCGCCCAGGATCAAGGCGACTCCGAGGCACAACGCCAAGGCCCCGGGAAACGAAAATGGGTCCTTGGGATGGGCGATGGCCTCCTCGATGCCGACTGCGAAGCCAATGACTCCGAAGATGAGGGGGAAGTGGGCAAAGGAGTACACGTCCCGGGCATACCTCCCCAGCCTCTTCGGAGGCTGTGCCTTCATCCTGTCTTCGAGCGCCTCCCTCGCCCATCCAAAATACGTCCACCAAAGGGCGCAGCTTCCGGCAACGGCGGTGACTGCTACCGACAGGAGACCAACGGTCAGCGATTGATCGGCGAGGGTCAAACCGGCCGCAATGAGAGATTCGCCGAGCACGATGATGACAAACAGCCCGTGCCGTTCGGCGAAATGACCCGGGAACAGCCTCCACTCGCCTCGACCGGCTCCTAGAGCCGCGACCACATCGAGGAGAGCGGCGATACCCAAGGCGAGAAACCGGCGATCCGGCGGGAGGAAGACAGCAGCGATGATCGCCAGCAGGCCAAGACTCGACAGGACGGTCCACGTCTTCACCGATCGAACCCATACCGGGTCGCCTGCGGCCAGTCTCCACTGCAGGGAGATACCCACTGTGCGGAGCACCAGATAGGAGAGAGGGAACAACCAGCCAAACGGGCTCGTGATCAAAGGGATTGTCACCGCCATGAGAAAGGCGACTGCCGTCGCCACGAGGGTGATGAACCGGATCGAGACATGCTCCGTGTCGGCCTCGTTGAGCGACCAGGTGTATTGGGTCCACGCCCACCACACCAGCCAGAAGAGGATCAGAGCGCGCGTCAGACCCGCCCCGGTGAGGTCATGAGCGAGGACCGCGGTCACCTGGGTCACCGCGAATACGAAGACGAGATCGAAGAAGAGCTCGACGAAGGTCGCACCCTGCTCCTCGGTCCCGCGGATGGTGGTCAAGGCAGGCGAATCCTCGGTCGTCGAGTCAACTCTGGAGCGCCCTGATGGCGCGGTTGGCGTGGCTCACCCGACCGGCAAGGGTCCGAGCCACGAAGGCATGGAAGTCGGCAGCCACCGCCGGCGCGTCCCGACAGAGATCATTGAATCGCTCAGGCGTGAGGTGCAGCACCTCACACTCGGTGTCGGTGACCGCCGTGGCGGTGTGCGGCTCGTCTCTATACAGGCTGATCTCGCCCAATACGGTCCCCTCGAGAAGGGTACGAAGCCGAACCTGCTCTCCGTCGCGCCCTTCGAGAAGAACAGTCACGCGCCCGGACACGATGAGAAAGATGCCAGATGTGGGCTCCCCCTGCCGCATTAGCTGACTCCCGGCAGGGATCGAGCGCCTGGCGAGGTAGGGGGCGAGCTCATCGGCTAGCCGGGCCGGAAGGGCCCGTTGCTGCCCGTCACCCACTCCGGCGGCGGCGAGGAGACGGTCTTCCGCCCAGGCCATCCCGTGATCGAGGTCGGTCTCGTCCCGGATCACGTCTTCATAATCACTCATGAGCTCGGAGAACTGGGCCCGGTGGGTCGGGCTCAGCCCGGTGAACACCAGGATCAATCCGTGTTCTCGGGCGAGCAGGGCGATCCTCTCGAACAGCACCACCGCCGAGGAGTCGATTCCGGTCACCTGTCGAAAGTCGAAGATGACGAACCGCAGCGTCTCGGTGCTTTCCCGGCGGGTCCGGACATGCCGGGTGATCCGGCTCGCCGTGCCAAAGAAGATGAATCCCTGGAGCTGGAGGATCAGAACCGAATCACCCGCTTCCTGGAGATAGTCGGCGTCTATCTCGGAACGCTCCATGTTGCTTCGGTGGTCTCTGGCAGTCAGGGAGTGCTTGACGACATCGATTCGGCTGTATCTGACGACGAAAAGGGCGATCGCCGCCACCAGACCGGCGGCGACACCGGGAAGGAACCCGACAGTGGCGATCACCAGCACAATTCCCCACATGAGGGCGTAATCCAGGCGTGTCATCCGTCGGCGGGAAGACCACAACCACTCCACCACAAAGTCGGCTCCGACGAACAAGAGCAGGCCGCCGATGACGAATTCGGGCACGAACTCCAGGACGACGCCCCCGACCACCAACACGCTCAGGATCCCGACGGCGGCGACAACCGCAGGACCCCGTCGTCTGCCCACAAGTCGCTGGGTGATCAATGTGTCGGCCAGGTACATGTAGCCGGGCGGACCGCCCACTGCGCCGGCGGCGACATTCGCCCAGCCGGTCGCCCGCAGCTCGGCGTTCATGTCGACATCGGACTTGGTCTCGATCTCGAGCGCACCGATGTAGAGAAGGAGAGTTATCGGAACGATGAGCAGGATGGTGACGAGGCCCGCAGCCTCACCGGCGAGTGCCCCCCAGTCGGCGCCGCCGAGGGCGTCCACGACGAGTCCTGGCCACATGCTGCCTTCCGGGAAAGGGCCGAGCAGCCAGCCCCTCTCGAGGGATTCGGCCTTGTCGATCCCCAGAGCTCGGGTGATTGCGTGAAAGCCGATGACACCAGCGGCCAGGAACACCAGGTAGGCCCATGATGGCCACCTCCGACGGGAGGCGATGAAGAACATGACAGCGAGCACAACGCCGGGCCAGAACAGACCCAGAGCATTCCCGGCCATCAGATCGCTCACAGACTCCACTCCCATGATCTCGATCCCCCCGACCAGGATGAGGTAGCCGGTGCCGGCGAGCAGGCCCCCGATCACTGGAAAGGGCACGAATCTGGCGACGTCACCGAGGGCGAAGTAGCCCATGAGCAAGAACACCAGCCCGGTGGCCAGGGACGTCACGGCCAACATGACGAGCACTGTGTCGATTGCAGCGGGCCCCACGAGCGTGGCTGCGATCGACGCTGCGCTGAGCCCGAGAATCGCCGCGCTCGCGTCCTGAACGCCTGCGTACATGCCGGGGAAGCTGCTGCCGAGGGCAGCTATCACGGCGACCAATGCCGACGCAACCAATCCCAAGCCAATCCCGATCGGAAACGCGCTCGTCGAGCGCCCCGTCGAAGATCAGGGACATCAGGGCGATGCTCAGCAGAGAATTGACCAATGCCAACACCAGCCCTGTGCCGACTGTTGCCGGAAGCCGACCGAGTTTGAAATCGCCCAGGAGATTCGTCCAGCGGTCGCCGGCGTCGTGGTGATCGCCCGACATCGCCCGAGTATGCCAGTAGTGATCAGCCGGGCGACAACAAGTCGAAGGTGCACTCCTTGGGTTTCTTGTCGTCGCGGAACCTCTGGAACGACGGCGACCTGAGACGCCCCGCCGACGTCACACCACGATGCTCGACCACGGCCACCAGCGAAGGCTTGACCCAATGGGCACGGCGCAGCTCGGGACGGGAGGGAAACGGTGGCTTTGTCTCCGTGAGCGCTTTGAGCTGATCGAAGATGTCCGGGAGGGAACGAGTCTTGAACCCGGTCCCGACATTGCCCACGTAACGCAACACACCGTCGTCGTACACCGCCATCATCAGCGAACCAAGACTTCCGACGCGGCTCCCCTCCCCTTCGGTCCATCCCACGATCACCACGTCGGCGTCGAAGGTGACCTTCACCTTGAGCCAATCCTTGGATCGCTCCCCCGGCTGATAGACCGAGGAAAAGCGTTTGGCCATGATCCCCTCCAGGCCCTGCTTCTCCGCCGCTTTGTAGAGCGCCTTTCCGTTCCCCTGAGTGACCGGTGACACCTGGATCTGCTCGGAGGGGACGATCGATTCGTCGAGTATCCGGCGACGCTCCTCCAGCGGCTGGTCAGTCAGGTCCTCACCGTCGACGTAGAGGAGGTCGAAGACGATGTAGACCACTGGTATCTGGCGGGCCATCTCCTCTATCTTCCGCTCGTCCCTCAGATGCATCCGCTGTTGGAGGCGCTGGAACGACGGCACCCCGTGGTCGAAGGCGACGATCTCTCCGTCGAGCATCGCCTCGAGGGCGACCGTCTGCTCGTGCAATCGGCGTAGTTCCGGGTAGGCAATCGTGACGTCCTTGTCATTGCGGGTGACGAGATGGGTCTCCTCGTCACACATGGCGATGGCACGAATCCCGTCCCACTTCGGCTCGAAGCCCCACTGCGCGTCGTCGAAAGCCTCAGCCGTGAGAGTGGCGAGCATGGGCTTCGCCGGCGGTCGTCCTTCCTCTTTCGGTCGCAGGTCCTTGGACATCAACGCCAGCCACTGATCCTTTCCATCCTTAGGCCCGGTGTGCACCAAATGCCAGACACCGGCGAGCCGCTCGCCTTTCAGCTGGAAGGTGAGACGGTCCTCGGTCCGGCCAACGAGCTCGTACTCGCCGTGGTCGAAGATTCGCACATCCCCACCCCCGTACTCCCCCTCCCCGATCGACCCGGAGAAGCTGCCCCATTCCATCTCATGGTCCGGAGTGCGGATGGCGAGATGACGGTCACCCCGGCGTCGGGGCAGACCCTTTGGAACGGCCCACGAGACCAGGACCGGGCCGTCACCGCTCATCATCTCCAATCGGACATCGTGATGGAGGCGGGTGGCATGATGCTGCTGGATTACGAACTCGGTCCCGACCGGTGCGGTCAGCGGGTCGACGTCGGGTTCGAGAAGATCGCCGGCCGTCATTCCCACCCGATGGGGACGATTTGGTGGGTGTCCGAGAGACCTTTCAGCGCCACGATCCTCGGCTCGCCCATTCTGATCCCTTCCAGTGAGCCGACCAGGTCCCTGGTTGTCGAGGAGAGCATGATGCTCCCGGAATCGGCGGCAGCAGCAACCCGGGCCGCTTTGTTGACCGTCAGACCCAGTAGATCGTCGGCGGTGCGGATCACCTCTCCGGTGTGGACACCGATTCGGACCCCGAACGGGCCACTAGCCGAGGCCCGCTGAATGTCCACTGCCGCACGTACTGCGGCGCGGGCCGACTCGAAGGCAAGCATCGAGCCGTCACCGAGCAGCTTGACCACCGTCCCGCCCTGTGATGCGGTCACCTGCCTGATAGTGGATTCGTGCCGGCTGATCAGCTCGGCCCAGGCGGTATCTCCGAGGGTCTCGGCGAGGCTCGTCGAGTCGACGATGTCGGTGAACACCAGGGTCATGGTGCCCTCGAGAGCCGTGGAGGACCGGCTGTGCTCGTCCAGAACCGAGGTGACCAGGTCGTCGAGGGTGGTGGTCAACTCAACGCCAAAGATCTGGATGTTTGGCACCGGAACCGAGTTGGTCCAGAGGATCACCTTCCACGCCCCGGCCTCGAGTCTCAGCACGGCGGCGTGCTTCATAGGTGTCTTCAACTCGGGTGTGATCACCGTCGTGGCGATCGCCGCCCACCCGAAGGCACCATCTTCGAAGGCATCGACCCGTTCGATCTGGATGTGAAGGGCGGGGATCTCAGCGATCTGCGTTTCCCGGATGGTGAGGAACTCCTCTGGACCGGCCCACCATTCGTCGACTGCGAATCCGAGAACACGCAGACTGGGATCCGCTGAAACCAGGTTGGCCATGGCAGCCATGTCGCCCGTCTCGAAGGCGAGCAGCACCCTGCGCGTCACGGACTCGATCTCCGGCGATCGAGTGGGCGGCATCACCCGACGAGTGTATTCGACGGTCTGATGGCCTCTTGGGGCCAAAATCCTTAGGAATTCGCTGCGAAGAGTATCCATCCACCCGCTCCGGGCGATTACGTGAGGCAAGCTGATTGGGGCCTCCGCCCCTCCGAGACGATGTGGAGGGATGAATTGTCGTCGTTCAACGCCAGGCTCCGCCTGCCGGGCCATACCCGTCTTCCGCTCGGTGTGGAGGTCGACATTCTCAACGAGCGGATGACCTTGACCGCCGGTGAGCGAACCGTCGCGAACTGGCCACTCGAGCAACTGGACATCGTCGTCCAAGCAGATGGTTTTCACATCAGGGTCGACGGCGAGGAGATGGTGCTCAACGTGACCGACTCGAAGGCCTTCGCCGCCGCGCTGGGCATCGAAGCCTCACCAGTTCGCCCGGTCACCGCCGGTGTGGGCCAGACGAGCACGTCGCTCCGTCCAACCGCTTTTGCTCAGCCGAGCGACCCAGAGCTCGAGGATCTTCGACGTCGGATATCCGATTTCGCCCGGGATCTAGCCGCGGATGCGGTGCCGCCCGCGGACGTTTTCGCCCGGTGGCTGAGGTTGCTCAAGGAGATCAACCGGCGTCTCGGCGAGGGCTCGCTGCCGACCTCCCTGTTCTATCAGTTGAACACCCACTTGCTCGAGCTGATGCCCGAGCCGGTGCCAGCCCCCGTCTAGCCGAGGGGTCGGCGGTCGGCGTGGGTGCCGTCACCGACTTCAGTCGAGGACGGCGAAGAAACGGGCCGGGGCGCCTTCCCCACCGCTGACCTTGAGGAACGCGGCGTAGAACATGAACCGCCGATCGGCAGGCAATGACCCGAGGTTGGTGAGCGTCTGCATGAGGATCGCCCCCGAGTCGCCGACGATCTCGTGAACGACGAACTCGCTGGGCAGGTAGTTCTGCTTCTTCGCCGCCCGCTCCGGGAAACAGTCGAATCCAATCGCCTTAGCTCGGCTGCTCACAAGCCACCGTGCCGCTTCCGGAGTGCAGGCCGGTGATCCCACGTAGTAGCGGGGGAAATCGCCCCACGCCTCATCCGACCATCCGGTCCTGACCAGCACGATGTCCCCGGGTCGGATCTCCGGAGCGGCGGAGGCCAGATCCTCGGGGGTGATGTCATGGTCCGGCTCGATCGAGGTGAGGTCGATCAGCACCGCCTCGCCACAGGTGCGGTCGAGGAGCACTTGTTCCGCCGTCTCCCCGTCGGCGGTGTAGTGCTTGGTGAAGTCCACATGCGAGCCGGCATGGAGCATCATCGTGATCTCGGAGACCATCCAGAACCCGGGCTCCTTGTGGTACTCCTCGATCCGGATCGGCTGGTTCACCGACGGCGGGCTGTAGGTGTCCCTCCCGATCGGGACGGTCAGATCGACGATGTTCATGGCGCTCAGGAGGAGAGCAAGCTCTTCATCTGCTTGTAGATCAGATGGGTCGACCGCTTGGGCGAAACCCGGTTGAACACGTTCATCATCCTGGAGTCACGGCCGACGAAGATCTGGAGTTGGTCCTCCGAGATGCCATCGAGGATGATCGTGGCCGCGTCTTCGGGCGACGTGGTGCGGGCCCGCATCTCTTCTTCGTTCGGGATCTCCATGGGCATGTCCACCCCCGAGTTGGAGGTGATCTCGGTGGCGACCGCGCCGGGGAAGACCACCGACACGCCAACGTTGGTGTCGAGGAGTTCGGCATAGAGGCCCTCGGTCATCAGCTTGACCGCTGCCTTGGACGCCCCGTAGATCGTCTGTCCCGGGACGGGGAGAAATCCTCCCATGCTGGAAACGTTGGCGATGTGGGCAACCGGGCGTTCCAACAGATGGGGGAGGAAGGCCTTGACCATGTGGATCGTCCCGTAGAGGTTGACGTTGATGACCCGCTCGATGACTTCGTATTCGAGCTCGTTGAGCTTCACGAACGGCTGGATGATCCCGGCAACGTTGATCAGTCCGTCTACCGCCCCGTGGGCGGCGACCACTTTCTCCGGCAGAGCCTCGGTGGCGGCCCGGTCGGTGATGTCCACCGCGAACGTGGCCAGTCGGTCAGCGGCCCCGGCCAGCTTCGTCGTCTCGTTCAGGCTTTCCTCACGGATATCAACGGCCGCGACCCGGGCCCCGCGTCGAAGCAGCTCGAGGACGACCTGCTGCCCGATCCCATTCCCGCCACCGGTCACTACAACAACTTTGTGTGCAACGTCCATGATCGGAGGCTACGCCGCCAACCACTGCCCACCGATGAGTTTGGTCCTCCCGGGGAGTCGGTAAGTCAGAGTGCCAAGAGCCGAAGGAGAGATCATGACCGAGCCCAAAACGGACACGCTCGAGGTGCCGGGCGCCGTGCTGACTTTCGACGTCCGGAGCAACGACTCGAGCACCGAGCCGGTGTTGCTCATGATCGCATCACCGATGGGTGCGGCTGGATTCGACACCCTTTCGGGTTACTTCACCGACCGCACCGTCGTGACCTACGACCCCCGCGGTGCCGAGCGCAGCAGACTGACCGACGACGCCACCCAGTCGACGCCGGATGTCCACGCCGACGACCTGCACCGGCTCATTGCCTCGCTCGACGCCGGTCCAGTCGACCTATTCGCCAGTAGTGGTGGTGCCATCAACGCGCTGGCCCTCGTTGCCCAACACCCTGAGCAGGTGCGAACCCTCGTTGCCCACGAGCCGCCACTGGCGCAACTGCTCCCTGATCGTGAAGAGGCGCTTGCCGCAATCCGGGACATCGATGAGACCTACCAGCGGGACGGGCTCGGGCCGGGGATGGCGAAGTTCATCGCCATCGTGATGCACAAGGGACCCGTCCCCGCTGACTTCTCCGAGCAGCCCGCACCGGATCCGGCAATGTTCGGACTGCCGACGGGAGACGACGGCTCCCGGGATGACGTGCTGCTCGGGCAGAACCTCATCACGAACACCCACTACCAACCCGACTTCGATGCGCTGGGAGCCGCTTCCACGCGCATCATCCTCGCCGCCGGCGTCGAATCGGATGGCGAACTGGCCCATCGCGGAGCGGAGGCAGCGGCCGAACACCTCGGGACGAAAGTCACCACGTTCCCCAGTGACCATGGAGGCTTCCTGGGCGGCGAATATGGCCAGACGGGCGACCCAGAGGCTTTCGCCGGCGCCTTGCGAAAAGTGCTCGACGACAGCTGAGACGCGGCGGTGGCCCGCCATTTCGTATATTCCCCCGTCGATGCAGACGTTCCTCTTCACCGACATCGAAGGAAGCACACGTCTCTGGGAGGAACACGGCGACGAGATGGCAGCCGCACTCGCTCGTCACGACCAGATACTCAACCAGGCGATAGCCCAAGCCGGGGGCTCGGTGTTGAAGACCACGGGTGATGGAATGATCGCCATGTTCGACTCGGTCTCGGATGGCGTCTCCGCAGCCGTCGACAGCCAACGCTCACTGGATGAGGAGCAGTGGGGACCGACGGGCCCTCTCCGGGTCCGAATGGGGATCCACAGCGGAGACACCGAGAGCCGTGAGGGCGACTACTTCGGGCCGGCGATGAACCGCGCCGCCCGGATCATGGCCGCCGGGCACGGAGGCCAAGTGCTTGGTTTCTGGCACGTCTTCCGCGTCCGGATATCTGCCGCCAGGTGTAGAGCTGCGAGATCTCGGGATCCACCGGCTCAAGGACCTCACCGAGCCCGAGCATCTCTATCAGGTGATCCACGACGCCCTCCGTTCCGAATTCCCGGCGCCACGGACCCTGGACGGAAGACCGAACAACCTCCCCCAGCAGGCCACCGAGTTCCTGGGTCGTGAGGACGAGCTGGCGGCCATCCACCTCATGCTGGAATCCCCGACCACAAGGCTGCTCACTATCACCGGCCCAGGCGGTGCGGGCAAGACACGGATCGGTCTCCAGGTCGCCGCCGATGAGTTGGACCACTACCTGGACGGTGTCTTCTTCGTCGATCTCTCCTCCGAACGAGAACCGGACAACGTGTTCGATGCGGTCGCAGCGACGCTCGCCATCCCTGTGTCGGGCGGTAGCGATGCTCTCGAAGTGCTGAAGACCCGACTGCGCGATTCCCGGATGCTCCTCGTCCTCGACAACTTCGAACAGGTGGCACCCGCCGCCGTGGGGCTGTCTGAGCTCCTCCAACACGCACCAGGGATCAAGGTCCTCGTTACCAGCCGGGAGACACTTCGGGTCCGGGCGGAGAAGGTGTTCCCGGTGCCCCCGCTCGGCCTCCCTCATCCTGACGACGAGGCCTCCGTCATCGCCGAGTCGGAGGCGGTGGCTCTGTTTGCCGACCGAGCCCGGGCAGTGCGCCCCGAGTTCACGGTGACGGATGACAACGCTTCCACGATCGCCGAGATCTGTCTCCGACTCGACGGGCTCCCGCTCGCAATCGAGCTAGCCGCGGCTCGGCTCAACGTGTTCACCCCGTCGGATCTGTTGGAACGGCTCCGGGAGCGGCTCGACGTCCTCGGTGCGGGTGGCCGAGACTTGCCCGATCGTCAACGCACCCTTTGGGGGGCGATCGGATGGAGCTACGAGCTACTCGACCAGAACGAGCGTGAAGTTTTCGAACTGCTGTCGGTGTTCTCCGCCACCGACCTTCGCGCGCTAGAGGCCGTGGCCGCCGAAGTCCTCGGTGGGGTCGACGCCCTCGACACTCTCGGCTCGCTGGTGGACAAGAGCCTTGTGCGACGTGCAGACACGGGGCTGACCCAGCGGTTCTCGATGCTGCTCATGATCAAGGAATTCGCCGAGTCGAAGCTGGCCGAGTCGCCGGACCGGGAAGCGGCGGGCCGGCACTCCCACGCCGACTATTTCTGCAGGTTGGTCGACGGCATAGGCGGGCGCCTGCACGCTGCGGACCGGCAGGCAGCGCTGGACGATCTGGAGCGGGAGTTGGGCAACCTGAGGACCGCCTGGGACTACTGGATCGCCCAAGGCGGAGTCGAGCAGATATTCGGGATGATCGAGGGGATGTGGGCTCTCCACGAGTCGAGGGGTTGGTACCGGGCCGCAATCGAATTGGCCAACGACGGGATCGAAATGCTGGATGGGGTCGAGCCGTCACCGAAGGTCGCCGCCGAGCAGCTGGCACTCCGGATGAGTCTGGCGCGGGCGATGATGGCCGTCCGCGGCTACGGACCAGAAACCGAGGCGGCGTACAAGAAAGCCATGGAGGCCTCGGAGACGGTCGGGACTCCGACCCAACGGTTTCCGGTGCTCCGTGCCCTGGCTACCTACTACATGGGTATCGCTCAATTCGCCGCGGTCGCCGAACTCGGCCAGCAGCTGCTCGAGCTCGGTGAGCAGGCCGGCGACGACTCGATGCTGATCGAGGGCCACTATGTCTACGGGGCCGCAACCGCCTTCACCGGGAACCTCGAGGTGGGGCTCCCCAGCCTCGACCGGGCTATCGAGCTTCACGACCCTCAGGTCCATGACTCTGGCCGATTTCGGCTCGGCCCCAACACCGGTGTGGTGGCCCGAACCGCCTCGGGAATCCTCCTCTGGCAGTGCGGGAAGTTGGAGCAGGCCGTAGACCGCGTCGAGGACGCCCTCGATGTGGCACGGCAGATCGGCCACCCCTACAGCATCGCCTATGGACTCCATCACAACGGTCTTCTCGCCCTCTATCGCGGGCGGTACGAGGAGGCGCGGGATCGGGCCAGGGAGCTGGACGTGGTATCCGAGCAGAACGACTATCCGGTATGGCGAACCCTCTCCACCGTCTGCGATGGGGTGGCGACGTCCTATCTGGGGGACCCCGAGACCGGTCTCACAATGACCGAGAAGGGAATCGAGCTGTACCACGGGCTGACCGCGCCCCCGGTGTTCTGGCCCGATCTGCTCCGTCTGCGAGCTTTGGTGCACAACATCGCGGGTCTTTCCGAGCGAGCCCTGGAGCTGATCGATGAGGCCGTCACGACCGGCGGGCCCGACGTCTTGACCAATCCTGAGTTCCTCATCGTCAGAGGTGACATTCTGAGGACATTCCCCGACCCCGATCTGGAGGCCGCCGAACAGGCCTATCTGATCGCGGCTCTAGGAGGAGGGGCGGGAGGGTTCCACCTCGTCGAGTTGCAGGCACTGACCCGGCTGGTCGACCTCCATCGGGAGATGGGCAAGACCCCCGACGGCAGCGAGGAGCTGGCATCGCTCTACGCCACATTCACCGAAGGCCTCGAGGAACACGACCTGGTCGCGGCGCGGGAGGTACTGGCGACAACATCCTGAATTACGTATGCAGGCACACGCTTGCGGCTTTAGCAATTCAGACCTAGGGTTGCTCATCCGCGACCAAAGGAGAAGGTCATGCGGAGAGCAATCAAGCGAAGCAGAGTCTTCGCCACGACTCTCGTTCTCCTGCTCACAGCCCTCGCGGTTGTGCCCGCCGCGGCCGCCAATCAGGCCGCCACCACGCAAGGAGCGAGTATCACCAGCCAGCCATTCGGTGAGGTCAACTCGACCAACCCGGAACACCCGGAACAGGGCAACCCGGTCGAGATATGGACCCTCACCAACCGCAAGGGGATGAAGGTGAACATCCTCACCTATGGGGGGATCCTCCAATCCATCGAGATCCCGGGGCGCAGGGGGCGGCTTACCAACGTCACCCTGGGTTTCAACAACCTGGACCAGTACGTGAACGAGAACCCCTACTTCGGGAACATCACCGGTCGCTACGCCAATCGGATCGCGCTGGGACAGTTCGAGTTGAACGGCGAGACGTACCAGCTGGCCACCAACAACGATCCCAACCATCTCCATGGCGGCGACTTCGGGTTCGACAAGCGGATCTGGGCTGCCGAGCCGATCGACGACGGGAAGAACGTCGGTCTCCGGCTCACCTACACGAGCCCGGACGGCGAGGAGAACTATCCGGGGACCCTGCACGTCACCGTCACCTATCTGCTCACCCCGAAGAACGAGATCAGGATGGATTATCGGGCAGAACTGGAGGAGGGCGAGGGTTTGGAGACGATCGTCAACCTCACCAACCATGCCTATTTCAACCTGGCGGGTGAGGGCAACGGCGATATCTACGACCACAAGCTCTTCATCAACGCCGATGAGTACACGCCGGTCAACGACACCCTGATCCCCACCGGGCCTATCGATCCGGTGGAAGGAACGCCGATGGACTTCAACAAGTCCACCGCCATCGGGGAGCGGATCAATGACGGCACCTTCGAGCAGCTGGTGATCGGTCGTGGTTATGACCACAACTGGGTCCTCGACCGCAAGACCGACGATCGGCTCGAGCTGGCCGCCAAGGCCACGGATCCGGAGAGTGGCCGCACGCTGAAGGTGCTGACCACCGAGCCCGGGATCCAGTTCTATGCCGGCAACTTCCTCGACGGGACTTTGATCGGGACCAGCGGGAAGATGTACCGGCAGAGCGCCGGCTTTGCCCTCGAGACCCAACACTTCCCGGACTCACCCAACCATGACAATTTCCCATCGACGGTTCTGTCCCCCGGCGAGGTGTACGAGACCACCACCGTCTACGCCTTCAGCACCGACCGCTGACACGCGGAGACTCGCCATAGACAGTCGCCCCGCTCGATCGAGCGGGGCGACATCTATATGGGCCGTGACATCACGACCTATCGGAGTGAATCCCGATACCGGCTCGCTCCCCATGGCCAATCCTGATCTGCCCCCGAGCCTGGAAACTTCGCCGCCGCTGCCGATGGCGTCGGCGGAGCGCGGGAGGGGAGCGCGCGAATAGCGCAAGGTTGTCTCCGTGATTCAGCGAGCCCGGTCAGGCCGAGTCTGGGCGGTGGTGGAATCGAGCTCGGCGGCCAATTCGCCAGGGAACCGCTCTGCCAGCTCGGCGTTGATCTCGAAATGACGCAGCAAAAAGGCGCTCTCGTCGAGCCGCCTGCGTCGCAGCCAGCCGGTCACCTCGTGATTGCCCTTGCTGGCATTGCAGGACTGGCAGGCGGGAGCGATGTTGTTGAGGGTGTATCGCCCGCCCCGCGAGATAGCCAGCACGCAATCGCGCTGGAGCGGCTTGTCGACGGCCCCGCAATATGCGCAGCCACCCCAGGCCGCCTTGAGGGTCGCCCACTGCTCTTCGCTGAGGTCGTGTTCGAGGCGACCCATTCGGCGCTTGCGTTTGCGGGCGCTCCTCGCCTTACGACTTCGGTCGACCGCCATCCACCCAGGCTATGCCCGAGGATTCCAAAGACCCGTCATCCTGCAGAGCGTGGGACCCGTTCACGCCGCCAGAGCCGGCTGGGCCGGGGTCTTCTCGGGCACGGACTTCCTTCGACGGAGGAACAATTTGATGAGCTCTTCGACCACGAGCAGGCTCAACGCGATCCCGCCACAAATCACCCACTGGTTGAAGCCCAGCTCGACCGTCGAAAAGATGCGCTGGAGGATCCCCAGTGTGGTCACCAGGATCATGGCCAGGAGAGCGAGCCCATAGCGCTTCAGCTGAGTGGATCCGGGCAGTGCGGCCCGGTCGAACACGGTGCTGTCCGGGTCTCGGGCCATGTAACCGGCGATCAGGTGGAACAGCGACAGCGTGGTCAACAGCATGGTCGAGGCGACCGCGGCTCCGTATTCGGGTTCTGCCAGCAGATAGACGGCAAGAGTGCCAACGGTCATGACAAAGCCCTGCACACACAACCGGACCCAATCCCGGGCGGAGAGGACCGGGGCACCCACCGGCCGTGGTGCACGTTGCATGAGGCCGGGGGTGGGCTCGTCGAAGCCGAGGGCGATGGCGATGGGAATGTCGATCACCATGTTCAGCCACAGGATCTGGAGCGGGTTGAGGGGGACACCGCCGGCGATGCCGAAGATGCCGGCGCCGATGAACACCGCGATATAGGCCACAAGCGTCGACATCTGGAAGCGGAGATACTTGAGCAGGTTGTCGTAGAGGGCGCGCCCGTACTCGACGGCGCCGACGATGGTGGCGAAGTTGTCGTCGGTGAGGATCATCACCGCCGCCTCTTTGGAGACCTCGGTGCCTGTGATCCCCATGGCCACACCGATGTCGGCGGCCTTCAACGCCGGGGCGTCGTTGACCCCGTCCCCGGTCATCGCCACGACGTTTTCGGACTGCTGGAGCATCCGGACCAGACGCACCTTGTCTTCGGGGGCGACCCGGGCAATCACCCCGATCTCCGGTAGCTCTTCGATGAGCTGGTCGTCGGGCATCGCCGCGAACTGGGCGCCGGTGATCGCCCTGCCTTCGATCCCGAGCTCTCCGGCGATGGCAGCAGCGGTAGTGGCATGGTCCCCGGTGATCATCCGCACCCGGATCCCTGCGTCGTGACACTTGGCGATGGCAGCCTTGGCTTCAGACCGGGGCGGATCGACGATCCCCACCATTGCCAGCAAGGTCAGGTCCTGGACGAGATCGAGCAAATTCCCGTTCGGATCGAAGGAATCCGGGTCAAAGTCCCTCCGGGCGACGACCATCACCCGCTCCCCCGAAGCCGCCATGCGGTCGTTTGCCTCGAGGGCGAGATGCTTGTTCTCGTCGGTGACCGGCACTTCCTCCCCATCGGGGCTGAGGTAGGAGCCACCCCTGCCGATGAGTACGTCGGGCGCGCCCTTCACAAAACAGCGGATGACCGGATCGCCGTCACGGTCCGTCATCTCGTGGAAGGTGGCCATGAACTTGTATTCCGAGTCGAACGGGACCTCGGCGACTCTCGGATAGGTCGATCGGGTGCGTTCGATATCCAGCCCGCCTTTGGCACCGAGAACGATCAGAGCGCCTTCCGTGGGGTCACCGATGAGGCTCTCTCCGTCGAGGACCGCGTCGGCGCAGAGGACCATCGGTAGGAGACATGCGTCGAGATCGATGTTGGCCCCGCCAACATGTGTGATGTCACCGACCGTCGAATATCCCTCGCCGGAGACCTGGAAGACGTTCTGGCCGGGAATGACCATCTCCCGAGCGGTCATCTTGTTCAGGGTCAAGGTCCCGGTCTTGTCGGAGCAGATCGCCGAAGTCGAGCCCAGGGTTTCGACGGCGGGGAGACGTTTCACAATCGCATTCCGCCGGGCGATCTCCCGGGTGCCGATCGACAGCAGCGCGGTCACGACCGCCGGAAGCCCGGTCGGGATGGCGGCCACGGCCAACGCCACCCCGGTGATGAACAGGGTGTCGAAGGTCTGGCCCTGGGACAGCCCCAACAAGACCACCACGACCAGGGCCACCGCAGCGATCGAGGCGATGATCTTGGACAGCGCGTCCAGTTGCTTTTGCAGCGGGGTCTTCTCCGACTCGGTGCTGGCCAGCATCCCGGCGATATGCCCGATCTCGGTCTCCATCCCGGTGGCGGTGATCACCATCTCCCCGCGCCCTCGGGTCACGGAGGTGTTCATGTAGGCCATGCAGGTGCGGTCTCCCAGCGGTACGTCCGCACCCGTGACCGGGGCAGTGGCCTTGCTGACCGGAAGACTCTCCCCGGTAAGGGCTGCCTCTTCGATCTCCAACGTCGCGGCGACGGTGATCCGGCCATCGGCAGGAACCAGGTTCCCCGCCTCCACCAGGACGACATCCCCCGGCACCAGCTCGACCGCGTCCACTTCGAGTACCTGACCATCCCGGCGGACACGGGCAATGGTCTTCATCATCGAAGCCAGGGCGGCGACGCTCTCCTCGGCCTTCGCCTCCTGCCGGAGACCGATCACCGCGTTGAAGACGGTGAGACCGGCGAGAAGGACCGTGGTCGGCGTATCCCCGGTCACCAGCTGATTGACGACCGCTGCCGCCAACAGCACGATCTGCATGAAGTCCTCGTATTGGCGGATGAAGGCCCGGAACCCAGACTCCTTCTCCCCCTCGGCAAGCCGATTCGTCCCGTACTTCGCCACGCGCTCTTCGACCTCGGGTGCTTTCAGCCCGAGATTCGGGTCCACCTCGAGCGTGAGAGCCGCATCGGCCGCTTCCATGGCGTACCAATCGGCGCGCTCAGTTACTTGGGTGGTCATGGTCTCCTTCGGGTCGTCTAGGGTCGGACGGTCCCGAATCCAACCAGATTGGACCGACCTGCGCATGACGACAATCGTCCCTCGCTGGGAGTGGCGCACCTTCGGCACCGATTTCGATGCCGCCGAAGCGGTGTTCGCCGCCCTCGAACCGACGGGGATCCAGGAGTCCGATGAGGTCTATCTGCGCACAGGATCGGGCCCGATCGTCAAGATCCGCGACGAACTGATGGACGTGAAGGTCCTCCAGGAGGTGAGCCCAGAAGGTCTCGAACAGTGGGTCCCCGTCATGAAGGAGGGCTTCCCGCTGGCGGCGACGGATGTGGCAAAGGTCTTTGCGATGCTGGCGATCGACCCACCGCCACTGAACCGTGACTCATACACGCTCGACCAATTCCACTCCGAGGTGTTGGCGTCCCATCCTCAGGTGAGCGCGGTGCCGATCCACAAGAGACGGGTGCGTTACACGTTGGACGGCTGCATGGCCGAGCTGACCGATTTGGTGGTGGACAGCGTCCCGATGAGGACGATCGCCATCGAGTCCGAAGACCCCGACAAAGTGATCGATGCTGTCAACACAACCGGTATGCAGACGCTGCTGAACCACAACTTCGTCCGGGGCATGACCATCATCCTCGTCGACGGAGGAGTGAGGTACGCGGTCGTCGACGTCGGCACGAACTCGGTCAAGTTCCACGTGGCCGAGCAGACCGCCGATGGATGGAGAGCCGTCGTCGACCGGGCCGAACTGACCCGCCTCGGCGAGGGGCAGGAGCCGAACGGCCCAATATCCGACGAGGCGATGGAGCGCACCGCAAAGGCGATCGCAGAGATGGTCGACGATGCGAGACAGAATCGGGCCAGGGCCATCGTCATGGTCGGGACTGCGGCATTGCGGACCGCCTCCAATCGTGACCAGGTGATCGACCTCATCCGGAGACGAACCGGGTTCACCGTCGAGGCCATCTCCGGTGAGGAGGAGGCTCGACTCGCCTATCTGGCGGTCAAGGCCGAGCTCGGACTGGATCCTGGCTCGTTGGTGGTGTTCGACACCGGAGGGGGAAGCTCTCAGTTCACCTTCGGCGATGGTGACGAGGTAGTGGAGCGCTTCAGCGTCCCTGTCGGCGCGGTGCGATACACCGAGACTTTCGGGCTGGACAATGCGGTGGAGGCGGATGTGCTCGCCTCGGCACTCGAGGCGATCTCCCGTGATCTCTCCGCTCTCGACGGCCGCCCCCGGCCCGACGCCCTGGTGGCCATGGGAGGCGCAGTGACCAATATCACAGCGGTCTTTCACCGGTTGGCGACTTATGACCCCGACGTGGTCCAGGGAACCATCCTGGAACGTGACGAGATCGACCGCCAGATCGAGATGTACCGGACACAGGACGCCGAGGCCCGCCGTTCGATCGTCGGGCTCCAACCCAAACGCGCCGACGTGATCCTGGCCGGGTGCTGCATCGTCCGCACTGTGATGGGAAAGCTCGGTCAGGAGAGTCTCACGGTGAGCGATCGGGGGCTGCGTCACGGTCTGCTTCGGGAACGATTCGGCGCCTAGGCATCCACTTGGGAAACACCGAAGCCTGATGGGGAGGGTCGGCCACACGTGCAGATAGTTCGCGAGCAAAGTCGCACGGGCCGCTACCGACTACCGCTTGACCGCCATCAGTCGCTCGACAATTCCAACTCGAAGACGATCGTGGTCCACGATCTCGAAATCCGTCGTTATGACATGTTGGGCTGGTTGACGTGTCATGAACTCGCCCTTTGTCCGCCTCGGGATGAATTCGTACAACCACTGCAGCCAGAACAGTGGTGGGGATGTGCTGCGGACATGGTCCACGAGGATGAGACGGCCACCTCGTTTGAGGACGCGCCTCATCTCGCTGACGACCCGGGCGTCGTCGGGGACGCTGCACAGCGCGTAAGTGCACACCACGGTGTCGACTGAGTTGTTCGGAAATGGCAGGTTCTGAGCGTCTGCCTCGAGCAACTCGACTGCTCGACCCAAGTGTTGGGCTCTGGCGCGTGCCACGTCGAGCATTTCGGGGCTCAGATCGATTCCTGTCAGGTTCAGACCAGTCGGATAGTGGGGAAGATTTAGACCGGTGCCAATGGCAACCTCGAGCGTGGCTCCGTTCGCTCGTGAGCATGCCCAACCGCGATGCTCCGTCCCCGTGATCCGCCTCTCGAAGAAATCCATCTCATCGTCATAGGTGGGGGCTTCGTCGGCGTAGATGCGACGTTTGCGCTCGATGTCTTTCGCTCGCTTCCGTGCTGGCGGCAGAGAGCTCTCACCGCTGCGCTCGCTGGTCACTCAAATCCTTTCTCCCCTGCCGCGTGGCAACGATGTGATCGACGATGTATTCAGCGTCCCGTCCCACACCGCCCAGGAGAGCCGAGCTCAGCGAGTAGAGGAAGCGGAGCCCGATGAAGTACAGACCGGGACGGGACTCGACGATACCCCGGTTGTGAATCGGGAAGCCCTTGTCCGTCGCGATTGGGGGGTCGATCCAGCCGTAGTCATGTGTGAATCCGGTGCACCAGATGACGTTCGATACTTCGAGCACCGTTCCATCCTCGAGCACGGGGTGGCCATTGCTCACTCCGACGGTCCGGGGCACTCGTTCGATCCCGGCGGCGATGATGTCCTTCCGTCGTACCCGCCCCAGCGGAATGCCACGGGGGGGATCGATGAAGCGGTCGCGGAGCTTTCGTCCGGGTGCGGTCCTCACCGTCAGCCGGGTTGCGGCCAACCACAGAATCGGGGTCAACAACCGGTCGGGGATGGTCCCGGCGCGGGTGGGCTCCTGTCCGGGATCCGGGCCGGAGAGCCAAACCCGGTGGTGACTGGCGATATCGAGAGCAATCTCGGCACCCGAGTTGCCGGCTCCGACGACGAGGACTCCACCCTCACGCAGCTGGTCGGGATTGTGGTACTCGGTCGAATGGAGCTGGAGGATGGTGTTGTCGAGCTGCGTCGAGAAGGATGGGATGTGCGGTTGCTGATAGGCACCGGTCGCCACCACGACGTTTTGGGCATGAAGTTGGTCAGTTCCGGCAGACACCACGAAGCCATCGCCGCTCCCAGAGAGCCGGTCCACCCTGACCCCTGTTCGAACCGGGAGCCCGAATCTTTCGGCGTACGCCTCGAAATAGGCGGCGGTCTCATCCTTGGTGGGGTAAGCAGATCGGGGGCCTGGGAAGGGCATGCCCGGCAGCCCGCTATATGCGGCGGGGGTGAATAGCCGGAGGGAGTCCCACCTGTTCCGCCAGACGTCCCCTATTCGGGGGTTCTCATCCAGGATCAGGAACGGCATGCCATTGCGGTGGAGGTGATAGCCGACGGCTAGACCCGCCTGACCGCCACCGATGACGATTGTGTCGATGTGCTCGCTCATCTCGGTCTCGTGACCAAGGTATGAGAATCGGCGATCGTCGCCTATCGGGAGTTCTCCCAGGTGGTGAGTCCGTGCTGCATGGCGAACAGGGTGGCGCCGGCCCGGGTCGATACGCCCATCTTGCGATAGGCGCTTTGAATGTGAAAGTCGACGGTCTTCGGCGATATCTCGAGGGCCCGGGCGATCTGCTTGGTCTGAAGACCCCGTGCGAGGTGCCTCACCACCTGGATCTCGCGCTCGGTCAAGCCGGCAGGCCAGGGCACCGAAGCAGCGCTATGCCCGCCGCCCTCCAGCACAGCGGCGACCGCTTCCGGATCGAGGCGCCCGGCTTTGGCCTCTCCAGTGAGCACCTCCGCCGCCGCTCCGCGCGAAAGGGCAGGCCGATGCGGTCGGGGCTCGGTCATGGCGTGATAGGCGTCGGCAGCGGCAAGGACACGGGCCGGTCGCTCCATGGACGACGCCCCGACACCACGGTGATAACCCGTTCCGTCGACGCGTTCATGGTGAAACCCGGCGACCGGAACCAGGTCTGAGAGGAAAGGAGACTGGGTCAGGATCCGCTCGGTGTGGTAGGCGTGCAGCCGTATTCGCTCCCAGTCGTCCAGCGTCAACGACTTTCTCTTGCTCCAGATGCGGACCGGAACCGCGGCCCGTCCCAGGTCGTGCACCAACGCCGCACGATGAACGGTCAGAGTGTCCGCTGAGTCGAACGAAAGCACCTGGGCCGCAGCCAGGCACGCAGTCGCCACTCCAGAGGAGTGCCCCACGAATTCGGGAATGGCCATATCGGTGAAGTGACCCATCGCGGCCAGCGCTCGGTCGATCGCCTCTCCGTCGAGCAACGACCAGGGTTTGGGCTCGCAGCCGAGCGCCAGGTCCCAGAGCGGGAGCTCTGATTCGATCTCGACGATCTCGGCCGCGTCCTGTATGAAAGTCCTGGCGACTATCGGGTCGAACGCCTGGGCGGACCGCTGGCCGATCACATCGGAAACGAACTCGACGTCACCCAGAATGAGCTGAAATGCGGCGTCCCGGGCGACGTGGGCTATCCGCACCGCAAGTGGGATCTCGTCTCCGCCGACCCCGCCCGGAAACCCCTTGCCATCCCAACGCGCCGACTCGAAAGCCACGAGGTTGGAGACAGGTGACCCCAGGCCCAGCTCGTCCGTGAGCATCCGCGCGACCTCGCAGGTGGCGTCGACCACCCCGGCAAACCCGATGGCCAACTCCGGCAGGTGGCGACTGACACGCCAGACACGGACATGAGCCGGTGCGGTTGGCGGTGCCACCGCCCGCATCATTCCTTTGGCCATCTCCGCCCGGCTGCCAAATCGGAATGGACTGGCGTATGTGGTGAGCGAGTCGTCGTCGCCAAACACGTCCCAGCCCACCTCGGCCGGGGCATTGCAGCCAACGTAGAAGAGGAGGCTGAGGAAGTACGCCTGCGACGCGGTCTCCCGGTCGACCCCCAGACGATCGCATAGGCGCGTAGCGATCACGGAGCTTCGTAAACCATGCTCCAGCGGGAAGCCGACGGCCAGGTCTGTCGCCATCGAGATCGCGGCGATGATCTCAGCGGTTCGAACCCCGCTCGAGTTTGGGAGGGCGACATCCGCCATCCCAAGACCCTACGTGGGAGCTGCTTTCAGACGGGCCTGCGCACTGTCAGGCGCCGCATCAAGACCCTTCGACGACCTCGTAGATCTCGTCGGCGACCAGACCGTGCGCCTCCCGGTGCACCTTCACCGCAGTCTCGGAGTCTGGAGCGTCGACGAGGCAGAAGATCTTGCCGTTGGACTCGTCCACCCAGTAGCTCTTGTAATTGACGCCGTACTGATCCTGGTGGGCCAGATCCGCCTGGTGAGCCCCGGCAACATCTGCCGCGGATACTCCCCCGTCCATATTGTGGACGTCCATGAATGTGGGCACTGTTCTTCTCCTCCTCGCTCCGGGTGCATGCCGGAACATAGCGAAGAACGGACCCGCCATGCTGTTGGCGTCGTCCATCGAGGATTCTTCACATTCCCAACTCGTCCATGCGAGTCTGGGATACCGCTTGGGCGGCTTCGATCTGGCACGCCGACGACTTGATCGCGTCTAGGAACGGCCCCCTTTCGAGGACCAATAGATCCAGGTCGCTCACGGCCTCGACGGTGGCGGTTCGGGGGATGTCCCGCAACAAGGCAATCTCCCCGAAGAAGTCCCCGGTCGCCAGGGTTGCGACATCTGTGCCGTCACGTACGACCCGGGCCGTCCCCCGCTCCACGAAGTAGAAGTGTTCCCCCGGCTCCCCCTGCACACAGACGGCAGAGCCCGGGCCGACCGATTCCTCATCGATGGTCAATGCCAGGCGCTCCAACTCGGCCGGGCCTAATGCGGCGAACATCGGCGTCGACCTCAACAAGTGGAGGTGCTCGATGGGGACTATCACCCCAACGTCCGCCTCCTGGAGCGCCCCGCGGTTGACCAGGACGACAAGGATGATGAGCAGACTGGCGACGACCAGCGTCCACCCGACGCCCAACCAGCCGATGAGGATCGCCCCCGCTACCGAGCCGAACGCCTCGGCGGCGGTGGAGGTTCCTTCCACGACCCCAAACGCCCGGGAGAGACCGCCGAGCGGGATGACCCGTTGCAGCATGATCCGACCCGACACATCGACGAAGGTCCAGCCGGCGCCCATGACGGCCAAAGCGACAAGGGCGACTGCCTGCGATCCAAAGATCGGGATCAAAGACACGGATACAGCGATGAGTAGCAGTCCCCGCCGCATCGATGGAGCGAGGTGTCTCTTTCCGATCAGAACGATCGCAAGGACCGAGCCTGCTGCGGCACCAATACCGATAGCGGCATTGAGCCAGGCAGCCCCGGAATCTTCCGTGGCGAACACTTCGAAGGCGAGGACGATGGTGGCGACCTCGAGAACACCGGCTAGGAAGAAGACGCTGGTCGAGGAGAGGAGGATGACCCTGGGGCGGGGGCCGCGGAAGGCGCCGAACCCCTCCAATGTCATCTGAATTGCGCTCTGGCCGGTGCCACGGTCGGCTGCCGTGGTGGTCTGAACACTCCAGACCAAGATCGTGCCGACGAGTAGAAGCGCCGTCGTGATGACGAAGGTGGTGCCTATTCCCCAGGCAGCCGCGGTGACGCCGGCCAGAAGAGGCCCGGCGATCCAGCCCAGGTTTTCGATTGTTCCGCCGGCGACATACCCCGCCGTCAGTTGCTCCGTGCTCCGGGCGAGGGCGGGGAGGAGGGACTCGTGAAACGGTCGCACCAGGGTCAGAACCGTGCCGTTGACCGCGGCGAGGAAGTAGATCACGCCCACTGGCCAATCGGCGTAGAGCGCGATCGCCATCGAGGCCGAGGAGGCGGCAAAGACCGCGTACGCCACGATGAGCATGAGCTCGCGGCGGTAGCGGTCTCCGAGGGTGGCGCCAACGGGGGCGAACACGGTGGCCGGGGCGAGCTGGAGGAACGCGACCAGGCCGAGAGCCGAGGCGCCACCCACTTCGTAGGCGTAGATGAGGATGGCGATGAAGTTCGCCATCTCGGCCACGCTGAAGCCGAGGTACGCAGCGAGCACCCGCCGCATGTCCCTGACACGGAGCGCCTCGACAAGGTGACGGATGGAAGAGACCATCTCGTCGCCCACACCACTGAGACGCTCCCACAGACGAGTCCTCGACACCGACGGAAGCTACATCTCCGGCTTCCAGCGGGGACTCAGGCCCTCCATGCTCGGGTTGCATCGCTCAAGGCGGCGACTTCGTCGGCCGCCAACGAGAAGCCGAGGGCGGCCGCGTTATCTGTTGCCTGCTTGCCGTTCTTGGCGCCAGGTATGGGCAGCACGATCGGGTCCTCGATGAGCCAGCGAATGGCCACCTGACTCGGGGTCTTCGAATGTCGATCACCGATCTCGCGGAGGAGCGGAAACCACGGGTTGTATGGCGTCCAGCGCTTTGCGGCGATACCGGGGCAGGACACGTCGGTAGAACCCGGTGGGACGATTCTCGGCCGAGTACTTCCCTGTCAGCATTCCCCCAGCGAGTGGGGTATAGGCGATGAGAGTGACACCCAACTCACGGCAGGCGTCGAGAACACCGTTGGTCTCCGGTTGTCGATGCAAAAGTGAGTACTCGACCTGATTGGATGCAAGCGGTACTCCCCGATCGGCGAGCGCGGCGTGGGCCTGGCGCATCTGGTCCGCCGAGTAGTTGCTGACTCCTACCGCCGTCACCTTCCCTGCTTCAACAGCATCCGCCATGTGGTTCATCAAATCCGGTATCGACACCCGTCCCGGGAAGTGATGCTGGTACAGGTCGAGGTTTGTGCGCCCCAGCCTGGTCAGGCTCGCCTCCAACTCTCCCGGGAAGTCATCGGCCTTGAACCGGATCCCGGACGGGAATTTGCTGGCGATCAGCACGTCTTTGCCCTGCGCCAGCTTGCCAACTCGCAGCTCCGAGGCTCCCCCGCTGTAGAAGGCAGCGGTATCGACCAAGTCGACACCCGCCTCCAGACTCGCCTCGAGGGCGCGTTCCTCCTCCTCGTACCCGTGGGCGCCCCCATAGGCCATCTGCGCCGGGTGGAAACGTGCCAGCCCTCGTGGCTCGCCCCACGTCATAGCCCCGACGCCGAGGCGGGGAACTCTCAGGCTGCTGCGACCCAGGGTCGTCGGGTGATCCATCTATCACTCCCTCGCGCCGGAATGCCCGAAGCGTAGGTGGACTCACTTTTGAAGCCGCGGGCTGGGTCACCCAGGTTGGGGCAGCCCGATTCCCCGCACGTCGAGCCCGCCGTCGCATGCGACAACGGTTCCGGTGGTGGCTGGGGCGTTGCTGCGCGACGCGAGCTGAACGAAATGACCGGTGTAGTCCTCCGGCCGGGGCAGGAATCTGAGAGGCGTGGTGGCGACGGCGATCTGTTCCAGATCGGGAAGGGATGAGGGGGTGACATCACCGAGGCCCAGTGCCTTGGGGCCACGGATGTCGGTGCGCATGAAGCCGGGCGCCACACCGTTGACCCGCACTTTTGGCGCCAGCTCGTGGGCCAGTTGGCGGACCAACCCGACGACGGCGTGCTTCGAGGCCGTATAGACCACACCTCCCACCCCGGCGTGCCATGAGGACATCGACGCGGTGAGCAGGACCGAGCCACCGCTCTCCAACAGGGCATTGACCGACGCTTTCACTCCGAGCAGGTAACCCTTGACGTTGAGGGCGAACAACTCGTCGAAGCCCTCTTCCAGTCGATCGATGGGAGTGTCGACGAAGCTGGCACCAAAGTCGAACATCCCAGCGTTCCCGATGAAGACATCGATCTGGCCAAAGCGGGCCAGGCCCTGGGCCACGGCACGTTCGTTGTCCTCGGCGCTGGTCACGTCGGCAACGACTCCTGCAACCTCTTCCCCGTGGGCTTTCTCGACCTCGGCCACCCGGTCCTCGGCGCGGTCGACGGCGACGACCCGGGCTCCTTCTGCAACGAAACGATCCACCAGGGCCCGTCCCAGCCCCGACCCGGCGCCGGTGATCACTGCCACCTCACCATCGAGCCATCCCATGCTGTGTTCCTTTCCTATTGATTTCCGGTCTCGATCATCGAGATGATCCGTCCGGCTGCGGCGACCGCATCTGCTTGACCCATCTTCGCTGCCGCCTCGAGGCCCTCGGAGGCGAGAACCTGCCCAAGCGAGCCTGATATGGCTGCCACCTGCGCCGCTTCACGAGGTGTCGCCTTGGCCCCGGCATGATCCCGAAGCGACCCGGCCGCATCAAGCAACTCCGCAGCACCTTCGGGCTCTGTTGTCGCCGCGAGCTGCGCCAACACGACCAGGCACTCGACCACGCCAAGCGGGTCGCCGAGGCTTTGCCACAGGTCGAGGGCGCGCCTGCAGAGGCTCGCCGCCTCGGTGGTTCGCCCCTGTGCAGTGTTTACCGCGGCCAGACCCAAGCTGAAGGTGGCCTCGTGACGGAGTGCGCCCCGCTCTACCGCCGCGGCGAGGGCCTCCTGGAACTGTCGTCCCGCGGACCCGAGGTCGCCTTCGAGCAGGCTGACCATCCCCAAAACCCACTGCGGGGTGGTCCGGCGCATCGTGTGGGCCAAGCCCGAAGTCTCGATCGCCTCTCCGGCGTGGACTCGAGCCAGTTCCCAATCCTGGAGCTCCAAGGCCAGGCACGCCTGTGAGCAGCGCACGCCGGCCAACTCGGCGGGAGCGTTGAGGCTCTCGGCGACGGCGAGGGCACGGTCGAGAGTCTCGGACGCGGCGGCCAGGTCTCCGAGACGCATCATGGCCTCTCCGCCCAGACGAAGGGCATGGGTGAGCACCCTGGGTGTTCCCAGGTCTTCGGCGAACTCGACCGCTTCGATGGAGAGGCGCTGCGCTGTGAGTGGATCCCCACGCAGGATCGCCACCCAGCCCAACTCAGCGAGCAAAAGTGGGCGGGCCGAGAAATCGCCGATCTCTGCGGCAAGGGATAGAGCGTCTCCGTAGGCCCTTTCTGCCACCTGATAACGACCCAGCCAGATGTTCATCTCGGCCGAGGAGCCGAGCAGGAGGCGGAGCAGCTGGTCGTCTCCTGAAGCTTGGGCCAACCCGATGGCCTGGTCCAACAGTTCGCCTGCGAGGTCCTGGCGCCCTTCGGTGCCGGCGACGATGGCGAGACTTCTGAGGACACTGGCCTCCACGCGCTGGTCTCCGCCGCTGCGAGCGCGGGCTAGAGCCTCCTCCCAAAGACCCTGGGCCTCCGATAGGTGGGAGTGTCGGAATGCGACATAACCCGCATACAAAAGAGCACGAGCCAGGTTGACGTCGTCGCCCGTAGCGGTGGCCAACTCTCTTGCCTCCCCAAACCGCTTGTCGGCCTCCTCGAGCTCCCCCCTGAGTTGAAGGAGGCTGCCCAGAGCGACCAGCGCACGACCACGAAGTCCCGGGTCGCCCCCGCTCAGAGCCAGCACGTTGCCGAGCTGCTCTGATCCCTCGGTCCAGTCTCCGTGCGACGTCCAATAGCGGGTCATGGCGGTGCATATCCGCAACCCGATCTCCGTGTCGTGGGCCGAGAGCGCGTTTTCGATGGCCCGCCGGATGTTGTCGCGTTCGTCGGCCAGCTCGGCCAAGACGGCCTCCTGCCCTTTTCGGCCGATTCGATCCTCGACCGCCTCGACGCGCCCTACAGCCCAGGTCCGGTGTCGACGGGAGAACTCTTCCGTTCCACCCGACTCGGCCAGCTCCAGCACACCCAATTCGCGAATCGACTCGAGCATGGTCCAACGATCGGGTGATTCCGACTCGATCGAGACCAGCGATGCCCTGACCAGACGACCCATGATCTCGGAGACTTCGCTGCCCTCCACTGCGCCACCGGCGCAGACCTCACCGGCGGCAGCATTGGTCCCGCTGCCGGCGAATACCGAAAGCCGGTCGAACAGGAGTCGCTCGGATGGCTCCAACAGGTCGAGGCTCCACTCGATCGCGGCGCGAAGCGTCTGATGACGGGTGGGGGCGGTCCGCCGTCCCCGGACCAACAGCGAGAACCGGTCTTCGAGCCCGCTGAGCACACCGCTCAACGACCGATCGGCCAGGGCGGCTGCGGCCAACTCGATCGCCAGCGGCATGCCGCTCAGATGAAAGACGATCCTCGCGACATCGCCGGCGTTGTCCTCGGTGAGCTCGAATCCGGGTCGAACCGAGGCGGCTCTTTCGGTGAACAGCTGCACGGCGTCCGACGCCTTCAGCTCGGCGATGCCGACCGTCTGATCGGGGTCGAGGGTGAGAAGTGGCTCTACCCGCCAGACAACCTCCCCGTCGATGTCGAGCGGCTCTCTGCTCGTGGAGAGAATCACCAGGTTGGGGCAGCGCTCTGAAAGCATCTGGGCGAGGCCGGCGACGGCGTCGAGGAGGTGTTCGCAGTTGTCCAGGACGAGCAGGGCAGCCTTGCCCCCAAGAGCCGAAGTCAGAGCCTCTTCAGTGCTCTGGCCGGGAACCTCGGCAATGCCCATGGCAGAGGCGACTGCCCTGGGCACAGAGACAGGATCGGCTAAGGGTGCCAGCTCGACCAGCCAGACTCCGTCGTCGAACTCGTCGAGCACGTCGAAGGCCACCTGGAGGGCGAGCCGTGTCTTCCCGACGCCACCAGGGCCAACGACCGTGACCAGGCCCGTCGTGCCGAGCATCCCGGCCAGCGTCGCCCGATCCTGGGCCCGTCCGACGAAGCTGGCGCGGCGGAAGGGCAGGTTGTGGGCAAGGACCCCGATGGCGCGCAGCGGCGGAAAATCGTCCTGGAGGTCAGGGTGCCGCAGCTGATACAAGGGCTCCGGAGTAGCGAAGCCTCGCAGTTGGAAAGACCCGAGGGCGGCCAGGTGTGTGCCTGGCGGGAGCCTCCCTTCGATGTTGGTGGCAGTGGTCTGAGAGACCAGGATCTGGCCACCGTGGGCTCCGGCAGAGATGCGGGCAACTTGATGAAGCGGAAGGGCTACGTAGTTGCCATCAACCGGTGTCGCCTCTCCCGTGTGCACTCCCATCCGCACCTGGACTTTTACACCGAGGGGCCAGACATGGGCGGACAGTGCGAGTTGACCTTCGAGGCAAGCGGCGACCGCCTCGGCCGCATCAGGAAATGCGATCAGCAGCGAGTCGCCCTCGGTCCCGACCTCAGCGCCTCCATGGCCGGTCACCGCGGCGCGGAGCAGCTCGTAATGGTCTGCCAGCAGTCTGGGGTACTCATCACCGAGCTCGCGGAAGAGTCGTGTCGAACCCTCGATGTCGGTCAGGACGAAGGTGACGAGACCGGAAGGCAGCACTTTCGGTCGGAGCCCTCAGGCCTGGACCGGGGGCAGCGGCTTGGTGGTGGGACCGTTGATGATGGCGCCGCTGTACTCGTAGCGGGAGCCGTGGCAGGGACAATCCCAGGTCTTGGCCCGACTGTTCCAGTCGACGATGCACCCCATGTGCTGGCACCGAGCGGAGAGGGCAAAGGTCGTCCCGTCTTCGTGGAGGTATGCCGCGACCTTCTCCCCATCGACCTCGACGACGGCGCCTTCCCCGGGGCGGAGATCGAAGAATGACCTACTCACCGTCCGAACGATAAGGACATCCGACCCGGCTTCGTGCGCAACCCTGCTGGGCACTGCCCGCTGAATGTATCGCCGGGAGCCGGTCATCCCCTTGTTCCCCACAACGACCAGGTCATAGTCGCCGGCATGTCTCGAGATCTGCACCGCCGGATTTCCCTTGGTGACGATCCGCTCGATTCCGTCACGATCGAGTCGGGCGGCGGTGTCCCGGAGCACGATGTCGCCAATGAGCTCGTCACCGACGTAGATCAGGGTGATCTCGGCCCCGAGTGCCTGGGCCAGGGCGTCACCGTGGCGGGTCGCCTGGTGGGCAGTAAGGGAACCATCGGTGGCGAGCAGGGCTCTGCGGTAGTCGTGCTCCCGGGTGGGGTCGGAGGTTCTCACCACCAGGATGTCGACTGGTGAGTGATGTGCCACCTGGCTAGGGATGCCGCCGAGGCTGAACCGGCTGTCCGGTCCCATCCCGTGGTCCCCGATGACCAACAGATCGGCACGGAGCTCGGCCGCGGCGGCAACTATCGACTCGGCGACCTCACCTTCGCGATGCAGGGTCTGCGCCTCGATGCCGAAGGTGCGGGCCCGGTCGGCCGCGGCTCGGAGAATGTCCTCGCCGCTCCCCGTTTCGTCGACATTGATCAGGACCAGCTCCGCTCCGAGTTGGTTGGCGAGCCGGGCGGCGGCCTCCTCGGCCACTGCCGAGGTGGGTGAGCCGTGAGCCCCGACGATGATCCGGCGGTAGGCGCTCAAAACGGCTTCAGGACCATCAGATAGAGGATGAACAGAAGCGCCACGAACCCGGTGCCTGCGGTGAGGACCGGGCTACCCGAGTTGACGACCCGAGCGAAATCGTCTTGGGAAACGGCTGTCCCGGTTTCCATCAGCTCGAGGATCATGCGGATCCGACGGAAGTGGCGTCGGGCCATGGGGAACATGAGGACCCCGACCCCGATCAGCAGGCCCAGTGACAACCAGATCCACCCCTGATCGAACCATTGACCGACCACCCCGGCGCCGATCCCTCCCACCAGCAGAACCAACGTCGAGACATAGAAAGTGCTCACCGTGGCTGCGCTGAGCTGGAGGACTCCCGCCACCTGCTGCGGCTCACGGATCCGCCTCATCAAGACGGTGGCCGCCATGGAGGTGCCGTGAGCGGCAACGAAGCCCACGACACCGGCGAGATGGATGAATTTCCACCAGCCGTAGCTCATGCCGGCCAGGCTACGCGGGTTGTCATCGGGCGTTCTGGACGACCACCTTGCCTAGGGCACGCCCTTCACCGACGCGAGCCAGCGCCTCGGGCACCTCATCCATCGAAAACGTCCTGTCGATGTGGATGCGGACGTCACCTGAGACACAGAGGTCGGCGAGGGGCCGGAAGTGGGCCGGGCCCGGTCTCACAGCGAGCACCCCGAGCCGGCGACCGGTGAGCCGGCCGATGACCACACCCACCGTCAGGACGCGCAGCAAGGCCCGGACCGATCCGCCGACACACCGGTATCGGCCACCCGGGGCCAATGCCCGTCGATAAGCGAACACGGAGCGGTGGGCAACCATGTCCAGGATCAGGTCGAATGGCTCGAGCCTGGTGAAGTCCTGAGTTCCATGATCGACCACCTCATCAGCCCCCATCGTCCGCATGTGGTCGAGCTTTTGGGCATTGTCGACTCCGGTCACATGTGCACCGGCTCGCTTGGCGAGCTGGATGGCGAAGGAACCCGACCCACCACCGGCGCCGTTGATCGCGACTCGCTGTCCGGGTTTGACCGTGGCCGTGCCCTGCAAGGCGATGGGCCCAGGTTGTGGAATCGTCGAGGCGTGGGCGAAGGTGAGCGCCTCCGGCTTGTGGGCCAGCGCCGACTCAGGAGCCACGGCGTACTCGGCGAAGCCCCCCATCGGAATCTCGCCGTACACCTCGTCACCGGGTCGGAAGCGGGTGACTCCAGACCCGACTTCCCGGATCCGGCCGGCGATGTCAGAGCCCAGCGTCCGGCGTCGCGGCTTGCGCAGGCCACCGAAGCGGGCGTAGAAGGGTGAGCCAACCAAGCACTCCCAGTCGGAGAGGTTGACCGATGTCGCCATGACGTCGACGAGCACCTGACCTGGTCCCGGGGTCGGCGTCGGCACCTCCTCGATTCGCAGCACATCGGGGGTCCCGTACCGGTCGTAGACAACTGCCCTCACACGGTTCCGGAGCGTAGATGGGACATTCCGGGCCCATGCATCCTGGTTTCCGCGTGAATACGCTCGGGTATGACGAACGGATTGGCTCCAGGAGGTTGTCGATGGCGATGGTCACGGACCCCGTATGCGGGATGAAGATCGACACGGATGACGCCGCGGCGACGGCTGAATATGAAGGCAAGACCTACTACTTCTGCTCCCAGGTCTGTCACGACGTCTTCATGACCGACCCACTCGCCTACGCCGACTGAGAGGCGGTCGGATGGCCGACCGCCTCTCCGAAGAGGAGCTCGCCGATCGGTCCGGCACGAGCCCTGCGCACATCAGGAGGCTCGTAGACCTGGGAATCCTTCAATCCGAGGACGGCGCGTTCGAGCGTCGGGACGTCATGCAGGTGCGGGTGGTCCGTCAGCTCGATGAGATGGGAATCGAGGAGGAGTCGCTGGCCACTGCGCTGGCATCAGGTCATCTGTCGCTCGGCTACCTCGAGAGCGCGGGCCGGCGATTCCCTCGGTCGGATGTCACCTTTGCCGAAGAGGCCGAAGCGATCGGGATCCCATTTGCCACGCTCGACAGCATCTACATGGCCTTTGGCTTGCCCCGGCCCGAGGCGGACGAGTTCGTCCGCCAAGAGGACCTCGAAGCCCTGCGGGAGGTCCGGATCCTCTTCGCCGCGGGTCTGGATGAACGGGACGTGATCCGGATGGCGCGGGTCTGGGGAGACAGCACGCGTCGCGTTGCCCAGTACCTGCCCCATTACTTCCATCAGACAGTCGAGGAACAGTTTCGGCGAAGAGGACTCAACGACAATGACGCGTACGAGGCGGCACTGCGTGAAGTCGGCCTCCGGGTTGGCCGCTCGGGCGAGGACCTGTTGAGCTGGCTGTTCCGTCGACACTCGGAGACATTCTCCACCGAGCATCAGTTCGGGCACGTCGAGACCGCCCTCGAGCAGGCCGGTGTTCGGCAACGCCAGCCGCACCAGTTGGAGACCGCGGTGTTTGCCGATCTCAGCGGCTTCACGGAACTGACCGAGGAATCCGGTGACGATGTGGCGGCAGAGGTCGCCCTCACCTTTGCTCAGCTGGCGACCGAGGTGGCCGCCGATTATCGGGGCAACGTGATCAAGTTGCTGGGCGACGGCGTGTTCCTCCAGTTCCGCGATCCCGACGATGCCGTGATGGCATCCCTGGAGATGGTCGACAGCGCACCCAGCCGCGGGCTCCCCGACACCCATATCGGGGTCAATGCCGGCCCAATGCTCTACGACGAAGGTGACTACTTCGGGCGGACCGTCAATCTCGCGGCCCGGATCGCTTCCCAGGCTGACGCAGCCGAGGTGTACGTCGGTGAGCCGGTGGTGGGGATCGTCTCGGGGGACGGCTTTCAGGCTCACCGAGATCGGTGAATTCGAGCTGAAGGGTATCGCCGACCCGGTGACGATCTTCCGGGCGGAACGTCGATGAACATCGATTTCGAGCTGGCGACTCCCGCTGACGCCGAGGACCTGGTCAAAGTGCAGATCGCGGCTTTCCACGATGATGCTCGCCTTTATCCAGGGGTCGAGATCGGCGGCCCTCCCGGCTACGACTCGGTGGAGGAGACTCTGGCCACGATTGCCCGCGGCGAGGGCTACAAGGTCTCATTGAATGGCGAGATCATCGGAGGGATGACTGTCATCGATCAAGGTGCGGGGCATTTCCATCTCGGCGTCCTCGCCATCGATCCCGCCCACCACAACCAAGGCATCGGCACTCAGGCGATGGGATTCATCGAGCGGACGTTTCCGGCCACCGTCTGGACACTGGACACACCGGCGTACGCCACCCGCAATCAACATTTCTACGAGAGGCTTGGCTTTGTGAGAGTCGGTGAGACCGTGTTCCCCGACATCACTTTGATTCACTACGAGCATCGGCTGGCCTAACCGGTAGCGCTGTCTCCGATCTGGCACGCCGCTGGCATGGGGATAAACACCCCTACGACGATCAGCTCGAGGGAATAGGCTTCATCGCTCTAAAGCCGGGCATCGGTCAGGTGGGAGGCACATGACAGACGCGGTCAATCAGGGCGCGCCGGAACCAAATCCAGATCCACTCCCCGTCCGTTGGGTGCGCCCGCTCATCGACATGGTGGCGCGTGCGCCGGCGACGATCCACACCAAGCTGCTCGCCGGCTTCCTGTTGAGTGCGCTGCTCCTTCTTGCCATGGGGGTCTTCAGCATCGTCGTGATCAACGCGATGAACCGGCAGATGGACCAGGTGATCGAGCTCCAAGATCAGCTGGAGCTCGCCCAGCAGGGCATCTATGCAGTGACAGCGCAGAGCCATTACCGGGCTATGGCCCTGATCACCCAGGTCGACTCGTGGAACGACAAGATCGCCCAGGCCAAAGAGAACTTCACGAACGACATGCAGGCGATCAGAGATGTGGCAGACGAAGAGCTGGTCGCCATCGTCGACCGAATCGACGCAACCGACCTCCGGTACGCCGAGGCAGCTGAAGAAGTCTTGGCTTTCTACGAGGCCGGCGACATGACCCGAGCCTCCGATGTTCACATCTCGGCCGAGCACGAGATCTCACATGAGCTGGAAGACGATCTCAACCTGATGATCGGCTCGCTGGAGGGAAGACATTGCGTCCGAGCTCGAGAACTTCCGGGGGAATCGCCGCTTCCTCACGGTGACTGTTGCCGCGTTCGCCGGGGTCAGCCTGCTCACCGCTCTGGCGATGGGAGCCATCCTGTCGTGGTCGCTGGTGCGCCCGGTGCGAAAGATCGATCTGGCACTGGGAAGGATCGCCGACGGCGACTTCGGCCAGGAAGTAGAAGTCCCCAACCGTGACGAGTTCGGGAGGCTGACGGTCAACCTGAACCGGACGAGCAGGCAGCTCTCCACCTTGTACGAGGGATTGAGCCAGCTCAATGCCAATCTGGAGCAGACCATCGAAGAACAGGTCACCCAGCTGCAGCGGACCGAGCAGCTGAGGCGATACGTCTCTCCGCAAGTGGCGGACGCGATACTCGCCGGGGACGAGCCGGTGGCCTTCGCCTCGGTCCGACGCAATCTGACGATCCTCTACTCGGACATCCGGGGTTTCACACAGATCGCGGAGCGAATGGAGCCAGAGGAGCTCGTCGATGCCCTGAACGAGTACTTCAGCGCCATGACCGACATCGTTTTCTCCAACGGGGGCACGCTGGACAAGTACCTGGGGGACGGAGTGCTTGCTTTCTTCGGTGATCCCATCCCGTTCGAGGATCATGCCGAACGGGCCGTGGCTACCGCATTCGAGATGTTGGCCAAGGTGGAGGAGCTGCGGGCCACGTGGATGCGTTCTGAGGAGGAGCTCTCCGTCGGCGTCGGGATCAGCACCGGATATGTCACGGTGGGCAACATCGGTTCGTCGACGAGGACCGACTACACGGTGGTGGGAAACCACGTGAACGTGGCGGCTCGACTTGCCACGGCTGCCGAGCCGCGTCAGGTCCTGGTCTCTGAGCGGACCATGGCAGCGGTACAGGACCGGGTCGATGGGGTTCCGGTCGAAGACCTGGTGATGAAGGGTGTACAGAGACCGGTCAAGGTGTTCGCCCTGACGGAAAAAGCTCTCTCCACCCGACGCGAGAACTAGGCCGGTTCACTGGTTAGTCGGTCTGAATCCGCTCCTTTCCGAACGAGGCATGCTGCTCGGAAACCTCTTGCTTGGAGGGGTTACGATCCTGACCGAGGCCAAGGAGAAAGGCATTAGGTGTGACTGATCGAATCCTCTTGAGCGGCGGGATCGTCCTGACCCAGGACCCTGAGCTCGGCGAGCTGCCGAAGGCTGACGTGCTGATCGAGGACGACAAGATCGCCGCCATCGGCACCGACCTGTCGGCCGACGATGCCCGGGTCATCGATGCGACCGGCGACATTGTCATCCCCGGCTTCATAGACACCCATCGGCACACCTGGGAGACGTGCATCCGGACATGTGCCCCCGACTTCGCTCTGATCACATACTTCAGCGCGATCCTCGACAAGTTCGCCCCGCACTACCGGCCTGAGGATGTCCACTCGGCGACACAGTGGGGAGCGCTCGAGTGCATCAACGCCGGCATCACAACGCTGGTCGACTGGGCCCACATCATGAACACGCCCGAGCATGCCGACGCCTCGGTCGCCGCGCTCGAAGAGACGGGCATCCGATCGGTCTTCGCATACGGCTTCCCGAACACATCGCTGGTGGACTGGTGGTTCGGCCCCGACTACACCGGAAGCGTCCTGACGTCGGACGGTGACGAGGCACGCCGCTTGCGGTCGCAGTACTTCAGCAGCGACGAGGGCCGGGTCACCATGGGCCTGGCCACCCGAGGACCCGGCTTTTGCAAGCCCGAAGTCGTGCGTCACGACTGGGAGCTGGCCAACGAGCTCGGCATCGACATCACCGTGCACGTCGCCATGGACCGGTTCGGCTACACGAAGGGCCAGATCACGGCGCTACGGGACATGGACCTCCTCTATCCGGGCACGACGTATGTCCACGCCTCGCATTTCACCGACGAGGAGTGGCAGCTCGTCAGCGATTCGGGCGGGAACGTCAGCTTCGCCCCGCAGATAGAGATCCAGATGGGACACGGGTGGGCGCCGGCGGTCACGGCTGTCGAGTACAACATCCCGATCGGGCTCTCGTCGGACGTTGCAACTACCGCGTCGGCCGACCAGTTCACCCAGATGCATGCCGTCTTCGGGTCCGAGCGGGGGCGCAAGCACCAGGAGGCCTGGGACGATGACCTCGACGGCTTGGAAGCATCGCCTGGCCTCATCACCGCCCGTGATGCACTCGCCTGGGCCACGATCGGTGGTGCCGATGTGGCGGGAATCGCCGATCGCACCGGGTCGCTGACACCCGGGAAGAAGGCGGACGTCGTGATCATCGACGGGTCGGCTGTGAATATCGCCCCGATCATCGACCCGGTGGGTGCGGTCGTCTGCGCGGCCGACATCTCCAATGTGAAAACCGTCCTCGTCGACGGCGAGGTGCTCAAGGAGGACTTCAAGCTCAAGGCCTCGCTCGATGCGCCCCGCCGAGCGGTCGAGGCCTCACGCGACTACTTGCTCGAGATGTTCGGCGACCCCGAGCCGGGCTGGCTGACAACCGGCGACTGACCCCGGCGATGGGTGCATTCACGAGAGCTGCCGAGTGCGGCTACGTCTACTGGTTCCTGCCGACGCGGTAGAACCCGACGTCTTAGCGGCCCGCGTGGGACCCCGATACCCTCCGACGGTGGACTCCAGGCCCACCGGCACGGTCTCGTTCCTGTTCAGCGACGTGGCCGGTTCGACCCGTCTTTGGGAAGCGGACCGTGACGGCATGGCGGCGAGCCTGATCGCCCACGACCGCATTCTCGAATCCGCCATCGCTGACCTCGATGGGTACGTCTTCTCCAGCGCCGGGGATTCTTTTGCCGCCGCCTTCACCACGCCGTTGGCCGCGCTTGGCGCCGCAATGCGGGCCCAGCTCGGTCTTCTGGACGAAGCTTGGGAAGGGCCGGCGATCCGCGTCAGGATTGGGGTCCATACCGGCACTTCGTACGAACGGGCCGGCGATTACTTCGGGCCCGATGTGAACAGGGCGGCCCGCGTGATGGCAGCGGCGAACGGTGGGCAAATTCTGGTGTCGGGAGCCACTGCTGAGCTGACCGCAGAATTGGTTGAAGCCCCCATGGAGTTGCAGGACCGAGGGGTCCATCCTCTCAGGGACCTGGAACGCCCGGAGCGCCTCTTCGAGCTGCTCCATCCCGATCTGCCCGAGGTAACCGAGCCACTGCGCACCGAGCCGGTCGACCTGGTTCATCTCCCGGCGCAACTCACCTCGTTTGTAGGGAGGCGCGAGGACCTCGAGGAAGTAAAGGCCCTGCTCCAGTCCAACAGGCTGGTAACCCTCACCGGGGTTGGTGGGACCGGCAAGACCCGTCTCGCCATGGAAGTAGCCGGAGCCCTCGGAGACGACTTCCCTGATGGCGTTTGGATGGCCGGGCTGGCCGACATCGCAGATCCGGCCCTGGTCGTGAATGAGGTGGCCGACGTCTGGGGCCTGCGCGCCGGCGACGGGATGGGCCTGATCCAGGTGATCAAGGCTCACCTAGCCCGAAGAAAGCTCCTATTGCTGCTGGACAACTGTGAGCACCTCCTCGAAGAGGCTGCGGCGATCGCGGTAGAAATGCTCGGATCCAGCCCCGGCCTGTCGATCCTGGCCACATCACGGGAGACGCTCGGGACCTCCGCCGAGATCGTGTTCCGGGTCTCGTCGCTTGGCCTGCCCGGAGAGGGATCGGACCTGGCGCGATCGGAGTCGGTGCGTCTCTTCCTCGACCGGGCCGCCAGGATGAAGCCGGATCTCGCCCCTTCGCACGCCGACCTGGAAGCCATCGCCAGGATCTGCCGTCGTCTCGACGGGATTCCTCTCGGCATCGAGCTGGCCGCGGCACGGGTCCGCACTCTCACCCTCCTCGACCTCGCCGACCAGCTCGAGACGTCGTTCCGGGTCCTCACCGCAGCCTCGAAGACGACGGTGCGCCGGCAGCGAACCCTCGAGAACACGATCGGCTGGTCCTACGACCTGCTCAGCGAGGAAGAGTCGGCGCTTTTCCGACGTCTTTCGGTCTTCGCCGGCGGGTTCGATCTCCCTGCTGCTGAGAACGTCGGAGACACCACCGATGTCTTCGGTTTGCTCGATCAGCTGGTGGACAAGTCGCTCGTGGTGCCTATCCAGCAAGCTCGCTTTTCTCGCTTCCGACTCCTCGAGCCGATCCGCCAATACGGACAGGCCCGTCTGGCCGATGAAGGAGAGGAAGACGAAGTACGGCTCCTCCACGCCATTCACTACGCCAACGCAGTGGCGCAGATCGCCCCGAGCTTGCGCGGTCCCGACCAGCGTCAGGCCAACCGCAGTCTCCTGTTTGGAGAACGACAACATCCGCGTTGCCATGTCCACGTTGCTCGGCCGTGGGGAGATCGACCGATTCCTCGACATCGGATTCGATCTGACCTGGTTCTGGGCCCAATCCAGTCTCCAGGTCGAAGGCCGGGACCTGTTGGTGGGAGCGCTCCGATCACATGGCGACGAAGCCTCGCCCGCCATGGCCGCCAGGGCGTGGCTGGCCGCTTCTCTGCTGGCGACCTTCCTCACCGACCCGGCCGCGGTGAACTATGCAGATCTGGGTCTCGAATGTGCCCGGAGCGCCGGGGACGACGCGCTCGTCGGGTGGCTCACGCTGACCCGCGGGATGGCCTATTCCAACCTCGTCGGTCATCAGGACGCGGGCGGCTGGATGGAGGAGGGTCGTCAGATTCTGGCGAATGTCCGGCACCCGCCGATGTGGGACCCGGAATGGGATCAGGCGATCATCGAGTTCATGCTCGCCTTCGGGCAGGCCGGTCCTCCGGAACAGCGGCGGGAGCATGTCGAAGCCGCGATCTCGAAGGCGCTGACGGTCGGCGACGGATATCTGGCCGCGGCATCGATGATGACCTCGGCCAGCCACATCGGATCCGGTCACGATGAGTGGGTCCTGGCCAACTTGCGCCAGAGCATCGAGATCCTGAGTGATCTGGGATCCCGTCACGGGTTGGGCCATGCCCTCTACTACCACGGGGCGGTGACCCAGGATCTCGGACTGGGGGCCTCAACCGACGATCTGGCCGAGGCAGCCGGGATCTTGGCCGAAGTGGGTGATCTGCCCTGCTCCGCCCGATCGGGCGCCCGTGCGATCCGCAGCCACATCGATGAAGGACGTCTCGCGGCGGCCAGGGTCGAGCTCACATCGGCCGCCCACCGTCTCCTCCTCTTCGATCGAGAGGTCCAGGCCGGGATCCCGGCACAGGCCCTCCGTCTTGCTCTGGCGGAAGGTGACCTGTCTGCAGCCGCCCGGTTTCTCGGCAGCGTCGAGCGGAACCGGGTCGGGGCCAGTCCGGACGAAATGGCCCGATTCCGTGAAGAGGTCGAGGGTGGTCTCCTTCCACCGGAGCGGGACCGCCTGATCGCCGAAGGGGCCGCCGCCGACTACCGAACGGTATTGCAGTGGATCGAGCCCCCGGAGGCCATCGAGGACCGGTCCTAGATGCGGGTCACCGCTCTCTATGTGCGGGTTACCGCGGGATAGACCTTGTCCCGCATCTCGGGTCTTTGCCACTGGGTGAGCACACCAGGCTTGGCGCCGTATTCCTCCGATGACTTCGGGCCGTCCACTTGCTCCCGCATCTCGCGGATCCTCGTGAGGTCGAGGTCGATCAGAAAGGTGCCGGGGCCGTCATCCTCGAAAATCACCTCTTCGGGTTGCGCAACCATGGCCAGACCTCGCTCGGATCTGTCGAAGAGGTTCTGAGTCGTGATAACCACGGCCAGGTTCTCTGTGGCCCGGGCCCAGATCAGGTTTCGCCAGGCGGCCCACAGTTTCTTCTTGTCGATTCCGGCGGGCATGAAGATGATCTCAGCCCCGCGCAGCGCCAGGGCACGGGTCACCTCGGGCATGAACGCTTCGCTGCACATCGCCAGCCCGACGGTCCCATGTTCACTCTCGAACACCGGGTACTCGTTGCCGACCCGATAGTCGAAATCCCAGACCCCACCGGCGTAGATCCATGGCCCGGGCGGGTGAGTGCGGCGGTAGACACCGCTGATGCTTCCGTCAGGGCCGATCAGCTTGAGGACGTTGTACGCCGCCTCGGGTTCACCTGGGATTGCTTCCAGCGTTCCGAACTGGATCGTAACGCCGTGCTCTCTCGCTGCAGCCGCCATCGCCTCCGTGGGATCGAATGTCATCGGTGTGCGCCACGGGCCCGGGTAGGTCTCGGGAAACGCCACGACTTCCGCACCCTGTGAGCCGGCGTAAGAGATCTGCCCCAGTGCATCCATCACATTCCGCTCGTCGTCCGGCGGACGATGGGCGACCGGCTGGACGAGGGCCAGGCGAAATCCCATCCTTCAACCTTATGCGGAAGGACAGCTTCCTCGTCGAAACCTACGGACGGAGAACGGTGACACTCCCGCCCTGCTCGACCACCTCAGAGGCCAGGTGCTCGGTGCCTCCCGGACCGTCGCCTCCCTTGCCGTCCCAAAGGAACAGACCGTTGAGGGCGCCGGGCCGCAGCAACGCAGCTTCGAGCATGCGGAGGTTGTTCGCGGTGTGCGGTTCGTTCAAACCAAGCATCTCTTGGTCCGGACCGATCAGGACCAGGTTCGGATCAGCGGTCACTTCACGGAACGAGTCCACCCACTCCGAGCCGGCAAAACGAACCGACTCGTCGAGAAAATCCGCCTCTTCACGTGGCAGATAGGCGTGCAAGGGCCGCCCGGTCTTCAGCCATTCCTCGGCGAAGAGGAGATCGCCCCCGCAGGCGAGTCCCGAGATCGCCTCCGCGTCGGTGTCATCGATGAGCCAGACGGCTTCCGCGATCGCCCGCCGCACCAGGGGAACACGCTCGGGTGGGAAGCGTGGAGACGGCCGGTCTGGTGCATCGACCATGTGGCCCGAGAACAGGACCGTCGGCATCACGCGCCCGGGGTGATCTCGATAAAGAGGGGCCCATCGGTCTCGAGCATCAGACTTGCCTCGGTGGGGTCCAGGTACGGAGAGGAATCCAACCCGTGCGTTGGCCGCCTCCCCCGGGGCGAGATCGCTGTCACCACTGTTCTCGCCAAAGCAGTAAGGGCCCCCGACCGAGATCTCATCGACGTGCAGGGCGTCGAAGATCGACGGTCCGTACCCGGTGTGGTCGTCGTTTCCCGCCACGTCCGTGGACTCGTTCTCCAGCCTCACATGGAGCACGACGTACCACTCGTCCCCGGGTTCATCCCTGAAATCCGTACTCACCACCGTGTAGCGGAGTGCCCGATCCCGCTCCAATTGTTCGACGTCCGTGGCGCCGGGTTCCACGTCGATCGTGGTCCATGTCTCGTCCGGCACCGAGCATTGGGTCAACTCATCCTCGCCGCCTGCCTGAGCCATCCAGATAGCGGCGCCGACGCCACCCAGGAGTATCAAGCCAATGGCCAGCAGAATCCAGCGGCGGGGTTCCCGGACCGTCTCCTTGCCTTCGAGACGCCGGACCAGCATCTCGACATCTTCAGACCATGTCTCGTCCCGCAATTCCACGGCTTGTCGGCGCGCCAGGGCTTTCAGATCGTCAGGCAGTTGGTCCTCGGTCGGCAACGATGCATCCCCGACCAGCACCGGAACCACCGGGTTGGGTGAGGCCAGCGCGGAGCGCACCTCAGACCTCACGTGGTCCTGGGGATCGTCGAGCCGCCGACGGCCTTCGGGGTCAGTGGCCCCGAGCCAATTCGGCCCCATCACCACCAGCGAGGCGTCGCTCGTCGAGATCGCTCGTTCCACCTGGTCGACGAAGTCGGTGCCGACCGCGATGGCGGAAACGTCCATGAACACGTTGCGGGTGCCGAAACTCGAGGCCAGGGCGTCGTGGAGCCTTCCGGCGCGCCCCGCCGTGTCGTCCCGCCGGTAGCTCAGGAAGACCTTGATGGCTTGTTACTTCCCGTGGGCGACCAGCAAGGCCGCGGTCACCCCGTCGATCACTCCGGTCTTCTCCAGACCAAGGGCCTCCTGGAACCGCCCCACCCATTCGACGGTCTCGCTCCCAAAAACACCATCGGCTCCGTCCTTCGGCAGCGCCTTGGCATTCCAATCGAGCAGGCACTGCTGGAACCGCTCCACTGCTGGGCCTTTCATGCTCTTGGACAGAACCATCTCTTCCTCCTTCACGTCCATTGACCCCGAACTGGCGCTTTCGGGGCCACCACCGGGGACGGTTCGCCAATCCACATCCACCGCCGCAGGCCCCCTGTCGAGCTGGAAGTGCATCCGATCGGGCTTGTTCCAATGCCCGCCCCAGGACCACACCCGGGCGCCGGCGCTGTTGCGAATGGCCAGCGCCGCGGCGACATGGTCGGGACCCATCTTCCCGGCGAAGGGGTCACCCTTCGAGAACGGGTTCTCGTCCGGGTCGATGTCAACTGCGATCCCGGCCGAGTGCAGCGAGGGCTTGTCCGTCCCCTCGATGAGCCTGCAGTTGTACGCCCACCGCGAATCTGGCTTGTAACCGGCGGAGCGCAGGGCTACCTCGAGCGCCCGATAGGCGTCGACCGCCGGGGTCGGCACTCCGCCGATCCGGCGGCCGAAGAATTCGACGTCGACGAAAGTCCCGTCACCTCGTTTGCACATCCAGTCATTCCACAGCCCCCGTAGTGTCGCTGACGTCGTCTCGAAGACGAGGTCGGGATCCTGGCGCTCGGCGTCGCCCTCGGGCTCCAGGAACTCCGGAGGGATTGCGTCATTTTCCATTCTTGGAGTACTCCTCTCTGATCCCCTTGATCGTGATCCCCTCGTTGGCCTGATACGTAGCGGAAGGGTCGTCCAGTCGGTGCATCTTCGAATCTCCAGCGTGATGAACAGCCATCAGCTGCCATGCCTGGTTGAAGACCGGGCTCCCGGAGCTGCCCCCTTCGGTGGGGGCGGTGTAGTGGACTTTGAACATGTCGGCGTCATAGGCGAGAAGGTCGTTGCCCCTGATCGAAAACTTGATCCCACCCCCCGCCGGATGGCCGATGACATAGACATATGCGCCCTCCGTCACTGGCTGGGGCAACGCGGCGACGTCGAGCTGGCCTTTGAGCGCCGGCTCGGGTCCGGTGAAGCGAAGGATGGTGACATCGCATACCGAGGGTGGTGAGCTCCACAGGCACTCGAAGCCGGTGAGGACGAGTTGCTCCCCATCGACCGACTTGGTCACGTCGAAGACAGCCTTCGCCTCGCTCGGCAGCAGCTTGCCCACTCCGGGCTCTGGACTACAGACGTGGGCGTTGGTAGCCAGCACCAGTCCATCGCCGAAGTCGGGATGGATCAGATTCCCGCGTAGGAGGAATCCCGTGCCCCACGGCTCTTCGGATGCGTCGGTGATCTTTCCCACCGATTCTGCGCACTCGAGACCCCTCATCAGGTGCTTGTACCCCACAGGCAGGGCCGTCCCGAAGATCTTCTCCAACTGGCCCGCGGAATCGGGCAGCTCGACATGGGCCCTGGCCCCGAGTTGGAGCTTCTGCGCTGCGATGGCCACCAGCACCGGGTGATGCGGCTCGAGTTCCCAGATGTCGGCCAGCTGACGGCGAAGGCTCTCCAGCTCAAACGGCCGGACACTCTTGCTGCTGGCGAGTTTCTGTGCCACCGACACCGCTTCGTCCACCGACGCCTTGTCGCCCAGGGCGACCAGGGCCTCGACCTCGGTGGTGCGCTCCCAGATCTCTTGCAACTCGGGTGCCGTCTGCCTGACTACGTCGAGGAGCGTGCGTGTCAGAGCGTCCGTGTCGACCGGTTGGGGAACGAGGATTCCGTCACGATGGGCCCGGGTGGTGAGTGCGAGGAGATTGATGCCATGCCAGAGCGGGTCGCCGCCTCCCGCGTATGCGAACTGATAGGCGGCAATTGCGCCGATCAAATCCTCGGGCCGGCGGCTGGTCACGTAACGCTGCTTGCGGATCCGCCCGAGCAGCCCCAGTGCCTCCCCCCGCTCCTTCGCATCCTCGGCCAGATCGAGAAGCTCTGCGCAGGCGAGCTCGCCGGCATGGAGGGCTCCCGACTCGATCAGCATCTGGCAGTAGCGGCGACGGCCCGACGTCGTGATCGAGCCGACCGCGGTGGCCGCATCGGCGATGTCGATGACGTGCTGAACCTGTCGTTGTCGCTGCAGTTCTGCGAGGACCTCGTCGACCTGATCGGGCTGCACTGTCCCCGACCACACCTTCCCCTTGACCACCCCTACCGCGGCGGCGATGTCCTCTGGTTTCCCCGCATCGAGGCTGGAGCGGAGCTGCTCACCAAGTGGCGAGTCGAAGAACGACATCCGGCTCCCTCAGACACCCAATCCATTGCGCACCGCATCCTGAACGACCGCCTGTCGGAAGTACTTGCCGGACGGATGGCGCATCACCCCGCCGTTGGACACGACCTCGTCGACCACCACGCCTGCCTTCTTCCGCATGTAGTCGTTGGCGATGATCGGGTCGGCCACACAAACCGGGTCGAGACGATCGACCACGTTCACCCAGCGCGGCAGTTCTCCGGGGTAGCCGTCGTCCTTCGACCACTCTGGCTTCAAGTTGTGCTGGACCTCGGACATGCCGAGCGGCGTGCCGATCGTGATCAGCAGGTCCACTTTCTTGGTGCCGGCAACCCGTTTGAGACAGTCATACGCGATCACCGAGCCGAGGCTGTGCGCAACTACGACATGGGGCCCACCGTCGACGGCCCCGAGGTCGGCGCCGAACCGCTTCCTCACCTCATCGCGGACCTTGTAGCTGGACCCGGTTCGAGGCGAATGACTGGTGTTGAAGAGATAGTGGTGGACGTCACGCAACAGCAGCCGCATCAGCGGCCGCTTGACGAACCACGGCAGAGGTATTGCCTCCAACGCCGACGCCGCCGCCACCCTGGCCTCTGCCCCCGCGTCCGGAGCGGCCTCGGCTGCCGGCACGTCGGGATGGTCGAGGTCGTAGTTGGCGATCATCGACTCGATGAAGTCCTTCTCGTCCCCGCTCGCTTCGGCGATGTACGACTCGTCGACCTCGGTGAGGGCGCCCGACTCGATGCCCTCGTACTCGATCGACTCGTGAGAGGCTGCCCCCGGCGTCGGTGGCGGCGGCATACATGACGTCCGCCCAGTACACCATCGATGACGTCACGCCGTACACATCGAGATCCACTCCGTCCCCACCGTCGGCCAAGTCCCGCTTCCACTCCCTGAGCAGACGTGCGGGCGAAGGCTGATTCATGATTCCGTGAACGAAAGTCACATGGGCCATCGAGTCCCCCTTTCGACGGCCGAGCCTACGCGGCTGGGCTAACCGGAGACGGCCGTCGTGGGCGGCCCGATCCTCGTATCAGCGCCGCTCCAACCCGCTCCTTTCGGGATGGTGGCCCATATGCGGTTCTCGCCCTGTTGGGCCACCAGACCTCGGATAGAGTTGACCGGACTGGAGGGAGCATGTTGCGACGGAAGTCTCGGGGGGGACTGGCTATCACGCTCATCACCCTCGCCTTAGCTGCCTGCGGAGGAGATGAAGTCACACCGCCCATGCAGGCAGATCTGGTTGTCTATAAGGGCCCTATTTCGGTGAGCGAAACCGAGATCGGCACCGGGGACGGTGAATCGATCGATCTGGGAAACCAGATCACGTTGGGGCCCGGCGCCAGTGGGCTCCTCACGATCCGAGACCTGGGCAGATTCGAGTTGTCCAGGCAGGCGGCCATCCAACTCGAGAGCTGGGAACCGGCGGAAGCGAGGGCGTACCTCGGCGGCGGTCATGTCACCTTCACCGACGACGAAGTGAGCGACACCCGTCTGACACTGGAAACGTCGAGCTCGACCATCACGGCATTGGAGCCCGCCACGGTGTTCACGGCTTGTCAGCCGCCGACTGAGAACACGTGTGTCGTGGTCAAGAAGGGGTCGATCGAGCTCACCTCCGAGGGTCTTTCCCAGACCTACGAGGCAAGGGAGGGAACCTATACCGAGGCCGCGTTTCTGACCAAAGGCCAGGCCCCGGGGCCCGCGATATGCGTTCCCACCCAAGAATTCAATGCGTGGTTCGAGGAGGCGCGGCTGGACCCGGATGCTCCGCCGCTTGGAGAGTTTGTCGGTGGATTTCAGGCATGCGATGCCGAGCCATCGAAAACTCAGACTGTCCGGGTGCCCGGCACGGTGTTGTGGACGGACTCCGGTATCGATGTCGTCACGGGAGTCACACTCGACATCGAAGCCGGCGGCCGGATAAAGCACTCCGAGAACGGCCCGCTGCTCACTCCTGATGGTGACCCCAACCTTCCGGGACACGAATCCAATCTGCCCGGGGTCGAGGATGCCAATCATGCCGGGCTCATCGGAAAAATCGGAGAGAATGGGGTCCCGTTCGAAGTGGGCAGTGAGTTCCAGACGACCGTCGAATCCGACGGTCGTCTCTACCTCGGGATCAACGACATCGGCGTCACCAACAACGACGGCGAGTTCTTGGCAGTAGTGACCCTGATCTCCCCCCCGCCGTCCTGAGCGACCGCGCCTAAGACCCCTCGGGCCATTCTTCGCACGTGCTAACGCTCTTGGCGCCGGGATTGATTTCCTGCACCTCGTCGTGACTCAGGTTCCGTCCCGCGCTGGCACAGCCGAGCTCTGCCAATTCCTCCAGTTGGAGCCAGAGACGAACGGAGTGATCGTCACTCCCGGTACCGAGCCATCTCCCGTCCGCGCTGAATGCAACCGCGTTCACGACGCTGGTGTGGTCCCGCAGAATGACAGGATTGGCGATCGGGTCGTTCTGGTCGGGGGCGGTCAGATCCCATAAATGAGGTTGATCGGCTGCCACTGCAATCAACTTCCCATCGGGTCGAAGGGCTACATTGTCGACCCGACCATCTGTGTTCAACGTGATGTAGCTCCGCGTGTCGACCTCCCAGATCTGGACGGTCTGATCCCAGCTCCCGGACGCGAGCTGACGTCCCTCTCCGTCGAAGGCCAACGATGTCACCCGCTCGGCATGGGCGCGCAGAGACTCCGGAGGAACCTCCAGATCTTCGAGATTCCAGACCCGGATCTCCCCGTCCAGGTCTCCAGTGGCCAGCAAACGTCCGTTCGGGCTGAAGGCCACGCTCCGCACCTCAGCACTGTGACCCTCGAGACGCTCGAACGACCGCTCCGCCACATCCCACAGCAAGACATCCTCTTCCTTCACCGCGATAGCAAGCCGGTCCCCGTCCGCACTAAAGGCCAGATCATTGATTCCAGCCTCGAGAGGCTCCTCGGATACGAGTTGGGACCCTGAAGGATCCAGCGTCCACAACCGGACCCGCATGTCACCGCTGCCGGTGGCCAACATACGTCCGTCGGGTCTGAACGCGATCGCTTCCACCTGTGCCATATCGAACCCGAAATCCGTTTGCGCTAGCACTTCGGGCTCAGCCGAAGGGTCGTCGAGACTCCACAGACGCGTGACATTGGCTGTGGTCCCCGTGGCCACACGACCGTCCGGGCCAAATTCGATCGCTGAGACCTTGTCGTCGTGATCGAGCACTGCCGGTTGTGTTGGGAGTTGGTCCGTCCCCCAAAGGCGAGCCGAGCCCTGATCCGATCCGATCGCCAGCCATCGGTCGTCGGTGCTGAACCCGAGGGCCGTGACCGGGCCGGCGAGCACCACGGGCGGCAGAGACGCGTCGTTGACCTGGAAGAGCCGAGCCGGGTCACCAGGACCACCGGTGGCCAGCCAGCGGTTGTCAGCACTGAAGGAGACCCGTTCCACGGGGCCGGAGTGCACGAGGACTAGTGACGGGTCAGGGGATCCTCTCAACCGCTGGAGGTCCCAAACACGGGCGGCGTTGTCCTCACCGCCGGTGGCTAGCCATCTCCCGTCGGAGCTGAGCACCAGGCCGAGCACCGCGTCGCCTTGTTCCAGCCTGGCAAACGGATTGGTCGGAACGTCGGGGTCCCATAGCCGGATCGTCGCATCCCTGCTCCCGGTGGCCAGCGAAGCACCGTCACGGCTGAAAGCGACAGCGACCACAGCATCGTTGTGACCGCTGAGCGTCTCGGGGTCGCCGCCGGGATTCCCCATGTCCCACAGATACCCGACGCCGGTGCCAGTGCCGGCCGCCAGCCACCTCTCGTCAGGGCTGAAGGCCAGGCAGAGGATGAATCCCGCCTCGCTCTGGAGGACACGGGCCACGAGATCCGGGTTGTCCAATTCACGGAGCTGGATGGTTTCGTCGACGCTCCCGGTGGCAAGCCAGCTGCCATCGGGGCTGAAGGCAAGTGATGTCACCTCATCTGTATGGCCGTCCAGGATCCGGGGCTTGGCTTCCGCATCTTCCAGGTCCCACAACATGGCGGTGCCGTCGAGACTGCCGGTGGCCAACCAACGGGCGTCGGGGCTGAACGCCAACGCCACCACGTCGTCGGCATGACCGGGCAACGGACGCGGGTCCCCTTCCGTGTCCTCCAGATCCCATAGCAACACCGTGTCGTCAGCGCTACCCGTCGCCAACCATCTCCCGTCGGGACTGAAACCCAGTGTCGTCACATCCTCGTCATGGCCGAGCTGACCCGGCTGGCCGGGGAGTCGGATGCCGAGCGGGTCGTGCATCGCAGCACGCAGTGCCTCCTCGGCCTCCGGGAGACGCAGTCCGTCGGTCTCGGTAGTCCGAAGAGCCTCCAATGCGGTGAGGATGCTGGTTGTCCGACGCTCCGGTCCGTGCTCGGTCGAGACCGCGGAGAGTTGCCTTCCGACAGCAAGACGTTCCTGATACTTCGCGTCCTGTTCTGCCGTTATCGCCCATACAGCCAACACCGCGAACAGGACTGCCAGGACGCCCAGCCCTGCGACACCGGACCACGTCAGAAGCCGCCGGCTTCTCTCGGCTTTGCGGCTCCGATCCAGGTAGTCGGCTGCGTCCTGGAATGTCGAGCCGTACCGCTCGGCCCAGGCACCGCTCGGCTGGTTGTCCGTCCACCAGTTCACAGCTAGCTGCAGATCCGGATCTCGCATGAGAGCAGCCTCACCTCGACGCCATCGGCCGGCGGACTCGGCCAGCCGGTGATACGTGTCTCGGGAGGCCGCCTCCTCGCCAACCCAGTCACGGAGTCTCGGCCATTGGCGAATGAGGCTTTCGTGGGAGATGTCGACGACTCCGTCATCAGACACCATGACGAAGGATCTTCCCGGCTGCTCGAAGTGACGGATCACCTCGCGCGTTTCTTCGACCGTGGCATCTGCAACAGAGGCGATCTCGGCCAACGTGGCCGGGTGACGGCCCTCGCGACCATCGTTTCCGAGCTCAGTGAGGCGCTTGAAGGCAAGCTCCGCGATCCGCCGGCTCCGATCGTCGGTCAGATCGTCATATGCCTCGTCGGCATGCCGGGCGAGCGCCTCCTCGAGTCCGCCGGCAGCCTCGTAATGCTCGAGGTCGATTGGCCCAGGAGCAGTCACGTCCCCAGTCCACAGGTCCCAGATCCTCATCAGGGCGTGCTGCAACACGGGCAGCTGGTCGGGATCCGCGCCGGCGTCGTTCAGGAGCCGTTGCACAAGTCGAGGGGCAATCGTTCCGCCCCCGACGGCGACTGGACCGGTGATCGCCCCGCGGAGCTGCGTGCGTGTAAGCCGGGGAACGAGATAGAGCCCTTGGTTGATCGTCTCGGGCAGCTGGTCGAACTGGGAACAATCCCCCAAGTAGTCGGATCGCATGGTCAAGATCACACTCACGTTGGATTCGTCGGCGACAGCCTCGATCAGGAGCCGGACGAATGCCGGATTGTCCGCGCCGTCGTGTGCCCTGCCCCCAGCGTCCTGAAATCGGAACAACTCCTCGAACTGGTCGACAACGACCAGTAGGCGGCCGTCTCTCAGGCTCTCGTCACGTCTTGCCAGATCGGCGAGACCAAGACCGCTTCGTCTGAGCAACGCCTCCGTTTGATCGACGCCTCTGGTCTCATCGGAGCCGTCTCGATCGAGGACGCCGGGTTCGACGAGGGCCCTGGCCAGGTTGCGCACCGGGTCGCCCCCGGGGCGCAAGCTGGCGATGCGCCAATTGGCCCCCAATCGCGGTGAGAGTCCACCCTGGAGCGCGGGCAGAAGCCCTGCGGTGACCAGGGACGACTTACCGCTTCCGGAGGCTCCCATGACTGCTACGAATCGGGACCTACCCAGTTCGGCGAGGAGCTCGTCGATCTGGGCATCTCGGCCGAAGAAGAGAGGTGTCTCGTCCTCGCGAAACGGCCGAAGACCGGGGAAGGGATTGAATAGTGGGGACGTAGCCGTCATCCGTTGCTCGCGTCGCGCCCTTCCAGACGTACGAGGAATGGCTCGAGTGCCGTCAGCGCGGGATCGGCCATGCCGTTCAGGAGCAGAGTCTGTGTGATGTGCACCTTCGCCTTGTGTGGCGTGTCGGGAGCACCGACCCACAGGGCTTGAGCCAGGTAAGGCTCAGTTCTGCCCCACCCGCGCACTTTCATGAGATCGAAGAGCCGCATTCGCACCCAGTGCTCAGTGCATTTGCCGTAGTAGATCAGCACTGCGTCACTCAGCACCATCGATGTTTCGTGGACTTCACGCACTTCAGACTCGGATCCCTCCATGAGTGGCGACAAAACGTTGTACCCCCGATCCTCGATCAAGGTCTGCAGCGCTTCAGCTGCCTCGCTGTCTACCCGGTCGTAGGCGAGGTAGACGGTCCTACCCTCTGCTCCGGTATCCACTTTTGTCGCCAGCGGGCTCCGAGACATCGTGTCCAGGACATGTTCCTTGAACCTATCGAACGGAGCCTTCACCACTTCGACTCCTCGGCCGACGTTCGTCGTCTCGACTCTCTCGATGAGTTCGACCTGCTCTTCTTCAACCACCTCGTGCCCGTCGTTGATGCAGATGAGCTGAGTCAGAACCTGTCGGTTGGCGAACCCTCGGGCAAGCTCCAGTTGCAGGTCGGGAATCGACCGATCGTCACCCTCTGGCCTGGCGCCGTACCGGGCACCGAGGAGATGGATCGAGAAGTCCGACTCGGACAACCAGCCAGTGATGGCCGCTGACAGGTCGTCTGCCACGAAAGGCAGGTCGCGATCGGGAAATACCCGGAAGCCGCGTCGCTGCAGTTCCCGCTTGAGGTCGTCCCGGCCCTCCGAGACATCCGATGTGGTCGCAGCTAGATACACGGTGCTGGAGGTGACCGGTTCGGGGCGGACGGCCTCATCGGCCAACTCGTCGAGCAGATCGGCGATGTCCTGGGCGAGATCGTCCGCTCGAGCGTAGAACTTCCATCGCGCCTCCTCATTCGGGTTGAGAAGGAATTCTCGAAAGTGGTCGCCTTCCGGCAATACCTCATAGAACTCGTACCCCAACAGCGGAGCGAGCGGAGGAGGGAGTTCGTCTAGAGGCACCGGTGTCTTCATCACCTTGAATACCCGACTCTTCGTCCCTACTTCGAGCCCCCGCTTCGCCTGGGCCTGCACGAACTCATTGAGTTCTCTCTGACACCACTCCGAGACCAAGTACCTGGGCGAACACACCGAAATCAACACTGCTACCTCCCCCAGTCGCTCCTTCAGCGACTCGGAGAACACGTCGTTGCCTTGGAGCTTGTCGTCCCGCCACACCGACACGTGATGCTCTGGTGCAAGTTGCTCGAGTCGAACGCTCAGATGCTCGTCGAGGAGCGATATCCAACGTTGCTTCTCGGGGCCGAACGGCTTGTTGTCTACGTGTGTGTAGCTGATGAAGACAGCGTCACTGGGACGCGATGTCGGATTCGGTGCCGACATTGCGCCGGTCATTAGTCCCCCCTTCAGACCTCAGGGATCGACGATGGTCAGAATCCCTTCATTCGTGGGACATCCAGGCTACCGATGGTCGACTACCCGTGACTTGCAACGGCGTCCTCAACTGCTGCCAGGCAGGCCAGCGTCGCCTCATCGGCTTGGTCGTCGTGGACGCACGAGAACGGTGGGGGCTTGGACTCAGGCACTGAAGCGAGGATCGTGTCGAGCAGGGCGCGATCGGTGCTCTGGTCCACCAGAAGGACGGTCCGGCCCAATGCGCCTCGTGAGGCGAGCAGCTCTAGTTCGTGGCTCGACCCCCGGTTCTCGGGGCCAAACGAACGCAGGTCCATGACCACGGCGTCGCTATGTGCGAGCAGCTCGCTCACGGTGGAACGCCACGTGTCGTCGAAACAGAAGAACTCGTCGATCCGGTAGCGGGCGTCCCGGTCGGTCCGTATCTCGAGGCTCCGCAATCCTCTCGGCGAGATCTTCGGGGCCGCTGACGAAGAGTCGCCGCGTCCGGCCGCTCACGAAGGCGAGGAATTCATCCGGCTCGACGTTGTTCACGGCCAGGTCAGGCCCTCCGATCATCATGACCGGGCCGAGATACCGCCATTTGGACGCGATCTGGTCGAGCAGACGTTGGCGTGTGGGGTCGGATGAGAACACCCTGAGCATCAGCAGAGTTGACGGGTCCACCGGCTCGGCGATGGATGAGGCGATACAGAACGAAGGCGACCACGGCGGCGGCGACATAGATGAGCAGCCCTATTCCAAAGGGGCCTCCCTCCGTCGTGCTCGCCGACCCGGATTGGTCGACGGCGAAGACCAGGAAGGTCGAGCCGAGGAGCAGCATCTGATCCGAGAAGCCAAATCGCGCGTACCACCCAGCCAGCAGCCTGGTTGCGACGACTCCGAGGAGGAGGGACAACACGAACCCCACCCCAATCAGAGCCAACCACGCCACCATGCCGCTGGTGACGCCGAGCGCAGTGAGAATCTCGGCCCAAGCTGTGATCAAGACCTCGTTACCGAAAACGGTGAAAGCGAAGGCTTGAGAGCCGGCCAGGGCAAGCATCATCGTGCCGAGCACCAAAGCGCCCACACCGCGAAAGCGGCGGGAGAGGAACCCGATGATCGCCGCGGTGGGGACCAGGCTGAACAGGAACAACTGCGCCGGCACGTCCCATGAGCCGCCGGCGACGGTCACGGCGATAGCCAGAGAGACGAAGTACACGGCCAGGGAAGTAAGGACCCATCGTCGCCGCCCGCCGGTGACGATCCAGACTCCGATCACCGCCGGCCAGGAGTAGAGAATGCCGAAGGTCGAGAGCCGCCAGACCGAGAGGCCGACTTCGTTCCAGACCAGGAACAACGCGGCGAAGGCGAACGCGGAGACGAGTGCGACGATGACCACCACGATCACGTTCCGTCGCAACCCCGCCTCGATGACGTCGGTGTGCGGTGACGCCGTGGGCCGGGGGTGGTCAGGGATCGGACCAATGTCCTCCGCCATCTGATCGCCAGAGGAGCGCTCGTTCATCAGCCGAAGAATCGACCGCCGGTAGCGACGGAAGAGAAACCAGCTGGTGGGAAGGGCCAGTATCGCGGCGAACAGCGCCAGGAAGTAGGTCGTTCCCCAAAGCGATGTGCTTCCGGTCATGTCCCCCTGTCCGTGCGCGGTATCAGGCTACGCCGCCGCGCCGTCGTTGATCAGGCTCTACTGAGGCCACCCATTGGCAACCTGCCGAGGCGTAGGTTTGTGTCGGAAGCGGCCGGACGAAGGAGGCCCATATGACAGACCACCCCAACGCGGCGCTGGTTCGCCAATACTTCGAAGGAGAAGTCGAGGACTATGCCAACGGCATCGACGATGCCGTCGAATGGTGGGAGATCGGCCGGGATGAGCCGATAGTCGGCAAGGCAGCCTTGCTGGCCCACATGGAGGAGCAGGCTGGTCTCTGGGAGATCGACGGGTCGGTCCACGACGTCGTCGCCAACGACGAACATGCCATCGCTCTGATCAACGCCACCGGCAAGAGGGATGGCCGAACCCTCGACTACAAGGTGGCCGAGATCTATCACATTCGCGACGGCAAGGTCACCCACCGCTGGGCCTTCTCCGACGACACCGCGGCGATCACCGAGTTCTTCTCCTGATCGTCCCTAGGAGCTCGATTCGAACCGAGGTATTTGCCTAGCAATCGCCATTCCCTGCTCGACGCCGCACGGATATCATGCATCACGTATATTGCAGGATGGCGAGTCCAACCCGCCAGGCAACACATTCAGGTACCACGGAGGAGGACCAGGGATGAAGTCGCAATCAAGACGAGCTGTCCGGTTCGGGTCGCTGTTCCTGGCGATGGTGCTGGTTCTCGCTGCCTGCGATAGTGGCGAATCGACCGACACCACGACGGGCGGCACAGGAGCTGAGGGAGGAGGCGAGCCGGTCGAGCTCCTCGTGTGGGCATCTCGTGATTGGTATGCCCCACCGGACAACTACGACGCCTTCAACGAACGGCACGAGGGAGAGATCCACGTGACCCTGGACGTCCAGGCGAACGACGACATCCTCCAGCAGCTGCAGCGCATGCAGGACGCAGATCAGCCGATGCCTGACCTCGTCCAGGACGACACCTTCCTGATCGAGGCTTACAACGCGGCCGGGTTGGTCATGCCCTTCGACGAGGAAATGGCGACGTGGGAGGAGGAGGACCCCGAGGAGTTCGCCAACATCCTGCCCATCGCCTGGGAGGAGAACCTGCTCGAAGGGCAGACTCTCGGTTCATCCCTGACCGCCAACTTCGACATCTTCTATTTCAACGTCCCGTGGATGGAAGAGGCCGGGGTCGACCCGTCGACCATCGACTCTCTCGACGGCGTCCTCGAGGCATTGCGGGCAGCCAAGACAGCCCGGCCGGACGGGATCCCGCTCACCGTGCAGGCATTGCCGACCACCGGCGTCACCTTGTTCAAGACCTTCCTCAGCGCCGCGGGCGCTCCCTTCGAGGGCGCGACCCCCGACCTGCAGTCGCCGGGTGGCATCTACACCTTGGAGTGGTTCCTGACTGCCGCTGAAGAGGGTCTCATGCCCCCGGACGCCATCAGCTGGGACGAGGACCAGGCGCGAGGCGTCTTCCTGGCTCAGGACGCTGCGATGATCCTCGACGGCTTCACGGTGGCCGGCGACCTTGGCGAGGAACCCGGCTTCGATTATGAGACCGTGTGGGGCGTTATCCCCGTCCCGGCTTCACAGACCGGTGCTCAGATAGACGGCCACCAGATCTCGAACGCCCGGACCTGGTTCCTCACCAGCGGCACCGAGCATCCGTACGAGGCTGGCCTCGCCATGCGTTATGTCAACGAGACGCTGGTCGATGCGGCGGCCAATGGGTCGGTGCCGATGCGCAACTCGAGACACCTCGCCGACCCCCGGTTGGATGAGATCTGGCCGTTCTTCACCGATCAGCTCCGGGAGGCGTACGCCGGAAGCGCTTCAGTCCCGGCCGCGCTCAACGGTGGCGATGTCGAAGCCGTGCTGGAGCAGATGTTCGGCGAGATCGTGGTGGGCACCGACAAGACCGCTCAAGAGCTGGCCGACGAGTATCAACCACAACTCGACGAGCTATAGGCCGGAACATCAACCTATGACCTGCGTGCCCGTCCCGCTCAGCCGGGGCGGGCGCGTCTGCGGCCGGCTGGAGGACTGAGAGTGGACACATGACGGCGCTCGCCGAGCGGGCCCGCCGAAAACGGGAGCCGCGTCCGTCCGACCCCAACAACAGCGTCATGCTCGGCCAGGGGCGGTCGACTCCGTATCTGTTCTCACTGCCAACGATCATCGTCGTTGCGGCGGTTCTGGCCTTTCCCGTGCTGTACGGCGTCTGGGAGAGCCTGTTCCGGCCCGAGATCCTCGGCGCTCCAGAGGAGTGGGTCGGCCTCCAGAACTACGCCGAGATGTTTCAGGACGAGATGTTCTGGAGCTCCCTGATTCGCACATTCATCTTCGTCGGAGGCTGTCTGATCGTCGGGACCACCCTCGGGCTGCTCTTCGCATTCGCCCTGTTCCAGGTGGTCGGGCGGGCACGATTCCTGAGGTCGATCTCGCTCGCGCCCGTACCTGATCTCGAACGTGGCCGCCGCCTTGATGTTCCGCATCCTGTTCAACTCCCAGTTCGGCCTGGTGAACGGCTTGCTCGGCCAGATCGGGATCGACGGGCCGTCGTGGCTGTCCCAGCCGGTGACAGCGATGCTGGTGGTCATCTTCGCCCAGGTGTGGACCGATCTCCCGTTGACGATCCTCCTCCTCCTCGGCGGGTTGATGACGATCGACAGGTCGTACCTCGATGCGGCGCTCGTCGATGGCGCTACCGGCTGGACCCGGGCGAGATACGTCACCATGCCGCTGCTCACACCTCAGATCGTGATCAGCACCGTCTGGCTGAGTTACTCGACGCTGACCGGATTGGGAGTGGTCCTGGCGTTGACCGGGGGCGGGCCGCTCAATGCCACCACCACCCTCGCCATGGACATGTACCTGACCGCCTTCAGGTCATTGGAGTTCAACCGGGCACTGGCCATCGCCACCTTCATCCTGGTGCTCAACGCCCTGCTCACCCTTTCCTACGTTCGGGTCTCCCGCCGCTACGAGGTCGCTCTCTGATGGTGGGCACCACGGCGCGCGAGGAGGCCGGGCCCACGGTGCGGGGCTCCAGCACTCCTGGTCTGTCACGTCGGGGCCGGTGGGTTCGCCGGTTGGTGCTGTCTCTGCCGTTGATCGGTTTGGTGCTGTGGACCGTCATCCCGTTCCTGGTGACCATCTCGGTCTCCTTCAAGACCAAGGGTGAGACGTTCGCCAACTACAACCTCATCCCGGAGAACCCGACCATCCAGGCCTACCAGCAGGTCCTGGCCGACCCCAACTTCCGGGCCGCTTTCTGGAACAGCGTGATCGTCGGATTCGGCACCGCCCTGCTCACCATCTTGCTGGCCGTCCCCGCCGCCTATGCCTTCGCCCGGTTCCGGTTCCGGGGCAGACACCTCCTACTGCTTCTGGTGCTGCTCCCCCGGCTCGTCCCCAGCCTGGGCACCATGATTCCTCTCTACCGTCTGGCGGCGGAGACCGGGCAGCTGGACAAGCTCACGACGCTGATCTTCGTCTATACGGGGACGCTCCTACCGCTGGCGGTGTGGCTACTGGTCGGTTTCATCCAGCAGATACCACGTGACATCGAGGAGGCGGCCAGCGTCGACGGGGCAACGCTCTGGCAGCGTCTCCGAGGTGTGGTGCTTCCCCTGGCCGCCCCGGCCACCATCACCATCGCCGCTCTGGCCTTCCGGGAGGCCTGGAACGAGTTCACCCTCGCCCTGGTCCTGACCTCGACCCCAGGCAAGCGAACTCTCCCCTTCGAGTTGTTCATGCTGCAGACCGGGCAGGGCATCGCCAACTTCCCCGCCGAGGCCGCCTTCGCCCTCCTCACCGTGCTGCCATTCCTGATCATGTACAACCGAATCGAGCGGTACATGGTGGCTGGTCTCGTTTCCGGGTCTGCGAAATAGGAGAATCAATGATGAGCAGTCATCGCAGCATCGGGCTCGGAGTGGTCGGCTCCGGGCGGATGGGGACCCACCGGGCCCGGCTGGCCGCAGCCCATCCCGGGGTGGAGTACCTCCGGGTCATGGACAAATCGCTAGAGGCGGCGGAGCGTCTGGCCAAGACCACCGAAGCAGACGCCTATGGCGACGATCTCGCAGCCGTGATCGACGACCCCCGCGTCGACGCGGTCATCGTGTCGCTTCCCGAGGACACCCACGTCGATGCGGTGGTGGCCGCCTGCGCTTCGGGACGGCCGGTCATGGTCGAGAAGCCGTTGGCGCTGGAGATCGTGGGCGGCTCGAAGATGGTGGCGGAGGCCGCCGCCGCCGGCGTTGATCTCCGGGTCGCCTATTCCGCCCGATTCCTGCAGAAGTACTTCGTCGGTCGCGACCACGTGCACCGGGGAGCGATAGGCCAGGTGGTCGGTGGATGGGCAAGGGTCTATTCCACCCGGGCCCAGGGTTTGGCCATCCTGCGCCGCAGTGTCCACGCCACACCGGTCATGGACGTCCTGACCTATCTGGTGGATCTGGTCGGCTGGTACGTCGGGGAGGACGTGGTCCCGGTGGAGGCGCTGGCCCGTGGTCACGGCATCGTCTTCAGGGAGAACGGGTTCGATGTCGACGATGTCACGTCGGCCACGCTCACCTACTCGGATGGGTCGGTGTTCGGATTCGACGTCTGCTACATGCTCCCCATGGGGTTCCCCACCACAGGGCAGAGCATCCGGTTCGAGATGTTCGGCTCCGAGGGGGCGCTGCTTATCGACGACGACCATCGCGAGCAGATGCTCTACACCGAGCAGGGCCATCAGAACGCCTATGCCGGCGAACAGGAAGTCAACCTCTACTTCCTGGGGAGCCAGTCCGCTGGCGAGTGGGCGGACGGGCGCATGTTCGGTCGGGTCGCCGAGGAAACACGGACGTGGCTCGACTATCTCACCGCCGGCACACCATGTCATCTCTCCACCGGCAAGGAGGCGCTGGTGACCCTGGCCGCCACGCTGGCGATCGAGGAGGCCTCCCGCACCGGTGAGGCGGTGGCGGTCGAGAGACCCTGACCCTCAGTCGAGAAGCGTCTTCAAGGCGTCGAGGTTGGCCGGCTCCATGTTCCGATCGCCCCGATCGATCTCACCGGCCAGCTTCATAACCGCATCGTTGGCCGGGGTGGGCACCCCAACCTCCCGCCCTTTGCGGACCACAGTCCCCGTGATGTGCTCCAGTTCGGTGCGGCGGCCCTTCCTCTGATCCTGGACGGTGGCCGTGGTCGCATCCTTCCCGATGTGACCATGCAGGACCCGGATCGCGTTGACCAGCATCTCGTCGCCTGTACCGCTGAACTGCTCGGCGCTCATCCCGAAGATCGGCTCGAGCCGGTATCCGAGCCCCTCCCCTACGGCCACCGACTCCCGTCCGAGCCGCACCGAGATCTCGGTCATCCCCGGTAGCGCCGAGGCCTCCCAGTTCTTCAGCCCGAGCAGTGTATAAGGACCCATGGTCATCGAGTTGACGACGAGCTTGGACCACTTGGCGCCGAAGATGTTGTCGGTGACGTCGACCCGGGCCGAATGCCGGAGCAAGGCCGCCACTTCTTCGACCCGATCGGAGATCGCCCCGTCGATCTCTCCCACCGCGAACCAGGTCCCCTCCCTGGTGGTGTCCCGTTGCACCAGCCCCGGCTCCCAGATCTCGGCGGAGAGCTCGACGACACATGCGATGCACCGCTCGCTGCCCACGATCGGGGTGATCATCTCCTCGTTCATCCCGTTCTGAAGGCCGACGAACACACCGTCATCGGCCAGGTATGGCTTGATCAGGTGACACATCCAGACGGTGTCGTAGGACTTGGCGGCGAGGAGCACGAGATCGAATGTGGGCCGCTCGGTGGCCAGCTCACCGATGTGGAGCGCCCGGACCTTCTCGTTCACCTCTCGGTCCGGCATCACCACCCGCAGCCCTTCGGTGCGCATCGTCTCCACGTGGGCCGGCCACTGGTCGATCAGGACGACGTCCTTCCCTCGCCTCGGTGAAGTCGGCCCCGACACTGCTCCCGATGGCCCCGGCACCGAGCACCCCGATCCGCTTGCTCATTCCTTCCCCTCCAGATGTCTTCAGATCGATCTCGGCGATGCCGCCACGGCTGGCCGCCCGGGCCGCAACGATCCGACGGACTTCTTCGATCCGGTCAGGGGCAACCAGCTCGTCGAGACGTCCCTCCTCGTCGACGATCCGCACCAGGTCGTCGACGGCTGCCGGCATGAGATGGGTGTGGCCAAACAGACCCGTGGTCTGGAAGATCACCTCGAGGAGCTCTTTGGGTGTGGCGCCGCTGCGGAGGGCGGATCGCATGTGACGTCGGGATTGGTGCTGCTCCCCCGCCGCCAGCGTGTTGCCCACCACGCAGATGACCCTGGTGCGGTCGTCGAGCACGCCCCGGACGTACATCCCTCCGTAGATCGCGTCGAGCCAGGTCTGCAGGTAGTCGGGGTCGAGAGCATCGAGGGTGGCGGCGAGGTTGAGGTGATGACGGGGTCGGAGGCGGAGCCCAGTCGAGATCCCGTGCCAGCCGTACCGTTCGATAAGGTCGGGGAGCCGAGGGTCGTCGCGGTCAGCGTCACTCCACGTGGCACGCTCCTCCTCCAAGTTGCGGTTGGCGCCGTCGTCGACACGGGCCGACAGGTCATCTTCGATCTCCGACCGTCGCTCCAGGACTCGGAGATACACCCCACCGGCGGCAGCCACCACCCAGGGCCCGGTGTATACGTAGCACTGGAGGATGACCTCGAGGACGTCGGAGGAGCGCACTTCGGAATCGAGGGCGGCTTCGATGGTTTCCCCCAACTGGTCGTGTCGCCCGGTGGTGGCGTACTGGCCCGTCAGGACCAGGAGCCTGGTCCGGGCGTCGAGCCCGGGCCGGCTGAGGAGCCTGGACAGATGAGTCGACGACAGCTTGGCGAAATTGGGATCGAGACGCTGGAAGAGCTCACGAAGCCTGGCGGCGCCAGCCGGCATGACGGTTTCGATTGACGGGTCCTTCACCATCCGAGCAACCTTTCTGCATTCGTACCGAGCACCGCGACCTTCTCCGTTTCGGACAGGTCGCTCCCCTCGATCCAGGCCACCGGGTCGGGCTGGCCCATGTCGGCAGGGAAATCCGTTCCCAATACCACCTGGTCAATCCCGACTACGTCGACGAGCCGACGCAGATTGCCGTACCCGTGAACCAGCGAGTCGTACCACAGGGCACTCAGATAGTCGGACGGAAGCTTGGAAATATGCTCGCGGGCCTCGGGTCTGACCTCGTGACCATGGTCGAAACGGGCGTAGGCCCAACACGCGTAGCCGCCACCGTGGGCGAAGAGGAGACGGAGACCGGGCAGACGATCGAGGATGCCGCCGAAGATGAGAGACCCGATGGCGATGGTGGTCTCGGTGGGGTTGGCGATGAAATTGCGCATGTGATATCGAGGCAGTGCCTCCTTCAGCCGGGAGGCGGCTGGGTGGACGAAGACAAGGGCATTGGATTGCTCGGCAGCCTCGAGGACCGGGAAGAGGTCGGGTTCGTCCCAGTTCAGCCCGCCGACGTGGGTGCCGACGCTCACCCCGACCATCCCGGCGGTGGACATCACCCGCTCCAGTTCGCCCACTGCGGCGGCGGGTTCCTGCATTGGCAGGGTCCCGTAGCCGGCGAATCGATCGGGATGGTCGGCGACAATGCCGGCGATTTCGTCGTTGACTGCCTTCGAGCATTCGATGGCGTCGTCGGGGTCGAGGTAGTAGCGGAACAGGATCGGGTTGAGTGAGATGACCTGGCTGTCGACGCCCGTGTCGTCCATGCGGGCGATCCTTTTCTCGATCGATTCCCAGTGCGCCGGGCCGCCCATCGAGACCCGGTAGTCGCCGGTCACGATCTCGGGACGGCCGAGGTCGTCGATCTCGATTCGCGACCCGAACCAGTCGGTACCCTTCTCGGCAGCGGCGATGGCCGACCTCGGAAGGAGATGGCTGTGGACATCTACCACCGAACGAGCCTCGGTGCCTGTCACGCCGGGGTGCCAGTCAAAGCCGCCCGCAGTCGCTCCATGTCTCCTCCAACGATGAGCCGCCGCTCGTGATCGGTATATACCACAAACGTGTGCAGGAAAGGAGGGCAGGCCACCACCTAAAGAAAATCGTCGCCGGCGCCGATTACTCACGGATGCGCGGAAGCAGTCGTTGGATGATGTCGCTCGTTTTCGTCGCGCTGACTCTTTTCGCCCTTGCCCCTGTCGCGGCCGCGGATAGCGAGACCGAGTCAGAATTCCTGTCGAAGATCAATGCGACCCGGGCCGCGAATGGCCTCGGCGCTCTGCAGCTCGACGCGGATTTGCGCTCGTACGCCCGAAGCCATGCTGAAGAAATGGCGGCGGCGGGTGAGCTCTACCACTCCAGTGAAGCAGAGCTGACCGCCGCAGCCGGCCCCGGCTGGTCAGGGATCGCTGAGAACGTCGGGAAGGGGAGCTCCCCAACCTCACTTCACAACGCGTTCATGGCCTCCCCCGGTCATAAAGCGAACATGCTGGGTGACTACAACTACGTCGGGATCGGGACCGACACCAGTGGCGGCTCTCTGTATGTCACGGTGGTCTTCGTCGGGAGGGGCGACACGAGCGCCGAACCACCACCAACTGATGCCAGCGCCACCCGCACGCCCGGCTACAACGGCACCTTCGCCGACGATGACGGCAACCTCCACGAACCGAACATCGAGGCCATCGCGGCCAAAGGGATCACTGTCGGCTGCAACCCACCCGACAACTCGCTGTTCTGCCCTGATGACTCCGTCACCCGCGGGGCCATGGCTGCGTTCATCGCTCGAGCATTGGATTTGCCCCGAGCCGACGGAGACCATTTCAACGACGACAGCGCCTCGACGTTCGAGAACGCGATCAACCAGGTTGCCACCACGGGCATAACGCAGGGCTGCAACCCGCCCCAGAACACCAGGTTCTGTCCCGACCGCACGATGACTCGAGGCGAGATGGCGGCGTTCCTGGTTCGCGCCTTTGATCTCCCGGCCGCCACTACCGACTACTTCGGTGACGACCGCGGTCACATCTTCGAGGATGCCATCAACCGGTTGGGCGCAGCCGGGATCACACTCGGCTGCAACCCACCGGAGAACACCAGGTACTGCCCGGACGATCCGATCCGACGCGACCAGATGGCCACGTTCCTTGTCAGGGCGTCGAGCTGACCGGTCGAATCAGCAGTCTCTCCATATTCACACCGAGGATGAGCCGACGCTCGTCGTCGGTCAGCTCAGGATGTGACTCGATGAACTCGACGGGCCGCGGCTCTCCCATGTCGGCCGGATAGTCGCTGCCCAGGACGACCCGGTCGGCGCCGACGACCTCGATCAGATTGCTCAGTCCGCGATTGCTGAACACCAGAGAGTCGAAGTAGAGGCGCCGGAGATAGTCAGACGGAAGACTGGATGAGTCTGCCTCGTCCCGGACTTGCCGGCCCTGGTCGAGTCGAGCAGCGCCTAGGCAGGCGTACCCACCCCCGTGTGCAAAGCAGATGTCGAGATCGGGGAGCCGGTCGAGCACGCCACCGAAGATCAGGCTGGCGATGGCGACGGTGGTTTCGAAGGGGTTGCCGATCAAATTGCGCAGGTGATAACGGGTGAGAAATGAATTGGCCCGGCCATGGGCGGGATGGACGAACACCAGCGCACCCAGGTCTCGGGCCGCGGCCAGGACGGGGAACAGCCCCTCGGCATCCCAGTCGAGACCGTTGACGTGGCTCCCCACCATCACACCGAGGAACCCGTGGTCCCTGATGCACCGCTCCAGCTCGGCGACGGCTGCAGCTGGGTCCTGCAGCGGGAGGTAAGCGAGAGCGGCAAACCGGTCGGGGCTGGTGGCAACCATCTCGGCGAGGTCGTCATTCGCTTCCTTCGCCATAGGCACACCTGCACTGGCGTCGAGCTCGTACCAATGCATCAATGGGCTCAGCGAGAGGACCTGCATATCGACCCGCATCTCGTCCATCGCCCGAATCCGCTCCTCGGCTGTCTCCAGGATGTTCGGCCATGCTATGGAGAAGGTCGTCGGCCCTACCGAGCCCGTGATTCGTCCGTTCGTATCGCGTCCAAAGATGATGCCGTGACGAGCCTCCCCTCGCTCGGCCGATTCGGCGAGTTGGCGCGGTATCACATGGGTGTGGATGTCGATTGTTCGAGGTCCGTTGCGATCCGGAGCCATGGAGCCAGGAAGCTAGCGACCGGGAGGTCCGGGGATCGGACTCCGATAGGGTGGAAAGATGACTGATCGTCAGACGCCTCGACTGGTGAGGCCCAAGGAAGATCGGATGATTGCCGGGGTTGCTGCGGGCCTGGCCGACCGTTTCGGAATGAGCCACGGGGTGATGAGGCTCCTGTTCGTGCTCTCGCTGATTCTCCCCGGCCCCCAGGTCCTCATCTACATCGTCCTCTGGGTGATCATGCCCGAGGAGGGCTGACCCGGTCCCTCGGTTCGTCCGCGGGCGCGTCAGTCAGACCGTCTCGACCTCAACAGGCTCGAGGGCGTGACCTTCGACCGAGATCTTGGGCAACAACCGGTCGAGCCACTTCGGCAGCCACCAGTTGGCATCGCCGAGCAGCTCCATCGTCGCGGGGACCAACAGCATGCGGACGATGGTGGCGTCGACAAGTACCGCACTGGCAAGGCCGACACCGAACAGCTTGACGAGGCGGTCGGTTTCGCCGATGAAGCTGCCGAAGACAACGACCATGATCGCGGCGGCTGCAGTGATGACCCTGGCGGTCAAAGCCAGGCCGTCCGCCACCGACCCCCTGCTGTCGCCCGTTCGAACGAATTCCTCGCGGATCCTGGAGAGGAGGAAGACCTCGTAGTCCATGGACAGGCCGAAAACGATGGCAAACATCATCATGGGAACGAAGGGCTCGATCGGCGCCGGCTCGATGCCGAGCAACTCGCCTCCCCAACCCCATTGGAAGATGGCGGTCACGATCCCGAAGGCCGCGGCCAGGGAGAGCAGGTTCATGATCACAGCCTTCAGCGGCACCAGCAACGAACGGAACACCAGCATCAGCAGGAGAAACGACAACGCCAGCACAACCCCGATGAACATGGGCAGCCGCTCGGTCAGGTACTCGGAGAAGTCGACCGCTGCGGCCACGCCACCGGAAACGGCGACGTCCAGGTCGGTGCCGGCGGTGGCTTCGGGAAGCACCTCGTCACGGAGCCGGATTACCAGGTCTGTGGTCTCCTCGTCCTGGGGAGCAGTGGTCGGGAACAGCCTCCACAGCACCGCGGTCGGCGCTTCGGGGTTATTGGGAATGGCGGGGGTGACGAACGCCACTCCGGAGTCGGTGGCGAGGGCCTGGGAGATCGCCTCGAGTTGCGCCGGGTCGGTGCCCTCGGGGACCTCGGCCGCGAGCAACAGTGGCCCATTGAATCCGGGTCCGAACCCGGCTGCCAGCAGGTCGTAGGCACGACGGGTCGTCGTCTCCTCCGGGTAGTTGCCTTCATCTGAGAAGGCCAGACGCTGGTCGAGGTAGGGGTAGGCAAGCGCCAGCAGGATCACGACACCGGCGATGGCGGACAGCCAGGGCCGGTGCTGGATGACTCGGCTCCATCGATAGGGCACCGTCTCGTTGATCGGCTTGGGGGTGCGGCGCGGTACCTCGCGACGCAGGGGGGCGAAGGCGAGGCTGGCCACCACGACCACCGCAGCCAGTGACAGGCCGACAATGGCGAGCGGCTGGAAAGCGATGGCGATTCCGACCAGCCCCACGGCCAAGAGCAGGGCGGCGATCAGCCCACGCCACCTTGTGACCTCGACTCGCTCCCCGGCGAATCCGAGCATCGCCGGGAGGAGAGTGAGTGATGCGATGGCGGTGACCGCCACCACGACGGCGCAGACAACGGCGATCCCGGTGATGAACGACAGATTCATCAGCAGCATGCCGAGCAACGAGATGACGACCGTCGACGCGGCGAAGGCGACGGCACGTCCGGCGGTGTCCATGGCCACCACTGCGGACTCCTCGATCGAGGCACCGGCGTGCATGTTCTCGCGATAGCGGGTGACGATGAACAGTGCGTAGTCGATCCCGACACCCAGACCGAGCATGACCGCAACCGTGGAGGAGAAGTCGGGGATGGAGAGGACGTTGCTGAGGAGCCCGGCCAAGGCGGTGCCGAGCCCGATGCCGGCGAGGGCGATCCCGATGGGCAGCCCCATGGCGAGCACCGACCCGAAGGCCAGGATGAGGACGATGATGGCGAAGGCGATACCGAGGAGCTCGGAACTGGGCACCTCGAACTCAGCGAAGATCTGGCCACCGAGCTCGATCTGGAGCCCATCGATCTCCGGCATCAGCTCCTGGAGCTGGTCGCTGATCTCCCCGGCCTCCTCGAGCGTGGTGTCTCGGGAGATCCCGATCTGGGCGTACGCGATCAGGCCAGCTTCCGGCCCCTGCGCCGCGATCTGCTGCGCCCCTTCCGGGGTGTAGGGGCTGACCAGGGTGATCCCCTCGATCTGGCTCGCCTGATCGAAGAATTCGGTCATGGCGGCTTGGACCTCGGGGTCGTTCACCCCCTGCTCGGCACGGAAGACGATGGTTCCCCCCTCGCCACCGGCCGCCGACCCAGCGAAGTGCTCCTCGAGGATGTCGAAGCCCTGTCGGCTCTCGACGTCGGGCAGGGCGAACTCGGTGCTGTAGGCGGTGCCGATCACGGCATTGGCCAGGACGCCACCGAGGATCAGGGCGGCGAGCCATCCCAGGGCAACCTTGCCCCGATTGCGAAAACACCAACGGCCAAGCCTGGCGAACAAAACCGACTCCTAGGAGGGGATCGAGCGAGGGTAGTAGCCGTCAAGTTGGCCCAAGTCGATGGGCGTCCGAATCCGGCGTCTCACGCTCTCGCCATAATCGTCGTTGCAGTTTTGGCGCCTGCGCTTGTACACGACCACCTAGAGGAGGTCACGTGAAAACACGACAACTCGGGAGAAGCGGTCTCGAAGTCTCGGCCCTCGGCTACGGGTGCATGGGGCTCAGCGCGAGCTATGGGACGCCCTTGGACCAGGATTACGCAATCGAGATCCTACGGGCCGCCGTCGAGCGCGGCGTCACCCTGTTCGATACGGCCCAGGTCTACGGTCCGTTCACGAACGAAGACGTCGTAGGCGAGGCTCTCGCCCCGTTCAGAGACGAGGTCGTGATCGCCACCAAGTTCGGCTTCAAGTTGGTGGGCGGCGAGGCAGGGGGTTTGAACAGTCGTCCTGACCACATCCGGAAGACGACCGAGGACTCCCTTCGCCGGCTCCGGACCGATCGGATCGACCTGTACTACCAACACCGGGTCGATCCCGATGTCCCGATCGAGGATGTCGCCGGAACGGTTAAGGACCTCATCGCCGAAGGGAAGGTGAAGCATTTCGGCCTCTCCGAGGCGGGCGCAAAGACGATTCGCCGGGCTCATGCCGTGCAGCCCGTTACGGCCCTCCAGAGCGAGTATTCGTTGTGGTGGCGGGAGCCCGAGGAGGAGATACTCCCAGTGCTCGAGGAGTTGGGAATCGGTTTCGTCCCTTTCAGCCCGCTCGGGAGAGGATTTCTCACCGGCAACATCGACGAAGACACGACCTTCGTGGACTCCGACTTCCGCCACACCCTGCCCCGCTTCGACGCCGAGAACCGAAAGGCGAACCAGGGCCTGGTCGACCAGGTGAAACGGATCGCGGAACAGAAAGGTGTGACCCCGGCCCAAATCGCCCTGTCGTGGCTGCTGAGTCGCAAGCCCTGGATCGTTCCCATCCCCGGCACTACCAACCTCGAACGCCTGGAAGAGAACATCGGAGCGGTCGACGTGTTTCTCACGGCCGATGACTTGGGCGGAATCGAGCGGGCTCTCGACGAGATCAGCATCCAGGGGGACCGCTACAACGAGAGCACCCAACAGATGATCGACCGGTGACGTCCCTTCGGGGCTTATTCGGCCGGGTAGCGGACCGACTCGGGAAGATCGGCGCCGACCCGGCCGATGACAACGAGACTCGCCTCCGTAAAGCGCTGCTCGTCCGAATCGCGGTCCTGATCCTGCCGATCTCGTTCCTGTGGGCCGGCCTTTATCTCGCCTTTGGCGCCTGGTCCGGCTCTGTGGCGCTGCTCTACGCGGCGATTTCCATCCTGTCCATCGTCCTCTTCTCCAGGACTCGCAATTACCGCCAGTTCCTGTCCATCCAGCTCTGGGACATCCTGCTGGCGCCGACGCTGTCGATGATCGCCCTCGGCGGATTCCTACCCGGCGGCTCGCCGGGGATCTGGGGCATCCTCGCCCCGCTCGGGGCGCTGGTCTTCGATGGTGTGCGCGCCGGTGTCCGATGGTTCATCGCCTTCGTCACGGTCTTCTTGGCTTCGGGGCTCATCGGTATCGCGCTCGACATTCCGTCTCCCCTGCCCGAGTGGTTCTCCGGCATGCTGCTTGCCCTCAACGTCGTCGTCGGCGGCACGATCTTCTTCACGCTGCTCGCGCTGTTCGCGAAGCAGCGCGAGGAGGCGTTGACAGCCCTCCGGTCGGAGCAGCAGCGTTCCGAGGGCCTGCTCCTGAACATCCTTCCTGCCTCTATCGCCGAGCGCCTCAAGGACGAGACCCGCACCATCGCCGACCAGTTCACGGCCGCGTCGGTGCTGTTTGCGGATGTCGTGGGTTTCTCCGAGCGGACTAGGGACCTCCCCGCTGCCGAGGTCGTTGGGCTGCTCGATCGACTGTTTAGCCACTTCGACACCCTCACCGAGCGGCACGGCCTCGAGAAGATCAAGACCATCGGCGATGCCTACATGGTGGCCGCGGGTGTCCCGATCCGTAAGCCGGGTCACGCGCGTGGCGATTGCCCTGCTGGCGCTCGACATGGTCGAGTCGGCGGCGCCCGGCGGCACTTGCGGCGACCTCGATCTCCAACTGCGGATCGGGATCAACTCGGGTCCGGTGGTGGCTGGCGTCATCGGGCGGCGGAAGTTCCTCTATGACCTCTGGGGGGATGCGGTGAACATCGCTTCACGGATGGAGTCCGCTGGCACGCCAGGTCGGATCCAGGTCAGTAAGCAGACTTACGAGCTGCTGAAGGACGAGTTCGAGCTAGAGCCGCGTGGCAAGATTGCGGTCAAGGGCATGGGCGAGATGGAGACTTGGTACCTGGTGGGAGGCCGGGTGACGGAGTACCAAGCAGCGAAGCGTCAGCCAAGAGTTGGCTGACCGTACCGGCTCATCGATCCCGCTCCACCATATAAGGGACGAGATCGCGCACGAAACGTCGGGCAGGCGAATCCGGTACATCGGCGAAGGCCTCGTCGAATGCGACCGCGGCTGATCGGGCGATACCTCGGGCGAACTCCTCGGCAAACGCCACACTCCCGTAGTCCTGCATCATCGTGAAGATCTCCGCGATCACAGCGTCGGATCGGTCAACCCGGTCCATGGCAAGGTAACGCTCGACCTGCTCCTGGTCCGCAGGGGTGGTGGCGGCGAGTAGATGAAGGAGAATCAACGTCCGCTTGCCCTCGCGGATATCTCCCAGGGGCTCCTTGCCATACAGCTCGGGAGACCCGGTCAGGTTGAGGATGTCGTCGCGGATCTGGAAGGCCGCGCCCAGGAAGAACCCGAATCGCAGCATCGGTCTGAGCTCCACCGCCCTCTTGCTACCGATCAGCGCCCCCACCCTCAGCGGCAACACCGTGGTGTACCAGCAGGTCTTCTTCATGATCAGGTCGAGATAGTCGTCGGGGGTCAGGTCGTGGTGTGCATCACGCTGCCATCCCAGCTCGATGGCTTGTCCTTCTACGGTCTGACGTGCCATGAAGTCGAACTCGGACCAGATCCGGGCGGCGAGACGACGTCCCAGCTTTCGGTCGTTCTCCCTCAGAGCGCCGAGTGCGAAAACAGCGAGTCCGTCACCGGCGTTGATGGCGAGGGCACGGCCGTAGGTGCGATGCAGGGTGGGCTCGCCCCGGCGCAGTTCACTGTCGTCCTCGACGTCGTCATGGACCAGAAAGGCGGTGTGGAGGAGCTCGAGGGCGGCCGCCGTCGGCATCGCTTCGTCGACCCCACCTCCGAAGGCCTCGCAGGTGGCCAGGCACAACGCCGGCCGAAGTCCCTTCCCGGGTCGCCCCAGATACTCCAAAGCGGGGTCGACTAGGTAATCCGTCTCTCTCCGTTCCGGGAGATACGAGAGGGCGGCGCGACGAGCCATCTCGGTGTACGTCTCGAGTTCGTCGAGGAAATCGGTGCCGACCGTGGTCATGATCTGGCCTCCTCCGAAGGTTCCACCTTCAGCAAGAGTGAGATGGCGTCACCGGGACTATCCGAGATCAGGGCCAATCCGAAGTACATGCCCGCCGGCTGGTCTTGGGGGATATCGACGCTCAGCCGGACCTCCCGGCTGGTCGAGGGGTCGAGGTGGTCGACGCTCCGAGGAGTAGTCCGCACCGCCGAGGCAGGGATGGTCGCACCTTTCGGGGAGATGAGCCCGGTCACCGAGATCTCGATGCCGGTCGACGCCGCCGAGGTGGGATTGTGCAACCACAGCGAAGTCTCGGAGCTGCTCGCCGGCCGCGCCGGGGGCAAGATGATCGTTTCCATCTCTGGCCTGGCCTGGCCCCGTCCGACTTGAGATGCGATCACCGCCGTGGTCTCGAGAAGCCGTAGATAGGCCTCTGCCAGCCGTGCTGCTCGGTCGACGAGCGACCCGGGGTCGAGCCCGTCCCCCGACGGAGGCACCGATGCGATTCCGTCGTCGACCATGGCCCGATCCACCATGGCGTTGTAGCGATCGACCACCGAGGCGGCCGAGAACAATCCGAAACGCTGCACGTCTCCGACCAGATGCCTGGCCCGAAGGGCTTCCTTGGCGGACCGATCGGTGGTCATGCCACTCCCTCCATCCCATGCATATCGCCGATGGAGCCATCGAGGATGGAGCGCGCAGCCAGGATGCCAGAGCGCGTGGCCGCCTCCACGGAACCGGCGTCGAGACCGCATGCGGTCCAATCGCCGGCCACGACGAGGTTGTCGAACCCAGTCTCGCCTGGGGCGATGCGATACCGGCCCGAGCCAGGCAGTGACTGCACATAGCGGTCCGAGGGGTCGAGGTTGGCCCTGAAGTACTGCCCGCTCAGCCGGTCGCTTCCCCTCCGCCCCTGCTCGTCCCACAGCAAATCCCAGCGAAACCCATCGGCCTCCTGAGCTGCGGGCCAAAGTGCACCGACCTCCTCGTCGAGGAAACGGGCGAGGGCGCCGCGCACCGCCTCCTCACCGTCTGCCGGGTCGATATCGGTTGTGGCGCCACAGAGGTAGGCGATGCTCTGCGGCGGCCTGGCGGTTGGCCAGGCTTCCATCGGGAGGAGGTGCGACATCGAGGCCCAGGTGTCGAAGGAGTCGCCGAACCCGCTGAGAGTGACACCAGGCGGGCCGTCCCACCCCATGTCGGACTCGGTGGCGGTGAGCCACAGCTGCGCGGACCTTGTGGCAACCGTCGCTACCCGGTCCACCATGTCCCGCCAGGCCCGGTCGGCGCCCACCAGTTCCGATGCAACGTAGGGCACCATCCCCAACGACACAGCGAGAACCACGACGTCGAAGTGCTCGCCGGCGAGAAGCCGCTCGTTCCCAGTTCCGGGCTCCGGTCCCCAATGCGATTCGAGATGATCCCCGGGATCGGCGTCGAGTTGCTCGACGACTGGGCGAGCCGGCCAGCAGGGAAGACCACCCACCCGGACCAGGGGGTCGTAGCTGCTCCGACCCGCCGCCAGTTCGGCCTGCCGGGTGAGCTCGATCAACCCAATTGCGCCGCCATCGGTCAGGCCAAGCCGGTCGAGGCGGTGAAAGAAGCGGAACTCGACACCACGACCGATCAGGGCCTGATAGAGAGGGGCGAAAACCACCTCGCCCATCCCGGCCTGCATCCGCCAGAAGATGGAGCCTTTGAAGTCGAACAGCATCCGGCTCGCCAACTGGAGTCCAAGCCCCGCCGCGAAACGGGGTCTGGCCCGGTCGCCCCCCTCGTAGGCGAAGGTGAGGTCGTACATGCCGCGCACGATGGGCGAGTCGAGTGTCTCTCTTGCGGCGCCGTGCATGGCCAGCCATTCCCGGTAGTCGAGATGGTCGATTCGTTCGTAGCCGGAGCCCGACAACAGCCCGTCGGCCGACATCCCCACAACGTTGGTCACCACGAGGTCAACGAGCTGCCAGGTGCGACGCGCCGCCGGATCGGCCATGACCGCCGCCCGTATCCCGTCGCGCCACCCACCGAGGACGCCAGCGAGTGTCTGCACCGTGGAGGAAGGGAGGGCGGCATCTGCGGCGATCCGGGCGGCGCGCTCAGTGGCCTCCAACAATGCGGCAAGGGCGGTGAGCCCACCAGCTCGGATCAGAGTCTCCAGATCGGGCCGCCTCGACCTGGGCACCGGGGAGCCACTCAGGTGGAGTCGGGTGGAATCCGACGACGAGCCCAACGACCGATGGAAATCGACGAGAAGCCGCATCGCGCGTACTGCAACTTCCAGGGGAGGCAGAGGCCGGTCCTCGGCCCCGAGCTCCCCGGGGAGGGAGCCGTTTTGGGAGAACGTGGTGACGAAATGGGACCAGGCGGACCCGTCGTGTTCGGCGAGCCCGACGTCACCCGTGGGGGCCACCGCTTCCTGCCAACTGCGGATGGGGCAATTCGGGTCGGAGACCGTCCGGTCCAGCTCGTCGTACACCTCCCGAAGCAACCTGAAGGTGGCGTCGTAGTAACCGAGCAGGACGTGGAGCCCGTGCTCTTCGATGCGTCCGTGGCGGCCACGGCTGCTCGCTCCCTTGCCCCCGAGCCGCCAGCCACGCTGGTAGACGGTGATCGATCCGAGACGCTCCCTCCATTCACCCGAGCTCAGCTCCCAGGCAGTGGCCAGCCCCGCCATGCCGCCCCCCAGGATGACAACGCGCGGCAGGGACACGTCAAACGGCGAGCAAATCGTCGGCGTCGGCCGTTTCGCCTGTTGGAAGCGATGATGTGATGTCGCCTCTCGCCTGCGTGAGCAGGATGCGCCAGTCGTGGGGTCGCACAGCCTCAGGGAGCCGGGCCAGTTCGATGCCGGCACGGAGCCGGGCCACCCGTGCCCCCTGCTCCGATGCAACCCGCATCGCCTCGGTCAGGTCGGCCACCGCCTCCATCTCATCGCCTCCCTGGGCCAACGAGTACACGGCTCGCAAGCGGAGAAGTTCCGGGAGATGGACATTCTCCCCAGTTTTGTAAACCACCTCGAGCGCCTCATCGATGAGCTCATGGGCACGGCCGAGCTCATCGTCCTCTGCATTGAGATGAGCGAGATGGGCCAGGCTGGAGGCTGCGAAGGCCTCCTGGCCCATCAGCCGGAGCGTGGAGATGGTTTGCTCTAGAAACTCATCATCTGGCTCGCCACCCGGATCGGCGGTGGTCACGTACAAGGAGCCGAGCATCATCCAATAGGCATATCCGTACGCCTGGCCGATCCCCACCACCTCTAGCCCCAAGAGCCGGGAGGCGTCGTGTTGGCCGAGGAAACGTCGGATCCAGGCGGCGTAGGTCTTGACGAAACCCAGGCTGAACGGACCGTGTGGGAAACCGATCGCTTCGGCCCGGGCCACAGCCTCACGCTCCCAGCGTTGAGCTTCATCGGGCTCGCCCTGCAGCGTGCTGACACAGGCGAGGGCGATCTCGGAGACTGCAATCGGATCGTTGGGCAGCGGCCAGAACGGGGACACCATCTGATCTGCGGGGCGAGCAAGGAATCCTGCAGTGCCGCGTTCCAGGTGTGCCCGGGCCGAATCCAGGTCGCCTTGGTAGAAGTCGAGCCATCCGGCGCAGGACTCCACTTCCGGCTCGAACCAGGAGAATGCCGGCTGACGGACCATGTCGCTCAGCCGATCGATGAGGCCCCGGGCGGTGGACAGGTCGCCGCTGGTCAGCCAATAGGCCCAGATGGCGATCATTGAGGGCAACACCTCAGGTCTAGTGCCGAGACGGGTGGCGAGCGCTTCGGCCCGGCGGTGATCGGATTGCACATCCGGAGCGGCGTAGCCCTGCATGGAGCTGACGCTGAGACCGCGGAGCATCCTGGCGGTCAACTCGCTCAAGTCACGGTCCTCTGACTCGGGGAAGGTCTCGAGCAGGGCCAGGGCACGGGAGAGCAACCTGGTGGCCTCGAGGTGAGCCCCTCGGGCTTGCTCGGCCTGGGCCGCCATCAGGTAGAGGCCGACGGCGCGATCGGCCTGTCCCGCCCGATCGAGATGCTCGGCCACGAGTGCGGGCTCGGCGCCGCGGTCGGCGATGGCTTCGGCAACCTCGGCGTGGTTCCGGCTCCGAACGTCCAAGACCTGGGTTTCGTAAGCAGCATCCCTGAGCAGGGCATGGCGGAACCGGTACGTGTTGGCGGCCAGATCGCTCGGCTCGATGATGCCCTCGTCGGTCATAGCGACCAGCTGGCCGGTTACCAGCGCCTCGTCGCCGAGCACTGCCGAGACGGTGCCGGCATCGAAGGCGGGACCCACGGTGGCGGCCACCTGGGCCACGCGCAGGTCGAGACCCGGCGCCTTGAGCCGCCAGGTGAACAGCTCCTGAAGACGGAGCGGAATCGGTTCGATGCGGTCGGAATCGAGGGAGGATTGGGTGAGCTCCTCGATGAAGAGCGGGTTGCCCTCGGCTCGCTCGATGATGGAGGCTCGCATGTCGCCGGGCAGGTCGGCCCCGGCCGCCAGGTTGTCCACGAGAGCCGAAGAGGCGGCCGCATCCAGTCGGCCCAGGGGGAGCATCTCAACCGCCTCGCGCCATGCGATCGAGGAGTCGTCCCTCGTCGTCGCCACGGTCAGGATGGCGCCAGGCCCGCGCTCCACCAGGCGACCCAGCAGCGCCAGAGTGGATGGGTCGGCCCAATGGAGGTCTTCGACGAGGAACAGGTGTGGTGTGCTGGCTGCCAGTGCCGCGAGCCAGTCGACGAGCCGGTTGAGTGTCTCATCGAGAAAGGCGCTCGGGTCGAGCTCGGGCGCCGGATAGGGAGAGACCTCGGTGGCCCCGATCAAAGGGGCGAGGAAGGGCACCGACCGCGAGAGTTCCAGCTGCAGGGAGTCGAGGTGGGCCACCAGGCGGCCGTGTCGGTCCTCGTCATCTCCCGCCACTCCGATCACCCGCTCCAACATGCGCCCGATCGGCCACAACGAGAGGTTTGCGTAGTAGGGAAGGCAACCTGCGCTCAACACCTGGCCTCCGGTGGATTCGACCCGTTCGAGGAGGTCCGCCACCAGCCTTGTCTTGCCGATCCCTGCCTCGCCGGTCACGAGGAAGGTTGCTCCAGCGGGCCGATCCCCTTCCCCACGCTCACGCATCTCTTCCCAGGCGGTGAAGAGTCGGTCCCTGGGCTGGTCGCGTCCGACCAGATCCGCCTTCCGATATCGCTCCGCCTCGAAGCGAGCCCCAGCGAAGCGGGGGCGCTCCACGGCGAAGACCTCAACGGGGCGGCTTATCCCCTTCAGCTCCTGGACGCCGAGCGAGTGCACGTAGAAGTCGGTATCCACCAACTGCTGGGTGACGTCGCTGATCACCACCATGCCGGGTTCGGCCGCCTGTTGGATTCGAGCGGCCAGGTTGGGGGCAGCTCCCACGATCGAGTCCCGCTCCCGTACCCCCGGATCGGCTCTCAGGTCGGTGACCACTACCCGCCCGGTGTGGATTCCAATACGCACCTCCGGGGCGGCCCCGAAGCGGCGATCCAGATCGGCTCGTCCCTCCCGCATCGCGGTGACCAGGTCCAGCCCGGCCAGCACCGACCGCCGGGCATCGTCTTCGTGGGGATCGGGATATCCGAACCCGGCGAGGATGCCATCACCCGTGTACTGCATGACGGTGCCGTTGTACCGCTCCACCGCCTCCTTGGCTGCAGCACGGTAGAAGGAGTAAAGGTCGCGTAGCTGCTCCGGCTCGACGCGCTCGGAGAGCATGGTCGAGCCGACCAGATCGGAGAAGAGGAGCGTCATCAAGGCGCGCTCGCCTGAAGCGCCGAGCTGACGTGTCGCCACCTGTTGCAAGATCTGTGCCGCCCGCTGGTTGTCGGGATCGACGGCGCGCACTTCCTCTGCAGTGGCACGCGCCTGTTCCATGTCACCGGCAGCCAGGGACGCCTCGGCGGCGGTCAGCAGCCGTTCGAAGAGGCGACTGAGTTGCGTCTCTGCCGACGTCATGATGTCACTGCTGTTCGGGACTGGTCGCCCGGGATACGTAGAGCTGTGCAGCGGCCAGCCTCTGACCCTGGGGATTCTCGATGTCACCCACGTAGAGCCCGGGCGGGACTGAGCCTTCGGTTGTCGTCAGCCGCACGCCATAGGTCCCGTCGTCGAGCCCTTCAACCGACACGGTGATGTCCGTCGATTGAATGGTGGCGCCGCCGGCTTCGATGGACACCAAGTTCGTACAAGCCGGTTGGTCATCCTTGCCCAGTCCGGCCACGGGGATCAGAGTGCCTTCCGAACTCGCCGGGGCCGTCGTCATCGCACTGGCTGCGCCCCTTCCCGCCTCCCGCGGCTTTCCCGGTGGCATGAAGCCGGCATTGAGCCCTTCTCGGGAGACCTCGTCGAGCAGCTCGGTGCCGAAGCTCCAGGCCTGGGCCCAATCCTTGGCCAGTTGCGACCAGTAGCGGGTCCCGTCATCCACCAAGTCCGCGGCCGAATAAGCACCGGAGGTGGCCCTAGATGCCACATCTCCGAAGAGCTCGAGATAAGTGCGAGCCGAATCACCGAAGAACTCCACCCAGGCGTCGAGGGTGTCACCCAGCGGCGACGTGTCGAGCTCTCCCGGTGTCGGATGGGTGGGCGGTTTCGGGCTGCTGGTGGTGCCGCCCTCAACTGCAGCGCGGACGAAGTCCGTCCAGAAGGGGCACACCGTGTGGGCTACTTCATCCCAGATTTCCTGGGTGAACCCCACAATCTTGAGGGCCTTCACCCTGCGCACCGGTCCTATGTCGTTCACCGAGAGGAAGCCACGATCGACGTCGAGCTCACCGTCGAGGCTGAGATTGAGCTCATAGGTCATGCCCGCCGCAAGATCCCCGTCCCGCCAGAAGTCGCAATGAAGCAGGGTGTTGATCCGTGAGACGAGTTGGACCTCCTCGTGGAAAACCCCATGCCAATGCTCATCTCCGAGCGTCTTGATCGCGACGGGTTCGCTTCCGCCGACGACGTCCATCTGCTTGAACAGCATCGGTCCAAATCGGGGCCAGTTACGTGGGTCGACCCATTCGGTGACGTGGTCAAAGGGGGCGTCGGTTTCGAACTCGGAAAAGATCCAGGTCCCGGTGAGACCACCGACATCCACTTTCCTGATGGTGCAGACGTCCTCCCCGATGAATGCCGCGGCGTGATGCGGGAGCTGCTGTCCGCTCTGGGTGGTGGAGAAGGGGACCCCGGTCTGAGCCGACTCCTTCAGATCGTCCAGGAGCTGGTCGACGTCGATGCCGTGCTCGTCCACCACCGATGCGGCGAGGAGCCGGTACTCGGCTTCGTGGGATTCGTAGTCGGGAAAGTCGGCGCGGGCCAGGTCGTGAAGGACGCCAAGACGCGCTGAGACAGGTATCTCCTCTTTCGGAGCTTCGGCGACGACACGCAGCGCTGTGTCGTTTGGAGTGAAATTGAACCCGGGGAGACTGCCCATGTCGACGGAGCCAAAGGCTCCAGCGAGATCGTGAAGGCCGATCAGAGCCTGGTGCGCATCAGCGCCTTGGTCGGCGCCGGGGTCTGTGGGAACGTCGGTCATGAGGAACCCGCCTGGCGTGTTGCCTGATTTGCAGGGCCCGGCGCTTGCCTCAACGCCTCTCGAA